>NZ_JBWCDK010000002.1:4800000-6243096 GCF_056280405.1 Bacillus sp. URHA0034 | reverse complement strand
TGCCTCACTTTAGAAGAAAAAATGAAACTAACATTGAATTAATTTCGTTTCAATTCAACAGGTGGGGTGGTTCATTTGTAGTTGAGTTGGCGACTTGTTCGATTGAGGGTTTAACAACACATTGGGGAGAGCAAGTCCCACCTAACAAAGTTACTGCCCAGGATTTAAACGAACGATTTAGGTTAGGGTCCAAATCAAAAGATGAAGATGGTTTATGGTTTGATTTTGAGAATGCAAAATCTGAAGAAGATTTCGAGAAAGTTGCTTCCGATGTTGTAGATATGTTAATTATTTCTGACCGTTCATGGATTAGCAAGTTATTCAAGTAACGGGTGCAAGAATGAAAAACGGGCTGTCGTTGCGGCAGCTTTTTCTTATTGTACTAAATGGGCAGAATAGTTTAAGAAAATGGATATTGGAATTAAATTATTATCCAGTGGATACCGTAAACGAAAATGAGGGAAAAGAGGGTTAGTATTGACCAGGGACAAAGAATTAAATTCAATGAATGTGTTGAAACCAATAAAATTAGGTCCAATCGAATTAGACGAAACCTCACCCTTTACATCCTCTGAAATGGGAAAACTTTGGGCTACTAATTCCAGAGTTGTTATAGGAATAAAATTGAAAAAAATCTTAAGAAATTGATAGAATTGTTTTATTCTTTGGGTATGTATTATTAACAGGATTTATAATCTTTTTCTAGGCGGTGATTCTCATACATGGCTGCTCCAACACAAAAAATAATGGAAATAAGCAGTTTTGTTAGTAAATTATTAAGACAAAACTTTGGTAAGGGTCCACTTTCCTGCTATCCTTTCTCTAGAAGTCGTTTTCTTATTTTCTACATACGAGGATTTCTATCACCAATTGAAAATGTTCTAATTGAGAACCAAGACATAGACAATGCTAAAATTTCACGAAATGTTGTTATGAAAACAATCCTTACAGAGCTGAAGGGAATTCTCGAATTAGAATTTCAACAGGATGTCCAAAGCCTCTATCATGACTGGAACTATCTTAATAATACAGGAATGATTACTGCTGTTTTTGAAAAAGAAATCCCTTCCTTTAAATCAGTTGAACCATTTCCAGAGTATAAGGATTTTATTGGTGAGGTTGAACGTATAAGTATTTTAGTACAAAAAAAACCAGATAAAATCGAAGCTTTTCAAATAACTCCGAAGCTGTATCTGGTAAAACGTTATGGAATATTAGTTCCGATTGAAAAAGCACTGATTGAAAACGGTTATGAACAAGCACTTCTAGTAACTAAGGATAAGTTGGAAAAAAAATATTTCTACCAACATGGTCATTTTGATGAAATTTTTAAAAAGCCAGTTACAGATATTTTTGTGGATTGGAATTTAAAAGACGATAGAAGTCTAACTTATTTTTTTCTTCACTAACTGGATGTATAAAAAGGGTTTTCCTGTTAGAAAACTTTTTTATACATAGGTTATTTTGTGAAGAATTTCACTTAAACTGGGTGCAAGAGTTAAAGACAGGGATCGCTACGGCGATTTTTTTGCTTGTTGAGCTAACGTAAACAATAAGGTTGCCGATTATTTTAACAGCCACCAAAACTTAAATATTTGCGTACTTCGAAAATTATCGACGGTGATAACTTAGACGATGGGCTCCAGATATATGAAACAATTATTTTTGCTTTTGATGAAGCCATCAGAATGACTACAAAGAAATTTAACCAACAAACTGACCAAAGTAAGTTAGCAATGGAGAAAAACTTGGAAGATGTTACTGCTCCTATTGTTTTAATTAACAATACTGATGGAGTGATGCCTCTTGTGGGAAAATTTTCAGAGTCACGTATGGATAATTTAACGAACAACACATTGCATCAAGTTGTAAAACTAGATGTTAGAAACTTGATTATAGACTTTTCTGGTGTAACAAATATTGATACTGTAATCTTTCAAAGACTATTTGAACTAATAGGTGGATTGAAACTAGTAGGCACAGTAGTTGTAATTACAGGATTTTCCCCAAATATGGCTAAAACGGCTACAGAGATGGATATTGAATTAACAAATTTAAATATATATGGAAAATTGAGCCAAGCATTATCCGTGACATTTTGACAATACTAGTTAAAAATTGAAGATTGTTTTCAGAATTAGCTGAGAGAATAGAATCCCCCTCTAGCGTACAGCTGTTATCCTTAAATAACTGTATGCATTTTTTCAAATTTTAGGGAGTCTATGCTTTTGGCTAATTTTTATTTAATCTGCTAAATATCTGTTTGTGAAAAACTGAATCCATCTGCCCGAAATTTTAGTTGTAGTCCTTAAGGGATATCTTCATTAAAATTTGTTCAGCATTTCTTACGAAGCGGCAGTGGTTTTTATTTTATTCACCAACAATATCACTAAAAAAATAGGCTGAAATACCTCGAGAATGAGATTAGTATAAATGTTATAATATGAAACGGCTGTTTTTACAAATTAAAAGGTGGCAAGGGGATGCAGATAGTTGAAGTTTTCAATAAATACAGCATGGTTTCGAACTTTTGATTATAGTAGTTTGTTTATTATTGTTGGTGTAATTTTCGGAATTTATCTTATCCGAATGTTTCTTTTGATGAGTGCAAGGAAATTACCGAAATACTTTGACGCGATCAAGAGTATGGTGAATTGGTTCACATTCTATGGAGTTCTCGTCTTTTTACTTATGTACTTTCCCAAAGCAAAATGGATGTTTGCAAAAATCATAAAACTTGGAAGTGTTGATGTTACTCTTTTTCTTATCATTGTTGCTATCCTGATTATTTCCTTAGCTATCCGGTTGTCAAAATTATTAACGAATTTGATATTGCCTGGAATCTATCACAGGTACAACCTTGATAAAGGTACACAATTTACTTTTGACCGAATTGTCCATTATTCAATTATGATTATATCAATTCTAATGAGTTTAAATACTGTTGGAATTAATCTTAGTGCCTTAACGGTATTTGCAGGAATTCTCAGCGTCGGTATCGGATTCGGACTTCAAAATATTGCCTCTAATTTCATCTCTGGGATTATTTTACTTTTTGAAAGACCCATTAAAGTCGGGGACCGCGTTGTTATTGAGAATATTACTGGTGATGTTGAGAAAATTAATATGAGAGCAACCATTATTAAAACAGGATTGAATGAACATATTATTGTACCAAACTCCTATTTTTTACAACAAAAAGTCATCAACCGGTCATTTGGTGACCCGAGAATGTGCCTTGTCATTCCTATTGGCGTTGCTTATGGATCGGATGTGGAAAAAGTAAGTGACCTCCTAATCGAAGCAGCGATGGAAGAACATCTCGTTTCACCAGTTGTTCTAGTATCACCCGAACCATCTGTAAGTTTTGTTGGTTTTGGGAATTTTTCACTGAATTTGGAATTGAATGTCTGGATACAGGATCCAAATAAATTAGGCTTGATAAAAAGTAATCTCAACTTTCGAATCAATAGGATATTTACCGAGAATCATATTGATATACCTTATCCACAAATGGATTTGCATATTAGAAGTATGGCGGAAAGTGGTAAAGAATTAATGCGTTAAAAACATTGGGGTTAACCCTCAAGAAAGTTGGGGAATGCCCCCCCTTTTAGTCACTTATTTTCTAAAACCTAAAGGTCTTTTTTATTTGTTTATTAAAACAGAACGTTGTTTTGCGATATGAGAAAGAACTGAAAAGAAATGGCAGTTTGTGTTTGGAGTTGATTAAGGTACAAATCTTTACATGATCTTATGTTAATTAAAACGCCAAATTAAGCGAAGGGAGTGCGATTCTTGAATAATCAGGAATCGCTTTTATCTATTTAAGTAACGGACAGTTTACTTTAAAAAGGGTAACTTTCAAGTGAAGTTTAATATTTAATAACAAGTTTTTTAAAGCTAAGTCCGTTGTATTGAGGGATGAATATGACACGTAATCGGGGGTTACCTCCGTTTGAAATCCTGGAGGTTTCAAAAGATGATATTGGAAGATATGCAAAAATTAAAGCCACATTTCCAGACGGGGAAATGACCATACGATGGGGATTGGATTCTTTAACCTATGAAAAATTAAAAAGTGCCTTTTCAACTCGTATATTTGACAGGATGCCAAGTTGTACCTACTGCTAAAAACTTTTAATTTATTATAGTTCTTCCCGTAATCCTGATGAAAAAGAGATTACTTAGATTTATTGAGTGTATCTTTGGTAAGCAGACAAAACAAATCGAATTTAAATGCTCAGAAACATTTGCAGGTAATATAGAGTGGATGTCGACAATAAAAAGCTGCGAGGAAATGTATTCAATTAAAGTGGATGGATTTTGACCAAAAAGGCACATTGTGAAGAAATGTACTTACGAACGGGCAGGTTAATGCAATAAGGATCTATTTCAGATTTTTTCATTCGAAAGTAACTGTCTATACTTTTGATGCTTTACTAAAGTATGCTGAAGAGTGTTCTAAATCATTTTCAATTGTTTTATTGTAAGCCTCTAAAGCTTCATTTAGTTTTCCAAGATTTCTAGTTTAGTTTGCTTTGTTATAATAATCTGAACTTAAAGATGGATTTAGATTATTGACTTGGTTATACAATTTAATTGCCTCATATATCTTCCCTTGTTCGCCACGTAACAATTGGTATGTCCACTAAACGGAATGAATCTAGTGCTAAGATTAATTAGTCATTTATAAGGTTGTGGACATCGTACATCCTGAATTAATCCTATACCCAAATAAAATGCGTTAATACATAGGTACTGTCTTAAAAGGAGGATTTGCTGTTTTTATCATTGGAACAGTGTTATATCATATAGTTAATATACACCAACATTAAAGGGGGCGCGGTAAATGAATCAGCAAACCTTAATAATGGATCTTGACGATACATTGATTCACTGCAATAAATACTTTGAACAGTCTAAAATGGAATTCGTTGAACTAATCAAGAATTGGTTTAACACAATACCCGTTGAAAAAATAAAGCAAAAGCAATTAGAATTTGATTTAAAAAGTGTTGCGGAATACGGCTTAGATTCCTCAAAGTATCCAGATACACTTGTTTCAACCTATCTTTATTTCTGTACGAAATACGGCAAGGGATTAAGAGTGGATGAAATTGAATTAATCCGTAAGGTTGGTCAAAGTGTATTTGAGATAGAGGTGGAACCATATCCGTATATGTACGAGGTCTTAAGTAAATTGCGTGAAGATGGACATATATTATATTTATTTACAGGTGGTGATAAGCGAAACCAAATGAGAAAAATCACTCAATTAGGGCTACAAGCTTTTTTCAATGACAGAATATTTATTTTTGAACATAAAAATACTAAAGCATTAGAACAAGTGCTAACAAAGATTGATTCCGATAAAAGGTTTACCTGGATGATAGGAAATTCGCTTAAAACTGATATTAAGCCTGCATTGGAATTAGGAATCAATGCCATTCATATCCCTTCTAAGATTGAATGGAGCTACAACATTGTAGATATCGATATAAACCCTCGTGGAACATTATCTGAATTACCATCACTTCTTCAATTGCCTGACTTTTTACGTGAACACTCTTATTATTTTGAAGCAATGTAATACCTTCCATACAAAACCCGCCAAATAATTTTTTCAACACTTTTGTCCAATCACAGCTTAGCAAAATGGAAGGAACTATCAGCAACCCATCTAACTGCTCCCTAAAAATTAATCTCCATTTAACAAAAATACTTTTTATATAGGTCCCTTAATACCCCTCTGTACTCTGGAAATTTCCTGTTTGATTATAAGTATTTTTATTTGAACTTCTGAATTATGTTCAAATTCCTATTAGAAATTACCAAAAAATGAGTAATTTTGACATAATTTTTTGTTTAACGCCAAAGTAATTAGGTTAAATATATTATTAAACGACAGAGGGGTAAAGACTGGATGGTGGACAAAGAAATATTTCTGTTGAAGAGAGAGATTTCGCGACTCAAAATGGACTTTAATAGGTGCTCAAATCCTAGTATAAGAGATTTGATTTGGGAGGATATATTATTCCTTAGTTCCGTTATTTCTAATATGAGCAAGTGAGCTTAGGTTAAACAAACCGGCTTTTTTTTTATGAATTATTTCACTAAATTGAAAACTCATAATATCATTTGTTTTAATTTAACCAGCCTGTTATAAATTTCTTCGGGAACGGTGGCTTAAAATCAACTTAGATTGATTTTATTAAAGATTTGGGAGATTGTCTGCTGGACAACAGACTCTTGCCAATTGAAGTGCGAATTGTACCGCTAATTTCCTTGCTAAAACGGTATAAACCTATATAAACCAACAAGTAAAGATAGCCCAATAAGAATGAGAAACGTACTCCCATTTATAGTGTTTTTTCTTATTTTGTACCCCTAAACCGAACCCGTTAGTTAAAGGCACAGTGTTTTTTAAAAAGCCTGTTAAAATTTGTAATCAAAGCACTAAAATTTCATACCCATTAGTATAGGACAAGTCGGGGGGTGTTACTCTTTTGAATAAATTTGTGTTTGTGGCTCTAATAATACTCCTAATAATTATTATAGGTATTATTTTTCTTTATTTTGTTTCGAGAAATAAACAGCAGTCTGTTCAAGTAATTACACTACAAAATTTTATGAGTAGTTATCATTCTAATGAAAATGAAAGTGAGAAAAACAGCTTTTTAGATTCCATTAAGGACTTTTTCAATGATAATGATAATGATAATGATGGAATCATCGATGGTATTGATAATGAGGATTATGATGATGTGGGAGATGATGGCAGCGAATAACACCCCCTTTTTAAGTGAATTTAGTAGGCTATTTGTTCACCTTATTGATCTGTTAATTGTTTTCAACAATTGGGGCTTGTTTGGTCAGGCCTTTATTATTTTGTAATTCAGCTAAAGGGCTGGATTGCTTAAGAAGAGATTTATTTTTATATAAAAAAGGTACCCTTTGTGTACCATTTGTATCTAGGAATGATTTTAGTTTATGCAAATGTCCAGAAAATGATAAAAAATAACCCCCAAAATTGGGGTTAAGAGAAGCTAAAATCCAAATGGTCCCATCGGAGGACAACAAGGGTTGACTGGAACACCGCACATAGTATGTGTTTCACAGCATTCGTTTACACAGGACTCTGTGTGTGGGAAATAGTGCTGATGATTAACATGCAGTTTGTTAACTGTTGTCGTATGAGAAGGGTGGATATGCTTGACAACCTTATTAAATAAATTTGTTTTTACATATTGTTGTGCAGGGTCAATTAGTCCTGGATCATACTGTGTCGGAAACACTTGTGGCGGACAGTATATTGGTGGACATGGTTGTGGTGGGCAGAATTGGGCTGGCATTTGTTGTATAGGAGCAATCTGATTAGGCAAGGCGTTTGGCATGGTATTCGGAAACAAATTTGGTGGAACATTTCTATTTCTTGCCATCATTAAATGACCTCCATATGAATTTGTCTTGGTATATCATTAGTCTATTCGAATTAATACTTAGTGGACTAGTTGAACACCTGTTTCTACAACTGTTGAAAACATAAATTCAAATATTGCCTTTTTCCAATGGAGTAAAACCGGATTCCCTCAAATGTTCAATTCCCCTCTCCGTTAAAAATTTTGGAATTCGTTTTCCTTGTTTTGGTTCATTGATTTTCGCAGTTGGATTTTAGGTATATGTGCTTCCTCGTGCACCAACTAAATATTGTTTTAATAAATAGAATTCGATGCCCCAACTTGAAGGCTTTAGATGTTCACTGGATTTTGATAAGTATCCTTACAACTGATCGGTCGTCAACGATTCAATATTTACATATTTAAAGTGTCGGATAATTAACCTAGAGTGGAGTTTATACGCTTTTAATCTCTTAAATTTTTAAAGGCACCGTATAAGCCTATTATTAAAGCCTGAGGGCTAATTGGAATTTCTCTCAACATCCGAAATCGCATCGTTTAATTCCATAAAATCTCTAGTAAAGGTGTCCTCCACACCAGTCATTCGCTTTGCATCATAATAAAGTACTAGCGTAAGGGCCTTTTGTTCAGCATCTTTTTTAAGTTTTTCTCGTTCCGCCTGTTCACGGATCTTATCTTGTATCGACTTCTTAACCATTTACTTTTACCCCTAAACGATCCTTCACTTCTTCATAAAATTGATAATATTGATCCAAAGCGTCTTTTAGTTCTGGATTTTGAAATAAACCTTCTAGGGCAATACGGCCCGTTGCTATTAGCCTTGGAGAAGGAAGGTTATGTTTTCCAGAAGAACCAACAAGGGCACAGAATCTTTACTGATGAGGATATTCAGACGTTAGAAGGCTTTATGGAATTAATTAAGTATGACGGTATGACTATAGAATTTATAGCCAAAAAGATTAGGGAAACAAAGGGTCATGACAGTATAACGGAACCAAAAGAGGACAGTCATACCGTTATGAACCTAGTGGAAACTGTAGTAAATAATGCTTTGCAGAAACAGGAACAGCACTATTCCGAACAAATTACAGCACTAGCTAACCAATACTCATCAGAAGTTAAAGCACTGGTCAATCAAATTGAGGCATTAAAGAGTGAACAGTTACGGGAGTCTATGGAACAGAAGAAACTAATGATTGAGACTAAAGAGGAAATATTACTAGCCCTAAAAGAACAAGCAGCAGGGCAAGAACAAAAGAAGGGGTTTTGGGTTAGGTTGTTTGGAAAGTAATTCCCTTAGGTGAATCACTATAACCATCATCACGGCTATTTTGTTCGCCTATTTTTTGAAGAGAATCTGACTAGATGGTAATAAACCTCACTAACGATTAAATAACAATCCCTTGTCTTTATTCAGGATTTACTATTACTTCAACTAGACGTAAGACCTGTAGTGATAGATGCAGTGAAAGAGACAGGCTGTTTCACTAGGACAACTTTCCCTCGAGATACATATCATTAAATTATATCTAAATCAATTAAAGGGGAATCTTATATTATGGGTAATTACGCGACGAAGAATTTTTTAGGTAAAGTAATCCAGGTAGACCGGAATGGACCAGAATCCAAAATCGGAAAGTTACTGCATACTGCCGACGATTATATCGCTGTTCTGACGGAAGATGAAGGGGTCGTTTGTTACAACAGTCATCACATAAAAAGTTTTACAGTGAATCTTAATAAAGAGATGGAATTAAACGTTAAAATTCCTAAAGATTTAAAATTCGAAGCTGACAATTTGAAAGAATTGCTTAAATCCCTGAACTATAAGTGGGTACAAATTAATCGTGGCGGCCCTGAAACCGTAGAGGGGGTACTCGTTGGTCTAGAAGACGATTTTATTAATTTGATCGTTGGTGACGAAGTTGTTCGCATTACCATATTCCACATTAAAAATGTCAGTTATGGACCAAAAATCGAAAAGGCTAAAGCCAAAGATCATGAGTCACGAAATCATGAGTCACGAGAAGATGAATCACTAGAACATGAATCACGAGAAGATGAGTCACGAGAAGATGAATCACTAGAACATGAATCACGTCCAGAATCAAGCGATGAGAGTGAAAATAAGAACAATAGTAGGACCGAGGTATATAGGTACAATTTTGAAGGTGAACTATCATTTCTGCTAGCCTCAATTGAAAAGTTTTTACGAAATCATTCTAAAAATTAAGTTTAGTTTCTGATGTAGTAGTTCGCAGAATAGTTGAATGAGGGGGGCACGGTTAAGACAACGCTTGATTGTGGCCCATCATTTAATTAGAATATAGAACTTTCTTCTTGCTGCCGTTTCTTAATAGCTTTTTGACGGTTGTTTTCAGCGTATAAATTTAGCAATAGCAAACGGTGTTTCTGCACCGCTCTTTAAAACTATCATATTTGCCATATTTTGAACTGAAAAAAAACTGAAGCAAAATTATGCTCCAGCTTTCTGTAAACTCGCCTCACGTGGCTTGTATGTGTCTCTATATATCTCCCAGGCACGTCCAGAAACCCCATTTGGTTTCAATCCAAGAGCCTTAGCTGCTTTCTCTAGCAATTCTTTCTTTTTTCGTCATTTTCTATTCCCTTATATGAATATTAATATTATTATTAATGTTTATCTGCATTTATAATACCGTGCATAGAGCGAAACGTTAGTACATTTTACACATTCCAAGAACTTCCTCGGACATAAAAAAGACCATCAATAGATAGTCCTTGTTCCACTAACGCACCCGTTACTTTAAGTACATTTCTTCACAAACTCTAAATTAAATTGATATGTTCGCTTTTGCTAATAAGTTAATTCATGGCTTGCTTGTTACGCATAATAAAAACACGGCTAGAAATAACCGTGTCCAAAAGTCAACATTCACTATGTTTATTTAGATGCATTGGTGGTGGAACGAGCCATCCTTTTTCTTTATTTAAACGAAGCGCTTTTGCTCCAAGTGCTGCCTTTTGATTATGAAATTGACCGTACATCATGGCAACGTCTTCCCGAATGGATTTACCCATTACTTGGCTGCAAGTTACTAATCCAGCAGCAATATCAGCGGAAAGTGTTGCGGCAATTGCTGGATCTGGAATTCTTGCACCTACTGGAATATCATCCAAACATGCATCAGGAGGCTCTGGAGCAGCAGGTGGTAAGCCGACACCATTCTCTTTTAATAGCTTTTCAACCTGTTTTTTTTCTTGCTGGCAAGTTTCGATTGCTTCTACTAATAACTTCTTTAAATCTTCATCACCTGCATGGTTCAACATCGTTTGATAACCTGAAATCAGACTATTTCCGACTAGTTGAGAAGCCCAAATATCAAAGACTTCCCCGTAGTGTAAAGGCTCTTCCTTTGGATTTCCAGTTAAAATCCCCATCGTTATCCTCCTTAGTGAATATTAGAATTTATTTATATAGGTGCCACATTTCATTAAGCACTTTAATAGCTTTTCCAACACTAAAAAAGAATATAGATAATATGCAAAATAACCAAGATTCAGTAACTCTTCAAATTCGATATTGTATTTTTCTCATTTTAAAAAGTGGTTTTTAATTCCTTTTTGAATAATTAACATAAGTTAATTCTTTTGCCTGAAGATATTTTTGCTTTAATTGCTCTTTGGAGCACTTTTTCCCTGTTAGAACAGATTGAAGGAGATTTTTATAAATAAAAAGACTCCCCACTACAGGGAGATGGAATCTTCTCCGCACCCTAACTAAAAACCCCATGGGTATTTTCAATAAGTTTGTAATCTGATACAATAATCACAGTGTTTTTGTGCGACGTCTCACGTATAACTGTTGGCGCAGTTATACACTATGGGAGGCGTCTTTTCCTTTCTCCGGATTTATACGTGGACATTATACTCGTCCACCTCCGGACAGGCAATACCGTCAACTATCGGTAATTTATGGGTGTCAAAAACAATAACGGCAAATCCCAAAGTATATTATTCACCAGTTACAACAAAATTCCCGTAATCAATTGCAACAAATTCCCCATTTTCAGAAAGTGCTAGATTCTTATCTTTGATATCCCTTGGTTCAATTCCATTCTCCTTAAATACCTTAATGAATTGTGAAATTTTTATATCATATTCGTTATCTGTCGGTACCTTTTCTGTCATTTTTTCCATTATAATCCATCCGTTACCAAACTCCATGACGGGACATAAATATTTTCGTAACTGGGATGGTGAATTATTGAATAACTCATATTCTTTTTTATTGCTTTTCATGCCCCAATTATTTAGGGCAACCTTAAGTACATATCCATTTTCAAGGTCATAGACAATTCTATTTTTACCATTTCCAATTATTTCATATTTTAACTGAAGAGTTATGATAGCCTTTTCTATATGTGCAGTCCGTTCCTTGCTGTCTTTAATATTGTTTTTATTTTTTACTTTTGAAATCCATGAATTTATTGATTTAATTTCTTGTTCAGATAAGTAACTAGATTTTAAGGAATCAAACTGATTTTTTGCTTTACTATTATCCTCATCTTGATGATCGGTTTTGCAATTATTTACCCCACAATAACTTAAAATCAATGTTAAATCGCCACTACAGCCATCTGTACCGTCCTCTTTGGATTGAACATAAATTTTTCTTACGTTACCAACTAAAAACACTGGACCTTGGTGGGGTTCAATAAATTTACCTATTTCTTTTTCTATCTTCCTTTCATTTTCTACAACAAATACAATACTCGCTGTACAAGGATTTGCCGCTCCGTTTATTCTCGTCTGAACAGTGACAGTTGGGAAGCACTGTACATTATCAGCCTCAAACAAAACACCCGTTTTTTCACCACTTTTCAAATTATAAGCAACATTTAACGCTTGATTAAAATTTCCAACAAGTATAGGGCTGTAGAAATTTGATTGAAAATCCTTCATTTCCTAACCATTTCCTTCTACAATATTATGCATTATCTTATGAAAGAAGAAAGTTAGAAGTTTGTACACTTTAATTAATTTTTATCGAAAACTGAGTAATCCAACGGGGAGACTGGATTTTTTTCAAGTTCATTCGCCATATCTTCAAACTCAAAAAGCCTGCAAATATTCCTCCTGGCTTGAGTTGATAAATAGGTTTGTTTATCCAGATTAACGTTTTTAGGAAACCTATTTGTCATGATTCTTTGCCATGACCCTTGTGATTGATTTCTTACACTTATTGGATACACCTTTTCCAGCTGTGGTTATGTTTTTATTCCATTCTCATTTTCACTCATTACAGGCATGGTGCTCCGTATCCGTAACTTGAATAAATCGGCGGCTATTCATACTTTCCTCATCCTAGAGGGCAGTAGGTAAAGAAGGGTATTCGTAATTTAGATAGAATTATTAGTAAAGATGATTTTTATAGGTTATAGATCAAAAGGAAAAATTCAGATAGTTTTTAGAGATTCATCCAGTAATATTTCGGAATGAAGGTGATCATTTTATGGAGAATAGTGTTTCAGCAAGTAAGGCTCTTATAACTGTGTTTCTAGGGATATTAATATTGGGACTTTCCCAAGGAATTGCTTCTATGATCGATTTATTCCCAATTACAAAAATAATTTCATCAATATTATATGCCTTAATTTATATTGTTGTTGCGTATTGGGGCGTTAAGCTATTAAGTAAGAAGGCACTAAACCTTCCTTTAAAAGCATGCCGTATTGATAGGGTTCACATAGAAAGAAAATGGCTTACCTGTGGAATTATTTTACCATCTGCCGTCTTGATAATATTAGTTTTATGAAGGAAATTCTCTATAGAGTTCTCCAAGGGCAGCATGGGAGTGTGTTGGAACAAATGGTAATAGAAGGAAGCTCCACCTATCTTATCAGAGACGTTATCGAACATATTGTGAATAACTATGAAAGGTCTTTTCGGATTGAGGAGCTTGCGGAAATAGCAAATATGAGTGTTCCTTCACTTCATAGACACTTTAAACAAGTAACTGCTATGAGTCCTATTCAGTTCCAAAAACAAGTCAGACTTCAGGAAGCACGTCGCCTGTTATTATCCGAGTCGACAGATGCAGCTGATGTGGCATTCCGTGTAGGCTATGAAAGTCCATCGCAATTCAGCCGTGAATATGCTCGTATGTTTGGTTTTCCACCTAAAGAAGATATAAAGCGCCTTAGAGAGAACTATGCCCAAACGATAAACGTATGAATCCCCTGCCTAATGGCGGGGGTGAATTTTTTTATGAAGGAAAGGATAAATTCTGTCTGTACGGTGTCTTTAACTGACAATAAAAATTCAGATTGTGAATAATTACACTTAAACTAAACTGCTCCGTTAGCTCAACAAGAAAAAAGACGCCGCAACGATCATCAACTTTAGCTAATACACCCGTTATTTAACTATTAAAGTTAAATGACAAGTAATCAGTCATGAATAATTACTAGCTGAATTATGGTATAATCAGTTGTGGACTATAAGTCCTTTCAACTTCTTAAAAGGGAGTGCTAATCATGATTATTAAGTTCATTCGTTTGCGTTAATTTAAGGTACATTTCATTTATGCTCATTCATTTTTCATAAAATGGGTAGGTTTATTTGGGTGTGCCTTATTTAAATTTACCAAGTTCGAATGAAATGAGGAGCTAATCATGGGTGAAAAGATATTAAAAATTAACGGAATTGATATATGTATAGAGAGTTTTGGGAATCCAGCCAATCCGGCAGTCTTACTGATTATGGGTGCCATGTGTTCAATGGTTTATTGGGATGATGGATTTTGTCAGAAATTGGCCAATACAGGTCGTTTTGTCATTCGATATGATAACCGGGATGTCGGGCGTTCTACAGCCTATAAACCAGGGACTTCCAATTATACTGTAGTTGATATGACAGATGATGCTGTTGGAATCCTAGATGAATTTCAAATTAAACAAGCTCACTTGGTGGGAATGTCCTTAGGTGGGATGATTGCTCAAGTTGCTGCCGTAAGGTATCCAGAGCGAATTCTATCAATAACGTTTATGTCATCGAGTTTGTTTGGGTCAGATAATAACAACAGAAATTTACCGCCTATGGATGAGAAAGTCCTCTCTTACCATGCAAATGCGGCGAAACTGGATTGGTCCGATAAAAAGGCAGTCGCCAATTACCTAGTTGCTGGTTCAAGGATTCTTTGTGGCTCAAACCATACATTTGATGAGAAGAGAGCGTTTCAGCAGGTTACAAAAGAAATTAGCCGTGCTAACAATTTACTAAGTATGTTTAATCATGCCCTTCTTAAAGGGGATGACTTCTACGAAGACAAGATTAAGGAAATCAATGTTCCAACCTTGGTGATTCACGGGACAGAAGACACCATCCTGCCATTTGAACATGCGCTGGCTCTAGTGAATGAAATTCCTAGCAGTTCTTTGGTCACCCTCAAAGGAACAGGTCATGAAATTCACGCTGACGATTGGGATACTATCATTAAATCGATTTCGAAACATACATCAATAAATTAAGAACAGAAAATAAGCTTAATATTTTTAAAATCAAGAAGGGTTACAAATTCGGTTTTTCGATTGTAACCCTTCTTCTTTTATTTCAACTTTTTCTATTTATTACGTTAAAGATGGAGTTTTCTTATATTAAAAAACCTCTTTTACTTATAATACGGTTCCCTACTATTAATGCTAAACTACCACCTTAACAATCTGGCCCGATTGTTGAATACAAGTTAAACACTTCTCTTCAACAAAACTGCCCTATAGTTGAATAAGAAAAAGGGATCGCCGCAGCTATCCCATCTTTAACATAAGCCCCAGTTAGTCGAATAAGAAAAACGTCCCTACATCTCGAAGGGACGTATAATAAACATTTACTTTTCTGCTAAGATTATTAAGAACATAGGTCTACGGAGTTCATCTTTCATTTCAGGCATGCTCTTTAACATTTCTTCAGAGGGAATTGGTTCCTTGACTGTCCTTACAATAAAACCAGAATTAAGTCATTGATATAAGTTGAAAATGTACGATGATATTTTATAACGTTTTCAGTTAGGAATGTTGTTTCACGCAATCCTTCTGATTGGTAATTGTCAACTACCCAATGCATACGATTCCCTTTGTCATCATAATACCAATCTTGTTCGTTCCGAGAAGTGAAAATTGGATGTTCAACTGAAAAAACAAAAGTACCTCCAGGCTTAAGGCAATCATAGACCTTTTTACAGGTTGCTTCAAAGGACTTAATATAGTGAAAAGCCAATGAACTGATGACAACATCAAATTGAGAGTCTGAAAAATTAATGTCTTCAATTGGCATTTTAATGTATGAAATTAAAGAATCATTCGTCATTTCACGAGCTTTTTGAAGCATTTTTTCAGATATATCTACTCCAATAACAGACCTTGCTTGCAGTTCACGAGCATAACGGCAATGCCAACCGAAACCGCATCCCAAATCAAGTACACTTTTATTTCGGAGTTCAGGTAAAAGTTCTTTTAATACGTGCCATTCTCCTGCACCTTCAAGTCCTTTGACAGAACGTGGCATTTTTGTATATGCAGAAAAGAAATTCACATCATCATACTTGTTTTGCTTCATAATTTATACAACTCCTAAATATTAAGTTAGCCTCCTAAAATTAAAACAACTTCTAATTCAGGAGGCTATCTATCTCCTTCTAACCATTTCTTTCACCTCATTAAAAATAACTATACATAATATAACACAATCCTTATTAAACAAACCTCCCTCAATAAAGAAAGCAATATCTCCCGATTTCTCCGTTTTTTTTAGATTTTCATAGTAGTTTACCTTACGGTAAATGCTTTATAGTTGGGGAATTATCACATGAAAGGATAAAATTGGACTTATGGAGAAAAAAGACTCATAGTTTACTAACCAATCACTTACAGAAATTGGGTGATGAGTAAAAATATGATCGCACTGGTGGATGTCCACATTTCTCATGGAGGTCAACCCTCCCATGCCTCACAGAGTCCTCGCTCTCAAATTCCTTCGTCCAACCTTTCCATGAGGTGGATGTCAGCCATGCTGCCCCACAGGGTCTTTGCCCGTAATTTAGTTGCTTTGCCGACTAATCCGTGCTTCAAATGTCCCCAAAACCATAAAACAACAACTACTATTTATCTAATCAAAAAAAATCAAGCGGCGATTTCTTTCTTCTTTGAAACTGACAAATGAGGGATGTCCTTTAACATCTTTTCTTCACTAAATTCAAATTGCTTTTTAGCCATGCTAAAGAAAATACGGATCAGTTTATTACATAAAGCAATTAGAGACTGCATTTTCTTTAATGGATTATCTGGACGTTGAGTATAGTATGCATGTAATGCCTTAAATGCTGAATTTTTGGCAACGAGTATCATACAAACCCTGAATAACAGAGCCCGGAGCTTTTTGCGTCCCCTCTTTGTGATGGTCGTTTTTCCTTTGTGCTTACCAGAGGTATTTTCTTTTAAACTTAAGCCAGCCAGCTTAATAATTTGTCTGGGATGAGTATATTCACGAAGATCACCAACTTCCGCAAAGAAGCCGGCAACTGTATCCCTTCCCACACCTTTTATGGCTAACATTTGTGGTACACCTGGTATTTCATCAAGTAAACAATCTATTTTTGCATCCAATTCTTCGAATTTTAACTGGATTAATTCATATTTAGCTAGAAGCGTTTTTAGCTCCAATTTAGCCATTTCGGAGCCTTGTCGAAGTCCGATGGACTTACTGGCTGCTTGCTTTAACTCCCGAATCTTATTAATTCCCACACTCCGGGTTACGGATTTTCTTAGATGGGAGAGCAGTTCATGTTCAGTGAAATTTACTATTTCATGCGGTAAGGCATAGAGCTTTAAGAATTGTAAAGCTGCCTTGCCTTCCCACTTCTTAAAGACCGTTAGAAATTCTGGAAAGTACCGGTCAATCCAGTTGTGAACCTGGCCTTGGACCGTTTGAAGATCCTCTGTTAAAAGATCGCGTATTTTCTTTGCCACCCGTAGTTCTGCATAAACTCCCTGTGGTATCGTAGGTTCGGCATACCTTCCGTCTTTGACCAGCTGGGCAATGACTTTAGCGTCTTTCACATCAATCTTAGTAGGTGAGTTATCATCTAGTTCCTTGCTTTTCTTCACGTGCAAGGGGTTTACTGCCACAAATTTAATCTCATTTTCTTTTAAAATATGAGCCAGGTTAAACCAATAGTGACCGGTTGGTTCCATTCCAACCACTACTTTATCCATGCTTTGTTCTTTCTTAATTTCCGAAATCCATTTAAGAAAATTCTCGAATCCCTCTTTTTTATTTTCAAAATAACAAGGTGATCCAAACTCTATTCCTCTAAAATCCTGGGCACGTGCCACATGCTTAAATTTTGCAATATCCACCCCTATAATCAGGGTTTGAGAAGTAATTTGAGCAATCTTCTTATTTTGGTTATAATTCATTTTAAATCCTCCTGGTATTTGAGTGTTGTCCTTTTCGCTGGGGAGCTTTAGGACACTCTTATTCTACCAAGAGGTTATTTTTTTGTTCAAACTTCATTTTCACTCATTACAGGAATGCTGCCCCTTTAGTCATAATGAACGAAACGGCTCCCATCGCTTAACGTAGGTTGCACTTGGTCATAATGTTACTACCCAAATCAAAACCAAGTGTAGAGCTACACACGAAAAGGAGCCGATTATTATGAAGGATGTACAAAAATTTGTTGGTTTAGACGCCTCTAAAGATACTATTGCTGTTGCGATTGCTGATTCAGGTCGTGGAGAGCCTAGATTTCATGGTACCATACCAAATAAACCAGAAAACATTCGCAAATTAATGAAAAGTTTAGGCGATCCTAAAAATCTATTAGTTTGTTATGAAGCTGGATCTTCTGGATACGGAATCTACCGATTACTTCTATCTATGGACATAGAATGTATGGTTGTAGCACCTACCCTTATTCCAAAGCGTTCAGGAGATCGAGTAAAAACAGACAAAAGGGATGCAATTAGATTAGCTCAGCTACTTCGTGCTGGAGAGCTTACTTCTGTTTGGGTTCCAGATGAAGACCATGAAGCATTGAGAGACTTAATTCGTGCTCGTCATGATGCTCGTGAGGATTTACAAAGTTCTCGTCAGAGACTTGTTCACTTCTTACTTCGTCATGAAATACGTCCCCCTCAAGGGGTTAGAAATTGGTCTGTCAAACATCGCGAATGGTTAAAACGATTAACATTTGAAAGAACTTCCCAACGTATTGTTTTTCAAGAATACCTACATGCAATCAATGTAGTTGAAGATCGTATGAAACGAATCGAAGCTCAAATCCATGAAGAAGCTCTTCAAAGTGAACATGCACTTGTAATTCAAGCACTTCAAACTTTGAGAGGTGTCGCAGAGGTCACTGCCGTTACTTTAGTAGCTGAAATCGGACAGTTTTCTCGCTTTTCTAACCCAAGACAACTGATGTCCTATGCTGGACTCGTTCCTAAAGAATACTCTAGTGGATCAAATCGTTGGCAAGGTTCTATTACTAAGACGGGAAATTCTCAGGTTCGGCGTTCCATTGTAGAAATCTGTTGGTCTTATCGTCATCGACCTTCTCTTAAAGGTGAATTACTTAAACGGCAAGAAGGTCAAGATCCTGAAGCACAACGTATTGCTTGGAAGGCTCAGCACCGTCTTCATATGAAATATCATCGTATATCTGCTAAAGGAAGAGGTGGCAAAGTAGCTGTTGTTGCTGTTGCTAGAGAATTGCTTGGATTTATTTGGGCTATCGGTTGTACCATTGAAAATAAACAAATTACTCAATCAAAAGTTGCTTAATTAGATTAAATGTAAACTTATGTAATGTATGATTTTATCTCAGAACTATTTGTGTTGAAGAATTGAAGATTTGGCTCGAAGGCAAACCCCCGGGAAGGAGAACCCTCATGTTAAGTTATGCACTAGGTTCGAAGAACTGAACGTGCGTCGTTAGTCCGAGGCAGCTCCGTGACGGATGGAATGAAATGTGGTAACCAACCCACGAATATCAGACTGTATATCACCGTCAACGTTTTTGCCTTCGTGCCAAGTTTTTAAGGTTATCCTGTTCAACTTTCTGCATTGTATCCATTTCGTAATTAGCTTATCAAGGGAAAGTGCACCCTTGACAAGCTAATTACGAAAGGATATTTAGTCTATAAGTTGAACAAGGAATAACTCTATTCATGCTGAATAAAAACACCATTTAAAAACATTTGGGTGTGGTGGGTTGACAGTTTCGTTCATATCAGCTTAATAAGAGCTGCCGTTTCAATTTCATGAATCAGGTCAATACTTCCTGAAAAAAAGATTTTTTAGGAAGAGATGAACTTGTTATTGTCTCAAGCATGGGAAAAGTATGAATCTGATAAACGTATTGAAGGCTTTTCGCCGCAACCATTAAAAGCATATAATCTACAGTCCGCCTTACTCATACGCTTTTTTAAAGATGTTCTCGGGAAGAAGTTTGGGGAGCAGGTAGACTAACCAAAGCGCGCTCATTCATCGTTTACCGTTAAAATTTTAAAAATTAAATGGTGGATAAAGAAAAAGGGGAGATCGTTCTAACAGCAGCTTTTTCTATTACGAAGAAATGTTATAGTGAAGGGGCAAGAGTTAATAGATCCGAAGCTGTCTATGTGGGAGCTTTTTTTTTGTTCTAGCTAAGCTGGTTAACACAAAGAGAGCTTAGTTTTTTAGAAACATTCACACCCGCTATCTACTGTTAAGTACAAAAAAATGTACTAAATCCATTTTTATTGCCCTCTTCAAAAAGTTGAGAAATGGTTTTATTCTAGTTCATGTAACAAAATAACTCCATCCAACAAGTTGATAGACAAAACGGAGTTATAAACAGAATCTGGACATTTCAGTGTGAAACAAACTGATGTCGATTAAAGGTTCCATCTTATTATTGGATATATACTTTTGACCTCCGTTCCAGATAAATTCAGCCCGATAAAATGTGAGGAGGTACCTTAAATTGACAACTAAATTTTTCCATGATATAGTTAGCGTGCTAAATACATTTTAGTAGTGGGGGCATACCTATGAACGAAAAGGTTGATTGCGATATTCGTCAGTCGTTAGATAAAATTTCATTTCAAATGCGTCGAGATTATAATGAGAGTCTAAGAGAACTTAATCTTTATGTAGGTCAAGATAATTTACTCGCTCGTTTGTGGTTAGGCGATGGGGTAACACAAATGCAACTCTGTGAACATTTAAAATGCGAACCGCCTACGGTAACAAATATGGTTAAATCATTGGAGCAAAACGGATTTATATACCGCAAACGCGATGAACATGATGCAAGGGTTATGCGAATTTATCTAACAGATAAAGGCAAAGAATTAGAAAAACCGGTTGAGTTTAAATGGAAACAGCAACAAGAAAAATTACTCCATTCAATTTCATCTGAAGAACGCTTAATATTAAGGGAACTTATGAAGCGAATGGAGAGAAACTTGTTCTAAGTTTTCTCTATGTTGATACTTAGCATGCTAAATAATTATTTAGCAACCTAAGTATTAAATAGAAAATCAAAAGAAAATCCGTCTTTGTTGGGTAATTACCAACAAATTAGTTAGCAAGCTAAATATTAGTTTATATCTCCCAAACTGCTGAAATGTGATTGGAAATAAAATCCCTATATGTTCTTTTGGTTATGTTGTGCCTATTAAAAATAAAGTAGAAGAGATACATGAGAAAAAAGAAAAGAGATCGAAAAAGGAGTGTTAGTAAATGGTCAACAATGAACTTAATAATGATCTACAGTTATCTATCTTAGATTTTGTACATGTACATCCTGACAGTAATCCTATTCAAAGTTTAAAAAATTCAACGGAAATGGTTCAAGTAGCTGACAGATTAGGCTATAAGAGATACTGGTTCACGGAACATCATAATACTCCTAGCCAAATCAGTACATCACCTGATTTGTTAAGTCTACACGCAGCTTCACAAACCAAAAATATACGTGTAGGTTCAGGAGGGATTATGTTACCCAACCATAGCCCACTGAAAGTAGCGGAAAACTTTACATTACTTGAAGCACTGTACCCTGGTAGGGTAGACCTTGGAATAGGAAGAGCGTCGGGAACAGATGGATTAACTGCATTAGCCTTACAACGTTCACAAGTATCACTTACTGCAAATGACTTTCCGGAACAACTAAATCAGTTACTCTCGTTTTTTTCACGAAATTTCCCATCTCAACACCCTTTCAAGAACATAATAGTTCCTGGGAATGAATCAATAGTACATATATATGTTGGGTTCTAGTCAGGGTGGTGTACAGTTCGCTATAAATAAAGGACTTGGTTTTGTGTTTGCAGCCCACCTAGCACCAAGATTAGCTATCCCAATGCTTCGTTTATATCGTGAAAATTTCATGCCATCTATTTATATGAACGAGCCAAAAGGCATGTTAGCTATTGGAGTCATTACAGCAGAAACAGAAGAAGAGGCAAAATATTTGGCAGGACCATTGGAATTAATGTGGGCAAGAATGGCAACAGGTTCACGTAATCTTTCATTTCCAACACTAGAAGAAGCCAGTAAGTATGTTTATACATCAGAGGAGGAGGAAGCGCGTCAATATAATAAAGACCGTTTTGTTATTGGAAGTGTAGTCAATGTTGCTGAAAAGTTAAAGCGATTGGCAAAAGAAGCTTTAGTAGATGAAATTATGATTGCAGATTTTTATCCTAGTCAAGAAAGCAGACTAACAGGACACCAATTACTAGTAGAAGCATTTGATCTTAAATCTAAATAGCTAATAAGACTAGAACGAAAAGAAGGTGAAATTAATGAAAGAGAAAAAACAACTTAAAATAGCCGGGACTATAGATGGGGTAGGCTGGAATTACATGGGCTGGCGTCACCCAGATATGCCGGCAAATGCTAGTGAAAGCATTGATTACTATGTACAAAAAGCAAAAAGATTAGAAGAAGGAAAGTTTGATACCATCTTTTTAACTGACGTTAGCCATATTGGACCAGGTATGATTCCTCATTACCTCAGTATGTTTGAAGGTGTAAGTATTCTGTCTGCCTTAAGCATGGTGACTCATTCAATCGGGCTTACTGCCACAATTGCAACTTCCTATGCGGATCCATTCACTGTTGCCCGTCAAATGGCTTCTCTTGATAAAATCAGTAATGGACGAGCAGGAT
Source organism: Bacillus sp. URHA0034 (assembly GCF_056280405.1). NCBI lineage: Bacteria > Bacillati > Bacillota > Bacilli > Caryophanales > Bacillaceae > Bacillus > Bacillus sp. URHA0034. The sequence goes on along the minus strand of NZ_JBWCDK010000002.1, from coordinate 6,220,474 downwards.
GGAATGCGGTCACTTCTAATCCAGGAGGTTTAGCAAATTATAGTCGCACTCATCTTTCTAAAGCAGACTTGTATCCTATGAAAAAAGAGTTTTTAGAGATTGTCGAAGGTCTTTGGAACTCCTATGAGGATGATGCATTTATACGAGATAAAAAAAGCGGCGTATTCTTTGATCCACAAAAAATGCATGCTCTAAATTATAGAGGAAACTATTTTTCTGTGGATGGTCCTTTAAATATTAGCCGTTCCAGACAAGGAAGACCGGTAATTTTCCAAGCAGGCACTTCTTCGGATTTCATGAATATTGCCTCAAAGCATGCAGACGGTGTATTTCTCCCGGCTGATAATTTAGAAGATGCAAAAGCTTTTAGTCAAGAGCTAAAGAGGAGAGTGGAGTTGGAAGGGCGTTCGTTTGATGATTTCCTACTTACAATTTCACATAATCCGATTGTAGGAAGAACAGAAAGAGAAGCTGAAGAAAAATTCCAGGAACTTCAAGCTCTGATGCCGATATACCGTATACCAAAGCCGAAATTTTTTGGTTCGGCAGAAGAAGTAGCAGATCAAATTCAGAACTGGTACGAGGCAGGGGCAATGGATCTATTACTGATAAGACAGGAGCATCCTTCAGGGTTTGATGACTTTATTGATTTAGTCGTTCCTATCTTACAAGAAAGGGGAATTTTCCGTAAAGAATATGAATCAAACACCTTGCGTGGGAATTTAAGTTTACCTTATCCAGAAAATAGATATTCCATTTGAATAAGAAGAGCAAGAAAATTAAAATGAACTAGTTTATTATATTTTGATTAACTCACTAGTAATCTGACACAAAAAATACAGGGAGATATAGAAATGAAAAAATACAATACACGTGCCATCTTGGCATCGTTGCTTATCTGCGGTTTTGTTGGCATGTTTAGCGAGACCGCTCTAAACATAGCAATGACTAATTTAATGGAAGTATTTCAAATTACAGCATCAACAGCACAGTGGTTAACAACCGGGTTCTTACTGACTCTTGGCATTTTAATGCCAATGAGCGGGTTGCTGCTGCAAATGTTTACGACGAGGCAGATGTTCACAGGTTCACTAATTAGCTTAATCGTAGGTACATTGATTGCGGCACTCGGTTTCAATTTTGAAATGTTGATGTTCGCTAGAGTTATACAGGCAATAGGTATGGGATTGTTGCTTCCTCTCATGTTCAATACCATTCTTGTCATATATCCGCCGGAAAAGCGGGGGGCGGCGATGGGCTTCGTTGGACTTGTTATCATGTTTGCGCCAGCAACCGGACCGACCATAGGCGGTCTTTTAATAGAGTATTTAACATGGCATTATATTTTCTGGTTCTCGCTGCCACTTTTGATTATTGGGTTGTTAATAGGGCTGAAGTATTTGGAAAATGTCACTGATGTCACAAAACCTGGGGTGGATCTACTATCTGTCGCATTGTCAACGATCGGCTTTGGAGGAGTTGTCTTTGGCTTCAGTAAGGCAGGCGAAGGATCTGAAGGCTGGAGCAGTGCAGTCGTGGTTACTTCAATCGTCGTTGGGCTCATCGCGCTGGTGCTGTTCATACTGCGGCAGAACGTCATGCGCGATCCGATGATGAATCTGAGCGTTTTCAAATATCCAATGTACGTCGTTGGGCTGCTTATGGTACTGTCGTGTATGTTGATCATTATGTCGAGCATGATTATCCTGCCGATGTTTCTGCAGACGGGTACAGGACTTTCTGTGTTCACTACCGGACTCATGCTTTTGCCGGGCAGCGCGCTGAACGGTATCCTCTCCCCGCGTATGGGGCGCTTGTTCGATAGATATGGACCGAAATGGCTTGTTATTCCCGGTCTCGTGATCGTTTCAGTCATGTTATGGTTCTTTACTACCCTATCTCCTGCTTCTAAAGTGGGCTTTATCGTGGCCTTGCATATCGGGCTCATGGTTGGGGTAGGCATGATATGGATGCCTGCTCAAACGAACGGTCTAAATCAATTGCCGCCGGAGTTATACCCTCACGGCACAGCAGTCATGAACACATTGCAGCAGGTCGTGGGGGCGATTGGAACAGCGGTCGCAATCAGTATCCTTACTGGTGGTATGGAGAAATACTTGCACGGCTCCTCCGATCCGACCAAGCTAACCGAAATAGCAAACGCGATGACGGCAGGATCACAAAGCGTGTTCTGGTTCACGATGACTATAGCATTAATTGGCTTGGTCATGGCACTATTCATCCGCCGTGTCGTAGTCAACCACAAGGTGGTGAATTTACCACATTGATGTTTTGTCAGCTGCATTCTTTTTAAGGGGGCTTTGGTTTAATTAGTTTAAAAAGGTAGGTCACTTTGAAAATATCCAAAAGGCAAGCATTCGGTCTGTACTCACCTTTTTATCATTATTCATTATTTATAATTTGTGGTCGTTGCTAGACGAATGAAACTCCTGTTTTTTTAAACGGGTGCAAGAGTGGAACAAAGCAACGCAATCGCGTTGCTCTTTTTATTGTTGTTGCCTTGATAGTATACTAAAACGCCATGAGGCGTTCTAGGAAGTAAAAAATGCCTTTGTCTTTTTTGGAACAAAGTAATAACACCTTTAACCAACTAATAAATTCGTCCTATTTCTATTCAAGCGATGAACAAATTAACTTTACTCCTTTAACCTAGCTCTACGAAGATAGAAGCCGTATATGAAACCAGTCATAATGTTAACAATTGAGAAGCAAATAAAAATATTTCGATAAACCATTTCCCAAGATAATCCTTCTTGAATGGTTATGAGTAATGCAGAAATAGTCACTCCGAGACCCGCACCGAAAAATTGCATTAATTGGACGATTCCTATCCCCGAACCAATTTGATTGATGGGCAAGATCCTTGTTATCTCGTTCGAAATACTCGAAGAAATTGCCGTAAAGCCAACGCTAGCAAATATTTAAATGAAAAGGATAAAATAGGGATTTGCAGAAGAGAACCATGCAAATAAGATTGAGGCACTTAATAACAATAACTGTCCAAAAATAATTAAGGGTGCATTCCCAAAACGGTCAATGAATCTTCCTATATATATGCCAGCAACCATGGCGATAATGGCACCTGGAAAAATCATCAGTCCTAGCTCTGCTGGTTCTTTTCCGAATACAGTTGTGAGAATAATAGGCATTAAAAACAGAAGTGAAAAGTTAATGAAAAAAGCAGAACAATTAATAAGAAGGAGCTTTGTATATTGCTTATTTCTAAGTAGGATTGGCGGAATAAACGGTTCTTCCGTCTTATTAAGATATTTCCACCATACCGCAAAAAGAACGACTATTCCTAATAGTATCCCATACGAAAATGTAGATTGAAAAAGTAACAAACCTATTACACTAAGCCCCGTAAGAATAGCACCGAATAAATCGAAATGTCCTTTTTTAATCACCTCATTAGGCAATAATTTTAGGAAGAAAGGAATAGACAGGACAGAAAAAATAGTGACAACGAAAAGATAATTCCATCCTAAATATTGAGTAATCACTCCCCCTAGTACAGGACCTAACCCAAATGCCAAAGAGGCAGCTGAAGCAATAATCGCCATCGCTTTTCCACGCCTTGATAGAGGGATATACCGCCCAGCCATGGAGAGCGTCTATTCCAAGAACAATTCAATTCTTGAGTTTGAATTGGAATGGGAAGCTCAAGGAAATAAGCAATATGGGAGAACAGTTTTTGAAGTAAAGCCAAAATAATTCCTATGATTAGCCACAGAACCTATAAGGCTTTTTTGTTGAACTAACGGTGCAGGTTACTTGAAGAAGGATTTATTTTTTACCATATAGAATTTATCTGTTATACGGGCAACAAAGGAGATAGTAATTATGAGTAAAAGTAAACCAGTTGATGAATTATCCATTGAGGACTTTAAAGAAAATCCGATATGGGAATGGGCAATAGATAAAGAGGAAAATGAAGATCAAGACGAAACGTGGGTAAGACCATCAGAAACAAGAATTTTCACAGAAGAACTAAATGGTTAGATAGTATCAGGGAAATTATCAACAAATGATGGTGAAAAGTTTCCAATGATGTGCAGTCTTGATATTGAAGATGATGAAGTATTTATTAGTTCAGTTGTTTTTTATAACAAAAGAGAAGACGAATACTATGCCTTAGAAGAAGTAGTTAAAAAAATTCAATTACCTTTATCAATAAATATTGGTCTTAAAATCAATGGAAAAAATCAATTATTGAATTTTACAGCAAACAAAGTGGACATTTATAAAAATAATATAAGAACAAATTTCTAATACTTGCTTATTCAGCTAACTGGGTGCTTTTGCCTTTTGCTCAAGATGATGATCGGCTGCGGCGGTCATTTTTTTGTTATTGAACTAAAGTGGCAGGTTAGTTTAAGAGGATTCTGTAAATTACATAAAAATAGAACGCCATTCGTTACATCACAAAACTAATATAGCGTTCTTATTTTATGAACATTATTATGAGTTTTTTTATAACAAACCCAATTAAAACTCCTGGGATTACAAACAGCATTGGTAAAAAAACAGGTCCTAACAATATTCCAAATAGCTTAATCTTGGTCGAATAAATTAAACCAACAGTTACAATGTATGCTGAAAAAACAAAAGGAAGAAACAGAAACGGAGAAATTTCTTCTTTCCCGTTTGCATCCTTTACTGCATCCCACATAGAAAAAAAGTACAAACAGGGATAAAACATTAGCCATTTGAAATTTATTTCTTCAATAGATGTATCAATATTTCCATGAAAGCTTGAAATAATTGCTTCATTAAAGTTAGATTGGATATTTACCAGAAATTCAAGGAATATAAACAATATGCCTTTTATATATTTTTGATTCAGTATTTGTCCAAAACCTGGTAATGCGACAGACCATAACAGTTTTTCAAATGCATTCTTATTCACATTTTTCTCATCCTACTTTAAGTCTGATTCCCTGGTGAAGATTCAGAGATTTTTTTTCTATCCGCAGCTGTAAATGGTTCTTCCATCCACCCATGTTCAATCATCATATTAAGTCCATCATTGTTATACTTTCCAATCACAGGAATAAATGCTAAAAACTCTGCCGCTAGGTCATGTCTCATCATTTGTCCGAGGGCAGCACCCATGTTGGTTAGTGCGACAGCTCCTGCTATTCCCCCGTGAAATAACAAAAGTTTATCTGAAAAAGGGGAACTAGTTGAATCAGTTACTTGTGCATCCATTAACTTAGGAGTGGGCAAGTCCTGATTTGATAAATGTAGGGAAAATCCATTAATTTGTTTACCTGAAAGTTCCGCACCTTCTCGAAAGTATTTTCTAAGCTTCTCTGAAGAGGCAACCTGACTAAAACCTAGCATTATTGATTTACCTAAAATATTAGTATTGATATTAAGTTGTAAATTCTTTATCTCAGGGGCTGTAAGTGGTCTATCTTTTCCAGTTAATATTGAGATAAATGATTTTTTCTCAACAAAATCAACCTTATTAGCATAAGGAATTGTTGGAGGACTTAAATCCATTCCCTTAGAAAGTAATAAATGCGTCCCTCTTTCATACGTTTCTGCTGAATCATTTATATTGTTTCTAAAATAATTCATAATATCTTGTCTAGTTGCATTTCCATAAGAACTACTGTAGATTGTCATGGATATACTTGCCATTTGTGTGATATAAAAAACCATAAACATATCACTGAATAGACGAGGTGCATCTTTTCGAACATCCTGTTCCCCAAAACCAACAGGTATAGGGATTTTTTCCATAGTAAAAATATCACTTATTTGCTTGATATGTCTCCTAGAAAGTGCTATTGCAAATTCCACATAATCTTTAACCTCATCATCTTCTACCACTTGGAGAAAATGTTCGAATACACAAGTAAACATACTATCTCCCTGAAAATTAGCAAATAAATCTGCTAGCTCTGAAGCGGTTAATTTTTTGTTTTGCTGATGTTCCGTAATCTGTGCTTCAACAAATGAATTCTTATCCATCTTGTTCCTCCCTATTTCTTTGTTAAAGGTATTATTCACGTTTATAGGATAAATATTTAAACATCTTCCAAAGGTTAAATTCAGCATAATGTAAAAAGAGACTATAATATAGTCCCTTTTCGCTTTGGTGTTTTAGTGTTGTTGTTATCTTATAATTCTCCAATTTCAGGGGATATTATTCACTAACGGTGTAGGAGATGCTCCCATGAAAATAAATGATTAATCAACCTGAAGTTAATTGAGATTGGGAAGTAATTCACTTAAAGTAACGGGTGCGATAGTTTAACGAGGTGTAGTAATAATCGATTCGACAAACTTAGAAATACTTTTTTATGTCTGAACATGATTGTTAAAATTAAGAAAGGCTGACTCACATTTGAGTGAGGCAGCCTTCCGTTTTGAGGTGGAACTATTTAGAAGTGCTTGTCTTGTCCATAAATTTTAATAGATCTGTTAATAAAACACTAAAGGTAGACAAATGTTCCTGAATTCTTCCTGGATACGCATTTTCGATAAAATCAATCGTATCGTTTGGTGTATGCCAAACTTCACCATGTTCCACTGTTTGAGTATAGCCATCTAAATCGCCGATTTCCCAGTTAGTGGATTCTAAATATCCGTAAGGGATACCCTTTGCTTTAAATGGTGCATGGTCACTCCAATCTCCAGTCGTGCCAGCTGGGTAATCAGGGTTCAGCCCTGGGTTTGTTCCCACGTTTAGTTTTTTCTTTTCTAAAATTGCTAATGCTTGTTCCCGAATGAAGCCCGCTTCGCCTTCATCTCCATAAACAAACATGTTATCACCAACAGCAAGACTGTCCATATTAATCATACCAACCGTATTGTCAATTTCATCGGATGTCATATGATTCGCATAATAGCTAGAACCTTTTAATCCTGTTTCTTCAGCTCCAAATGCGATAAATACAATGGAGTAAGGCGTATTTATATTCTTCAAAACTTCTGCCACTTCTAATAGCACTCCCACGCCTGAAGCATTATCATCAGCACCTCGCCCCACGGAAACGGAGTCATAATGAGCTCCTACGATGATTTGTTTAGCAGACTTTCCAGGTTTATAGGCAATCACGTTAGAAGAAGAAATTTGTTTCCCTCTACTTGTATAAGTAAACGGTTGTACATTCGTCTCAAGCCCAATTCGGTCAAATTGGCCTTTAATATATTGTTCTGCTAGTCTTTCATTTGGACTTCCTGCTACCCTTTGACCGATTTCATACGTAAGGTATTTCATGTGTTCGTAGGCCAATGTACCATCTTTGTGTGCGAGGGTTGGTTGATATGTAATAGTTTGGGCAGAAGCAGCTCCTACAATAGTCAATAATCCAAACAGTAATACCATAAAGGAAAACATAAATTTGCTTTTCACACGATCACTCCTAAAATATTTATATTTTTATATAGTAATATATTCCAATTAGATAAACAATAGATATGTGAGAATTCTCTTTCTAATTATTAAAATTAACATCAAGAACCAATTAACCGATAATATAAAAAAGAACCATCCAAAGAGGGTTCTTTAAGAATTTTGGGGTTTTTAAGAAGCATTGTTAATTAATCCATTAAATTAGCTTTCGACTTTCCCAATCAATTCTTCCTTAAATAATTTTGATTCACCGTTAATTTACTAAATTATCTTAATGTAATCAACCCATAGTTATGATTAATAGACGGGTGCTTTAGTTGAAGAAAGCCACTAATTTATATCAGTGGCTTTTTGTTTGTTTAATGGAAAATCTCTTATTTTAATCACGCCCGGATTCTAATTACTTAATTCCCTTAACAATTCGTGGACAATGTGTTGTTCAAAATCTTGTGGCTTATCCAATAGTATTCCTCTTCTTGATGCAACTGCAATGATTAGTCCTAATTCATAGTACATATTTTTAGAAACTAATCCATTTGAAATCATTTTTTTCACTTCATAATAAAATTGAATCAAAAAATCACTTGGTAATTTTTCATACAAAGACATTTCTGGAAACACCCACTATTCCTACTGTATTAATAGGAATAATACCAAGTAAAACTAAAATTGAAAAGAGTTTTTCACCTGATCCATAAATTTTTCATTATATTGCAGATACTTTTGACAATACAGCTTTATCTTGTTGAACTAACGTGGCATGTTAGTGGGATAAGTCGATGATAGTCCACCTCTGTTTGTAAACCAACTTACAGCCATTTGGGGAATTTAACTGGCTAAAGAATCATATAAAATTATGAAAAGGAGGGGAGCCATAAAATGCAGATATTAAACAATTATTTTCGTGCGCGTACGAGTATGGTGTACATGATGACCAATAATGAAGTAATGAACCAAGTCATTGCCTTTTACAGGGATATGAATGGAATGCTCACCTTTGCGGGTGCCTATCCAACTTATGGTAGAGGTACTGGTACAAAGGAAGTCTCCACTGCAACGGTACAGGATGGTGTCGATCCCCTTGCGTCACAAGGAGCCCTAACTTTGTCCCGTGATGGACGTTTCCTGCTTGCAGTGAACGCAGGCAGCCATAGTATCAGCAGTTTTATCATTACTGACAGTGGTGCACCCGTTCTCGTGGATGTGAAGCCATCAGGAGGTGCTCAGCCCAATACCGTAGATGTGTTTGGTGATCTTGTCTATGTTGCTAATGTAGGGAATGTGGCTAACAATTTTGCCTCCAATATCACTGGTTTTCGCATAGATAATAACGGACGACTTACTCCTATTCCCGGATCCACCCATTCTCTCAGTACTTTCAATGCTCAGCCCGCTCAGGTTCTCTTCACTCGTGATGGTAGTAAAATCCTTGTATCCGAGTTTACTTCAAACCATCTCAGTGTATTCTCTGTAAATAAAGATGGTACGGTTACAGGACCAATCGTTAATGATTCCTACGGTCAAGGACCATTTGGCGTTTACTTTCTATCGTCTGGAATCCTCTTAGTTACGGAAGAAGCATCAAATGCACTTTCATCTTATTCAATGAGCAACGACGGTATCCTTCATGTGATTAGCGGCTCTGTACCAAACGGATATCAAGCTGCTTGTTGGGTTGTAACTACGAGAGATGAACGTTTTGCATACATTACCAACACCTTAAGCGGTACCATCTCCACCTACCGAATCGATCCCAATGGTGCATTGTCGGTAGTAAGGCATATTACCAGTACACCCCCAGGCACAGCACCAGGTCTTCCGATGGATGTTGGAGTGAGTAAAGATGGACGGCATTTTTACACCCTTAACGGAAATCAGGGTACAGTGTCAATTTTTAATATCCAAGATGATGGTAGTCTAGTAAGATTGCAGGTTGTTGCCTGGACTAACTTTCCTTACCTTGGGTCGCAAGGTTTAGCTGTTCTTTGATTCTATTGGTTTCACCATACTGTGTGGGAATAGAAAAATATAGGAGTTGCTAAAACAGGCTGCCGACATACTGGTGGCTTTTGTTATGGGAAAACATAATTGCCAGCGAGATTGTAAAGAAATGTACTTAAACAAACGGGTGCAAGAGTTGAAGAACAGGGAGGGATGCGGCGCTCCTTTTTTATTTGTTGTAATAACGAATAACTAATTGGAGGATTAAGGAATGAATGTTAATACGAAGTGAATTTTAATGTTTAAACAAAGGTTTATCTTACTAGGATTTATTTTATTTGTTTTTACACAATGCAAACTGTTAGAGGATTAAACCGACAAAATGGTGCACATAATGTCGGGCGGATACAGTCAGCTCCTGTTATTCTATTGATGAAAGGAGGTCATATAATGGATTTGCTTAAGAGCATGAATGATGCAATGAGGTATATCGAGGATAACCTCACTAATGAAATAGACTTCAAAGTGGTGGCAAGAATCGCTCATTGTTCTGAATATCATTTTAAACGAATGTTTTCTTTTCTTGCAGGTATTACATTATCAGAATACATCCGCCGTAGACGACTTAGCTTAGCAGCATTTGATCTTGAAAATATTAATTTAAAGATAATTGATATTGCAGTTAAATATGGATACATTTCTCCAGACTCTTTTACTAGAGCTTTTCAAAATTTACATGGTGTAACACCATCAGCAGCAAGAAATAACGGCCAGCAATTAAAAGCCTTTCCACCAATGACCTTCCAATTATCAATTATAGGAGGAAATGAAATGAATTACCGAATCGAACAAAAAGAGGCATATAACATAGTTGGTATCATGAAAAGAGTTCCAATTATTTTTGAAGGAGAAAACCCGGAAATTACAGCAATGTGGAAATCTTTGACTATGAAAAAAATAGAACAATTAAAAAAACTCTCTAATGTTGAACTTAAAGGGATGATTCAAGCATCTACAAACTTTTCTGAAGGACGCATGGAAGAAAAAGGTGAGCTTGATCAATATATAGGTGTAGCAACGACTCAAGAATGCCCTGAAAACTTTTCAAAACTTGTAGTTCCTGCCTTAACATGGGCGATATTTGAATCAACGGGACCTTTTCCTAGTACACTGCAGGAAACTTGGGGAAGAATTTATTCAGAGTGGTTTCCATCTTCCAATTATCAGGTAACAGAAGGGCCCGAAATTTTGTCGATTATAACTGAAGATTTAACTTCACCATCTGTTAAAAGTGAAATTTGGATTCCAGTTTTGAAAAAATAATTTAATTTTGGATCACTGAGCTGTTTTGGACAGCTCTTTTTTTATTCTTAAGAGATGGGATGATTGTGAATAAATCACTTCAACAAACAGGGGCAATAGTTGCAGATAAGGCTGTCATTTAGGCAGTTTTTCTTTTTGCACTAAATGGCAGGATAGCTGAAGAAGACCTTAAAAGATTCTTGTTTTTTCCGCATTGTATTAAAAAATTTATGATTATTGTTTGCATCTTTCATAGTGATATGACCATTAATTGACTAAATCAATTAAATTGATTGACTAAATCAACTAAATGTCATAAGATATCGTTAATGTTAAATAGTCTGAAAATTAGGGAGAAAAAAGATGGAAAAGAATCAATATGTGGAAAAAATTCGGAAATTCAATCGGTATTATGCAAATGTTCTAGGGAGAATTGACCAAGAAATCTATAATAAGCCTTTTCCTTTAACAGAAGCTCGTGTTATAACTGAAATCAATTTTAGAAACGGTTGTACTTCAACGGAAGTTATAGAAAATCTGGGAATAGACCGTGGACAGATGAGTAGAATAGTTCAAAAATTTGAGGAAGAAAAAATTATTTTCAAGCAGCAAGCATCAAACGATAAACGCCAATACTTACTTTATCTCACTGACTATGGTAAAAAAATTTATAATTACTTAGTTGAAAATGCAAATCGTGAAGTTGGAAAAATGATTCAAGAAATATCGAATCGTAATTTGACCAAGCTGATTAATTCCATGGAAACCATAGAATCCATATTTACTAAAGAATTTCCTTCTCAATCAGAGGTATCAATTCGAACTTTTCACCCAGGAGATGTTGGTTTCGTAGCTCACCTTCATGGGACATTGTACGAAAATACTTATAAGTTTGGAAGAATGTTTGAATATTACGTTATGAAGGGCTTAACTGAATTTATGATCAATACAGATGGAGGAGAACTATGGATTGCTGAAGTAGATGGTAAAATTGTAGGTTCGATTGCGATTACTAAATCCAATGATAAAGTTGCCCAATTAAGATGGTTTGTTTTGGATGAAAATTATCATGGCATGGGTATAGGTAAGAAACTTATGGAGACTGCCATCGATTTCTGTAAAAAACAAAGATACAAACATGTTTACCTATGGACGGTAAGTATTTTAGAAACTGCTCGTTATTTATATCGAAAATATAATTTTACATTAACAGAAGAAAAACATAATTACGAGTGGACTGGTTCCAAATTAGTAGAAGAAAGATGGGACTTAGAACTATCCGATGAAAATGAAAACAGCTAGGACTTAACTCAGAATGAAACATTATTTAATATTACACATTTTGTGCTACAAAACGGTACCAGTTACTTCCCTTTTCTTATTTAACTAACTGGGAGTTTAGTTTAGGTGCATTATTACACACAATGAAAAAAATCTGATTTTCTTAAACGGAATATTAGCTTTAAAGTTCAATCAACTCTTTGAGGTTTTATTACGTGATAGACACAAAAGGCGATAAAAAGTACCACTTGTGTTTTAGAGGGGAAAAGCCGAGAGCATCAATCACTCGACATACTATTATAAAGTTATAGATTTATAACGATGAGGAAATAAAAACCAATGAATAAAAGTACATAAAACTTAGGTTTATATTTCTTCAGGTAGATCTGAAACAAAAAGGGCATAACTTAAAAGTTTCATATCATTTTGTATTATTTTTTTGATTTCAGGATTGTCACATTTATAATAATCGTCTGTTAATCTTTTAAGTTCACGGCAAATTAATTCAATTGGAATCATGGTACTGTTCCTTTCCCCATTGATATGAATTAATTATGAATCATTTTATTAACCTTTAAAAGGGATTCGACAAAAAACGACGATATAAGTTATTTTAGAGATTATTACGAAATTTAAAGATATTGTGTAAAAAGGGAGAAGGCTATCTTTAAACTATTGGGACAAGTTATTTAATTATCCCACTGTAACTGAAATTTTGATAAGCTGAAAATTGTTTACTGATAAATATGTAAATATGATGATTTTTTAATTTATTTAATACATTAACGCTTTAAATTGTTGAAACAAAATTCAGACAATGGTATTATTATCTTGTGTTTAAACTTCTTCAAGTTTAGACCTCCTAATTAACGGGCTTAGCCTAGACCACTAAGCCCCCTTACCTTTGATCATTTGATCAAGGGTCTTTTTATTTATGAAGAGTGATCTCTTATCAATGTAAGGACAGATTGATTTATTAAAGTGAATATTGCAACTGCCTTCCTGGCATCTTTTCTTTTTGAGCTAACGGGCAGTTTATGTCAAGGTTGTTGCATATGTCTGTTATGCTTTTATAAAAGTATTAAATTTATTTTTATAATGATACCCTGGTTACCGTTGTTATTTATAGGTAAGGGCAGTACCAAAGGTTATTCTTTAGCGAGTGTTTTTATAGCTATTTTTGAAATTATAAATCATTTATATGGACGAAAGAGGAAGTTTGTTAAGGATAATGGTCGCTGCGGCGATCATTTTTTCTAGTTCCACTAACTGGCAGGTTAGTGGAACTAGGGTTTTGTTATCATGCCGTATTTGACATAAATACATTAGTGGGAAAAGAAGTGTTCACAGGAAATCGATTATCCCATTTTCATTGTAGGCTCAACATTAGAAAAAGAAGTACCTAGAGACTTTGATCTAGTTATAACAATACACCAGAAGGAATTTGAGGAGATGTTTGGCGAGTTAACTGAAGACAATTTTGGAGAAATAATGGTTAAATCATTCAATCATTTTGTTAAACATTATTTTGATTGTGTTGAAACACTAGGAGAAGTTCGGCATATTCCATTAGATTTTAAAGTTTATCCTAATAATTGGTTTAAAGATGAAGATAAATTGTTACTTAGTTAAGTGCGTACCCCTAATTAGTTCAAAGAAACTTGATATCTTGTAATATACCCATCTAGTTTTTGACTAAGTTCAATTGTCTTTTTACTGGTAAGTCCTTCTTTAAGTGCTGTTTGAATCATCTCTTGTCGTAACAATTCAATAATCTTCATATAGTTGCTTTTTTCAACGTTTTTTGAGGATAACATTGTAATTTTGACTCCTTTTTACTAAATACTATGAAATAATAACAGAATATAGGAGGTGTATACAAGTGGTATCTGCAAAATTATACATTTAGTTTAAAATTGCAACAATAGTTGGAATATCACAAAACGAACGGGCAGTTTATGAAGGTTGTTACATATGACTGTTATGTTTTTATAAGTGGATTTTTTATATAATAATTGGAAACATTAGCAAAATAATGGAACAAATTCTGTGAGAGGTGAGTTTCACATATGACTTCAAAGAGGCACAAAGTATTTAATTTATTTTTAATACTGATACCCTGGTTATCGTTGTTATTTATAGGTAAGCGTAGTATCAAACGTTATTCTGTAGCGGGTGTGTTTATAGCTATGTTTGAAATGATTAATCATTTGTATGCACGTAATAGGAAGTGGTGGGAATTTTACGATAAGCCAAAATCTTTTATAAGGGATGAACTTCCTTTTGATATGGGTCCTTATTTTCCTATGTCTTTGTGGTTCCTTAAATTTTCATATGGAAACTTTAAAAAATATGTATTGATTAATGTGATAGCAAATGGAATCTTTGCTTTTCTCTTCCTGCCTTTTTTAAAAAAAATTAAAATTGTTCGTCTAAATAGGTTAAACTATTTTCAATTCTTTATCTATATACATTACAAAGCGTATATTTTGTATGCGGTACAGTATTTCTATGAAAAAGTGTCCGGTTATAACGGTGTACGTGATAAATGAAGCTAAAGTTACGCAACTTATGGGGGCTTTTGTTTAGGATGATGGTTGCTCAGCGGTCATTTTTTGGGTGAACTAATGTGGCAGATTAGTGTAAGAAGCAGATCGAGATAAAAGGTAGTAGTTAGGTATCCTGCCGCAACCATTATCATGCTGAACTTCTATCCATACGCTAAACCCAAATGGTGGGCAGCATCTTACATATTGATTTGGTCAGTAGCTTCCACTGGCTTTGAATGGACATTCCTAAAGATGGGATACATGTATTACGGAAAGGACTGGAACTTACTTTACTCCGCTTTCTGCTATCCCTTCCTTTATTTAGTTCTAATTGGAAATTTAAAGATTGTTGATGCCATCTTGAAGAAGTCTGGATGTGGACGAAATCAAGAACAAAAAGAGAAGCAGACCTAATCTAGAGAGCCGCATTTCTAATCTTTTTTTATTACATTGTTTTTTGTTTGTGAAGAACTAACTTAAACAAACGGGGGCATTACTGGAATAACGGTAATGCTTTTTCTTATTCAAGTAATGGGTGCTTGTGCTCAAGATGATGATCGCTGCGGCGGTCAATTTTTTGGTATTGAACTAAATTGCAGGTTAGTTGATTATCATTTCTATAATAAAGGGATTTGGATGATTCACCTAGAAATAAAAAATAAAGATTTTTACCACTTGGAGGGAGTAAATGAAACAAAATATCTATGATAATTCGACCTTCTTTAATGAGTATTCATTATTGCGTGGTAGTGGCATCACCTACAATGATTTTGTTGAACAGCCAGCAATTAAATCATTAATTTTTAATTTAAAGGATAAAGCGGTGTTAGATTTAGGATGTGGGGCTGGTCATTTATCGAAGTATTGTATTGATAATGGAGCTTCGAAGGTTATTGGAATAGACATCTCTAAAAATATGATTTCCGAGGCAGAAAAGAATAATAAACACGAAAAAATAAAGTATATTTGTGTTCCAATAGAAGAAATGCAACTATCAAATCAAAAATTTGACTTAATAATAAGTTCACTAGCTTTACATTACATAGAGAATTATTCAAATTTAATAAAAAAAATTAGTGGACTATTAGAAGACAATGGTGAATTTATCTTTTCAACAGAACACCCGATAGTAACAGCACGCAAAGAAATGAATAATTGGGTTAAGGATATTGAAGGGAACAGACTACATTACGCGATAGATAATTACCAAGAAGAAGGAAAAAGGGAGCAATATTGGTATATTGATGGGGTTATTAAATATCATAGAACCATTTCAACATTAATTAATACTCTTATAGAAAATGGACTTGTCATTGAGAAGATTATTGAACCACAATCAACATCAATTGGATTAGAAAAAATGCCAAAATTAATTAATGAAAAACGAAAACCGTCATTTATTATAATTAAATCAAAAAAATAGTGATTGAAACTTGTTACTAACTGAAGATGCAAGAGATCGATGAGGCGTTGCTAGGGCAGCGTTTTTTTCTTATTTTACTACCATGAAAATTAACTTCTGTGAGATCCGAAAAATGGCAATACTTAAATAGACGCAGCTCATTCATTTTTTAAAAAAGGGGAGGAGCGTCTGATCCATGGTGTATATGTACTTAATTAATGAATTAGGAAGCTTCTGTTATTGTAACCGAATAGCCTAAGTTTTCTAGTCTTCGAACTGAATGGCGTACAATAGATGCCTGTCTCTTTTTATCAAAGTAGTCTTCGCCTAAGTCTACATACATTTCTTTTCTAGTTAACAGGTAATATGCGATTCGTAATATCGCATGTGCAACTACAATTGCTGCTCTTTTGTTGCCTTTTCGTCCAGCTGTTCGTCGATACAATGCACCAAGATAGTTTTTTGAACCCCTGACTGATTGAGCTGCTTCAGTTAATGCTGATCTTAAATACTTATTTCCCTTTTTGGATTTAGTCGATTTTCTTTTCCCTGCACTTTCATTATGTCCAGGTACGAGAGCTGCCCATGAACAAAGATGTGCCGCAGTTGGAAATTGGTTTTTAACATCAGTACCGATTTCAGCTAGAATTTGTTCAGCCATTCTTCTGGCGATTCCAGGAATTGAATCCAGTCTTTCAATATCTTCTTCATAAGAACTAACACGTTGAGCTATCTCTTGGTCTAGCATTTCGATTTGCTCAGTTAGAAAATCAATGTGAGTTAAAATCGTTTTAAGCATTAATCGTTGATGTGGATTTACATAGCCTTTGAGTGCTAATTCAAGTTCCTCTTTTTTCTTTTTCATTGTACGACGAGCAAAGTTTGCTAGCTTTTCAGGATCATCTTCGCCATCTGCCATAGCTCGAAGCATATCCTTTGCTGAAACCCCCATAATATCAGAAACAACAGAACCTAGTTTGATATTGGCTCCTTCTAAAACCTTTTGAATCCGATTATGTTGTCTTGCCCGTTCTTCAATAATACTACGGCGATAGCGAACTAGTTCTCGCAATTCTCTTTGAGTCCGATTTGGAATGAAACTCGCTTTCAGTAAACCATGGCGAAGAAGTTGTGCAATCCATTCGGCATCTTTAACGTCGGTCTTGCGACCTGGGAGTGCCTTCATGTGTTGGGCGTTTACAACTAGAAACTCAATCCCTTCAGATTCTAGTAGGTTGACAATAGGTTTCCAATAAACACTCGTGCTTTCCATTGCGACATGGGTACAACCACGTTCTTTAACCCAGTCGATTAACTTGAGTAGAAACACTGTTTTAGTAGAAAACGTTTGAATCTCCTTTCCATCAGGTGTCATAATACACGCAGTGATATTATCCTTATGAACATCCATACCACATGCTCTTTCAATGATTATATCCATTGAAATTCTTCCTTTCTAGGCTTGTAAAATTGGAGGCTGGTGCAACAATCAGAATAAGGATTAATCTACCATGAGTGCTTCCCGCAAGGGAGCGACAGTTTGTGATGCACCGTGGTCGTTGGAGTCAGACTAACGGATGGGCTCTATGGCACCATAGTGTATCGACCTTCCTCTCCCAGCCTTAGAACCAGTATGGACGGATTCAATACATTTTCATTCTTTGTGGTGAAGAGCTGGTTTTTAGCGATTCATGGATGGCTAACGGGTAGCGTTGAGCCAAGAAGTATTGATGCTGTTTTACGTTAAAGTTATTTACCTAACTCGCAGTCTAGTTTAGCAAGAATTACCATGGATAGAATGTTAAAATCAAAAAATAACGCCTCCTTTATGATGAATAAATTTATTTACAAATTAATGGGAATAATTTTATTAATAAAACAGGAGAAATTTAATGGTTCTACTGGGGAAAAATATTTATACATAATAAGATCATTAAAGGTAGTGTGGAAATGAAGTTAAATGCTTCTGAAATTTCGAATTTATTGACATCTTATTTAACGAATACTATGGCATCCGTGATAACTGCAGATTTACTAAAAAAAGCAGAAAGCGATGATATGCGAAAGATGCTTGAATTGGGATTTAAAATTGCGGATGAAGAGGTAAAAGGGGCAGAGTATTTTTTGAGGAGTGACAATAGGGCACTGCCAGAACCCTTTACCGAAAAAGATATATTACGAACTGATTCAAAATACTGGTCAGACAATTATGTTGTCCTCCTTAAATATAAGATAGGACTGGATGCATTGAATTTATATAACCTTTGTTATACAACTGCTATTAATCCAGAGGTTAAGGCATTTTACAAAAAGCTATTAAACGGGACAATAGAATTGATGGATATGTTAAATGAACTTTATATCAAAATGGGAATGCACAAACCTTTAATCCATATTCCTAATGAAGAAACGGTTGAAAAAGTAAATAAACAATCTTTTCTAGGGTTTTTTCATGAAAACCGTCCATTGAGTGCTCCTGAAGTTTATCAACTGACGAATAATTATTTGTCAACAGAAGTATTTCGTGAGTTACTTCGTTCTTTTTGTCAGACAAATACAGTTGAACTAAAGGAACACTTTGAACGAGGTAAGAAAATATGTACGAAACATTTAAAGACGATTCAAGAAAAGTTGGAAAAAGATGAAATACCACACTTGCCAACCTGGGAATTCGAAGTGGATACGGAAGGTAATGCACCATTCTCTGATCGGTTAATGTTATTTAAGGTGTCTTTGATTGCAGGAGCAGCAGGAGGACGTTTTGGAGTGTCTGCTTCGGCAACTCTTCGTAAAGATCTAGGTATTTCCTTTTTAAAAATGTTGGGCGAGATTCTGATCTTTGCGGAGGACACGGGCAATTTACTTATAAAGTACAAAATGCTTGATCAACCGCCAATGGTAAAAAAAATGACTAAATAAGGTTAAAAATGAATGCTGGAATTTAGCGAACAAAATTCAGTTTACTGCAAATCAAATTGAATTATTTTAAACTCAGTTTCCACAATGGGTTTTGTTTTTCACTTAAGGAATATTGTGAAGTATTGTACTTAAACTACCGGGTGCAAGAGTTCAACATCTAGCTGCTATTTTTGGCGGCTTTTTCTTTTTGAAGTAACGAGTGCAGGATACTTAAAGAAGGTGCAATCAACAATAACGGAGAAATACTTATAGGATTGTAGGGAGGGGTTTTATGGATTTAAGAATACATAGTGATTTTTCAAAAGTGAATCTTGATGAAATGAAGGAAATTTATACTTCTGTCGGTTGGACTAAGCATACAAAAGAGATTATCAGGCAAGTTTTCGAAGCAAGTAATGTTGTAGCATTGGTCACAGTAAATGGTCGGATTATTGGTTTTGGCAGGGCGATGACAGATGGTGTTTTTAATGCTGCAATTTATGACGTTATTGTACATCCAGAATTTCAAAAACAAGGGATAGCGAGACAGATTATGGAGTATTTACTCGAAAAACTAAGTAATATATCGTGCGTCCATTTAATTTCTACCTCTGGAAATGAGGACTTTTATAAGAAACTTGGATTAAAGAGAATTAAAACAGGAATGGCTAGGTACTTAAACCCTAATCTAGCCTGTGAGTATTTAGAATAACCATTTTTCTTGTTGTAATAACGAGCAGGATAGCTTAACGAGGTTAAGCATAAATGTAGCCTATTTTTGGAAATCTATTATAAAGAATTCCTGAAGGTGGATAGAATGAACAACTATACAAATGACAACACCGCTAGAAGATATAAAGCCCATGTTAGTATTTTAGGAACAACTCAACTGCATTTAAGAAATCCTTATATTATTGCCTGGTGGTCTGCAGCGTTCCCTGGATTCGGGCATTTGCTTTTATCAAAATACCTTAGAGGATATGCCTTATTTATTTGGGAAGTAATCGTTAATGTTAAAGCACATGTTAATGCTTCAATGATCTTTTCCTTTCAAGGGAATATAGACATGGCAAAAGAGGTATTAGATACAAGATGGCTTCTTATGTACATTCCTGTTTACCTTTTTGGTATATGGGACAGCTATCGGACAACAGTAGATTTGAACAAGGTGTATCTTTTAGCCGAGCGAGAGGAACATCGTTTTTTCATTTTCAATAGGATCGTTAGAGATTAACTACCTCGATAAGCGAAATCCGTTCCTTTCTATTATGTGGTCATTTTTTATCCCTGGGCTAGGACAGCTCTATATTCATAGGATTTTAACTGCTGTATTTACCATCATATGGTTAGTTGTATTTTATTATTATTCTCATGCTCAAGAAGCTGTTGTACTTTTGTTTTTCGGCAAAGTAAAGGAAGCAACCTCGATTTTAAAACCTGAATGGTTCCTTTTTATGCCTTCACACTATGGGTTTGCTATTTATGATTCTTATATAAATACGGTTGAGAATAACAAACTCTTCGAAAAAGAGTTAAGGAATCATTTAACTGAGAATTATCAATCTGAGGGATTCAAAATACTAAAAGGACAAAAAGTGAAATGATACATTTGCAGCTTTTTTCAACATTTGAAACTACTGAATTTTTAGAAATGGCAATTTCAACGTTAGAAAAGAAAGGGATTAAAAAAGAAAGCATATTTGCTATTCCTCTGGATAATAGAAAAGAAGACCGTAAAATTTTCGATACCCTGCATCGATCAGACGGTACAAGCTTTATCGATATTGGTTTCGGGCTGGCAACAGCATTTTCAGTTATTGGAGCAAGTATAGGATTTAAATTAGCTTGGGGTCCAATATATTGGGGACTAATAGGTGCATTTGTTGGATTTGTTCTTGGCTTCGCTATACGGCTTGTCATGGAATTGGTGGTAAAGAAAAATAAAAGAGTTCTAAAAGGCAAACATTCGGAAGTAATCTTAATTGTAGATTGTGAAGAATCACAAGCTGAATTAATTGAGAATATACTTTGGAGCCATTTTGCAATTGGTGTAGCAAAAGTAAAATGATGAATTATATTTATTGAACACGTACAAAACCAAAGTTTGTGAAGAATTATACTTAAAGTAACTGGCTGCATTACTGGAACATCGGTAATGCTTTTTATATTCAAGTAACGGGGCAGCATTCCTGTAATGAGTGAAAATGAAGTTTGAACAAAAAAATAACCTCTTGGTAGAATAAGAGTGTCCTAAAGCTCCCCAGCGAAAAGGACAACACTCAAATACCAGGAGGATTTAAAATGAATTATAACCAAAATAAGAAGATTGCTCAAATTACTTCTCAAACCCTGATTATAGGGGTGGATATTGCAAAATTTAAGCATGTGGCACGTGCCCAGGATTTTAGAGGAATAGAGTTTGGATCACCTTGTTATTTTGAAAATAAAAAAGAGGGATTCGAGAATTTTCTTAAATGGATTTCGGAAATTAAGAAAGAACAAAGCATGGATAAAGTAGTGGTTGGAATGGAACCAACCGGTCACTATTGGTTTAACCTGGCTCATATTTTAAAAGAAAATGAGATTAAATTTGTGGCAGTAAACCCCTTGCACGTGAAGAAAAGCAAGGAACTAGATGATAACTCACCTACTAAGATTGATGTGAAAGACGCTAAAGTCATTGCCCAGCTGGTCAAAGACGGAAGGTATGCCGAACCTACGATACCACAGGGAGTTTATGCAGAACTACGGGTGGCAAAGAAAATACGCGATCTTTTAACAGAGGATCTTCAAACGGTCCAAGGCCAGGTTCACAACTGGATTGACCGGTACTTTCCAGAATTTCTAACGGTCTTTAAGAAGTGGGAAGGCAAGGCAGCTTTACAATTCTTAAAGCTCTATGCCTTACCGCATGAAATAGTAAATTTCACTGAACATGAACTGCTCTCCCATCTAAGAAAATCCGTAACCCGGAGTGTGGGAATTAATAAGATTCGGGAGTTAAAGCAAGCAGCCAGTAAGTCCATCGGACTTCGACAAGGCTCCGAAATGGCTAAATTGGAGCTAAAAACGCTTCTAGCTAAATATGAATTAATCCAGTTAAAATTCGAAGAATTGGATGCAAAAATAGATTGTTTACTTGATGAAATACCAGGTGTACCACAAATGTTAGCCATAAAAGGTGTGGGAAGGGATACAGTTGCCGGCTTCTTTGCGGAAGTTGGTGATCTTCGTGAATATACTCATCCCAGACAAATTATTAAGCTGGCTGGCTTAAGTTTAAAAGAAAATACCTCTGGTAAGCACAAAGGAAAAACGACCATCACAAAGAGGGGACGCAAAAAGCTCCGGGCTCTGTTATTCAGGGTTTGTATGATACTCGTTGCCAAAAATTCAGCATTTAAGGCATTACATGCATACTATACTCAACGTCCAGATAATCCATTAAAGAAAATGCAGTCTCTAATTGCTTTATGTAATAAACTGATCCGTATTTTCTTTAGCATGGCTAAAAAGCAATTTGAATTTAGTGAAGAAAAGATGTTAAAGGACATCCCTCATTTGTCAGTTTCAAAGAAGAAAGAAATCGCCGCTTGATTTTTTTTGATTAGATAAATAGTAGTTGTTGTTTTATGGTTTTGGGGACATTTGAAGCACGGATTAGTCGGCAAAGCAACTAAATTACGGGCAAAGACCCTGTGGGGCAGCATGGCTGACATCCACCTCATGGAAAGGTTGGACGAAGGAATTTGAGAGCGAGGACTCTGTGAGGCATGGGAGGGTTGACCTCCATGAGAAATGTGGACATCCACCAGTGCGATCATATTTTTACTCATCACCCAATTTCTGTAAGTGATTGGTTAGTAAACTATGAGTCTTTTTTCTCCATAAGTCCAATTTTATCCTTTCATGTGATAATTCCCCAACTATAAAGCATTTACCGTAAGGTAAACTACTATGAAAATCTAAAAAAAACGGAGAAATCGGGAGATATTGCTTTCTTTATTGAGGGAGGTTAACTGAAGAAGGTATATTGATCATTGGTATAGAATAAATGTAAAAACCGCATTTGGGGAATGGTGTAGATTATGATTAAGGCTGTAATATTTGATTTAGATGGCACTTTGTTAAATAGAGACGAATCGGTAAAGAAATTTATTGATAACCAATTTGTAAGATTAAATAAGTGGGTAAATCATATACCAAAAAAGCAATACATTACACGATTTATAGAACTCGATCACCGTGGTTACGTTTGGAAAGATAAAGTATATCAACAACTAACTGAGGAACTTGAAATTACAGGGGTAACTTGGGAGGACTTACTTCAAGATTATATAAGCCAGTTTAAGAATAATTGCATCCCCTTTCCAAACCTTTTTGAAATGTTAGACGAATTAAGGAATAACAAATTGAACCTGGGGATGATTACAAATGGAATCGGACAATTTCAAATGGATAATATAAAGGCTTTAGGTATTGAAAAGTATTTTCAAACTATCCTAGTTTCGGAATGGGAAGGACTAAAAAAACCTGACCCCAATATCTTTTTGCGAGCTTTGAAGCAACTCGATGTTTCGCCCGATCAAAGTGTTTATGTTGGCGACCATCCTGAAAATGATGTGAAAGCTGCTGAAAATGTAGGAATCCAAGGAATTTGGAAAAAAGATATTCATTGGAACAATTTCACAACAGAATTAATCTTAGATGATTTAGGACAATTGCCTTTAATTATTTCTAATTTAAGTAAAAATAATAAAGTATCTAAGCTGACGGGTACTTGAATAGAACCAGGGGTTGCTGCGAAAGCCAATTTTTTTGTTCCACTAACTGGGCACTCTTAAAGAATAATTTATGAAGTACATTTTTTTGAGGAGTAATTTTAAGTGATTAATGAGGAAAAAATTATTGAGAAAATTACAGAAGATAAATGGATGATGGACATTTTAAAATCAGCAAAATCACTGAATCTGCCTGATTGGTGGGTTTGTGCTGGGTTTGTTCGTTCAAAAATTTGGGATACTTTACATAATTTCAATGAAAGAACTCCAATCCCAGATATAGATGTAATTTTTTTTGACCCTACTAATATTGATGAATTAGAAGAAAAGAAACTTGAGGAAATGCTTAAAACCTTTATGCCTTTCATTCCTTGGTCCGTAAAGAATGAAGCAAGAATGCACATTAAAAGTAATTTGCCTCCTTATTCTTCTTCCGTTGATGCAATTTCTAAGTTTCCAGAAACTGCAACAGCTTTAGGAGTAAAATTGGATGAAAAAAATAATGTGATATTAACAGCCCCTTGTGGAATTAGTGATGTTGTTAATCTTGAGGTAAAGCCAACTCATTTTTTTACAATGACTAAAGAACGAAAAGAGATTTACGAAAACCGCATTGCAAAAAAGAATTGGGAATCCATTTGGAGTAATTTAAAAGTGTATCATATCAATAATTCTCATTAAGCTATCGGATGGTTTACTCAAAAACCATTTGAAATATGGAGGTATTTATCTTGAATGCAACTCCAGCTATAATAATTGGATTACTAATGGTAGCTTATTTTCTTTTTATGCGAATAAAGAAATAAGCGAGATTGTGAAGAAATATACTTAAGCTAACGGGGGCTTTCGTTGAAAAATCGGGTTGCAGCGGCAGCCCTTTTTCTTGTTCCACTAGTGGGAGTTTAGTTGAACTAAAAATGTTAAAATAATAAGCTCTATGCGGTGGAAGGCTACTTTCTGGAACGTATGTAACAATAAATCCTTTGTCAGAATCATTAGGCATGGATATTAATATGTTTCTAATTCCATTATTTATAGGAGTATGTGCATCACTTATTAAGCTATTTAAATTCCCTAAAAATGCTTTTGGTTGTACAATAGGTACCATTTCTGATGCTCCATCAACACCCTCTTCGTTTTTACGACAATCCACGCCCCAAATGATAACTCCTCCTGAGGTGTTAGAAAAACCAGATAAAGCTTTTGCGTAATTTTTTTTATCATCTTTCAATAAATTAGAAGATGCTGGGTTAGTTTTTAACTTAATATCAAGAAATACATTTTCTTCTTGCTGTTCGTCTATCATCTTCTTAATTCGAGAAAATCCTGTTTCTGGCAATTAACTTATGTATGTTTTGGCAGTATGTTTATTAATCTTTATGAATCATTACTTAGGGTAAAACTGTATACATACTAATATTTATTCATATTTGTAAAGTGACGCTTATTGCACTAACTGGGCAGGTTAGTGAAAGAAGGAATTATTGTTGATGATGTGGAATTAGCACAATGAATGGAAAAATAAGGGGGTACTTATGAATAAAAACATAATGTCGTTTTCCGTTATCTTTTTGGGTCTATGTATTGTTTTAAGTTCTTGGATTATTTCACAATCGTTAAAATCAAAACAAAAAGAAATAGTTAATCAGAATGACCAATATAGATATGAAATAATATCAAGCCAAAACAACATCATTTTGTTTGATAAACAAAGTGGAGAATCTTGGAGAAAATATCTGCCTCCAAGTGAAGGACCAACTGAATGGGAAAAACAACAAACTCCTGTCTCTTCCACAGCAAAATAAAGCACTCATTGCATAGTTCAAATTATGGAAGTTTGTAATTCATTAAATGATAAATTTAGTTTAATCTTCTTCATCTAATGGAAAGCAACAGTTTAAGATTGGGATGGCTACGGCGAGCCCTTTTCTTATTGCACTAACTAGCAGGATAGTTCAAGAGCGATGATATAATGATGGTAAGAAAAGAGGTGCAAAATTCTTTTAAACAATTTTATGAATGAGAATTTTCCAAACTTAGAACTTAGACCACCCTTGTTTTATTGTTGGGAAATTGGTATACGGTTTGAACTAGGGGTGGAGTGGAAAAGGGAATATGACTACCCCAACAACCCTTATATACTGGGATGTTATAAAGGGGCAATTACTTTATTTGAAGCTTTACATTCTCCTATGGATGATATTTTTGTCGTAATGGACGTAAATGATTTTGATAGGGGCAAAAATATTAGACATCAGTTAAAGAACTTTTCTCGCTATTTTGAAAGATCATTATTGTTAAGGCTGAAACACCAAGCAATACCTTATATATTCCCAGAGGATGATGATGAAGGTACATATAAAACTCATAGATTTTCTCTATGCTGCAAAACATCTGATTTTAAATACGTCCCATTATTAAAAGCAATTTGCAATCAAGACTTGGGGTTGAAACCGAGTATTTTCCATAGAGTTTACTTCATTAATATCAATAAGAAAACTATCTTACACGTTTACGATGACAGAGGTTGTGATTTATTAGCGACATCGCCCGAATCAATTAGAAATATTTATGAAGGATACAACGATTGGATTTTGGATTATGATAGGAATGAAATAGACAAGGTATTTATATAAAAGAATTTAGTTTTTCCTCCGCTAACGGGTGCGAGAGCTCAACTAGGAGTTGCGGAGGCAGCTCTTTTCTTATTGAACAAACTGGGAGGTTAATGTAAGAGGGATTTTAAACACAATCATATTTAGATTTCAGTTTTGAAAAAAATTGAGTTCGGACTGGAAAGGCTTTTTGTAGTTCTCAGAACTATCAATAATATTCTGGATTGTTTTGCGGTAAAAAGGAAAGAGGCGAACATGTTTCTTCGCAACTTTATGAGGATATATGGATATACATAAGGTGCACTCTAACTGAGTGCACCACTTGTTTTATGAATTGTATATTTCTCTGTTTAAATTCACAATATCCTTATGTGAAAATTCAACTTCTTTTTTTTCTGCAAGGAGCTCTGCAAACCTTTCCATCACCTTATCCCGTTGTAATGGTGCTTTTTCTTTATTTGCCTTTTTCAACGCTATCATTAGTTCATCTTTTGTTAGCTCTGTGCAGTAAGCAGGAGTTCCTGGCTGTTGTCTCCAAGAGTCACTTAAAGAACCACTATCTACTGCGTCGAAGCCTAGCTCGTTTACTACGTCCATGACTACTTGTTTTTGTGATTGACCATTACCAGCAACTGCCATCGCAATTCGTCCATTAGAATCTTGGGATGTTCCTTCATTTACTAAAGTATAGGCTAATAAATTGTTGAAAGCTTTAATGATAGGTCTGCCTAATTGATTATAAACCCAAACACTTTCAACCATCCCCTTCTCGATTTCTTCAATTTTGCCGTCTCTAAATGGATAATAATTTGAAGTATCTACAATGATTACTTCCTCCCCGACTTGATTGATAATGTCCCGAATGCTTGGCATTGCTTTTATTGGGAGAGATATTATAAGAACTTCAATATTTTTAATTACATCCTCTACACGCACAGGTGTTCCAGCAAACTCTTTTCCTTCCAAACGTTCAATTCCTCGTGCATCTGCAATTTTGACATCATATCCAATCTTAACTAATTTTTTAGAAATAATTGACCCAATTGGTCCTGCACCTATAATTCCAAATCTCATTATTGTTCCTCCTAAAGAATTTATAAAAGAATTATTCTGCTTTAAGTTACACAATCACATATTTATCAAACCGTAAACATTAAAAACGTATTGAGTATTTCTATTACATATACTAGAATAAAATCATTTCTCATCTTTTTAAAGTAGGCAATAAAAATTGACGTAGTACATTTTTTTGTACTTAACAGTAGAAAGCAGGTGAAAAGGTGTCTAGAATATGTAAGGATGGATTTGAGAAAGAATGTATAAAGGAACAAAGAGAAGTATATGGCATTGCCTATACCCAAAACATACTCTCTGGACGTTGGAAATATCTCATTCTTTGGTTTTTAAAGTCCAAAGAGCATCGTTATAGTGAAATCAAAGCTTTTTTATGGGATATTTCACAAGGTTCTCTTACAAAGCAACTTCGAGAACTAGAAAGAGATGGCTTAATTAATCGCAAAGTTTATCCAGAGGTTCCTCCTCGTGTGGAGTATTCATTAACCTCAAAAGGAAAAGAATTCATTCCTATTATTGATTTGATGGAAGAGTTCGGGAAGAAGTTTGGGGAGCAAGTAGACTAACCAAGCGAACACATCCATCGTTTTCCCTAAAATTCAAAAATTAAATGGTGAATAAAGTAAAAGTTGTGGGAGGAGAAATCGTTCTAACGGCAGCTTTTTCTTTAACGATAAAAGTTTGTGAAGCAATGTACTTAAAGTAACGGGTGCTTGAGTTTTCGATCGGAGCTGTCATTGAGGCAGCTCTTTCTTGTTGAACTAAGAGGCAGGATAGGTGAATAAGTGAAAGCATTAATCCATAGGACCGTTTTGTTAGTTTTCGTATAAAAAATTACTAAAAGCTACAGGTATTAAAGATAAGTTTTGGGTAATTTAAGGATATCGTGTTACAGCAAATGAGAGGATGTTAATAAGTGGAGAAAAAATTGTTAAACTTCCTACTAGCAGTATGTATTGCTTCTTTTCCATTTTTATTCAAGGGACCAAAAATGAGAGAAAATCTTTTGATTTTTTTCTCAAAGGGTGTTATTGCTACTCTATTTGATGCTTATGTTGTTGGAAAACAAAAACTTGAATATCCAGTTCGTCCTTTTCCGAAAATTTTTAAAACGAATATAATTTATGACATATTATTTTACCCAATTTTAAGTGTTATATGGGTGAAAATCTCGTATAATGATAATTTTGGTAAAATTTTATTAAAGAGTTTGATTTTTAGTATTCCAATGAGTGTTGGGCAATGGTTTATGGAAAAGAACACCAATTTATTTAAGTGGAGAAAATGGTCACCTTTCCATACATTTGCCAGTGTTAATACCACTTTGTTTACGATTAGAGGGTTCGTTGGCTTATTAAAAATATTAGATAAGTTAAAAGGTAAGCAAGATATAACCGAATCTTAAAGGTTGATACTATGAAGAAAACGTATAAGTTAGAAGCAATTCTCTGAAGTGTTGCTTTTCCAGGCTTTGGTCAACTGTTAAATGGTCACCTTATTAAAGGAATTTTATTTATCATTTTAGAATTCACTATTAATGTGAACAGTTTGTTTAACCAAGCTATCATGTTTAGTTTTCTTGGGAAAATAAAAGAAGCTGCAGCAGTGGTGGAACACCAATGGCTTATGTTTTATCCTTGTGTTTATATGTTTGCTATGTATGATGCCTATAAATTTGCGAAAGGGGAAAATCCTCGCTTATCATTTGTTCCATTTGCTTTTGGAGCGTATTTTGTCACAATAGGTCTTATGTACTCGCAAACATAATTTTTGGTATATCATTTGGTCCTATTTGGCTTCCAATGTTATCTTTGATTCCTGGATTAGGAGTTGGATTTATTACTCGTCATATTTTAATGAAAATTTCTTCTAAAGCTAATTTTAGTGGCAGACCCTCCTAGTATCAAAAGGACAAAACGGCAGGTCTTTTTGGAATCACTTATGGTTGCTACGGCAACCCTTTTTTATTATGAAAGTAAAAGATTGTGAAATAATGTACTTAAACTAAAGGGTGCGATTGTTCAATAAGAGCAATCGTTTTGCTTGTTCCGCTAACGAGTAGGTTACTTGAAGAAGGATTTGTTATGAGCGTTGCAGAATATGAATCCCTAGAGCAAACATATGGGGGTTCAATATTGTGAATAAAGACCAATTAGAAGTTATCAAGGTAGGAAGTTTAGCAATAATAGCAATCAGCTTAGTAATAATTACTTGGAAAATGGGCAAAGTGGTCAAATTGTTGCACGATTTAGTTATTGTGTCAGGAAATCACTAAGAGATGTCTTACTTCTAACGAGGCTTGAGAAAGAGTTGCGGCGGCAGCTCTTTTTTGTTGTTCAACTAAAGGGGAAGGTTAGGTTAATTAAGACCAATTTAGTATTACAAAAATATCCAAATTGGATTATTATTAATTTAATATATTAAATGAAGAAGGTGTGGGAATGGATTTACTAGTTGGTTTTTTAATATTTGCTGGTATTTTTGCGTTATATGATGCCTTAAGAAAAGTGAATAATAATATCTTGAACCAAACAGAAGAAATAAAAAAATTACGTGAAGAAATAGCAAATAATAATAAAAATTAATATTTCCTTCTTCATCTACCGAGGGCGATTATTCAATAAGAACGGTCGCTTTTCTTGTTCCGCTAACGAAGCAATTTAAGTGAAGAAGGAATTTCCATAATTGTAAAAGAAATATTAACTAATATAAATGTCGTGAAAGTAGAGGATAATTATGTATTTGTTTCTATCTATTCTTTTAAGTGCAATTTTAGGGTTCATATTACTTATGATAGGTCCCCCACAGGTCGGTGGAGTTATTGCCTTTGGAATTATTGTTGGTAGCATTTTTAGAGGATTGCATTTACTAAATAATATAAATAAATCAATTTTAAAAATTTTATCTAAGTATGATTCTAGAGGTGAATAAATTATCAGAGCTTTTCTAAGGGGAGAGAAATCAGTGGGCAAAGACCGTCAATATAATAACCAAAAAAAAACAAGGTTCAAGGCATATATAGAAAGATAAAACAACAGAATAGAGAAGCTCAAAATGATAACAAAATAGGGACAGCTATAATAAGCATTTGTCTTTTTATACTGCTTTTGCTTTACGTATTGAATGCAATTTTTGATTTGTAGAATATGGTTTACCAGAATGGTTGGATGCAAAAGATTGTGAAAAAATGTACTTAATGTAACGGGTGCAAAGTTTAAGATCCAGCTGCCTTTTTGGGCGGCTTTTCTTAATGAAGTAACGGGCAGGATAGCTCTGAAGAAGGAAAAATCTTCAAAACGTAGTATTTAAGAGGGAAGACATAAATTTAAGGAGAATAAAATGCAAAATAAACCCGTTGAAGACTTTTTCGGTTTTGCCGTTAATTATTGCAGCCTTGTCGAGAATTTTAATTCCGCCGAAACACAAAACAAATTGAAAACGCTCCTTGTCTCGCTATTAGATTTATATGCGAAAGCCTTATACCTACCTGAAATCGAGCCAGAAAACGATAATCCCACTGATTTGGAGATATTTATCCCGAAAATTGAATTCAATGAGTTTGATCAGTATTGGGAGGTCTTTAACCCTTACAGCCTTGAAGAACCCGTAGGAGCGAGCTTGTCCGATGACATATCAGATATTTATCAAGATGTTAAAAGAGGTATTCTTTTGTATGAACAAAAAGAGCAGACACAAGCGATCTGGCAATGGAAACTCCACTTTGATATACATTGGGGCAACCATGCTGTTGATGCTGTACGTGCTTTGCATTCAGCTATTTCTAAGTAGTATTTGCTGCCGAATCGGGCGGCATTTTTCTTATTAAACAAACAGGGCAGATTAGCTCAACTTCACATTGATCCTATAGAAAAAGAATATGTAGTCCAGTCTTTGGGTGTAATGCTTCACCCTGACAGTTGCGAACTTATCATAGGGTGTGGAGATTTTGAG
Organism: Bacillus sp. URHA0034; assembly: GCF_056280405.1. Lineage (NCBI taxonomy): Bacteria > Bacillati > Bacillota > Bacilli > Caryophanales > Bacillaceae > Bacillus > Bacillus sp. URHA0034. The sequence continues at coordinate 6,189,290 of NZ_JBWCDK010000002.1, read as the reverse complement.
TCGTATACGGAATACACAAAAGAAAATGATTAGTTATTAAACAACTGATGCTTACGGGCTGGCTACGGCGATCCCGTTTTCTTCTTGTGCTAACGTGGCAGGTTAGCATTCCTGTAGAACGTTATTTTTCGACTTTGAAAAAAATAGGGCTCCTCAGTAAGATATGAGTATAGACACCACTCTAACTCACACCTTTAGGAGGAACCCTACTATGAAGTTTAAAATGCAAAACAAACAAAATCAACTAATAGAAAGAATTTCTGTTAAACATCTTGTTGTTGGTGTGGTGTAAGCGTCAAGTACATTTGAACAATTTTGCTTATTAATTTTGAACACTTTCTTCTTTAAAAATTGTCTCGCGATGTTTCATTCTATAACTTGAATCATTAAAGTGAACGATTTCTGCTCGATGTATAAGACGATCCAAGATAGCTGTCGCAACACCTACGTCACCCAAGAGCTCGGTCCATTCTTTTGGGGAACGGTTGGAAGTCAATATAATCGATGAGTTGTTGTACAAGTCATTTATCAATTGGAAAAATAGATTCGCTTCCCTTGGATCCATCGCTGCGTACATCAAATCATCAATAATGACTAATTGTGATTCTTTTATTCTCTTAATCCTAGTTTGGGACTTCCTCGTTATGTCCATAGTTTTCAAGGTATGAACCAAGTCACCCATCGTGATAAAGGAAACCCTGTAGCCTCGTTTAATGGCTTCTAATCCTAATCCAACCGCCATGTGTGTTTTCCCCACACCTGGCGGTCCCAATAGAATAAGATTAAATAATTGCTCAATCCATGCTAATTCTTTTAATTGATTAAACTGCTTTAAGCTTAAGGATTCTTGTTCTTCTAAATTAAATTGCTCCAACGGAGTGATACATGGAAATGCTGCGAGTTTCAAGCGTTTTTCCATGTTTTTCTCATCTCTCATTTTTCGTTCGTATTCTACTATATTGTTCAGAAAAGCTATATAACTAAGCTGCTCCTCTTCAGCTTCTTCCAGAAGAGTAGGGAGCTTCTTTGATGTTTCCATCAACCGAAGTGAAATGAGTGAGTCCTGAAGATTTTTTATTTGCTTCATTTTGTGCTCTCCATGATTGTGTAATAATGTTCTAATGGACGCTGATTTGCCTCAGTATTTGTTAGTGTTAACTCAGCGATGTCGTTATGATCTTTATCAGCCTGTTGATCGCTGACGTTCACACTGTTCACTTGTCGTTGTCGTTTAAAGAGGGCTACTACATCATGAAAGTCATTCGCACTAAACAGTTGCCTCTCCAAACAGAGTGATAACGCATCATCTATTAATTCTAATGTACTAAGTTCGATACACTTTTTTATTAAGCTTAGCTGGTCCCGAATATAACGTGGATACCTATTCCGTAACTCATTTAGGTAATCGATAGCTTGTGATTTATTTGTAAAATGCTCACTAGTGACTTCGATAAGCTCCTTTATTCCTTTTGATCTATCCCTTTTATGGGAAGTATTTTGAATGAGTTTTCCTTTATCAGGGTTAATGTAATGTGTTGCCAGTAATTCCCCTGAATCCTGGACGTAGATTACTATCTTATTATCATCGGTCACATAATAATGTACTTCTGGATACTTTTGAAATGTTCCTAACGGAACAGAGTATCTGTTCGAGAGATACAGGATTGTATTGTCCTTTCGGACACTTCTTGCTATACTAGTTTTGTGAATATCATTTACAGAGTTGACCTGTCGCATGTGTTGCTTTTCGAGGAGAAACACATCGGCGGGTCTTCTTTTTGTGCCGTTATGAATTTTGCCATTACCTGTTCTTTTTAACCATTTCTGAGACTGCTCGTTCCAGGAATCAATGTTATAAAAAATTCTATTATTAATGAAGTTATTCTTGATAAACTTAACCGCATTTTCTACTTTTCCTTTACTCTCTGGATCAGCCTTTCTGCAGAGTTTAACTTCAAATTTAACTTCATTTACAAATTGTTGAAATTCTTCAGTGAGTAAAATATCCCCCTCATTCTCAGATACAACAATTAGTCGATCCTGATCATACAAAATCTCTTTTGAAACACCCCCAAACTCCTTAAATGCATTCCAATGAGCCGAAATTACATCCTTTGTTGTGAAAGGCCGATTTTGATATTCAACATATTTGTATCTAGAATGGGCTAACACAAATACAATAAAAACTAATTTTACTGGTTTACCAAATTGATTCCTTACCGTTTTAAATCCAAAGTCTGCTTGCATTTGTTCACCCATTGGAGGGTCAGGGACTGCCTGATAATCCCTAGTGCTTGATTCTTTTGGAATTTGATAATCCTCTCGAAGACACCTTACATAGCTTCTTACTGTACTTTCTCCAACGTTGAATTCAGGATATTTTTCTTTAAGCCAGTCTTGTACTTGAGCTGCAGTTAAATCTGGATATTCTCTTAGCCAAAAAAGGATCAATTCCTTATGAATATCTAACTTTTTACTTCTAGTCATTGTTGATGCTGTCCATTCTGCCATTTCCTCGGGTGATTTACGGATATACTTATAAACAGTATTTCTTGATATATCTAGTTTCCTAGCGATAGTAGAAATACTGTATTTTTGATTTAGCATTCCTCTTATTTCTACATACATTTCAAACTTATCCACCTTTTCAATTCCTCCGCCTAATCAAGAAGTATAAAAATCTATCATAAGGTGGAGAACGATTTTAGTAAATAAGTGTTCAATATTATTCATCGCAAACTGTTCACTTTAGTCTAGCAGTTACATGTGGACATTGCTCAACAATTACATGTAGCACGAGCTGTTAATTTCCGTGGAATTGTTATAGGAGATCCACTTACATTCAAAAATAATGAAGAAGGATTTGCTAGTTTATTAAAGTGGATTAAAAATCTTCAAAGATTAAAACAACCTAGATGAAGTTATAGTTGGGATGGAACCTACTGGACACTACTGGATCAATCTTTTAAAATGGCTTTCCAATCAAGATATTGAAGTAGTAACGGTAAACCCACATTTAGTAAAAAAGAATAAAGAAAATCGTGATAATACTCAATCAAAAAGTGATAAAAAAGATGCCTTAGTTATCGCTGATATGGTAAAGAACGGTTACTACTCTGAAGTTAGGTACACATCGGAATCATTCGAAAAACTTAGGGTCCTTATGTCTAACCGTGATGTAGTTGTTAAACGCCTTGTCAGTTCTATTAATCAATTAAATCGTTGGGTAGATATTGTTTTCCCAGAACTACGACAGGTATTCAAAGATATTAAAGCTAAAGGGGCAATCGCAACCCTTCGATTATTCCCAACCCCAATGGAATTAGAAACTATGCAGCCTCATGATGTTATCATTGGTTGGAAATCAATTATGAAAAGGCAGCCTGGATTAAAAAAGGCTATGTTACTTCTCCAAGTAGCTAGGAGGTCCGTAGGTACCAGACAAGCACTTGATGCGTATAAATTTCACCTTGAGCAGCTATTAGAGGAATATGATTTAGCTGTAACTCAAATCGAGAGAGTTGAAAAACAAGTAACCGAAGCATTAAATAAAATCCCCTTCGCAAAGAAGTTACTAACCATTAAAGGAATAAGTGAAATTTCTTTAGCTGGCATATTAGGTGAGGCTGGAGATTTAAGTAACTTTTCTCATGGTAATTCGCTTCTTCGACATGCGGGATTACACTTAGCCGAAGCCAGTTCAGGTAAGTGGAAAGGACAAATTGTTATTTCAAAGCGGGGAAGATCAAGATTAAGGCGTTTCCTCTTCTTGGCAACCATGAGTCTTGTAGCAAACGATCCAGAGTTTAAAGCCTTACACACTCAAAATGTAAAAGTGAAGAAACTGAAGAAAATGAAATCAATTATTAAGTTAGTGGGCAAGTTGGCTAGGATTTTTGTAGGAATCTCTAGACGGGATGAATCATATTGTGCTGATAAACTTAAACCGTTATCACCAATGTCGGCCTAATAAACGCACAGAATTGTAGGTTAGTCCTCACCTTAAGAAAAAAATATAAACTTAAACCTACCGAATGTTGGCTTATTCGTAGGATTTCAAATATGTACGGAGTACCAGATTTCTTTAACATAAGGGCACCGACCCATCAGGTTAGCATAACTGGCCTCCACCCCATAACAAAGGAATGATAGGGCGAAATCGACCCGTTGAGACATGGGAGGGAGAGCCTCCAGGGGCGGCGTGGAGCATGTACATCATATGGTGAAATATGGAGTAATGCCGTACTCCTCTATTTAACTATGCCTTCACGAAGCCATAAGGATCTGAACTCATTCAAATTTACCGTTTCCCCTAACCGAAAGGTTATGAAATCCTGCGAATAAGCGAGTATTCGTGAGAAAATCGTATCAAACTGAGGGAGTTGAGGAAGAGGAGGCTAGCAACAGTACGATGGATTAATTGTTTTTGCCATTTTCAGTGGGCATAATACCTTTGATGTGGTGTTCTAATTTTTATGTGGTTCTTAATCATTTCTGCTGTTATATTTAGTGTCTATTCTATTTTTATGCCGAAGAAATTAACCCGTATTGAAATCTTATCCACTATCTTCTTTGCGATGACTTTACAAGATAATGTAGATATTTATCTTGATGGTAAATATGACCTGTATGTTCCACGAACGGGGCAGGTTAGTTTATATTAGACCATTCAATCAAATGGGGACTTTTGTAAGAATACAGTTCATTCTTTGCATTTATTACTATTTTCCTATTCCTTCTTAAAACAAAACTTTAAAATCCATATTTGTTAATAATTACCACACATCATACTTTCTAGTTCATCATACCTATAAATTGAAATTCAGATTTTAAGGAGGATTTTATGCAAAGAGAATATTTTTGTTGTGGTTGTGGACTTTTTCATTGGCTTAATATGGACACTATTGAATCTGAAACAGGGAGAATAGAGCCTACTTCTATAAAAGGATGTCCAAACCCAAAATGTAAACGTCAATCTCCTTTTCAATCAAATTATCAAGTATTTGCGATAGATACAGTTGATTGGATTGACTTCAGTGAAAGTAATCAAGATTTCATAGAAAAAATTAAATGGAGTTCTCCAAAATATGCTCCCGAATTTGCTATAAAAATATACGAAAAACAAGGAATTAGAATTGAAACTTAATGCGTAGAACTAATATTATTTGTAATTGAAGTAAAGGGCTACTTCAACGGGTGCAATAGTTATAGATTGGCTGCCAATATGGTGGCTTTTTCTTATTGTGCTCACGGGGCAGGATAGTGGCATAAGGCATAGTATCAGTTTCCATCCTTGTTTATAATTAACTTAGAGTTTTGAAAAAGGAGTAAATTAAATGGAATCCTCTCTTTCAATTGGGAAAATAACTGTTCACTTCCCTGACCATAATTCTAAGGAGTTTATTATCTTCGAGGACCTGGCATCACTTTTTAATTTTGAAACTAATTATAAAGCTGAAAAATTTATAAAAAAGAAAATGAAGGATAACGGAATTACTAAAAAAGTGGATTTTGATTCAGAAAGCGACCTTGTATCAATACGAACAAGAAATCCAGATGTCATTTTAGAAATAGCAATCATAATCAATGAAATAGCAAGTTCTCCGATTGATAAGGACGCAATAAAAGACTTTAAAAACCTTTTATTGGCTGTTAAACCACCGAAGAAACAAAAATGGGGAATTGGTGCATATATTTTCAATTCCCTTATCAGACCAAACCTATTATTTTGGACAAATAGAAGGTAAAATCGAAGGGTTAACTCCTATTTGTATTATTTTAAATTTATATAAAAAGGGTCTTCCTGAAGTCGCAGAACTTAATTCGTCTGATACTTTAGGGGCATTAAGTTTTATTTCCGACAGAATGGATAATTTCATAATGCAATTTGCTAATAAATAAAGGGGTTTATTTTATTTGGGGTGTATTTTCAGCTTTTGAAAAGAACGAGACAATTGATTTAGATGAGATTAAAGTGGAACCGTACGCTGAGGGAAATCCAAATTTTTGGGTTAAAAATCCAACATCCAAAGGCAGTCGTTGAATTAGTTCTTTGGGACTCATCATCGATTCTTCTTAGCAAAGATAATACCGTCTCTAAAAATTTCCGAAACACTTTTCAAGGTTGGAAAGATTAAAATTCCTACAATCAGTCGTAGGCCTTCTTCAGCTAACGGGGGCAAGAGTTGAGAAACTTGAGGTGATTAAATGAAGTTCCGTCTATTGGGTGATGATACAATAATTGAACTTGATGTATTATATAGAAATTATCCTGACAGTTCCGATTATTGGGATGTTAACTGGATTACATCTAAAATAATTATCAAAATCCCAGGGTACCATGTGAATTTTGATGCAAATTTAAGAACTGATGAATTAAAGGACTTCGTTAATGAAATTAAATTAATGACTAAGCAGTTAAAAGGAAAAGCTACCCTAAGTAATATGGAAACCTTTATACAAATTGAAGGTGAAATGGATAAGTTAGGTAAGATTATGTGGATAGCTGAAACCTGTTATCCTGCTGGCTATGGTGCTGTTCTCAAATTTGAATTCGAATCTGACCAATCATATCTAAATAATTTAATTAAAGAATTAGAGGAAATCTTGACTTCCTATCCAGTTATAGGTACACCTTGATTCTTCAACTAAAAGGTGCAGAGTTTAAGATCAGAGCTGTCATTTTGGCAGCTTTTCTTGTTACACTAACTGGAAGGATTGTTGAAGAAGAATTTTATAAAATTTAAAATAAATTAAGTGATATATAAACATTGGGGGCAAGGACAGTGATAAAAGGACTCTATGAAGCACACTTACCAGTTAGTGATGTAGAACGTTAATTGAGTTTTATGGAAAATTAGGTTTAAAACTATATAAAAGATATGAGATAGTAGCTTTTTTTTGGATTGAAGAAGGAAAAAGTTGGATTGGTTTATGGGAAGGTTCAGAATCAAAAATTCCTTATCACGTATCAATGAGACATATTGCGTTTTTTGTTGACTTAGACGATATTAAGAAAGCAAAAATTTGGTTAAAAGAACGAGGGATTGAAGTAAGAGATGAATTTAATAAAGGAACAGAGGAACCCGTGGTTGTCCCAAACCAAGCCCACGCAATGATTTATTTTGATGACCCAGATGGGAACCATTTGGAGTTTATTACAAGATTACCAAAAGAAATTGACCAATCAGAAAAAATGTATTTGAGTGAATGGGAGAAATTGTACTCATAACTTTGTTTAATGAATAGGGCGCTTTTTTAATCCTGAAAAAATTGTGAAATATTGCACTTAAACTAACGGGCCAGCGATTGTTTAATAAGTACAGTCGCCTTTCTTGTTCCACTAACGGAATAATACTAAACACTGTTATTTAGTCGTTATCCATTTTACTATTAATGTTAAGGATTAAGTTGTTTCTTAAGACATAAATTAGAGATTCCTTATTTTATTTGCTGCGTTTACAGCCCAATCTGTAAACCGTTGACCTATAAGTTCCGAACATAATATGGAGGCAACTTCGATGAATTTTTCTAAATCGTCTTCTGGAATTGCCTTTAAAATTGAAATAAACTGTAAATTGGTTGCTTTAACATTTTTTGATAAAACATCCTGTACAAATTTTCGTCCATTTTCTGTTAATGAAACTTCTTTAATTCGAGCATCGTCCCCATTTTCTATTACAACAAAGTTTTGATCTTTTAGTTTTGTAAGTTGACGATAGATGTTTGAGATATTCGTTTGAGAAATATAGGCAAGTTCTGTCATATTCATTTTTTCTTCATAATATAAAATCCAAAGTGTTCTAAATCCAGGAACAGTCATACCATATTTTTTTAAGTTTTTTCTTATATCATCTTCAGTTAGTATAAAAATACCTCTAATAAAGGATAGCACTAAGTGACTTTTAGCGAATAATTCCTTGTTTGTATTCATATTTTGACCTCCAAATTAGAAAGCATAGTCTTTTCATTTTGTCCACTTTTTATCCCCTTAATCTCATAATAAATAAAACAAAACGTTTTTAAATTGGGGAGTTAGAAATAAACCTATTAAAATTAATAAGTAAAGAACCTACCAAGCATAGGTTCTTTTTTTATGTCTTGTTTTGATTAAAGTTAATAAAAAACTTTGCGTTCGCAAATAATAAAAATATAACTTGCGAACGTAAATAATGTAGGTCATTTTGAAAAATAAAATTTTTTAGAAATATGGGTTAATTCTAAAAGGATTTGAACTTTCAGGAAAGGGAAACGGGGAGATAAAGGATCAAAATAACTATTTAAAAAATGCAGAAAAAATTTATGATGTTGTTGAAAAAGCTCAAAATAGTTTCCTTTTAAGGCTATGTTAAAAATCATTCGTTTCTTAGTCTTGTGGATATTATTATGGCAGTTTCATGAATTATTAGCATGATTGCCTCACCCCTGGGGTGCTTTCTATTAAAAAGTTGGGAATGATCGTATTCTTCAATATGGGACCCTATTTTATTAGTCATTTCGCTAACATATTATCAATGGATATTTAGATTAGAAATAGGGTGTTAAAATGATTGTTCCTGTCTTCCTATCAATTATGTTATTATTGTTGATTTCGTTTTGTGTAACTTCAAAAGAATTACATTTGTTCGAAATCATATTCTTATGGTTGACCATTAGTTTGTTGAGCCAAACTGTATCATGGATGCTCATTGTGAATTTGGATCTTTTATCGATAGCCAAAGGTCGCAGTTATTTCTTTCTTCATGCAATTGAAAAAATCATTATCGATCCATTGGTCACAATTACTTTTTTTGATTGGTCAAAAAGAATATCTCATGAGACTTGGAAATATGTATTTCTTGTTTTAACGCCATTTGCCCTCATACTGATTGAATATATTTATATTTGGACAGGAGTTCTGGAAAAAAAACATTGGAATATCGGGTATTCTTTGATCGAGTGGGTCTCCCTCATCGCTGTTGCTTACAGGCTTTGGCCACTATACAGAAAAAAATTAGGGAAAGAGGTGTAACGATGCTGCCCTTACCAAAACATTTCGATTCAAATGAATGGACAATTATCGTTGGCATTTTTCTAAGTATTCTATTATGGAGACTGCCAAAAAAAATACCAACCGAAATCACCATTCTAATCGTTTTGTTCAGCATGGCGGTGCCCAAAATCATGGACTATTTAATCGCTTCTGTTTCCCCCAATTTGTATCAGATTACAGACAGCGAAAAATATGAACTGTTCGACCTTCTGCTGGACATTGTATATATTCCTTTCGGTTATTTATTAATTTATGTATATGAAATATGGAAACCGAAAAAATGGAAGCTTGTTTTTTACATTTTCATCTGGTCAGTTTTTGCTGTTTGTTTCGAATTCGTCATGGTAAGAGTACATGTATTTACCTACAGAGGATGGAAATTAGCTTATTCATTTCCTGTTTATATAACGGTCATCACCGTTGCTCTATCATTTTATGTTTTTTTAACAAAATATAAACAACAAAGGCTGACGTAATAATGGGCTAGTTTCTCAATTTTTACAACAAACTATGATCGGTGACGGTGCGTTAAATAAGCATTGCATTTTTCCTAATTAGTTTGTGAAGATTTACACTTAAAGTAATGGGGGCTTATGTTAAAGATGGGGTTACGGAAAAGAGATCGCTGCGGCGGTCATTTTTTTCTTGTTTAATATTGAACTTCGCTACCTGCTAATTGAATTCTACTTCATCTGGAGACCTTTAAATTAAAATGTTTCCTTTCTTCTCACAGACTTATTAATTTCGAAAACAATCAATTCAATCATCTTTTCGTATAGAAAAACTTATTAAGAAACATGCACTAGAAAAAATATAAATCATATATATAGGAGATATCCCGTTTGAATGCTTGAGGAGGATATTATGAAACCTATGTTACCTAGTGAAAAATATTTCGGTAATTTAGAACTGGTTTATGCATTTTATGGGGCTATGCCTACAGGTGTTACTGTTTCAGAAACCGGTCGTATTTTCATTTGCTTTCCGAAATGGGGAGACGATGTTAAATTTACGGTGGGGGAAATTGTGGAGGATAAATTGCAGCCTTATCCTAATTTACAAACCAATTTGGTTAACCACGAGAATATCACAATGACTTTCATCAGTGTCCAAAGTGTAGTTGCTGATGGAAGGGGAACGCTTTGGATATTAGATACAGCAGCACCCAATTTTTCTGAACCTATTAAAGGGGGAGCAAAATTAGTCGCAGTTGATTTAGAAACCAATACAATTAGAAGAGTATATACCTTTACAGAAGATGTTGTCCTGCCTACAACTTATCTGAATGATGTCCGTTTTGATTTTCGTGTTGGAAAAGCAGGTTATGCCTATATAACGGATTCTTCTTCCAGAGGACCAGGAGCTATTATCGTCGTAGATTTATCAAATGGAAACGCGTTTAGACGGTTAAATGGGGCAAATTCAACTTTACCCGATCCCTATTTTTTACCGAAAGTAGAAGGTCAGATTTTAATGAATCGAAACAAAGACGGTTCAACTTCTCCATTTAGATTGGCGTCTGATAGTCTTGCGATTTCTCCCGATGGAAAGATATTATTTTTTGCTCCACTAACCAGTCGTCATTTGTTCTCGATCTCAACAGAAGTCCTGAGAAACAGAACGATACCGGACATGGATTTACCTTATCATGTGGAGTATTGGGGAGAAAAAGGGGCGTCTGATGGAATGATTACAGATGCAAAAGGTGCCGTTTATGCTGGAGATTATGAGAACAATAGTATTCGAAAGATATTGCCGAATGGCACAATGGAAACCATCGCACATGATCCGAGAATTTTATGGCCGGATACTTTTTCAATTGGTCCGGATCAATATTTGTATGTCATTGTGAACCAATTACATCGACAGCATAGATTTCATTATGGAAAGGACTTACGACAGAAACCTTATAGTTTACTTCGTATCAACATTGATGAATTTCCTGCTCCGACCTTTTCATAATAAAAATAGTCAATTAATTGTTTTCATTATATAGTGTAAAACAAACACGAGAAAGTAAGAAGTATTAACTTTATTTACTTTTGCCTTTAAAAGGAACAGTTTATTTGGTGAGTGTTAAACTGTTCTTGGAAATTTTTTATAATGTCGGTAAGTTCAATGCTGTATTGATATTATTTAAATCTAACTGATCTGTTCGTTTGTATCCCAAGCATGGTACCATCCTTTTTCTACTATATATGCAGATTTAATCATTTTTCAATTGTTCCTATATTCTTTCTCTTATTGTTGATTAACAACCTCCATCTAAGATAAATCGTATTTATTATTAAAGATACGTCTTATAACAGACATTGTAAATCTAACCAATAAAAAGGAAAAAGACAGAGAACAAAAAGTAATTTTCCAATCCCATCCTTTTTTATATTTAACAAGCTGTGTATTTTTTTCTAGCCATAGCTCAGCAATTGTCATCGGTACACTGAAATACAGAACTTTTATAAGGCACTGAATAATACGAGAATCTTTAGTTAGTTGATTATAAAAGACACAAGTAATTGGGAAAAGTATGTAATCAAACAACACGTTTGTTTTAACTTGTTTTGGAAATCGGGTGGGATATTGAACATAGCCTTTATTTACAACCAGATTATCGACAAATGATGCATAATAACTTTTTATAAAGAAAACAAGGAGCCAGTCCTTTGCAAGTGGTTTTTTAATTAAATATATAAAAGAACTAAAACCGAAGAAATAAAGGATTTTTATAAGGTTTTTTTCGAATTTTTTACCCAATGTATAGCACCTCCATAATGATAGGTTATCTCTGATGCAGGAGATTATACTAAGGACATTCCAAAATTAGATAAGTGAAAAGTGAATTTCCGAACCTAAAATTGGTCTTTTTTTGCTGTTCTCTTTTTTCTTAAAGATTGTATTTTTTCAAACCCGGTATGATTTACTTAATGTTTGCGTCATCATCTTAGATTTAGGTTATATTAAATCCTGATGTTGATCTTTACGATAAGAAAACCGCCTCGTTGAAGAGGCGGCTTATTGAGCTATCGTATCCGTCGTAATCTGCTTTAGGAGAAAATCTCATCTAACCGTCTGGTAATCGAGGGCTATGGCTCCAGAATCAAAAGTCTTGTTTTCGATCAGTTTAAGATTGATCTGCTCCTTGAGACCTTGGAATAACGGCAACCCGCTGCCGATCAGGACGGGAGAAACCGTAATTTTATACTCATCTATTAAATCAAGCTGCATAAGGTAGTGTGCTAACCTAGGACTGCCGAGGATGACCATATCCTTGCCTGGCTGCTGTTTGAGGTTCTTGATCTCTTCCTCGACATCTTCTTTCACCAGTCTGGAATTGTTCCATTCGACTTTCTCCAGCGTCGTAGAAAAAACGATTTTGGCTGTCTTTTCGATCCACTCGGCATGATTCCGTTCATGCTGCGAAGCTGTGGGGTCAGAAGGCACAGATGTCCAGTAACTGTGCATCATCTGATAAGTCTCACGTCCCCATATGACAGTGTCGACAGTACTCAGAATTTCTTTCGCGTGTTTCTCCAAGTCTGCATCGTATGAAACCCAGCCAATGTCCATTTCACCGTTCGGACCTTCAACAAAACCGTCAAGCGATGCATGCAGAAATAGAACGAGTTTTCTCATTTTTAGTCTCCTTTGTTTATGAGGGATATTTTTTTCATACTTCTTTACCTCCAATGTAATTATAACCAATTTTTTATAAATTTTGGTAAAAAAGTTCTATGAGTTACACTAATTAAAATAAAATGGGACGGTGCCAGCATCAGTCCAGTTTTGTTTTGTTATAGAGAGGATTTTGAAGAACTACACTTAAACAAACGGGTGCAATAGTTGCAGAACAAGTTGTCATTTTGGCAGCTTTTATATTGTGCTAACATATGACATATAAATAGACGTACCAACAAAAGAAAAAGAGAGGTGTAGCCTCTCATGATTTAACCTTTTTTTGAGCTGTACTTTGTAAAAACAGAAATAGGTTTGTTACTTGTTTTGCAACGATACCGATTAATATATAACCAAAAAGAAGATGTAGAAAATTGGCACCTCTATCAAATTGAATCAACCTTAAAGCTTCCATAATAGGTTTTAAGACAAGGGCAAAAATTACGGATAAACCGATAATGCTTACATAGTAATTCTTATTATGGTTAAGCGTCCATTGATAAACAAATATATAACTAACTGGTACTAAAACAGCATCTAGAGCAAAGCTAGAAGGTAAAACGGGTAAAAATTTATATGGATAGAACCAATATGTATTGTTTGTTCCGAAGAGATCAATATAGGTAAAAAATACATGCACATTATATCCGTAGAATCCCAGCAATAAGCTTTTACTTCTATCCATAAAGAAAAATAAAAGAAATAATGGGATTATTAAAAAACTTAAGATAACCCAAAATTGCCAGTCATCAAAAGATGAATATTTAATCCAGTAATCTAGCCATACTTTTGCATGATGAAGTTCTATTTCCTTTAATTGATGAATTTTTTGTATTTGTTCTTTATTCATGTATGTAACTCCCTAACCTATAGTTAGAGTTATTCTTCACGCAAATTTACAAATTATTCTATTAAGGATTTATTGGTTTTACGAAAATGATGTGCAATAGAATAAAAGGGGCTTGTTCAACTAATTGGCAGATTAGTGGAAGAAGAGTTATTTAACCTCCCTCTTTTATCTGACCCAAATAAAAAATAAACAACTGGCACTTTATAACTGGTCAGGTTGATTTTATAATTCTACCAAAGAAGAAAAGGAGAGAAGAATTATGGAGATAACACCAGTAGTATTAATTGGGGATAGAGTAATGATACAACCTATGGAAGAATATCACGTACAGGAATTATTTGATGCAGGAAACAATCCAGATATATGGGCATACATGCCAATAAAGGTTGAATCGATTGATGATATGAAGGACCTTGTGAATGGGGCACTTCAAGCGAGAGAGCAAGGAAGCGAATTTCCTTTTGTAATCTTAGATAAGGATTCGGGGGAAATTGTGGGAAGCACTCGTTTCCTTAATATATCCATGCCAAACCGTAACTTGGAAATTGGTTGGACATGGCTGTCTCCAACCGTTTGGCGAACAAGGATAAATACAGAATGTAAGTATATTCTCTTGAAACACTGCTTTGAGACACTTGGGACAATTCGTGTTCAGTTGAAAACAGATAGTCGAAATGTGCGTTCTCAGCAGGCAATTGAACGGCTGGGTGCGGTAAAAGAAGGAGTGCTTCGCAATCATATGGTTATGCCTGACGGCTATTTAAGAGATTCTGTGTTTTACAGTGTAATCGACCAAGAATGGGTGCTAGTAAAGGACAAATTGGAGAGTATGCTACGATAACCAGTATTTTTCGAAGTCGTGCTTATCAACTAAAGGGTTGCATTACTGGAACAACGGTAATGCTTTTTCTTATTGAAGTAACAGTGCAGGAGTTGAAGAAGGGAATCCTTTTTCATAACAGTGGAAAATATGTGGATCAAGGATTTTTTACAACAGCACTTATTCTGAATGATACAATAATTAACAAGCAAGCTCTTTATGGGAGAATTGTATGAATAGGGGGTATAGATTTGGTCTTTAATTATATTAAGTTCAATGAAATGCCTGAAATTGAGGATTAAATGGAATTATAGAGCTACATACGAGTATTTTTGGTGAGCCAGATGACTTGGCAGGCAGAATGAAGGAAAAGCCTAAATTGCGAATTGACGCAGCAATAGATGGTAAAAAGGTAGTTGGATATAAGATAGGATACGCTCTTAATCGTGAGCAGTTTTATAGTTGGTTGGGAGGTGTGGATGCTGATTACAGGAACCAAGGCATTGCCTCTAAGTTAATGGAACAACAGCATCTATATATAACAGAAAGTGGGTACAAAGCAGTTCAAACACATACCAAAAACAAGTGGCGTAGTATGCTGATTTTAAATATTAAACATGGATTCGACATAATTGGAACTTACACTGATAACGAAGGAGAGCCCAAAATCATTCTTGAAAAAAAGCTAGTTGGCTAATTTTGAGTTAATAAAACCTTTTTAGTAATTTACTAAGTTATTTCATTAAAGGATGCAAGATTTAAAGTTCCAGCTGTCAATTCGGTGGCTTTTTTTATTCAGCTACAGGGCAGTTAATTGAATAAGGACTTGCTTAATAACCTCGTATTTGACCCAAATTGCGACATAACTCTAAACTAAAAAGCCTCATCATTATCTTGCATAATAGCGTCATTTAATAGAATAATATCCATTAAAATTTTTTCCCTTAAAGTTTCGTTGTTACATTTATAAATATCATCAATTAGTCGACCAATTTCTTTCGATAAAAGGAGTTTTATTTCGTTCATTCGTAAATTCCTCCCCTTAAAAGTGCAGATACTTATAATCCATTATATGTTACCAGGTCGAGAATTTAGACTTGCTAAGTTATTATTTCGTAGTTCGAGAAATAGCTGAAAAAGCGTTAAACAAAAAAATAAAGTGGCTTTGCCACTTTCAAAGAAAGAAAACTTTTATGGTTAGTACAGCATATGCTGGTGCTTGTATATGCATGTAGTGAACATGTCCATTAAAAAAATTAAATACATTTCATGATACTCAACTGAGTTAAAAAAGCACTGGTTATCGCATGTTATAAATTCAGCTGAGACTCAAAAACGAAACAAGGTAAGAACATTAAAGTTCTTACCTAGTTAAAGAAATAATTTGTTTCTTCTATCTAACCTCTCACGGTTACTTAAATAGCTGCTAGATAATAAAAGTATTAGCCGACTAAACTAGCACCAACAATAATTAATAGGATGAATAGAACGACAATTAAAACAAATGTATTTCCACCATTGTAATTACTCAATAAAAATCACCTCCTTATCATTGAGGTACTACATTTTATGTTAAAGGGGATTTTTTTGAAATGGACAAGCATGGAAAATAAAATAAATTGTACGCATAACTTGTTTAGTGTTTTCCTTGTTTAATTGTTTCATTTTCTCAATGTGGGTAATATATAAGGATGAATTCAAAAATGGTTAAAGTGAGATAGGAGGGAACTTTTTGGTTAGTCTACTTCTTAAAATGACGGTATCGTTTTTCGCTGTGATGAATCCGATAGGGAATATTCCAATTTTTATTTCCCTTACCAACGGATATTCTCAACAGCAAAAGAAACATACAGCAAGGAAAGCGGCAATCGTTTCCTTGTGTATCCTTACTGTATTTCTGGTGCTTGGCAACTTTATATTTTCTATATTCGGTATTACTATTCATGCGTTTCGAATTGCTGGAGGAATTCTTATTTTCGGAATAGCTTATAATCTTTTGCACGCAAAAACTTCAAACGCGCAGACACCGCATTCTGCAGAAAAAAAGGAAGCAGAAGAAAAGGAGGATATATCGATTACTCCTCTGGCGCTGCCTATTATGGCTGGCCCTGGTACTATTGCAACTGTTATGGCACACACAGGTTCCGGTTCCTTTGACATCTCCAATCTAATCCTTGTGTTTATTGGATTTGCGCTAGTATTAGCACTGTCTTATGTGCTGTTTTACTATTCAACTCCTGTTATTAACAAACTTGGACAAGGTGGTTTAAATGTTGTAACAAGATTAATGGGTTTGATCCTTGCTGTTATTTCTATCCAGATGATTGCAGAAGGTATAAAAGGTCTTTTCCCTCATTTGTAATACTTAAATAGCGGAATGAGTGTTCATAAGGTTTGCAAATTAGGCGGGACTTAGCAATATTCATATAACTTTACTCTATACTAATCTAAGTAATCTGAACTCTACTAAAAAGATGAATTAATTATAATAGCTATGACAATAGGCACTTTACGAATGTTAGGTGCTTATTTTATAGGTCGGGGGGTAGTTTAAATCATTTTTAACCTCAGTAATTCTAAAATGGCGTGATTACATGTGAACATTAAGTCGCTCATAAATTTTTATATCGAACGAAAATAAATAGACATTTTCTACAACTAACGTTCAGTTTAGTTGAATAAGGATTTAATACCAAAGATAGATATATCCCAATAAAAGATCAAAATATGTTATTGTTTAAATATGATTTATCTACGTTAGCAACATGAGAAAGGTGTGCAGAAGTTTGAACAAAAGAATATTTTTGATATTATTTACTGTGATTTTAATATCTGTATTTGTGGGTTGCGGAAAAATCACTGAAGATACTTCGTCTAAAAACGTGCAATCCGAAGCAGGCACGGCTTCTAAGACTGATGAAGCCAATAAGAGTACATCTGCCAAAGGCACTGAAAAACCAACGAGTAATAGTGAACCCAAAAAAAGTGTTCCTGCGTCTACCACTTTAAAGGCAACAGGTAAAACGGACGGATTTGATTACAGTAAATATACACTAATTGTAGTAAACGGCGGGGATATGTCAGGATATAGACAGCCGAATGTCAAAGTGGATGTAGGATTTGGAGAACGGGAATATTGGGCGTATACAAATGAATACGGTCAACTAATTCGTGTTGAGGCGAAAAATATAACACTTCAAAATCCGAATACTGATCATGTTTTGCCATCAGGTAGATATTACTCTGATGAAGCAAATGTTCCTGGTACAGAGAGTCCAACCTTGGATAAAGGGCATGTGATTGCTGACTCGCTTGGGGGAGTATCAAACGCATATAACATTACACCTCAGGACAGCATTCTCAATAGGCACGGCGATCAAGCTTATATGGAAAAAGTGATTCGAGATGCAGGAGGTTGTACTGATTTCGTAGCAGTGATTCAATATCCAAATACTCAGACGCAAACTCCTAACCATTATAAATTCACATACAAAATTCAGGGCAGAGCCATTACAGATGAATTTGACAATGTAAACCCAGATGAGGTGAACAAAAAATTAGTGAAAACGACGGGTACGAGCAGTACGCCACCCAAAACAGACAATGTACCTGTAAACGAAACGGAAAATAGTAATGAAGATGTTAGTAAAGTGGATACCAATCATAACGGAAGTGTTACGATTGCTGAAGCCAAAGCTGCTGGCTTTAAAATGCCAATTACGCGCGATTCATGGCTCTATAAATATATGGATGATCGAGATGGTGATGGTTTAGTAGGTGAATAAATGGGGTTATGACTCCCATGCGATTATGACTATTTATAAGTAGCTTGGTAGGATAATTCGATAAGGATTAATAAATAAACTGTATTGTACCTAATTAAGTGGATGGTTTTGGTGGAGTTTTAAACTAACGGTGCAAGAATTAAAGAGTGGAGCTGCCATATTGGTGGCTTTTTCTTATTCATTAGGAGCGATTCGTTATGTTTTCTTTCATGAATGTCACCTCATTCTTATTTTGTTACAATCCATTTATGGATAAACTGATTTAATGTCAAATTAAAAACTACCAATATATCCAAATAAACCAGTATCATAGTTTGATACTGGTTTATTTGGCGCTTTTATTTATGTGGTTGTTAATTTAGCATAGACGATAAAAAACAGGGTTAATTGTCCTATTATCACAATATTTGGTACTACTACAATCAAATTAATAACAAAAAAGACTGCTAAAATACCTAAAAACAAGTATAAATGATAAATTTTCAAACGGTGTTGTTTAAACCTGTATTGATGAAAAACAATTGTAGTTGACAGGAAATAGAGGAGTACAGAACCAAAAACAAAATATAGGATAAAAGAATAATGGGCCTCATGTAAAAATAATAGTCTAATGGATGCTGCAATCATACTCAAAGACATTAAAATAAAAAAATGACCGTAAATAATAATTTGACCGGAAGTTTGTCTAGATTTATCGAGTTTCTTTTCCATGTGATCGAAATATTGCCACCACATCGAAATAATGAGGATAAATGAAATGATCGCAAAGCCTATTGAATCCCAATTTCCTTGTTTAGGTTGAATAACCGCAAGAGTGCTTATAAGAGCTTCCCCAAAGAGAATAATGGTAAATAGACCAAATCTCTCTAACAAGTGGGCTGTATTTGTAGGAACCTTTTCTAAACACTTTCTTCCAAACAGTGGGACAATAATATCGATAAGAATTCCCAAATACAACGCAGCATATCGAATCCAAGAATCAAAAAAGACGGATAATAATGATATGACAATTCCAATCCAAAAATATCTTCCCAAAAAAAGAGCTACTTGCTTACGAACTCCCGTTTCTATCCGCTGGACAATTAGATATTGGATTGCAGTTACAGCCCTTAAGCCTATATAGCCAATTAAAAAAGAAAGATAATAAGGATCAAAATCAGCTGATAAGCTTGATGTCATTAATAGGACAAAAAACATTTGCAGGATTAAAAAGATTCGTTGGTGAAATAAATCTTTTCCAAATCGGTTAACAAAGATGGTTTGCCCTACCCAAGCCCACCAGATCGGAATAAAAATTAAGACAAACTTAACTAAATACTCTGCATGGATATGACCATCTTCAACATGAAGTAAAACATGAGTGGCAGCCGCAACCGCCGCCACAAATAACAAATCATAAAAGAGTTCTAGCCACGTCACTTTCTTTTCTTCCATTTTTGCACTCCCTTAATTTTTATATAGTTACTAGTATGATGGAAATATATAGTAATTGGAAGAGGAAATAATATAGACATAGACCATTTTCCAAGCATGCAAAACACGAGCCAATAATAAGAAAACTTATGAGAAATCCATACATCCTAGCTTTCAAAATAAACAATTCATCAAATTATATAGTCTGAAGATTAGGTATAAAGCCGCTTTTTCTGTTTTGGTACATTATGGTAACATAAGGTGATTTTAACAAAGGAGGAAATATATGATCAAGACAATAGGCCTTATTTGTGGTAGTTTACGAAAAAAATCTTATAATCGAATCATTGCTCAATCATTAACAGAGATGGATGATTCCCATCAATTTCGTTGGATCGAGATTAATGATCTACCTTTATTTAATGAAGACTTAGAAATAAGTATTCCAGAAACAGTGACATCATTTAAATCTGCTATCCAGGACGTTGACGGCATCATTATTGTAAGTCCAGAGTACAATTCTGGAATTCCAGGCGTATTAAAGAATGCATTGGACTGGGCATCAAGACCCCGGGAATCCGCTGTTCTTAGTAGAAAACCGGTTGGTTTAATTGGTGCAACTCCTGGGGGATTAGGTACTGTTTATGCTCAAATACAAATCAGAGAAATACTAGAAGCTATGCAAGCTCATGTTCTTCCATTTCAAAAAGTGCTGATTTCCAAAGTACATGAAAAGATCGATCCCGATCAGAAAGTGCTTACTGACGAACAAACAAAACGTTATCTTCAGCTTTATTTACAACAATTTATAAATTGGATAGATAAAACTCCTGCTTTAGATTAATAAAAGCATTTTTAAAAATTAGTGTAAATGTTTCTTCTGACTTTTAAGAAAATTATTGGCGTGTCATTAGTTTATAGAAAAACTAATATTAACAATCAGTTTAGTTATAAACCAATTGTAACAAACGAAGGAATTTATAGTATTCCAATGTTTAAACTTTCTTCGATTACTTAATTTTTAGGAGGAATACATAATGTCTGATCTCTATTCTCGTATTAATAAAGATGATGCTGTTGTTCTTTTAGTGGATCATCAAACTGGCCTTATGGCTGGACTAGTGCGCGACTATGGTGTTGATGAATTTAAGAACAATGTTTTAGCTCTTGCTCATACTGCTAAGTTTTTTGATTTACCAGTTATTTTAACAACAAGCTTTGAAAACGGACCTAATGGACCACTTATTCAAGAATTGGTTGATCTTTTTCCTAACGCACCAAAAATAGCCCGTCCTGGACAAATTAACGCTTGGGATAATGATAATTTTGTAAAAGCAATCGAAGAAACTGGTAAAAAACAACTTATCATCGCGGGCGTAGTTACGGATGTTTGCGTTGCTTTCCCGGCACTTTCCGCTATAAAAGCTGGGTATGAGGTATTTGCTGTTACTGATGCTTCAGGAACCTTCAGCAAACAAGTTGCAGATGCCGCCAATACGCGTATGGCACATAGTGGCGTGCAACTTATGAACTGGTTTAGCGTAGCGTGCGAATTACAACGCGATTGGCGCAACGATGTCGAAGGTTTTGGCAATTTGCTTGCTAGTAATCTTCCAGGTTATCAAAATATAATTGGAACCTATATGGGAGCTCAGCGAGATCTCAGTAAACAAAAGGCATAGATTTATTACTAAGACATAGGATATAAATCACTTTTTTAAAAAGTGGATAGCATAAAGATAGCGCTGATTTTATCAGAGCTCCTTTTTTTAATATAAGAAGTGTAGCCAGGATTTTATTTTTTACGATTACGGCTTAAACTAAAAAGCTTACGCCCGGTATTCCACCGGACTACAGAATGCATATTACCAATTGGATAAAATTTTTGAAGAAACAAGAAAGGTTATGAAAGAAGGTGGAAATCACAAACGGTATATGTGTCATTTGGGTGGAAGGGCCAAGCGACCGTATCTATATAAAACATTGGCTTGACTTATATTGTAAATCAAAGAAGAAACAGGGTCTTACAGAAGGGAAACATAATAGTTTTGTTATGTATGGGGGATCTTTACTAACGTATTATGATTACGATAATGAAGAACAAGACAGTGATTTAACCCAATTGAGCTGGTATCAACTAGTAGATATGCTTTTGTAGTGGCAGATAGCGATATATATTCTGATAGGACCGACTATAAAAAAGCAGATAAAAGGCTGATAAAGAGGGAGAGAGAAAGCGATAATTTTGGATTGTGGGTAACAAAAGGAAAAGAAATAGAGAATTATGTTCCAGATTCTATTTTTCTTGAAATCTTTACTAAAGATATAGTACGTAGGGTTGAAAAACCTTCTGCAGACCTATTAAATGGACAAACGTTTAAGGAAAACACCCCTTTCAACCCTTAATATGCTCATCTCTATACGGAATATATAGAAAAAAAATAGCTGATAGTAGTATTTTTAATAAGCCCAAAGTAGCAAAAAAGGTGATAGAAAAATGCAAAGAAATTGAGTCCTTAGATTTAGAAGAACAAATAGAAAAGTTATATAAGTTTATCATGATGGCTAATCTTCAGTCATAATTCATAGTAAAGAATTTTTTTAAAGCCGCCAATATATGGTGGCTTTTATTAGAATTGTACTTGTTCTATAAATTCCTCCAGCCAGTGTTTGCTTCGTGGTAAATGATGGTAAAAAGGATATTGTTTCTCGCCCCTGTAATCCTTTTACGTTGTGTGGTAGGGGTATCTAATGCTGCGGTCCTTCAAACCTAGAATAACTCCCTCAAGCGACAACTACGGGTTTAAGACCATCAATGTCCGTTCCACCTACTAAAATAAGAGTCTATTTATAAAGCAAAGAACATAAAATGGATTAGTTAATTGGATTAGGGAGGTAGGTATATTGGAACACTTTTTTACAGTGGAAATTGAGTCATTACTAGAGTTTCCAAATTTTAATATTTCTGAGGGAAAGTTTTTAACTGTGTTAGCAGAGGCTGAGCGATATTTCAAGGATAAACTTGAACATGAAAATATCCGTTGCAGGAAATGTCACCTCATAATAGGAAGGCAATTTAAATTAGGTGTTGTTGTTCCAAATGGATCACATCACCATAAGAACATGCATTTATTTGCGGCACACGCTATGTGTATTGATGAAAAATTAAATCAACCAGGGAACATTACTCCTGAAGGCGATATTGAAGTTGGTGCTTTAGAATTTCTTGCAGTGGAAAAAGATCTCATTAATTTCAAAGGAGATCTGGACTTTCATCTTAATATGATAGACATTGAAAAAATAAACGGCGAGTATAAAGTGTTGCTGAAATATGATAAAGCGGGAACAGGCAATAAAGAAATGCTTAGTCAGGCTGCGAGGACTCGATTCGAAGAGATTAAAAATATTGGCGGCACAATTAAATGCCCTATGTGTCAAAAAGGGTTTAAGACAGGACATGAGCGTTTTATTGCTTTTATTCCAAACGGACCTAAAAAAGATGCAAATATTGAGATGATCCATAACCATTGTGGGAAAAAATTTAGAAATTATGTGAAAGGAAGAAAATAAATGAACCTGTTTATACAGATACCAAAAGACAAGAGGGCTAAAAGAGAAGAATGTCGCCAACAGATTATATTTGCTGAACAACAAATGGAAGAGAAAATCAAAGAACATTCAGTTACTTGTGCAATATGTGATAAGTCTCTTAACAGTCGATTTCGATCGGCAAGTCGATTTAATAAAGAAAGTTACGAATTGCATTTACATCCTGTCCATGTAGATTGTGTAAAAGACAATGCAAGTTTAACAGAAGTTTTTGGAAGCGAAAAGAGTTATTACGATTTATCCTCTTTGGACTTGTTATTAATGTCAGGGATGGTAAATCATCTTACTGACTTAGAAAAGGAAGGGAAACTTCCTGATATTCCAGAGGTTGAAGAATCACTAGTGAATTTTCCTTCTCCTGAAACCATTGGTGAGCCCTTTTACACATTAATAGAAATGATTGATGGAAAAATTACAGGGAACGTCATTTCAAATTTTCATAACAATGAACAGATGCCATACCTTTATGTTTCTAAGGATATCGCAGTTCAGTCAAAAAAAGAGGGCAATCGAAATATGCAATTAAAGAATTACGAAGTTGCAGGTGTGTCTCGTAAGTTTCTTGATGGAATATTAAATAGTAATAAAAATATTATGGTTATAATGGACATACAGGGATCAAGAGCCACAGCTATATCGCATACAGGTGCTGAAATAAAGGATGCCATGAAAACTGGTGGTTGGTTGGATAATATTATTAAAATGCAAAATAAATGATACAAAACACCTGAAGGTACTGATCCTTACAATGAAGTACCTTTTTATTATCAAAAATTCTATTATCCCTAAAAGCTATTGTTATATTAAATTCTCTTTCCATTTAAAATTAAGTTAGTGCCGCTGAAATTTTGAATTCAGTGGCTTTTATCTGTTCAGTTCTTCTTTAACAATTTTTCCAGCTCTTCATATTTATCCTCATCAAGAGGAGAGTAATAAGTTGGGTGCAACGTATGAAACTCTGCCAGTCCATTTAGAAAGGAATGGGCTAAAAAAGCACCTACATATTAATCAAATGAAAGAAATAAGACAAAGACCATTTCCTAGTTGTATAACGAGTGGTCTTTGTCTTATTGACTTATATGAAAAGAATACTGAAGTTTTTCTAAAGCCTTTATCCAAGGATTCCGTTGGGAGAATGTTTAATAATTTGAAGTACTATTTATTATTCAATACTAGTACATTTTCGGCTTATCCCATTTAATAAATGAATCAGCAATGGTTAAATACTCATACAAATAGCTAATTTTAAGCCGATTGCTTTTTATTTCTTCTAGTTTGTTCTTCCTTTTCCTTTGATTTTGATTTTTTTGTTTTTGGAACCCTAAAGAATAGGATCAATCCTGCAATAAACATTAGAGCCCATACGATTGCAAATCGATTGCCACTAAAATAGATTCCTAATATAGGGATCAACAGTAATACGATACTTTTTCCATAATAATTTACGTTAGGGATTATAACCAACAAGACTGATAAAATCACAAGAACCGAAGGGATCATGTTATCCCCCAAAAAGGATTGATTCGTATAATTATCATAGAAGTAATAGGCAATTGATCCTAAAATGGCAAGTAAGGAAAGATAAAATCTTATAACCGAATTTTTATAAAAGAGAATCCAAATACCAATAAAATTAATTCCTACACGAATTCCAACTACATATAATATCTGCGTAAAATTACTATTAGGGACTTTCATATAGTCCCAAATGAATTTGAAATTGTAACAGATAACAGCTACTACAATGATTTTAAAGAGAAGTTTGACCCAAAACATGTCCAATTTCTTTTTCGTTTTCTTTTTTGACGATCGAAACCTAGCTGGTGAGTCTATTTCCGGTTTGTTCACATGAGCTGAATTTTTCTTTTTCCTATTCATAAATCTTTTTTGAAATCCGGTATCATCTTGTTCCTTTTCAGCTTCTAATCTAGTAGTAGAATCGCTTGGTTTATATTCTTGATCATCGCCTTTTTCAACATGTTGTTCTGACTCAGAATTAAAATCCAATTTGTGTTCACCTCAAGTATTTTTTTATCATTATATCTTATTTTGATAGTAGTAGTTACTAAAAGCACCTAGTAATAGTACCACAACTTTTGTTAATTTATTAAGGATATCCTCTGTGTTTTAAAGGACCCATCATTGGTTTCTCTAACCGAAGCGAATATGTGTTTGATATTAGAAGCGAAAAACTAGTCCAGGAATACTGATTCCTAAATTAATAAAGAATCATATAAAAGTAAAGAAAGATTAAATGATAACGCTTTAGCAGGAGTTTATAGATAAATGGAGAATACTTATTTTAATAGTTTATTTTCTGAAAATTATTAAAATAATAGATACCAAACAAGGAGTGTTTTCAATGTATTATGTACACAAAACAGGAATTTATCAGAACTCTGAAAAGAAGCGTTGGGAATACTGGTATGTTGGACCAAATGAATTAAGAATTCTAGTATCGTGGTTAAGCTGGACTGCATTTAAAGAATATGAAATATGGGAAAAAAACTGTTTAGTAGAAAAAGCAGGCTAGGATTTAAACTGATTTAAAGTTTTGTTCTAAGGTCATATACAATCACTACTACATTTACATATTATTTTTAGTGAAAACGGAGAATCAACAAATTCTCCGTTTTTTTGCTAATCACCTATTTATTAATCTAATCAACGTGCCTTGAATATATGATTCTCCCCTAAAAAATTGTAAATGGTACAATATACTAAAAATAATTCTTGAAAGTTACTGGTAAAAAATAGACAATAGAGTAGTAATTTGTTTTACAATTTATTGCAAAATACACTATTAATCTATATTGAAAGGGTAGGGTTATGGAAACAGCAAAGAGAATTGGTACAGAAAATGAAC
The DNA here is from genome assembly GCF_056280405.1 of Bacillus sp. URHA0034. Taxonomy (NCBI): domain Bacteria; kingdom Bacillati; phylum Bacillota; class Bacilli; order Caryophanales; family Bacillaceae; genus Bacillus; species Bacillus sp. URHA0034. The sequence continues at coordinate 6,163,244 of NZ_JBWCDK010000002.1, read as the reverse complement.
AAGCACGTACCCCGCGTCAGAAGAAATGGATTTTACTTGGGCTCCTTGTTCTTATACTCATTTTGGTAATGTTAAGTTTTGCATTAATTGAATTTAATAAAAGGGATTTAAAGAAGTTAGTATTTATGAATCCAACAGAAAAAACATTTATGAAAACAAAAACAGTGTCTGCTCGTGTGGTACAAAGTCATACTGACACGATTTATGTTAATGCATCAAAAGGATCTATAAAGGAGATTTTTGTAAAAGAAGGGGAAACGGTTGCTAAAGGTCAGCAGCTCTTTTCTTATGAAGGCTCAGCATTAACGGGGGAACTAGGACAAGCAGAAATAAATAAACAATTAGCAGAAACGAGTGCTCAACAGTTGAAAGACCAAATCACATCGTTAGAACAGGATTTACTGGAGGCTGAGTCTACTACTACACTTGGTTCTACTGACTTAACCAATACCACCCTTACAACCAATCTAACAGATGTGGGTGAGTCAGATCATATAGCTGATCCATCAATACTGTCACTTAAGGCTGAACTAAATACAGCAAAAGCTGACTCCCGTGCGGCAGAATTAAAGGTAGAAAAATATACGTTGGAGGCTGAAAAGCTCAAAGCCGAGCTCGATTCCTTAATTGTCTCTAGCAACACTGCAGGCGTGATTGTTAACTTGAACAAAAATGTAGGGCAAGGTTTCCAAGCAAAAGAAAATCAGCAATTAGCCATCATGGAAATCGCTTCTAATGATCCGTTTAAAATTGAAGGAAAGCTAACAGAAGCAGAAAAAGCGAAAATTACACCAGGCCAACCTATAACCGTAACTTCTAATGTAGTTGCCAATAAGAAGTGGAACGGGGAAATAACGGAGGTAAGTGATTATCCTACATATAAAGCATCTGTTAATAAGGATAAAGCTGCACAACATGGAAAGATTCCCTACTATTCTTTTAAAGCAAGTCTTGATTCACAAAAAGGACTCTATCCTGGCTACTCAACCTCACTGGACGTAGTTGTCAAGTCACAACAATTTATAGCAGTTCCTGAAACGAGCATCATAACGATTGGAAAAACCTCGTATGTATTTGTAGAAAAGAAAGGAATTCTACATAAACAAAAGGTAGAAACTGGTCAAAAAAGAGGTGAATGGGTGGCGATTCTTAAGGGGTTAAAGGATGAAGACAAAGTAGGAGTAAATCCATCCTGGATTGTTCACCTCGGTACATTCATTCACCTAAATTAAGCACTAATCAAGAAGAATTTAACAAGGAATATTTCGATTCCGTGGAAATGGAGGAAAACTCGTCAACTCCCAAGTGTGATTGACGGGTTTTTTTGTGTTTATCATATCTTCTAGCAAATGTTTCAAGCCAAGAGTACTCGGGTAGACATTCTATGACCTCGATGTTATTTTTTTACTGCGTTAGTACATTATGGGAGGCATGGTAGTATGAGCATGGAAAAAAGAATCGTTGGAACATTCTATTCAGAGCAAGAAGTCTTGTATGCGATTGAAGGTTTGAAACGTCAGGGGCATCGGGAAACAGATATGATGGTTGTGGCAAAATATCGAAGTGACATACCATCAATCACTTCTCGAACTGGTGTTCTGGTAGAAGCAGATATACAAGTGAGTACCTTAGCTGGTGTCATGATGGAAAGCTTTTTTTCCTTGATGACGGTAGGAATGGGGGGAAGCCCGTCAAATGCCATGTCCAGCAGGCTTATTGAGAGGGGACTACCAGTATTTACGGCAAAACAGTGTGAAAAGGAAATAAATAATGGAAAAATCATTTTGCTGGTTGATACGTATGAAACTTACAATAGTCCTATTTATGAGGATCAAATTGAGACCGAAAAAACAACAGCTGTCCGACTTCGTGAAGAAAAGCTTGATATTATAAAAGAGCGTGTCCAAGTCGGGGAATTACAGCTCCAAAAAGAAATAGTTGAAGAACAGCGTACTGTTTATGTACCACTTTTACGTGAAGAAGTATATATAGAGCGTCGTCCTGTCACTGATGGAAAGTATGATGGCACCGCATTTACAGAGGATGAAATCATTCGTATTCCGATAATGGAAGAACGAATAGAAGTAACGAAAAGGCCTGTAGTGGTTGAAGAAGTGATTGTAGGCAAACGAAAAATTCAAGAAACAAAGCAAGTACAGGATATTATTAGAAAAGAAGAAGCTCGAATTGTGGAACGTTCTGTCCCATCGGTTACGGAAGAAGCGACTTTGCTGAAGGCTGATATTGGGCAAGAAGAAGTTATAAAGGAAAGCCCAAATATTATAATAGTGGAAGGAAATCCCGACATTGAAAGCATAATGAAAGAGGAGAAAAAGGGAGAAACCCGCGAAAAGCGCACAGGCTCCCTAGTTGTTAAAGGAGATAAAAACAAACCAGAAGTATCTTCAAATAATAAGATCGAAGCGAACGGAATGCAAACAGGTCCTACTGTTATAAATGAAAGTGAAGTACCGATTACAGTAGCTAATGCGAAAGAAGAAATCCACAGTAACGAAAATTCTTTGAAAGAGGAAAATAAAAATCAAATAAAAAATAAGAAAAAATGATCATTGTCAGTGATTAAAATTGGATAGTCATACTGTAAAAAAAGCTGATTTCAAAAGACTAAATTGTTCCCTTTTGAAGTCAGCTTTTTTCTGTTGAATTATAAAAAAACTGAAAGATTAATTGGGACACGCGCATTTTTCATAACGTGAAATTCTCACAGCAGCTACCATTCATGTGTCCATATCATGTTTTCTACATAACCTCAAAACATTCAAAATCTAGTAAACAATAGGAATTATATTATGGTATAATTATCCAAGTGGGAGGGGGTTAGTTATGTCAGAAAATATTCTTTTTTCAATATTTCCATTTGTGAGTATTTTATTTTATATTGGTCCTGTTGTGTTTATTATATGGTTTTTAGTAAAGATTTTAAAAATACAGCAGGAAAAGAACAATATCTTAAAATCTATATCTGAAAAACTAGATAATCTAAAAAATTAAAATCTAGGTGATTGTCCAATATAAATAAGTTTGTTTTGAGAAAAATGGAAGTAAAGACGTACATAATTTAAGAACTTGGGCTGGGTGGGCAGTTGGTTTATATGGTAAAATTATCCTATGTTTATAAAATATAGGGGGGATTATTATGGCTGACATCGTTTGGGGTAGTCCTGCTAGTTTGTTTTGTTTAGGGTTTTTCTTAGCTGGTTTGGGAGTTTTTATTAAACTATCAAGAATGCCAAAGAAATGATAAAAGCATTTAATCGAAATGATCGTTTACTATAGCTGCCAATGGATCAACATAACGTAACGGAGCAAAATGGATTGTCCTATATCCAGACAATCCATTTTTTCTATTAGTGATTCAATTCAACCGTTTCATTAACATCTGTCGATTTAGAACTCTGCCCGGTCATACGTTTATAGAGAAAGGCGATTTTCTTCGTGAAATTACCCGTATCCCAATATTCAGCTGCTTCCGCTTTTACCTTGATCAAGACAACGTTCGGATCATCATAAGAAGTTTGCATAATTTTCTCATAGGCTTTGCTCCACAATTCCTTCTTCTTGTCTAAATCCTCAACGATTTCCGCTCGTCCACGGACCGAAACATAGGATTTACCTGCATAAGCCACATTAACATCTTGATCATCTAAAATTTCTTCATATTTATCAGTCTCTTTTTTTGTGAAAAACCATAAGTCACCGTCAAACTCTACTTCTTGTGTTTTCATCGGACGGGAAACAAGCCCTTCCTCCGTTAAGGTTGTCAGCATGGCCGTGTCTATGTCTTTGATTAACTCTCTTAAAGTTTCCAGTTCTTCTTGTTTGATCATGTTCCATCACCTCATAAATGTTTTAGAGGTATATTACCCTTTACAGCAACTTTTATTCAGATATGGAAAATTACTAGAATAACTCAAGTTTTGATTAAATAAATTTGAGTTATTCACAACAACTAATTTCGAAGAATTTTATTTTCTAGACAAACTCACATCCCTATTTTTACGGTTTTTGACCTCATCCATCTTTTTGTAAAAGCTTTCTTCCAAATCAATGTCAAAGTAATTGGCAAATTTGATTATATAGGCTAAGCAATCAGCAAATTCCTTCCCTAAGTCTTCCTTTGCATTTTCTTTCGCTAAATCAAAAGCTTTACTTTCATTCATTCCATTTAAAATATGGCTATGGGTGGAATTAAAAGCTTTTCTCAGTTCTTCAGCGACTTCAGCTACCTCAGTGGTCAAGAGCATATAGTTGTTCAAAAGGGAAGTTCGTGTTTTCTCATAACTTTCATTATTAATTTCCCAGTTCATTTCTTCATGATACTTTTTTAAAAACGTCTGCATTTCCTTCATTGTGGCACCTCTATGTAATGATATTTTAAATAAATATTAGGTATAAGTAACAAGGTTTATTATAAATGAAAGGTGTAAAAACCCCTAAACAAAAACATTTTGTTCAGTGAATTCATAGTCATTTACCCTGGAAAGGCCTTATTAAGGTAAGGAGGAAAAATTCTCGGTATGAAATGTAAACAAAAGAGTAACTTTTTATTTAAATATCTTTGTTGCTTGAAAAAGAAGTGCCTGATAACCACGAATTCTTTTGGTGGGGGATTAAGTCTTTAGCGCATTATATCGGAATTTCTAAGAATTTGTAAAACGATTATCATTTACTATAATTTCCAAAATTGGAATAATAGAATAGTATCACTTTATCAAAGGGGGAGTTTCATGTTTCGGAGGAAAACGATGATCACGGTGCTAGCAACAGGGATGCTTTTATCATCAGGGGTGGTGTATGCTCAGACAAGTAGTGCTCCAAATGTACAAGCAGACACAGCGTTTGACAACAAGGTTATCAAAAAAATCAGTGCAGAGAATATGTACAATACGATTAAATATCTATCGGCAGTACCTAGGGAAGCGGGTACCGAGGGAGAGGTTCGTGGGGTTGAGTACATAGAAGGCCAGTTTAAGAGCTTAGGACTCGAAACTAGAAGAATACCGTTTCCAATTTATGATTATAAGACGAATCGTCAACTGGCTAAAGTTGACGGAGTAGATTTAAGTGGGCGTGCCTTTAGCGGTAGTGGAAGCGGGAATGTAACGGCAGAGCTCGTTAATGTTGGAAAAGCATTAGCTGGCACGGTTACGGATGAGGTGAATGGGAAAATTGCCTTGGTTGAGCGGGGAGATGCAACGTTCGTTGAAAAAATGCAGAATGTAGTTTCTAAAGGAGCAGTTGGGGTACTTATGTATAACAACAGTTCTACTGGTAATAATTTCGGCCAAGCCAATGGGGAACTCCCAGCAGTAGCTATTACCCAAGCACAAGGGAAAGCTTTAGTTGATAAATTAAAGAACGGTCCGGTTACAGCCACCTTAGATGTCGATATCCAAAAGATCGAGAAAACATCCTATGTGGTTGAGGCTAATTTAAAGCCAAACAAGAACAAGGACACAGGACAGATTGTCACGATTGGAGCACACCATGACTCCGTTCCTAATGGACCAGGAGCAAATGACGATGCTTCCGGAGTTTCAGCCGTATTGGAGCTGGCACGGATTTTTGTCAATACTCCGATTGATACAGAAGTCCGCTTCCTGACGTTCGGTTCTGAAGAAAGAGGAATGATGGGTTCATCCTTTTATGTATCACAGCTTCCAAAAAGTGATATAGACCGCATGGTTGCCCACTTCCAAATGGATATGATTGGCGGGGCGGAAGCTGGAGAAGATCATCCATTAGGTGGACTGATTATGTACACAATTGATGGTCAGAAAAATCTGGTTACAGACTTAGGAGCCTCAGCCTCATCGAGAATGTATGATGTGGCGGTGCCGTATGGACAGTTAGGTAGAAGTGACCATCAGCCATTCCATGACGTGGGCATTCCTTCTGCTCTATTTATTCATTCACCGGTTGAACCTCAATATCACAAGCCAACAGATACGCTTGAACATATCAGTAAAGAAAAGCTGCAACAAGCGGCATCAATCGTTGGAGCATCAGCCTATCAAATTGTTCGTCCTGATACGCCGGCTCTTAATCGTGCACATGTAAGACCAGCGTCAGTGGAATACAACTTTGAAAATCGTCCAGTAGATTAATAATAAACCAGATAATCAGGTAATCATCAAAAACGCTTGAATCAAAATAATGATTCAAGCGTTTCTACTTTAGGCATAAATACAACGACCAATCAGCAGCCTTTTCTTTATGGCTTCAAAATGACTTTGATACATTCGTCTTCATGGTCATTGAAGATTTTATACGCTTCGCTTGCCTGATCAAGCGGTACACGGTGGGTGATGATTTCGGTAGGATCGATTTGACCGGATATGATCATAGCGAACAGGGTCTGCATGTAATGAATGACAGGGGCTTGCCCCATTTTTAGTTGGATGTTTCTTTCAAATAAATTTCCCAGAGGGAATTGATTATACTTAGAGCCATATACTCCTGTCAGCTGAATGGTGCCAAATTTGCGGACAGCCTGCATGCCTATTCTGATAGCACTGATCGTACCGCCGGAAAGCTTTATTTTTTGTTCGACTGTTTCTCTAGGCGTTTTTTCTCCATCCATTCCAACACAGTCAATGACCACGTCAGCTCCGCCTTTTGTAAGTTCCGCGATATATGCTCCTGTTTCATCGTAGTCATCAAAGTTAATGATTTCAACTTTGTTCATCTTTTTTGCATGGTTTAAACGGTATGGAAGATTATCAACTGCAATGACTCGGGAAGCGCCTTTCATCCAGGCAAACTTTTGTGCCATTAACCCAATTGGACCGCAGCCAAGCACGACCACTGTATCACCGGATTTAACACCTGCATTCTCGACACTCCAATAAGCAGTCGGGAGAACATCAGATAAGAACAGCACGGCTTCATCTGGCACCTCGGCAGATTCCGGGATTACAAAAGGCATGAAATTGCCATAAGGCACGCGCAGCAATTCGGCTTGGCCGCCTGGATGCCCCCCGTATCTTTCTGTAAACCCGAAATAACCGCCTGTATCAATATGGGGATTTCCATTGGAATGATCACATTGACTTTCCATATGATTCTGGCAGTAATGGCAGTGTCCGCAAGAAATATTGAATGGCAGTACCACGCGGTCACCTTTCTTCACTTTTGTTACTTCCGGTCCGACTTCTTCCACAATCCCCATTGGTTCGTGTCCAATGACATAATCTTTTGATGTCGGAAGAGCACCTTTGTAAATATGAAGGTCGGAACCGCAGATCGCCGTTGAGGTAATTCTGACAATTATATCCTCCTTCTTTTGAAGGGTAGGATCTGCTACTTCCTTTACTTGGATTTCTTTTGCACCTTGAAACGTTACAGCTTTCATACTTTCCCTCCTCATTAATAAATGCATCCATTGGTATATACCCTTTACGGGTTCTCTCTATTACAGGTAGAAAGAAAATGCAAAATATGAAAAGGTGAAAGGCAAAACACAAGATTTTATTTGAAAAACAATATATAGAGGATAAGAAAAGGGGTTAGTGAACATGTCAAGTTCGACAAATTACAATTAAAAACCCCAGGCTTGGCCCAGGGAACTAAGAATATATTTTTTAAACTATTTGTTAACTTGGAAGTTAATTGTCCACTGTCCTTTTTGATTTAGAATGGCATCTGTACTAAGTGCAGCACTTGAAGTGGCAGGTATATATTGCGGCATGTTCACCTTGACCGCTCCTTGATATTTCTGATTGCTAATTTTTTTATGTTCGGCATCAATCCCTTGAAGACGATTATCCGCAATGGAAATTTCCAGGTTTTTTAAAAGCCCTTTCCCGTCTTCCTCTATTAAATTTCCTGCTTTAGATTCTACGGTATAATACAGAATCATCTCTTGACCATAGTTTGAGATCGCATAGTTAGTAATCGTAAGTTTGATTCCTCCATTTTCCGCAGAACCGACCGTTTTATCCGGTGCAGCCAACGCGCTTTGGGAAGAAGCCCATGCTCCCAAAACGAGAATACAAAGTAATAAGACAAACCTACCCAAACGATTCGTCATGTTTGAGAAAGTCTCCATTCAATCACCATCCTGAGATTCTTTAAATTTATTTCAAATATAGAATGTCTCCACATTTGGTAAATATTCCTCATCTACCATCTTAAAAATCTTACTGTAATTTAAATGATTTTTTGCATAATTAAGGAATCTTATACTCAATATAGAAAAAAGAGTGAGGACCAATAATGTAGGATTCTCCCCGGATGGGAAAATTCAGAGCATCCAAAAATAGAGGCAATCACTCTGAACGTATACATTAGGAGGGTCTTTTTTTGATTCGGTATTTAAAAGCAATATTCGCGGCTTTATTGGCGGTAGTATTAATTGTTGGCTGTCAGCAGAAACCTGCAAAAAAACATGACACTGCCAAAAAACAAACGACCAGTTCCGAAAAGGATACAGGTTTCCCACTTTGGGGGTATGACTTACAACAATCTCGGCATGTCCCTTATAACAAGATTACAAAAGACAATGTGAAGGATTTAGGGATTGTCTGGCAGGCAGATTTGGCAAATTGGGAGAAGAAGATTCCTAATGCCTCGGAGGATTTTCCAGTAGTGAAAGATGGTGTCATGTATGTCACGACCTCAATGAACCGAGTGTTTGCCATTGATGCCTCAAATGGGAAGAAAATTTGGCAATGGACGCCGCCAAAAGATGTCCTTGACCATCTTGACCATGCGGATCTAAGCCTTCTAGAGGTTGTTGCCAGTCGGGGTGTGGCTGTTGCGGAAGGCAATGTGTTTGTCCTTATTGCGGATAATCGCTTAGCCAAGCTTAACGCAAAAGACGGAAAATTGATTAAAATAATCAACCTTTGGGATACAATACCAGGAGCCAAGCTTGAAAACCGATATTATGAAACAATGGCGCCAATGTACTATAAAGGAAACGTCTATGTGGGAAGCAGCGGCGGCGATAATGGTATTCGCGGCTTTGTGATGGCCTATAAAGCAAGTGACTTGACGCCAGCCTGGGATAAACCCTTCTGGACAGTCCCTGAGAAGGGGGAAGATTGGGTAAAGGGTAAATATACAGGAGGCGGAGCCGTCTGGGGACAGATTGCTTTTGACCCGGATACTGACGTGATGTATTTTGGCACGGGTAACCCTGCTCCTGACTTTTTTAAGAAAATTCGCCCAGGTAAAAACCCTTATACAGACTCGGTCGTTGCTCTTGAAAGTAAAACAGGGAAATTGATTTGGGCAAATTCGGAAATGGATGAGGAGGACGAATGGGATTATGATGCGACCTCAACTCCGATGATCCTTAATACTACGGTCAAAAACAAGAAGCAAAAAATCGTCGTACACGGCGGAAAGAACGGAAAATGGTTTGCGTGGGATGCCAAAACAGGGGATACCATTTATAATGGCGTTCCATTTGTCAAAATCCAGCACACGACACAGCCGACGGATCCAAATAAACCGGCGATGCAATGGCCGGGAGCGGAAGGCGGACAAAACTATGCTCCGGAAACCTATGATCCTAAAACCAATTATGTATTGATTCCTGGTATTAATAAGCCATCTTTAGAGGTTGCAGCGAAAGATGAAAATGAAGTCGAGCAAAAAAATGGTTTATTCCCAGGAACTGCGATAACGTTGGCGCCAAAAGGCGAAGACATATCCGGTACGATCACAGCCATTGATGTGAATACTGGCAAGCATGCCTATCAGATTAAGACCAAACAACCAATGCGCGGAGGTTTTACAAGTACGACTACAGGACTCGCTTTTTACGGCGAATTGGATGGAACGGTAAATGCCCTTGATACTAAAACTGGAAAAGTCTTATGGAACATGAAAACAGGCGGAGCTCAGATTATGATGGCGCCGGCGATTTATATGGATGGTGGTAAACAATTCGTTACTTTTGTTACTGGAACAAAGATTGTCACCTACGGACTAGGGGGGAATAAAACGGTAACCCCTTCAAAAGATCCGGGCGGTGCAGATCCAGAAGGTCAAGGAAAAACGGATACCGCCAATCATGGCAGTCATGGGAATAAAGAAAAAGATAAGAAGCAGCCGGCTGCTATGAATGCTGAAGTCATTTACAAAAAGAGCTGTATGTCCTGTCATGGTGGAAATCTTGAGGGAGGTGCAGGTCCTGACCTAAGACATGTTGGAGTATCCATGTCTGAAGAGGAGATATTAAATCAAATCATTAACGGAGGCGGACGTATGCCTGGAGGTCTTGTTGATAAGGATCAGGCTGAAGTATTGGCAAAGTGGCTTTCGCAGAAGAAGTAATTTTATAGAACCAAGACAACCTGAGTTTACGGACTCAGGTTTTTTTGTGCTTCCAAGCTTGTCCTTTTTTGCAGCATTTTGTAAAATAAGGTACTTTACATAGAGTGGTAAATGATTGTCCAGATGAAAGGATAGTTGATCATATCAACCATGATACTTTGGATAATTATCAAGCAATACCTGGTCTTTTTTCATATTAATAAAGACACAGATTTGATGAGTAAACGAAATGGCGGAGGATTCATTTCAACCAATTTTATCGACAATTCCCAACATAAATCGGCTATAATAAAAACTAATAAGAGAGGGTGGTGAGGAAAAGTGGAAAAAACGCTTAATTTGATTTTGACTGAACAAAAAAGACAGGGAGATTTATTGCATCAATTAATTAATGCAGTTGCGGCATCAAATGTTAAAATTACCGAAATGGATGGAAAGATATTTGAATTGAACGGGAAAATTACCGAAATGGATGGAAAGATTTTTGAAATGAACGAGAAAATTACCGAAATAGATGGAAAAATTTTTGGATTGAACGGGAAAATTTCCGAAATGGATGGAAAGATTTTTGGATTGAACGGGAAAATATCCGAAATGGATGGAAAGATTTTTGAATTGAACGGGAAAATTTCCGAAATGGACGAAAAAATCACTCAAACAAATGAAAAAGTGACCGAGTTAAACGGAAAAGTGACCTCAATTGAAAAAAAACTAGATTCCGTCTTAAAGGAAGTTAAAGAAATAAAAGTAACAATGGCAACAAAACATGACCTCGAATACTATGATCAAATGATTTCAGAGCATTCTAGGGAAATTTATAAACTAAAAAATCATTAAACCTCTCCAATGAGATTCCTCAATAATAATTCAATCTAACCTTCTTAAATTCTCTTGTTGTCTTAATGGGATTCGGACTGAAATGAAAATCTCTATGCTCCGAATGAAAATTTTTACATGAATGTATGTTCATTTTTTTAAATTCTTGGGTCAGTCCTTTGCTGTTCCACCGGATTCATGGGAATGGGATTCGTAAGGGTGGCATACTTTGCGTAGAGGGAAAATATCAGAACTGTTTCCAATTCCTAATCCTTCGGTGGAGTGATTCAAAAGGACTTTAAAGTTTAATAGAAAATGAACGGGACCATGTTGATGATTTGTTAAAAAATGTAGCTAAGCCAGTTCAGTAATATCAAGGATTCTAACGAATTCCTTTTTTTCTGTAGACCAGAGTGCACTCGGTCTTTTTTTTGTGAGTGCCTTAAAAGTACGATTTACAAATTTGTGCCTTAAATCTTATTTGAGATTCTAAACTTGTAAATAGTTGATTTTCTAAAACTTACTTGTAAAAATTAGACAGTTAGTGAATGCATAACGGATTTCAATGAGTAGTTCATAAATTGCATCCATCTATTTCGGAAGAGGCATATTCTTTGTAAAGTTTTTAAAAGAGTAGAAGATCCCACTAATAAAATTTAAATTCTTTTGTCCAATCAAAAAAATCTTCTAACACATGTTATATAGTAAAAACTGAAAAAGAGGGAAACCATGCTTGCAACTCAGATTATTTCAACAGGTTTACAATATTTAGGAACTCCTTATGTGTTTAACGCTCCATCGTATCAAACAGATTCATTCGATTGTAGTTCATTTATAAAGTGTATTTTTGAAATTAATGGAATTATTCTCCCTAGAAACTCTCGCCAGCAATTTGAAGTAGGGATTCCGATTTCTTTTGATCAAATCAAGAAAGGAGATCTACTATTTTTTACGACCAGAGAGCGAAAAAATAGGCAAGGGGTATCAAAAATTGGACATGTAGCCATTTATATTGGACAAGATCAGATGCTTCATACCTATAGACAAGGAAAAAAAGTGATGATCTCAGAATTAAACTCGTATTGGGAGAAAGCATTTATTGGAGCTAAAAGGATAGTATAGGTAGTGTTATAAATGTTTAATGTGGCAGATATAGGTACGGTATTGAACCGGACTCATACCTGCCAAATTTTTGTCTATGCGCTTGTTAGTATAATAATCGATATATTCTTCAATTCTTCTTTTTAATTCCTCAAATGAGCACAGTCTTTCTCCATAATACATTTCTTGTTTTAGTAACCCTATAAATCTAACTTATACGAAAAAATGAACAAATAACTGTTTCATCAAATGGAAAAGGGGTAGATACAGTATTGGAATTTTGATGGTAAGTAGTTAACAAATCAAATACATGTGCAAAGGAGGTATAGACCATGGAAAAATATGAATACCTAAATGCTTGGGCGAATATTAGTGAATTATTATATTATGCAACACGCGAAGATTAACAGGTCGGAAATAAGTCACGAAATAACATAAATAACATTACGTTTTATCAACCATTTCAACCACAAAATCAAGATAATTAAAAAGGCTACGGCAAAATACAAGATTTTATTTTGAAGAACAATACGTAAAGGCTAAGTAAAAGGGTGAAACACCAGTTGAAGGTGTTCGCCCTTTTTCTTTTAACTTTGGACTCTAAGAGTGACCTCTTATAGGGAGATACCAAACTACTTGTGAAAAATTCACTATTAAATTTATTTGTATAGATATTACCATTATCCATTATAGAAATCTCAAAATATCCAAGAATGCTTTCCTTACCATCAAAAGAAACGGTAGCAATTGCTTTTGATTTCAGAAATGCATCTTGGTAGATTTGCAATAGGTTTCTCTGTTCAGGGGTAGGCAAAACACCATGAGATTTATACATTCAACCAATCCCACTCGATTCTTTCACCATTATACTCAAAACCAATCGGTTTATATTGAATCACACCTGTTTCGTGCTTTTCGTTAAGCATTTCCTCATAATACTGAAAAAATTTCTCTTTTAAGATTCCATAAAAGTAAGCAATCGGGTTTTTTACAGCGGTTGTTACTTTTAGTTTTCGAATTAACTGCTTGAAGGATTGGATGGCAAGGTTAACCATTAAATCCGTTTCATGATGTAGTTCATAGCCATAGGCCGTGATATGGGCCATACGCCAATATTCTTCAATCACCTTTGCATCTGGAAAGAAGCATTTAACGATTTCAACGAAAGGCTCTGGAATACGGTTGCTCACATAAGTGTAATCCAAATAAATCGGTTCTTCTTTACGTTTTTTTATCTTTTGATCTTTTTCAGTTTTTAAAAGATTAATAGTTTCTTTAGGGCGGTTCATGCTTTCTTGTTTGGGTGGTTCATTAGAAGGATAACGATTAAATACATAGAGATTGCTGGACTGGGAGCCGTTCTTTCTTTCGGTTTCATAGACAGTGAAAATCCCGATTTTTTTACCTTTAAGAATCATCCGCTTAAAAGTCGAACGTGACAGGATGTTTTCTTTACATTCTTGATTAATCGCTTTTAAAATCGTTCCAATCTTTGCATTGCAAACACCAGGGATTTTTGCAGAGAACCGCACTAATCTTTTTAAACCGATTAATTCACCCTTTGAAAAATCCTTTTTGTGATCAAGCAACCACATTTCCATATGGTGGTTGAACTCCTTTAAACTTTCGAATTGGGAAAACGATTCAAATCCCTCAATAGTGCCAGATTTTAAATTCATACGATTAGCCACCTCTTCACATAATCTAGGCCAGCTAACGTGTAATCCCACATTTCCGGCATTTCTAAAATACCGGTTTTGGCTATGGAATTCGAATTTCAAAAATTCTAATTTGGGGCCACTTTTTGCATGAAAAGCGTGTTTTTGCCATCAAATTTGTAAATTTGGAGCCGTTTTTTCGTAATTTCGCTTATTTTTATATCAATTTTAGTTTTTAGATTATATTTTGATTCACCTTGTAAAACCGGAGAAATCCGAAATTCTTTTGTCAAAAAATATTCACATGATTATGAAAAACCTACTGTCCTACCTCTTTTTTTAACAATAAATAAACAATGGAAGTAATACCAATAGAAGGGCAGTGGTTGAAGATGGCAAAGTATCGAATCATACATATTGATTTTTGGAGGAATCCGATTGTTTTAGAAGAAATGACCCCGGAAGACAAGTATTTTCACCTATATCTACTTACCAATCCGAATACAACTCAGATTGGAATCTATAAAATCACCAAAAAACAAATGGCATTTGATCTGGGCTATTCGATTGAAAGTGTGGATGCGTTAATGGAACGATTTATCCGGCATCACCAATTGATTCGTTACAATCCTGAAACAAGAGAACTCGCCTTAAAAAACTGGGCGAAAGATAACCTGCATAAAGGTGGAAAACCGATAATGGATTGTATTTATTCCGAATTAAAAAAGGTCGAAGATCGCTCACTTATTGAATATGTGGCCGAATCCATTCTTAAAAAGGAATTTCGCAGCATCTATGAATCATTTTGTGAACAAGAAGAAGTGTTATTCGGCAATGAAAGTAACGACCAAAATGGAACGCTTCCCTATTTAGACAGTGAAGAGGAAGAACTAGACGATACGTTCACCCAGCTGTTTACGATTCGAGACCAAAAAGAAAAAGAAAAAAAAATAAAAAAGAAAAACAACAACAAGAAGCTCTTGATCCATACATAGAGAATAATCCAGACGTGGTGAATCATCAAAAACTTGAAGATGTGAAGGAAATCATTGAATTCTGGGACTACAACGGGTTTGGTTTTTCGAACATAAATGCGAAACAACAGCTGTTAGCATGGTTAGAAGATTCTAGTTTCTTACAACCAAAAGATGTCATTCTAAAAGCCATGAATATCGCATGTGCCAATAATAAGCGAAGACTGAACTATGTAGTTGGAATCCTGAAAAACTGGGAAAATGAATCATTACTGACCGTAGAGGAAATTGATTCCTATCAGGAGAACCAAAAGTCCGTTACTGAGCACAGACAATCGGCCCATTCGTTTCCAACCGGAAGGCATATTCCAAGAGAATTTGAACTCGATCTAACGGCGGGTGAAGAGGAATGAGTATGGTGGAAAAGGCATTCCTAGGCAGCTTGTTGAAGGCGGATTATTTACTCAAGGATACGGTGGTTTTACCTGAACAGCTGGAAAGTACACGACATAAAGACCTAATGCTAAAAATGGTTGAGTTCAATCGGGACGGTAAGAATGTGGATTTGATTTCATTAACAACCTTACCTGATCTTGATTCCTACGGTGGAATGTCTTATCTCTCAGAGCTGTTAGCGTTTGCGGACCTTGAAAAATTTGAAGGAATGGAGAAGCTCATTCTGGAGCAATGGAAGGAACGGGAAAAGCGAAATATCTTGACGGTTGCAGCCATGAATGATTGGGAGATTGCAAGAGTTGTTACAGAATTAGATAACATTAACCAACTGAAGATGGTGGATCACACGCCTATACAACAGGCATTGTCCACGATCTATGAGGCACCCTGGGAGGATCAAGTAACACGGAACAGTGCCACTACTGGCATCAAAAAGCTCGATAACGTGACAGGTGGATTTCAGAATGGGGAAGTTACCATTCTAGCAGCAAGACCCTCCATGGGAAAAACCGATGTGATGCTGCATTTTGCCAAAATGACGGGCTGGGCAGGATTTCTGCCCCTCGTATTTTCCTTGGAGATGCCTGAACGGCTGATCACAAGCCGATTAATGGCGTCAACAGGTGGCTTTAACCGCGCAAAAATGCGGGATCCGAAGAGATTGCTTAATCAAAGTCAAAAGGAAAAATGGTCCGATGTGATTGGTGACCTCAATGAAACCCAAATGCAAATTTTTGATGGAGCAGGACAATCGATTGCCGAAATAAGAGCGAAAACGCGGAAAATGATCAATCAATTTCCAAACAGGAAACCAATTTTGTTTATTGATTACTTAACATTAATCCAAGCTGGCCAAATTTACGGAGGGAACTCTCATTTGCAAGTCACGGAAATCTCTAAATCCCTGAAAACGATGGCGAAGGATTTTAATTGCCCCGTCATTTGTTTGGCAGCATCGGGTCAGTTTATGGAAGTCTGGCAGTTTCAGATAGTTGATTAGACATAAATAATTAGGTAAGTGTGGTCAATTACGAAACAAGGAGTTTTATAAGTGGACTAAAATAGTTTAGAGACAGAATGGTTATACATTAAGAATAAATGTTTCATCCCTCCCTGGGACGGGTAGCTATAATAAGGACTACCAATCAAAGGAGGGAATCCAATGGATGAACATGAAAAGCATTTGGTGGGAGTTTACGATACTGAACAAGAGGTTATTCAGGCAGTGGAAGATTTAAAACGACAGGGTTATGCTTCCGAAGATATTTCAGTTATCGGCAAAAACAAAGACGTTGTAAAAGACATTAATGATACTACTGGTACGACAACTGAAAAAAGCACTCTTACTGGAGCTGCGACAGGCGGTGCACTTGGTGGGTTAGTAGGACTCCTTGTTGGGGTTGGTGCCCTCGCTATACCAGGAATCGGACCTATTATAGCGGCTGGACCATTAGCTGCTTCCTTAACTGGGGCGGCTGCCGGAGCAGGAGTAGGAGGTTTGGCAGGAGTTTTAATTGGATTAGGAATTCCTGAAGAAGAGGCTGACCATTACGAAGGTTATGTAAAAGAAGGTAAATTCCTTGTTGTGGCGGAACGCCGACAAAACCGTTTAAGGGAAGGACAACGAGTTGATACCAGTGTTAACCAAAACGATACTGACGTAACCACTAGATCAAATGATCCATACAATACTCCGGTCACTTCTTTGAATCAAATATGAGCTTAGACATCAACAGAGAATTATTAATGATTGATACTGAAAAGGGTACTGTCTTCAAGTGGAGACTGTACCTTTTTTCGTCTTTTATTTTTTTCTATACTGACGCTAAAATGATAATAGATTTTTTTATTGAAATAGCGATTTTAATCTAATAATGAACCCTTATGGCGTGTTTATATTTAATTCAGTAAATTACCATGAATTAGGAATACAGAAAAAGTAATTAACCCTGTATATGAGATGAATACTAGTAGTAATGAATGAGCTTAATCTTATGACTGGTCGAAAAGAAATAATTGAATTATAATAACAACTTTGAAAGTATACGAAGATGGAGGGAAAACGAATGAAATTTCCTAATGATGGTGATGGAGAGGCTTTACAAAGTCTTTATAAAGATGGAATAAATTTTAAAAAACAACAAACAGTCGAATTTTTTGTGGCTGTGCCTGATCAAACAACAGGTGAAAAATTATCGAATGTACTAAAAGGAGAAGGGTTCAATTGTTTTTTAGATCAAGACGATGAAACGGACGAGTGGGCATGTTGTTGCTCAAAAAGAATGCTTTTGAATTATAATGAATTAATCAACATACAGAAGAAACTAGATGACTTAAGTAAACCATATGGTGGTTATTCTGACGGCTGGGGCATTTTTGTCGACTAAAAGGATGGAGTTAAATGGTATTGTTATATTTATAAGGTAAGTCTAAGAAAAAATGTATACTTAACTAAACTAAACAACAAAGTGCCAAGTTTTATCCGGAAAAATGGATCTTGTTTGGCATTGTGTTGTTTGAACTCCAAACTCTATTTCTCAACAGAGCTTGCTCAATATTTTTTTGTCTGGGATTAAAAAGGTTATTTTATAGTTTCTTCACAGATCTAGTAATTTTAGTATCAAAATACATAAATTTTTGCATATATATTGTACGATTGAAAATTTGTATAAGTAAAAGTTTTATTATTGCCAATAAAGAAGCAACTGTTTTTCAAATATTAGGATTCTCTTATATAGGGGTCCTATTTTTTCTAGAAGCCATTTGCCGTAATCATTGATTCAACCAATCCCACTCCATCATTTCGCCATTATAATTAAAACGAATCGGTTTATCTTGAATGATTCCTGTTTCTCGCATTTCATAGAGCCTCTCATTATAATACTGATAATACTTTTCCTTTAAGATTCAAGCCGTGCCGCATATGGTACGGGGGGTTCATCAATCGATGGCCACAACCATGTGCAGCAGCTTTTCGCACCAATTGATGTATATGCGGACGAAGCGGTGTTTCAGGAAGAACTGGGAAAATTAGAGAAACGGGTGGAGCTTGCACTGGCACTACGTTTTCGTTTAATTGCAAATGTTCTTGCACCATATGGGATTCGGTTGGGGTTGGAATTTGTCGGCCCTCATCATTTACGCAATAAAGCCTATCCGTTTGTGTACACGTTGAAGGATACATTAGAGTACATAGACGGCATTGGTGCATCGAATATCGGTTTGTTGCTCGATAGTTATCATTGGTATACAACGGAAGGAACGATTGATGACCTTCTTTCGTTGTCACCAAAGCAAATCGTGTATGTCCATGTGAACGACACTGATCAAGCTCCTAGCGATGCACACGACGGAGAACGCCTTCTGCCTGGTGAAGGTGTGATATACCTTACAGGATTCTTCCGAGCGTTGGACAACATTCATTATACAGGACCAGGTTCTATTGAAGTGTTGCACAAAGAGCCATTCTTGGAAGAGGATGACCAGATTCCCAAGAAAGCTTTTGAGGGAGTTCAGGGATTTTTACAAAAGATAAAATCTGAGAAAAAATTTTCTGTAAAAGAGTAATTTTTATTAAGACTTGTTCAAAATCAGAAAAGTTGATAATATTTTTAAAGACTGAAAAGGCTGGTTGGAGAAGACATTGTTCTTCTCCTATTTTTTATTGGCGGAAGTAACCATTACGGGTGAAGCGGGACATGCAGGAACGACAGGGATGAACGAGAGAAAGAGAGCGTTAACACCTGCCGAAGAATGTATTCTAGCGATTGAGAAAATTGCACAGGACAGTAGTGGAAATGTGGCGACAGTAGGGAAATTGGAAGTAAAACCTGGAAGCAGTAATGTCATTCCCGGGAAAGTGGATTTTACACTTGATGTTCGTGATATAGATAATGAGCGGCGTGAAACTACATTTGCTAAAATCTATGATTCTATCCAGGCCATTGCGGCAAACCAAGGTTTTGGTGTGAATTAGGAAGGTTCAATCCCTCTCATCTGTGAAGAGTTCACCAATCGTGACGAAAGCAGTAAAGGATTCTCTGCAAGAATTACCGTATCCTGCTTATGAATTACCAAGCGGCCCTGCCCATGATGCGATGGGATGGGAGAACTCACAGATATTGGAATGATTTTTGTAAGGAGCAAGAGTGGTATCAGTCATCATCCCGATGAGTGGAGTTCTTTTGAAGATGTTGCTCGTGGGTGCGAGGTACTATTCAGGAAAACGCTAAAACTACTATAAAAGGTAAAACGATAAATAAAGAGAAGACGTGAACCTTTACTTTCATATATTTACGAGTTATTATAAATTGAATATCATAAATATGCATTACTACTAGGGGTGCCCCATTTATGGGCTGAGAGAAAAACACCTGTTTTTTAACCCTTTGGACCTGATCTGGATGATACCAGCGTAGGAAAGTAGCTAAGTGGAAGTCTATTTTTTTCATAAGCTGCAAAAGCCAGGTCCATTACAGGATCTGGCTTTTTCCTATTAAAACAGCATCATTACAGGGAGCAATAAAACTTAAATAGATAAATAGAGAAGGAGATTACATCATGGAAGAGATCAACGAAGGTCAAAGTATGAGCTACAAAGAAATGCCTATTGGGTTGGAGGAGAAACTCCCTCCATTTAAAACCTTTTTATATGCTCTGCAGCATGTTGGTGTATCCAATGTGTGGCTTGATCCAATATTTGTCGCGGCGATGATTGGGTTACCTCTATCACAATCAGCCAATATCGTTAATGCCATATTTATTACAGCCGGTATTGTGACATTGACACAAGCTGCCAAATTAGTAAGATTGCCAATTATTCAAGGGCCATCTGCCGCATTTGATTCTATTATGATAGCTGCTGGCAAGGCGAACGGCTTGGCAGCTGCAAGCGGTGGTATTTTCCTTAGTTCCATTATCGTTTTTCTGCTATCTATTACCGGGATTATTGGACGTTTGAAAGGATTATTTACACCCGTTATTTCTGGCACCGTCATCTTTCTGGTTGGAATATCATTATCTGGGTTTACCTTATACGAATTTTTAGGAGGGTCCCCAGGTGATGAGTCGTTTGCCAGCCCATCGACTCTATTATTATCGATTTCAACTTCGATTATTGTTGTATTATTATCTCTTTTTGGCAAAGGCATTTGGAAATCCTATTCATTCTTAATTGCTCTCGTTATTGGTGATGTCCTTGCTATGATTCTAGGAAAAACAAATTTTTCGATGATAGACAGTAAACCGTGGTTCGGAATTCCGCACCTGCTTCCATACGGAAATTTAGCTTTTCATTGGGACACTTTTCTTACCTTTTTTGTGGCGTATATCGTAGCGATCATCGAAGCAATGGGTGTATATCAAGCATCGGGAGCGATGCTACATACGGAAATAGATTCAAAACGGATTCGCAATGGCTTTGCAGGCGAATCAGCCGGGTCATTCCTCTCTTCACTTATTGGCGGTTTCCCGACTACAGCTTATGCACAAAATGTCGGGCTGCTTAGGTTGACAGGAGTCGGATCTAGATATCCAGTTATGGTGGCTGGTGCGATTTTCTTGTTGTTCGGTTTTTTTCCTAAGGTTGGTGCTCTGCTTGCATTAACACCTGATGCAGTGGTTGGGGGTATCTTTTTACCTGCGGCAGCGACGCTTGTATCGACAGGTTTTTCTATTTTAGCAAAAGCGGAGCATTCAGAAAAAAACTATTTAATTATGGGGCTTTCCATTCTGCTTGCGATTTCATTGCCTAACTATGCCACGAATCTGAAAGGAATCCTGGGTACATTCCTTTCTAACAGTATTTTAATCGGAGCATTTTCAAGCGTACTGCTTCAGTTATTACTCATAAACATACCCAATAAACTGAAAAGAGGGGCTCAAAAATGAGAGAAGACTCTAAAATTCTAACCGAACAAATTCTTGAATTTATAATAAGTTGTGAAGAAGGAAGATTTACTAATCCTGATGAACAGGAAAATTCCTATAATGAGCTGGCGCTAAAATTGTTTCGTTACCAGTTCAAGCATAATCTTGCTTATAAGAAATTTTGTCAGGCGAAAAAAAGGACACCTCTAACCGTCAAACATTGGAATCAGATTCCTCCCATGCCCATTCAGGGATATAAAGAATTGAAATTATCCTGTGAGCCAATAGAAGAAGTGGAACACGTTTTTATGACTTCGGGTACTACAAACCCGGAGGCAAAGGGAAAAAATTATCACCCGGATCTTGCGGTGTGGGATGCATCCATGAAGGGCCCGTTTAAGGATTTTGTCCTGCCTGATCGCGAGAATATGACCATCTTTGTTCTGTCACCTGCAGAAGATCTGAATCAAAATTCTTCTTTATCCAGATATTTAACCAATGCCGTTTCCTTTTTCGGTACTGAAAATAGCAAATTCTTCTTCACTGAAAAGGGACTAGATATAGAAGGGCTGATCAGCGAGTTAAGAAGGTGTGAAAAACAAAAAGAGCCTGTGCTGTTAATAGGCGCCACCTTTGCCTATGTCCATATACTTGATTATCTGAAAGAAAAACAACTTCAGTTCAATCTGGCAAATGATAGCCGAATTTTTGATACCGGGGGCTTTAAGGGACAATCCCGTGAAGTGGAAATGGAGAATTTATACGCTGATTTCCATGATTTTTTTCAGGTGGAACGTAATTATTGCATCAATATGTATGGAATGACAGAGTTGAGTTCGCAAATCTATGATCAAACCATACGTAGCACTTATCTAAATACTTTAGGAATCTTTGATAAAAAAGGTCCGTCATGGGTAAAGACCGTTATACTTAACACTGAAACATTAGAGCCGGTTAAGGATGGGGAGAAAGGCGTCATTGCTCACTATGATCTTGCCAACTGGAATTCCTGCCTGGCGATTTTAACAGAAGATATGGGGTATAAAACGGAGCATGGATTTGTGCTCGTCGGAAGAATTAAGGGATCCGAGGCAAGAGGATGTTCCATTGCGGTGGACCAGCTGATGCAGGTAAATTCAGGTGGTGCCAGCCAAAATGAATAATATCGAGGAACTAAATGTTTTCTGTGTACCGGACTCCATTGAATTCACCCAATTTCAGTCAAAAACAGTTATCACAAGAGATAGGACGTATATATTAAAATTCCCTGTGATTACGGGGGAAGAATTGAAGGGAATCATTCAACAAGTTCAATCGAATCGGGACCAGTATTTATCCACTTTATCTATTACGGATATTGTTGAAAAAATAGACTTGGCGGTTCAAAAATGGCTGAATCCTGACTATCCGCTCCGAAAATTAGCGGAAAGTCTCATCCCTGTGATGACAGGCTATGATGAAGAAATGGTACGGCTTCAATTAAAAAGATATATACGGACCTTTCGTAAAAAAGAATTGCTGCGCTTTCTTGACGAGGAGTTTGACCAGCCTGCCATGTTAGATGAGTTTCGCCCTCGAAAGTCAGGCGGGATGAGCAGAGCCTTTGGGCCAAGTACCATATTCCATGTTTTCTCCGGGAATGTTCCTGGAGTACAGGTATGGAGTTTGATTATGGGGCTTTTGGTAAAGTCAGGGAATATCGGCAAAACATCGATGTCAGAACCTCTTTTTCCCGTACTCTTTACGGAGTCATTAGCAGAGGTGGATAAAAAATTGGCGGAAACCATCGCCATCCTCCCGTGGAAAGGCGGGACGGATGGACTGGAAGATCCAGCTGTCGAAAAATGCGAGGCAGTGATTGTATACGGTTCAAACGAAACCGTTAAAAAACTTAGAGTCAAGGTCCCTCTTCATAAAAAGTTCTTAAGCTATGGACATAAAATCAGCTTTGCCTACATCGGGAAGGAAGCATTAACTTCAGATCTTTACTATGAAACGATCAAAAAGCTTGCCGAAGATGTTTGTATCTATGACCAACAAAGCTGTTTATCTCCGCAAACGATTTATGTGGAAGAGGGAGGTGCGATTAGCGGAAAGCAATTTGCTCAGATGCTAGGCGCAGAACTAGAACGCTATCATAAAAAAAGACCACGGGCAAAGCTTACAAATGAAGAGTCGATGGCTATTCAACGGGCAAGAAGCGGCTATCAGCTGGAATCCCTTCAACATGAAAACGTATCTGTACTATCCAGTCAAACAGACACTTCCTGGACAGTGATTTATCACAAAGAAACTGGTTTTGAGGGATCTCCTTTGAATCGATTCGTTCATGTATTCTCTGTTGAATCAGAGGAAAGTGTCTTTTCTGCTATAAAGCCTTATCAGCAGTATTTACAATCATGTGGTCTGGCTGTTTCACCGGACAGATTGTTTTCTTTGGCCAATCAATTGGGTGCATACGGGGTCAATCGAATAGCCTCGATTGGCGAGATGAATCAGGCAAAACCTGGATGGCACCATGATGGCAGGTTTAATCTCCTCGATCTTGTCAGGATGACTGATATTGAGATGAATGTAGAGCAAAATGTGGAGCGGTATGATACCGATTTTGAATAAAAGGAGGGCAAACGGTGAATTTGCAGGATAAAATCGTGTTAATTACGGGGGCAAGCAGAGGGATTGGCGCTGAGATGGCCAAAAGGTTTGCTAAGGAAGGCTCATTTGTAGTCATTAATTATGTGAAGAATCAAGCTCTTGCCGAAAGTGTGGTAAGTGAAATAGAGACCTTAGGAGGACAGGCAGTGGCCATACAGGCGGATGTCACCAATAAGGATCAGGTGGATGAAATGATGGAACAAATTATTGATTCGGTTGGAGCCATTGATGTAGTGGTAAATAATGCATTAAGCCATTATACCTTTAATCCAAAAACCAGGAAAACGGCCTGGGAAATCGAATGGGAAGACTATAATCGACAATGGGAAGGGAGCGTACTGGGGGCTTTTAACATTTGTAAGGCGGCGATGCCTCATATGAAGAATCAAATGTCCGGAAGAATCATCAATATGGTCAGTAATTTAATCGATTTTCCGATTATACCTTATCACGACTATACCACCGCAAAGATGGCCTTACTGGGTTTCACGAGAAATCTTGCTCAAGAACTTGGGGCATTCGGGATTAATGTGAATGCCGTTTCCCCTGGCCTAACCTATCCGACAGACTCTAGTCAGGAGACAAAGGAAGATGTTAGAAACGCCATTATTCAGTTAACTCCTTTACGCCGTTTGGCTCGACCAGAAGATATTGCCGGAAGTGTGTTATTTCTCGCTTCTGATCTATCCTCTTTTATTACTGGACAATGCCTGAATGTAGATGGAGGATTGGTAACGAAATAAATATTCTTACTCAAAAACAGAAATCCAGCCTGGAAAAGAAAACAGCATGACCGTTAAACCGACAACTCCCGGTACATCTAATCTGTCCATAACATTTGCATGAAGGTATGGTTGGAAAAGTAATAGTCAACTATTACAGAAAAGCGAATTAATGAAATTTCCTTATGTGGTGATGGAGAGGCTTTACAAATTCTTTATAAAGATGGAGTAAATTTTAAAAAACCACAATCAGTTGAATTTTTTGTGGCCGTGCCTGATCAAACAACTGGTGAAAAATTATCACAAGTGCTAAAAGCAGAAGGATTCAATTGTTTCTTAGAGCAAGACGACGAAACGGACGAGTGGGCATGTTGTTGCTCTAAAAGAATTCTTTTGAATTATAATGAATTAACTAAGTACAGAAGAAATTAGATAAATTAAGTAAACCATATGGTGGTTATTCTTACGGTTGGGGCATTTTTGTCGACTAAAACGCCTGAGTTAAATGGTATTGTGATATTTATAAGAGAAAATCTAAGAAATATTATAATTAAATAAACAACAAAGTTCCAGCATCATTCCGAAAAAGGGATGGTGCTTGGGATTTTTGTTTTTTTGATTATTGTTCCCCATTTGCCGGTAACAGAAGGTGGACCTTCATATGGATAAGGTGCCAATTACTCTAGTCAAAACCATCGACAAAGACACCATGGACCTTTGGGTCCGGTACTCATGGAGAACTGACCATGGGATGCTTTTTGGGAGGCATTCCATATTAAATTTAAGGAAAAACTAAGCTGTTTGTTAAGAAAAATAGCGAAAAAAGGTGAGAATTGTCAAATTATGATATATTTGTGAATTTAATAGAGGATTAAGAACAATAGTTTGTTTAGTCATAAATCAATATGATTTTCTAAATAATGACCAGTTTAAATTACTTATTAATGAAATTTGTTATTTGAAATAGATCTATTTTGCTACCTAATACTAAAATTTAAGGTCAATTACTGGAAATAGAAACAAAAAATTTTATAAAGGAATCTAAAAATTTTATTTTTAAAGAATAATATCTAACTGTTATAATGGTCACGAGGTGTTTGCTTTGGCAATTATTACAAATGACATGATAGCTACCATTAATGGAAGCGGATACAATCAATTTGCTAAAGAGGTTCTGATAACACAAATGAGCTTTTCCTTTACTTGAAGCAATTTTCGAAGTGGATCCTGAAGTACAGCGGAAACTGGACCCAACTTTTATTTTTCCCCCTTTGTGTTCTCTGCTAGAGGAGCAATTACAAAGACAATAATGTCTGGGTCCTTACACCGGGAAGTAATTTATAGATATTAGATGGAATGCATCGCTCAGCAGGTCTTTCATCGGCTATTAGCCATTTAAAATCACAAAGGAATCTGCAGAGGAAGCCAGCCGGTTCGATCTCGCAAAAAAAATACAAATCAGCTTAAATAAAGTAAAGTCTTTTCCTGTTTCGATGCAAATCTACTTAAACCTGTCACAACAAGAAGAGCGAAAGCTTTTTACGGATATTAATACTGAAAGAAGAGAAGCGCATGTTGGAGTCATCATTCAGTTTGATCAGCGGGATATTTTTACGATATTGTTAAGAAAATTAGCCAAAAAACTCTCTTCAAATTTCGAGATCGAACAAAAGCTTTCACGAATATCAAATCAGAGTTCTGCGCTTACATCCCTTTCAATTATGCGCAAATGTTTGCTTGCTATGTTTGATGGAGACTTATCGGCAAAATGGGGAGCCAAGCTACCGATATATACACTCAAATGACATAGAAGAAGCAGCGAATGCCTTTTTTGAAATATGGGCCTCCATTTTTCCGAAGAAAGCATAAGATCGGAAACAATATGTTAGTGGGGTATCATGAGTTCAAATTGCTCTCGCCTAAACCGTTTTGCTCTTAGTAAAAAAACACAACCTATCACATCTAGACGCCATCAAATTACTTCCTACACTAAAGAAAACCTGTAGCTGGAAACATTGATCCACTATTTGCTCATCTTTACGACCCTACATTAAAACGAATTAAAAATCATTCTTGAATCACAACCACATCTATTGCCAAAATTGCCCTGGAGTTCGTCTTCATGTTTGAAAAAGGGGGACGTTTGGTGATGATTCATCTAGTCTTTACAAAAAAAAACTATGGTTAATTGATTTCAGAACTAACCAAACGTCTACAAGAAGGTACGTTGAACATAAGAGAGGTTAGCCAATTACATGTGCGAGCGGTAAAGCAGATTTGAAGGCTGCGGGTGTGGAAATGGAGAAAACAGCAATTATCAGGCCAAGTAATAAAAACCTATTATCATTAACGCAGCTTCGTCAGGTCGTTGGCATCTTCATGAGTGGAAAAGTCATGCACAGTACAGCGGAGATCATCATAAAACTCCCTTTAAAAAGCAATGAATATTTGGATCTTATCAATATATGGTTTGACGAATTATTTAAAATTTGTCCTGCATGAAGAATTGGTAATTATCATGAATCCATGCTAGCAAGCTATCCTTTATTGGTTAGTATCGCGTTATATGTAAATAGTGGGGAACAAAATAGTTCCTATGAAAAGAGAGTTACGGTACTAATTGAAAGAATGGAAAAGTTAAAGAGAGTTGATTTTAATAGAGATAATGAGATTTGGAGCCAATTTTCTGGAACGGTTAAGGGAAAAGAAGTATTTTTATTTAACCAATAATAAGAAGACGATTGGACAGTTAGTGAAATTGCTCCAACTGCAAAGGAGGTGAGGAAAATGTGACCAGTAAAATAAACCAACCCTTGGGGTAGATAGTCCTGGCAGACGTATCCCAAGGGCAAGTGTAAGTTGGGTATACCAACTTTATTTGAGTATACCCTTTTTTGAGATAAAAACCAATAATAAAAACCGAAAGAAGGGTAAAGGACATGGCAATAAGAAATAACTACTTAATAAATGAAAAAACAGGATTATTGATAGGAGAGTATTACACAAATGGAGCTCTATATACTAGGGTAATAGAAGGGATGGAGAGCTTTTTAATTGCGATGTCTCCTGTTAAGCTAATCGATAAGTCTTTACTTCGTTACGGATCCACTTTTCATGGTGCTCTAAGCAGTTCCAAAGAGGTTCTTGGTGAAATGTATATGTATCCGATTAAAATAAGTTCCTCGTTAGATATCTGGTTATTTCCCAGCAAATCGTTTAAAAAGGCAAATTGTATATGGTTTGTACTGAACCATATTGAAGATACATTACCACAAACTGTCCAACAAACAGAGATATTTTTACGCTTTGGACATCAAGTAACAATTGAGATGAAGGAAAGTGCGTTTCGAACTAAACGTCGAAATGCTGAAAAATTACGGGAAAGAATTTCAAATAATATAAATCATTCAAATTTTAAAAAGGTAGAGAAAAACGGATTTTTAATCAAAGAGGTGGATGGTGAGTATAAACTTTCTAAAAATAATAATTCCACAAATTAAAGATTTCCAAAAAATAGGAAACAATATTGGTAGATCCCATGTAAAATTGCTGGTGTACCAGCAGTATAACTAAATGTATAAGCAATCACTTTGGTTATGGCTTTTTGCTATTTTAACAATCATAGGATTTCAGTTATAGCGATGGTATCGGTCGCATAGGACCTCAAAGCAAACTCATTAATACGGTAAAGATAGGTATATTAGTGAATTAATCTAAAGATGTCTATGGGAGTTTAGATGAAATTCAGTAACATAATACTACTATAAAATATAGAAGGCGCATCTGTTAGCAGATGCGCCAACTTTAAAATATTATTATAGTTACCCTGAATGTACCGTTTTTTTGGTATAATATAATTATCAAAATAAATAAAGTATTTGATTATTTTATGGAGGATTAAAACTTGAAACTTGAAAAGCATTTAGAAAATAGAGATTTCCTCATGCAGGCTTTAAAGCAAGATATTATTGGCCCTTCTGTCATCAAAGAAAAAATGATTCCACTATCAACAATCGGTAACATTACATTAGCCTCCAAAGAAGATTTCTATAAACGGTATTATCAAAAAGAAAATAATGAAGAAATTATCCAAAGAAATAACCCGTCTGCGCACTATGTAGCAGGAATGCTTTATCCCTACCCAAAAAGCTCCAATGAAATGGCAAATGAGGATTTATCAGATGAACTGAATCTTCAGCAAGATCAAGATAGTGAAGATATCAAAACCATTTCAGAAGAGGCTGTCAAGAATCTAACCGCAAGTAAAAAGAAACTAGAAAAAATGGTTAGGGAAGACCAGGACAATGATTTAGTTCCTCAAAGAAGTGAATTTTTGCCATCCAGCCTAGGAATTAGTTTTTATATTGAGGCGCCGCAAGACGGTAAAATTAACTTCGATATTTCAGGTGGAAGATATCATCAGCAAACGGTATTTGCCAGGGAAGGAAACTCTAAACAAACCTGGTGGTTCCGCATGCCAGTAAAACTAAAGATGGAAGTGGATATCCAAAATCTTGCGGCTAATAACCGTAAACTTCAAACCTATGATTTGGTCACTGATAATACAAAAGACATGAAATTACAGCTTCAGATTTATAGCCGGACGTTAGAAAATAATCGTTATCTGGTTACGGCTAGTTTAACAAACCGGACGGAGGTTTCGTCTGTTGCTGCTGATCGGGATAAGTTCGCCTTATTTCAGTCGGAAATGGCCGTTACACTACAAAATGCTTCATTCATACCTTACCCGCGGACACACTCAGGACTAGAGGATGTCGAGGAAAAATCAAATCTACTTATTTATCGTAACTCTGAAGTGTATGGATTAGGTCATAATTGTTCGTGTGACTGGTTAACGAAGCAGGGAAATATTGAAGCGGTCTATTCAACCTTTTTACCAAGCTTTGAAACCAAAAGTATGACTCCAGATATTAAGGATGAAAACGGAGAAGTCTTTTCCGTATCGATGTTTGAATTGACAGGAAAGACCTGCAGTATGAATGAGTCGATTGCTCTCCTTAATAAAGTAGTCAATGCCTATGAAAAGTGGATTGAAGAAAAAGAGAAATTGATTCCATCTGTGGAAGAATATCTCCAGGAAACAGCCCGGCTCCATATGCAGAAATCTCGCGATTGCTTAAATCGAATGAAGAATGGAATTGAATTGTTACGGGATTCAAAGATTCAAAAGGCGTTTCAATTGGCTAACCAAGCGATGATATTACAACAAGTGAATGGGAA
The DNA here is from genome assembly GCF_056280405.1 of Bacillus sp. URHA0034. Lineage (NCBI taxonomy): Bacteria > Bacillati > Bacillota > Bacilli > Caryophanales > Bacillaceae > Bacillus > Bacillus sp. URHA0034. Next base: position 6,133,445 of record NZ_JBWCDK010000002.1, on the reverse strand, counting down.
CGTAATCCGAAATGGTTCGATTATCAATAATGAAGTCAAATATGAAAAAGAATTTGACCCGTACACTTTTAAGGACATCGAACGGATAAGGAAGACAAATAAAGGGAAATGGCGGACCTTCCAGATTGCATTTATTTTGATGGCCATAGATTCAACGGCAAAGGGAGAATCTCCAGAAAGAGAGATCGTTGACTTAATCTGGTTCCCGACTGGCGGGGGAAAAACGGAAGCGTATTTAGGCTTAGCAGCATTTTCGATGTTTTATCGAAGACTGATCAATCCAAACGATGCCGGTACAGACATCCTTATGAGATATACACTTCGTTTGTTAACCGCTGATCAGTTTCAACGGTCTTCACGGTTAATTTGTTCGATGGAATTTCTCCGTCGTGAACAGGAAGATGTACTAGGTACGATTCCTTTTTCAATCGGGATATGGCTTGGAGGAGAAACCACACCAAATACCAATAAACAAGCCCTTGATCAGCTGTCTGCTTTATCTCTAAATAAAAAAACGGATGATTTCATTGTAAGTTATTGCCCATGGTGCGGTGCCAAATTAGGACGATATGGGGATGAAAATAAGCGAAAAAAGAAAAGTGCTTCAATTTATCATGGATATAAAAAGGTTGAAAAAAGACTCGTCATTCACTGCCCGGATAATGCTTGTCATTTTCATAGGGAACTACCTATTCATATTGTCGATGAAACCATCTATGAAGTTCGGCCAACCTTCTTATTAGGCACGATTGATAAGTTTGCCATGCTTGCTTGGAGGCCTGCTGCGAGGACGTTATTTGGACTTGATGAATTTGGAGACAGGCTATATTCTCCACCTAATTTGATTATTCAGGATGAACTCCATCTGATTTCAGGACCGCTCGGAACAGTTGCTGGCCTTTATGAAGCATTAATTGAAGATCTTTGCACAGATAAGCGAAACCAATGGAGCAAAAAGCCTAAGATTGTCTGTGCGACAGCAACCATCAGAAGATTTGAGGAGCAAATCCGAAATCTTTATGGCCGGCCGCAGTCGCAGCTCTTCCCTCATCCTGGGTTAGAGCATGATGATTCCTTTTTTGCGCAAACAGCAGTGGATGACAAAGGAAACGATCAGCCTGGTAGATTATATGTAGGCATTTACAGTCCAACCGTTCAGTTAATGACAATGCAGGTCAAAACGTTTTCAACTCTATTGCAGTGTACGATGGAACTGCCAGAGAAAGAACGAGACCCGTTCTATTCCTTACTCTCTTTCTACAACTCGATTCGAGAATTAGGCGGGGGTATGACCTTAACACAAACCGATATCCCGAACTACTTTAACCAAGTCCGTTTTAAGAGAGCGATAACTGAGAAAGAACAATATCGCTGGCTTAATAATGTTTTAGAGTTGACCTCACGGTTAAAAAGCGGGGATGTAGCAGCGGCCATCCAACAGTTAAAAGTAGAAGTCGAAAACAGGAATGTCATGGATTTATGTTTAGCTTCCAATATTATTGAAGTAGGCGTGGATATTGACCGTTTATCGCTGATGACGATTATCGGGCAGCCAAAAACAACCGCACAATATATCCAAGTGAGCGGTCGTGTGGGAAGACGCTGGTGGGAACGACCTGGGTTAATTGTGAGCTTATTTGCTAATGGGAGGTCTCGTGACAAGTCACACTTTGAACACTTTAGAGAATATCATGAGAGATTATACGCACAAGTAGAGCCTACAAGTGTTACGCCATTTTCGGATCCATGTATAAAAAAAGCACTTCCGGCGATTATTATTGCTTACTTACGACAAACAGCCGATCAAACTATCGCGGCTTCACCAGAGAATATTAACGACTATTCCTCTCATCTCGATGCCTTTAAGGAACATCTGTTAAAAAGAGTAGAACTGGTTGATCCACTTCAAAAAGATGCCGTCAGCCGAGAATATGGGCGGTTTGTGAAGAGAGTAAAGCGCGGTTACACCTTATGGGAAAAAGATAGCGGAGATCCAAATCCAGCCGTCATGTATTTAGCAGGCGAGTATGTAAATGATGAACAAAAAAGGCTGGGTGTACCGGTTATGATGTCTATGAGATCGGTGGATGCACAATGTATAGGAACTATTTCCACGTTATTTATGGAAGATGAGGAGGATGATTTCTGATGGCGGATCTCCCAGTAAGAAGAGCGCAGGTCATAACCCCATTTGGTCCAGGTTCCATTTCTGTATCTGCAGATGGAATCTCGATGCTGATGGGAAGCCTGGATAAATGGTATATCAACAATGGTACTAACGAAAAAAGTAAGTATTTATCCGAATTTGAAATTGAAGAACAACGCTTAAAAAAGATATTGGGCGTTGAGTCATTACGATTGCCTCCTGACTATCGTGCAGGTTATAAAAGTGACAAACCAATTCCAAATCAAGATATATTTTTACCAATGGTGCGTTTTCCAAGATGGCATTATTGTGAGTATTGTAAAAAAATGAAGGAACTAACGCTCATTGAAAAAGGGGTCAAATACTGTAATTGCGATAGACGAGGAAGGCTGATTCAAGTTCCGTTTATTATTGTTTGTAAGGAAGGTCATATTCATGATTTCCCTTGGAGAGAATGGGTTCATCAAAGTAACCACCCTAAGTGCAATGGCGATTTAAAGCTTATTTCTGTTGGCGGGACAACCTTATCGACCTTAAATGTAAAATGTATGAATTGCGATAAACAACGGAATTTATTAGGGGTAAATTCTAAAGAGTCTGAGGGAATGACGTATCTGACGAAAAATCTCGATCCAAACGAAAAAGGAAGCTATGTGTGTCAAGGCTGGAAACCTTGGTTTGGAAAGACTGAACCGGTGGAACCTTGTGGGGAACCGGTAATTGCCATGATGAAGAGTGCGTCCAATGTCTATTTCCCAGAAACATTGAGTGCCATATATCTACCAGGAAAGCGGTCAGAACAAGTCGAAAGTATTCTAAATATATTAGAGAGTCCGATTGGGAAACGCTTCTTGAAAACTGTGGCGAAGCTGCCAGATGAAGAAGACAGAATTGAATCGATAAAAGAATTATTGCAGCCAGACTTAGATGAATTTGAAGATTCCAGTATCAAACAAGCTTTAAGAATCGCTTTATCGGACGAGGAGGATGAAGAGGAAATTAATCTTACCCGCATCGAAGAGTCGATTCGTTTGGAAGAGCATGTGGCGCTTACAGCACCAAAAGATACGGAAGAATTAAAAATCATTCGAGAATGGAAAAATACAGGAGATAAAAGAACTGGAATAAAGAACTATCTTTCAATGGTCAATTTAGTCACAAAACTCAGGGAAACAAAAGTATTGTATGGATTTAGTAGGCTAGAAACTGTTCACTCTGGTATTAGTAGAGGCAAAATTGAACGGGGAAGAGAACAATTGTTTCAAGATCCATATAGACATGAAAACAACTGGCTACCTGCAAATACCGTCTACGGCGAAGGAATCTTTATTGAATTTGATAAAGAGAAATTGGAACGATGGGAAAAGAATGAGGAAATGGTTCGCCGTTTCAATAAGCTAAAGGATCGACATGAAAGTTTAGTAAAAGAAAATTTAGTGAAAGAATTCGAACTCATGCCGAGATATGTCTTAATCCATACCGTTGCCCATATGTTAATCAATGAGCTCGTGTTCGAGTGCGGCTATAGTACCTCCTCACTGAGGGAACGAATCTATGTTTCTAATTCGAATACTTACAATATGAATGGATTTATGATTTATACGGCTTCCGGAGACTCAGAGGGAACGCTGGGAGGATTATCCAGAATGGGGAAGAGTGATGTAATTTTCTCCTTACTGGATAAGGCCATCCGTAAAGCAGCATGGTGCTCATCCGATCCCGTTTGCAGTGATATCGGAAATAGTTCCGGACAAGGCCACCACCACTTAAACATGGCAGCATGTCATAACTGTACGTACTTGCCGGAGACATCTTGTGAAGAGTTTAATGTCTTTTTAGATAGGGGACTTCTCATCGGAACACCAGAGAATTCAGAAACCGGGTTTTTTCAGTATATTTTTTAACTCGGAGCCAGGTTATTCCTAATAGGGATGTGAGAGAGAAACATGGATGTTGAGAAAATATTAATTTGGGATGGAAAAAACAATATTTATGTTCCGAAATGGTTTCAGTTTTTTTCTGCGCTTGGCTCTTTCTTATTTAAAAATAGGGGGACAAAAACGAATCCAACGCATATCGCATTAAGCTTGCCGGGAACAACAGTAGTCCCAATAGCCATAGCGGTAGGCATTTCAGATGTGATTTTTAATCGAAGACTATATTCCAAAACGCATGCCAACCGTATAGCTTCTTTACCAAAAGGGCAAATGATTTATTATATAAAAAATAATAAACGGGTGGTCTATGCTTTTGATGGTATTTCACAACACCCTTTATTTAAGGAAGAAAGATGTGCGATATTAAAATCTAAAGATTTAAGAGAATATATTCTGGAAAGAAATTGGTCGTTGCTGCAAATAGCAACAGAAACGAATACCTATAAAAGAAATAAACGTGTTGAAGGATTCGGGATTCAATCCCCGCTGCTTGAGCAGTTATATGGAAAAGAAAAACTGCTAAAGGCAACGAGTGAATATGCTACCGAATTTTATTTAATAGGCAATCATCTAAAAATAACAGAAATGGCTGAAGGAATAAAGCTTAAATACAAAAACATTGAAGGAAGCTTAAGTGAGCTGCTATGCATCAAAACATCCTTCAGGCATTCTTATTTCCATTCAGAACTAATTTCCAATACAGGAAAGCTTCCAACTGATGTTGAATTAGAACCCGGTCTGCCTGTAATTTTCACTGAAGCCAGCAGCTATTTAAACCGCTATCACCTTTTTGAAACTCATCCATCGATGATTATCTTAAACCGGAATGATAACAATGAAAGAAATGACGAGGTGGTTCTCGATATCAATAGAAGAATCATCCAGAAAAATACGGAGAAGATGACCGATATGGTACTAAGGGAGTTAAAAGAAAAGGGATACCACCCACCCTCAGGGATTGAACTTATGATTTGGAGGGAGAAATAAGATGGAGTTATGGTTTGCAGATAAGGTGTTTCGGTACTCAACAGAAAGGGAAATCCATTATCTTTCGGTTTCGGATGAGGAAATAGCCAAACTTGGCAGACAAATTGATATCCTAAACAAGGTCATTCGTCAGAACTATAGTGACGACGATTTTCTAAGAAACTTGTATTTATTAATCAGAAATTATTTCTTTCAGTACACGACTTCCTTAGTACCTTTTCAAGTGATGAAGAATGTGGATATTCAAGAATTAAGGTTCAAGTTAAGAGAAGTACGGGCTGCCTACTCGGATTTATATGATGATTTTTTACAAGCAGCCCAGTTAATTAAGGGATTGCAGGCGAAAGAAGATAATCCGCTTTTGGAGCAGGTCATTCACCTACTTGAGAATCACCCAAATTATAAAATTGCTATTGTATCTCGACGTTCATTAAAGGAGGAAGAACTTTCCATATTTTTACCAAAGCTTGGCCAACATGCACGTAATGTAAAAGTTTTGAACGAAGGGGCCTATAGGAAGTCGCTTTCGGTATTTGATTTTGTTCTCTTCATTGGCAGTGAGCAATACTTTCAGCCTTTTGCCAATAATGTACCGATGTCCAAGAGAACGATATTTATTTCTTATAGTGTTTTTCGTAATGATTTTCAAAAGAAAAACCTTTTTTCAGGCATCGAGGGAAGTTTTACGAACGTCTATGAAGGAACCGTAATTCCACAACCATCAATCCCAAGTACAGATGAATTTGTCACGGTAGAAGAGGAACAAATTGATTCGCAAGTCATTCAACAGCATTTATCAAGATACGATGAAGATAGTAGTGTGACTCACGACCCAGTGGAAGCCTATATCGTCAATCTGGAAAGTGATCATTTAGTATTACTACAAAAGGGAATAAAGTATAAAATAGTGGACCCGGCCTCCGATAAAAAAATCGTTCTTAAAACGGTGGGGGAAATGGAATTGGATGATTATTTGTTGATCTATACGGAAAGGGAATCCAGTATCATTGCTGCTATAGCCGACCAGTTAGTGTTTAAAGAGAAGGCAGAATCCTATCGGAAAATGCAAAAACACTGGAAGCGGCGACTGGAAAGATTGATCGGTAAATTCGGATTAAACACAGCCTCTAGAATTCTAAATGAAGCGGGAGTAGAAACAGCGAAACCCTATAATCTGAAAAATTGGCTTAAAGAGAGCACCATTAGTCCGCGGGATTTAAAGGAAATTTTATCTGCCTTAAAATATAAGGAAGAAGATATTAAAAAAATCATTTATGCATCAGATCGAATCTTATCAGGGCATTTAAGAGCTGGCAGCATCATTAGTAGGAAAGCAGAAGAAGTGATAAAAAACGCAGACCTTAAAAAGCTGATTAGGAACGGTACGCAGACCTTTGAAATCCCTGAATTTGCAGGTGCAACGTTCATGGTAGATAGGATTGTGGGAATTGGAAAGGATACGATAAAAGTTCATCAGAATCGGATTATGCAGCTTTATGAATTAAATGAGTTTAATTAAAATTAAATAAAAAAAGGAATATGTTTTATATAATTTTAAAAAACGTGGAACTTTGGATAAGATTTAAAAGTAAGGGAAAGTAATTTTTTACATAATTTTAATACTATTGGTATAAGCTCCAAAATCTATTTTTCCTTTAGAATTTGGAGCATTTTGTTTTTCTAAGTAATTTACTTTTATTTTTGTCGAATTATTTTAATAAGCTGCTATTTACATAGTAAATTCCATATATTAGTTTGTTAGTATATATTTTTTCCTAGTATTTTTCCAAATTTATTACTATTATTAATATATACGATTAGTCTGGTTAAATTAATCTTTAACGTATTAAGGAGGAAAAAGGATGGAGCAAGATTTAAGAAAGAAAAAGTTAAAAGAAATACAGTCAGATACTCCAGAAATGACAGGTATAAAAATTAACTATGATGGTCAAAATCGAAGTTTAAAGGCATATAGGATACCATTAGAATACTTAATATATAATAAATATAATGGAAGAATAGGTAGTGAAGTAAAGTCTTATGAAAGACAATACAGAGAATTAAACCCTGAAGATGAGAAAGATAAAGAAATAATTGAAGAATTTCTATGGCAATCCCAAGTAAACAGAAATGAACGTACAGAAAAGAATATTGTAGAACTTGGACAGCAGAAATACGGTATTGTAACTAGTGATGGAATTATAATCGATGGAAATAGACGAGCCAGTATATTAAATAGAATTTATAAAAATCGAGACAAGTGGGAAAAAAGTAATCATAATGTTGATCATTGTAGATATTTTACAGCTGTAATTTTACCTGAAAATGCAGATAAAAAAGCCGTAATGAAATTGGAAACAACATACCAATTAGGGTCAGATGAAAAAGTAGACTATAATCCTATTGAAAAATATTTAAAATGTAAAGATTTAAAAGAAGTAGGTTTCTCAGACAATGATATCGCAAACATGATGAACGAGAGTCCTAAAGATATAAAGAAAATACTTGAAATAATGGAATTAATGGATAATTACTTAGAATATCTTGATTATTCAGGAATTTATACCAGGTTAGAAAAAAGAGAAGGACCAATGGTAGATTTATATAGTTATCTGAAACAATACAACTCACCTAATGGTTGTACAAAAGTGAACTGGGATTATGATGATAGTGATGTAGCTGACTTAAAAGCTGTATGTTTCGATTATATTAGGGCTCAGTATGAAGGGAAAGAATTTCGTACTATTGCTAAACCAAGTAAAAAGGAAGGTATATTCTGTAATAAAAAAGTCTGGGAAAATTTCTTAGATAAACATTTCGAGTCTACAGAATCAGTAAATGAGCCTTCGCCAAACGAATTATTTCAACAGAATCCAGATGCTAGTAGATCCAAACTGCTATCTACTAGGGATTCCGATTGGAGTAAAAAAATTAAGTTGCCCCTGGAAGATAATTTAAAGAGATCTGAAAGTAGACTAGAAGATTTTAAACAAGCAAATGAACCACTTGAATTACTCAATAAAGCATTAAGTACTCTCCAGTCTATAAATGTAGATACTCTTTCAAAAAATGAAGAATTAAGTACATTGGAACAAATTAATTCACTGATAAATACTCTTAAGGTTAATTTTACAACTAAAGTTTCAAAATAAAGGATGTTTAATATGCCTTCAATATCAATAGAAATAAATGAAATGGACCAGTATTTCTTTTTAAATGGTTCAACACAAGATTTAATTTCAAATAGAAGAGCAAAGCTGTTTTTAAAAGACTTTTTACAGGCACAAATTGACCAAGATAACCAAATAATTATATCGTTTAAGGGTCAAGAAAAAGAAATTATTTTAGATAAAATCCAGAAAATGTTAAAGAAGTTTAATTTTGCTGAAGAAAGGTCGATTGAAGTAGAACAGAACCTTACTCATTTTTTTCTTGAAGAAAAAAACTTTGAAAATTTTTCTGAAAAAGCAAAAGAAATTAGAAATCAAAATGTTAATGTTGAAGAGTTTGATAGTTTTGTTAAAAGCTTAGAAAAGAATTTACCCAATAGAACTTTATACGAATTACAGTTGCTTTCAGCGTTTCATTTGGCCTTCTCACAAAATGCATGTAACTTTAGTGTTCCTGGGGCTGGTAAAACTAGTATTGTATACGGAGCATACGCTTATTTAAAGAATTTACCCGTTGAAAATATAAAGAGGGTTGATAAATTATTAATAATTGGACCTTTAAGTAGCTTTGGTCCTTGGGAAATGGAATATGAAGAATGTTTTGGACAAAAAGCTTCTGTTTTTAGATTATCTGGTGGAGTTCCAAAATCGAACAGAATTAATCATTTATATTCTGCAGATTCTGCAGAAATAACTTTGATTTCATATCAAGGTGTAACATCAATTAAAGATGATTTAATTGAGTTCTTAAAAATGAACAAAGTTATGGTCGTGTTAGATGAAGCGCATAAAATTAAAAATACGGATGGCGGTATTACTGCTCAAGCTGCCTTAGATTTAGCAAAATATAGTAATTCGAGGGTAATACTAACAGGAACACCTGCTCCTAATGGATATGAGGATTTAATTAATCTCTTTAAATTTATATGGCCAACTAAAAAGGTAATAAAATTTAAAAAATATCATCTAGAAGAAATGTCACAAAAACCAGATGATGAGAGAATTAATACATTAATTGAAAGTATTGAACCATATTTTATTAGAATTAAAAAACGGGACTTGGGTATACCTGAACCAATTAATAATCCACCTATCAAAGTCCAAATGAACGATAAACAAAGAAAAATATATGAGTTTATCGAGAGCAAGTATATGCCTTATATGGTAGAAAGAAGTCAATCGGGTGATGATGTAAGAAGTGTATTAGTAAAAGCACGAATGATTCGTCTCATGCAAGCTGCAACTAACCCAAGTCTTTTAATTGCACCAATTGAGGATTACTTTAATGAACAAGAAACCTTAGCGGAGAATTTTATTGATGATTCTGAAATAATTCGACAAATTTTGAATTACAATAAATCAGAAGTTCCAAATAAATTTATTGTAGCAAAGAATATTATAAAAGAAAAAATACAAAATGGTGAAAAAGTTATAGTTTGGATGACATTTATTAAGAATATGATTCAATTCAAGCAATTTCTTTATAGTAATGAAATTGAAAGTAAATTACTATATGGTGCAGTTCCTGTAGAAAACGACTCAAATAAAGATACTGCAGATATTGAAACGAGAGAAGCGATAATAAGAGAGTTTCATCAAAATAATTCATCCTTTAATGTGATTATTGCCAACCCATTTGCAACATCTGAGTCAATTTCTTTACACAAAGTTTGTCATAATGCAATTTATATTGAAAGGTCCTTTAATGCCGCCCAGTTTATTCAATCTAAGGATAGGATTCATCGATATGGATTAAAAAGAGATGATATAATTAATTATTATTATTTAGTAAGTGAAAATACTATAGATGAAACAATTGATGAAAGGTTAACTTTAAAAGAACGAAGAATGACCGAATTAATCGAAAATTCCGATATTCCACTTTTTAATTTCTTGGACACTGAATTTGAAGAAGATGACATCAAGGTGTTGATAAACAATTATGTTAGAAGAGTTAACAAAATATAATAGTTTTGGTAGGGTAGAAGATTATAAGTTTATATTCGAGAATTTGTCTGAAAATCCTATTTCAGAAACAAATTTAAAAAGACACTGTTTAGGTAATAAAAATTATTATAATATTCCTGCGGATGCAATTATTCTATTATTAAAAGATTTAAGATTATTAGAAACTAATAAAAATACAATTTCTTTAAATGAAAAAGGAGTACATTTTAAAAATCAATTAGTTTTAGAAAATTCAATGAAAGTTTTTGTCATATTGTTAATTGAAAATTACTTTTCAGAAATAATAGATGTAAACTCTTTAAGTTTCGATTATATTTTAGATGCCTATTTTATTAGAAATAGTGATATTTCTTTAAAATATTCAGGCATAAGAAATCTATTAATTAATATAGGGCTTATAAGGTACGAAAATAATAATAATTTTTTATATATAAACAAGACTTATCAAAATGAAATAGTTGAAATAATTAAGAGGGAAAGAAAAAAATTAAGTTTAGCAAATTTTAAACTAATTCAAGAACAAAAGGAGAAATATGGTTCAGAAGCAGAGGACTTTGTTCTAGGATTGGAAAGAAGTAGATTAAGTGATCAGGGTATTATGGATTCAAGTAAAATTAAAAAAATATCAGAGATAGATGTAAGTGCGGGTTACGATATAGTATCATATATTGACTCTCATTCCTGTTCGTATGATAAATTTATTGAAGTAAAATCCTATGATACTATACCGACTTTTTATTGGTCTTTAAATGAAGTAAGTGTATCAAAAATAAAAGGGGAAAATTATTTTTTGTTTTTAGTAGATAGAACAAAAATTACTGAGAGTGGTTATTCCCCAATTGTTATTCCAGATCCCTATAATAATGTTTTTTTGAAGAATAATTGGATAAAACAACCACAAAGTTGGCGTTTTTCATTGGCTAAATACGAGAATTAAATTAACTAACTTGTTTTTTAATATTATATTGTGTTTTAATATATTGTTAAGTAATTTGTTTTAGAAAAGGTGAATTTAAAATGAAAGTTGCAGATTTCTTTTGCGGTGCCGGTGGTTTCTCTGAGGGATTTAGGATGGCCGGTTTCCAAGTTGTATTTGGTGTTGATAAATGGGGTCCAGCTATTAAAACACATGAAAAAAATCATATTGGCCCTGATCATATTACTTTATCTTATGATGTTGAGAAATTATCCACCCTACCAGATGAAGAATTTGAAGCACTAATACCTGATACGGAAGTAATAATAGGTTCTCCTCCATGTGTCGCTTTTTCAAATTCAAACAAATCTGGGAAGGGAGATAAATCACTGGGAAAAAGACTAGTTGAATCCTACTTAAGAATTGTTGCAAGAAAAAAATATAAAGAAAATTCGATTCTAAAATATTGGATATTAGAAAATGTACCTAATATAGAAAATTTTATTAATCCTATCTATTCTGCCACAGATTTAGGACTTGAAGGTAATTTCTACTTAAAGGTTAAGCATGAAAACAGCGGTGTATACAACGCCAAAAATTTTGGTGTCGCACAAAATAGGAAGAGGTACTTTTGTGGTGATTTTCCAACCCCTGAAAAAACAATAAAAAGTGAGTCAGAAATTATACCTTTGGAACATATATTAAACTATTTAGGGACACCGATTATTGAAAACAATACCAAAAATGTGATAATTGACCCTAATTATCCTGAGATTAAAATTAAAACTTCTGAATTAACCGATCATTTTTATGTAAGACAGATTGCAAAATTTGAGTGGGAAAAAGCTAAAAGAGCAAAAAGAGATAAAGGCTACATGGGTCAGATGGCGTTTCCAGAAAACAAAAAGAATCCATCTCGTACTATTATGGCCACAATGTCATCAGCTTCTAGAGAATCAATAATATATGAACTTGAAGGAGAAATAGATAAATTTAGATCTCCTACGATTAGAGAAATTGCATCAATAATGAGCTTTCCACTAGATTATCAATTTTACGGGGACTCAATTTTAACCAAATACAGGCTTGTTGGAAATGCGGTACCACCTAAACTTGCTTTTGCATTTGCTAAAAAAATTGCAATAAAAGAAGGGGAATATATCGAAAAAATTGAAGTTGTAGAAGAAAGATTTATACCTGATGAGGATTTTACTAATCTTAATAAGGTAGAATTTCAATTAAACACTGAGAAGACAAAGGATATTCAAAAAGCAAGATATAAATACCACATACCTTATTTAATCATTAATTCTTATAGGGTAGAACTTACTAATTATTACTCTGATTTTAAAAACTTAAAGTTTAAATGGACTATAGAAATCCATAAAGGAAATGGGAAAGGTAAAAAAATAATTGATTCATTATTAGTTAATAATTGTAAATTTAGTAGCCCTATAATGAATGAGATACAGAAATTTATAAATGAAATAAAAAAAGAGATGCCATCATCTTATCAGTTACAGAAAAACTATTGTATGACCTCAATACAAAGAGAAGATAATAATATTTTAGGACCTGATGAGTTGCTTCATAAAGTAAAGGATTTTATTGAATCTCTTAATAAAAAATTAAATTTAACTAATGATATCATTGCAATTGATAATACTGATTTTCTTCCTTTATTAATTGCTATTGGATGCTATGTACTAAATCAAATTGTATTTATTTGTGAATTAAAAATGGAAAAAGTAGAGGTATTATAAAAAAATTAAGAGGTTTTTATGAATATTAAAATATATTCTCATAATTATGCAATTAAAATTTTATCACAATCACCATTTAAGGAAACATATGATGAATTAATATGGATTTGTAAAAATACACCTTTACCTGTTTATAAAAATAAATCACAAGCTCAAAAAAGACTTGATGTTATACAACAAATTATGGATAGTTACATTCAAAAACAATTAACTACTTTGGATTGGTTAGCAGATGAGCAATTTAAAATAAATAATGAATTCATTAAGCTAGATTATATTAAAGAAATACTTGAGGAAAATAGTAAGTCACACAGAATTCATCTTGAAGTAGAATTTGGAAATGTTGCAAGTTCTTATAGGAATTACTTTAAATTACAGCTATCACGAATAAAGAGTAAATCTGATGTCGGAATAATCATCTTGCCAACCGAAACATTATCTAAACGAATTGATACTGGAGTTGCTTCATTCGAGAAGACAGTAAATGAATTAAACTATGCACATGAATTATTTAACTTTCCAATCCTTGTTATTGGACTTAATGACAAAGATTCAGAAGAAATAATATTAAATAATGGAGTTTTGACTTTAAAGGAACTTCAAAATAAAGGAAATATAAATCACGAATTATTTGTACTTGATTATATAAAGAGAATAAGAAACACATTAAAATATTCCAATTAAAAATTGTAGATGTCAGGAGTTAATGTTATTCTAGGTTAATCATTACAATAGTGGTCCTTTATATATCTAAATAAACCTAGTATCTTTAGTGTATTTTTCCTAATAATTAGTTTGTTGATGAATTAATTTGTTTATGTCCTTAGCACTTGCTCTTAAATTGTTAAACAAGCTGCTCAAAACTTTTTGAGCAGCCATTTTTTATATGGTATCTATAGGATTTCTGGTTAATTGTGAAAATAAAATCCTTTTCATTGCTTATTTTTGAATGCTAATTTATAGTAAGAATTCCTATATTGTTGAGAGGCTATGAGTTTAATGAATGGTTATGAACTAAAAGAAAGAATCCAAAACCTGAGTATATGGAAAAAAGGGGATCAAAGAGCGCCCCATAAACCTCTATTATTGCTTTATGCATTGGGGATTTTGCAAAATGGTTCTAATCGCTTCATGCCCTATAAAGAAGTAAAAGAAAAATTAACATCGTTATTAATCGAGTTTGGTCCAAAAAGGAGGTCTTATCATCCAGAGGAGCCATTCGTTAGGTTAAAACATGATGGTATATGGGATTTAAATTCAACAGAAAAAATGAATACCAACAAACCTAGTAATAAATTTTTATTGGAGAACCAAGTCAGCGGCGGTTTTAGTAAAGAGGCATACAACCTTTTAAAAGAAGACAAATCGCTTATTAAAGAGAGAGCTGAAATCATTTTAAATAATCATTTTCCAGATACTATACATGAAGACATCCTTACTTGTGTGGGACTTGACTTAGAGTTTGGCGGGAAAAGAAGGCGGGATCCATATTTTAGAGAAAGAGTGTTAAAAGCCTATGAATATAGATGTGCCGTTTGCGGTTTTCAAGTTCGCCTTGGACAGAACTTGGTAGGACTGGAAGCGGCTCATATTAAGTGGCATCAGGCTGGTGGGCCAGACACTGAAACCAACGGAATTGCACTATGTTCCATGCATAATAAACTTTTTGACAGAGGTGTATTTACCTTAGATGAGGAAAAAGTGTTCCTAGTAGCAGAAGATGCCAACGGGTATAATGGCTTTAATGAATGGTTAATGAATTTTCACGGTAAACCAATTCGTAATCCGATTAATCCTGATTATCTGCCTTCAAATCATTTTCTTCATTGGCATGTCAGGGAAGTGTTTAGAGGTCCATCAAGGTATATTGTTGGATAATAAATCTATTAATCGTAGTGAAAGTAATAACTGGAGGCCAGACGTCAGCTGTATTTTTACTTGCCAAATACATAGAACTGGCTCTAAATAGGGGAATTACCTTTGATTGAAACCAGTTCTTTTTATGCTGTAAATCTACATTTTAGAAAGATGCTGCAGCCCTTAAAGGCCCCGGATTTTCCTTTCCTGTCTACGCGTTTATTTCTACATTTAGGACAAATAATATCGATAATATTTTTCTTCTGTTGAGCTAAATTAGAGTGGATTTCTGTTTTATGTTTTTTTGCTAGATTTCTTTTATCTTCATTCGCAAGTGTAGATAATTTCACTATATTATGTTGGATTTTTTTAAATTCGAGATAATTTAGAACAATGGAATTGGCGTTTCCATTTATAACTTCTAAAATCTTATTTCTATTTAAAACAATTGCATTCTTAAAATCTGTTTGAAACATCAATTCTGCCTTATTTCCAAATACGATAATGAAGTAAAAGAGAACCTTATCTGCTAATTCACTCAGAAAATCTTTTAAGACCCTTATATGCCCATATTTATGCACCAATCTTGCCTTTAATGGTTGGACTTCGACTTAGAATGATTAAACCTACTATAATGAATTAAAAATTAAAAACACGACAAATACCTCCAAAAAACTACATTTTCAGGTTTAATATTAACTTAGAAAATTTGGTACATTAGTAATCCTTTTTTACTTGTGAATATTTCTTCTGAAAGTATTATGGTTTACATTCTCCGCGTAATATAAGACTTTAATTAACAATATGCAGATGATCTGATTCTAAATTGTATCCACTAGATAACCCTAACATCCAGTTTCACCCTATTGATAGACGAAAATTTCCTAATTCTGCTAAAATATAATTATATCTTAAATTTTCCATTAGAGCCTTGTTTAATGTTCCATTCAGTTGTTATAAGGACCGGTCATGTTTAAGATTACGAATTATTATATTGAGCAGGTGACCAAATGCTAAACCTTACATATTTTCAATCCATATTTAACGAGAACAACACTGAAATTCGCTGCCGGAAGGTACTTGACGAAATTTCACCGATTGTCAAACCAATATTTCAACAATTTGTTGAGAAAATGGGGATTCAAATTGGTAATGAGTACATTATTAGGAGCTATGATTCTACACTTTCCACAACCTATCATGATGCCCGTAATCCAACGTATGCTGATAAGAAGAAGGAATCCGACATTGGCCGGAAACACTATACGAAACTGAATCGAAAAGTGAATGACAAGGAGTACACTTTCCTCACACTTGAATTTGATGGGATTAGCAGGATGATGATAATACATTCTGAACTGAACTTCATCCCGTTTTGGGCATGGGTTCGAAACAATCAAATAAACCGTGTTCTGGAGGCTATTCCTTCCTATTTTTCTATTTTTACAGGCTGGAAGGAAAAGTCTGCAATCCCAAAAGACGAGTTTGTTCCGTATTTAAAAAGCTGTATAAAACCACGGAAACGGCCATGGTTCCAAATTGGGACAAGTATCCCAATGGAAGGGAACTTGGATGAGGAATCTCTGATTGCAGAACTTGTTACCGTTTGGGAAAAGCTTGGTCCATTCCGGAGTTTTTATAATGAAGAAATTGACGTTTCAAATCGAGCATATGATGCCCTGATGCTTTTGGCCGCAACCCGAAACATTAACGAAACCCATTTGCTGGGCCGTCCTTATACTGTTGATATTGGGCCATTGGAGGAGCAAAAACATGGAAGACGCCAGGCGTTTACTATCAATGATGGCGAGCAAATGCTGACAAAGGGTTATATCAGTTACCTTGAGTTTCATGATAAGAATTCACCATTCCAGACGATTATTGTGCAGTTGGAGGGTCATAATCATATTTTCACAAGTGCAAGAGAAATCATTGGAGATGGTACGATTGAGTGGTGGATCACAAAAGCTTTTTCGACACAAAACTTAGATAATTCAAAAGTAATGGCGAATGCCATGCGACTGTTAGATGAGCATCATATAAAGGTAAAGGTAAGTTCCTATTATGTGGGAAGTTTTAATAATGAAACGCAGTCATTTGTTGAAGGGGCCGAGGAGGTTAAGAAAACATTGATCGATGCTGCCCTACTATTTGCTCATGCAAGTGAAAAATTGGAATTGCCATCTGATGCTCCTTCTCATGAGTCAGGAGAAGAGAAAGGGCCCGTGACGGAGCCAGGTCTGGAACCGAACTTTACTTTCGGAGAAATCTTCAACACGATTTCCAATAGTGAATTTACATTTTCAAATAATATTATTCGTGACTTACATTTAAATCTGACAGCATTGGATGATAAGCATTTTGTTCTGTTAAGCGGGATTTCCGGGACAGGGAAAACCCAGCTTTGCCGCTTATATGCCAATGCCGTTTATGGGTTGGAATATGAGAGTGAGAATCCGTATTTTACGATCATCCCGGTCCGGCCCGATTGGACGGATGGGACTGCCCTGTTTGGTTACTATAGCTCTTTTGAAAAACGCTATGTCAAAACGGAGTTCCTTCAGGTTCTCATTCATGCGTTAAAAGAGCGGGATAAGCCGCATTTCATTTTACTTGATGAAATGAACTTGGCCCGTATCGAATATTACTTGAGTGATTATCTAAGTGCGGTAGAGTCTCGCAAAGAAATTCCGCTGCATCAGAATGATCAAATTACCGATATCCCTAAGAAACTAGTCATTCCACCAAATGTCTATGTTTTAGGAACGATAAATGTGGATGAAACCACCCATTCCATTTCCGATAAAGTTCTGGACCGAGCCTTTGTCATGACGCTGTCTGATGTTGACTTTGATTCGTATTGGGAACGGGTTGACCAAGATCTGAAAGCTACCCTTACGAAAGAGTTTACGATTTTACGAGAACTACATCGTACTTTATCCCAATATGAGCTGCATTTTGGCTATCGTTCTATGGGAGAAATGCTGCAAAAGTTATATGCCAATCAAAAGCTGCCTGAAGAGTATCAAATGGATTCAATGGAGGCATTGGATCGAGTGATTTCTGAAAAAGTATTAAGGAAGGTCCGGGGAGATGAGCGGATTTCCGATATGCTGGCAACCCTAGGGCAGTGGCTCGACGTCAATCTAGGACCAACCTCAATCTCGCTTAAACATGTGAAACGGATGATAGAGGAGCTAAGAGTATTATGGTGCAACCCAATTCTGGCGCTAATCTTCTTGAGGTTTTTGATTTACAGCTAGGCTGGATTCCGTTAGTAGATTCATACCTTAGGGAAGCGACCGAATATAAGCTGCGTTTTCAAGGTACTCAAACTGATGTGAGGTTTCAGGGTATTCCGGTACCGTTTATTTTTAAAGAAGGTATGGGCTATGCCACGTTTATTACGCCCTTTCAATCTGGCACCATTCAGGCATTAATAAACGGCCAGGAGATCAGTAGCTTTGTTTATCCTGATGATCGGAAACTAACCGAAACGCAGTTCAGCTTGATGCTGGAAGAAATCCTGTCAGAGGCGAATAGCTGCTTTCAGTATAGTGGATTAACGACCCATGTGAATGCAACTGGGCGAAACCGTGATATCACTTGGACACAATGGAGTTATCTGGATCAATCCTTTCATCAGTTGAAGTTAATTTTTTCAAAAATTAAAAAGCAGCCTTTTCGCCATTTGGACAAGGTTAGCGAGATGATGAAACGGGAAAAGATACAACATTCTGAACAAGTTACCTTAAGGTGGCTGGATCAGCAGGGGAATGGCGATAAGATTCCGAGTACTGTGCAGAATGTAAAGACATTAGAAACGTACGACCTATATGAAAATCAAGTGCTTAAACAACAAATGCAGGATTTGTTTCGGATACTCCGGAAATATGAAGCGGTTGAACAAATGGAAGTGGCAGGTAAAGCTTTGAAATATAAAGGGATTGTTAAGCGCTGGTTAAACAGTGCGTTTATGAATGAAGTCACAGCAAATAAAGGACCTTATACAATTACGCAAAAGTTTCGTAAGCATCCTGTTTACCGCCTGTGGTTTCAATGGTTTGACCAGCTTTATAAACATAACCGCGAGAACATAGGCTTTGATCACCCGATTCCCTTGAAGGACATCTTTCAATTGTATGAAATGTGGTGCTTTATGAAGGTAGTCAGGATTCTGAGGGAAGCGGGCCTTGTGTGCGATACCGGTGGATTATACCAACTGACGAAGGATGGCATTTTTCTGAATCTCGCAGAGAACAAGGAAAGCAAAATTCATTTGACGAACGGTGTGAGCCTTTATTACCAACGAACCTATCAGTTCAACTCACCTGCTTTCCATACGTATACGCAAAGAATGATACCTGATATTGTTTTGGAAGGGGAAAACGGTCTAATTGTTTTTGACCCCAAATATCGTGTTCCTGACAATCTCGGTACTGCACTGGGAGAAATGCATAAATACCGCGATGGCATTCTCAAGCGTAATACTGGGGAGAGAGCTGTTCAAGAGGTATTTATCCTCACACCGACAACGGATGAGGTTGCTGATGAAATGAGGTATTTCCAGTCGGATTATCATGATCAATTTCGCATGGGTGCAATTAGAGTTATGCCAGGGGAAGAAGATGAATTTTTCCACGGGAAAATTGTAGGAAGTGTTAGTCGCTTGTCGAGTTAGATAAAGAAATGTCACTTCAGGGATAAAAAGGGCTAAGAATTTTCTTTATCAGTCATCCTCAAGTGAATCTTAATTTTATAGAATATGTATAATCTTTATACTAATAGTGTAGTAGTATATTTTTACCAAGGATGAAAATAATAAAATCAAATCGGAGGAGTATCAATGATCAATTCATTTCTTTTAATTGGACAATCAAATATGGCAGGAAGAGGTTCTATGCAGGAAGTTGAATCTATTGATAATAAGGAAATTTTCTTGTTCAGAGACTCTCAATGGATAACTGCGAAGGAGCCCTTACATACTGATAAACCGACTTTAGCTGGAATCGGTTTAGGGATGAGTTTTGCTGATACTTTACAAAGAAAATGGGATAGAAAGATTGGGCTTATACCCTGTGCCTTTGGCGGAACCTCTCTGAGTGAATGGCAAAAAGGCGGACGTCTATACTCCAATGCTGTAACTGAAACAATAGAAGCACTAAAGAACAGTAAGTTAAAAGGAATTTTGTGGCATCAGGGGGAAAGTGATGCCGATAGCTTAGAAACTGCAGAAAGTTATAAAAAAAGATTTATACCTTTTATCGACTCTTTATTAACTGACTTAGGTATTCCCAATATCCCCATCATTTTGGGTGAATTAGGTGAATTTTTGGATAAGAACGGTGATGGTTGTTTTTATTCACACATTGTAAATGAACAATTAAAAGATATTTGTAGTGGTGATAAATATTTCGCATTCGTTTCCTCGAAGGGATTGACAGATAATGGGGACTTTTTGCATTTTAATGCAAAGTCTCTTCGTGAGTTCGGGATACGATACGCCAATGTCTGGGAGGAATACAGTCAACTTACGGGAAACGCTTTAGAATAGGAGAGTATTAATAACGAACAAAGCATTTTCAGATCAATTAATTAAGTGACAATCAACATAAGAAGAAGAGAGGTTTAACCTCTTATGTATGATCCCTTGTTTTAGATTTATTTTGTAAAACAAAAAGAGGTTAGTAATCTGTTTATCAATCATTCCCATTAATATTTAGCTCAATAAAAGATGAAAAAAGTTACCGTCTCTTTCTATTTGAAATAACTGAAGTGCCTTCATTCCTGGCTTTTTTATAACAATTACGGGAAATTTACCTAAATAAGGAAAACTATTTGCTGCTGAAAGACCTTCGATAGGAGTGAAGTGAAAGAAACACCTAATTAAAACGAAAATGTTTAAATTTTACAAGAATTATCTAGTTGTTCTATAGATTATGAAAGAGCATGAATTATATAATAGATTCATAAAATGTAAGTAATAGATAGGTAATTTCTCGTGCGAAACAATCTTGTTTTTAAAGCTATCGATTGAAAACTGAATCCAAAAAGATGTTATTTTTACAACTTGCATATTCAGTTTACTGCTGGGTTCATTTGCCCATTAGGTGCTCTTGAATCTGTGTGATATCCATAAATTATGAACGCTATTCACTGCGTCTATGTTTTCGTCCAAAGGGACTCAAACGTTTGCGAGTTTTCATTTATTTAGACACTTTGGAAGGCGGGTATCCTTTAATGGATTTAAAAACGTTGCTAAAATATGAAACATCATAGAATCCACACCGATCAGCGACTTCTGTTACAGAAAATCCACCTGATGATAACAGCATTTCGGCATTATTAATACGAATTAAGTTCAAATATTCCTTAAACGAGTAGCCAGTATTTTTTTTGAACAATTTTCCGAAATAAACTGGATGAAGATTGATTTTTGTGGCTATTTCTGACAAATCTAGATTCCTTGAGTAGTCCTCATTAATGTAATCCAACACTTTTTTCACTCGTAGATCTGTTTGTATATAGGACGCCTTATGAGAGGAAATCAATAGAAGCTTATGGATAATCAGCATAAATAGAGCCCTAGCTTGCATGATATATCCCGGCTGTTTACTCATCCATACCTGTGTGAACTGCTTGATATAACCTCTAATCTCACTCGTAATGACATTTTTCATCACGGGTTCCAGTGGCAAAGCAATAGGACTGCCCTCTGGTGTCCAATTGAAATTAAAAGCGAAACAATGCATTGGATTTTCGTAGAATGTATGTGCTTCGCGAACGCTGCCTTCAGGTATGTATATGACGTCCCCGGGTTCGACAGTGTATTTTACTCCATTAATAAAATAGTTGGATTTCCCGGCCACAACGAAAGTAAGGTCCTGGAAGCCAATTTTTTTGTTAATGATTTCCCATCTGGGAAAACAACGTCTATCAACAAAAAGAAGAATATGTGGAACCAAGTTTTGTAGCACTTCTATATCCATAAATACACCCCAATTATAAACTTAATAGAATGGGGCTAAATTATCAAGAATTAATTCAGGTTTATAATATAAAGGAAATCTTTTAAGGTTATAACACAATGAAATTAGTAAAAATGAGCTTTTGGTACTATTTCTAGCAGTTTTCTAACGTAAAGGAGGTGATGAGACGAAAAGTAATTATTTTGCAATGAATAAGTATGCTTATTTCCTTGAGAGTAGTTTCTATTCCAATCTTTCTTTTTGAAGGATTATGGGAATTGCTATCATTCGGCTTAGTATCTTTGGTCTCTCTTCGAGCAGTTGGGAAACTACATTTCTTATGCATGTGGTATTCTAGCACAATCCGCCAACTTACTTGCTGATTGTCATATCAATTAACAAGACTTCAAAAAAAGTATAAAGAAGGGAATGAGACATAAATATCAATTTACTAGAAAAAGTAAGCGCTTAACATCATTATATGACACCAATGGGAATGACAGAGAGAACCCTACTCAAAAAAAAAGGGGAAAAATTCTTTTTGGAGGACCTATTCATGGAAAAAACACGATCTCTTAAACGGCTGATGAAAAAAGCCGCTCAGGGAGCTTTGTCTCTATCACTGTCAGTACTGCTGGTGGCTCCAGTCTTAGTTAGCGGTTCGTTAAATGCCGATGCGGCCACCACCACCGACTTACCTCCCGCAGGACTAACCTACGAACATTACCCAGCACTAAAGGATGTTTATAAAGATTACTTCTCCTTTGGTATCTTTGGTAAAGGTGCAATGGAGGAAACGCTTTACAATTATGCTTCATATACACCGGGGAATGAGATGAAACCGGAGAGTACGCAAAATGAAAAAGGTGTTTTTACATACACTAGTGCTGATAATGCGATGAAAACCTATTCTGATCAAAACCCGGATATGCTTTTCTACGGACATACGCTCGCGTGGCATTCACAGACACCTACGTGGATGTGGGATGCGCCACCGGCTAGATACGGTCAGCCAGGTACATTCGATCGAGAAACGGCTCTCGAAAACCTCAATACTCATATTGAAAATGTACTTGGTCACTATGGCAGCCGCATTGAAGCGATAGATGTTGTCAACGAAGCGATCGGAAGCTCCATCCCTGGCGATTGGAAAGCATCCTTAGCCAAAGGAGAAGGCTGGTATATGGCGCTAGGCTGGGAATGGGTAGAGAAAGCTTTCTTGAAAGCAGCCGAAGTTGTTGACAGAAATGGGTGGAATGTCAAACTGACCTACAACGATTTTGGTCTCGATTCACCAGCCAAAGCTCGCGTTGTTTATGAGATGGTCAAAGATATTAATGAGCGGTATGCAGGTGTCCGGCCAAATGGTAAGCCTCTGATTGAAGTGATTGGTATGCAGGCACACTACAACCTTTCTACCAATGTCCAAAACGTGGAGGATAACATCAAACTGTTTGCGACACTCCCAGGTGTGAAGGTTAATATTTCCGAGATGGACATTGCTTTACCACCGGGTGAACTTACACCTGAGAAGGAAAATAATCAGGGTATGAAGTATGCTGAATTGTTCCAAATCTATCGAAAGTATGCTGCAGGTCCAGCCAATACGACGGGGAATCCAAAGGTTATCGATACAGTGAAACTTGCCGGCGTGAGAGATGTACTCACTGGCTGGAAAGGCGGCGAATTTGCCTTGCCGTATGACTATGATGGACGGGCCAAACAAGCATTGCTGGGTATCCTATACCCTGCCGAGTTTCTTGCCACCCACCATTACATTGAATCGGAAAAAGTAGAGCATAAGCAAATCGACGGTGTCTATGTGTATGATACTGGAAATGGAGACAGTTATTCCGGAGCTAATATCATACTAGGTAACGATAAAACCCAATGGCCATGGTCTATAGCAGATGGGGATGGCAAAGTAGCTTTCACTCCTGAGAAAGATGCTACCTACCGTTTAAGTTTCAACTATACAGCAAAAGGTACTACCGCTATTCGTGTACGCTGGTTAAAAGATAACTCAAATGGTGGTTATACTAGTGCTGATGGAGCGAACGTAAACAGCCACCCGTATGCTGCTAACCAAGTGGCTAAGTATATACCTGCGTATTTTAACAGTGGTATGGTGAATATGGGTAGCTACACTTTAACAACTGAATTCAAATTAGATGGTTCACAACCTGCTGATGGTCTGATTGGTAACATCGCCATCCGTGGCGGCGGAGGTGGTAACGCCTTCTCCATCAACTCGATTAAGGTGGAAAAAGTTGGAACTAACGGAGAGCCCGATACACTTCTTGTTAATTGGCCAGAGGATATAAATAGCGAAGAGCCAGTAGATCATGAGGATCCAGTCACTACAGCAAGCGGTGTCCCAACGAATTGGACCAATCAAGACGTTTCGGTAAAATTAGCAGCTACTGATGAAAATTCAGGTGTTGCGAAAACCGAATATAAGATTAATAATGGCGAATGGGTCCCTTATACAAATGGAATACAAGTCACTGCTGAAGGTGTGAATACGGTATATTATCGGAGCGTGGATAAAGCCGGGAATACAGAAGTAACAAAATCGGTTGAAGTGAAGATTGACAAAACTGCACCGACCTTAGCCTTTTCATTTAATCCATCAGTCATCACAGATCGAAATCATCAGATGATTCCCATAACGGCGACTGTCCATGCAAATGACTCATTATCAGGCGTTGCCTCTGTGCAGCTGGTCTCGATTAGTAGCAATCAGTCCGATAATGGGATAGGTGATGGAAATACAGCACAAGATATTCAAGGAGCTGATTTTGGTGAATTGGACACCAATTTTTTAGTCCGTGCTGAGAGAAGCGGCAGAGAAGACCGGATTTATACCGTAACCTATAAGGTGACTGACAATGTGGGAATTTCCACTGTCACCACTCAAACGATTACCGTGAAGCACGACAATTCCACTAATTAAAAAGGATAAAGAGGCTGGGACAAAGCTCCCCTTCAACACTAAAAAGCCTGTGAAATTTTACGAGGAGTAAAATTTTCACAGGCTTTGTTTTATCCATTCATCATTCCACATTACACTAGCATCATTTGAACAGGATCAGACGACCGCTCTTTTATGATTATTCTTCTTCTCGTAATAGAAATGGCTCCCTTCGCCATAACCGCAAGTTCAATAGTTTCAAGGGTTTTGCAATAATTAGTTAAAATCTCTCCATTCAAACTGACTTCTTCATGAATATATCCCAGAACCCGCCAATCCTCAAACCAATCTCCGCTCTTCGCATCTTCATGCGGGGTATTCGGCCAGGCTTATTTTAAAGGCGGGCTGTACAGCCGCAGGGCACCCTTTCTCAACACGCAATCCATTGTTATTGTTGCCTCTGAACATAGTTACCACCAATTTGGTAACTATTACCAACGATGATGCTTATTTAAGTGACACAATTAATTGGAAATTAGATTAAAAACCATGTGATCTCTTTGATTAATAAAAGCTAATTATGTCAGTATGTTTTATTAATATAAAAATAGCCGAAATATACAAGTAGTGCATAAAACTTGTAGATTTTAGGCTCTTTAATTTTATTCTTTATAGTGTAGTTAATTATTTTACAAGCACAAGCTCCATATTCTTTGGTTACCTGTAATGCGACTTGCCTTATAATTACCATTAACTCATTCATTATAGTCGCATCGTCCTCAGTTACATCAATAAAAGAGGTAATATGTTTTCTTCGAAAATCGCATAAATATTAGCATATATACATTTTTTCTTGAGTATTGTACTGCAAAGACCTACATAAATAAAATGGTAATAACTGACAAACCGAGTAAAAAGTGCAAGACACTAACTGGAAAAATGTGTCCCAATTTATCAAGCAAAAACTGTGTCATGTCTTTCAAGCGGTCACAGAACCCCAGCTCGACAGTGGATGATGTTAAAGTAAGCAATTGAATTAGTAAGGGAAACACAAACGGCTTCTGTTCGTTTCCGCATTGGATATTCAAAAGCTGCAATAATGCATAAAGCTATGGAAGAAATGAAATAATACCCGATTTCTTATCATTTTTAACTTGATATGAAAATAATTGAAAAATTGCAGAAGAGTTATAGTTTTGTCCCCAGTTATTTGGTAATATTACGTTAGTGTGACGAAATAATTACAATATATATATATAAAGGGAGAGTTTGAGGGGTATGGATAATTTTGCATTAGCAGTAACTCTTTTAGCGTTTTTAGCAACGTGTGTATTTTTGGTGATAGGAACGATTGCAATTGCCAGAAAGACAGGTAAAGCTAAAAAGAGTTTTAAAATCTCTGGTATATCATTAGCTGTGATGGTCGTAGCGTTTATTATTTTTGGTGTCACCACAAAACCATCAACGGAATCTGCGTCCGCACCGGTTAAGAAGGAAGTAAAGACAGAAGAGAAAGCCGCAACTAAAACCAAAAAAGAAGATGACGCAAAAGCGAAGGCTAAAGCCGAAGCGAAAGCTAAAGAGAAGGCAGAGGCTAAAGCGAAAGCCAAGACAGAAGCCAAAGCTAAGAAAGAGGCAGACGCTAAGGCAGAAGAAAAGGTAAAGGCCGAAGCTGATGCTAAAGCGAAGGCAGAAGCCAAAGCTAAGAAAGAAGCCGAAGAGAAAGCCGCCGCTGAAGTGAAAGCCAAGAAAAAAGCTGAAGAAAAAGCTAAAGCAGAGGCAGCAGCATTGGCTGCAATGCCAGCGAAAGATAGATTGTTGTTAAAGATGAAACCATTATTGGATAACAAACAAGTGATAGATACCGGTTCTTACGTTCAAGGAGATATTCCAGTAGGGGACTATGCTTTCGTTCCATTTGACGGAAGTGGAAAGTATTATTCTGAAAGTGATTCCGCTGGTAACATTATTGAAAATGAAATATTTGATAGCTTCGGCTATGTTCATGTTAATGGAGCAGGGAATTTAGAGACTCAGGGAGTATTAGTTAATGTAGCCTCGTTTCCTGCATTGGGCATAAAAAGCGCAAAGGAACTTTATGAAATAATGAACGACCAGCAGAATTATAAAGGTGGCGGTTATTATAAAGTTGGGGTCGATATCCCAGCAGGCCGACACGTTTTTGAAAGCCAGGGAAGTGGTTCCTATGTGGCTGCCATGAGTGGACCGATAGGCAAAAGTGATATCATTGCTAACGAGATCTTCAATGGCCGTTATGCAATTACCGTTTCTAATGGACAGTATGTGAAGGTTTCTAAAGCTGTCATTGCTCAATAGGGGTGTCAAAAGGCCATTTATCATTTAGATAAATGGCCTTAATACAAGTTTTGAGGGTTTTACCTCCAACATTTTTTGAAGTTATTTAATATTATATATTTCGTGCTTATCTATTAATGCTTGAATTCTGCTTTTTTTTTATTGGTACTACATTGTTTTCTTGTTCAAGAATTTTAGCTGCAGGATCCTTGAAATTGTTTTAAACACTATTTGGATCAGAAAACATATTTTCAAAAAAACGATTTATAAGTTTTGATCTCGACTTTCCGGTTGTTATCAGGTTTTCAAGTCCTAATTCCTTTTTATTGCTCGAATTAAACCAAGAAAATAATATTTTTCTTTATTCTTCACTTCTTGTTTTTTCATCATTAAGTTTTATTTTTATCTTTTCAAGTTCAGTCTCTAAGATATTTATTTTAGATATTAATGTACCGTATTCTCTAGCTTTTTTTTCGTAAATTTTCAGAGCATCAATAAACGCTTTACTTTCTTGTTTAGAAGCTTGCATTATTTTGTCAACATATAATTCTGTGTCAACATAATAATCTGTGTCTTCACTTTTTCCTTTTATTGTACTTAGATATAGTGTGTTAAGATCACCAATTGCTTTTCTTCCTTGTCTGCCTTCTTTCCTCCAAAAATCCTCACTTAACTTAAATTTAATTTCATTGTTTAAGTACATTTGTTCTGCGAATTTATATATATCTGAGTACTTTATTAATCCTGTACTTTTATTTTGGGCTTTGTAATTATAGAGTATTAAATCAATGTCTTCTTGGGGATAGTATTTTACCTTCCGGCCTCTGTTGCTCATAAGTTTCTATCCTTTCCCTTACCTTTTTAATACTAATAAAGCTGTGGATGGCCTTATCAATATTACGTGCAGCAATATTCAAATGGTAGCGGCCAGAAAGTTAGTGATGAATATATTCGGCAAATAATCAGCCGTCTTTCAAGGGAGCTGCCCTATTGGAACCAAATGATTGAAATGGCATCGATTCAAAATCCGGAAACTGGAAGAAATTGGGGATATTAAATTAAGGGAAGGATATTCGTCCTGTATTTTGTGTCGAGCGGATGATTTTTTACCTAGTTTTTAAGGGCAGGTTACTTACTTTACGGTAAAATATAGGGTTGAGTTGAAAAAGAATATACTCTGGAGCCTAAGGACTGTACATAAAGTAATGGGTACTTTTACAGCATAAGAAATAAAAAGAAAGAGCCTATAATATGCAAGTTTTTATTCAATACTTGCTATTTTTGCTCTTTTTTATATTCAATAAAACTACTGCCATTTATCAGTTTATGAATCATTATTCAGCTATTTCTACTATTAGACATATCTATTTTATAGTGCTATTTTTTTGACCAGGACTCGGGAAGATTATTTACCGGGTCTTTTCTACGTTAATAGAAGAACATCCTTTTCCAAGAGAAAAAATTTTTTACCCCTTACTTATACCCCATTCCAGTTTTTAATGAATTAAACACTTCTATTTAGAAAAACTACAAAAGACTCAAGACTGACATAAGGTGAACGGTCGGAAAAAGAATTTAAGTACATTGAAAAATATTTGATGAAAATTAAGCGGCCAAAAGCAGGTCAAAGAGGTGAAACAATTGGTCTTAACACATCCTACAGATTACGAAGTATACCTTTTTCACAAAGGGAGTTTGTACGAAAGCTATAAAGTATTTGGCGCTCATCTTGAAACACAATTGGAGTCGCTTGGTAAAAAAAGCGATGAGTCAAGATTATAGTTGGTTGCAATCGGCAAAGAAATACAACGAGATATATGAGGGGCTGCTACTTGACTCAGAATAGAGTAAGCATGAGAAGGTTGAACCTTTCTGTAAAAAACTAATTTAGTTTTATGTTTCAAAAACGCAAACTTACTATTTGCTGTCATAAGAAAAGTCATTTTTGAATTAAGGTTTGCTGGATAAGAAATTTAAATATTTATGGTATGAAAATCTTTTACACTATGATCTGAAGTAATTTAGGGATACTGTTTTTACAGTATGCCTTTTTGTCTTACCCTTAATAAAACTATTCAATGAGTAATTTATTTACCTCTTCAAAGCCAGTGGTTTTCCTGAATTTCATATTATGAATAAAATTTTGCATCGAATCCGAAGGGATGATATGGTAGAAATTTAATTTGTTTAAAGTTCTTTTATCCATTTTTACGGAAAGGATCGTGATCTTTTTTGATAACCAGTTGATGTATCTATTATCGTATCTTAGGGGGACTCTTGCTCGAGAAAATGCCCGGCTAGAGGATAGGTGCTAGTCGGGAATTAATCTATTCTATGTAAAGTAAAAAGAACGCTTGTTCTGTTTTTGGTGTAAATATGATAAACTATAGATACAATAGAATAGGATTTCACAAGGGTGGTCGGCCCACTCCCAATAGAAAGGGGGTGATGCTGTATGACAGTTTATGAATCATTAATGTTTGCGATTGGTTTTGCAAGTTTAATCGTAACCATACTGTCATTTAAATCAAAAAAATAATCCACCCTTGAGTTAGTAGGCTCAGGTGGATTATTTCTCCCTAGCCGATTGCCCGTAGAGGGAACCGTCTATTGCTATACCAGACATGTTGCTGCATGTCTGGTCTTTTTAATTTATTCATTATTAGTCTTATTATAACTGATTCAACTCTTATCGTAAAATTTTTCAATAATATCTTTTAAGGGAAACCTTTTGCGAATTCTTGTTTCCGTTCTTAATGAGACTTAGGGCTCAATTAGACCCAATACAATACTATATTTTATATTGTTTGAAGAATGGAAGGATTTAGAAGATTTAGATTGGGTATTACACAATAATAAGATACATCGCTTAATGAATGATTACTTTAAAAATTGATGAATCTATATGAACTATCTAAGGCATTGTGGGAGTTAGACAATGAAAATTGGAAACACATACATTTTTTTGTTATCTAGCTCTGACATCAAGAACTCACTATCCCGCCATTTGGAGTTTACATCTTACGACCTGTTAATACAAGAAAGGGGAGTAAAAGCATTGAAACAGAGAAAAAGTATGGCCGGTTTTAAAAGCCTTTCTAGAAATGGATGATAAAAATCCACAATCAACCAATGATTTTGGTAAGGATATTATTCCACTTTTGCTGGAAGAAAATAAAAAGGTTGTCGCCTACCCATTCAAGGGCTACTGGAAAGACGTCGGGACAGTGGGCAGCTTATGGGAAGCCAATATGGATTTATTAAAAGAGGAAACAGAGCTCGATCCTTATGATCGAGAATAGAGAATATACTCTGCCAATCCAAACCGGCCGCCCCCAATATATTGCCCCTTCCGCACAAATAGAAGAGTCATTGATTAATGAAGGCTGTATAGTGGAAGGGATCATCTATCATTCTGTCTTATTCCAGGGAGTATCCGCAGAAGAAGGGTGTCAGATACGCGATTCTGTTATTATGTCTGATGCCCGAATTGGAAAAAATGCCGTAATAGAGAGGGCGATTATAGCCCCAGGAATTGTGTTTGAAGATCATGCTGTTATTCGTCCATCAAAGCATGAAGGTGTCATTCTGTTTGCAGGTGAAGAATCGTAAGTAAACTAAAAAGAGTAGAAAGGGTGATACCTTTGTCTTGTTCAATGCTTGGAATTATCAATGCAACCACTGAGTTTGACACATTTCAAACTTTAACTGCTCATCGTTCTTTAGCCTCTCTTCCGTTTGCAGGACGCTATCGATTAATTGATTTTATGTTATCCAATATGGTGAATTCAGGAATTTCGAATGTAGCCATTTTTACCGGACAAAAGGTTCGGTCCCTTATGGATCACTTGGAATCAGGTAAGCAATGGGACTTAGGCAGAAAGCGTGATGGGCTGTTTGTGTTTTCACCTGAAGGCAATTCGGAGATTGAGAGATTTGGATCTTTTGCTCATTTTGCAAATAATATGACTTATTTCAAGCGTAGTAAGCAACAGTACGTAGTTGTTGCCAATTGCTATACCGTCGGAACGATTGACTTTTGTAAGATTTTAGATAGTCATCTAGAAACAAGAGCGGATATCACAGAGGTCGTTCATCAAGGTGAATCATTACAGACCTATATTTTGAGCAAGGATTTATTGCTTTCTTTGTTTGAACAATACAAGGATCAGAGATATTACAATATTTTTGATGTAGTGCATGATAGACGTCATACACTTCAAATAAATAGGTATGATTGGACAGGGTATATTACCAACATTGATTGCCTTCACAGCTATTATCAATCTAGCTTAGATCTTCTACAGCCAACCGTATGGAAACAGGTTTTTACAAACCACGACCCCATCCTTACAAAGGTTAAAGATGAGCCGCCAACAAAGTACAAAAAGGGTTCAAAGGTTAGGAATTCCATTATCGCAAATGGGTGCATTATTGAAGGGGAAGTAGAGAATAGCGTTATTTTCCGTGCTGTTAAAATCGGAAAAGGGACAGTTATCCGTAACTCTATTATCATGCAGAAATGTCAAATTGAAGAAAATTGTGTACTGGATGGAGTTATTTTAGATAAGGATGCCATTGTAGGAAATGGAATCCAAATGACAGGAACAACCGAAGTTCCTCTTGTAGTTAAAAAAGGTACCGTGAAAAGGGGCGTTGTTCATTCATGAAGGTTCTATTTGTTGTATCAGAGTGTGTTCCGTTTGTGAAGACAGGTGGCCTGGCTGATATAGCAGGGGCACTTCCTAAAGCGTTAAAAGATCTTGGGACAGAAGTACGAGTTATTTTACCCAATTACTCCTTAATTCCTGAAAAGCTAAAAAAATCATTTCAATTTCAAAAAGAGATTCGTGTGCAGGTTGGATGGCGGAATCAACACTGCGGCATTTTTACACTAGAGCAAGACGGGATTACCTATTATTTTATTGATAACCAATATTATTTTTATCGAGATTCTCTATATGGTCATTACGATGATGGGGAGCGATTCGCTTTTTTCTGTAAGGCGGTTCTTGAGATTATTCCTCATTTAGATTTTGTTCCTGATGTGATTCATTCTCATGACTGGCACACAGGGATGGTTAATTTTTTATTAGACGCACACTATCGTCTGAATCCGCTCTATTGGGATATGAAAACCGTATTTACAATTCACAATTTGCAGTTCCAGGGAATTTTCCCTTATTCGGTTATGAGTGATCTGTTAGGATTAAGTCATCAATATTTTACCAACGAGCAGCTGGAGTTTTATGGGGATATCAATTTTATGAAGGGGGCAATTGTTGCATCAGATATGGTGACGACGGTCAGCCCAACCTATAAAGATGAAATTCAATTTCCCTATTTTGGCGAGGGACTTGACGCCCTCTTGCGAAAGCACAAAAATAAGCTTATCGGAATAGTCAATGGGATAGACGATACGGTTTACAATCCTAGGATTGACCGAGATATTGCTGTTTCCTATGATATTGATTCGTTAGAGGGTAAAGCAAAAAACAAGCAAGAATTGCAGCACTATTTCGGATTACCAGAAAAATATAACACCCCCATTATTGCGATGGTCACACGCTTAACCAATCAAAAAGGGTTAGATTTAGTACTCCATGTATTTAGGGAAATGATGAAGGAGGATCTTCAATTCATTATCCTTGGTTCAGGTGAAACTCATTATGAAAACTTTTTTAACCAAATGAAACAAGAGTATCCCGAAAGATTAGGGGTATATCTCGGTTTTAATGAAGCGTTAGCGCATCAAATCTATGCAGGGGCTGATCTATTTTTAATGCCATCTCAATTTGAGCCATGTGGATTAGGGCAGTTGATTGCCTTACAGTACGGTACCATCCCTATTGTCAGAGAAACAGGCGGCTTGAACGATACGGTTCTAGCCTACCATGAGTTTACAGGTAACGGGAATGGTTTCACTTTTAAAAATTTCAATGCTCATGACATGCTGTATACAGTTAGAAGAGCTATTAATTATTATCAGGAAAATGAAATTTGGAGTCGCTTAATAAAAAATGCGATGAGTCAAGATTATAGTTGGCTGCAATCCGCGAAGAAATACAACGATATCTATAGGGAACTGCTGCTAAACTCGGGAATAGAGTAAGCATGATAAGAATGGATCTTTCTAGCAATAAGTTTGTAACACCCTTTTTTAAAGCCATCCTTTTTATAAAACAAAAATAATCCACCCTTGAGTTAACGGCTCGGGTGGATTATCATACTAAATTAGCCGATCCCTTAGTGGGAACCGTCTATTACTCGACCGGACATGTTGCCGCATGACTGATCTTTTTTAATTTCTTCTTATTATAACTCTATTTAACAACAAAACTTAAAATAAAGGTTAGGTTGATTTTTATGGCAATTTATCCATTCAACATTAAACTAGCATCATTTGAACAGGATCAAGACGACCGCTCGTGAATGGTTATTCTTCTTCTCGTAACAGAATGGCTTCCTTTGCCATCACCGCAAGTTCAATTGTTTCAAGGGTTTTGCAATAATTATTCAAAATCTCTCCATTCAAACTGACTTCTTCATGAATATAATCCAGAACACGCCAATCCTCAAACCAATCTCCGCTCTTCGCATCTTCATGCGGGGTATTCGGCCAGGCGTATTTTAAAGGCGGGCTGTACAGCCTTAGAGCACCCTTTCTCAACACACAATTCTTGACCCGTCGCTTATAAAGGGATCGGGGAAAAGATTCATTTACATCATTATACAAATCGGGCCAATAATCTTTCCGTGAACCCGTGTGAGGGTTTTCATGCGCCCATTTCAAGACCCCCTCCAGAATATTTTCACCCTGAAAAAGAAGAGAATATAATTTTTTTCCAAATAAAATTCTTTCGTGGAGCGAAGTGAAATACCGTGAGGTGGCGCCTGCAAGTGAGGTTTTCTCCTCTTTTTCCCCTGTACAGTAGGGGAAAAGAATGTTATTGAGGCGCAAAAAATCATACATTTTAAAGCTGACCGTACCTGTTACGGTTTTCTTGAAATGATGATTTTGAATCAATCTTTTTTCCAAATAGCTTTGTTCATTGATCACCGTCGCAATCGCCAATGTATAGCTATCCCCACTGTGCCAAAAATAACGCCATATCGTTTCCATGAAGGTTGAAGTATGAAAAAAAGGTAATAGGTGGAACATTTCTTGGTTACTCCTCACACTCAGGTCATAAACCAAAAATTGAGGAAACACATCTTGAAAAATCAACCAACTGCCGTGTTCCAAAAAGGAATAAAAAGCTTTCTGATCTCTTTCAGGCAGAAGTTTCGTCAGCAATTCCCCTTTTAAATCGGTCATGTTCCATCCGACGTTTCGCGATACCATATGACCGAGAAGGGCCCAATGTATTTCAGGATGCTGAAGGTAAAACTGAAAATAAGCTTGCGTCCGTGTTACATTGTTTTGGTTCAGTTGCTTCGTCTGTTCTCTTATAAGTTGAATAAATTGTTTATCATTTTCTGATAAACAAGGAAGATGGCCGGAAGATTTAGTTTTCAGCTTTTTTTTTAATTCTTTTTTTACATCTGAGAAAGAGTTCAGCAAAAACAGCATCATCCTTTATCAACGTTCATTTTGAGTGCATCGATTATCCCCATCATTGGAATGCATATTCAGATTGCTCATGGAATATGAATACAAAGATGAATATAGGGGAGAGGATGGGTCATATGAGGCATCGGATTTATCAGGAGATGAACAGAATCGCTGATCAGTTAGTCCAGGACCAATCAGAGGACGGGGCCTGGCATTATCCTTTCGAGACCGGGATCGCAATGGACTGTAGTATGATTATCTTATTACGGACATTGGAGATAGATGATGAGGATTTCATAAAAGAATTGGTGAAACGGATTGCCGGAAAACAGCAGAAAGATGGATCATGGAAGCTGTTTCATGATGAGGAAAAGGGAAATCTGACATCCACTGTAGAGGCTTATTATGCCCTTCTTTATTCTGGTTACCGGAATCGAAAAGACCCGGAAATCCAGGCTGCAAGAAGGTTCATTTTGGCCAACGGAGGGGCTGCGGAGGTCCATATGTTTTTAAAAATCATGTTGGCCTTAACAGGACAATGTGAGTGGCCGCATTTCCCCATTAATATTGAAGTGATGCTTTTACCAGACTCCTTTCCCATCAATCTTTTTGACCTCTCCGTGTACGGAAGAGCGAACATTATCCCTTTTTTGATTCTCGCCAATACGAATTTTCGTAAGAGAACGCCTCGATCGCCCAATCTCTCCGATTTGTTTCAAAAAAAAGCTGTTCGTTTTTTTACAGAGGATCAAGCAGAAGAGGCCCGCTCGGTGATCCAATGGATTAAACAGGGGATTAAGGGTCTGAAATCCCATGTAAATCTTCGCGAATTGTCATTATATCGTGCCGAAAAATATATGCTGGACCGAATCGAACCGGACGGCACCTATTTAAATTATTTCAGCACAACTTCTCTGATGATTTTTGCCTTACTGGCGAGGGGGTATCCAACTACACATCCGGTGATTACTCGTGCCGTACAAGGATTAAAAGCGATGACCTGCCGGATAGACGGGGAACTTCACTGCCAATACACGACAGCATCGGTCTGGAATACGACTTTAATCAATTATGCCCTTCAAGAATCTGGAGTTCCCTATTCATCCAACACTGTACAAAAGGCAAATGAGTACATTCTCTCCCGTCAGCATCTCAAATACGGGGATTGGGTTATTCATGAACCGAACCTGTTACCGGGTGGTT
Organism: Bacillus sp. URHA0034; assembly: GCF_056280405.1. Classification (NCBI taxonomy): domain Bacteria; kingdom Bacillati; phylum Bacillota; class Bacilli; order Caryophanales; family Bacillaceae; genus Bacillus; species Bacillus sp. URHA0034. The sequence continues at coordinate 6,097,745 of NZ_JBWCDK010000002.1, read as the reverse complement.
GGGGCTTTGCGGACATGAACACAATCCACCCAGATATTGACGATACAACTGTTGCATTGAGGTCAATCCGTACGTTGGCCAAAAACCAAGTGAATTGCCGGCAGGCATGGGATCGGGGAATAAACTGGCTCATTTCCATGCAAAACAAGGACGGAGGTTGGGCGGCATTCGAAAAGAATGTGAATAAGAAATTGTTGAATTTGTTACCGATAGAGGGTGGAAAAGATTTATTGATTGATCCGTCGACAGTTGATTTAACGGGAAGGACATTAGAGTTCTTCGGAAACTATACCCATTTGGATCTTCACCATCCCATGGTGAAAGATGGGATTCGGTGGCTGTTGCGGCAGCAAAATTCAGATGGTTCCTGGGTGGGGCGATGGGGCGTGTATATTTATGGCACATGGGCGGCTGTAACGGGATTGGTTGCAGTTGGTGTTTCCCCGAATCATCCAGCGATTCAAAAGGCTCTAACTTGGTTGCGAAGTATACAGAATCCCGACGGGGGCTGGGGAGAATCCTGTAAAAGTGATATCAAAAATTGTTATGTGCCGTTGGGCGAAAGTACTCGTACTCATACCGCTTGGGCCCTTGACACACTCATCTCGGCCGCCACTGTAGTTACGCCTGAAATTGAAAACGGTGCAGCTTTTTTAGTAGATAGGAAGGAAAAAGATTGGACGACGGCCTACCCAAAAGGGAGGGGAATGGCAGGATCTTTTTATCTCAATTATCATTGTTATGAATATGTTTTTCCATTGCTAGCCCTGTCCCATTTTCAAAAATTGGCTGGTGGGCAGCTCCTAGATGCTGAGTCACATTAGGATATTAATTAAGGCTAGGTATTAAAAAAATCTCTTGCGTGACCTTTGGCATATTTTTATATCCTGTCCCATAAAATGAACAAACCAAAACAGACGGTGGTCTTAGAGAAAAGCGAAATCTTGCCAACAAAAAGGGGGTAGGCAATAGATGCTAGGGGCGCTCCACCAATTTTTGGATCTTAACCTATTAATATGGTTGTTTCCGATTATTTTTATTTTCCATGACTTAGAAGAGATCATTACGATTGAATCTTCCATGGCTGCACATAAAGACAAATATCCGAAAACTAACTTCGTTGAACAAACGTTAAGAATGAGGGAAAAACTAGGTTCAACCGCTGCCCAGCTTGCTGTTTCGGCGACATGGATTTTACTGATTATCTCATTCACTACAGTGATGACCGCCCATTTTTCATCTTACGGTGGGAGTTTTCTTTTATTTATAGCCATTCTTAATTTATTTGTTTTGCAGGCATTCATTCATATGGTTCAAACCATTATGTTTAGGGGCTACACGCCTGGCATCCTAACGTCACTGTTCCTCCTTGCCCCTTACTGCCTCGTTACATATTATTTTTTAGTCGAAGATGGACAGATGGACTGGCATTTGCTATTCACCAGTCTACCGGTTAGTTTGATCATGATTCTGGTTTTCCTAGTTGGCAATCTTTTAGGCCGTTATTTTATTCGATAACTGGTCTCAGATTTTTTTATAAAGTCATATGACCCTTTCGGAATCAAGATGTGTTTGAGTCCGTTTACTTTTCAATATTTTCGATGTTTGGTGAGCCTGAAATATAAAAATATTGTTTTGGAAGGGGAAAACGGCTTGATCGTGTTTGACCCCAAATATCGTGTTCCTGACAATCTCGGTACTGCACTGGGAGAAATGCATAAATACCGCGATGGCATTCTCAAGCGTAACACCGGTGAGAGAGCTGTTCAAGCGGTCTATATCCTCACACCGTCAACGGATGAGGCAGCTGAAGGGATGAGATTTTTCCATTCTGATTATCATGATCAATATGGCATGGGGGCAATTAAAGTAATGCCTATGGAAGAAGATGAATTTTTCCTCGGTAAGATTGTAAGAAGTGTTAGTCGCTTGTCGAGTTAGAAAGGGAAATGTTGCTTCAGGGATGAAAAGGGCGAAGGAATTTCTTTGCCAGTCATACTCGGGTGAATTTGAGTTAAAAAGGTATCTTGATGGGGTTCTTCATGAGAGAAAAAAGAAGAATAAGAGGATCAAAAAAGTAAATAAATACTGATTTTATATGAGCGGCTAACCATTTATGATTAGCCGTGTTCTATTTTATGAAATCCAACTTCACTCTATAGGAATAGTCCTGCGGGATTTTTCCGCATATTGAAAGATAAAAAGCCTAATCCTGCAGGAACCTATAGATAGACAAAAGCAAGCGCAAGTAGTGACTGAATTAAGGCAGAAATATAGTTTGTCTGAGATTTTGAAGGCCTCGTCCTTCCTAAAAGTGTCTATTACTATTATCAAATGAAAGGTAAGATCAAAACCACGGAAATGAAAACTTCAAACTGTCGTAAATCCATGAAAATCCTCCAACCTTAACTAATCCCACTCTTAATCGTAAATTGAGATTTCTCTCATCCAAAATTTGAATTTCAAGAAAATTCATTATTATCTTATTATTAAAAAGGAAGTAAATAGTTTATAAAAAAAGGAGGTATCACATTGAAAATACTAATCTATTAACCAAACAATCATGGTTATTGAGTCTGGTACATGATTCCTACGGGCAGTAGGAGTCAGTGAAGCGAATAACCATGTGGCAGATCAGACGCTGTTCGAAATTGTATATGTACCGGGCGTTAACCGGTTAAATTAGCTTTGGAGACTCACACCGGATTGGGACATGAATATGTGAAAACATATAATCCGGGACTAGCCAAAAAGCTGGAAGCAAAATTCTATCAGCTGAGCAAGCAAAGATTTTAGAAAATATGTAAAAGGGGAAAGGATTTCGTCTTTAGAAGGATATTTTTGAAACCGCTATCATTTAAAAATAAAAAGAGGTGCCCTATGAAATACATTAACGTCAACGAACAAATTGACAAAGCGAAATTCAATCCGTTCTTCTTTACCGTTTTCCTTTGCGGTCTATTCATCATCATTTTCGATGGATACGATTTGAACATTTTTGGTGTGGTGATGCCGGTTTTAATGAAGGATACCGGTTTGAATCCAACACAATCCGGATTGCTTGTAAGCTACGGCTTGTATGGCATGATTTTCGGTTCGATTTTCTTCGGCTGGCTCGCCGATAAAATTGGGAGAAAGAATGTCATTATGTTATGCATCGCCATTTACTGTATCTTTACCGGCTTTGCTGGAACCGGTCATTCTCTAGTGACCTTTGCAATCTGCCGGGTTATCGCAGGTATGGCACTTGCTGGTGTGACGCCAAACGTGCTCGCGCTTGTTTCGGAATATTCCCCACTCTCAAGCCGCGCAACCTTAATCGGAATCACCAATATCGGGGTGCCGATCGGGACGATTCTTTGCACCTTGATTGGAATGTCGGTGATGCCCGCACATGGATGGCGCATCCTGTTTTTCTTTGCATTTATCCCTATATTCATGGTCGTCATAGCGTATTTTTGTCTGCCTGATTCTGTTGTTTCCATGGTGAAAAAGGGCGAAAAGAGTAAAATTCAAAAACTTCTGAGGAAAATCAACCCGGCGTTAGTTTTAAATGAAAATGATGAATACACAGTCAACGAGTTCCACAATACGGGAAAGGGAGGTCTGACGAATCTGTTTAAACATGGATTTGCAAGAAACACGACCATTTTCTGCATCATGTTTTTCATCAATTTATTCCTTCTGTTCGGCATCGGTACTTGGCTTCCGAAGTTGATGATGAATCAGGGATATAATCTAGTTTCCGGCTTATCCTTATTATTGACATTAAACCTCGGATCCTTCCTGTTTGTTCCAATAGGCGGAAAATTGGCAGACAAATTTGGTCATAAGCCAATCCTACTAAGCTACTTTTTGGTTGCGAGTGTATTGCTCTACACGGTTAGCCACAAATGGGATATTGCCGTTCTTTCCATTTTGGTCTTTATCATTGGTGGGATGATCAATGGAAACCAATCCTTATTATATGCCTATGTTGGAGTGAACTACCCGCTTAACTTCCGGTCGACAGCACTTGGCGGAATCGTTGGTTTCGGGCGGCTTGGAGGGGCTTTTGGACCAACTATCATGGGAATGCTTTTATCCGCTCATGCTTCTGTTACGGTGAATTTCCTGGTATTCGCTATACCGGCTCTTGTGGCGGGACTGGTTGTCCTGTTGACAAAAAATATGGCCAATTCGTCAAACAAAGCTAATATGAATATTGCTTATATAAACAAAAACGCATAATAATAAATTACAGATTCCCTACACGGAGACGAAAGATAAAAGAACAATATAAATCGTATTTAGCTAGACGGGGAGACCTGTCTTTTTTTTATGTCGTCCTTTGCTTCACCGATGAAGTCGTTGAATAGAATCAAAAACCATAAAAGTACCTCATTCTTAACCAAGGAACATCAAATAGTGATAGAATATTCTGTAAACAGGCAGATAATTCAAAAATAATAGAAAAGAGGATGTTTAAAAAGTGCTTCTAAAAAATAATACAACCGATTTCTCTTTGGAATCACAAATTGAATGGTGGAAAGCGATCGTTTATTCCATTAATGATGGTGTATTGGTAATCGATCATGAAGGGATCGTTAGGCTTATTAACCCGGAGTATACACAAATAACAGGAGTAACTCCGGATATTATTGGAAAGCCGTTGAAGGAATATCGTCCAGGTGCCCAATTAACTGAAACATTGATAGATCAAAAATGCCGAGTAGGAGTTTACAGAAAAACAGAGGACAGGGAATATATGGTGGATATGGCCCCTATCATCGTAAATGATCAAATAATAGGGGCTGTATCTGTTTGTAAAAGCCTGACAGAAGTCCATAAACTATCTCAAGAATTAAAGAAAAAAGGGGAAAAATTAGAGCAGCTTGAAAAAAGAATGAATTCTCTTTATCAAGCAAAATACACATTTGAAGACATTATCGGAAAAAATAGAGGATTAAATGAAGTCGTCTATGTTGCTGAAAAGGTATCTGAATCAGATTTGCCCATTCTCGTCACAGGGGAGAGTGGTACTGGAAAAGAACTGTTTGCGCAGGCGATACATAATAAAAGTAACAGATTTAGCCGGGCTTTTATCCCCGTTAATTGTGCCGCAATTCCATCATCTCTTTTAGAAAGTGAACTATTTGGTTACGGTGAGGGTGCTTTTACCAATGCTAAAAAGGGTGGTAAAATAGGGCTCTTTGAAATGGCCAATAACGGAACCATCTTCCTTGATGAAATTGGAGACATGTCCTATGACCTTCAGGCTAAACTATTAAGGGTTTTACAGGAAAAGAAAATTCGAAGAATAGGTGAAACGAGTGAAAGGAATATTGATGTAAGGATCATTGCTGCAACACACCGTGATTTAGAGCAACTTGTCAAAAAGAACCGTTTTCGTGACGACTTATTTTACAGATTAAATGTGATAAGTCTTCATATACCTCCCCTTCGAGATAGAAAAGAAGATATTCCAGACATTGTCCAATTTCTGCTTAAATCAACGGAAATCAATTTGTTACAAAACAAGTTCCCTGCCAGTTATTCCATTGAAAATCAAACCATGAATTTTTTACAGAGGTATGAATGGCCTGGGAATGTCCGTGAATTAAAGAATGTAATGGATTATGCTACTTGTATGGCGGAGGGAACAGTAATAAAGATCGATCATCTTCCCGAGATTATTACGAAAAAGAATGTCCCCTTAATCGAATCAGGTGAGTCTCCGTTAAACCAAACTTTACAAGAAGCAATGGAGGTAGCTGAAAGAAACTTTATTCAAGATACAATAAAAAGATTTGGTCATGATATTGAAGAAAAGAAAAAAGCTGCCGAAGTGTTAGGGATATCACTAGCTACTTTATATAATAAACTTAAACGCCACCAACTAAATTTCTAAACTATTAGAATTTGGTCATTTTCATTTCTAAATAATTAGAAATGGAGCAAACCTTTATTTATAGTAGAAGGCAAGGAGAAAAAATAAAACTTTGTTCTAAAATGTTAGAAATACAATTAAGAAATGAGATATTAGAGAGAGTGCACATTTTGAACGCGCTTTCTTTTTTGTTTGTGTAAAATCTTTATAAATCAAGCAATTTTATAATAAGTTCGATTATTTCAAGTTTAATAAAGCAAAATAAAATCATTTTGGCACAGTACTTGCAAGTAATTATGATAGTTAACCATTTCTAAAAGGGGGATAGGTGTTTAATCTTTTATAGCGGTGTAAATCAAAGGGGGGGTAGAATGTTAGCACTTTTAGGCTATTTAACCATTGGGGTATTTCTCTTTTTAATTATGACAAAACGTCTTTCCGTTATTATTTCGCTCGTCCTTGTGCCGATTGTTTTTGGACTTATTAGTGGAGCTGGAACTAAGTTAGGACCCATGATGCTTGAAGGGGTTCAAAAGGTTGCACCAACGGGAATTATGGTGGGTTTTGCAGTTTTGTATTTTGGACTAATGATGGATGCTGGTTTATTTGATCCCATCATTTCTCGTATGATTCGCATTGTGAAAGGAGATCCTCTAAAAGTTGTCATAGGTACAGCCATCGTCACGATGCTTGTTGCGTTGGATGGTGAAGGGGCATCTACCTTTATGATTACCATCTCAGCATTCCTCCCTCTTTATAAAAGGCTTGGGATGAATCCGCTTGTACTGTCGGGTGTTGTTGCTTTAGGAGCTGGTGTCATGAATATTGCACCGTGGGGAGGTCCAACTGCAAGAGCAATGACAGTACTTCATACTGACTCAGTTGAATTGTTTAATCCAGTTCTCCCTGCCATGCTTGGAGGGATAGCATGGGTATTATTGTCCGCATTTTGGCTTGGGAAAAAGGAGAGAGCACGACTGGGAATTATTGATATAAAGAATCAATATGATGACTTTTTGTCGGAACAAGCAGCTACTATTGAAGGAAAAAGGCCACAAATATTTTGGTTCAATGCGTTATTAACCGTATTACTGCTAATAGCACTTGTCATGGCATGGCTGCCAATGCCTGTGTTATTTATTGTTGCATTTGTGATTGCTTTACTTGTGAACTACCCAAAACTAAGTGATCAACAAGAGCGGTTATCTAATCATGCAGGAAATGTAGTGATGGTATCAACCATGATTTTTGCAGCCGGTATTTTTACAGGCATTCTTTCAGGAACAAAGATGATTGACGCTATGGCTTCATCTTTCGTTTCCATTATTCCTGCACAGCATGCAGAACTTTTACCTATTCTTGTTGCTATTACAAGTATGCCTCTTAGTCTAGTGTTTACTCCAGACGCTTATTATTTTGGCGTCCTTCCTATTATAAGTGAAACGGCTTCAAATTTTGGAATGGACTCCATTGAGGTAGGGCGTGCAGCGATTCTCGGTCAAATGACAACAGGCTTTCCTTTAAGTCCGCTGACAGCCTCAACTTTTATACTGGTTGGATTATCAGGTGTAGATTTAGGTGAACATCAGCGTTTTATTATTAAATGGGCTTTCGGAACAACGATTGTCATGACCATTATTGCATTAGCAACAGGAGCTATATCAATTTGAGGTGATAAAAAATGATTAGAATTGGATCAGGAGCAGGATTTTCAGGAGATAGACTAGAACCAGCCGTAGTGTTAGCGGAAAAAGGACAGTTAGATTATCTTGTATTGGAATGTCTTGCTGAACGGACTATTGCATTGGCCCAAAAAAGAAAACTTTCAAATCCAAATTTGGGATATGATCCATTATTAGAAAAGAGAATGGAACTTCTCTTGCCGATCATCAGTAAAAACAAGGTTCGACTTATAACCAATATGGGGGCGGCTAACCCTGTTGGTGCTGCAGAAATGGTAGTAAAGATGGCTAAAAGTCTAGGAATCTCCTTAAAAGTCGCAGCCGTTACGGGAGATGACGTACTGACTCACATCCAATCTAATGATAAAACATTGGAGACAAATACCGATCTTTCCAACTATCAGCCGTATATCTCTGCAAATGCCTACTTGGGAGTAGAGGCTCTATTACCTTCGCTGGCATCTGAAGCTGATATTATCATTACTGGAAGAGTCGCCGATCCCTCACTCTTTGTTGCTCCTATGATTTATCATTTTGGCTGGTCTCTAGATCATACGGATCGGATAGCGCAAGGAACTGCTATAGGTCATTTGTTGGAATGCGGGGGTCAGATTTGCGGAGGGTATTTTGCAGACCCTGGTAAAAAGGAAGTCCCGAATTTGGCTCATTTAGGATTTCCATATGCAGATGTGGCACCGGATGGAAGCGCTATAATAAGTAAAATAGAGGGAACTGGAGGAATCATTTCTTTAGCAACAGCGAAGGAACAGCTTTTGTATGAAGTAACGAATCCAAATGAATACATTACTCCCGATGTAGTGGCTGATTTCGCAACCGTTCATTTAAAAGAAATAGGACCGAATCAAATTGCTGTTTCAGGATGTACCGGAAAAAAGAAACCTGAGAAACTGAAGGTAAGTGTAGGCTACCATGCCGGCTTTATAGGGGAGGGAGAAATTTCCTATGCAGGGTCAAATGCCTTAGGAAGGGCAACGCTCGCAGGAGAAATCATCCACGAACGACTGAAGAATGATTTTACTGAACTTCGAATCGATTATATCGGCAGTTCTTCGGTTCATCGGACCTGTTTTGGTCAGAAGGAGTCCCCCTATGAGATTCGTTTGCGAGTTGCGGGTAGAGCCGAGACCAAGGAGAAGGCGTTAAGAATTGGTGACGAAGTAGAGGCACTTTATACAAATGGCCCAGCTGGTGGCGGTGGAGCCCGAAAGTATACAAATGAAATCATTGGTATTGTGTCAACCTTATTACCAAGAGAAAAAGTTAAACCGTCAATGGTTATTAGGGAGAGTATAAAAAGTGAAGAAAAAATTATATGAATTAGCTCATAGTCGTGCTGGTGACAAAGGAAATACGCTAATCGTATCGATTATTCCCTATAATGAAGCGGATTACCCATTATTGTGTAAAAGAATCAGTTCCGAAAAAGTAAAAGACCATTTAAAAGATGTAGTGGAAGGGACTGTTATTCGGTATGAGGTTCCAAATATTGCAGCCCTCCAATTTGTATGTCAGCAAGCCCTTCTTGGAGGGGTGACGACTTCATTAAGCACCGATACTCATGGGAAAAGCTTGAGCTATGCATTGTTGGAGATGGAGATAGATTGGTAGATATAAACACGAAAAAGGGAGGAAGCAAAATAATATGTTAAAAAAATTAACCAATATCATTATACTGACCTTTCTTATTATTCCTGCATTCACCGTAACAGCCTTTGCTAAAAATGATGAAAATAAAGGAAATGTCGCTCCCCCGATCTCTTCATTACCGGAAGGGGCTTATTATAAGGAGCAAACCGTCATCCTAAGTTCTTCGACACCAGGTGTAACTATTTACTATACACTTGATGGAAGCACACCTACAAAGAGTAGTTTCTTATACACTACCCCCTTTCAAATACAAGAAGATACGACAATTAAAGCCATTGCTATTAGAGGGGATGTCAGCAGTAAAGCTTTAACCGTTAGTAAGGGGAATATTACTAGTGAAATCGCTACTTTCACTTATACTTTCGAAACTAGAGAATCCATTGCTTCGAAATTCCTAAGTTTCACCTATGACTCTATGCCATATCGACTTTATGTTCCTGAAAACTACGATCCACACAGGGCTTATCCTCTTGTTTTATTTTTACATGGTGGAGGAGAACGGGGTAATGATAATATAAAGCAGTTAACAGCTAATGATGGGGCCGTTATCTGGGCGGCACCGGAAAATCAAGCAAAACATCCTGCTTTTGTGTTGGCCCCTCAAGCACGAAATGTACCGGATGGAGGATTTACGGTCACACGGGATTCTAATAACATAGTTAATTTAAGCCGAGTTTTTGAGTTTTCAACCGATTTACAAAAGGCATATAATATCTTCCAACATGTGAGACAAAACTATAATATTGACTCTAATCGTTTATATTCCACTGGCTTATCCCAAGGGGGATTTGGTACATTTAATTTAAATATCGCTTACCCTAATCTATTTGCTGCAATGGTTCCTATAGCAGGCGGGGCTGATCCAGATAAGGTATATGTACTTGCTAAGAAACCAATCTGGGCCTTTCATGCAGAGGATGACCAAGTCATTCCTGTTTCCTTTTCACGAAATGCTATAGAGGCGATTAAAAATGCTGGAGGAACCCCTAATTATACTGAATACCCAGCTGAGATGAAGTATAACCATGGATCATGGGTACCTGCTTATGAGAATAAAGAGATGATTGAATGGGTATTTAATCAAGTTAAATCTTCAAATTAATTTTAAATATTATTATCCATATGGCAAGTTTGTTTGTTCCATTAGGAGGAAAATTGGCAGACAAATTTGGTCATAAGCCAATTCTAGTAATCTACTTTTTGATCGCGAGTGTATTGCTTTACTCGCTTAGCTTCAAATGGGATATTGCCGTTCTCTCCATCTTGTTCTTTATCATCGGTGGTATAATCAATGCGAATCAATCCTTATTATATGTCTATGTAGGAGTGAACTACCCGCTTAACTTCCGTTCGCACAGCAACTTGGCGATCATTCCTAACACGCAAACAAGCATCGGTTTTCAGCACCGATGCTTTTTGCGTTTAGTAAAAAAAGAGATGTTAATTTTACAACATCTCTTTTACTTTCATTAATTGTTATTTTTAGACTCTAATTTATATATAGATATTCTGAAAGGAAGCTTTAGTTATAGAGTGGGGATTGTTGCCGCATCTCATGATCTTTTGCAAAAAGCAGGTTAATCCAATATGATAGTGTGTAAGAATAATATTAATAGGCGATCCCTACACGTGATTTAATATACTCGCTTGCTTTTATCTGGTTAAATGTAAAATCAGCTGTATCCTGTACCGATATTTCAGCTCCACCCTCCGGTAAAAAATTTCGTTCTATTCGATATTTGCCTAGCCTTTCTCCATCCGGCAAATACGTAGGACAGACAATTGTCCAATCGAGGCTTGATTGTTTGAGCATATCGTAAACTTTATGATGTTCTTTCGCTGCACGGGTTGACCTCTGCCTTGATTCACCTGATTGATAACGCAGAGAATTAGGCATCGTTCTACTTTGGAGAATACCCGCCGTTCCTATCGTGATGATTCGTTTTATCCCTTCGTTTTCCATTGCTTCGATTATAAGTGGCATACTTTCTGACAGAGTGGTTGTCCCGTCCGTATTTAGTGCACTAATCACAACATCAATCCCATGCATGGCATGTACGATATCATCTTTATTTAAAACATTCCCTTCAAAAATCGTTAAATTTTTGATATTTATTTGAATTTTCTCTGGTGTACGAACTAATATCGTAACATGATGCCTGTCATCAAGGGCATTTGTCACTAGTTGACTTCCAACTCGTCCCGTTGCGCCTAAGATTAAAATATTCATATGAAAGTGGCTCCTTTTTGTCGTTGTTGTATTTTACTATAAAAGTTAGTGTATTGTCTTGTTCAACGTAAGGGGCAGCATTCCTGTAATGTAGGAAACTTTTTCATTTTCCAATCGTATAAAGGATAACATAAATATGTTTTGAGAGCTGTATTGATGGATTACGGATAATCGAGTCAAGCTCTTTTACTTGAGTCCCACTTAGTAAGATAGAAGGGAGATGTACCCTCATGCAACGGATAAAATTTATGATTAAAGTGTTTCTCCATGAACCGTTGTGGTTTAAAATCCTTATTTCTATCACTTTTCTTGCTTCGATTATTTTAAGCAGTTCATTTTTTTCAAATCATACTTACTTACGAAGTGGTTCTAAATTCGCAGCGGCTATCTTCTTTTGTGCTTACGCTATTAAATTCAGGAGGAATTTTAAAACGGCTTTACTTTTTTATGCTTGTTCTGTTTTATGTATTTTCCTATCCATTAGGTTATTATTCTAGTTTTCGTATGTAAAAGATGAAGATTAATAGACTTTCTATAAACCGGGGCGATTGTTCAATAGTGCAGTCGCTTTTCTTGTTCCGATAGGTGGTTTAGTTGAATAATGACCCCAGCGTCTGAATATTACAATAGAAGGAAATCCAATACAACGGGAGTGTTGTACCTTGAATATACTGGTCACAGGTTCGTCAGGACAACTAGGTTCCAATTTGATTAAGCAGCTAAACGGTTCTGATTATCAAGTTAAACTAACTTCAAGAAAAAAACCCGAAGGAATCGGACATTTGGAGTGGGTTTATAGCGATTTATTGACTGGTGAAGGCATTGAGGAAGCAATTAAAGATGTAGATGTCATCATTCACGCAGCAACAAGTCCGATGAAAAATTCAAAAATTGTAGAGGTTTCAGGTTTTAAGGAGTTTATAGGGAAGTTGCATCACATAAAACATTTTATTTATCCGTCCATTGTTGGAATCGATGAAATACCCTTTAAATATTATCAACAAAAATATGAAGCAGAAAATTTGTTAAAAAATAGTTCGATCCCGCATACCATTGTTCGAGCCACCCAGTTCCACCATTTTGTAGAAAATATATTTATCTCAAAACCCCTATTTAAAAGATATATTGTTCCTGGAAACGTTAAATTTCAAAGTGTCGATGTTAGTGAATTTGCCAATCATCTCATCGGTTTAGTGGATAAAAATCCACAAGGAAGAGCAGATGATTTTGCTGGGCCAGATATTATGACTTTAAGAGAAATGGCTGAACTGAAAATCAACAAAAATAATGAACCAAATAAAGTTTTAAGCATTTCTTTACCAGGAAAACTGTACAAATCTTTCTCTGAGGGAAAAAATACTAATCCTATACGAAAAATGGGAAACATTACATTCGAGGAATATCTACTTAAAAGAATGGTTTAAAGAGATTGTAAGGGCAGGTTGCGAGGCAACCTTTTTTTATTCCCTTAAAGTATGTAAAATCACTTCACTTCAACTAACTGGAAGGATTGTGGAAGAAGGTATTTGTAATCGAATAGTGAATCATTAGTGATATATACAAAAAATGTAAAAAAAGATTTTGAGTTAATTAATACAAAGGAGGCATCAAATTGAGCGAACTTAAACTGATTAATACTTATAAGAACGAACTTCAAAAGTACTCATTGGTACAGTTAAGATATATATCTGAAGAAGGGGTTTGGTCTATTGGGCAAATGTATGACCATTTAATCCTTGTTGCCCATGAGTATCTAGATAATGTGGAAACATGTGCTAGCTTAAATGATGAACAACTCCTTGGAAAAACGGAGTTTGGTGAGCATTTATATAAGATCGGAGGGTTTCCGCCAATTAAAATTAAATTACCCGATGAACTAAATACTGCACCTAATAATTCGGATAGCATGGACGATCTTATCAGCAGAATGAATCAATTAATTAAAAGGTTGAGCCAATGGGAATCGAAAGTAGATGGTATAAACGCAAATTATAAAGTCGTGCATGGAGGATTCGGCTGGCTGAATGCAAGAGAATGGGTTGATTTGGTTGGTATGCATTTTCGTCATCACTTGCGCCAAAAAAATGAGTTAGAACAAAGACTTGTTAAATAACTGGTGCGATTGTTCTATAAGAACGGCCGCATTTCTTGTTCCGCTTTCGGGGGAGTTTACTTGGGAAATCGTATGAATTTGAACTTTTTCACAGATATTAAAAAAAAGTGAAATTAGGTGTTACTTTTTGCGTACTGCATTGTGTTTAATCCTTTTACTTTGTTGCTGGAAATGGGGCGATTTCAAAAACTGGGAGAAATACTACCCCACTATTTTATATATGATTGTAAATCAGCTTTTATATAATTTCTTTGTTGACGGGCATTATTTTCTTTGGAAGATGGAGAGTGAAAGTTTTTTACTTAACAGAACATTTTCCGTATTAGTGGTAGCTTTTATCATTTTTCCTTGCATTATTATATTGTTTCTTTCTCACTTACCCAAGTCCCTGACGAAGCAAATGAAATATATATTATTATGGGGATTTATTCTTTGTGGTATAGAAGGAGTAATGTATTTAACTGAAAAAATAACATATCATCATGGCTGGAATTACTGGTGGTCAATTGCTTTTAATTTCCTTATGGTAATTATGTTAAGATTTCATTACTTTAAGCCGATTTCAGCGTGGTTTGTTTCATTTGTATTTACGGCCTTTTTTGTAATTTATTTTCATGTTCCTTTGCCTGAACACTAAGCCATATTTTAGGGGAAGAGTGAAAGAAGTGATTGCTGTAGAGGTCTATTTCTTTTTTTGTAGGGGAGGTTAATTGAAGAAGGTAAGGGTTTTTATGAGTGGAATTAGTAATTAAATGGATGTGATTTATAATCAACAAAAGGGTTAAATGAAGGGGAAATACTTATGTGGAAACTCGTATTTCTAGCTTTTGGTATCTTTAATTTAGCAGCAATTTTAATACCAAAAAGGCTAAATAAAATAGAAATTTACGCTACTTCCTTTTTTGCCTTTACCTATGGTGTTACAGTAGATATGGTATTAGACCTACATTATAATTTGTATGGATATTTTGAAGAAGGATTCCAATGGCTAGGACTTTTAGCTATATATATGTATTTTCCATCTATTAGTATTTTGTTTCTCAATCTTTATCCTTTAAAAAGCAATATAGGAAAAAAGATTTTATACATCTTAGCTTGGACAGTTTTTTCACTTGTTTTTGAGTGGTTTTGTCTACATACTAAGTTTTATTATCATAATGGGTGGAAGCTTTGGTATTCCGCTATCGTTTACCCAATCATATTTTTAATACTTCTGCTTAATTTAAAGTTCGTTCGGAGACTAATCAAGTAAGTCCCTGGTTTATCTCTATTTAGATTGTGAAGGATTACACTGTGCGAAAGTGAAGCCCACATTAAGAAAATCACTGAACTATATGCAGACTTCAAAGAAAATAAATATAGTAAAATCTTTCCTAATGAAGAATTTATGTATCGTGAATTTTCGGTATACCAACCAATGCAACGCAACTATCAATTAAGTGAAGAGCGTGTTCAAAATATTGTTGACAGCAATGTTCTATCTAACTACTATGATCCAGATAAAGTTGAAGAGCTACAACTGCTTGACCCGATTCCTGCGAAAGAGAAGAAAGACTTGGCGTGATAACTATATGAGGGAGTTATCCAACTAATAGAAAAAGAGCATCCTAGCCACGGATGCTCTTTTTCTATTTAAACATTTGCATGACACCGAAGAGGATCCAATAAGCTACTACAGCAACCATTCTCAACGGAGACTTCCTACTAATAATTCCGATTCCTATACAAAGAAGAGTGAAGAGAGAAAAGCCTACGATTCGCAATTGCCCTTCAAGTGGCCCCGCAGTATTGAGCATGAGAGTTATAGCAGAAAGAATAAAGAATACAGTGAAAACAATCTTTGTTTTTTTAGAATACTTCATGGTCACTTCCTCCTAACGATGGTACTATTTTCCTGTTTTGTATATTATCTATCAACTATTATAGCAATATTTTGAAAATAACGATATACTACAGAAGTATCATAGATTTACATAATTAAACATTAATGGGGGTTAAAGGGAAAATGAAAATTAAAAATCTTGTCGTCACATGTGCTTTGTGTACATCACTGCTTGCTGTGCCATTTAGTACATATGCTGCACCAGTTGGTCCAGTTATTGGTCCAACTCCAGAAGAGACAGTCACTACTACGACTACACCAGTTACCGAGGAGGATTCATCACTATTAGATCTAACAACGAATGAAGAGGAAGGTTACGACAGCACAGTGACAGTGGAGGAGTACGACGAAACTACTGGCGCATTGGAATCACAAACAACTTATAATGAAGGTACCATTACAGAAGTAACGAACCCAAATACAAGTAGTCCTAATTATCTACCTCTTGGTGAAGCAGAACTTGGATATAAATTGATTGATACTTTTACTGCTGATTCTTCAAGGACTGATACTTTAGTAGAGTGGGTTGAACAATTTGGAGCGGCTGTTATTCCAGGTCTTATCAGTAAAAATGTTTGGATTGGTGGAGCTGGATCTGCCACGTACAATGTTTTTATTAAACCGCCAACCACAAAGTACTATAAAACATGGGTGTATCAAGCACAAGATTCATACAGTTATTATGGAAAAGAAGTAACAAAACAATATTCAGATTCTGCACGGACAAAGTTAGTAAAAACGCAACAATGGACGATAAAAACAGGTAGACGATAAGTGACACAGAAGAGCATACTAATCAGGGTGTTCTTTTTTGTTCGCATTTGACATAGGAACATATGTTTGGTATTATAAGAACATATCTAATACAACTCCTTTGTGTCTCCTCGGTAGAGGGGACTCTTTTTTTGTCTGGATTGCTTTATTAATCAAAAAGAAAAAGAACCACTCCTCCGACCAAGATGAGAATGGCTCTTCTTCTTCTGATTTAGATTAAGATGTGACCAACCACTTAATGAGTAGTTGCAACCCTCATGTTACCAGCATGGGGATATCAACCGCCTGGCTTAGTTCCTTCACACTTCGAACCACCTGTGCCTGGATCATCCAGAATATATCCGCCAGGTTTTGTGCCTGTGTAACCGCCAACTTTGTCACTCATATGGAACACCTCCTCAACCAGTACATTTTATCATTTACCTAATATCGAAAAGTGCTTTGGAACCATAGATGAGTTAGTAGACATTATAGACTCAAAATCAAAAAGTTTATTAATCTACCATGAAAATAAGTTCCTCAAGATTAGAAAAATGACAATGCTTAATAAGACCCTGCTCAATCATTAAAAAAAAGAGGAGAGCCGATAATTAATAAGTCTATGGATTGGGTTGACTGGATTAAGGTCAGTATCAGTATTGACACTTCCAAACCATTTTCATTCTTTGTGGTGAAGATCTGGTTTTTAGGGATTCATGAGTGGCTAACGGGGCAGTTTTGTTTAAAAGTATTGTAAAAAAAAGTGAAATTTGTAATATAATATAAGTAATTCGTTGGTTAGTTTGGAGGTGTTATGATGATTTGGATTTATATATTTACACCTATCATTATATTGGTTGGAATAGCCATTTATTTTGACAAAAAATCTGGGGCGACTTCACCAGATAAAAGAACAGCTGATAAGTTAGAGGAATATCCACCAGAAAATCCTTTCGGACCCAATAATTTTTGACCTTAAAATGATTCAAATAAAACTTTTCAAAGACATTGTGAAGGATTGTACTTAAAGTAAGGGGTGCGTTAGTAAAACAACCTTAATTTTCAAAGTATTTTTAGATGCTTTTTTAGTTCAGTATAGATACCAGCATTTTATTGGCGGTACCCCGTTAACCATGTCTAAGCCAAGGGTTTAACATGATTAAATACAGAACAAAAAGAAGAAACACGCTGAAATCTCAGTGTGCTTCTTAATGAATATGTGACATGGTCCTTCTTCTAATACCAATATGATTAATACTGTAAACCCATAATGCATTTAGGAGTAATAAAGCACTTGTAGTGAAGAACACATAATGTATGCCAAAGAATGCTGCCATTTGCCCGCCTAATACAGATCCTCCGAGAGTACCAATATACTGTGCAGATTGATTATACCCGAAAACACGACCAACAATTTCATCTGGTGCACTTTTTCGGACAAGGTTGTTAATCGATGGCAGTAATCCAGCGGTCGCAAGTCCTAGACAGAAGCGCAATCCCATGAGTTCCCATGGTGTTTTCACAAATGCTTGAGGAATAAAGATAATTCCTGCCACAATAAGTGCTCCGATCAATATTTTTCTTGAACCAATCCGGTCAGCAAGCTTACCTAATCTTGGTGCAGCGATTACATTGGCTAAACCGGCAGCAGCTACCACCATTCCCGCAATCATAGATAAATGGGTTGCATGGGGTGATAATTCTCTTACATAAACCGTTATTAATGGCTGAATGGACATATTGGCAATTTGCAAAATAAATGTGCTGGCAAACAATGAAATGAGCAATCTCGTATCAGGAACTCGCTTCCACACTTGGCCAAAGGCTAACGGTGTTTTATGAACAGGTGTAAATTCTTCTTTTATTAAAAATAGAACGGCAAAGAAGGCGATTAACAATAATAGGCTTGTTACCACAAAACAGCTTCGAATTCCAAAGAATTCTGTAATAAATCCCCCCATTAAAGGACCTAAAAGTCCGCCACTGACGGAGCCTGTTGAAAGTGTACCGAGTGCCCAGCCTGAATTTTTCTTCGGTGTTTGTGTTGCCACTAATGTAACCGATGCAGAAATGTAACCAGAAACGGCACCCATTAACATCCTCAACGCGAGCAATTCATATACGTTTTGTACAAAGGCCATCATAAAAACGACAATGGCCATTCCGAGGCTAGCACGAAGTAACATTAGTTTTCTGCCCTTTTTATCTGCAAGTCTTCCCCATATAGGCGAAACAATGGCTGAGATTAAAAAGGTTGAACCAAAAATCAATCCAGACCATTTTTCAATATCTGAAGTTGCGTGTACTCCTAGCTGTTCTATATATAAAGGGAGCATAGGGGATATTTGACTCATCCCAGCGGCCGTCACAAATGATCCGAACCAACAAACAAATAAATTTCTTTTCCAATTCTCCATATAAACACCTTTCTTATTCGTTAGAATTTATTTCGACTTCCAAAGTAATTTATATCGTTAATCATACTCCAAATAATTGATAACGACTAATATATATATTACTATTTGCTTATAGGTTAAGGACTATCAATAGAGGTGAACAAATGGATTTCTTACAATTAAGGTATTTTCAAACCGTTGCCGCTTTTGAACATATGACAAGGGCTGCAAAAGAGCTTAGGATAGCGCAGCCATCACTAAGCCAAACCATTTCCCGTTTAGAGGAAGAGCTGGGTGTTTCCCTTTTTGACCGCGAGGGAAGGAATATTAAACTAAATCAATTTGGGAGCATTTTTTTAAAAGGAGTAGATCGAGCTTTTTCTGAATTAGAATCTGCCAAGCTTGAAATGGCGGAACTTGCAGGAGAGAGCATGAATCAAATCTCACTCTCGGTCATGCATACCCCATTATTGCCGAATATTATTAGTCAATTTCGTAAGACCTATCCATCTGTCAATTTTCAAGTAAGTATGCATTCCCCTTTGCGACTTGTGGAACAATTGGAAAAAGGGGAAATCGATTTATGTGTTACTTACTTTCCTATTGAAAAAGAAGGAATCAGCTGGATTAATCTGATGGAGGATGAAGTCTTCATTATCGTGCCGGATACCCATCATTTGGCTGGGAGAGATAGCATTCAGTTAACGGAAGTGGCAGATGAACAATTTATTCACAGAGAGCCGACAAATCCCTTCAGAATGCTAACAGATGGTTTTTGTGAAAAAGCAGGATTCACACCAAAAATCGCCTTTGAGCTCGAAGAACCGGGATCCATTCAAAACTTTGTAGAGGAGGGATTGGGTGTATCCTTTTTAACCGAACATACCCTTCGCTATTCACACCATGAAAAAATTGTTCCATTGCACATTGAACAGCCTGTCTGTAGAAGAACGATAGGAATGGCATGGAAAACGGAGCGGTATACTTCAAAGGTCGTTCGGGAATTCCGAGAATTTATGATTGGGTATTTTAAAGAATTAAGATAAAGGAAGCATGGGGATTTTTGGAGATATGTAGGGGTATACTTAACAAACTCGTTATTTTAATCCAAACAGATATATTGAAAAAAATGTAAAACAATTTTACACTAATGTTATAGTAAAATCATGAATAGGATCGGAGGGATTAAAATGGAGGCAATTACTAAAACTGAAACATTTGATCAAGTCATCTCGGAAACTGAACCAGTTATCGTTAAGTTTTTTGCTGGTTGGTGCCCGGATTGCACGCGTATGAACATGTTCATTGATGAGGTCATTAAGGATTATCCTCAATATAAATGGTACGAAATTAATCGTGACGATTTTCCGGAGATAGCTGAAAAATATTCTGTCATGGGCATCCCAAGTTTACTTATTTTCCAAAATGGAGAAAAACTTGCTCATTTGCATAGCGCGAATGCCAAATCTCCAGAACAAGTTAGAGAGTTTTTGGACGAACAGAATCAAAAATAACATTGAGACGACCAGAAATCTCTGGTCGTTTTTTGTATTTTATTATCGTTTGATCGGATAGAGGTAAACATATACTTCTTGTTGACTGTGGCCGAGATAATCAGAAGGAGAAATATATTTAATAGCATATTAATCAACAAAAGGACCATACATATTATTGTTCATATATGAAATTACAGTCCTAAAACTATTTACCAGAATACCTTAATCCATTGATGTATGAAAAATTTAATCAATTGTTAAACGATCTACCTCATCAAAACCCGCTGTCTTTTTGAATTTCATATTATGAATGAAATTTTGCATCGCGTCCGAACAGTCGATATTGTCGAAATTCAATTTGTTTAACGTCCTTTTTTCTATTTTTACAGAAAGAATCGTTACCTTTCTGAAATGGCCGGTTGCAGTATCCATAATCGTCTCCGTTGCATGGATATAGACGGTGTCCAATGGCAGCAGTGCAAACATATCCCTGGCGATCCTTAATACACAGCTGCAGACATAGTCCTGTTGGATATCGAAGTATTTGCCTTTTGGCATCTGTTTTGTGGAGAGTTTTCCTGTCTTTGTCAATGATAGCTGTTCCTTAGGTACAACTGTATCACCGTGAACATCAAATTCTATTTCCATCGTCTTTGGATCTTCTGCGAAGAACTCGAAGCCGCTTCCAAATTCAAGTAAGTCATCTAATGGATTGAATTCTTGGATGACTTCGAAGTAGGTATCAATATCCCCTTCTATAACCTTAGTGGCTATTCGAACGTCCCTTTCCCAGGAACGATATTCCATTTCATCTTTTTGTCTTGCTTCTATCACTTCATTATTAAGTTTTTCCAATTCCTTATCGGATTGTTTGAATAATTTTGAGATCAGATTCGGTTTATAATTATGTACCTTATCTAATGCTGCCTGTTCATGGAAGCCTATCTGTCCTTGATTTTTATTATAGGGCGGGTTTGCGCTTCTGACCTTAATCCAATTAATCGGTTCATCTGCTTCTTTATGGATGGATTGAATTCTTTCTAATTTATTTTCATAGAGATCAACCTCTAAGGCAGCTTGTTCTAGTTTATCTAATCTATCTATTTCTTTTTGTCGTGCCTGTATTTCCCTTTGCCGGTTATAAGCTGGGGTGTTTCGCTTCCTTCCTCCTGAAGTGGTATAGTAAATCCCTGTTCCTGGAATGCTTGCCGTCATCCGGCTGCCTGTTCTAGAGTTCACACTATAGCGTAATCCTTTCACACCTGCACTCAAACCCACACTTTTGGAACCAACATTCAATCGAATCCCTGGAGCAATCTTGAAACTCTTTCTAAACCCAAATCCCATTACCTTTCCTCCCTTTTTACAAATTATAACAAAATAACCCTTCCTGAAGAAGGATAGAAAAACAAAATGGCTTTCAACAGGGAGGAAGTAAGGATAGGGGGTTTGAAGTGTTAAATTTGTACAAAATAAGAGAAGGATTTATAAAAATTCGGAGGATTATAGTAATGGACGAGGGTACTTTCTTATCTTTTGATGAGACTAAATAATGATTGGAATTATACATAGTTAGGGTGAATGTACATATGGGGTTTCAAAAATGGTTGAGGCTCGTCTTACCTGAAATTCAACTAATTGACTTTATCCAAAAAGAAGGGTTTAGAGGGAAGAAACAAAGAACTGCTTTGGGAAGGCAAACGATAGCTGGGGTGAGTAATATTCCTAGCGGTTCTACCATACCTGCACCGTATCAAGCTCGGATTCCTCAATCCAGTGGTGCGATAAAGGAAGCAGCCCGGGATGCTACTTTAGGTATTAAGAATTTAACCTTGAATCGGTCAAATGAAGAACTTGATCACTTATTTAATGAAATGAAGCATACGTTAAATCGTCATGTCTTGGGACAAGGACAATACATTGATGACTTACTTGTGTGTTTTAAAAAGTCGTTTTTAGCAAGAGATAAAGGCAGCGTTCAAAACACTATCTTACTTTGTGGGCCTTCTGGAACCGGAAAAAGTTTAAGCTTGACTATACTGATCAATGAATTGTATAAGAAAAAACTTACACCTTATAAAAGTTATTCCACCATTGATTTAAGTCAATATGGTGAAAAAGATATCCATACCAACTTTATTGTGGATTGTTCGGCTTTATTTAGTTATGGAATTGGTACCGTTTGCTTCTCTGGGTTTGAAAAGGCCCATTCAGAGGTGCTTCATTATGTGACAAAGCTGTTTCGAGATAGTTATTTTCGAACACCGGAAGGCATTGTCGTGAGTGCTTCCGATTACTTTTTAATTCTCTATATGGATGCTGAAGTGAAGCTAAGTGAATCTGGCACCCAAATTCCTGTATCGATCGCAAATAAGGTGCCTCCAGGGTTACTAAGAGAGATTAGATCCTTTGCTTATACCTCACCTTTAACAGTAGATGCTCTTTGTACTATTTTACAAACACAACTTCAAAAAGCAGCTGCAACCTTGCAAGCACAGGCACAGTTAACGATTGAATTTGACCCTCCCGTTTTTTCGGCATTAGCGGAAAGACTTTTAGCCACCAAAAAATATGGTGAAGCAGTCCAAGATCTTGTCGAAAATCACTTTTTTTCTGTGCTCTTAGACGCCCGGGCTAGAGGTCAACTCTCAAGCAGCAGCTCTATTATTTTAAAAATGATGGATGAGGATTTTGTTGCTGAGACCGGTAAAGTAAGAATTGTATTAAAAACCATCTCAATCATTAAAGAAGAAACATTAGAAGATATTCTCAACGAACTGAATAGTCTGGTGGGGTTGGACTCTGTTAAATCCTTTGTCCATGAACTGCTGCAAACGGTTAAATTACAAAAACAGCGTGAGGCGCTTGGTGGAAAGATCACACCAATGGCTTTACATATGGTATATACCGGAAACCCCGGAACGGGTAAAACATCGGTTGCACGATTGATTTCGAGAATTTTAAAAGCAATGGGGTTGTTATCTCAGGGGCAGCTTGTCGAAGTAGCAAGGCAAGATCTTGTTGGTGAATATGTTGGTTCAACAGCTCCTAAAACAGAGGCAATCATTCAACGGGCCCTGGGCGGCGTTTTGTTTGTGGATGAGGCCTATACGCTGGCTCGAAACAAACACGACACTTTCGGGCTGGAAGCCATTGATACTTTGGTAAAAGGGATGGAAGACCATCGCGATCATTTAGTGGTTATTCTAGCCGGATACACCCAAGAAATGGAAACCTTCCTTAAATCAAACCCTGGTCTGCGTTCAAGATTTCCTTTTATTGTCGAATTCCCGGATTATTCACCAAGAGAAATGCTGGATATTTTGCTGTTAACGGCAAAAAAGCGGGATTATAGAATTGATGCTGCCGCACATGAAGGCTTGGTAGATTTATTTGCCACAAAACAGATTCCTGGAAGAAATGATAGTGGAAATGGACGCCTTGTACGCAATTTGTTCGAAGAAGCCATTCGCAAACAATCTGTTCGAATCAGTGAAAGTGTTCAAAAAGAAAACCAGGCCGCCATAAATGTTCTCACGAATGCTGATTTTGGAATCGGTGTAAAGGAAGAATTTGATCTGGACGACTCTTTTAAAGAGATTATAGGCTTGGACAATGTTAAAAATTTTATTCGTACGTTAGAAAAGCAAATTCTAGCAAATAAACGGCGGAAAGAAGCTGGAATTGAGACGAGAAATGAGCAAACGCTGAATATTATTTTTTCAGGAAATCCTGGAACCGGTAAAACCACGATTGCGCGGTTGTTTGCCGCTATGCTTAAATCGATGGGCATATTAAAACGGGGTCATCTTGTTGAAGTGGATCGTTCACACCTAGTTGCCGAATATGCAGGACAAACAGCTGTTAAGACCACCGAAGTAGTGGAAAGTGCATTAGGTGGAGTTTTATTTATTGATGAAGCTTATTCACTTGTAGAGGAAGGGACTGTAGGGGGAGGATTTGGGAAGGAAGCGATTGACACATTGGTACGGCTGATTGAAAATCATCGTGAAAACCTGGTAGTCATCCTTGCGGGGTATACGAATGAAATGGAAAGGTTTTTGGAGTCAAACCCTGGATTATCTTCTCGTTTCCCATTAAATATAACGTTTCCTGATTATACAGCCGAGGAATTAGCTCGAATGACAGATGTTGTAGCAAAATCAAAAGGCTTTGTTGTCTCAGATGAAGTAAAAACTGCATTAGTTTCTTTTTATGAGAAGAAGCAAATTCCCGGTAAGAATGATAGCGGTAATGGACGTCTTGTGCGGAATACCGTTGAGAGTGCGGTCCGAAATCAATCTGTTCGCATTGTGGAGCAGCCCGATTTGGGGGTAGAAGAGCTCAATCGATTAACCTTAAAAGATTTCCAGCTGGCAGCTGTGGAGAAACAGGAATCGGCTCTGAAGGAATTAGAACAAGTTATTGGCTTGGAGAAAATAAAGGAATTTGTTAGGTCTCTATCTGCTCAAATTGAAATCGCAAAAAAGCGGGAAGAATTGGGTTTGCCGAAGGCCGGCGCACAATCGCTCCATATGGTATTTAAAGGAAACCCTGGAACCGGTAAGACGATGATTGCTCGTATTTTAGCTAAACGCTTTAAAGAACTAGGGGTCATTAAACAGGATCGACTAGTTGAAACCGATCGTTCAGGTTTAGTCGCAGGTTATGTTGGTCAAACAGCTCTTAAAACGAGGAAGGTGCTGGAGAAGGCACTTGGTGGAGTTTTATTTATTGATGAAGCTTATGCATTGTTAGGAGGGAACAATGATTTTGGTCAGGAGGCGATCGATACCATTGTGAAATTTATGGATGATCACCGTGAAAACATCATTGTGATTTTAGCAGGGTACGATGAAGATATGGAACGATTCCTTGATTCTAATGCGGGACTGCGATCGCGTTTTCCTACGATTATTGATTTTCCTGACTATACTCCTCATGAACTGCTGCAAATTAGCCGGCTTACCTTTAAAGCAAAGGGCTATGAGGTTTCGACAGATACTGAGGAGGCTTTACTTAAGAGGTTTTATCAATCTAAGCAGATTGAAAATGCCGGTAATGGAAGATTAGCACGAAACATTTGTGAGTTAGCTATCCGTCATCACGCATTACGAGTTAGTAAAATTAACAATCCTTCTGTAGAGCAATTAGTTACGATTCTTCCACAAGATATTTCGGAAGTTGGTGAACAAAATGGGTAAAATATTTGCCATTCTTGGAGCAATTGCTTATTACCTATGCTATCCATTTGTATTTATTTTCGTCCTTTTGGGCCCTATAATGGAATTTCCGGTGCTTTTGGAGATTTTTCGACTTGGTTCACCTAGAGAAGGTTTAACTTTAGGTTTGTTAGGTTTTATCGGGACCCTGTTATTTTTATCCTATCGATACCCAAGACTCGGATGGCTGTATAAAAAGTTCCCGGTTTTGGTGCCCTTATTACAAATGTTTTTTATTACATTAGTCGGTATTGAATTGGCGATCTTTTTTGCCAATCTGTGGGCTGACAAACTCTTTTACGGCAAACAGATAGCCATTACCTTATCCATCCTAAGCCTATTGATCGTACGAATATATTTATCATATTGGTACAGTAAATACCCTATCAGTTATAAAGTACACAAGATGTAAGGGGATAAACGATGAAGAAAGTAAAACAGCAGCCTAATCATTCAGAGTATAACCAATCACTTTCTGAGTATGACCAGGAACAGACTGAGCCAGAGGTTGTACCACATCAGCCATTTATACGTAAATCCATTGGGTGGACCACGTTGATTATCATAGCGATGGCCATCCTAGGGAGCTTCTTTACTACCAGTTATAGTGACGAAGGAACGGCAGAAGAAGTGGTTGCCAACAGGATTAGTAAAGCTACAACAGCGGGTGAAACCTTATTAGAAGATGAAACAAATGCGAATATTAAAGCACAAGATTTTGAAGTAACAAACGCTGGACCTGATGGTGGGGAAGCTAGAATGTTAATTTGGGATTTTAACAAAGTGGATTTGGATGAAGTAGCCATATTGGTTGATGGAGTCCCAGTAAAAGGAAAACTAATTTTATCCGAAAACGCTGCTGCCATCAGCATACCTGTTCCAAGCAAAGTTACGATTAGTGGAGTGAAAGACCTTGGGGGTGGAATCTCCTATGCGGTTAAATTTCCAAATAATGAAACTACCTACTTTAATGTCGTTTCGGTTGGACAATCGAATACCTATACAGTTCTTCCTAGACCATAGCATAAATTTAAAGCTGAAGACTCAATTTTTGAGGTTTCAGGTTTTTTGATATTGCTCTTAAAATGGAAGGTACTCTTTATTTTTATTAAATTAATAAAGGTATTTGAAAAATAATAAACTCCGACTTCGCAATTACCTTGCTTGATTTGTCGGAGTTTTCATTTGGGTGACATTATTGATGCTGGTAATGTGCCTTTCTTGAAATAAGGCTTGAATAATATAGCGATTGGGGGCATTACCGACAAAATAAAATGGATAGCACGTGGTTAGTGTTAATGTAGGCTGCTCTTTTTGAACGATTACGGAATTATCATCTTTTTTGGTGATCCAAATTTTATTGACTTTGTAATGATACAGCTCATTTTCAAAGGATACGATTAGTTCGTCTCCTTCTTTTACATCTTTTAGACCGCGAAAGATCGTGTCGCGGTGTCCGGAAATGACAGTATGACCACGTTCAGAGGGGAGGGTAGTCCATCTGCTTTGATACATTCCAGCTCCATTTTTCAATATTTCAGAGTCAGTACCCAACAGTACCGGAAATTTGCTGTTTATGGACGGTATGATTAAGTCAGCAATTTTTTCACCCTTTTGGTACTGGTGATTTTTTTCTACCTTTGTTTCCTTATTTGATTCGGTGTTTGTTGTTCCCGTAATCGGTTCCGTATTTAAATCTTTGGTTTCGATGCGGGTAACCTGTTTCAACCCTGAAATCCATTCGTATGATCGAAGTCCAGTTAAACTGATTCCGGCAATTATCAATACAATACCAATGTATTTCCTCATTTGAACCTCCTAAAAAAGGGCAGGTAATTTTCCTGCCCTTTAAAGATGGGGACGTTTTTAATTAGCGGACTGCTTTTCTTCTCAATATAAGTGCAAATCCTAAAGCCACTACTGATAAACCGATGATGATTTCTGTTGCATAAGGAGTTGCCGTTTCAGGCAAGGTTCCGCCACCCGTGTAACTAGTATCTTCGCATGCTTGACCATCATGGTCGCGGTCTAAGCCGTTAAAGTTGTAAGAGGAGCTGCCGCCATTTTGATTAAAATATTGTTGAGCTTCCGCTTGGCTATTGAAATCTCCGCAATCCTTATCTGCTGCAGACGCATTATGTAATCCAAACATAAATGCAAAGCTGAATGTTAGTAAAGCCATCATTAATTTTTTCATAAAGTATTTTCCTCCTGAATGCCGAATGTATATCCCCATCTTAGGACTTAATGCCCAATAATAATATCTCGCTAAAATAACAAAATATGCACGAAATGGAAAAACTGGAGTTCTTATTGCATTACTTATTTTGTGAGATCTTTGATGAAAGCACTATTAAGGTATACGGAGCTTTTAAATCATTGATTATGTAAAAAATATAGAAAAAGCATTCCTCCATTCAGAGAAATGCTTATAACTTTAAACTATTCAATTTATAACCCCAAACCATAGAGAAGGGTTTATGGTTTTATCAATTCGGACATTCACTTTAAACTCTTTCTTATGGTAAATAGAAATTCACTTATTAATCGTTAATAATGTTAAAACCCTTCCCATTTATTTCCGGATTAACAATAGAACCAGATGTCTGAATTAATTAAGCATTTAAAGATCATCGGTGAGGAGTTAAAAAGAGGAAATGAGCTAAAGGAACGAGAAGTTTATAATGAGAAGCATATGTCACGTCTTGCCGATGAAATCGAACCATATGATCATAACATTGCTTTGGTCATCGATCATTTGTTGAAAAAATGATGAAATGGGAGTGTTTCTTTATGCAAAAGAAAGTAAACAACATTTGCAAAAATCATTTTTACAGGAAAGGTTACCGTCATGAAAAATAAATCTACTATCCTTATCGTTATTGCCGCCATTGTTTTGGGGTTTGGAATTTATGGTTCTACTAGTTTCATAGGCTCAAAGGAAGTAAAAGGACCATCTGAAAAAGAAGAAAAAGAGATGATTACAGAACCAGTCACTACCGCTGCTGAAGGTGTCGCGGAAGAAGAGAATAAGGAATCGGAAGTAGAAACAGCATCGGCAGGGGAAACAGAATTCCCACTAGAAATGGCTGAAGAGGAAATACAAAACACAATCCATGCGATGAGCCATTCTAAAGTTTACGCAGTGGAGAAATGGACTCATCTAGATCCAACCCAAGAAAGAGTTGATCGATTACTAGAAGTCATTGAATCCAATCAGGATGGTTTGAATGAGAGTGATCTATACATGGAGATTTTAAAAAGATGGCAAGCGGGTGACTTTAGCCAAGCTGTTTCAGATCATAATCAAATTTGGAAGCTTCAAGGAGGGACAATCGGAGAAGCGACCAGACTGCTAAGTAAGGAGGAGGAAGACGAGTATAGAAAAACTAACTTTGAATGATATCTCTCTTAAAATTCGGTAATAGGATTGGGTTTAGTAGAATTCAAGAGTACAGTTCCGTGTAAGAAGTTGATCCTAATGAATAGGAGATTTAACAAGAATAGTAGCCATCTACTGATGGCTATTTTTATATACATATAATAAAAAGAGACACTATACGAATTAGTATCCCTTTTAGCTAGGTATTTGATGTTTTCTACCTCAAAACCGAACCCGTTAATCGAATCATGCTAAACGAAATCGTAAGCGGAATCATCCTAATTATGTGTCTTCAAATCATGTTCTAAAGAAATAACAGGGGCAATGAGAAACGTCACTGCAACCCTCAAAGAGGAATTGAATGATGTGAAAAGGACAACAGCGGAAGGAACGGCTGTTGTCCTATTTGTATAAAAACGCTTTATTGGTTTCTCTCTTTTAATGTACTCAATACTTCGCCTTCTTCAGGGAAGCGGCCTATTTCTTTTTTAGAGAAGATGTTCTGTCCGTTTAAGGAAACCTCGAACACCCCACCAGTGCCTGGCACCAATTCAAGCTTGTTGATGTTATTTGTATATTCTTTTAATAGTTCTTCCGCCAGACCGACGGCTTTTGGTAAAAAACCTCAAGACGTACAATATTCAATTCGAAATTCCATAGTTTCACTACTCCTTTTGGTAAATTTTAAATCTATTACTATTATATATTTAAATGATTGCGCTTACAAATATAATGAATTAAGCCAATTGCTGTCTCTATGATTTGACTAGACTTGACGGTGGAAGAATACAGTTATCGCCGAAATATAAAAATGTTAACAGGTAAAAAATTTATGTAGTGAGGCAGACTTTTTCACATAAATAGTAGAACAATTTATGATTCAATAAAAATAATTGGACGTTGGTAATCATTTCGGTTTTACAATTTCTATCAACTTATTTAAGATATTGATAGGCGTATTTTTTTATAGAAAGTAATTTCATAAAGGAAGTGGACCATGAGGAAATATCGATGGATCAAATGGCGTAAAGTAATCCTCTGGGTCGCAGCTCTTGCCATTATTGGTATTGTATTGCTGACAGGAGGGCAGCAAGTGCGGGATGTTGCGAGCACGATTTTCACTATTGCCCTGCAGCTGCTTTTAGCTATGTTTGCTATGATTATTCAGTTCGTTGCCCTATTTTGGTTTCTCGCAAGGGGA
Source organism: Bacillus sp. URHA0034 (assembly GCF_056280405.1). Lineage (NCBI taxonomy): Bacteria > Bacillati > Bacillota > Bacilli > Caryophanales > Bacillaceae > Bacillus > Bacillus sp. URHA0034. Next base: position 6,067,851 of record NZ_JBWCDK010000002.1, on the reverse strand, counting down.
CGAACCTACTGGATTTTGCCCGGTGAAACGGGTGCGACTTGGGACGATTACCGGGGGAACCCTGAGATTGTCGAAAATGCCAAGCGAATCGTTACCCTATTAAAAGGTGTGAAAGAATTTAAGGAAATGGGGGGCGAGGCCATTCGCGGCTTATTGCTCTGTGGACCTCCAGGGACAGGAAAATCCTACCTTGCCCAGGTGGTTGCGAATGAAGCACAGGTTCCGTTTGCTTATGCCTCTGCTCCGAGTTTTCAAAATATGTTTTTCGGTGTCGGCAATCTTAAAGTAATGGGACTTTATAAAAAGGCCCGAAAGCTAGCGAAGGTTTACGGTGCCTGCATCATCTTTATCGATGAAATTGACGCGATTGGGATGAGCCGCGGCGCAGGAAGCGCTGGCGGCGGACTAGGTGGATTAATGGGCATGGGCGGTTCCGGTCTACTTAATGAGCTCCTCTTGCAAATGGACCCGCCGAACATGGACAACAATGGGTTTGCCAAGCTTCTCCGCTCCCTTGGGCTGCGGAAAAAGAAGGCAGAACGGTTGGCTGTTCTAACCATCGGTGCCACCAACCTGCCGGATGTATTAGATCCTGCGTTGCTAAGGCCGGGACGCTTTGACCGCAAACTCTGGGTCGATGCACCCGATTATGATGGCCGTGTTGACGTATTCCAGTATTATCTTGAAAAAGTAACACGTGACCCGGATCTGACTCCGGAACGTGTGGCGCTCGATACCATCGGCTACAGTCCAGCTCAGATCAAACACATTGTGAATGAATCCATTGTTATCGCTCATCAACGGGGGGCGTCCGTTACGAATTACGAGGACTTCCGGGCGGCGATGGAAACCTATGAATGGGGACTCAAACAGCCGCTTCGCTCCATGAGCGAAGATGAAAAGCGGAACGTGGCTTATCATGAGGCGGGACATGCAGTGGCTCAGTTCCTTTTGAAGCCGCACGAACGGCTGTGGAAAGTAACGATCATCCGCAGGGGAGACGCCCTTGGACTTGCAGCCACCAAGCCGACTCATGAGAGGTATAACCGTAGTGATAGCGAGATGTTGGCTGAGATACAGGTTTGTCTTGCCGCACGTGCTGTAGAAGAAGAGTTTCTGGGGAAAAAACTGAACGGAGTAACCTCCGACTTAAGGCAGGCTACTCAGCTTGCCGGCGCCTACCTTGGGGCTGTCGGGATGGGGGAAGAATTGTTCAGCTGGCTAGCCGTTGGTTCACAGGAAGAAGGATTAAAAGCACTTCGTCCCAAAATCAACGAACTATTAAACAATGAAATGAACGAAGTAAAGAAGCTGGTAACCAAACATAGTGACTTTGTCCATGCGATTGCCACGGAGCTGCTGAAGCGGGGTGACCTGACAGGTGAGGAAATAGAGGAGATCTATTTAAAACTCTATGGCGAGAAACGGCCTGTAGCTCAAGATGCAATGATCCATAGAGAGATTTTCTCTTCCCTTTCAGAAGCAGCACCGGCAAAAGAAATGGTAGATAAAGCAGAAAAGGATTCATAAAAAGAAAAGATTCAGTAAGAAGGTGTCAAGGGAGATCCCATTGACACCTTTTTTTCGAGCAGTCTGATCCATATAGGCAGTTTTCCTAAAGGAAGCCCTAGATATTTTATGTGAAAGGATTCAAATATTAATGTCAACCTATGACATTTGTATATTACATTCTTGCTAATAGACTTGTTACAATAAATAATATCCATTCCATTAGGGGAGAATTTATTTATGGCAAACACACACACTTTTAGCAGAGGCGAGGAAGTTGCAAATTCCATTACTCATGGTATAGGTGCTCTTCTAAGCATTGCAGCTTTAGTACTACTAATTGTTTTTTCTTCAATATATGGAAACGCTTGGCACATTGTCAGTTTCACTTTATTTGGGTTTACCATGTTCTTAATGTATACATCGTCTACACTGTTACATGCTTTCCCTGAAGGAAGCAAAGTTAAAGACTTATTTGAAATCTTCGATCATTCCTCTATCTATTTTTTTATCGCTGGAACGTACACACCGTACCTTTTTTTAGTCGTTAAAGGTTGGTTAGGATGGACTATTTTTGGGATTGTATGGGGACTCGCGATTGGAGGAACGGTGTTTAAATCCTTTTTTGTAAAGAAGTTTTTATTCACATCGACTGCGTTATACGTATTAATGGGTTGGTTCATTGTATTCGCTTGGGGGCCTTTATCGGAACACATGCCGCATTCTGGTTTGACGTATTTAATTATAGGTGGGTTATTCTATACGTTTGGATCCGTTTTCTACATTTGGAGAGGATTCAAATATCACCATGCTGTATGGCACCTTTTCGTAATGGCCGGAAGTATCATGCACTTTTTTAGTGTGCTAACACTTTTGCAGTGATTGAATATTTGACTGCATGTGTGAAAGTCAGAAAAGAAGGAAAGGGATTAGAAAGAGGCGCTTAATAAAAGTATTTAAAGAAACTTCTATGGGCTACTAAGTATGTTCTTTTATTTCGGTTAACTTAGTGGAAATTTATGTTTTATATTGGTACTATCCACTCTAAGGATAGTGCTTTTTTTGTACTTTGTTATCTACTAACTTATGGGGAAAATGGATGTATAATTATGGTAGAATAAGAGATATAGTAGGTACTTTCAATTTAACGGAGGATTTTTATGAATAATTTAAATTCAAGTTTATGTCGTTGGATATCTGAGTTATAATTGGAAGTATGTTGCCATAATATTTGAGCAGTTTTTCAGAGGGAAAATTTTTGATAAAAATAACCTACTAGAGGAGAAGAACACAATGTCAATGGAATTGTTATCAAAAAATACAGCAGGAATTGTTAGCGCTTTAATTAGGCAGCCCCATTGGGATAAAGCTGAGATGCAAGAAAGAATTAAAACAGCTTTATTTCAAATAAGAGAAAGTGCAGGTTCTCAGGAAGAGTATCTAGAATCTCTTTTAAGAAATGTTACCTTCCAATATGCAAATACAAATACTGCCATATCTTTTTTAACGCAATGTATTGAAGAAGAAAAGTTTTTGTCTCATGATAGCTTCCAATCTATGATGGTAAATGTCCCTAGGCAAGTCGAGGATTCTAATTTTATAGAGGAAAATATGCCAAGGTTTAGGGAATTAATTTACAAAGGATCAACAAGTCAAGAGCGAGTTACCCATGCAGAAGGGTTTTTTATTCATACCAAGCTGGTTAACGACATAATGGTTGAATTCATCGTGGCATTCCTGCAGCCGAATAATAGGGAATTTATGGTCAATTTCTTGGAATATTCATCTGGAGTAGTCATTGATACGGTCATGCATTATTGTGAAACCTTTTCTAATCATATTCTAGACGAGCTGACCACGGTAAAATCGACTTAATTATAAGAAGATTCAGGTAAAACCTTACGTTTTGTCCTGTTTTTGAATTAGCTGATTTTGTTCAGTAAAATACTGTATGTTTTATTTTCCATTATTCCATTGCAATAAACAACCAGAAACCATAGATAAATAGAGTTATAATGCACAATAACCACCATTTTTAAAACCAAATGAAAAGAGTCTATTTTTGTTAGACTCTTTTCATTTTGTTTTTTGTTCATCTCATTTCGCTGTACCTATCTATTGTTTATGGCGGAGAGTTTGGGAGGTTTGATGAATGGAAGGATTTAGAAGGTTCAGAATGGGTATTACACCATTATAAGCTGCATCGTTAATCAAAGAATGGTTGAAGCTATTTAACCGTTCTAAGGCATTGTGGCCGATATAGCAGGAAAATGGGGGCTTTGAATGGTTAAACAAAGTGAAAGCGGTTGCAATTTTTTTTTTACAACCAGCCATGTGCCTCTAGAACTTACCACACCACCTAATGGAATCTCCATCTTCCGGCCTGTGAATACAAGAAAGGGGAGTAAAAGTAATGAAACAGAAAAAAAAGTGCGTAGCCATGTTACTGGCAGGAGGACAAGGCAGCCGTCTTAGTTCATTGACAAGAGATAAGGCAAAACCGGCTGTTTCCTTTGGTGGAAAATATCGAATCATTGATTTTCCTTTAAGTAACTGTACAAACTCTGGGATTGATACAGTCGGGGTATTAACTCAGTACTTGCCCCTTGTTTTGCACTCTTATATCGGAATCGGCAGCGCGTGGGATTTAGATCGAATGAATGGTGGTGTAACCGTCTTGCCTCCTTATTCGGAAACTTCCGGCCTTAGGTGGTATAGAGGTACAGCAAACGCTATTTATCAGAATTTGAATTATTTAGAACAATACAATCCAGAATACGTGATCATTCTTTCCGGTGACCATATTTACAAAATGAATTATTCTGAAATGCTTCATTATCATATGGAAAAGGATGCGGATGTTTCCATTTCTGTCATCGAGGTGCCTTGGGAGGAAGCAAGCCGGTTTGGAATCATGAATACGAATGAGGATTTAGAGATCATTGAATTCGAGGAAAAACCAAAATCCCCGAAAAATAATTTAGCATCAATGGGTATCTATATCTTTAAATGGCCGGTTTTAAAAGTGTTTTTAGAAATGGACGATAAAAATCCAGAATCAACCAATGATTTTGGTAAAGATATTATTCCATTGTTACTCGAAGAAAATAAAAAGGTTATAGCGTATCCATTCAAAGGCTATTGGAAAGATGTTGGGACCGTTGGGAGTTTGTGGGAAGCCAATATGGATTTATTAAAAGAAGAGAAAGATCTAGATCTGTATGATCGAGATTGGAGAATTTACTCTGCCAATCCAAATCGGCCACCCCAATATATTGCCCCGTCAGCTCAAATAGAAGAGTCATTGATTAATGAGGGCTGCACGGTGGAAGGAATCATCGATCATTCGGTTTTATTCCAGGGCGTAACAGTAGAAGAAGGAAGCGTGATTCGCGATTCTGTTATCATGCCGGATACCCGTGTAGGAAAAAATGCACTGATAGAAAGAGCCATTATCGCACCCGGAATCGTAGTTGAAGATCACGCGGTCATTCGCCCATCAAAGGAGGGCGCCGTGATCCTGTTTGCAGGAGAAGAATCGTAAAAAACCCATAGAGGAGAAAGGGAGATACTATGCCGTGTTCAATGCTTGGAATTATCAATGCCACCACTGAGTTTGACACATATCAAACGTTAACTGCGGAACGTTCTTTAGCCTCTGTTCCGTTTGCAGGACGATATCGATTAATTGATTTTATGTTATCCAATATGGTGAATTCAGGGATTACGAATGTGGCTGTTTTCACTGGCCAAGAGGTTCGGTCCCTGATGGATCACTTAGGATCAGGCAAGCAATGGGATTTGGACAGAAAGCGGGATGGGCTGTTTGTATTTTCACCTGAAGGCACTTCTCGAAACGAGAGATTTGGATCCTTAGCTCATTTTGCAAAAAATATGACCTATTTCTTACGTAGTAAGCAAGAGTATGTCGTTATTGCCAATTGCTATACGATCGGAATCCTTGACTTTTGTAAGATTTTAGATCGTCATTTGGAAATAGGAGCGGATATTACAGAGGTCGTTCATAATGGGAAACCTATAGAGACTTACATTTTAAGTAAAGACTTATTGCTAAGTCTTTTTGAACAATACAAGGATCAGGGATATTACAGTATTTTAGATGTCGTGCATGATAAACGGCATAATTTTCAAATTAATCGATATGATTGGACAGGCTATTTAGCCATTATAGATTCTCTCAACAGTTATTATCAAAATAGCTTGGATCTTTTTCACCCACCTGTATGGAAACAGATTTTTAATCAGAATGAGCCCATCTTTACAAAGGTAAAGGATGAGCCGCCAACATACTATAAAAAGGGCGCAAAGGTGACGAACTCGATAATCGCCAATGGATGCATGATTGAAGGGGAAGTGGAGAATAGCATTATTTTTCGAGCCGTTAAAATCGGAAAAGGTTCGATTGTTCGAAACTCCATTATCATGCAGAAGTGTCGGATTGAAGAAAACTGCCTACTTGATGGGGTCATTTTAGATAAGGATGTCCAAATTGGGGATGGTATCCAATTGAAAGGGACAACCGAGGCCCCTTATGTAGTAAATAAAGGTACAGTAAAAAGGAGCGTTCATCATTCATGAAGTTCTTTTTTCCGTATCTAGTGTCTCGTTTATTAAAATAGATGGCATGGGTAGCCGTGGCACTTGAATAGGGGGATTGTGAGAATTAGCTACCACTGAATTTATGTTAGCGGCTTTTCATTTATCTTATTTTAGAACAATACAAAAATGATATAGAAGGAAAGTGTAACACCGCAGTCTTTGATACTGTGGTGTTTTTTTATTTATCTTAGCTAAACACTGACATTTGTCACCTTAAAGTCATGACATTGCTTACTAAAACCTACCTCTTCAGGATCATACAATGAAAGCAAGATATCAGGAGGTGCTTTCAATGAATGAAGTCATACATTTAACGAATGTGTCAAAGACATTTCAACATAAAACAGCGGTAAAGGATTTATGGTCTTTGGTTCTTAAAAAGATTCGTGATAAAATATCAAAACCTAGTTTTGAAACATGGCTAGCGAACACTAACGCTAAAATCGAAGATGATTGGATGATTGTAAGTGACAGCAATTCCTTTGTGGCGGACTGGCTTGATGCGGATATAAAAGTCTCATTTTTGAAACTGTTAAGGAAGTGGCTGGAAAAAAGTATGAAAGCGAAATCTGTTCTTTTGAATAGCCAATTCATGACGAAACGCTACAACTACGAATATTAAATGTAAGTAGTTCTTAAGATGATTTGTTTAATCTAATCCAGGAACAGACTAAAGTAATCGAGAAGCAACAAGAAAAATTAGTTAAATTAGAACAACGAATAGATGAGTTTGAAAATAAGAAGGATGAAGACTAAATGGGAAGAAGCAAAAAATCAAAGGAAGAGAGAAAGAGAGACAGAGAGCTTGTCGAGAAGTATCATCAAAAACTGACAGAAGACTACCTGGAACAGTTATATCAGGCCTTTTTGGAATGGAAGAAAGGCAATCTGCCTTATTATGATCTGACCGAAAAGATTCATGAATTTCACAAGAAAAATCAAAAGATTTGGTCTATGTTTAATTATAACGGTTGGAATGATGAATTCCTCGTTTCCCAAGCAAAAACAGAATTGAACCTATTGGAAGAAAAGGATAAAGAATAATGTGCCTTTTGGCTGGATGATTTTGTTGGAAACATTACAGAACGATCAGCTTCTGAATGCCAAAATCTGCTTTTTTTTTAGGCTTATTCTATTAGGGATTGAAGAAAACTCACTAATTATTTTGTCTTATATTTTTAAAAAAAGAGCTGCCAGATTCAATTCACTATTCATCAATAGTCATTGAATCTGGCAGCTTTATACGTTTTTATAGACAGCAAAGAGTCATTGTTTGTATTGAAAAATAATCAAAGTAGAATCGTTAGACCATTTCCTAAAAGCAAATATAAATCAAATCATTCTCCACGGATTCCTAATTTACCACAAATTTACCCAATATTTACGTAAATTTGGCAAAATCCTTTGAATTTCTTCCTCTTTTTCCGTTATTATGAAATAGAGGAAGTTTTATAGAATAATAATTTTTTGGAGGAGGATCAATGGAACCCACAAGAATATCACGAAAGAAGAAATTTTCTGAGGATTATCGATTGCGGGGTAGTGTGGTAAAAAAGGCTATATTACCAACGTTTTGTTTCGCTGTACTCTCAACGGTTGCTTTTGAGGAAGCTGTTTTTGCTGACTCGAGCTTTACTCAAGTCAGCGCCAATCAGGCAGTTACAAAGTATGTCAATATATCCAGCGGGTCATTGAATTTACGTAGTGGAGCTTCAAGCAGCTCTTCGGTTGTTGCAACTCTTGCTAAAGGGATCGCTGTCACCGTCTACTCTGAATCCAACGGGTGGGCAAAAGTAAAGGCCAACGGGAAAGAAGGATATGTCAGTTCGAGCTTTTTAGCCGCTACAAATCCTAGCAATGCTACTACAGCTAGTGCGGTTCAAACGACAACCAAGTATGTCAATATCTCCAGCGGGTCATTGAATCTACGCAGTGGAGCCTCTAGCAATTCTTCGGCTGTGGCTGCTCTTTCCAAAGGGACCGCCGTCACCGTCTACTCTGAATCGAACGGTTGGGCGAAAGTAAAGGCCAACGGGAAAGACGGGTATGTCAGCGCGAGCTTTCTATCAGCTCAAAATCCTAGCAGTACCACCACGGCGGGTGCTGTTAAAACGACAATCAAGTATGTCAATATATCCAGCGGCACATTGAATCTACGGAGTGGAGCTTCTAGTAGTTCTTCGGTTGTAACTGCTCTTTCTAAAGGCACCGCTGTCACCGTCTACTCTGAATCGAACGGTTGGGCGAAAGTGAAGGCCAACGGGAAAGACGGGTATGTCAGCGCGAGCTTTTTATCTGCTCAAAATCCTAGCAGTACCACCACGGCGGGTGCTGTTAAAACGACAACCAAGTATGTCAATATCTCCAGCGGCACATTGAATCTACGGAGTGGAGCTTCTAGCAGCTCATCAGTTGTGACTGCTCTTTCCAAAGGGACCGCTGTCACCGTCTACTCTGAATCGAACGGTTGGGCGAAAGTGAAGGCCAACGGGAAAGACGGGTATATCAGCGCGAGCTTTTTATCAGCTGAAAATCCTAGCAGGTCGACCACGGCGGCTACTGTAAAAACGACCACCAAGTATGTCAATATCTCCAGCGGCTCATTAAATATGCGAAATGGAGCTTCAACCAGTGCATCTATTATCGTTAAACTTGCTAAAGGGATTGCCGTACAAGTCTATTCTGAAGCGGGGGGATGGGCTAAAATAACTGTCTATGGAAAAACCGGGTATGTCAACTCTAGCTTTCTATCAACATCAGACCCAAAATCTACTGTTAATCATTCTACTCCAACCGCAAATCAGTCCGTAGCAAAATATGTAAATATTAACTCTGGCTCCAGCTTAAATGTTCGGAAAAGTGCTTCCATCAGTTCTGCCATTTTGACAAAACTTACACATGGAACCGAAGTAATGGTATATTCCGAGTCAAAGGGATGGGCCGAAATACAAGTTAATGGACAGAAGGGTTATGTAAGCTCTGAGTTTCTTTCTGCGACTAAACCGGCTAGCGGTACTTCAGGAGAAGCAGAGCAAACCATAAAAAAATATGTAAATGTCAGTGTAGGCTCTTCCTTAAATATGCGCATAAGCGCCTCGACAAATGCATCTATTTTGCTTAAAATTGCCCGGGGCATCGAAGTAACCGTATATTCTGAATCAAACGGTTGGGCCAAAGTCAAAGTTTATGGAAAAACTGGATTTGTTAATGCCCAATTTTTGTCTGACACTAAGCCTACAACTGGAACAGACTCCACGACAGGGTCTGAAAGCAATTCTGATTCAGCAGCCAGTACAACCCCTGAAAGTAATACTGATTCAGCAGCCAGCACAAACCCTGAAAGCAATTCTGATTCAGCAGCCAGCACAAACCCTGAAAGCAATCCTGATTCAGCAGCCAGCACAAACCCTGAAAGCAATCCTGATTCAGCAGATAGCACTACTCCTGAAAGTAATTCTGATTCAGCAGCCAATACAGCCCCTGCTAGCAGTTCTGAGCAGAATAATGGGGAAAAGGTTGAAAAATACGTAAATGTGATTTATGGATCTAGCTTAAATATGCGCGCATCCGCTTCAGCAAATGCAGCAATTATTACAAAGCTGGCCCGGGGGACCGTTGTCACAGTTCTTTCCGAAGAAAATGGCTGGTCGAAAGTAACGGCCAATGGGCTAACTGGTTACGTTAGTACACAATACTTATCAGAAACAGCACCCTTTAATCCAAACACCACAGATCGTTCAACCGAAATTACATATGAAAATTATAATATTAGCTTAGCAGATATGCTAAAGACCGAGATGGCTGTGAATCCACAAACAGATAAGAAGTATGATACATACATTAGGGAAGATGCTTTAAAGCTGACTAGTTCTTCAGCTGCCACCGTTATAGGAGGAAGCTGGAATGTAAGAGGCGGGGCTGGTACAAATTATTGGGTCATCGGTCAGGTAACGAACCAGCAGAGTGTTCAAATCTTAAATACAGTAAAGGGAACCGATGGCTATCAGTGGTACCAAATTGCTTATGATAAAACGTGGGTTAACGCAAGCCCGGATGATGTAAGCTATTATTTGGATCCGAAAAATTCCCAAAGTAAAACCCTAGACTCGCTTCAATTTCTAAAATTATCTGTAACCGCGAATCTTAGTGCGGATGAAGTAAACGAAAGAATACTAACCGGAAAGGGCATCCTGGTAGGGTTAGCATCTACTTTCATTTCAGCTGGCAATAAATATGGTCTAAATGAAATGTATCTTATTTCTCATGCATTATTAGAAACAAATAATGGAACATCTGAGCTTGCAAAAGGTGTCCAAATAAATGGAAAAACGGTATATAATATGTACGGAATTGGTGCTTATGACAATTCTGCTATAACCAGTGGTGCTCAATTTGCTTATAATGCTGGTTGGTTCACTCCTGAAGCGGCTATTATTGGTGGTGCCCAATTTATTGCCAATGGCTATATTGGCACAGGGCAAGATACGCTTTATAAAATGAGATGGAATCCTAAAGCTGCAGCTGCAACTGGGACTGCTACCCATCAGTATGCATCTGATATTGGCTGGGCCGCGAAACAAGTTTCGCAAATATATAATTTATATAGTTTAGTAGACTCCTATAAGCTAGTATTTGAGATACCTAAATACAAATAAATGCGAATATATAAAAAAGTATGATCCTAAGTGTGCTAAACGGTTTTACCTAATATTGTTTGCCATACAATTATAATATTGTATGGTTTTTTTGTGCGTGTTATGATGAGTCAAATCTAGATGGCAGTTTATTAGAAATAGAAGTAGGTTTCTAGAAAGGTAGGTTTGGATCATGTTACAAAAAGAAAAAGTGTTAGACGCCCAAACAGCTTCGTTAAACAACTACATTGGTTCTTCAGAAAAACAAAAATCGTTATACAAGCGGACATTATTCGTTGTAAGTATTTCACAAATTTTTGGTGGTGCAGGGTTAGCAGCAGGAGTTACAGTGGGGGCTCTTCTTGCCCAGCAAATGCTCGGTACGGATGCGTTTGCTGGAATTCCCTCCGCATTACTTACTTTAGGGTCAGCAGGAGCCGCTTTATTTGTAGGGAGATTTTCTCAACGTTATGGACGTCGTACAGGTCTATCAGCCGGTTTTATGATTGGTGGGCTTGGAGCAATAGGAGTCATCATGGCAGCCATCATAAATAGTATTTTCTTGTTATTTATTTCCCTGCTTGTTTATGGTGCAGGGTCGGCAACAAATTTACAAGCTCGTTATGCAGGTACGGACTTAGCAAATAGTAAACAGCGGGCGACTGCAATTAGTATTACAATGGTTTTTACCACATTTGGTGCCGTTGCAGGACCAAATCTAGTGAATGTGATGGGGAATTTCGCTCTTTCGATTGGTGTTCCATCACTTGCTGGCCCTTTCTTTTTAGGAGCGGCAGCCTATATCTTAGCAGGTGTTGTCCTATTCATCATGCTTCGTCCCGATCCGTTAGTTATCGCCAGAACGATAGAAGCGGCCAACCAAGAAGCTAGTGATAAAGGACAATTGGCAACAACTGAACATACAGAAGAAAATAAAAGAGGCATATTCGTGGGAGCCACGATTATGGTTCTTACTCAAATCGTCATGGTCGCTATTATGACCATGACACCGGTTCATATGATGCATCATGGACTTGACTTGGGGGCAGTCGGTCTTGTTATTGGTTTTCATATAGGTGCCATGTATCTCCCTTCACTGGTTACCGGTTTCCTTGTTGATAAGTTGGGGCGTACGGCAATGGCCCTTGCTTCTGGAACTACGTTGCTTCTGGCAGGTTTACTAGCCGCATTTGCACAAGGAGATTCTATGGTTCTCATTGTCATCGCTCTATCTTTACTTGGATTGGGATGGAATTTTGGTTTGATCAGTGGGACTGCACTTATTGTTGATTCAACTGCCACTTCCACACGGGCTAAAACGCAAGGTGCAGTAGATGTATTGATAGCGTTGTCAGGAGCTGCCGGTGGAGCCTTGTCGGGAATCGTTGTGGCAGGTTCCAGTTATTCAACATTATCCATTGTTGGAGGGATTTTATCCCTGTTACTCATTCCAGTGGTGATATGGTCTCGTGGAGGCAAAAAATAATCAGCCAGATGGTTTTACGAAAAACAGTTTTTTGGACGACATATATGTGGGAAAATGTGCATCTCATTTACCAATAGGATAAAACAATGATTTTGAAAAGGAAAAAGCCTAATCCCTCCATCGAGGAATTAGGCTTGTAATCTTTCATAAACACGACCTTTAATGGAATGGCCTTACTTCTAAAGCAATGTTCCTTAACTCGTTCAGTGATTCGCTGGTTTGATGTTATTAAAAACTATTTGCCGGGAAGCTGGATGCCGCGCCAGTCGCTTACATTGCATTGACCATATCCATTATCACCTACAGCAACCACGGTGCCGTCCGATCTAAGCCCGACGGTATGGGCACAACCCGCCGCAATGGCCACAATATCGCGCCAACCACTTACATTACATTGGCCATACTCATTCCAACCCACAGCCGTTACCGTACCGTCCGATCTAAGGCCGATGGTATGATTACTGCCCGTCGCAACCGTTACGATATCCCGCCAGTCGTTTACATCGCATTGGTTATGTTTATTCAAACCTACAGCTGTCACCGTCCCATCCGTTTTAAGCCCGATGGTATGAAGATAACCCGCTGCGACCGCCACAATATCGCGCCAATCACTTACATTGCATTGGCGATAGCGATTATTACCGACAGCCGTTACCGTGCCGTCCAATTTAAGCCCGATGGTATGCCAGTCACCCGCAGCGACCGCCACCATATCATGCCAGCTGCTTACATTGCATTCACCGTCATGATTTCGGCCCACTGCTACCACCGTTCCATCCGATTTAAGCCCAATGGTCCGACGCCAACCCGCCGCAATCGCTACAATATCGCGCCAATTGTTTACATTGCACTGGCTATGCATATTCCAACCTACAGCCGCCACCGTCCCATCCGATTTAAGACCGATGGTATGAGCATTCCCCGTATTCGTCGCCATATGAACATTTCCCGCCGCGACCGCTACCACATCGCGCCAGCCTTTTACATCACATTGACCATATTTATTATCACCAACAGCTGTCACCGTGCCGTCTGATTTAAGCCCAACGGTATGACGACGAGCTGCCGCTATGGTGTCTTTAGGCGACCGTTCCACCTTAAACACCGCTTTTTTCGGTGAAATGTAATCCATGTTTCCCTCCTTGCATACAAGCAACCCTGCAGTATCTGACAAGTATAGGTAACTTTATGGTTGTTCGTCAAATCTAAGCAGCTGTATGGGTGGGTGATAAAAGAACCCTATCTATTTGTCTTTTTAGCTTTTTGTATTTTCTGGCCGTTATAGCGTTTTGTTTGATTAATTGATGATGTAAAACCGATTCTAAAAGCAGCACCGTTTCAAAGGTTGACTTGTAATTTACGGTTTCAGTGGGCTTATGTTCATTTTGGTAGCCTGCTGACAGATTCACTGACGGGATACCAAATTCAGCAAAAACCAAGGCATCACTAACACCGCCGAGAGTTATTTTCCAATCCTCCATACCAGCTAATGTTCCCGCCTCCTCAAACAACTTGTTGTACTCTTCGACTGACTTAGTAAGAAAGAATAAAAGTGATTCAATAGACGTATTAGAACTTCAAAGAATAGGTTTTACAGTGGATATTTTAGATTTGAAAAAGTATTTCCATAATCCAGAGGGGTTAAAAGAAAATCTTAATCAGTTTGATGTTATCTGGGTAAGAGGGGGCAATACTTTCGTTCTTGCACAAGCTATGAAGTTAAGTGGATAAGCGAGTATTCGGGAGAAAATCGTATTAAACTGAGGGAGCTGAGTGGACTTGTTTATTAACATCGTATTTGAACTAAATTGCGACATAACTCTAAACTAAAAAGCCTCATCATTATCTTGCATAATAGCGTCATTTAATAGAATAATATCCATTAAAATTTTTTCCCTTAAAGTTTCGTTGTTACATTTATAAATATCATCAATTAGACGACCAATTTCTTTCGATAAAAGGAGTTTTATTTCGTTCATTCGTAAATTCCTTTCTTTAAAAGTACAGATACTTATAATCAATTATATGTAACAAGGTGGAAATTTAGACTTGCTAAGTAAATTATTACTTAATTCGAGAAATAGCTAAAAAAGCGTTAAACAAAAAAAATAAGGTGGCTTTGCCTCTTTCAGAGAAAGGCTGTTTCTTCTGTCTAACCTCTCACGGTTATTTAAATAGCTGCTAGATGCTAAAAGTATTAGCGGACTAAGGTAGCGCCAACAATAATTAATAGGATGAATAGAACGACAATTAAAACGAATGAACTTCCCACCATTATAATTACTCAATAAAAATCACCTCCTTATCTTTGAGGTACTACATTTTATGTTAATGGGCAATTTTTGAAATGGACAAGCATGGAAAAATAAAATAAATTGCTACGCATACCGAGAAAAATCTGAAGCGAATGTAAAGGTTCTTGTTAAACTAAAGTGCAGGATAGTTGAAGAAGGAATAGGAAGTGACCTAGAATTTTATGTCTTAGTAGAAAAATAGTGGTCAAAATAAGGGAGGAGTTAAAAGGTGTATTGGTGGTAATGATTATTCTTTTAGGAATGTATTTTTTGACTACATCAGGTGCTTGAAATTTTTCTTAGTTAAAGTAACGCAATGGCTACACTTTTTCTTTGTTCGAGTAGAGGTTTAATATGATTCAATTATATTTGTCATTAAATGAAGCTGGTTTGATTTTTAAGGAGCATACAGCTCTTGCTCAGGATGAGGTTGATTACATTCTTCTTGAAACCTACGAGAATGGAACAACACATTCAGTGGATGTGAAAACATTCGAAACGCTTTTCGGGGATGTAGCTGGGAATCCGACCTATGAAGAATTGTCCGGTTCTCATACTCTTAAATTTGGAGATACGATATACACTATGACCGCAGAGGAAATGGGTTATCAAAAATATTTCGACCAATGGAAAGAGCAAGGATTGTTTAAACTTAATTAAAGGGTAGCTTATGTTAAAGATGGGATGGCTGTGCTATCCCGTTTTCTTATTGAACTAACGGAGCAGTTTAGTTTAAGTATACTCCTTCACAAATTCAGTCAATTTTGAAGCAGAAATATTGTAATAGTAGAAAGAAATTCTTCTAATCATTGGTCGGTTTTCAATTTCCAAGGCATTAGTACCAGCCGATTTCCAAATCAGCTTGGTCTTTTTTTTAGTTTGGTTTTAGCATATTTTGATTCCCAATCTCCAGGATTCGTGTCATCTGGGATTACACCATTGATAATCTCAAGATAGTGATTTGCCTTCTCTTCCATATATTTTACTGTTCGTTTCGCTTCCTCTAATTGAGCCAGGGCTATCTCTTTTTGTTTCAAAATGATTTCATATCGTTCCTGAATGGTACTATTACCTTCCAAACACAAATCTACATAGGCTTTAATGTCTTCCACTGACATACCAACTTGCTTCAGATATTTAACACCTATAAGCCAGTTGATTGATTCTTGATCAAAAAGTCGATTATTGTTTTTGTCACGCTGAACACTTGGAACTAATCCTTTATCCGTATAGAAACGAACGGTATGTTGAGTCAGATCAAGTAGCTTGGACACTTCCTTTACAGTATGCATTTTAACCACTCCCTAAAATTTTTAAAAAAACTTTTTAAAATCCCTTGCCTTCGTGTCGCTCGAAGGTGATAGGATTATCATAGTTCAAGTTACTGAAATTGTAAATCACCCACCAATGAGGACTAAATGGGATAAAATCAGTGATTTGAAATATTACATTTAAAATACAGGAGGAGTTATATATGCAAAAAGTAATTTTAAACAACGGTGTTGAGATGCCTATTCTTGGCTTTGGTGTATATCAAATTGAAGATCCAAACCTATGTGAACAGGCAGTATATGATGCCCTTATGGCAGGTTATCGCTTGATTGATACAGCAGCAGCCTATATGAATGAAGTAGCAGTAGGCAGAGCTATCAAGCGAAGTGGTGTCCCAAGAGAAGAAATATTTATTACGACAAAACTTTGGATTCAAGATGCAGGTTATGAGAATGCCAAGAAAGGATTCGCAAAATCACTGGAACGATTACAAGTAGATTATATCGATTTGTATTTAATCCATCAGCCATTTGGGGATGTATATGGTTCTTGGCGTGCGATGGAGGAATTGTATCGTGAAGGTAAGATTAGGGCGATTGGAGTCAGCAACTTCTATCCGGACCGTCTAGTTGATTTGATTGATCATAATGAAGTAGTTCCAGCAGTAAACCAGGTTGAAACCCATCCTTTTTGCCAACAAATAGAAAGTCATAACCTTATGAAAGAGAACAATGTTCAGATTATGTCCTGGGGTCCGTTTGCCGAAGGAAAAAATAACATGTTCCAAAATGAAGTATTAGCATCAATAGCTGAAAAATACAATAAATCTGTTGCCCAAGTGATTTTACGTTGGTTAACACAAAGAGAAGTAGTCGTGATTCCAAAGTCAGTTCATAAAGAAAGAATCATAGAAAACTTTAATATCTTTGACTTTGAATTAAGTCATGAGGATATGGAGACTATTGCTACTTTAGATACGAAAGAGAGCGTGTTCTTTTCACATAGAGATCCTGAATTTGTAAGATGGCTTGGTAACGTTAAATTTGATGTTTAATGTTTTTTATCACTTAAAAACCGAATTTCCAAATTTGGAAATTCGGTTTTTCCTTTTTGAAGACATTACTAGTAAGGGGGAAAAACGCAATGAGAATGAATTTCAGGAACAAATCAATCAATGATACTTTTATAAAAGAAGATAACTGCTCTGCGGTTGTAGTTGGTGCGTCGCTTTCTGGACTAATGACAGGGATTGCTCTTTCAAAAGCTGGACTGAAGGTTACAATTTTAGAGAGAGCTGGGGCGAAACCACGTAGTGGTGCTGTTCTTCAGGTTGACAGTGGGGAAATTGATCGAACAAAAACAGCTAAATTCTTGAGAGAACTTGCTTCTGGTGGAATTAGGTCGGCCGAGGCTTGGTCATCTATACAGTTTCGATTACGCACAGAAGTTGAAACTGATTCCAGAATTGACTTACGTTATGATGCCCGTGTTCTAACTGTTAATCAGGACGACAACTCTGCTTGGGTTGTGACGGATAAGGGTGAAACATTCCACGGAGATATTTTAATTGGTGCAGATGGTCACCGTAGTATTATGCGACGTTATGTTTCACCGCATAAACCGAACGCCACTTTTGCGGGATACTTGATATGGGTAGCTATTGTAGATGAGAAAGACATACCTGAAAAACACCGACCTAGCCTCAATGCCCCAAAGTTTACTATGCCAGATGGTATCGGTGACTTTTTACTCGGTTCCATTATTGCTGGAGCAGACGGTTCTACAGCTCTAGGAGATCGACGACTGGGATGGGCTTGGTACGATAACACTCAAAATGATTTGTTACGTCGTCTTGGATGTGTCAAAGGAGACGTTGTGCAACATTCACTTTATGCACCAGACATCCCTGAACAGACATTGATTGAGCTAGCTGAAAAGGCTTCTGACAGATGGGCTCAACCTTGGTTGGACGCAATCCTCCATAGTATTCAAACACGTAATCTTATCGGAACACCGATTGCCGAGTATGTTCCTGAAAATCTAGTGAAAGGACGTATAGCAATCGTTGGAGATGCTGCACATCTACCTACACCACTAACTGCGTCAGGATTTAATGCTTCCTTACAAGATGCTTCTACCTTAGCTGAATGTGTTGCAAAGGGGATACAGGGAACTGGAGCAACTGAGGCTCTTCTGGAATATGAGTCTCTCCGTCTAAAAAATGCACGTCAAATTGTGCAATCTGGACAATCTTTTAGTCAATCATTTGGACGATAAATGTGGAGTATACAGCATACAATAATTTGTGAAGCATTACACTTAAAGGAAAGGGTGCTTATGTTGAAGAAGAAAAACGATTAATGCGTATTTGACTCTTATTATGTACTTAAAGCAATAGTCAGGGAGTTCCCTAACTATCGTTTTAAGCATAATCGTTCATCTTATTCGTGCTCGTATCTTACCACACCTAACACACTCACCTGAATCATAACTAAATTTATGCATTTTTAGAAAAAAACAGATAATAGCTTTAAGTTTCATGCTTGGTACTCCCTTTTTAATTGATTCAATACTAATTAAGGATAGCTATTAAATGTTATGGAATTATTTCCATTAAATTAAAATCACATAATAAAACGATTAAGAAAGTGTTTCAGTTTTAACCTTTTTTTGAAAGTATTCTGGAACAATGTAATGAACAATACGATGATATTGTGAAGAAGTGTACTTAAGCTAACGGGTGCTTATGTTAAAGACGGGATGGCTGCGGCGATCCCGTTTCTTCTTGTGCTAACGGTGCAGGTTTGTTGAAGAAGGAGTACCTTTACACTTCATAGAGAAATATAGTATTAAACACGTTTTAATACAGGGAGAAAAAGATGAATTACAACGACCTAGCAAAGCATTTTACTGAAAACTTCAAGGAGTATAAGCCTCTATTACAGGAACATACGGAATTTAACGGTGAAGTTTTAAATCACGTATTCTTATCCTACGTTCAAAGCTCTAGTAAACTGTGAGTGGGTTGAGATGGATAAAAATGATTTGGATGAAAAAGTGGTTGTTTTTAAATCATTTGGTGATGGGGAACATTTTTTTAACTGGTGGACTGGATATTGAGGAGGCTTATAATGTAAAGTTCAACCTTGTTGAGGTTGATATTGTTTCTACATTAACGGGTTATCCTTTTAAGACAAGTGTATTTATCAATAAAGACGATTTAAACTTTGAGTTGGTCGCTGAAACATATGATAAGGATATAAAACGTTAATTTCTTGTTCAACAATCTGGCTGCCTTTTTCGGCGGCTTTTCTTATTGAAGTAACTGGGCAGTTTAGTATAAGAAGGAATCATAGGTGATGTTGTGGAATAAGCTCTAAAAATGAAAAAATAAGAGGGGTATGAATAAAAACCATGGCAAGCAGTTTAACTGTAAATTCAAGAGGGATTAAATTAAACGCTTTAGATTATGGAGGGAATAGCTCACGAGATATATTGCTCTTACATGGGTTGGCAGGTCGAGGAAGAGAATGGAATAATACAGCGGAGTGGCTTACCCAATTTGGAAGAGTAATTGCACTTGATCAACGAGGTCATGGGGAAAGTGCAGAGGATACAAGTGACTTTTCAAGGGTGGCTTACGTAGAAGATGCAATAAATACAATTGAACAACACTGCAAAACACCAATTATTCTCATCGGTCAATCTATGGGAGGCATTAATGCGTTTCTCGTTGCTACAAAACGCCCCGAGTTGGTACAAACTCTTATTATTGTTGAAGCAGCCCCTAATCAGTCTCGGGGTATACAGACAGGGATAAGACGTTGGTTGGAAAAATGGAATGTTCCTTTCAAAACATTTGATGATGCATGGGAATTTTTTGGTAAAGGTACTTTTCGAGGAAAAACGTTCGCCGAATTGTTAGATAAGCGGGAGGATGGGTATTACCCTGCATTTAGAATCGACAGCATGGTTCATTCGATGGAAGACCTCGAATCTCGGGATTATTGGGAAGAGTGGAAAAAAATAAAGTGCTCTACTTTGGTTGTCACTGGAGAAAAGGGATTCATTTCTAAAGAGGTAGTATACGATATGGTTAATTCGATACCAAACGGACAGAATGTTTGCATTTCAGAATCAGGACATGAATTACATTTGGACCAGCCAAGAGAATGGCGTCGAACTGTTGAAGCTTTTTTAAGAGATACACTGAAGAAATCTCTAAACTCCTAGTTTAACTACCGTGAAAATAAATTTCTTATGGACCTCCAAAAGCAGATTGGATTCACTTAGGCGTAGAAAATCCACTTCTTTAATAATTTTTAGCTAACGGGTAGCATTACTGGAACAACGGTAATGCTTTTTCTTATTGAAGTAATGGGCAGATTAGTAGGGTAGAAAAATTATGGATATGGGCGGAATAGAATTTATATAGAGATATTTTAAATTATAGGGGGGGATTTTCATAATTGCATTTTTCTATATTGGTTGTTTTTTAATGCCGATATTGTCCATGGTATTTTGTCTTAACCTAGTTTCCGTAATCAAAAAAGTCAAGAATGATGAGAAAACTATGGTTAATACATTCTGGCTTACAACATCATTTACCTTGATAATGTGGAGTATTGCAATGATTGCTTCGGCTAGTTCCTAATAAAATAATTGGTGGATTATGTTCTAACGGGGTGGCTACGGCGATCTTGTTTTTCTTATTGAAGAAACGTGGCAGGTTAGTGAAATAAGAAATATTTAGGGCTTAATTAGGGTAGATTAACCCAAAAGAATTGTAAGAGGTGTTTTTATGAAACAATTTATTTTTGGCATATTTATCGTCTTAACTTTTTGTATTTATCCTTTACATTCAAAGGCAGCAACATTCCCTTGCAGTATGGTCTTGGAACCGATAGATAAGAAACTTGAAAATGCAAAGGGCACAGCCTTAATTTATAAAGTACGGTTACGTGAGCCAGGTTTCGTACGAACAAATATAAGTATCCTTGGAGTTCACCTTCCTAAACCATCTTCTTTTGGAAATTACAACAGTTATGAAGGATTTGCCTTTAAGCCAAGTGAAATAAGTTGGCGTTTCGGACTTTATCCTACTCCAGAAATAGATAGTCCCACTTGGGCAGGAAGATTTGATGAAATAACAGCAAAGATGGAAAATATAGAAGTGCAGGTTCGTCTCTCAAATACAAAGAATGAAAAATTGGGACCACCTATATTAAGAGGTAATATCAATCAGTGTAAGTAAAGCTAAGTTGCATTACTTCAACAATGAGGTAATGTTTCTTTATTATAAAGACCAGTACGCCAACAATTTTCAAGAAAGCTAAGAAAACTTTGTGAAGATTTACACTTAAACTAAAGGGTGCTTTTATCCAGGATGATGTGATCGCGCGGCGGTCATTTTTTCTTGTTGAAATACGGGCAGTTTAGTTAAATAAATATTCCAATTTTAGAGGGGAAATTTAGGTTTCTTATCGAATAGAATAAAGTATCCTGAAAAGCTGGAGGTTTTCTATTTGTTACTTTTCAATTGATACGCCATCTGAGAAGAACTATTGAAACTCAGATAGGAGTTGACGAATATGTTATATAAAATTACGGCAAATGACATTTCACCAGATATGTTAGAAGGATTTTTTGTGAATTGGTTAAACTCACCTAATCCACAAACACATTTAAAATTGTTAAATCAAAGTGATCAACGTGTCATCGCTATCGACCAAAATACAAATAAAGTGGTCCGATTTGTTACAGCAATAACCGATGGGTGTTATCTGCTTACATTCCTTTTCTTGAGGTTTTACCTGAATATCAAAATCAAGGGATAGGAAAGGAATTATTTCGAAGAATTCTAAATGAACTTCAAGATTTTTATATGATTGACTTAATGTGTGATGTGGACCTCCAATCTTACTATGAACAGTTTGGAATGATAAAATCTACTGGTATGATTATAAGAAACCATAATGTTCAATCAGGAAAATAATTAATATTTGAACCAGAGTTCCTATGGCTACTCTGGTTTTTGTTAGATTTCAGACATAACATTGTGAAAAGATGTACTTAAACAAACGGGTAGCTTTTGTTGAAGAGCATAGCTGGCCATCAATGGCAGCTTTTTCTTCTCAGCTAATGCGCTGTTTAGATGAAAGAAAGATGAAAATCCAATATACTTTTATGTCACATTTGACACAAATTGTGAATTAGTTCATATAATATTGATATTTTGTAATATAGCCATCTAGTTTTTGACTAAGTTCAATTGTCTGTTTACTTGTAAGTCCTTCTTTTAGTCCAGTTTCGGTCATCTCTTGTCGTAATAATTCAATAATCTGAATGAGGTTGCTTTTTTCAACACTTTTTGAGGATAACATTGTAAACATGACTCCTTTTTACTAAATACTAGAAAATAGTAACAGAATATAGGAGATGTAGACAAGTGGATTTATGGTAAAATTGCAACAATAATTGGAATCCCATCATACGAACAGTAGCCGAAAAAGGTTAAACAAAAAAAATAAAGTGGCTTTGCCATTTTCAAATAAAGGAAACTTTTATGGTTAGTACAGTATATGTTGATGCTTGTACATGCATGTAGGGAACCTGTCCATTAAAAAAAAATTAAATACATTTTCTTGATACTCAATCGAGTTAAAAAAGCACTGGTTATCGTATATCATAAATTCAGCTGAGACAAACATTGCGGCATAAAAAATTTAAGTTTCTATTTTTTCAGGGAGATCTGAAACAAAAAGGGCATAACTTAAAAGCTTCATATCATTTTGTATTAGTTTTTTGATTTTAGGATTGTCACATTTATAAAAATCGTCTGTTAATCGTTTAAGTTCACGGCAAATTAATTCAATTGGAATCATGGTACTGTTCCTTCCCTAATGATATGTAATCATTATCTATCATCCTTTTAACTTTTGAAAGGGTTTCTACTAAATAAGGAAAACGAACAAATAGGTTATGGACTGAAAATGCGAACTAAAACAAAAGTGCCACTAAGATAGCAGCACAGTATGAACGGTTAATTTATTCAAACTATATGAAATAGCTTTTGTAATAAAAGAATGTAATGATAATCGCAAATAAAGTATAAGCAACTGAAGCAAAGATTGGCATTCTGCCAAATTTAGGGCCTCTTTTTCCCTCAACCTCCATGTAGATTTGGCTGTTAAATAGATCTGTCATTGGATTATTCGGTGCAGTAACTAGGATTCCAAGTACTCCAACTGGAAAAGTTAAATCAACAATATTGGCTTGAAAAAGATATGCCACACCGAAATTAAGAGCCATTAGTATCGAAAAGGTTGCTAAAAATGCGAGTATTTTGTTCACGCTTTTTCTCCCTTTATTGTAATATCTTTAGTTTAAAAGAGGGTTAGGTTTTGGACAAGTGTACATTAATTCCAATTAAGACTTTAAGTGAACACTGCGATGATAAAGCGTATTAAATGAGTGCTGTAAACTACACATGAGTAATGAAGGTATGCAAAATTTCAAACTAGACATATAATATCAATTCTACGAATTATAAATAAAGATAGTTTAAATGGGTAATTTTTATGTACAACTATAACCAACTGTGTTTGGCAATTAAAAAATGCAATGCAAAAAGAGCCAAAATACGCAAGTAGTGCATAAAAGCTTGCATATTTTTGGCTCTTTAATTTTAATCTTTATTGTGTTAAAGCTACCCGTTACTTTAAGTGAAATTCTTCACAAAGGAACTTTTTCATACGGACTGTAAATACATAAGTAATCCTCCCCTTTATCAAGAGTTTCCTTAATATTCTTTTGAATAAATTACCATCCATTGTAGCAACTTAATTTAAAGGTTCTATTGCTAGGTCTATTTTGTAGTTATTGGTAAGAAGGGTAGATATAAAATTATGGAAAATGAAAAAATTAGCTCCAGTCAATTCTTTGTTTTGATTGTTTTTTTGAGTTAGGAACTTCAATTGTATTTCCAATTGGATTTGCATCCCAAAAGGATGTCTGGCTATCTATATTAATTGCCTCCATTGGTGGATGTTTTTTATTTATAATTAACGAATACCTTTCACGTCAATACCCGCAGCTTCCATTAAGTTGTTATGCCCAAAGAATTCTTGGGAAACATATTGGAAGATTACTTAGTTTATTATATATCCTTTTTTTTATTTATATTGCTTCCAGAGATTTGAGGGAAGCTGGTGAATTAATGATTACAACTGCCTATGATGAAACCCCATTGATTGTAATAGAATTTTTATTGATACTTGTTGTAGCATACGGACTCTATAAGGGAGTAAAAGTGTTGGCCGAGAACAGCAGAATTATGTATGCTTTTTTACATAGTTTTGACGATATTGGGTAATTCCGCCATTATATTTGGAGGGTATATTAAAATTGAAAACTTTTTTCCAATCTTTGAAAAAGGATGGACTCCCGTTCTAAAGGCAGCCTATCCAAACATAGTCATGTTTCCTTTTGGTGAAATGATATGTTTTACAACTATTTTACCAAGTTTAAAAAATCGAGAATCTGGGAAAATGAATTGGATTATCAGCACTCATTTTAGTTACCATTATATTATGTTATGTTCATGCTCTTAGTATATCGGTTCTCAGTGAGCCTTTCTATAGTCGAAGTCTCTTTCCTTTAATGGATGTAATGCGAAAAGTTCAAATTGGAGAATTTTTGGAGAGGTGGGACATCTTTCCAATCCTCACAGTGATTATCTGTGATTTTTATAAAATTTCTATATATTGTTTCGCCGCAGTTATTGTGGCTACAGATATTTTTAAATTTCAAAATAAGCAAAAAGTGATAATTCCTGTTGTGGCTTTAACCCTCTATACTTCATTAGTGGAGGCAAATAATATTTCCGAACATTTTAAAGAAGGGGAATTAGATTTAAAATTAATCCTACCTCTATTTTGTTTTATCTTTCCCGTTTTACTTTTTACTTGTACATCTCATACGTAAAAAATAATAAACGGTTTAACCTTTTAATTTCTGATACTGTGATATCAAAAAAAACCGAAATCTTTATTGAAGTAAAATGCCCCTTTAGTTTAACAAGAACTTTTACATTTGCTGAACATTTTTCTCGTATTGTTCATTACATTGTTCCAGAATACTTTCAAAAAAAGCTTAAAACTGAAACACTTTCTTAATCGTTTTATTATGTGATTTTAATTTAATGGAAATAATTCCATAACATTTAATAGCTATCCTTAATTAGTATTGAATCAATTAAAAAGGGAGTACCAAGCATGAAACTTAAAGCTATTATCTGTTTTTTTCTAAAAATGCATAAATTTAGTTATGATTCAGGTGAGTGTGTTAGGTGTGGTAAGATACGAGCACGAATAAGATGAACGATTATGCTTAAAACGATAGTTAGGGAACTCCCTGACTATTGCTTTAAGTACATAATAAGAGTCAAATACGAAGTTAATAAACAAGTCCTTCTTCAACTAAACTCTCGTTAGCACAAAAAGAAAAAAAGATTGCCGTCGCAATCTTCATCTTTAACTATTGCTCGTGATAGACAAAACTATTTTTTTAATTCGATCCGACAAATCCATTTATAATACCCCAACATAATCAATAGAAGTATCGGGTCTAATATTAAAGAATACCCCAAATTCCACCATCCTAAATGAAAGTATCCCCAAGGTTCAGGCAGCAGTGCAATTACTTCATAAATTAATATTCCGATTAAAAACAGTACAAAGAAAATCACTTTTTGTATCATCCTTTTATCAAAAGGAAAGAAATTTAAAAATATTATATTAACTGGCGGTACAAGTACAATATTTGTAGGTAATTCCTCCCAGTCTGCTTTTTTTGTAAAATACCAGTATCCCTTATATTCCATATCTACATAAAAATCAAAATTCATTTGTAATGCTATTGTAAACATCCAAATATGGACAATTTGGTTTAGTGTTAGCCGTGTATTAGTATAAAATGCGATAAAATTTACTATTATAATTGCAATAATAAGTCCAATCATTAAATCACTCCTTTTCCAATTAATTACCATTTAATTAGAAAATAATACAGTGATTTGTAGCTACACCCTGTAATTACTATGATTCACATCTTAATTATCATTGTTAATTATTTTTCTTACTAACATTAAATTTAAAGCAAAAATTCTTGAAGAAAAATGCGGGTTTTTTTCGGTATTGAAACAAAATTTGCTAAATAACTTCAAACATATAATCCAACTACATTTTTTGTGAAAAGTTGATTCGAATTTGCCGAGGGAGATCTCTAAAGGAGAAATAACGGAATATATGCTTTCAAACCAAAACAATATTTATCAATTTGGCTTCTGCGTAGATTCTTCAGAAATATGAACTTTAAAGATTCTTAATCAACAGGAAATAACATATTTAGGACGGCAGCACTACGGACTGATCAGAAAGGAAAGCGTCTTTCTGTCATTCCATACGTGTCGCTTTGGCACTAAATGGACCGATAACCACGGTCTGTACGGTTGGCTTCTACACTCCTTAGCTTCCTGTTCCATTTACGGCGGGCCATACCAAACAAACCGAAAACCTTTAAGACCTTGGGCTCCTCGCCCAAACCCAGCCAACGGGAGCCCGTTGGATCGCATCATACGCTCGGACCCTATAACTTCCTTCTTTGTTCTCTTGATTGTAATCGTTTGCTCATAAGGGCAGTCAAGGGTGCTACGCTAGCGCTTCGCAAAGTTTGTGAACTTTTTTAAGAAGATCGATTAAAAAACTTCACAAACTTCAAGCCCGTTGACAGCCCTTTTCCAAAAGATTAGGAGTGGTCAAACAAAAAAGGAGTGATAGAGAATGAAAGCAAATTTTTATGGATTGAAGGTAGCAAAATCAAGCACAGGACTTTATGTAGGTAGATATTTTAAGGAAGACGAAGTCACTACACAGTTTGTACGATTAACCGATGATTTCAGCAGCAAACAAGAAGCCATC
Source organism: Bacillus sp. URHA0034 (assembly GCF_056280405.1). NCBI lineage: Bacteria > Bacillati > Bacillota > Bacilli > Caryophanales > Bacillaceae > Bacillus > Bacillus sp. URHA0034. Next base: position 6,041,057 of record NZ_JBWCDK010000002.1, on the reverse strand, counting down.
GAGTGGATCGAAGCCATGATGGAAGAGTTGGCTGAGATGAAAGAGGGGTAAGTCCCCTCTTTTGTTTTTCTTATCTTATACAGTGTACTGAAGAGCATGGGAAATTCCCGGGCTATCACCAGGAATCGTGTCGCTTGCTTTGTTTTACTCCCAAAGATTGAAAACGAATGGAGGCTTTTTAGGGGCATCGAATTAACTGTACTATTATTTTAGAGGATAATTAGTTCAATATAAAAGCTGGTATCCTTTATCTCATATATATTAAATTCATAAACTAGACTTTAAATTTTTAGTTTAATATGTTTACTTTATGATCTTATAAGGCGGAGGATGTTATGGACGTACAGAAAGTATTACTTGATGCTAATAAGAAAAGGTATATGCTTCTTAATGATGGAGGAATACCAGTTGCATCAGTAATGAGGTATTTGAAATATTTAGATGTAACAGGTAAAAGCAGCAATACACAAAAGACCTACTGTTTACTCATTGAAACAGTATTTTACGTATTTAGAAGTAATTTCGAGGATGATAGAAAATCATAATTCAAAAGTACCATTTTAAGTCACTAATTACTGAATATTAGAAAAACTAATTGACAGCGTATACATTACAACTTACTATAAATTTGAATAGTTTATTGATTAAACAAACTAAGGAGTGAGTGTATGCGTAATAGGTATTTAAAGCTAATCATGGCGCTGGGGTTATGCTTTTCCCTTGTACTTGGCTGTTTCGCTTTGGACGGAAAGTCCGCTGTTCAAAGTAAAGAGGACCAGCCAGTCAGCATCGTCGATTGGAATCAAGAATTACAGAAAGTGGATGGCTTTGGCGGCTCGTTTGCTTTTCATAAAGCCGGTTCGATTATGAGGCTGCCGGAACCTCAAAGAACTCAAATACTGGATATGATCTTTAATCAAAAGAATGGGATCGGCCTCAGTATTGTCCGTAATATGGTAGGTGATGGCGGCCTCGGAACATGGGGAAATTCTTTTTATGATGGCCCCGTTGCTACGATTGAACCAGAACCAGGGAAATTTGTTTGGGATGATCCGGAATGGGATACGAAAAAGCTAGAATTTGACCAATATCAAATTTGGATTATGAAGGAAGCTAAAAAACGTGGTGTGAAAACTTTCCTAAGCAGTGTATGGAGTGCCCCTGCCTGGATGAAGGAAAATGGCAGCGTCATCGATACCGGAAGGAATACCCCTCCAAATAAATTAAGAAGAGATATGTACGATGATTTTGCCAATTATTTAGCTGAGTACGTTCTTGGCTACAAGAAATACTATGACATTGACATCAATTATATCTCACCGACAAACGAACCAGACCACACCGGGGGCTATTCCAGCAGCCTTTGGACACCTGAAGAACTTAACATCTTTGTTCGGGATTATCTAGGACCTATTTTTAAAGAAAGACATGTACCAGCCAAGATTGTTTTAGGAGAGGGAATGGGTTTCAGTGAAAAGTATGCGCTTAGCGCCCTAAACGATCCAAATACGGTCGATTACGTGGATGTTGTTGCCGCTCATGGATACATAGGTTTGCAATCCAATGCTACCACTCCTAATCCCGGCGAATTTCAAGTTTCAAAAAAATTAGGAAAAACAATTTGGCAAACAGAATTCATGAATCAAGGTAACAATAAACAGAGCTATCAAGATAATACCATCACGGACGCCATGCGATATGCGAACCTTATCGGCAACATGTTTAACGTGACAGGTGTCAGTGCTTATTTCTGGTGGTGGCCTGCGGCCAACAACGGGGCAGATGGTTCTGATCTCATTCGCTTAGTCAATGACGGTTCTCCTCAAGGGGTTAAGGCCACTGAAAACGGATTGTTCAGGGTTTTCAAACGTTATTATTCTTTTGGTAACTATAGCCGTTTCATTCAGCCGGGCTATGTGATGATAGGGGCTGAAAAGAATCCTGCCGATAATGTCATGGTTACGGCCTATAAGGATCCTAAGACAGGAAACTTTACGATTGTAGCTGTTAACAATAGCTCTAAATCGGAAAAGATTTCGTTTAATCTGAAAGACTTCCCTGCTGATACAAAAGCAGTCGTGCCATATCGTACTTCGGCGAGTGAAAATCTTAAAAAGTTGGATGACATAAAGGTGAATGACGGTTCCTTTACTATGGAACTAAGAGGATCTAGCATAACAAGCTTCATTCCAAAAAATTTCGAACTGCCAGCTTTACCTGATATGAAGGATGTATTTTCATCTTACTTGGCTGAGGAAAATGATGCTCAGACACCAGGGCTTCAAGCAAGAGAAAACGCCGAAGGCACCAAGGTGCTTACTAATATTCGCAATAACTCATATGTAAAATACTCCAATGTAAACTTTGCAGATGGTACAGCAAATGGTCAAGCCAACAAGCGAGGTGTGCTTAGTATGAATGCGCGTGTTGCCTCCATGAACGGCGGTCAGATTGAAGTCAGATTGGATGATCCAAAGTCAGGCAAGATCGTTGGTACGATGGAAATTCCTAAAGTGAATGATATCAACAGATGGTTTAAAGTATCGACCATGATTGATACCAATTCCATTGATGGTGCCTATGGCTTCCATGATTTATACTTAGTCTTTAAAAACGAAAATAGTGAAAATATAAAGATGTTTAATGTTGATTATTTTGAATTCAATGATGGCAGCCTTGAGCCAGCCATCGAAGTGACAGAGTAATTTTTTAAAAAGTTTAGTAGATTACTCTGAAGCGTACGCATGATGATGATTGCGAATAGTGTTAAAATACGGTCATTTGGAGGCTAAACGATGATTAAAGGCATTGGCCATCTTGCATTTGTAGTAAAAAATATGGAGAAGTCCTTAAGCTTTTACTGTAATGTTCTTGGCTTTAAAAAAGCGTTTGAATTAAATAAAGATAACGGTGAACCTTGGATTGTTTATTTAAAGGTTCGGGAAAGGCAATTCATTGAGCTGTTCTACGGCGGAAGCAAAGAAGTAACTACTGACTTCTCTACTATTGGTTATTCCCACTTATGTCTAGAGGTAGAGGATATAAATGAAATCGCTAACCATATGAAAAGCCACGGATTAACCCTAGATGATGAACCAAAGCAGGGTGCCGATCTTAATTATCAATGCTGGGTAAGGGATCCGGATGGCAATCGAATTGAATTTATGCAGATGCACCCGGAATCGCCCCAAAATAATGCTTAGAGAGTGTTAAAAAAGGAAAAATGCTAAAATAATAAAAATTGCATCTAGCGAAATCTACTGTTACGTGCGAAAGACCCACTAGTTGCAATATCGCTTGTATGTATGAGCAATAGAAGGACCATTGAGGGGATGAATAAACTAATTCATCGCTCAATGGTCCTTTTTCTTCCTATTAGTAATCGGTAACAATCAGATCTCTTTCCAGAAAGGCTTCAATCTCTTCGCTTATTTGAAAGGAAGTTTGGAGGTGAAGAGAGGGCAATACCTAGACAGCAATGCTCCCGTATCGTGCCCAATTTATTGGAGAGGATGATCGTGAAGTGTTGTTTGACATGTGCCTGAATACCAAAAATCGAGTAATAAGCTAACCGGAGAGAAAGATAAAGTTAGGGTTATTAGTTATACAATCGAAGGTTACTCTATAATTCACGACCTTGAATATAACGGAAAAAATATTAAATCAACTAAAGACTACACTAGAGACAAATCTGGGTCTGGTAAAATAGAAATTACAACTTGTGAATCAATAGGGATAAAAGAAAATCACGAAAAGATAAGTTATATGGTTGAAAATTGTGAGAGTCCCAGTATTGAAAATGGCATTTTGGCAATTTGGAAATGAATTTTATTTTGTATCAAATTAAGATACCCTATTCAACTAACGGGTGCTTAGGTTAAACACGGGATGGCTGCGGCGATCCCCTTTTCTTCTTGTGCTAACGGGGCAGGTTAGTTGAATAAGGAATCGGAAAATATAGTAAAGGAAACTCGCCAATATACCTGTGGCGAGTTTTGATTTTTTGTATGTCAATATCGAGTTAAAGCAACTGTAATTTTGGTTATAACTTTGGGAAAGCACCTCAAAACGGGCAGAGGAATTAATAATTCTGGACTTAGAGTAAACTCTAAGCATTACACTTACTTGGTGTCAAAAATTAAAAATGAAAGAAGATATAGACATATCAGATTTAATGGAGGCGATTATATTGACATATTCTATTGGAGAATTTTCTAAAATTGTTGGGTTAAGTGAACATACATTGAGGTTTTATGAAAAGGAAGGCTTAATAAAAGTAAACAGAGACGATAACAATGTCAGAATCTACACTGATGAAAATAAATTATGGATTGAATCATTGCTCCACCTAAAAAATACGGGGATGTCACTAAAAGACATGAAGCAATTTGCCATGTGGGGGCATGTTGGGGATGCAACAATGGAAGAACGGTTAGCTTTACTTAAAAATCATCGAAAAAAAGTAGTGGAAGAATTTGAGAAGCTTCGTCAAAGTTTAGAACATCTGGATAATAAAATTAATTTTTATGAAAATGAATTAGGAGACTGTTTCTCTAAAAATTAAACAGCCAGTTGTTTTTCCATTTGCGTCTTTTTTAAAAAACTCGTAATCGAAAAAATAAAAATAAAAAAACACTTGCCTTAGAGTGCTCTCTAAGGATTAACCTATTCTTGCACCATTTGATACACCTATACAAAATAGTGCAAAACTAACTAGAAGAAGAAAGAGGTTAAAAATGAACACAAAATATAGCAACTTATTTGAATCATTTACATTTAAAAATGGTATCACCATAAAAAATAGAGTCGTTATGGCACCAATGACAACTTGGAGCAGTAATGATGATTACACCGTTTCAGATGAAGAAGTAAAATATTATAAAAAAAGAGTCAATGGAGTAGGACTTGTTATCACTGGATGTACTCATGTTCAACCAAACGGTATAGGTTTTACGCATGAATTCGCAGCTTATGATGATAAATTTATTCCAAGTCTACGGAAATTGGCGGATGCGGCGAAAAGTGGAGGAGCTCCTGCGTTGCTTCAAATTTTTCATGCAGGCAACAAAGCACTGCCATCTTTAACTCCAAATGGTGAGGTGGTTAGTTCCAGTGCTGTAGAGACTGAAGCTACTGCATTTGCTCCTTCAGTATTACCTAGAGAACTTTCACATGATGAAATAATAGAAGTGATTCATGCTTTTGGAGAAACAACCAGACGAGCTATTGAAGCTGGTTTTGATGGTGTTGAAATTCATGGTGCACACGGATTTTTACTTCAAAACTTCTTCTCTCCTTTCTTCAATAGACGTGAGGATGAATGGGGTGGCTCTCTAGAAAATCGCTTGCGTTTCCCATTGGCAGTCATTCAGGAAATGAAAAATGTGATTAAGAATCACGCAACAAAGCCGTTTATTTTAGGGTATAGAATATCACCCGAAGAAAATGGCGGTTATGGGATGGAAGATGCCTATGAATTAATTGACCGTCTGGTTGAACAGGGTTTGGATTACATCCATGTTTCGCTTGATGATGTATCTTCAAAACCACGAGGCATTGAAGATGGAAAAACACGGCTTGAATTAATTGTTGAACATGTAAACGACAGAGTTCCTGTAATGGCTGCGGGTTCTATGGTAACTGCTGATGATGTTGCATCTGCATTAGATAAGGGTCTATCCCTAGCAGCAGTTGGTCAGACATTAATCATGAATCCAGACTGGGTAGAAAAGATTCAGAATGGAAAAGAAGCTGAAATTGAGACAGCAATTAAGACTTCAAAAGTAAGCGAGCTTGAGCTTCCAGAAAAACTTTGGAATTTCATTCAAGCTTCAGGTCCCTGGTTTAAGATTGAAGATTAAAATCGAATAGAAATGTTACTGTTTTTTTCAGACTCACTTTTTTGGGGTGCTTTTTTGGTATTTGAGACATTAATAAAAAGGAAGATTGAACTCAAAGCTTGTGAAGCTTTGTACTTAAACAAACGGGTGCTTGTGCGGCCGAGCATAGGTCGTATCATATAGCGGGTGGGATTCCCGTCGAGTAAGAACTAGCCATTCGCTCGTAACGAGTCTTGGAGGGCTAAAGGTAACTTTAGTCTTTAAGCGTAGACAGTTAGGTAGCGGGCCGAAAGCCAAATGGTTGAAGGGATTGAGCTCCATAATGTTAGTAAATCGAGAGGGCTGATGCCTTAAGCACAGCAGAAAGCTACATTTTATCTTTCGTTAAAGGCAAGAAGGATAAAACCTCTCTGGAGTCAGAGACCTTGGCACGTTATACATTGATATGATACGGCAACTCGGGAGACCCTACCGGTCTTTTCTTTTTTTTAGAAGAGTATGGTGTACAAGCGATAACAAGCAAGGAAACCAAATGCCGATGTAGGGAGTCGGATAGCAGCGTAGTACCAATGAAGTTGGGTAATGCCGACGGAGGAAAGGCTAGCTACCAGTTATCACCCTTACTAGGGACACATTTACTACACACAGAGGTAGGGGAAATAAATGGAAACAAAACTACTAAGGATAGCAGAATTAGCAAAATCAAATCCTAAAATGAAATTTACATCTCTTGCACATTTATTAAAGGAGCAATCACTAGTTCAATGTCACCAGGAGCTACCTAACAAGAAAGCAACTGGGGTTAATGGTACAACCAAAGATCAATACGGTGAAAATCTAAAAGAAAACATAGAGAATTTAGTAAATAGGCTTAAAAGCAAAAGTTATCATCCTGTTCCAGTAAGGAGAATGTATATTCCAAAGCTCAATTCAAACAAGAAAAGACCATTGGGAATTCCGGAACATGAAGATAAGATTGTTCAAAGAGGCATTACGAAAATACTAAATACTATCTATGAAAATGATTTTATAGACTGTTCATTTGGATTCCGTCCAAATCGTAACTGCCACGACGCTTTGAAAACATTGAACCACTATATTGAAAAGAGAACAGTAAATTATGTAGTAGATGTAGATATTAAAGGATTCTTTGACAATGTTGACTACACATGGATGATGAATTTCTTAAAACTGAGAATCGCTGACCCTAACCTACTAAGAATCATTGGTAGATTCCTTAAAGGTGGATACATGGAAGAAGGTAAGAAATATAAAACAGACAAAGGCACACCGCAAGGTGGAGTAATATCTCCGATATTAGCCAATGTATACCTCCATTATGTCCTTGACCTATGGTTTGAGAAAAGGGTTAGGAAACAGTGCAAGGGACAAGCATACATAGTGAGATATGCAGACGATTTTGTTTGTTGTTTTCAATATAAATGTGAAGCCGAGCAATTCTTCCATTCATTAAAGTTGAGATTAAAGAAATTTAATCTAGAAATAGCTGAGGATAAAACTAAAATCATACCCTTCGGGCGGTTTGCGGAGCAAAATGCAAATCAACAGGGAAGGAGTAAACCGGCAACTTTTGATTTCCTTGGATTTACACACTATTGCGGTAGAAGTAAACAAGGGAAATTTCGAGTAAAACGGAGAACAAGCAGGAAGAAAGTCCAAGCTAAACTAAAAGAAATTAAAGAATGGTTGAAAATTAACAGAAATAAAGACATTCATATGATTATGGATAGATTTAAACGCTCACTAGTAGGTTATTACAACTACTATTGCATCACAGATAATACCCAAAGTGTAAACAAATTCAGAGACAAAATCGGGTACTTACTGTTTAAATGGCTCAATAGAAGAAGTCAAAGGAAATCATTTACTTGGGATAAATTCAGACTCTTTCTTAATAAATATCCATTACCTTACGCAAGAGTTAAGGTTAATATATACGACTTAAGAAAAGAAATTAGCTATATTTTGTAAATGATGACTAGGAGGAGCCGTGTGCGTTAATAGCGCAAGCACGGTTCTGTGAGGGGGGAGGAGTACAATCTACCGCAAGGTAGAAAGGCTCCCTTCTACTCGACTTGTAAAGGATGATGATCGCTACTGCGGTCATTTTTTCTTGTTGAACTAACTGGAAGATTAGTGGAATAAAGAAAAATTCTAATTCTTTTAAATTAGAGGAATTAGATAAAAATTGTTGTATAAGTAATTAGTTATTAAATATTTGGGAGTTGTTACTGTGACAAATGGTGTTGAAGATTTTTATTGTGACGAAGTTTTAAGTGGCAATACAGTGGTTGAAAAAGTGCTGGAAACTGAGGATACTCTAGCTTTTTATCATACGCGTCCTTTTTACGATGTACATATCGTGGTTATCCCCAAAAAACACATTACTTCATTAATAGATGTAAAAGAAGAGGATAAAGATGTGCTTAATGATTTATTTTCGGTGATTCAGAAAGTATCAAAACAGGTAAACGATAAATACGGTGCCTGTACTGTATCAACTAATCTAGGTGAGTATCAAAGCAATAAACACATGCATTGGCATGTTCATTATGGAAATCGTATAAAATATTTAGATGGTACTTGGTGCTAAAAGCAAACTGATACTTTCCGTAAACAACTGGTTGCTAAAAAAGCAGCCTTTTTTATTTAACTAGGTAGGCAGATTTGTTCAAGAAGGAAACTGTTTAGGGAGTTGTGGAATACTTAGGAATTACTTTATTTTGGTGGTGGTTCTTTATGATAGTAAGATTAGAAAAAGCAAAAGATGAAGATGCACAAGCTATTTTTGAGATTCAGGTTAAGGCTTTTATGCCTTTGTTGGAAAAATATAAAGATTACGATACAAACCCAGCAAGCGAAAAGATTGAAAGAGTTATTCAAAGAATTAATAATCCAGAAGGAAGATTTTATAAAATACTATATGATAATGTTCTTGTAGGGGCTATCTGCGTATTTTGGAGAGAAAAGAATCAATTTTGGATAAGTCCGATGTTTATTTTACCTGAATATCAAGGTAAAGGTATTGCACAGAAGGCAATACGCTTAATTGAAGAGTTATTTCCCCATGCAACAACTTGGGAATTGAGGACACTTATACAGGAAGAACGAAATTGCTATTTGTATGAAAAAATGGGTTATAAACAGTTAGAAGACTGGAAACATAACTTAAATGAAAATACAACATTGGTTCATTACACAAAAGTATGTTAATTCTTCCAGTTAATATGAGTCTGTAATTTGTTAGGGCTGTTGACACAGCCTTTTTTTAGTATGTTAATCACTGAACTTAAACTAACGGGGGCGTTACTTGAACATCGGCTACCTTGACAGCTTTTTAGGACAGGTGAGTGAATAATTACCCATTATGCATCGACTCAGGATGTGCAATAAATTTATTTACTGTAAGATTTGAACTATTGGATCACAAAAATTAAGGAGCATGTAGTAATGAAGATCAAACGAATTGTTGCCAATGTTGAGACTCAGGATATATCTAAAGCAAGGTACTTTTACGGGGAAGTGCTCGGACTTGATCAACTGATGGATATGGGATTTATTGTAACTTACGGTTCGCATGAGAAAATGGACACTCAAATTAGCTTTCTTTCTGAGGGAGGTTCAGGGACACCAGTGCCTGACTTGTCAATTGAAGTTGATGATCTCGATAATGCACTAACTCGCATAAAAGAAGCAGAGATTCCAATTGAGTATGGACCAATTGAGGAGCCGTGGGGGGTTCGACGTTTTTATGTAAAAGATCCCTTCGGTAAGCTTATTAATATTCTTAGCCATCTTTAGATAAATAAGATGACATATGTGTTGATTATCTACTTTAATGAGGAGTTTTTGTTGAATAGAAACAAAAGAGTTACTGCTGCACATTACGAAGATAATTCGCAATTAAAGATTTATTGGACTAACTTGGCAGTTTAGCAGTCGAAGAAGAAATTATGTAAAACAAAATATTTTATATAATACAAATTTGGGTTAATATGGAGAAAATAACCATATTCGAAACGAGGCGTTTTAGATGAATGAGATGGAAAAAGTGTTAACCTTTTTATTCGAGTTTGTTTTGAACGCATTAATAATAATGGCATTATTAAGCCTCAATAGCAAAATAAACCGACATAAAAAATGGTTATCTATCTTAAGTCTTATTTCAACTATTATTTTTACTTTCATTCCTACAATTGTTAATCGAGTTGATAAAGATTTTAAGGAGTTTCACCTTGGTCTTCCTGCTGAAGGTTTTGTTTATCGGGGCGGATGGGATTTATCTTTTAGCTCTTTCGGGTTTATATTTAACTTTTTCTTCTTTTATTTGGTGATTAAATTAATTTTAAAACGGAGGAAAGCTCCAATAGTAAAGAATTAAAAATTATTAGTCTTAACATCAATGGAAAAAAATCAATTATTGAACTTCACAGCAAACAATGTGGACCTTTATAAAAATAATATAAGAACAAGTTTGTAATACTTACTTCTTCAGCTAACCGACGCCAGAGGACCGCTGTGGTGATCCTTTTTTTGCTTAGTGCGTAACTGACAGTTAGTGAAAGAAGGAATTTACACCTTTATTGTGGAAATATATTCCTTGAAATAGATTTCCTTAGTGTTCGAATTACGTGAAGAATAACGCTATTAGACCCCTCTATGGGTTAATATGCTGAAGAAAATTACCTGTTTGAAAGGATGAAGTTAATGGCAAAGGATAGAAATGAAACTTGGGAATGGACTAAGGCACTTCTTATTGCACTATTATTTGCTTTTATTATCCGAACATTCCTCCTTACACCAATTGTAGTGGAAGGTGCTTCTATGATGCCCACTTTACAAGACCATGATCGAATGGTTGTAACAAAAATAGGTGAACCCAAAAGATTTGATATTGTTGTTTTCCACGCTTCAGAAAAAACAGATTATATCAAACGTGTAATCGGTTTGCCTGGAGACCGTATTGAATATAAAGATGATACTTTATTTGTCAATGGTAAGGCTTATAAAGAACCTTATCTTGACAAATACAAACGGGAAATCGAGACTGGTCCACTTACAGAGTCTTTTAAACTGGAGGAAACGGCAGTCGGCAGTGCGACTGTTCCTGATGGGCATTTGTTTGTAATGGGTGATAATAGAAGAAGAAGCAAGGACAGCCGCCATATAGGGGCTATTTCAATGGAAAAGGTAGTAGGAACAACGAAAATTGTTTATTACCCTATTAATGAGATAAAAATTATTGGTAAATAATATTGCCAAAGATAGATGAAAAAGCATACTCATTGTTCAACGTGGTGTAAAAGTTTAATGCAGCTGCCATTCCTCGGCAGCTTTTTCTTGTTGTGTTTACTGGCGGGTTAGTTTAAAAATATTAAAAAAGCTTAGTGTTGTTAACTACCGCAGGGAGTTGAGGACAAGTCATTGTATTTGTTGGAATGAAAGTATTTTCCAATGGTAATCCTAATCAAAAATGCGGGAAAAGAGGATTAGTAATGACCACAGACAAAGAATTAAATCCAATGAATGTGATGAAACCAATAAAATTAAGTTCAAAAGAATTAGATGAAAACCAAGCCTTCACATCAGCTGAAATGGGGAAACTTTGGGCAACTTATGTCGGAAATAGTATGTCTAAACAAATCTTATCTTTTTTTCTTCAACATTGTGAGGATCAAGATATTAAAACGCTATTGGAAAATGGTTTAGCCTTAGTTAAGGATTTCATGCAGAAGATAGAAGAATTTTTTAAAAAAGAGAACTTTCCCATGCCAATAGGATTTACACAAGACGATGTAAATCTTGGGGCTCCACGCTTATATCTAGATGAATTTTATGCTCACTATTTAAAATATGCGGCAAAAGCGGGAATGAGCCTTTATTCAGTAGCCATTCCATTAGTAATGAAGGAGGATGTAAGAGAGTTTTTTATTTATTGTTTTAAATGCACCGCAATTTTATTAGGGCAAATCAATAACGTTTTAATTGAAAGAAAATATATTCCAAAGGTTCCCACTATTCCGTTACCAAAAGGAATTGATTTTGCTGATCAACAAAGTTACTTAAATGGTTTTGTTGGAGATGTCCGACCATTGAATGCAATGGAAATTATTCATCTTTTTGATAACATTGAGAATAATGTTACGAGTAAGACATTGTTATTGGGTTTTTATCAGACGGTTCAAGATGAAAAGATAAAAGCTCTGTTTAAAAGAGGTTTAGGTATGACAGACAAATCAGTAAAGCAGTATATGGAAAAACTTCATACCGAACACATGCAAACACCGTCTTACTTAGACCATTTGGTTACAACATCTACATACCCTCCTTTTTCCGATAAAATAATGCTGTTTCACAAAGTTGATATGTTTTCCATGAAGATAAGGGCTTTTGGAAACTCTTTGGCCGTTAGCCCAAGAAGGGATTTAGGATTGTTGTACGGAAGAGCTCTTATGAACATTGGCATATTTGTTGATGACGGTGCCAATATCTTAATTGATAAAGGTTGGCTGGAATCACCTCCTCAAGCATTTGACAGAGTTTAAGTATGCTATTGGATTATTTGTAGGTTAGTCGAAAAAATATTTAGAAAATGACTATAATAATTGTGGTGAACAAAAAAGAAGCGTTGTTATGGAGCATAGCTCTTCGGAGGTTTTGGTCAATAACTAAAAAGGAAAGTATCTTTAAGGGATTATTTTTATTCTATTGTGATTTAGCATAAATGTTAAATCACATTTTTATCAGATTAAATGACTGAAAACCTTGCCGTTAAAACCGAAGTTTTGAATATGGGTATCTAAGCTCTAAAAACAGAGGTTGAACAATATTAGTAATACAGAAAAGGGCCAAAAACATGTTTGGTCTTTTTTAATTTATTCACCATTATTTTTATACAACTTAAATAAAATATTTAAGAACATAGTTTTAATGGAACCTTTTGTGAGTAAATATTTACCATCCATCTTTTTTAGCTTGATTTAGATATTCATTTACGTCTAAGAAAGGGGGGAAATCAGTATATCAACTTTAACAGGCTTTCTACCAAGCGAATCCGCCTTTAAATTCGGAAACAGCTTTCCACATGTTCCCGTAAAGAAATTTAAGGTATTGGGTCGGCAGCTAACGATCGGTGATGCCTCCTATGGTCTTTGCGGGGGAATGATTTTTGCTGTCATCGATTATTTTGAAGCAAACATGCCGATCCCGTTCAATCCGACCGCTCCTTCCTCAGGTCCATTATTCCAATATCTCGTTAATCGGCAGATTGAAAGCTTTCATCTGCCCTTAGGACTTATGAAATATATGGCTTTAATGAATCCTTTCCTCCAGGATCATGGACCGAACGGAAGGGCGTGGAGAATGATGAAAGAGGAATGGCCGAGAGTGAAAAATGATCTTGATAACGGAAAGCTTTCACCACTTGGTTTAGTCAGAGTCAAATCCCTTAATCCTTTTGAGATTAGGAGAAATCATCAAGTACTTGCCTATGGGTATGACTTGAATGAAAACAATTTGTCCATTTCTATTTATGATCCTAATTATCCAAACGATGATTGTGTAACTCTATCCTTAAATATGGGAATGCCCGAGTACACAACAAGCGTTCTTCATTCTAATTCATCTGAACCGATTTTTAGTTTCTTTAGGACGGATTACAAGTTTAAAAGGCCGGTAAATTTGAAATAGATTTTAAGCTCCATGGTTATTATTGAGGTCTAAAGTGTCCGATGAGCAACTACAAGTACATCAGGCGATACAAACGAAGGTAGGTAAAAAATAAATTAAGCGATGCTTAAGAAAGAAGCATCGCTTAATTTATTTTTATTAATACGGCTTTTGCAGAATTTTCACCTGATAATACTGACTGGACGCACTAAGCACGGTAAATAAACCCTAAAGACGGTTGGTTTACTGCAATATCACCCAATACTATTTCATTTTACATTTGTTTAATAGTTTTTTAGTAGCATTTTATCTAATTGACGGACTTTATCATAGGAATTTACTAATCTTTCTGGTACCAAGGTTCTCCCATAATCCCAGGCATTGGATTCTATTTTAGCTAGAAGCTGTGCTTTTTTTTCATCCTCGAAATACTTTAAAACCCTTAAATCATGTTTGTTGTCCTTAAAAGCTAAATAATATCCAAGCTGATGATAGAGAATAAGTTTTACACAGTCTTCATCTGTCTCTTTTATCTTAAAGTTAATATTAGCTATGTATCCATTAATTTGTAAATAGTTAAACTTAATCGTAGTATTTGATACGTTAAAACTCATAGGTGCGGGTAGGTTATTATTAAATTCATAATCAACAGTTAATTTGAGTTCTTGCAATGTATTTTCAATAATTTTCTCAATATCTTTTATATAAAGCATGTTATCGACACGACCTTTCAACGTCTTCTACATCTTATTTTTAAGAAAAGAAGGGGGGAAGTAAATCCTTCTATTTTCCTTGGGCTTTTTTCCTATTGCATTTGAGGCGATCACCTTCAAAAAAGTTGCAATAACACCTGTGGAATCCTAATTGGTAGGTTTATTTGTATTTAGGTAGCACTTATCTGGAGGAATGAAATGGACTAGACTTTAACATGGGTCTCCGTTCCAACATCTTTATAAACATAATGATTTGCGTTTGTTACTCTTGGCTGGATTTACTTGATATAGATCGAGGGATTTATCCTATAAAACTAACCCGATGGTGGCATAGAAAGATCTATTGTGAAAATGTATGAAAAGAAAGTGATTGATCTGAAATGTAAAAAGTGTTTGAGACGATTGCTTAAAGCTAATAGAGCGATTAAGGAGAATAGATCGGTAGAACCATGTGTCTACCGATCTATTAACTCTACGTTTATACGTTTTCTAGACACATTAGGTAAGGTTTTAAAGTGGAGAGGAAAAATTCACTAAAAATAGGAAGGCCTGAAAGGTATTCTAACAAGTGATGGTAATTATTTTCTTTCCGGCTGTGGAATTGTAACAAAGAGACACAAAGAAGAGTCTCTAACAAAAGAAGGACCTTGAGGTTTTTTCCCGAATTCTCTCATTTCTTATAGTTCATTTCGTTCTATCAGTATCGCTCTATTGCGCGGTAATTTAGTAAATTTTAATTAACAGTTCTCCTATTTAGTAAAAAAATACAAAAAATTTAAAATTTTCTTGAAAGCACTTTCATTTCCTGATATTCTAAAATTGTACAAGTAAATGTTTAACAGAATTATCGGTTATTTAGTAAATTATTTACTAGAAAGGTGTAATATGGCGACCATTAAGGATATAGCAAAATTATCAAAGGTCTCAGCTGCAACGGTTTCAAGGGTGTTAAATGGTGATGATACCATCACTGTTCAGGACCAAACCCGCCAGCGAATATATCAGGCCTCCAAAGAACTGGGATATAAGACCATTCAAGAACGCCGTAATCAACAACAAACTACCATAAGTAAAAAGAATCCTGCAATAGGTGTTGTCCTTTTTCTTTCAAATGAAGAGGAGTTGAGTGATCCTTATTTTTTATCAATCCGTCAGGGAATTGAGGAAGAACTGATAAAGCAAGGGATTAGTACAACCACTATGATCCGCTTATATGATAAGGTCGATCATCAGAAAGTTCGGGAACTTGATGGAATGATTATTGTTGGAAGAATAAATGATGAAGCCTTAAAGAAAGTAAGCTCGCATAGTAAAAACATCGTTTATATCAATCATTCTCCTGATGAGGATATGTACGATTCCGTTGTCGTCGATTTTCAAAAAGCAACAGAAAAAGCCTTACAGCATTTACTGGAAGCTGGTTTTAAACGGATCGGTTATATTGGCGGCGTCGAAAGAGAGCATCTAAAAGAGACAACGATCATCAGTGAGGATCAACGCCTTACGACCTATGAAAATGTGATGAAATCAGAAGGATTCTATCAACCTTCCTATGTGTTCATTGGTGAATATACGATGATGCAAGGATATGAATTGATGAAGAAAGCTGTCAAACAGAACGATGTACCAGAAGCATTTTTTATTGCGAGTGATCCAATGGCAATTGGAGCTTTACGGGCCCTGCAGGAATTAAGAATTTCCGTTCCGTCCGATCTAGCTATCGTCAGCTTTGATGATATTGAAATGGCAGAATTTTGTAGTACGCCTTTAACAACCGTAAAGGTCCATACAAAAGAGATGGGACAAACTGGGGTTAAATTATTATTAGATCGAATCAATGGCAGAAAACTTCCGTTGAAAGTAACGGTTCCTACAGAATTAGTGATTAGACAAAGCTGTGGAACCAATAAGTAGAAAGAAGTACCACTTTAAGGAGGTGATTAAGAGAGAAATGCCAGTAGTTTTAATTAGGTTTAATATCCCTATTGTGACGGCCATCACATGTGATAGGGACATTAAACCAGGACTCAAGGACTAAGTAAATGAGTCTCTATTATTATATAGCAGTCTCATTCTACTAGCAACATTATGAATGCAGCTTAAGTATTTGAGAGAATACTCCTAAATGCGAAAGCGCATTCAAAGTCTTGAGACGCTTTACGAGAAGTATCAGGGTGGGAAATTTTGTTTTAGCAAGTATTAAAGATCTACAACTTATCTCGTAGGATAGGCTGTCATCGGATTAGCCTGGAAGATGTAAAAAAGCCAGTCAAGAAGGTCATAGACTAGTAGGGAGATAGATAACTAACACAGTATGTAACATGGTTCTATGACTCAAATCGAGCTGCAATAGGTAAGAGGTTACTGTAGATTATACCATTGGAGCTAGTTGGTAAGTTCAACATACTTTTCAGAGATAACTGAATTGGAATAAAAAAAGGAAACAAGTAGGGATACATAGAGGTATCCAAGACAGCACAATCTATTGTTTTTTCATTTCCAAAAAAGAATCAGGAGGGATATATATGAAAAGAAAATCAAATGTTCTCCTCAAGATTGCTCCAGTATTGTTTGCCGGCATGCTAGCCCTTTCCGGCTGCAGCGGCAGTGGGGAAAAAGCATCCTCCGAAGGCGGCGGTTCTGGTAATATCGTAAATCTTACGATGTCTGCTTGGGGAAATCCAGCAGAGTTGAAGGTATATCAAAAAGGAATTGATGCCTATACAAAAGAGCATCCAAACGTAAAAATCAAATTAATTCCAGTGCCTAGCGATGGTTATGAACAAAAAATATTGACGCAGCTGCAAGGTGGAGATGCCCCAGACGTCTTTTATGTAGGTGACGCGACAATGGCAAAGCTTGCGCAAAACGGTTCTGTAGCGGAGTTAGGTGAATATATGCAGACCGGCGACAGTTATGCTAAGCCAGATGAATATGCCGACGGGTTATGGGGAGCAGCCAAGCAGGATGGAAAATATTATGGTGTACCGGTAGACTGTAACCCGTTGTTACTTTACTACAACAAAAAGATGTTCAAGGATTTAGGAATTAAAACGCCTCAAGAATATTTTGACGAAGGGCAATGGAATTGGAAGGCTTTTGATGAAGTGACGAAAAAGTTAAAAGACGGTGGTAAAAAAGGCTTTATCGCTGAAAAATGGCTGATGGATACGTGGATTTGGTCAAACGGCGGACGTGCCTATGATGAACAAGGTAATTATGTTTTAGATCAGAATGAAAAAGCACATGAGGCTATTCAATTTATCAGTGACTTAACAAAAAAAGGACAAATTATGTATGCTGGTTCCCTTCCTAAGGGCCAAGGTCTAGATGCCATGTTCATGTCCAACCAAGTAGGAATGGTGGCCGCTGGCCGCTGGTTAACTCCAATGTTCAGTGAAAATAAAAATCTTGATTTCGATTACATTTACTGGCCAACTAACACAGGTAACAAAATGGAGCCTGTTCAAATTGGTGTAGCCTATATGGCCGCAAATAAAAAGTCTAAACATATAGAAGAAGCTATGAATTTTGTAACCTACTATGTTTCCAAAGAAGGACAGAGGGCTCGCTTAGATGGAAATGGTAACGCGATACCATCCGTTAGCGGGATTGACGAGATCGTAACAAGCGATAAAACAGTCGAGCACACACAATACTTAATGGATGGCCGTGAAAAAGGCTTTGTTAACGGCGCCCCTCTTATGTTCAAAGGTCAAATTCCTGGATTGAATAAAGAAGTAGAAGATCAATACGACTTATTGCTTTTAGGTAAACAAGGTGTAGATAAGACAATCAAGAATATTACCGAGAAAACGAAGCAATTGACAAGCGAATATAAAGCAGGAAACTAATTTTACGAGAGTAAGAGGGAGGGAATGATCACGTTCTATTCCTTCCTTTTCTCTATTCAAATCGATAGATGACAGACGCTTAATATAGAAGCTTTGGGGCTTAGCGGTCTGATTATCATAAATTGAAGTGGAGGGTGAGTTCCATGCATAAACGTCAAAGGGCGTTAGCAGGATATTTGTTTATTACACCGCAATTGATTGGCCTGCTTGCTTTCTCATTATTCCCAGTTGCTTACGCACTTGTGTTAAGTTTCATGAAATGGGACGGTTTTGGTGCTAAAACCTTTGTAGGTTTCGCCAACTATTCAAAGCAGTTTCAAAATCCTGATTTTTGGATGGCAATGAAAAATACGGTGTATTACATGATATTAGTTATTCCCGTTGGAATTGTCATTTCCCTGCTCCTTGCAGTGGCCTTAAACAATGTAAAAGGAAAAGAGATATATCGTGTGTTTTATTTCATGCCTGTTGTTACAAGCTCTGTTTCCATCGGAGTCATTTGGATGTGGATATTAAACGGTGACTTTGGAATTTTGAATATACTGCTTTCCCATATTGGGATTGAAGGACCAAAGTGGCTGACGGATACGCATTGGGTTATTCCAGCTATAGCCATCCTTAGTATATGGTGGGGACTTGGCAATAACATGGTTATCTTTCTTGCGGGATTGCAAGGAATTTCAAGAAGTTATTATGAAGCTGCCGAAATAGACGGAGCAAACAGTTTTCAGAAGTTTTGGCACATTACCCTGCCACTTCTTTCACCAACGACGTTTTTTATTGCCATCATGGCCATCATCGGCTCCTTCCAAGTATTTGATCAGGCCTTTGTTATGACAAACGGTGGCCCAGCGAAAGCGAGTTACACACTCGTTTATCATATCTATCAAAAAGGATTTATTGACTTCAAAATGGGAGATAGCTCTGCTACGGCCATGATCTTGTTTGTGATTATCTTAATCTTCACACTTATCCAATTTAAAATGTCGAAAAGGTGGGTTCACTATGGCGAATAATGTTGTCACAACAGTAGAAAAGAACGCCATTCCAGTTATTGAGGCAAAGGTGAAGAAAAAGGTTAAACCGTCTCAAATCATTCTTCATATTATTTTAACGATTGGCGCAATCATAATGATTTTTCCATTCCTATGGACAGTAAGCAGTTCCTTAAAAGATATTTCACAAATCTTTCTGGTGCCGCCGGCTTGGCTCCCAAATCCCATTAAGTGGTCGAATTATATCGATTCTTTGACTGCGATGCCATTCGGTTTAGCCTACTGGAACAGCTTCTATATTACAGCTGTAGTTGTATTGGCTACATTACTGACAGCTTCTATGGCCGCCTATGCCTTTGCGAAAATTGAGTTTAAAGGCGCAAACTTTTTGTTCATTCTTTTCTTAGCTACTATGATGATTCCGAAGCAAGTAACGATGATTCCTTTATATATCATTATGGGGAAAATCGGATGGTTAGATTCCCACCTGTCCCTGATTGTACCAGGTGCTTTATTTAACGCATTTGCCGTATTTTTATTAAGGCAATTTATCATGGGAATTCCAAAAGAATTGGAAGAGGCAGCGATTATTGACGGGGCTGGCTACCTTAGAATCTATTGGAGCATTATTTTGCCGCTTATTCGTCCATCCCTTGCGGCAGTAGGAATATTTGTGTTCTTAGGTTCATGGAATAACTTTCTGGATGCCTTAATCTTCTTAAATACACCTGAGAAATTTACTGTACCATTGCTGCTAAACACGTTCAAAGGTCTGTATGTCGCTGACTGGGCGCTGATGATGGCAGGAACGACCATTTCTGTTATTCCAGTATTGATCATTTATATTGTTGCTCAAAAGCAAATTATTGAAGGTGTCACGATTACAGGAATTAAATAAGAAATTA
Source organism: Bacillus sp. URHA0034 (assembly GCF_056280405.1). Taxonomy (NCBI): domain Bacteria; kingdom Bacillati; phylum Bacillota; class Bacilli; order Caryophanales; family Bacillaceae; genus Bacillus; species Bacillus sp. URHA0034. The sequence continues at coordinate 6,021,061 of NZ_JBWCDK010000002.1, read as the reverse complement.
AAAAACTAGTGGTGAAAATATATGAACTTTATGAACAGCAAGGCATATTCCGCATTCGAGACTGCTTCGAATCTTCTTCTGATCAATTTGCTTTGGCTTTTAATGTGTTTGCCTATAGTTACGATATTTCCAGCAACAACCGCCATGTATGCGGTTATTAGGCAATCGGTTTTGTATAAGGATTCCAGTGTAATTAGACCTTTTTTCCGGTTTTTTAAGGAAAATTTCAAGCAGAGTTTTCTGCTAGGGATTATCTGGCTGCTTATTGGTTTTTTATTATATTTTGACTATAAGTTTATGAACCATTTTAGTTCGATCCGTCCTATTTTGCTGCCGATTCTATTCTTTTTTGGGATTCTATACTCTTTTTCAACCGTCTTTTTGTTTTCTGTCATGGTCCACTACAAAGCGAATTGGCGTATGGTCATTAAAAATGCGATCTTCATTTCAATTATTCATTTTCCGACAACCCTTTTGGGGCTGTTGATGCTAGTTGGAACAGCGATCCTTGCAATGGCATTGCCTATTACTGGTGTGATTATTTTTAGCATCAGTACTTATGGATTATTTTCCCTTTGCAACCGTTGTTTTCGGAAAATAGAACGGCTTAAGGGGGTGGAATCTGTCAAGGAACCATATGATGTCGAGTTTTTAGAAATATAAACTTTATTTTAGGGAGGATTAGGGAATGGAGAAAATTACTTTTATTGGGGCAGGCAGTACTGTTTTTGCGAAAAACGTTTTGGGGGATTGTATGATGGTTCCTGCCCTTGATGGCTTTGAATTTGCTTTATATGATATTGATGAAAAGCGATTAAGAGAATCAGAGGCTATGCTGACGAATCTAAGGAATCGTTACAATAAATCCATTAGCATTAAAGCCTATTTAGACCGGAGGGAAGCATTAACAGGAGCTAAATACGTAATCAATGCAATCCAGGTGGGCGGATATAGGCCAAGTACAGTAATTGATTTCGAAATTCCTAAAAAATATGGCCTTCGTCAGACCATTGCTGATACGATTGGCATCGGAGGTATTTTTAGAGCGTTACGTACCATCCCGGTACTATTCGACTTTGCGAAGGATATTGAAGAGGTATGCCCTGACGCTTGGCTTTTAAATTATACTAATCCGATGGCTTCCTTAACAGGGGCCATGCTGCGATATACAAATGTAAAAACAGTAGGATTATGTCATAGTGTTCAAGTTTGTACAAGAGACTTGTTTAAGACATTAGAGATGGATCCTGAAGGCGTGGAAGAAAAAATAGCTGGAATTAACCATATGGCTTGGCTGCTGGAAGTCAAAAAGAATGGGAAGGATCTATACCCTGAAATTAAACAGCGAGCATTAGAAAAGCAAAAATCTAAACATCATGATATGGTCCGTTTTGAACTAATGGATAAATTCGGCTTTTATGTAACAGAATCTTCTGAACACAATGCTGAATACCATCCTTACTTTATTAAAAATAACTATCCAGAACTAATTGAAAAGTTCAATATACCGCTTGATGAATACCCAAGGCGTTGTGAAAATCAAATTAAAGGCTGGGAAGAAATGCGCGAATCTCTTACCACTGACTCCAATCTTTCACACGTACGTTCATCAGAATATGGTTCAAGAATTATTGAAGCGATGGAAACAAATATTGCCTTTAAGTTCGGCGGCAATGTATTAAACACAGGCGGACTGATTAGTAATCTCCCTCGAAAGGCGGTTGTAGAGGTTCCTTGTATTGCGGACCGAAGCGGCATCATCCCTTGTTATATAGGGGAATTACCTGAGCAGCTGGCCGCTTTAAATCGAACAAATATCAATACACAATTGCTAACCATTGAAGCTGCCGTAACAAGGAAAAAAGAGTACATTTACCAAGCAGCTATGCTCGATCCACATACAGCGTCAGAGTTATCATTAGATGATATTGTCTCATTATGCGACGATTTAATAGAGGCCCATGGAGAATGGCTGCCTGCCTATCAAGATAAAAAACAGTTTATCGCTACGAATTAAGGTTAAAAATCTTTTACGGTGTAAGGACTCTCAATTGTATAATTGAGAGTCTTTTGTGACTTGGCGGCATATGAACTCAAGGATAGTCGGAGTTAAAGAAGGTTTATCGCTATTGTACGGTTAAGCATTAAGAAAATAGTTTAAGGAGTGGTCCAATTTGTTGGAAAATAATAAATTACCTTTATTTATTATTACTGGTGCGAGTGGGACGGGTAAAAGTACAGTGGTTCCATACCTTCAAGAGATGTTGGGTCACTTTGATGTGTTTGATATAGATGTCATATCGGAAGATGTTGGTGATTGGCAAAAACTTAAAAATGTCTGGTTAAAAATTGCAAGTAATATCGCTAAAAGCCATCGAATGACCGTTCTTTGTGGAACGATCATGCCTTGGGATGTCGAAAAATGCGTTACTTATCAAGATTTTAGTCATATTTATTATCTGAACCTTCATTGTAATGATGCTACTCGTGAAAAACGATTATCTAAAAGAGGTTGGTCAGAGGAACTTATTGAGGAACATAAAATTTTTGCAAAATGGCTGCTTGAAAATGCGGATAAAGCTTATTCTCCACCTATGCCTATCGTCGATACATCAAATCGTAATGTGGATGAAGTAGCGCTGAATATTAAAAATTGGGTGTTGAACGTTTTGGATAACTAATTTTTTCTTGGTTGGTTACAGAAATGAATAGAACCTAACCAACAAAAGGGAGCGACTATCTGAATTAAAAAAATTAAGTAAAATAAATGGAGTTATGAAAATCTTAGCTAAATGACACAGTAGCAACAGATTACTTGAATTCAAAGAGCATATTTCTTCAAAAGCGTATGATCAAAGGAGAGAACTCTATGTTAAAAGTTAATAAACCTGGAAAGATTATAATCCTAAACGGAACTCCTAGATCTGGGAAATCCGGTATTGCCGCTGTGATTCAGAATAGGTTCGAAGGTGTGTGGATGAACATAGGGGTCGATTCGTTCATGCAGATGACTCCCGAAAAATATCAGCCTGGGATAGGTTTGCGACCTGGCGGTGAACGCCCTGACCTTGAACCTCTCGTAACTATTATGTACCGTGCGATGTATGAGACGATTGCTCTATATAGTCGATTAGGGCTAAACGTCGTAGTAGATGTTGGTCACCATGAAGGGTATTCCATTCCATTGAACATTCTTCCAAATTGTGCTCGGATCTTAAATGGGCTTCCTGTTTGGTTTGTTGGCGTTTGTTGTCCAATCGAAATTGTCATGGAACGGCGGCTTAAAACTGGGTATATTGGATACACCGCTGATGGAAAAATACCAAAGCCAGTCAGTTTATGGCAGCAGCAAGTCCACGTACCTGGTATCTATGACTTGGTGGTCGATACATCAGTGCTCACTTCTAATGAGTGTGCTAAATTGATTCGCCAGCTGCTCGAAGATGGTCCACCCCCGACAGCTTTCCAGCGCATTGCAAAGAAGGGAGTTTAACTGAGTCTTTCTAGAAGTAAGTATGTGAATGACTCTATTTAAGCTTCCGTTAAATACGATTTTCTCTGGGGTTCGAATATGGCTGAAGAAGAACAGTTTTTCTCTCAGGAAAGTTTTCAATCTATTATGATCAATGTTCCCAAACATGTCCAAAATTCGAATTTCTTAGATGAAAATATACCTAGGTTTAAGGAATTCGTTTAGTTTTCCTGGCGATAATGATAAAAAGATTGATCAATAAAGGGCTATTCGTATGATGTAAATAGCCACAACAAGGAGAAAAACAATGTATGAAATAACCGTAAGACTCCCAACAAAAAAGATCGAGAGAATTGTTACATCTTTATACCACAGGGGCTACTACCAAACCTTTTATGAGGTTCCATTAGATGTAGTGACAGATTCCAACGGCTATGCCTTTGTTGAGAAGCAAAATGAAACAACAGAACTAAATATCTATATAAATAATTATCTCGAAGCAAAGGAACGACGAAATTTATTAGAATTATTAGCCATTGACGAATTTAGTCTCGTCGTTAAGGAAGTTAATGAACGGATTTACCAGCAAACGTTTAATGATATTTTCCTTGAGAATGGATGGGTCATCACCACACCCGATAGAAGGAATCATTACCACAAAGAAAAGCGAATTGTACTTGACTCCCAAGGGAATTTTGGTACAGGCTATCATGAAACTACAAAAGATTGTTTGAACTTCATATTAAACCGTGATTTTACAGGGTTGAGTGTTGCGGATATCGGAGCTGGTTCAGGAGTCTTAAGTGTTGCTGCAGCCCTTAAGGGAGCAAAATCTATCGATACATATGATATCCAACCGGTCGAACGAGAAATACTGTATCAGTGTGAATTAAATAGTGTCAAGCCGGTGAATGTGTTTCAAAGTGATTTAATCAAGAATAAAAATCGAATCAACAAACAATATGATTGGATTTTTATTAATATCGGAACGCAGGAAAATATTGATATCCTAAATGCCCAAAGACTCTTAGATTGCAAGGACACTACATTTATATTGTCAGGTATGCTTGAATGGAATTACTATCGGGTAGAGACTTTATTTAAAGAAGAAGGATTCCTTTTGGAGGAAAAGAAACAAAGTAACGAATGGGTGACATGCATTTTCAATTGATCGCCCTAAGAGGGAACCGTCTATTGCTGTACCGGACATGTTGCTGCATGCCTGGTCTTGTTTAATTTATTCAAAATCAGTTTTACTATAATTTAGTTGAAATGTTTAAGGACATGTCATAGCAAAAAGCATATGGTAAACACATATAAAAGCAGTGGATTTCTCAGCCGAAATCACACTGCTTTTAGCATTTTATTGAGTAATAATATGGTAAAATTGGTAAAAAGGCTTATGGTGTTAACGGGGTATTTGTTTAAGAAGAAAATGAAATTTAGGATTGCTTAGCTTATCTTGCAGATTTTCCACATTGGCTAGCGTACTCCTGCAGATGGAGGTAAAAATGGCATCTATTGTTTATATCGTAATATTAATTGTTAGTTTCCTATTTTTAGTGAAGAAAAAGAGCGATACAGAATCTTATTATCCGCTAAAAATCATGGGATACTTTGTATTAGGTTCATTTGCATTTAATTTCAATCAAATTTCACTTCCACTTGGGTTTGTAGTGTATTTGATCTTTTTTCGACCCAAATTAAATATAGATGTAAAACGACTAGCTGCTGTCTTTGGCGTTCTTGCGTTTATACTTACCCATTGGCTTTTACCATTTGCCATTAATGAATGGGAAAGTCGCCCAATATATATCGAACATCAACTTGGTTCAGTATATACGCTGAACTTTCAAGATGAAAATGAACGAATTAAGCAGGAATTAAATCTAGATAACAATAGTATGAGTCTTGAGGATTTTAAAGTAGACTATGTTAAAAATGGTAGAATTACAGACTTAAGATGGCAGCTACTCGAGCAAAATGGCGATAGCTATAATCTATATAAAATCCAATATGATGTTAGGAAGAGCAGGTATCAAGTTATGGATCGTCAGCTAGATATATGGCCTCAATACAATCGCTTAATTGATGCTGACCGTTTCTTTGAAAATCTTAATGTACTAAATATTAAAGATATTACTCATACTAAAGGTGACTTTTCTTCCTATAGTATACAAAGCTCAGGGCAACGGGAAAATTATGCAGTAAAAGATCCAACTCATTTTATTGTAACAAATGGAAAAATTCAATTATTAGATGATGATCAGCTGCCAGTTGAAGGATATTATATTTCAACTTTTGCAATGAAGAAAACAAGTGAAGAAAGAGATGAACAAGGACATATTACACAGGAAAGCTTCGATAGTACCGAACCAGCTGATTATCTATTTGATGTAGAATTTGGTGAGAAGTAAAATTATTGAAGACAGCTAGTAAGCTAAGTTCCAACTAACTAAGTGTACACTAAGAAGTACCAACTACAACGACTAAGGCATATCCTCTATTGGGTTTGCCTTATTTTATTCGCAAAAACATACACCAACCATTTTATTATGAAATGTAAATCCCTCAGTTTAATTTGACTTTCCCACGGTTATGAGGGGAATATAAAATTAGAAAGATGATTTATATGAAAGAATGAATAAAATATTATACTATTAATATGTTAATCATTGAAAAGAGGCAGTAGTGTGGCAAAAAAGAAGCATAATACAAATAACGCTCCTAGAAGGAAACGGTATAATCTAAAAGACCGTCTTCAAAACGCTAAAAAATGGGTTGACCACTATAATGGCAAACATATAGCAAAAGGATATAGTAATTGGTTTGGAGTAGACCTGTTATGCGCGATTACCGAGCTAGAAATACTAGGGTATAAATTTAAACAGTCTTACAAAAATCAGGTTAAAAACTCTCTCGCAGCTAGACAAAAACAAAAGGAAATAAGGAAGAGAGAAAAAGAACTGGAAGATGAATTTGGCGAAGATATGTTTTATTTTGCAGCTGGATATACTGAAAACGGAGTACCCTTTGGGATAACAAAAGCTGAGATGGAAGAAGATGAAGAAACTAACACGATCCTTCAAACACAAAATAGTAAATTACAATTTAGTATAGCCAATGATGATTTACCATTTTAGGCCTCTATACAGGGGTTGATTTCAACAAGACAAATCTATAGAAAGAATAGGGTGCGTATGAACAAATTTACAGTTTTAATTTTTAGCCTAATAATGGTCTTGATCGCAGGCTGCAGTTCAAACAACTTTGACATAAAACTATCTACACCTAAATCCTTTACACCAGGCCAAGCTACTCCCATCCAACTAACAATCTTCGATCAGGATGGTAAACCAGTAAAAGGTGCGAAGGTTAGTTCCATATTGGATATGCAGGGGATGAGTCATGGTGATGTTTCTATGAAGATGCAGGAAACAGAAAATGGGGTGTATGTTGGCCAAGCTAAATTGGAAATGGAAGGGGACTATACTGCAAACATTTATATAGACTCCAACGGGGAAAAATGGAAAGGTGAAAAAAGATTTTCCATTGTTTATAACAAAGCAGAATAAATTAAAAAAATAACAATCCTATATTAGCCGAAGTTCGAAAAATTTAGAACGGGCCAGCAAAAATCCTCGAAACCATTCATGATTTCGAGGATTTTTTTATAAATACATAATAGCTTGGATAGATTTTCATCAGGATACATGTGCGTTCTTTTTAACAAACCTTTTCTAGCCCTAACGATTATGATAAACTAATTTAGTCTACTCAAGTTATTTGTGTTTTTATATTAAAGTTTACTAGAATCCACTACAGAAAAGTATGTATTCTAAAATAGGTATAGATTTCATTACATAAGCACTACTCTATATGATTTATGTATAAATAAGATGATCATAGGATAATACTCTATAACATTATTAATTTTCCCAATCTTCGCTTTTTTAATTTGTCATCCGTCATTTCGTTGTTAAATAACAAATTTCTAATCGTAATTCATTAAAACAATCAGGAGAATGAAGTCTATATGAAATTTAGAACAAAGCTTTATGGTGGGTTAGGACTTATATTTCTTTTTAGCATTATCTTTCTCGTTATTTTAATTAAGATGATTAATCAACAGACCGTTAGCATGAATTCCGTCGTTTCCGATTTAGATGATCGGAAGTTGATGGCTTCGACTATTCAGTTCGAAGTTAGCAATATGGGCAGAGAGCTAAGTGAAATCGCCTCTATCCCGCCTGAAAATGTCCTTCCACAAGTAGTCAATGAATGGGAGCAATCCAGGTTAAATATTCACTCCTCCATTGAAAAACTAGGAAAGTTAGATAGACGTAAAGAAACACAGGCTTTACTTTCTAAATTTAATACGATTTACAAAACCTATGAAGAGGTCGGCAACCAAATTATCATTTTACAAAAAACGGATCAAAACGCTCATTTTGACAAGCTCATTTGGGGAGATGTCAAGCGCGATCGGGCACGGCTCCAGCAAATTACCGATTTATTAATTACCCTGCAGGAACAGGAAATGAAAGATCAACTTTTACGAACAAGGCAAACCTATAACCTTGAGTTAAACATGATTTATGTCCTAGTACTCATTGGTTTTCTTATCGGCCTTTGTGCTGCAATTTGGATTATTAGGGGCTTGACCAAAAACTTGCAGCGGGTGACGTCCGTCATGGGCAATGTCGCTCTTTATCATGGGACAAAGTTCCCGCGCATCGGGATTGCTACAAAAGACGAAATTGGAGCGATTTCTGTTGCCTATAATCAAATGGCTCAAACCTTGGAAGAAAAAGCGGAACAAGAAAAAGCATTAATCGAAAAAGCGGAGGAACATAGCTGGCTGAAATCAAAAGTGGCGGAGATGACTTCCATGTATACTTCCGTTGAGGATTATTCCACATTATCCCGATTATTTATCCAAAATATCACACCGATGGTAGAGGCGCATTTTGGTGTCTTTTATATTAAAGAATGTAGGAACGGTGATCAACGTCTGATCAGTAGGGCTTCTTATGCGTATAACCTTGATTCGGTTACGTCAAGAAGTTTCCATCTCGGGGAGGGACTTGTCGGCCAATGTGCGGCTGAAAAGAAACCGATTATGATTTCGGAGGTCCCCGACAATTATGTGAAAATTGCTTCTGGAATCGGTGAAGCATCTCCCAAAAATATCTTGATTCTGCCAGCTGAATATGAAGGAGAAGTTTTGGCTGTGCTTGAGGTCGCATCTTTTAAACCGTTTACTGCCGTTCAACAAGCCCTTCTTCATGAAGTCATGGACCATATCGGCATTACCATCAACAGTATAGGTAATCGAATGCAGGTCAAACATTTATTACAAGAATCACAGGCATTAACAGAGGAGCTGCAAAGTCAATCAGAAGAGCTGCAGCAGCAGCAAGAGGAGCTGCGAATCATAAACGAAGAGCTCGAGGAGCAGTATATACATTCGGAAGAGAAAAATAAGGAATTGGAGAAATTCAGTATTGCCTTGGAGGAGAAAGCACAAGAACTTGCTCAAACCTCCCAGTATAAATCTGAATTCCTTGCGAATATGTCACATGAGCTTCGGACCCCTCTCAATAGTTTATTGATTCTGGCTCAAATGCTAATGGAAAAGAAGAATGAAAATTTAACAGCTAAACAATTGGAATATATCCAAACCATTTATTCATCGGGAATTGATTTGCTTCATTTGATTAATGAAGTTTTAGATTTAGCAAAAGTGGAAGCTGGAAAAATTGAGGTCTTGCACGGAGAAGTTCCATTTGAAACGATTACGACCTTTGCAGAAAGATATTTTTCTCCTTTAGCTCGTCAAAAAGGTTTGGAGTTTGGTATTTTCTTAGCTGATGATTTACCGAAATCCATTTATACCGATGAGCATCGACTGAACCAAATTTTGCGAAACCTTTTATCCAATGCCTATAAATTCACAGAAAAAGGAAAGGTTTCCTTAATGATTAAAAAGGTGGTTCCAAGTGAATCAGCAAAGCAGACCGAACCATTGATCAGTTTTACCATTATGGATACAGGAATTGGGATTTCAAAAGATAAGCAGGAAGTGGTTTTTAATGCGTTTATTCAAGCTGACGGAACGATTAGCCGAAAATATGGGGGGACAGGCTTAGGCTTATCGATTAGTCGAGAGTTGGCCGAGTTGCTTGGAGGCTTTATCGATTTACAAAGTGAAGAAGGGGCTGGAAGTTCCTTTACACTTTACTTGCCCCTTCAACAATTGAAAGAAAATGAACAGTACGTTTCCACCCTACTAGAAACGGCTGCTGCCTTTCATGAGGAGGAAACGCATTCCAACGGCGCTGGTCATTTTCAACCGAATGAAAATATAAATGACGAAGATGCAACAAGGGAATACCCGTTAATGAATGGGAAGAAAATTCTAATCGTAGATGACGATATGCGAAATATTTATGCTTTATCCTCTGCACTGGAGGAATTTGAAATCGATGTTCTTTTTGCTGAGAATGGCAGAGAAGGGATCGAAGTGTTACAAGAATCTCCAGATATTGATCTCATTTTGATGGATATTATGATGCCGGAAATGGATGGATTTGAGGCTATGCGCTACATTCGTACGAAACCGGAATTTCAGAATTTACCCATTATTGCCCTAACAGCCAAGGCAATGAAACATAACCGGGAACAATGTATCGATGCTGGTGCTTCAGATTACATTAGCAAACCAATTGATGTCGATCAGTTATACTCACTGATCCAGGTTTGGCTATATAGATAGGCGGGGATAACCATGACCAATATCGATCAGAAACAAGACGTTCCGCAACTGCAGAAAATGGAGATGGAGTTATTACTTGAAGCCATTTACCGCCATTACGGATATGATTTTCGAAACTATGCTGCTCCATTCCTGCAAAGAAGAATTTTGAATCGAATGACCGCAGAAAAGCGAAGGACCGTCTCAGGATTGCAGGAAAAAATTTTACATGACACCCTTGCCATGGAGAGATTGTTTAAGGATTTTTCTATAAATGTAACAGAAATGTTTCGGGATCCCTCTTTTTTTAAGAGTCTACGAGAAAAGGTTATTCCTCTAGTAAGAGACTATCCAGCGATCCGCATATGGCATGTTGGCTGTGGTTCTGGGGAAGAAGTTTATTCGATGGCTATTTTGCTGCATGAAGCAGGAATATTGGAAAAAACAAAGATTTATGCCACCGATATCAATCAGGTCAATTTAGAAAAGGCGAAACAAGGTTCTTTCCCTTTAGAGAAAATGAAACTTTACACAACCAACTACATTCAATCCGGGGGGCAACAGGCTTTTTCAGAGTATTACTCGGTGAAAAATGAAGGAGCTTGTTTTTCTCCCTTTTTAAAAAAGAATATGGTCTTTTTTCAACACAATTTGGTTACCGATCAATCCTTTAACGAGTTTCATATCATTATTTGCCGAAATGTTATGATTTATTTTGATAAAAAGCTGCAAAATCATGTTCATCAGTTATTATATGAAAGTCTATTTTATTCGGGTTTTTTAGGGCTTGGAAATAGAGAGGAGATCCGTTTTACCAATTATGCAAAACACTATGAAGTACTCCATTCAGCAGAAAGACTTTACCGAAAAAACAAATAATCCAGACACGGAAATGATTAATATTTTAATGGTAGACGACCTTAAGGAAAATTTAGTCGCGTTGGAAGCAGTTCTCTCTTCACCCCGCTATCATTTGGTGACGGCAAGGTCTGGTGAAGAAGCGTTAAAATGCATACTAAAGCAAGATTTTGCCGTCATTTTGCTCGATGTTCAAATGCCAGGACTTAATGGTTTTGACACGGCAAAACTGATTAAAGCCAGAAAAAAGTCAAAAAATATTCCGATTATCTTTATTACCGCCATCAGTCAAGACATGGAACATGTTCTTCATGGGTATTCTGTTGGTGCGATTGATTATATCTTTAAACCGTTCAATCCCGAGACCTTAAAACAAAAAGTAGAACAATTTGTAAAAATTTATCATAGTCATACTGAGAGCTTAAAACAGTGCGAATGGAAAAAATCGATTGAGCTTGAGGAAGTTCAACTCAAATTGAATCGTACAACGGTTGATTTAAATAAAAATGAGACTCTATCAAAGGTGATTGGTGAAACCTTGCTGGACACGATTGTTACCTTTGATGAATCGGGAGTTATTTTATCGGTTAATCCGATGGTTCAAGAAATGTTTGGCTATTTTACTGAGGAATTAATAGGGAAGCATTTAGCCACACTTCTTCCAGTGGTAAAGCAAAACGGCGAACGGATGGAGCCCTTATCCATTCCATCACTTACCAAGTTCTCGATTGGAAAAATACTCGAGGGGGTAGCCGTAAGAAAAGATAAAAACCGTTTTCCTGTTGATATTCAAATTGGAAAAGCGGCCATCGAAAATAATCCTCTTTTTGTATGTACCATTCGTGATGTGACGGAACGGAAAGAAATCGAGAAAATCAAAAACCAACAATTCCATCTTCTTAAAAAAGTAGTGGAAGAACGAACATTAGACTTGTTATCTACCAATGAGAAGCTAAAAGAGGAAATTAGCGAGCGGAAAAAAGTAGCGGATGACCTATTTGTTTCCCATGAACGCTTTAAAAAGATTTTTGAGGCTAGTCCTTGCTTAATGGCGATTCGTTCCATCAGTAATGGAAGATTTATAGATGTTAATAGAACATGGCTAGATTTAACTGGTTATGAATATGAAAAAGTAAAGAATCAGATGTTCGACTGGGCCCTTTTTAGGTGTATGGAGGGGAATCAGAACGATTTAGCTGAGCTCGAGTGGAATAAACCGTTGAGTAATCTAAAGATCAAGTACCAATCAAAAAACGGGCAATTGCGCAGTGGTTTGTTATCAACGGAAATCATTGAAATCCAGGATGAAGCCTGCGTTCTCATCTTGGTCAATGATATTACGGATCGAGAGAATTTAGAGAAAGAAATGTTTCGGTTGGACCGATTAAATTTAATCGGCGAGATGGCTGCTGGAATCGCACATGAAATTCGCAACCCGATGACAACGGTGCATGGTTTTTTGCAAATGTGGAAAAGTACCAGCGAACCGCTTTCACCTGAATACATCGATCTTATGCTAGATGAATTAAACAGAGCAAATAGCATTATTAAAGAGTTTTTAACGCTTGCCAAAAATAAGGCAAGTAACAAAACCAAACAATCCTTAAATAGAATCATCGAAACCATCCTCCCCTTAATCAACGCAGAAGCGAACCTGGCTGGGAAACGAGTTCAGCATCAGTTGGAGCCATGTCCTGAACTGCTCTTAGATGAAAAAGAAATTCGGCAGCTTTTCTTGAATCTGGTCCTAAATGGACTTGAGGCGATGGATTTTGGCGGGACTCTTACTGTTAGAACCTACCATGAAGAAGATCTGGTTATTTTAGAAGTGAAGGATTGCGGAAAAGGAATTACAGCCGACATTTTGGACAAAATGGGTACTCCTTTTTTTACGACAAAAGACCAGGGGACTGGATTGGGACTAGCAGTTTGTTATAGTATCGCCGATCGGCATCAGGCAAAAATCAACGTGGAGTCGGGGCATGAAGGAACCTGTTTTTCGATTTGTTTCCAGTGTTCAAATAAAAAACAGTTGTTGAATGGTGAGAACCAGTGAAGAAAAAATGGAAGATCCTACTTGTTTCCGCCTTCTTTTTCTGTGGTTTATTGGGTTACTTTTACAAAGCATATGCAGCCGAAAAGCCGACCGTTGCTGTCGTGTTGAAAGGAACAAAGTCGGAGTATTGGGCGATTATCGTCGCTGGAGTCGAAAAAGGCTTAAAAAACTTTGGAGTGAAAGGGAAAATTTATGCTCCTGACCTAAATAATGAAGAGCAACTCTCTATTTTGAAACGGGTCTTAAAGGATAAACCGGACGCCCTTATATTCGCGCCGAACGACCCTCCAGCCTCAATCCCTGTCTTAAAGGAATTTAAAAAGAACCATATTCCCGTGCTGCTTGTTGATACGTCGGTCAATTGGCCTGGTCAAACCTCCTTTATTGGAACCGATAACCCCTCCTTAGGTGAAAAAGCGGGGGAACTATTATCCTCGATGCTGCAGCCGGGAGACAAGGTTGCATTGATCGGGAGGATTTCAAAAGATCATGTAAGTGAAGAGCGGATTCAAGGGGCAAAAGAGGCTTTACATACAGTTGGAATTGACACGGTTGACGGGAAGATACGGGTTGATGATCCTGACGGTAAAGTGATTCCCATTATCGCTCAATTGCTGAATGATCATCCTGATTTAAAAGGTGTGTTTGCCTCTGATGATCGAATGGCTTTAGAAGTGATCCAGTATGTAAAACAAAAAGGATTGAAGATGCCAGTTGTCGGGGCAGATGGTATTATTAAAATGCTTAAATATCACGAAGATGGAACGTTGACAGGCTCCGTTGCACAGAATCCATATGACATGGGCTATATCAGTGTCCAAAATGCTTTAAAGGCGATAAAAGGGCAAAGAGTTGAAAAAAGGATAAACAGTGACGTTGACATTATTACAGCGGATAATGCTAAAAGCAAAATAGAATTTTTAGAAGGTATATTAAAAAAGTAGAAATAAATAGAAAAGATAGAGCGAGAAAAAAGAGCTGGCGGATATAGTTGAGTGTATACCAACTTTATCAGCCAGTCTTTTTATGCTGTAGATTTACGTTTTGGGTAGCTGCTGCATATTGCTCATAGTCATACATTTATGGTTTGGGAAGGGAGCAGGAGAACCGTCCCCATGCTTCCTTTTATAGTATAGTAATAATAGCTAGATTAAAGTATTGGGGGCTTCATTTATGCCGTTAGAACTGGTTCGCCATGATATCACGAAGATGAAGGTTGATGTGATTGTGAATGCTGCGAATACTGCGCTGCAAATGGGCGGGGGTGTTTGTGGTGCGATTTTTCAGGCCGCAGGTGCCCGCGAGTTACAACAAGAATGTGATGAAATTGGCGGCTGCCAGACGGGTGAAGCGGTCATTACGGATGGGTGTAACTTAGATGCCAAATACATCATCCATACACCCGGTCCTATTTGGGAAGGGGGAAACCGCCAAGAAGCTGATCTATTAAAGGCTTGTTATCTTAACTCGTTGGAACTGGCAAAAAATCATCAATGTGAATCGATTGCTTTTCCGTTAATATCGACGGGCATCTATGGTTATCCAAAGGAACAAGCCTTACAGATAGCGGTTTCCGCCATTAGTTCCTTTTTACTGAACCATGAGATGCTTGTTTTCCTGGTGGTTTTTGATAAACGTTCATTCGGGTTAACAAAGAAATTGTTTTCTTCCATTAATGAATATATCGATGAGCATTATGTAGATGAAGCGGAAAACATGTTTAATCGGAATCGGGAAGAACACTATATCTTGGAACAACAGCAGGATCTGTTCCAAGAAGCAGAATATTCGTTGGTCGATTTGTTAGACCAGCTTAATGAATCTTTTTCGGATCGGTTGTTACGTTTTATTGATGAGAAAGGCTTGACGGATGTGGAGACGTATAAACGGGCCAATATTGACCGGCGGTTATTCTCTAAAATTCGCAATGAAGCTGATTATACGCCAAAAAAGAAGACCGCTGTTGCGTTTGCGATTGCATTACAATTAAATTTAGCGGAAACAAATGAACTGCTTGAGGCGGCCGGCTACACGTTATCACGGAGCAGTAAATTTGATGTGATTATTGAGTTCTTTGTTCAACAAGCCAACTACAATATTCATGAAATCAATGGAGCCTTATTTGCTTTCGATCAGCCCATACTCGGTGCTTAAAATGTCGCTTTCCAAGCGACCAATCCCTCCCGGATGAATGCTATCCTTTGTTTATCAAATGACGAAGGATGATGATCATGAAAAGAAATTTAACCGAATTAGTGTTTATTTTAGACAGGAGCGGCTCGATGGGTGGGCTTGAGGCGGATACGATTGGCGGCTATAATGCAATGTTAAAGAAACAGCAGAAAGCCGAAGGTGAAGCGATTGTCACCACCGTATTATTCGACCATCAATACGAACTTTTACATGACCGAATCAATGTCAAGGGTATTTCACTCCTGACCGAAAAGGATTATGAAGTAGGCGGCACCACTGCGTTATTAGACGCGATTGGCTTTACGATTCAAAAAATCGTCAATGTGCAAAAACGAACGAGGAAGGAAGAACAGGCAGAAAAAGTATTGTTTGTGATTACCACAGAGGGAATGGAAAATGCCAGCCGCGAGTTCACAGCGGAGAAGATTAAAAAAATGGTTCATCACCAAAAAGAGCAATATGGCTGGGATTTCTTATTTCTTGGCGCGAATATTGATGCCATCTCAACAGCTGCACGATTTGGAATTGATGAGGACTTCGCGGTCGATTACCATGCTGATGACGTCGGGACACAATTAAATTATGAAGCAGTTAATGAAGCAGTCAGCAGCCTTCGAAGCGGTAAAAAGATTGATCGAAACTGGAAAAAAGGAATCGAAAACGATTATATTCGGCGTTCGAGGAATGAATAGGAAATCATTTTATTCAAGGGAATACATTGAAATTGTTTAAGACGATAAGGGGAAAAATGGTGAAGGGTCGCTGCGGCGGCCCTTTTCTTGTCGAACAAATCTTCAGAATCATACAAAAAACTTATATTACGTGCATTTTTAATAACAAAAACTGACAAATGATCATCATTTTAAGGTATAATTGGCATAATTAGGTACTATCTTAAATCCATATTTAAATGAATAGACCATTACATATAAGAACAAGATTATCGCCCTATCCAGCACGATTCAAAGATAGAACACAGTATGAAAGGTAACCAAGATGAGTATAATAAAGGATTTTTTGCTGCAATTAACACTTATGGTCCTACCCATATTTACTTACTACACTTTTTTGACCGAGTGGGTAAAGTGTAGAAAAAATAGAATCGTCATCATGTCCATTTTGTGGGGAATATCTATCATATTTTGTATGTCCTTCCCAGTGGATTTTGGCGAAAATGCTCGGATAGAATTAAGAATTATTCCTCTCTTATTAGGAACCCTTTATGGAGGAGTTTGGCCAGGTATCTTCCTATCAGTTCTTATTATCCTTTATCGACTTTATTTTGGAATCAGTGTAGGATTTTATAATACGCTGCTGGTTTTATTATTTTCACTGCCTGTTATCTTATTTTTTCAAAAATCATTTGCGAGTGCGAGAAAAAATAAACGGGTTAAAATTGCTGTTGGTCTAGCCTTTTATTACTGTCTGATTGGCCTGACTATCTTTGGTATTCTAAGAGGATTTACCTTCGATAATCTGAAAGTACAGGGCATTCATCTCATCTTTGCGGTGGTCGTTACTTGGTTTTTCATGGTCCTCAATGAAACCATCAGGGAGATTCACCAGATGCGATCAGAGATGGAAAACACGGAGAAATTGCGAGTGATTAGTGAGTTAACCAGTGTTTTTGCGCATGAAATTAGAAATCCAATGCAAGTGACGCGAGGCTTTCTGCAGCTTCTCAACGAGCCTGAATTGCCTAATGAAAAGAAGAAATATTTACAGTTATCGATTGAAGAATTAGATCGTGCGAATGAAATTATTAATGATTTTTTAACTCTTGGTAAACCTACTATCGATCAAAGCCAGAAAATCGATGTAAGTTATCAGTTAAAACGTGTCGTAAATATCCTGCAAAGTTACTCCCAGAACTATAATGTTGAAATTAAAACAGATTTTTTGGATGATTGTTGGATTTATGCGAATCCTCAAAAATTAAACCAGTCGTTGATTAATATTTTGAAAAATGCAATCGAATCCATGCCGAATGGAGGACTGGTATGGGTTAGTTGTACGGCAACGGA
Source organism: Bacillus sp. URHA0034 (assembly GCF_056280405.1). Classification (NCBI taxonomy): domain Bacteria; kingdom Bacillati; phylum Bacillota; class Bacilli; order Caryophanales; family Bacillaceae; genus Bacillus; species Bacillus sp. URHA0034. The sequence goes on along the minus strand of NZ_JBWCDK010000002.1, from coordinate 6,003,701 downwards.
TGATGGATATATCAAGATTTCCATAAAGGACGAAGGAATTGGCATGACCAAAGAGCAAATTGATCGGCTTGGATCTCCGTTTTATTCCTTAAAGGAAAGTGGGACCGGACTGGGAATGATGGTTAGTTTTCAAATTGTCCGTTCTTTCAAAGGGAAAATACAAGTGAACAGTGAAAAAGAAAAGGGGACAGAATTTATCATTCTTTTGCCCCAGATAGCCTAACGATTAACGTTTTAATAAATGGATTTACATTAGTCGTTTATGGTTTTTTAGAAATAAATGCAGGTTATAATAAAAAATTCTTGAGGCTAATCATGAATCATGAATCATGAATTAAAAGAGGTATAACGTTCGATTTTGAAAGAAGAATTAAAATTAGTAACTACAATAAACATGCCCTGAATTTTCTATTCAGGACATGTTTTTTATGTCAAATAATTGATGCACATTGGTAACCAATAATAACTTGGAATGTTAGGTAATAAACAACAGATACGTTTTGTAAACCCGAATTAAAAAACGTTCGTTAATTTTAAAGTCGAAGTTGTTCCACGATTTGTTCACCATTCATTCCGACATAAATTGCTTTCTTTTCGTTAATATTTATGTTATAAGTCTTAATTCCTGTGTTCGCTATCTCCCGTAGAAAGTCTAAAAAGGGAAGGGACATGTTTCCAATGATTTCTAATGCTTCATTCCGATCAAAGTCTTTTGAAATCACAAAGTCAACTTGAGGATCTGTTTTTAGCTCTGCGTGCTCGCTTTTGTATGTAGCTTCACCGGTGGCTACATCAATATCGTACTCAGTAATCCCGCTAGTAGATAGTTCATCCAAGAATTCCGCAAAGCTTGTCTTTCCTGTACTTCTTCTTTCAATAATTTTATGTAACTCTTTCTCCGTTAGATCGTCATTCATGATTATTCCTCCAGCTAGAGATTTTCTTCATCATTTTAACCGTAAAGCTAATTCTTATGCCAAAATAGGAACAATCAGATAAGGAAAGCTTTAAATAAAATGGTCAGAAACCATCTCAGCTGAAAAAGAAATAACAGCCAAATAGTCTACTTACCATGGTAAGAAAAAACAGGATAATTACTACAATGATGAACTTTGCCGATTTTAGCCTTTTCCAAGAACACAATATAGGTTAAATTTAATATATAAAATTATTTCTTGTTTTTAAAAAGTATTTTGGGCAGCAAGTTTGGTTTGAATTGGATGGTGATCATATATGACGGAAACAAAAAAGCTGCAAGAGATGGATTTATATAAGCCAATTCAGACTTTTTTCGTAAAAGAAGGCTATGAGGTTTACGGTGAAGTGAAAGATTGTGATATCGTTGCGGTCAAAGATGAACAAATAGTTGTGATTGAATTGAAGCTTACGTTAAGTGTTGATTTGCTTATACAGGCTGCCAAACGACAGCGAATAACAGATCAAGTTTATATTGCCATCCCCAAACCAAAGCATCGTCTTAATTCTAGACGGTGGGCTGATAAATGTCATTTAATTAGAAGGCTGGAATTGGGGTTAATTTTGGTTTCAAGCCCATCGAAACGGGGGAAGACAGAAGTAGTATTTCATCCATCTACATTTGACCGCCGTAAAAGTATGGGGCAAAGCAAGTTAAAAAGAGCAGCTGTTTTGAAGGAAATTAATGGGCGAAGTGCAGACTTCAATGTGGGCGGCAGCAATCGGACTAAAATAATGACAGCCTATAAAGAGACTTGTATCCAAATTGCTTGTTATCTAATGGAGCTGGGACCCTTATCACCGAAAGCGTTAATTCAATTAGGAACTGGAGACAAAACTTCCTCCATTCTTGTTAAAAACTATTATCGTTGGTTTGAAAGAATTAAGAGAGGAACCTATGTAATAAGTGAGAAGGGCAGAGAAGAAATAAAGGAATATCCTGATCTTTTGAATTATTATTTAAGTAGTTTAAAAAACTAGTATTTAGATACACTTGGGCCAGGATAGCTGATAGCTGAAACTCGATTATATTATGATTATACATTTGATTCGATTATAAAAATAAAAAATGTAATTTTAACTTCCGCTTGCTGCTCAAAACATCATACGGGCAAATGTGTGACAGCAGATGGCTAAATGACTTTAATCCTGTCCGAAGTCGAGGCATCTTCTGACAGCAGATGCTAAATTACTTCAATCCTGTCCAAAGTCGAAACATCTTCTGACAGCAGCTGGCTAAATGACTTCAATCCTGTCCAAAGTCGAAACATCTTCTGACAGCAGCTGGCAAAATGACTTCAATCCTGTCCAAAGTCGAGATATCTTCGGACAGCAGCTGGCTAAATGACTTCAGTTCTGTCCGAAGTCGAGGCATCTTCGGACAGCAGCTGGCTAAATGACTTCAATCCTGTCCAAAGTCGAAACATCTTCTGACAGCAGCTGGCTATATGACTTCAATCCTGTCCAAAGTCGAGGCATCTTCGGACAGCAGATGCTATATTACTTTAATCCTGTCCAAAGTCGAGGTATCTTCGGACAACAGATGGCTAAATTACTTCAGTTCTGTCCGAAGTTGAAGCATCTTCGGACAGCAGATGGCTAAATTACTTCAATCCTGTCCAAAGTCGAGGCATCTTCGGACAGCAGATGGCTATATTACTTTAATCCTGTCCAAAGTCGAGGCATCTTCGGACAACAGATGGCTGAATTACTTCAGTTCTGTCCAAAGTCAGGAAATCTTCTTACAAATAAGTTTACCCGACACGCTAAAAAAAACGCTCAGTTTCCCAAATATTTTTTTTGCTATTTTTTTCGTACAAAAGCAGTGTTAATCAGGTTGATAGCTCAGTTGTGCATTTTAATTTTCTACTCGTAACTGAACTACTTAGGCTAATTCCCACCCTTCTTTTATTTGATTCTAATGCACTATTAAAGCTGTCCTTACAACTTACATATATTCAAATAAATTTATTTGTTTACCACTGAGCAATATCGGGTTATAATAAACATTATTTTATTTAGCATGTCGAAATAATTGGAAAAGTTCTTTCGTTATTTTATGGAACAAAGGGGTACAGACATATTGGAGGGGATTCTCTAGATCATCGATTGGGCAGACAATAGGGGTAATGTGAACGTGAAAAGATAGACCATGTGAAAATACTATTTTTAGAAAGGCGATGGACATTGAATAAACCGAGTGGAAAGAAACGAATACAGCTGGCTATACTTTTAGGATCACTTGGACTTTTGGGACCATTTACAATCGATACGTATTTACCGTCCTTTCCAACGATTGTAAAAGATTTTGATACTACAGCATCACTTGTGCAAATTAGTTTAACATCATGCTTATTAGGATTGGGATTGGGGCAATTAGTCATTGGTCCTTTGAGTGATGTAAAAGGCCGCCGGAAACCCTTGCTATTTTTTATCAGCTTGTACTTACTGGCTTCCGTAACATGCTCGTTTGCGCCTAATATCTATTTCCTGATCATCGCGCGTTTAGTCCAGGGCTTTGCTGCGGCAGGTGGACTGGTAATCTCAAGAGCGATTGTTCGAGATCTTTTTAGCGGAAGGGAACTGACGAAGTTCTTTACGATGATGGTGTTAGTAGGTAACCTTGGGCCGATCGTGGCACCGATTGCTGGAGGGGGGATCCTTGCTTTTACCAATTGGCATGGAGTTTTTGTTGCTTTGGCCTGTGTCGGCGCGGTGTTGCTCTTTACTGTTTCTTTTAAACTAGAAGAAACGTTGCCAGAAGAAAACCGTGTTCCAAGTAATTTACCACAGATCATGAAGAATTTTGGTTCTTTATTTAAGGATCGAACGTTCATGGGGTACGCACTAACGCAAGGTTTTACGACGGCTGGGATTTTTGCCTATGTATCTGGGATTCCATTTGTCTATCAGAATATTTATGGGGTAACTCCACAGCAATTTAGTTTATTATTTGGGACAAATGGAATAGCGTTAATTATTGGCAGTCAGTTGGTTGGTCGCTTGGCAGACATCGTTTCGGAGCGGACGTTCTTAAAGATCGGCTTAGCCATCTCTAATATAGCCGGGGCTTGGTTATTGATCGCATTGTTATTAAAAGCTCCGCTTATTGCTGTCGCGATTCCGATTTTCTTTTTTATTTCTTCTATCAGTATTATTGGAACCACATCGTTTGCTTTAGCGATTGAAACGCAAGGACATATTGCCGGCAGTGCTTCTGCCTTATTAGGGTTATTGCCATTTGTTCTTGGCTCCATAACGGCTCCACTTGTGGGTATTGCTGGGGCGTTTACAGGCGTTCCGATGGGTGTCATAATCTTTTGTGCAAGTTTTCTGGCGTTCCTTTCCTATTTTGGATTAGTAAGAAGAGCTTCGCTGAAAATGCAACTATCCAAGGACCAGTGCGTTTTAAAGAAAACCGTCTCTAAGATATAAATGAGAAGGAGAACACATTTCATCAATTAGTGAATGTGTTCTCCTTTATTTGTCTACTATTAATCTTAATAAGAACATAAAGGTAGGATTGTTCCTTTCTTTATCATTTTCTTTAAGGTTAATCCGTATATCTAACACCTTTTAACATCATATCGACATTTATTTTAGCATCTTGAACAATATTTTTTCGAAATTCTTTTGCTTTTTTAAAAGCTTCCATCATTCCTGTTGCTAATATCTTAATCTCTCTAGTCCCGACTGGTTCTTCTAGAAGAAAAATATATTCTTTCATGCTGTTTCACCTCTCAAGTTGTAATTTTAATATAATTATATAGGATATTGAAAGCGATTTCCACTATTTTTTGTGAACGTTTTCAAAAAAATTCATAGGAAGTGGAAGACTGGATTAACCATCAAATTTTTAGCATATCAGTAGGTGGATGATATTAAAACTTTAGCGGACAACTAAAAGGTTGCTCATCGCTCGAGCAACCATACCTATTGTTGTTCATTTTGGCAGGTCATTCACTTCATAAGCGACCCGTATCCCGGATTCAATCGCACCTTGCATCCATCCGTGGGTCATGATGGTATGTTCACCTGCAAAGTGGACTCTTCCTTCGGGTCTAGTGATATAAGGAAACAGCTCGGTTTCTTGACCCGGTTCGAAGGTGGCTAATGCTCCAGTAGAGTAGGGATTATCGACCCAGCTAAACGAAGTCCCAACGATATACTCCGAATAGACCTGGTCTCCGTAAATTTCAGCTAAATTCCTTAAAGCGTATTGAATGCGATCTTCGTCTGATAAACCGTCCCATGTCAAAGCCTCATCGGCCCATGTATAACTGGCCACCATCACAGCAGGTCCACTTGTCCCGATCCCCTGACTCGGGTAATAACTGAAACGGATGGGTAAGTCCGTTATCGATTTTCCTCCAAGTTGATTGGCCCGTTCCCAAAACCTGCTTTTAAATTCTATTCCTATTTTGGTTGCGGCCATATAGTTCAATTCACGAATCGCCCGCCGTTTGTAGTAGGAAAAAGAATGATAAGGCTCCACTTGGACAAATCTTAGAACGGAGAAGGGTATGGTGATGATGGCAAGATCACTGGTTATGGTAGAAGGAGCTAGCGTTTTCGGATGGGAGGAATGGATCGAGACACTATTGGGATGCTGGGTAATTTTGGTCATCCTTTGATTAAACCGAATGACATCCTTTAATTGTGGCAGAAATGCTTTAGGAAGCAAATCCATACCACCTGTTATCTCATAGTAACGTGTTGTTCGGAATTGCGAGGCTTCTCGCAATACTTCAAGAAAGGACATTCCCATATAGGCTTCGTAATCAAGCAGCACACCAATCATATCAACCGCGCCTTTAGAAAATGTCGTTCCATATTGATAATGGTAAAATTTTAGGAACGAACCAAGCGAGTAGTCACTAAATTCTTTTTCTATAAAGCGCCAATTTTTTTGAGGATTTTTATTAATAAAATCCACAATGGGCTGTAAAGCTAAATTTAAAAGGTCTTCGGCGCTTTTCCCTTTTTCGTTGGGCGCTACTGGAAAGTGAAGGATATCCGGATAACGTTCAAAGATGTTCAGTCGTGTTTTGATTCCGTTAATATAAAGAATATCGACGTCGGTTCGGTTAATGAACACGTTTAAATTTAACCCAAATTTCTTAATATACTCTAAGGTTAAATAATGTGATTCTGGAATACGCATCGGTCCAGCGTTCATATACAGCCCGTTGTGAAAAGGGGAACGGATGGTATAGATGCGGCCGCCTACCATGTCACTGGCTTCCAAGAGGTTGATCGTGTGACCGGCATCCATCAATAGTGAAGCGGCAACAAGTCCTGCTATTCCAGCGCCAACGATCGTAATATTCTTAGGTACTTTCGACTTGGTCAGCCCATTTCTAATCACGCTGATCATTTGTGGAGTCGTTAACTGATTAGATGGATCAGGCATCCCATCCCCCCTTGTGAATAATTTATTACATTGTATTCACTTCAAGAGGCACCTATGTGTTTATGAGTAATTAGAGGCATGTTCGGGTATGTACTTTTCCTATTTCTGTGCTGTGAAACACTCAAAAGGTCCTGGCGAAATCATCTTTTCCATAGGACTACTCTATTTTTCTTGTCATGATTATGGTTATAATAAATTTAAGTTTTTTTGTGGAAAAGGAGTTTTATCGGAGGAGGTTATTATGACAGTTATTCCAGCACAGCGCGATAAAGTCAGTTCCTATCAAAGTCTTCGTTCCTTATATGAACAAAACATCACTGTAAATAGCATTGCCGAACATTTAGATACTTGTCAACTATACGATGATGCTAATGAGATAAAAAACATGATGGTAGCGAAAGACTTTGATATTTTGGGTGTGGAAGAGAACGGAATTGTCATTGGTTATCTGGTAAGAGACGAGCTTCGGGAAGGAACCTGTAAAGAATACTATCGAAGGTTTAGTCCGACTGAGCTTGTTTCAGAATCAACGTCACTTTTACAGACGCTGTTTATTTTCAAAGAAATGGAACGAATTTTTATCCTGGAAGGGAATAGAATCACAAAAGTTGTCACCTTGGCCGATTTACAAAAGCCGCCTGTTCGGATGCTGCTTTTTGGGTTGATTTCCTTATTAGAGATGCATTTATATCGGATTATTCATGATTATTTTCCTAATGATACCTGGAAACAACATTTAAATCCTAATCGGGTCAAATTTGCAGAAGATCTATATGCTCTTCGAAAATCCAAGAATGAAGCGATTCAATTAAGTGATTGCTTGCAGATTTGTGATAAAAGAGACATTGTCCTAAATGAAGACCCATTGAGAAAACAGTTGGGGATTGAGAACAAGACGAAGGGGAAACAGTTTTTTAAAAAGCTAGAAGAACTTCGGAACAATTTGGCCCATTCTCAGGATATCAGCACGGAACACTCTTGGAATGAAACGTTCTCCTTAATCGAACAGACGGAGAATATATTAGAGGAATGCGAAAAGATAAAATAGTCATTTGAAGTTGGTGCTAGACAATGGCACCAACTTTTTTATATAACAAGGTACACTGATATTCGGATGCAGTCGTTCATAAGTTTAAAAGGACCCTGATTAAATTAGCGTCTTATCAGCAGTATATAGGTATTAGATTTTCCACCTATCCAACAAAATATTACGACCGTATGGGCTTTTAAGAAAATCCATGATAAGTGGGTAATACCGAGTAGATTGGATAAAATATGTTGTGGGAATGTTGCTAACCAAGTTAGTAGCTCATTCCTATACAACAAGGGAGTGAAAATAGATGACTGAAAATAACGAACGCAATCAATATGGTGGAAACACAAACCAAGGCGGCAACAACGCTACGAACCAAGCTGATAACAATGCAACGAACCAAACTGGTAACAATGCAACGAACCAGGCTGGTAACAATGCAACAAACCAAGCTGGTAACAATGCAACGAACCAAACTGGTAACAATGCAACGAACCAGGCTGGTAACAATGCAACAAACCAAGCTGGTAACAATGCAACGAACCAAACTGGTAACAATGCAACGAACCAGGCTGGTAACAATGCAACAAACCAAGGTGGAAGTGACGTTGGTGAAGCGGTAGGTACGGTAGGCGGCGGTGCAGCTGGAGCTATGGTTGGATCTATTTTGGGACCAATCGGTACTGTCGCAGGTGGACTTGCAGGCGGTGCACTCGGAAACCAAATTGGCGAGGAAGCTGGCGGAAATAACAATGCTTCTAACAACCGAAATGCCACCAATAACAGCGGCTCAATGAACCAGTAGTTTTTTAAAAACAATCAGCCAGAACACAGCGGTAATCTGGCTGATTTTCTTCTTCTTGGTATTTCCTCTCATTTTTTCGTTTCATTTGTTTCACGTTGCAACCATCAAAACCTGGGGAACGAAAAAAAAGAAGGTACTTTCACCTTCCAAATTTTTTATTGATTCAGTTTTAAGTTCGCTGAATTGTAGAGAGTGAGAAGTTTTTCACCATCTTTTGCAGGTTTCGATGACCTTCTCTTAATTTTATCGTTTCTTCGATGATTTTTTGAAATCCTTCCAAATCCCGATCAGATGCATTTAATAAAGACTTTGGAAGACCTTCGACGAGTTGTTGTAGGGTTAGTTCATTCAAGGATCATACCACCTTTCAACTTATTCGTAAGACATCTGTTTTGTCTTGTCTTTAATATTTTGTATAAAGATGACTTTTTCCTGCCCCCACGTTATAAAACTTATCTACACGAATCTCCATATTTTATAAAGAATAGAAAAAATACTCCTTTTTCTTGCAAATTAAGACGGTAAATCTAACAGGGAATCTACTAATTGTAGAAAAATATTATTTTCAATTGTTTGTTTGTGGGTATGGAAATTATGCTAAAGTATACTTTGGCATTTATGACGAATTATTTATTTTTTAAAGTAGGAGAATTTAACAGGACTACCGAGAGAGCAAATCAATTGTTTATTTCAATAAAATAAGTATTATTGTTAAAGTGACTTAACAACTAAGGGGGGACATCTATGGGAAAAATTTCGCGAACAAGAACGGTTTTATTACTTACTTTTCTTGTTATTGTTTGGGGGATCAATTGGCCATTATCAAAAATGGCACTTAACTATACACCACCATTATTGTTCGCAGGCTTAAGAACGTTACTAGGCGGGCTTATCTTGCTCATTTTTGCATTACCAAGATATAAGCAACTTCGTTTTAGGGAAACCTGGCATTTATATTTCATTTCTTCCTTCCTAAACATTATTATGTTTTACGGTCTGCAAACAGTGGGATTAGGTTATATGCCGGCGGGACTATTTTCCGCTATTGTGTTCATTGAGCCCGTTCTACTTGGGATTTTTTGTTGGATTTGGTTGGGTGAATCAATGTATCGATTAAAGGTTATCGGTTTAATTCTTGGCTTTGCAGGTGTTGCCATCATCAGCTCTGGGGGTTTTTCCGGTGATATTTCGGTGATTGGCATTATTCTTGCTTTAGGTTCTGCGATTGGTTGGGGATTAGGGACCGTTTTTGTAAAGAAAACGGGTAATCGTGTTGATTCCCTATGGATGGTTACCCTTCAACTAATTATTGGTGGAATCTTTTTATCATGTGTAGGTTCGAGCTTTGAGAGCTGGTCAAGTATTCAATGGAAATTACCGTTTATATCAAACTTGCTTTTTATCTCTATCTTTGTGATTGCTTTTGGCTGGCTTATTTTCTTTACACTTGTGGGTTCGGGTGAAGCTAGTAAAGTTGGTTCGTATACTTTTCTAATTCCCCTCATTGCCATTATTTGTAGTTCTTTTCTTTTACATGAATCTATTACTTTTAAATTGGTAATTGGACTTTTATTCATTGTTTTTAGCATTTGTCTTGTAAATATCAACCTTAAACCTCAAAAAGTAAAAGCACGGATCCATTTATAGCAAAGTTGTTAGAAGAATAGATGATTCTTTGGTTCGATTAAATAATCAATAGTCTTATAAGCTGCCAAATGGGACTGATGACAAATTTTGTCATTAGTCCCATTTAGTGGCTTTTTTCTTATTGAGGTTAAATGGCGATGAATTCCAGTTGCAACAAACTCATTGACAAAAAGATTCTTAATTTAACAGAGGAGACATAGTATAGGTTAAAAGCTAAAATAAGGTGATTGTTATTCTTCAAAAATTTGCCGCTACTCTCATCGGGAGTTTATTATTAGGAATTGGGGTAAATGGATTTTTAGTTCCTAACCACTTGATAGATGGGGGAATCATCGGAATAGCTCTTATTCTTCATTACTATTTTGAAGTTCAGACAGGAATGACAATGTTTATATTAAGTCTTCCAATTTGCATGCTTTCATCCATATTTTATAAAGGATATTTTTTTAATAGTTTGCAAGGGTTATTGATTTCTTCTTTATTTATCGATTTACTTTCTCCAATCAGTTCCCAATTCGATGTTTCTAGCTTAGAAGGTGCTTTAATTGGAGGAGTCTTAATCGGTGTAGGAGTAGCGCTTATGCTTAGATATGAGACAAGCACTGGGGGAACTGATTTACTTGCTAAAATTATATCAAAAACGACTTCGGTCAATATTGCAATTGTCATTATTTTAATTGACGGATTTATCGTCTTGGCTGGGTATGCTTTATTTGATTTAGAAAGATTCCTTTGTTCTTGTCTGGCAATCATTATCATCGGTTTAATCACCTCATTATTGATAAAAAAAATTGAATAAATCTAAAATATTAGCAGAATTGGTAAAAAACGACCGTTTAAAGGAAAAAGGACTTTAGTTAAGTGTTGAAGCTGAAAAGGAGTTGCTGTGCAACTCTTTTTTTTAATGTTGTATTAACAGGTCATTCCAACCAGACATTTTCTTATATTTCTGTATAAATAGTAATTGAAAAAGGCAGATACCTAAAATAGGAAAAAAGGACGGGAACAAATGTACGTAAAAAGAATCTGTTTTAATAGAATCAGACGGGTTAAACTATTATTATCATCATGGGTTGACTTCAATGAAACTAACAGGAGGGGATAACATGGAACGAAAAGTACGCTTAATTCCTTACCGATTGATTGCTGAGGTTGAAGAAGTAACCGAGGTGCCAATGGGAATCGAAATGATTCAGGCTCCAAAAGTCTGGGAACAAACAAAAGGAAAGGGCATGACCGTTGCCATCCTCGATACCGGCTGTGATCTAACTCATCCTGACTTGAAGGAACGGATTATCGGCGGACGGAATTTCACGAATGATGATAATGGGAGTGAAGATGTTTATCGGGATTATAATGGCCATGGCACCCATGTAGCTGGCACGATCGCAGCAACGCAAAATCAACAAGGGGTTGTCGGTGTTGCTCCTGAAGCTAATCTATTAATTGTCAAAGTCCTTGATAAAAACGGTTCGGGTCAATATGAATGGATCATTAATGGCATTAACTATGCAATTGAACAAAAGGTTGACATTATTTCGATGAGCCTGGGCGGTCCTGAAGATGTTCCGGAGTTACATGAAGCCATTCAAAAGGCAGTCGAGAATCATATTCTTGTCGTATGTGCGGCCGGCAATGAAGGCGATGGACAGGATGTCACCAATGAATTTGATTATCCCGGATCCTACAATGAGGTAATCAGTGTTGGAGCCATCAACCTGGATAGACGAATCTCTGATTTTAGTAATTCGAATAATGAAGTGGATCTCGTCGCTCCTGGAGAAACGATTCTTTCCACTTATCTGGATGGAAAATATGCGAAGCTCAGCGGAACGTCCATGGCCACTCCACATGTATCTGGTGCGCTAGCTCTTATCAAAGCGATTGCGACCGAAACATTTGAGAGGGAGTTAACCGTAACTGAGCTCTATGCGCAATTAATCAAGAGAACAGTTCCTCTTGGTGATTCTCCAAAGTTAGAAGGAAATGGACTGTTGTATCTGACGACGGCTGATTATTTAAAGAAAGTATTCAGCAATCAGGTGAAAGCAGAGGTAGCTGAAGTTTTAATAAACAACTAGATATATAAAGCAGTGTCAACGAATTCTTTTGGCATTGCTTTATTTATAGCTTTATTTAGCTATATTAAATAGAAAGACGATTGGAAATAACCATCTAAAAAGGGAGGGACTTGATTATGCCTCTAAAACGGTATGGTGTTCTAAAGGGCAGAGCCATTCAAACGATGATGGGAAGAGGGGATAAGCCCCATTTCCAGGTACTAATCGAGGATAGGCAAAGTACGAAATATCGGATTGCCATTAATATAAAATCGGAAGCTCAACCATCAGAAGTATTATATTTTGTGGATGAGGACTTCCACTCCGAACACACCAATAAATTACCAGATTTACCTGATGGTTTAACCTTCATCCCAGTAAATAGTCCTGACATGGGACTGGATTATATCAGAGGAAACTTGTTTGATTCAGCCAAGATGATTCCTTTGGCTTCTGATGTAGAAGGTCCTGATAATGATTTAAACGAGAAAATTCAGTCTTATTTTAGCCATGCGGTTGACCATAAGGCGATCATTTACACGTATGGAGACATCTGGGGGCCGGAACAGGGTCGGCCAGATACCTATTTTCATTTTTCACCGGGTAACGGTATCCATGATATTCATATGAATCAGGGTAATAGTGGACGCTGGGAAACTGATAACGGGATCTGGCAGGATGGAGGAATTTTCATTCATTTTGAACAGGAGAATAGGTGGGCAGCGATCTTTTTGGCCTTTCAATCCCAATCTTGGTGTACCGATAAGAAACGGTGATGTCATCACAGAAGTTGAAAAATGTAACTATCAAACTAAAATGGTTTCGAAATAGAGAATCGTATTGTTATAACCAATCAAGGGCACTAGTGGTCATCACTAGTGCCTGCAGAACCTAAAGTCTCGTTAACCCCCTTATGACATAGTTTCTTTGATGAATCAATTTAAAGTAAATCATCCCCCGGTTCCCGATACTGCAGCACTCCATAGAGAACACCCTCCAACGGAATTTCATTTTTCTTCAAATTGATATTTTGGCTGTAAGGAATAATTATGTATGTTTCACCGTTCTCCTTGTTTACCTCTCGTCTAAATTTCCTGTATAAGAGATCTCGCGCGACCTCCAAAGACGACGCTTCTATTGTATCTACCATTCGGTACCTATATTTGCCATTCCCGTTTTTCGTTTTTAAAATAATATATTTCATGAAGATTCGTCCTTTTATTAAGTTATTTACCACAATTTCACAATCTGCAAACCTGCTTTTTACCCTATTTTCATTGAACTAATCGGATTTGGTGTTAATTTTTTAACCGATGGGGTATTTAGAAAGGTGAGAATCATTGCATTCATCATAAAGCAGAAAGGGTGAAGCCATATTGGTAAAAAACATAATGGTTACGATTAACGGTGAAATTGTTCCGGCAGCGGAAGGCCAGACAGTCCTCGAATACCTTAACAACAGCTCGATTGAAGTTCCGCAGGTGTGCTATCATCCCAGTCTCGGGCCGATTGAAACTTGTGACGCTTGTATCGTAGAAGTAAATGGGGAACTTGTCAGGTCCTGTTCGACCCCTTTAAACGAGGGGGATGTCATCAGAACGACGAGCCCGCTTGTGAAAAAATCGCAAACAGCGGCGATGGACAACATTCTCCGTAATCATGAATTATATTGTACGGTTTGTGATTATAACAATGGTGGCTGCGAAATACATAATACCGTGAAGGAGATGCGCATTAACCATCAGAGTATTCCTTGGAAGCAGAAACCGTATCAGGAGGATATGTCGAATCCTTTTTATCGCTATGATCCTGACCAGTGTATCTTGTGTGGACGCTGTGTCGAGGCCTGCCAGGATGTACAGGTCACTGAAACGCTGCGAATTGATTGGGATAGAGAGCATCCACGGGTTATCTGGGATAATGACGTTCCTATAAACGAATCCTCCTGTGTATCGTGCGGGCATTGTTCGACTGTTTGTCCTTGTAACGCGATGATGGAAAAAGGGATGCTCGGGGAAGCCGGATATTTGACGGGCATTGAAGGTGGAACGCTTCGTTCGATGATCGAATTGACCAAAGGAGTGGAGACCGGTTATGGTTCGATCCTGACCGTGTCCGATATGGAATCCGCGATGCGTGAGGCGCGAGTGAAACGCACCAAAACGGTTTGTACTTTTTGCGGTGTCGGCTGCAGTTTTGACGTCTGGACAAAAGGACGTGAGATTTTAAAGGTCGAACCAAATGCAGAAGCACCGGCAAATGGAATTTCCACTTGTGTGAAAGGGAAATTCGGCTGGGATTTTGTAAACAGTCAAGAACGGCTGACGAAGCCGCTGATCCGGGAAGGTGACAGTTTCCGTGAAGCAGAATGGGAGGAGGCCCTCGATTTAATCGCCAACCGGTTCCGCAAGATTCGCAGTCAATATGGACCGCAATCGCTGGGCTTTATTACTTCTTCCAAATGCACAAATGAAGAATCCTATTTAATGCAAAAATTGGCCCGACAAGTGATCGGTACAAATAATGTCGATAACTGTTCCCGTTATTGCCAGACACCGGCAACGGTTGGTCTGCACAGAACGGTTGGTTATGGCGGTGATGCTGGATCGATTAAGGACATTGCAAACGCAGGTCTTGTTATCATTGTCGGTTCGAATACAGCGGAAGCACACCCTGTGTTAGCCACAAGGGTTAAGCGCGCCCATAAATTGAACGGTCAAAAATTGATTGTGGCCGACCTTCGTGAGCACGAGATGGCAGCCCGTGCAGACCTGTACATTCACCCAAGAGCCGGGTCCGATTTAGTATGGCTATCGGCGGTGACCAAATATATCATCGATATGGGCTGGGCAGATGAAGAGTTTATCGCAAACCATGTAAATGGCTTCGAAGAATACAGGGTAAGCCTCGCTCCCTATACGTTAGGTTATGCCGAAGAAGTGACAGGTCTTTCCAAAGAGACACTCATGCAAATCGCGGAAATGATCCGTGATGCCGACGGAACAGCGATTCTTTGGGCGATGGGTGTGACGCAGCATCTGGGCGGAAGTGACACAAGTACAGCCATTTCTAACTTGTTGCTGGTTACGGGCAACTATGCACGGCCAGGCGCAGGAGCGTACCCGCTCCGTGGCCATAATAACGTTCAAGGTGCAGGCGACATGGGCAGCGCGCCGGATAACTTTCCGGGATATCAGCGTGTGGACGACCCTGAAGTACTGGCAAAATTTGAACAGGCCTGGGGCGTTAAGCTCTCATCGGAAGCCGGTATTAATAATCACGAAATGATTGAGGGAATACACCAAGGCACGGTAAAGGCCATGTATGTAAAGGGAGAGGAAATGGGATTGGTTGATTCCAACATCAACCATGTCCATGCGGCATACGAAAAACTCGACTTCTTTGTCGTTCAGGATATTTTCTTCTCCCGGACTGCCCAATATGCGGATGTCGTACTGCCAGCAAGCCCAAGTCTTGAAAAAGAAGGAACCTTTACCAATACGGAACGCCGTATACAACGACTGTATCAGGTCTTTGAACCGCTAGGAGATTCCAAGCCTGACTGGGAAATTATTCAGTTAGTTGCAAACCGGCTTGGTGCTAATTGGAATTACCAGCATCCAAGTGACATCATGGAAGAAGCCGCGATGCTGATGCCGATTTATGCAGGTGTCACATATGAAAGATTAGAAGGCTATAAGAGTTTGCAATGGCCGGTAAAACCGGATGGGACCGATACACCGCTGCTTTACACGGATGGATTTCATTTCCCGGATCGAAAGGCCAGGCTTTATCCGGTACAATGGACAAAGCCGCTTGTTTTTGAAAAACAATATGATCTCCATCTTAACAATGGCCGCTTATTGGAGCACTTTCATGAAGGAAATCTCACTTACAAATCAAAAGGGATTTCAGAAAAGACGCCGGAGGTTTTTCTTGAAGTATCCCCTGAGCTTGCTGCAGAACGCGGTCTTAATGACGGAACGCTTGTCCGCCTGACTTCACCGTTTGGTAATATTAAAGTCAAATGTACCATCACCGCGCGCGTCAAGGGCAATGAAGTGTATCTGCCAATGAATGATACAGGGGACGGGGCTGTCAATTTCCTGACCAGCAGTGCAGCAGATAAAGATACCGATACACCAGCTTACAAGGATACTCGGGTTAAAATGGAGATTTTACAGCAAGAAGGGATAAATCCATTGCCAATCATCAATTTCCGGTATGGGAATCCCCAGCCGCAAATCGGTGTTCAAGTCGAGAAGAAATGGGCCCGTAAGGATTATGTCTTCCCGGGTGATCTTGTCAAGGAAAGGGAGCGATCCACGAATGGCTAAAGCAATCAAGCAAATCCAGCGAATCGAGATTTCAGAAGAGGAACAGCGTAAACAAGATTTACGAGAAATAGAGGATTCCTTATTAAAAAATAAGGAGGTGTTACTCGATACACTTGATCTGGTCAAGCATATGCATGATCGGGGGATCATTCCTTTATTGAGCGGATTATTTGCAGAGGGAGACAAAGTCCTGCAAATCCTCATAAAAAAGGCTGACACGAAGGAAACTGCCAATACATTAAAAAATCTTCTGTTGATGGTTGGCGTTCTTGGGACGATAAATGTAAAACAGCTTGAACCGATCCTCCTCAAGTTGAACGCCGGTATTGCTAGAGTGTCAGAAAGCAAGGATGATGATGACACAATTGGGTACTTTGATATCGTCAGGTCCTTGAAGGATCCAGAAATTAACCGTTCGATTGCCTTATTTTTTGAATTTTTGAAAGGAATGGGAAGCGAAACAGGACATTTAGAACGGAACACCCAGCTGCCTGAACATCAGGCGCAGCATGCCAATGCCGACCATCGTCTATAAATCTATTGAAGGAAGCAAGATCGTTAAGATGATAAATTTCTGGACTTAAAAAACGATGAGAGGGGTGAAGACGATGTTAAATGAAATCACGACTTCTCAAAGCATTGTTAAGTATAATGGACTCACCTTTATCGAAGAAGTGGATGATATTGCCGTGGAATCGGCATTAACGATTATTCTTGATGGTGAAGAGTTTGCAACCATGGTATGTACACCATCCGAGTTAGAAGAATTGGTGGTTGGTTTCTTGGCTTCGGAGGGCGTTATTCGCGTTTTTCATGATATTCAATCGATTCAAATCGATCAAGAAAAAGGATTCGCGTATGTGGATCTGGTTAAGAAGCAATCGATCCAAAAAGAATTTCATTCCAAGCGCTTCATTGGTTCCTGTTGTGGAAAAGGACGGCAATTTTATTTTCATAATGATGTGATCACCGCTAAGACGATTTTGACGAAGTTAACGATAACACCTGACCAGTGCAAGCAATTAATGATGCAGCTCCAGGAGTGTTCAGTTGATTTTCAGCAAACGGGTGGTGTCCATAATGCCGCCTTGTGTACCAAGGACGGTATCGTGATTTCAAGGATTGATATTGGGCGGCATAATGCGTTAGATAAACTATTTGGTTACTGCCTGATCCAACGAATTTCATTAAAGGAGAAAATCCTTGCTTTCAGCGGCAGAATATCCTCAGAAGTCCTGCTTAAAGCATCCAAGATTGGTGTGGGCATCATCCTATCCAAATCAGCTCCTACTAATCTTGCCTTAAATCTAGCAGCGGATCTTGGCATTACGGCAGTTGGTTTTATTCGCGGAAGAGGCTTCAATGTCTATACCCACCAAGAGCGAATTCAGGGATAGACTATCATATTAGTCCTAGGTTAAATACGATTAAATAAGCAGTGCCCAAGAATTTCTTTGGCACTGTTTTTTTTGCCTGGATTATAACCAACAGCTTTATTATTTATAGAATAATAATATTATTTGACCATTATAAAGAAAACAACTGAATAGCAATGATAAACCCTCTATGCAACCGGTTACATAATGTTTTTAAAATTTACAATTGACTGAAAAGTAAAACTATATTATTATTCTAATAAATAAATCTATTTCGTCCTACGAAAAGATATTTATCATCATTGAGGGGGAAGGTGTAGTTATGTCTCAAATGCTAGCATTAGTCATTATCATCTTAATTTTATTTATTGGGGATTTTGTAGCAGTACGAACTAAAGCATGGGTACCATCCATTTTTATCTGTGCGGTCCTGTTCCTTGCGGGGTATTGGTCTTTTTTTCCTAAGGATATCGTTTCAATCGCAGGTATTCCGCCAGTTGTAGCAACGATGTTGATGTACCTTTTAATCACGAACATGGGAACATTATTATCGCTTCAAGAATTAAAAAACCAATGGAAGACCGTTGTTATCGCTCTTTCGGGAATCATTGGGATCATTGCTCTTTTGCTTGGAGTTGGCACCTTTATTTTCGGTTTTAAAACGATTGTTGTAGCAATCCCTCCTTTAGTTGGCGGTGTAGTATCTGCCTTAATCATGTCAGAAGGAGCAAAGGAAGCAGGTCTCGCATCATTGTCTGTTTTCGCAATTGTCATCTACGTTATGCAGGGATTTGCTGGATATCCACTTACATCGATCATGTTGAAAAAAGAAGGGAAAAGACTGCTTACCCAATACCGTAATGGACAATTAGTGGAAAAGCATATACAAGAAGCAGCGAAAGAAGTGGCCGCAACGACAGAAGCAGGAACGGTCGAGTTAAAGCTTTTTAAAACCATGCCAGAGAAGTATAACACGGATTTCTTTAAATTTTTAAGACTCGCATTTGTAGGGTTTCTTGCCTATGAAGTTTCAACTCTATTAGCACCAGTTGTTTCGATCAGTCCTTTTGTTCTTTGTTTATTATTTGGAGTAATCGCAAAAAGTATCGGTTTCTTAGAAAAACAGGTGTTACAAAAAGCGAATGGTTTCGGTTTAGCCATCATGGCACTTATGCTTTTCATTTTCGATGGTTTAAAACAAGCAACGCCAGGCATGATGCTTGAAATTCTTTATCCGCTGATTGGAACGATTGTTATCGGTGTGATTGGGATGTATATCTTCTCGTTCGTGATAGGGAAAGCCTTAAAAGTAAGCAAAGAAATGGCTTTTGCCGTGTCATTAACGGCGTTATACGGATTTCCAGCTGACTACATCATTACAAATGAAGTAATCAAGTCCTTAACCAATGATGAGAAAGAAAGAGAAGTACTAACAAGCCACATGCTGCCTCCAATGCTCGTTGGCGGGTTTATCACGGTTACGATTGTTTCAGTTATATTGGCAGGTATCTTTGTGAAATTCTTGTAAAATATCGGAGGGGATAGGAATGGAAGAACTTCAAAGACGAATTGAACAGCATATTGATACATTAGGTGAATTTACGGCAACGCCTGGAAACGGGACAACCAGACTTACCTATAGCAAAGAGGACAGGCAGGCACGGGATTATATAAAGGATAAAATGAGAGAATACGGCTTACAGGTTCGCGAAGATGGTTTCGGCAACATCTTTGGCAAGCTCGAAGGGACTCTCGAGGATGCGCCTAGCGTCCTCATTGGTTCCCATTTTGATTCGGTACCAAATGGGGGTTCGTATGACGGGCCTGCTGGTGTAGTCGCAGGGTTGGAAGTAGCAGGTCTTTTTGCTAAAAACAAGCTCACACCGAAATATCCTTTGGAAGTGATTGCACTTATTGAAGAAGAGGGTGCAAGGTTTGGCGGGGGATTAATGGGTTCCAGAGGGATCACCGGCTTACTCAGTGACGAAGATTTCAAAAATTTAAAAGATAAAGACGGCATTTCTACCGTAGAAGCGATGCGAAAAATCGGCTTAGATCCATCGCTTCCTAAAAAAAGAGACCCTAAGACGATGAAAGCATTTTTAGAATTACATATCGAACAAGGTCCTATTTTAGAGGAAAAGAAAATCCCGATTGGTGTCGTCGAAGCGATTGTTGGATTGACTCAATTTGAAATCACTGTAGAGGGACAGGCCGGGCATGCTGGGACCACACCAATGAATCGCCGTTCTGATGCGTTAGTTGCCGCAGCGTCGATGATTGCTCAATTTCCGAATCTTGCAATCGATGAAGGCGAGGGAACGGTGATGACAACGGGACAATTACAGGTCTATCCAAACGGTGCCAATGTCATCCCAAATAAAGTCGTCTTTACGGTAGATTTACGTTCCAGCAAGGAAGAGCATATCGAAAATGTCATTCGGAAAATGAATAAGTTGATCGACTCGACTAGTAAAGAAGGAATTCAAATTTCAGCTGAGCAGCGTTTATTTATGAAACCAAAGGTAATGAATCAGGAAATTATTGAACATTTGAAACAATCAAGCCTTCGTTTACACATTCCGTATTGTTCCATCAACAGCGGGGCTGGACACGATGCCATGGTGTTTTCGGATTCTACAGATGTAGGGATGATTTTTATTCCGAGTAAAAAGGGATTAAGCCATTGCCCTGAAGAATGGTCTGATTCACGGGATATCGCGAAAGCTGTTGAAATACTCTACGAGACAGCTAAGAAGTTAACGGAGGCAGAAGAACAATGATAAATGAAAAAATTAAAGAATCGATCAAAAACTATAGTGAAGAATTGACCGCCTTACGTAGAAAGCTCCATAGTGAGCCAGAGCTTTCCTGGGAGGAAGAAAAAACAACTGCATTTGTGTGTGATTATTTAGAAGAACTGGGTATTCCTTATCGAAGAACAGAGCCCACCGGTGTGATTGCCACCATTGAAGGTGGAAAACCAGGAAAAACGGTCGCATTAAGAGGGGACATGGATGCATTGTCGGTAGAGGAATTAAATAAAGATTTGCCTTATGCATCAACAGAAGAAGGGAAGATGCATGCTTGTGGCCACGATGCGCATACGGCCATGCTCCTCGTCGCTGCCAAGGCATTAGTCGAACAAAAAGATGAGTTGCCTGGAACTGTCCGTTTATTGTTTCAGCCTGCTGAAGAAGTTGCAGAAGGTGCCAAAGCATTGGTGAAACAAGGTGCTGTTGAGGGAGTGGACAACGTTTTTGGCATCCATATCTGGTCACAAATGCCAACTGGTAAAGTATCTTGTCCAGCAGGGCCTTCCTTCGCCTCGGCTGATCTTTTTAAAGTAACGTTCAAGGGTAGAGGCGGTCATGGCGCGATACCACATGATTGTATTGATGCAGCGATTGTAGCTTCTTCCTTCGTTATGAATTTACAAACCGTGGTTTCCAGAACGGTTGATACGCAAAAGCCTGCTGTGGTGACAGTTGGAAAAATGGTGGTCGGAACGCGTTTTAATGTCATCGCCGAAAATGCAGTCATTGAAGGAACCGTTCGCTGTTTCGATCCCAAAACAAGAGACCACATCGAAAAGCAAATCCAGCATTATGCCGAGCATGTTGCAGCGATCTATGGTGCGACTGCTACTGTGGAGTATACAAGAGGGACCCAAGCAGTAAATAATGATGAATACAGTGCAACATTGGTTCAAAGCGTGGTAAAAGAAGCATTTGGTAAGAATGCGGTCTATTTTGAAAAGCCAACGATGGGCGGAGAGGATTTCAGTGAATATCTAGTTAGTGTTCCCGGCAGCTTCGCTCTGGTGGGTAGCGGTAATCCTGACAAAGATACAGAATGGGCCCACCATCATGGCAAATTCAATATTGATGAAGATGCATTAGCGATAGGGGCAGAACTGTACGCTCAATATGCTTGGACCTATCTAAATCAATAACTGATTTTTATTTTAATAAAGGCGATTCTTCCATATGAAGGATCGTCTTTTCCTTTTTTATATAACAGGCAAGTTCAAGAAGAACAGTAGTGTGACACGACCAGTCTAATAAATAGGAATAGTGCCCGCAACTTCAAAAAAGGAACCGGGCTCGGTCAAAATAAAAGTCAAGTCCATTTAATTGTGTAAAAGTATCAACAATGTTTTCACACCAATTTAAAAAGTACAATTATAGTGAACAAGCTTATTTCGAATTTACATTGAGGGGTGGGCATGATAGCCTGGAGGGCAAGCCAGGGGTTGTTAAACTCCTGGCTTCCTGGCTGTTCTTCATGCCCACCGGAGGCTCAATGTCAATTCGAAATTAGGCTTTACACTCTATATTGATAGCGAGTTAGTTTTCTTTTGATTTCTTTAAATAAGGGTAATTCTTACTCGTCCATTCTTCATTAATATCCATTAATACTGAACCAATAATTCTTATTGCAGACTGATCATTTGTAAAAATACGAATAACTCTTTCTCTTCTTCGAACTTCTTGGTTTAATCGTTCTAGCATATTAGTGGTACGTAAGCTTATATGATATTCGACCGGATGGGCAATAAACTGGATAGCATCCTCAAACCCATTTTCTAAGATTTCTATGGCTTTGGAAAAACCTTTGGTATCCTGATACTTTTCTACAAACCGATTTTTTAGGTCCCTAATAACATCCATTTCTGAGTTTTTAAACAAATCTTTTAGCTCTTGGCGAGCTTCAGCAGTTCCTTTTTTCGGCAAGGAATCCAAGAGGTTTCTTATAAAATGGACAGTACAGCGTTGCCATGAAGTGCCTAGAAATGATTCTTTAATTGATGAAACTAATCCACCATGAGCATCAGAAATGACCATTTTAGGGGATTGAAGTCCTCTGGATTTTAAATATTCAAAGAAGGCAGACCAGCTTTCTGTGGACTCCGTGTGATTGACCTTTAGACCAATTATTTCTCTATGGCCACCCTCGTTTACGCCAACAGCAATATGAACACTTTTTGAAACCACTTGCTTGTTTTCTCGGACTTTAATGTACATGGCATCCACGTAAATATAAGGGTAATAGTGTACGTTTAGCGGTCGGTTTCTCCACTCATTAATGGCAGGATCTAAAGTTTTAATTAAGTTAGAGACGAGAGATTTGGAGACACTTTTCCCACATAATTCTTCTACAATTTTAGTAACTTTACGTGTAGAAACACCGTTTACTACCATTTCAACCATGGATAGAATTAATGCTTGATCGCAGCGTTTAAACTTTTCAAAAATAGTAGTAGAAAATTCACCGTCTCTAGTTCTAGGCACTTTTAACTTAAGTGAACCAGCCCCAGTCATCAATTCTCGCTCATAATATCCGTTTCGATAGCCTCTACGTTCTTCTGTTCTTTCATGGGAAAGAGCATTGATATATTCGTCTCTCTCTTTTTCCATTAACGAATTTAAGATAAGTGCAAGTGACGCTTTGACGGGTGATTCTAAAGAGCTATTTTCAATTTTCCCTTTGAGATCTTCTAAATTTATAGTAATATTTATTTGGGTCATCATCATGTCCTCCGTATAAAATGGTTTCTTGGTCGAAAACATTGTAACACGGGTCATGAGGATGACCTATTTTTTTAAACAATTATACGGACATAATCAAAATAAATTAGAATAGTGCCCTCCATGTAAAAAGGGAGGCGGGTGCGGGCAAAATAAATAGGAATAGTGCCCGCAACCTCAAAAAAGGAACCGGCTAGGTCAAAATAAAATAGAATAGTGCCCGCCACGATAAAAAGGACACGGGTGCGGTCAAAATAAAATAGAATAGTGCCCGCTACGATAAAAAGGAAGCGGGTGCGGTCAAAATAAAATAGAATAAATAGTGCCTGCTACGATAAAAAGGAAGCGGGTGCGGTCAAAATAAAATAGAATAGTGCCCGCCACGCTAAAAAGGACACGGGTGCGGTCAAAATAAAATAGAATAGTGCCTGCTACGATAAAAAGGAAGCGGGCTCGGTCAAAAAAATAACAATAGTTCCCGCCAAGTCAAAAAGGAAGTGAATGCGGTCAAAATAAACAGAAAACTTTATCCTCTAGAGGAGTTTTACAATGCACAAAATAGGAAATATTACTACACCCTATACCTTCAGAATAAATAAGCTGTTCAAGTTGCGATACTTCAACAAAAAACTAGAGGCATCACGAGTTGATGCCTCTAATCCAATTTCTAATATCGAACCTGTTCAATTCTATTATCAATACTGTAAGCGAACGGCTTAGTTAAGGTTTTTACATAATCAACAAATGCATCTAAATCAATAGGACCGGTTTCTTTGTTTTGCGCTTTGGCAAATACGGTAAAGCCATCGCCGCCGCCAGCAAGAAAGACATTGGCTGTAACGGTATAGGTTTTATTTGGGTCTAATTCTGAGCCGTCAGGAAGAAGGATTTTGATTACCTTTTGCCCAACCGGCTGCCTCGAATCCCACGTATATGTCAGCCCGGATATTTGAAGCATCGTCGTATAATTGGCGCCCCATTGTTGGTTGAGGACGTCACGGATTTGTTGTCCTGTCATAGTCATTTTTGTCAGCGTGTTATTAAAGGGCTGTACAGTATAGGCTGCACCCCATGTGATATCTCCCGCATCAATGTCTGCTCTAATTCCGCCTGGATTCATAAAGGCAAAATCCGTGTTCATTGCGTTTCTGTGAGAATCGGCGATTAAATCTCCCAGTACAGATTCTCCATTTGCATTTTGCAATGCAGTAAGGCGAACAGAGGTAGAGCCGATCACCCGGTTAACAAGAGGAGCCACTTTCGCTTCATAACCTTCGACCATTTTCCGAATTTCCGGGTCAGGATCGATACCATCCTGGAATGTAGTGATAATTTCTGCCTTTTTGGTCACAATGTCCTTTGTTTTTGGGTCAATTTGAAGATCGACATCTGAAAAAGCAGTTCCATAAGAATAAGCTTGAATGACCAGCTTATTGTTAACCGTAGCATTCATGTAAGCATGATTATGCCCGCCAAAGATGATATCTACTTCATCATCCACACCATTAGCCATGTCGACTAACTTACCTGTTGGATTTTCCCCCTTCATCCCGGAGGTACCTGGGTCGTGAGCGAGAACGACGATAGAACGGACACCCTGTTTCTTCAATTCTGGAACATATCGATTAATTGCCGTTACTTCATCGGTAAATTTTACTCCCTCGACGCCGCTTGGAATAACGATTGAGGGTGTTTCTGTGGTAACCACCCCAATAAATCCAATATTGAACCCATTAGCTTTGATAATCTTGTAAGGAGGCAAAATCGGATTCCCTGACTTTTGATCAATGACATTGGCAGCGAGAGTAGGGAAATCTTGCCCGGCAAAATCTCCTGTTTTTTCACTTGTTCCACCATTTATTAACCGTTGCAGTTCTTTTACTCCTTCATCAAACTCATGATTACCAACTGTTCCGATTCCATAATTTAATTTATTTAAGATTTCAATTGTCGGCTCATCCTGTAGAAGGGCAGAAATTGGCGGGCTTGCCCCAACCATATCACCTGAATGGACCATAATTGTATTTTTATTTTGTGCCGCTCGTTGTTTTAAATAAGCAGCTAAATAGTCGATCCTGCCAACGGGTTTGCCTGCGACATTTCTTGTCACATTTAATTGTCCATGTAAATCATTTATTCCTAATAATTGGACCTGAATGAACCGATTATCCGCAGCAGGGGGATTACCTTTGTTTTCTTGGTTGTTAACTTCTGGACGATTTGAAATATGTCCATGATATTCTTCTGATAAACCTTGAGCGTTCAGCTTCTGATTTTGCCCGCCGCGATTATTAGTCTCATTGATATTGAGATTGTGGGTAGTTTTATTTCGGCTGCCATCATTCTTTGTATTGATAAGATTATTATTTTTTGCATTTTGGTTTCCTGTACATCCTATTAAGCTTAGGATCAAAACCGAAATAAACGCTCGGGAAATCCATTTCATAATGTTCCTCCTTAAGATGTCGTTTAATAGATTCGATTTATTGTTTGCTTTGACTGTTTTCACTATACAGAGTTTAATGGGTTAGAAAATCTATTGCGGGGGTTTCTCCATTATGAGGCGCGCACATTTTTTAAAACCGGCGAAAGCAAACTTAACATGTTGTCTACGTTATGTAGTAAAATTTAGTATATAGTTGCAGGAGAAAAGACATCGAACAGGATTGGATTGTTGAAAAAGATGTTTATTTTAGTAGGTAGTTCAATCATTATTGTTGGCAAGGAATGCTGATACTGATACTGATATTAATCAATAAATGGTACCAGAAAATAAAGAAACTATAAGCCTGCCAAAGCGAATATTTTATTTTATTATATTTTTCCTGTTATCGATATTTTATCTGGATCAAGCATACTTATATAACCCTTGAGATTGGTATTATTATGTATTTTGATCTTAATTTATCATTAGATCTTCTTATTAATTGTTGGATCATTACCTGTAAAGGAGCAGCTTAAATGCATTTTAATATGAAAGAAGCTATCGAGGTTCTTGAGCGTACACCACAAACATTAGAGTATTTTTTATCTGATTTATCAGAAGGATGGTTGCACTGTAATGAAGGGGAAGGAACCTGGAATGTCTCCGAAGTGATTGAGCACCTCATTGAGGGAGAGAAAAATAATTGGATTCCAAGATTAGAATTCATTCTTCAGGAAGGTGAACGTAAACCATTTCCTCCATTTGACCGTTACTCGCACTTAAATGAAAAGCGTGATAGATCGATTGAACAAAAGTTGCTGGAATTTAAAACGCTTAGAACACAAAATATAACCAAACTTAACGTTTTAATTCAACCTGAATTGCATCTTGAAATAACAGGTTCACACCCTGCATTTGGTGCAGTGAAGTTAAGAGAATTGCTTTCTGCGTGGGTTGTTCATGATTTAACACACATTTCCCAAATTGTCAGGGTGATGGCTGAAAGATACAGAGCGGACGTTGGTCCTTGGAATGAATATTTAGGTATTTTGAAAAAGTAATTTCTTCATTCACTAAAGATGGGATCTATCATCACTGGAGATGAAGCAATATTTGTCATTTTTTTCAGTTGAAACGAAAAAGGCGTGGTTGTTCTCCGTCATGAAAGGAGAACAACCACGCCCAATATCTTAAATTAAAGGTTTTCCTGCATCTGGCGAAAGATTTGGGTCGCCTCCTCCAATAATAACGGAGCTGTCTGTGTACTGGTCATTTTCTGATACATTACTTATGTCCTTCTGATTCGCTCTCCCCGTTAAATCCCCTTTTAAATCATTTTGAAATTCTTGAGGAGTATGGTTATCTTTGCTCATTCTGCCACCACCTTTTAGTGGTAGTGTTTGTTAAATGAAGTCATTTATTCGAAAAACGTTTCAGAGATGATTCCACCAATTAAATCAGAAAAACAAGGCGAAAAAACACTTTCTAGTACGATTTGCATAGTTCATAAAAAAACATAGAATTTTCCCTCCATAAATCCGCACGTTTTTATCATGAAAACATGGGGTAGTTAAAAAGTAGGGCACTGAAAAACCGTCAGTTTGTTAAGAATCCTAAAGTAACAACAATCAAGGTATATTTCCTCTTAACGATAAGAATACCTTTTTAAATTTAGACTAAGTAAAAGAACTCGGTTGATTGGAGCGGAAGGCGGCGAAGACTCCTGCGGGAGTACGGGACAGCGGAGACTACGCAGGCGCTAGCGTCAAGGTGGCTCCCCGGCACGCCCGCGGAAAGCGAAGCCGCCTGGAGCGGAAATCAACAGACAAATTACTTACACAACTAAAATTTAAGGGGCTTTTTCAGTGCCCTCGTTAAAAAGTAGATTGTTTTTCACCAATGATTTTGAAAGGGGATTCTCAATAGATGAAAAAGAAATGGTGGAAGGAAAGTGTTTTTTACCAAATTTATCCTATGAGTTTCATGGACTCTAACGGTGACGGTATTGGAGATTTGCAGGGGATTATCTCAAAATTGGATTATTTGAAGAATCTGGGTATCGACGCGCTATGGATTTGTCCGATTTATCAGTCGCCCAATCACGATAATGGCTACGACATAAGTGATTACCATGCCATTATGGATCAATTCGGAACGATGGAGGATTTCGATGAATTGCTTGCACAAGCACATGAACGGGGTCTTAAAATCATCATGGACCTAGTGGTGAACCATACGTCTGACGAGCATCCATGGTTTATAGAATCTCGTTCTTCTCATGATAATCCCAAACGAGATTATTATATTTGGCGAAAAGGGAAGAATGGCGGACCGCCCAATAACTGGGAATCTTATTTTAGCGGATCGGTATGGGAATACGATGAAACGACAGACGAATACTACCTCCACCTCTATACCAAAAATCAGCCGGATTTAAATTGGGAAAATGAAAATGTAATCAGTGAGGTGGAAAAGATGGTCCGCTGGTGGCTGGATAAGGGGATAGATGGATTCCGGTTGGATGCCATTGCTCACATTGTCAAAGCTGAGAACCTTCCTGATGCTCCTAATCCAACCAATCTTCCCTATGTGAGAGCCTATACGCTATATTCCAACCTGGAAAAGGTACATACACTACTGCGAGAATTGAATGAAAAAGTGATGAACATGTATGATATCGTGACTGTGGGTGAAACCTCCGGGCTGGGTCCTGAGCAGGCGTTAGACTATATTGGTAATGAACGGCACGAATTGAATATGGTGTTTCAATTCGAGCATATGCAGTTGGATTCCGCAACAGGAGGTACGGGGAAATGGGAATTGACGCCCTGGAATTTGCTCGATTTAAAAAATGTGATGAGTAAATGGCAGACAGTCCTGCATGGAAAAGGCTGGAACGCCAATTATCTCTGTAATCATGACCAGCCGCGTTCCGTTTCCCGTTTTGGAAATGATGGCAAATATCGAAAGGAATCGGCTAAAATGTTAGCAACCTTCCTTTTGACCTTAGAAGGAACTCCTTTTATTTATCAAGGAGAGGAGATTGGAATGACAAATCCTAAGTTCCAGTCCATTGAAGATTATCGTGATATTGAGACGCTGAACTATTACCAACAGGCGGTCGAGAGTGATATACCACTCGATACGATTATGGAGGCAATTTGGAATAAAAGCCGTGATAATTCGCGTCTTCCTATGCAGTGGGATGATTCTCATGCTGCAGGATTTACGACAGGTACGCCCTGGGTCCAGGTGAATTCTAATTATCAGGAAGTTAACGTCCAAGAAGCATTAAAAGATGAAAATTCAATCTATCATTATTACCGTGAGCTAATTGCCTTAAGGAAAAAGCATGAAGCATTAGTGTACGGAGAATACAAGCTCCTGCTGCCTCTCGACCCCGACCTTTACGTCTACACCCGTACGTTGGGAGAAGAGAAGCTATTGATCATCTTAAATTTCTTTGATCGTACGCCGGTTTTTGAACTGCCCAAAGAATTAAACAATCTATCTGCAGAGCTGCTGCTCTCAAATTACCAGTCAAAAAAAGAGGATTTACAGGAGATCACTTTAAGTCCTTATGAAGCACGGATTTACCAATTAAAAATGATCGATCATTAATGAACTAAAAACGCAGCCAGCTAGTTTATGTTCATTAAAAAGAGCGAGTCAAAAGATCCCCCAGCAGAAACTGTGCTTCATAGAAAACGAATTAATAGTTATAAAATATGTTTTATGAAAGGGCGGAGAAAATATGAAAACAAATTACTGCTCACATAATCATTGTCAATGTTTTATAATTCCTAGCTATATTCTTGAAAATTTGGCCAAAAACAATATTGAAGAAGCAAGGATTAGTTTATCCAAAAGCCGCCAGGTAAGAGTACGTAGAAATTTAAAGGAATTCGATATTACGGGTATTGTTGAGCTCACAGATGCAATAGTTAGACCATACTCAGAATCCGCACGTCATGTATACGATTGTGAAGGCGGAACAAACCTCAGAGCGATGGAGGTTAGGAAAGAAGGAGACCGTTCAACTTCTCAGGATTCTGCAGTGAATCATGCATACGATTATGCAGGGATTGTCCGTGATTACTACAAGAACGTATTATTGCGCAATTCGATTGACAATAATGGACTTGACCTTGTTCTAAACGTTCATTACGGGCATAATTTTATGAATGCCTTTTGGGATGGCGATGAAATGGTATTTGGAGATGGAGATGGGGAGATTTTTATTAACTTTACGAATTCTATCGATGTTATTGGACATGAATTGACACACGGTGTCACTCAGTTTACGAATGGCTTAGAGTATGCAGGCCAGTCTGGAGCGCTAAATGAACATATCTCAGATGTATTTGGAATTGCCATTAAGCAGAACTATTTAAAACAAACAGCACAAGATGCGGATTGGCTGATTGGCGCGGATATTATGGGTCCTTCATTAAAAGGACAAGCCCTCCGTTCAATGAAAGCTCCCGGTACTGCGTTTGATAATAAATTAATGGGGAAGGATTTGCAGCCTGACCACATGAAAAATTATTATCAGGGAGAAGACGATAATAATGGAGTCCATATCAACAGCGGTATACCAAATAAAGTCTTCTATCTTGTTTCAATGGAAATTGGAACTGAACAAGCAGCGTTAATCTGGTACCATGCGATCCAAAGCTTATTTGCAACAGCAAATTTCAATCAATTCGTTGACATTGTTGAGACTGCAGCACAAAAACTTGCTAACAGCGGAATGGTTCCCGAAACAGCGGCAAAAACAGTAAAATCTGCTTTTAAAACAGTTGGATTACCTTATTAATCTGATTGGTTGTTTGAATTGGAGGCTTAACATGCAGATTCAATTTAGTTGTACAGGTGGAATCGCCAATCTCAACTTAAAGTATGAATGTGAAATTCAGAAACTGCCTAACGAAAAAGCGGAGAAGTTGTTGGACTTACTTAAGGAATCCAGAATGCTGGAAATCAAATCGATGAATGAAGCTAATGTTCCAACTTCAGGAGCAGATGCTTTTATCTATTTATTAAAAATAGAAAATGGAATGGAAAAATTTGCTTTTTCATATACGGATGTAACAGCTCCGAAAGAAGTACAGCCATTACTAGAATATTTACGTAATTTGGCCATTGCCGCGAAAATGGATGTCATAAAGGAGCGATGAGATGTACTGTAATTAATAGATAAATATAAATGAAAAAGTTTACTTAAAGTAAAGGATACTTAAGGAGTCACACGACGAAAAAAATGTGAGAGCAAATGAAAAAGCTCTTATTAAACTAAATAAGGATAATCGCTTGTAATAAAATAAGACGCCCCTCTAGTAGCGAAGAGCGGAGTATATCCAATGAAAAACTATTTATGTTTCTTCATACAATGGAGAAAACTTAGTCCGTTGGCTAAGCCAATATGCACTCATAAAAATAACAATCTGAATCGGGACAGAATAACTATAACGCCAGGCATTCGGTTCATAAATACCCAGCCAGTCAAAAAATGGTTCTGCAATATAGGAAGTTAATAGTGCGAAAAATATCGCTTTTACCCATGGATTTATTTTTGGGAAAATCTGCAAGAGGATCATTATCGATACAGGCATGAGCGTAATATCCCATGGCAAATAGGTAGGAAGTGTTGGGATAACATGAAACCGATAATGCCAAATGCCTGTTTGGTCTCCTAAAATATCAAGCAGGGTTGAAATTGCCATAATATAAAACCCCACATACATTATTCGATCGGTACTTTGCTTTTTTCTAATAAGAAACCAGATTATCCACGGGAGAATGGAGAGGGCAACACCAAACCACCATAAGTGAGAAAAAAGAACATGTTCCTGCCAAATTTCTATCTTTTGGTCCATTAATTCTTCAATATTATAAAAGTTTTTATCCTGCATCCTGATAATGCTGTCTTTACTTGCCAAAATGATCACCCTCTTCAATCCATAAGCATTCCTTTAGGTTTATTAATTTTTAATAAGAATATACATTAATTATTGCACACCCTAAAACATGGTAATGATGAAGCTCGATTCTCTGTAGAGTACGGAGATTACCAATAGTGGATGCCGGTAGCGCACCTTTCATCTTATGTTAACAGTTGAAAAAAGGACTAATAAATAAAATAAGAAAACCGAGATTGTTTAATAACACAATCTCGGTTCTCTTATTACAAATCATTGTCTACCTCTACGTTGAAAGCTTGTCCTTGTAGTATTTATACATATTTGTGAGGATATGCTAGCTGCACGAAGTGGCAGGTTTGTTGAAGAAGGATATTTTCTGTTTTAAGCGAATTAGAATTAGAATTACAAACCACGCCTTAAACGAAAACAGGTTTGAAATAATAGGAACATAGGAGGTATGGGTATGAAGATCAATAGAATAGATCATGTGAGTATAAACGTAAATGATCTTTCAGAGGCTAAAGCGTTTTTTCTTGATTTAGGACTTGAAGTGCAAGCGGAATGGGAATTGGAAGGAGAACAGTTGGACAGAATAGTTGGTCTTAATGATGTTAAAACGGCATGTGTAGGATTGGGGATGCCAGATGGTGAGACATGGATAGAGCTAGTCAAGTTTTATACGCCGTCAGATGAAAAAGATATTCAGCAACCTTTTGCAAATACGCTGGGTATCCGACATATTTGCTTTGCTGTTGAAGATATTCAAGCTATTGTGGCGAAATTGAAAAAGAAGGGCACAGAAATCTTTAGTGAGATACAGCAATATGAAGAAAGTTATAAGTTATGCTACGTTCGTGGACCAGAGGGAATTATTTTAGAGTTGGCGGAAAAAATCAGCTAAATATTGAATGGACTTTAAATGCTTTAGATATTCAACTTTAAAGATTTCTTACTTTAAAAGGAGATGAATAATTGAATAAAAAATCGTTACTTGTTTCTTCATTAACAGGATATGAAGCAGAAATTGGCCGGTGGTTATGGTGTTTAGAGGATGTTCGTCGTACTCTTATAACTGAATTAACAGGAATGAGCCCAAGCTTCCTAGACAGAAAAATAGGTCAAAGACATTCAATTGGTACTCTTTTGTATCACATTGCATTAGTCGAGGCAGATTGGTTATATGTGGAAGTGCTTGGAACCGATTGGGATCCTGAAATTAGCTCATTATTTCCATTAGAAAGTCGAACTGAGAGTAATTTAACCCACTTTGAGGGAGAGAGTTTAGAACAACATTTTTACCGCCTAAATAAAGTTCGTGAAGAATTTCTTACCTATTTTCGTTCAATGGACTTAAACGATTGGCGAAAACCTCGGGTACTGGAACAATATGAAGTAACCCCCGAATGGGTTGTTTATCATTTGGTAGAGCACGAATCACATCATAGGGGACAGATTTTCCAATTACTTAGGGAATTACGGGATAATTAAGTACTAACTTGCGGAAAGAGAGAGCCAATTTGCGGATAAGCGCCTCCAACTTGCGCAGGGCAAAACAACTGCGGATAAGAGACGAATAGAAAGTCTTTTTAATTGGGATTCGGTGATTTTTTTACATTGTGCAGAACGTACTTAAAGGTAACATAGCAGTTTAGTTAAATAAGGTTCTGGGCAAGATACCTACAAATTTATAAGTAGGTGGTTCGTGGTGAAAAATAAACTCTTTCTGATTTTTTGTACTTTCTTTTTTATAAACAGTACCAATGTTTTTGCAAAGTCAGTAACACCAAGTCAAGAATTTGTAAATAAGTATTACTTTGATGTTGAATTAAAAGGACTTGAAGCTAAAGATATATATTTCTTTCGTGAATTCCCTTTTTATGATGATAAAGGGCAGGTTACACCTTTAGGAAGGACAGTATTAACTGTCTTACAAGGGGATATTGGGACTTGGGTTAGAGAACCAAGGATATATGTTAAAGAAAGCTTTGCCTATATACATGCAGTCAAGTTAGATGGATTAAATCTGTTATATACATTAAAAAAAGAAAATAATGGTTGGAAAGTCATCAAAATTGAGAAAAAGAAACTACCTACAGTGGGAAGTAACGTAATCCTTGAACAGGCTTTTTTAAGGGCTATCGGAAAAGAGATATTAAATGCAACCAAATCTCATTACCCTCAAGGAAGGCTATATGATTCTCCAAGGATTATTGATATTGTCCAAGATGAATCATATGATAAATACAAAATGACTGTTCAAATTGTAACTTTTGAAGGTGCACATAATATTCCATTTGGTTTTGATACAATCACATTAGAAATTCCTAGCTTTAAAGTGCTTAAATATGACCATGTAGATGTTTCAAAGATTCATAAAATACCTTTAGAGACACATTGATATTTACAGACAGAAGTTCTTCACTAAATGGTGCTTTACAGAAGTAAGATTAATTAAAAACGAGCCTTATTTATGCAAGTATTTATACACCACTTGTATATTTAAGGCTCTTTTTATATTATTTATTCCCGAAATCTCCAGAAAATTGTTTCACAACGGCTTGTATTTCCTCTAGCTTCTCTGGTTTTATTAGACTAATCATCTTAGGGATAAACTCTTGAATATCTTCTTGTGAAAAAGTACCTTCAGCTTGTTTCCTGAAGTTTTCTGTAAGTATTTCTCTTGCTTCATCCTCCTTACCCTCTTGAACCCTATGTAAAATAAAATTTAAAAACATTTCTTGTCCTTGCTTGTCCATTCCTTTTTCCTCCTAGAATTAAAATTGTAACACCATTTGGTTTCGCTTTTTATTATAACACCAAAAGGTTTCATGTCAATTATATTTTAGTGTCTGTTCAGCAATATCAGTTTCATTTAAAGAACAGGCGGGAGCATATGCGACTTGGTATGGAGGGTCAGCAGAAGGGATCTTTGGTGAAATTAGCTCCGTTGCTTATTCATAGCTGTAGATAACTAAAGCAAATACGGTCCAATACTGATCGCCAAAGAATTAGTTATGAGGTCCAAACTTACTTGAATATAAATAAGTAAAAATTATCTATGGAGGGCTGTTTATGGCTATAGTTTCAATCTATACTGTTGGCAGGCTAAATTACCCCCATGACCACCCAGCCTCTCGTGAATTTTTTGAAGTAGGAAATAAAGTTTTTACCCAGGCAATTAAATCAGGACAACTTATAGAGGCGTTTTCACCTGATGGCGTCCCAATACCTGAAGAAGCCAAAAAGGGGGAGGGTGTTCCTGTTCTTACACTAACCGTATGGAAAAGCCTTCAATCCTTATATCGTTTTACCTATTCTGGTCAGCACAGGCAAGCGTTGAGAGAGAGGAACAAATGGATGGAACCTTATCAAGAAAAACACCTTTCCTATGTAGTATGGTGGGCAGAGAAGCTGAAGGATGTCTCGTGGGATGAGGCTTTCAAGAGATACAACTATTTTATTCAAAATGGACCTACTGCTTTTGCATTTGATTTAAAGCAAGCATTTGATGAAGAAGGGGAGAGGTGCTTAGTTAAGTAACGTTCTAGTATAACTAATATAAAAAACTCGCCAAATATACTTTGGCGAGTTTTTTCACTTTATAGACCAATAAGGATGAAAATTTGATAGAGTAGGAAGCTACTTAGTTCAAAATTTGTATTTTTAGCGTTTTTCGGCCCCATTGGATGGCTGCTTTTTGAGAAGGAATAAATACATCAATCTTATTTCCTTTGATGGCACCACCAGTATCTCCCGCGATTGCATAACCGTAACCAGGGACATACACCTTAGAACCCAGCTTAATCACTTTCGGATCAACGGAGATGACCTTTTGATTCGGGTTTTTCTTTAAGTTTATACCGGTCGCTGTTATACCTGTACAACGGGCAAAGTTTAACGTGTAAGCAGAGGCACTGACTGTGATTTCTTTTACCGCCTTTACAGGAGTTGTCTTCACAGGTGTACTTTTCACTGGAGTTCCAGGATTTACTATTTTTAAACTTTGATTTATTTTAATCAAGTCGGACGAAAGATGGTTCCATTGTTTTAAATTACTGACGGTAATATGATAAGTCTTGGCAATTTTTGAAAGAGAATCGCCTTTTTTTACGGTATATGTATTAGATGCAGCAGATGCACCGCTACTAATTCCAAATAAAAGCATCAGAGATGTTGAAATCGTTACCAGGGATTTTTTCACTATTAAAACTCCTTTGTTCTACGGTATTAAAATAATACCAAAGTAATGTTTCAATTCTGTTTCAATAGTTTACTATTTTCGTGACATTCATCATTGGAAAATTTTTCAAAATAAAAAAGTAAAGTACACATAACTTAATGTATACTTTACTTTACATCATGCATATAATACTTTACCCAATGTAAAAGTGACCATACAGGAGGTGTAAACCATGACCTATCAAGAAAAGAAGAGCATCGTAACCTTGATCAGCGCTATCCTCATTTTCGCTGCTTATTGCTTGTACATGTATCCACGATTACCCGATGGGGGGATAGAGTCCACAGAAACCTTTCGCTTTTGGGGTTCCTTCGTTCTCAATCTGACACTGTTTTCAATCGTCGCACATATCATTATCAGCATTATTTTTAACATTGTCTTTAGAATTACGACCCGAGAAAAGCAACCAACCTTTGCAGATGAACTAGATAAGTTAATAGAATTGAAGGCGCACCGAAATTCTTTTTTTGTGTTCATCGTCGGTTTTCTAGTAGCAATGGGATCGCTAATCCTCTTTCAGCCGTCACAATTGATGTTCATGATCCTGATCATTTTTGGATTCATTTCTGATGTGACTGGCTCCGTTACCAAACTCTATCATTATCGGAAAGGAGTCTAATATGGGCAAAAAACTTGTCGGCAATCACATTCGAAAATTACGATTCAACCATGATGAAATGACCCAGCAGCAGTTAGCTGACAAGGTAGGTGTAACAAGACAAACCATCGTGGCTCTCGAAAAAGGAAACTACTCTCCATCTCTAGAACTCGCTTTTCGAATTGCTCACGCCTTTGACTTACCGTTGGAACAGGTATTTTTCTATGGGGAGAAGCCAAAACAGTAGGGCAATTTATTAATAGAAGGGGAGAACATGGATGAATTCATACAAAACAGCAGCGAAAATTGTGGGAGTACTGTTTATCCTTGCAGCCGTTACCGCGGTAGTCGGTCTCAATTTATACAATCCTATCTTAAAAGGTCCTGATTACCTGATTAATGGTTCCAAACACGCCAACCAAGTGATACTTGGAGCGGTTATGGAGTTAATTCTTGTCGTTTCAGCAATTGGTACTTCAACAACGATGTTTCCGATTTTAAGAAAATATAATGAAACGATCGCTCTCTGGCATGTTTGCTTCCGGTTTCTTGAAGCGATTATCATTACTATTGGAATAATCAGCGTATTGTCCCTTTTGACCTTAAGCCGGGAATTTGTAGCAGCAGGAACCCCGGATCCCGCTTCTTTTCAAGCTTCAGGGATCGTATTAAAAGCTATCCATGACTGGACGTTTATGCTTGGCCCTCTTTTCATGCTGGGTATAAATACAATGATGTACAGTTACATCTTTTATAAATCCAAGCTTGTACCAAGGTTTATACCAATCTTGGGTATGACTGGAGCAACTTGTGTGTTTATCTGTGCCTTGTTCGTAATGTTTGGTGTCATTGAACAAATTTCTGTTTGGGGTGGTATTTTGGCGCTGCCAGTAGCAGCTAATGAAATGATCCTAGCCGTATGGCTTATCGTTAAAGGATTCAATGAATCTGCCCTATCCTCTTTGTCTTTAAAAAAGAAAGCGATGGGAAATTAGCT
Source organism: Bacillus sp. URHA0034 (assembly GCF_056280405.1). Taxonomy (NCBI): domain Bacteria; kingdom Bacillati; phylum Bacillota; class Bacilli; order Caryophanales; family Bacillaceae; genus Bacillus; species Bacillus sp. URHA0034. Next base: position 5,966,340 of record NZ_JBWCDK010000002.1, on the reverse strand, counting down.
AACGGGTTCGGTTTTGGATATCGGAACAAAAATTAATCAACACGGAAGTCGATTCAGTAAAAATTGATTAAGCATGGACTTAATACAGGAACAAAACCACTATTTCCTTCCATTATTAGAACGGTGGTGTCCGAAGTCGAGCCAACTTCAGATAAGGAAGAGCTAAAAGAGCGAGATGGTGTCCGAAGTCGAGCCTACTTCGGACAAGGCAAAGCCAAAAGAGCGAGATGGTGTCCGAAGTCAAACCAACTTCAGACAAGGCAAAGCCAAAAAAGCGAGATGGTGTCCGAAGTCGAGCCTGCTTCGGACAAGGCAAAGCCCAAAGAGCGAGATGGTGTCCGAAGTTGAGCCAACTTCAGACAAGGAAGAGCTAAAAGAGCGAGGTGGTGTCCGAAGTCGAGCCAACTTCAGACAAGGAAGAGCCAAAAGAGCGAGATGGTGTCCGAAGTCAGATCAACTTCAGACAGGGAAGAGCTGAAAGAGAGAGGTAGTGTCCGAAGTTGAGCCAGCATCGGACAAGGCAAAGCCAAAAGAGCGAGATGGTGTCCGAAGTCAAACCAATTTCAGACAAGGAAGAGCTAAAAGAGTGAGGTAGAGTCCGAAAGTAAGCCAACAAAATTCCTTCTGGTTCTTCTTTATTCATGTTCACATACTTACTATTCGTAACTTATAGGAGCTTGTTAGCAACTAACCTCCACACATCTTCAAACATTCCCTGATAAATCTCATTATCCCAACGGTCTGCAAAATAGGGATTATGGAAATATACAAATGCCGTAATAATAGCATTGCCAGAATGTTTTAGTCCACTAATGGACTCAACTTTATTCGCTAATTGTTGCAAATGCTCTTTAATTAGGGTTTGACTACTCTCTAAATAATTTGTATATAACCGGAACATACCTCTATCATCATGATAGAGTTTTTTCTTTGTAGTAGCCAGAAGCCAAAGCCAATCATGAAGTGCAACCGCGGAACTTACACCTTTTGGGGCTTCCCATTCTAATAATTCTCTAGAAGTAGTTTCTAACCACCTGAGTGCAAGTTGCTGTAATAGGTCTTCTTTATTTTTGTAATGTTTATAAAATGCAGCATGAGTAACTCCGAGTTCCTTTGCAATATCTGAGAGAGTGGTTTTTTCTACCCCCTTCCTCATTATGATTTCTTCCGTAACGGAAAAAATCTTTTCTTTATTCAGTATTGCCATAGTGATCCCCCTAGTCTTTTCTCCGTTTTATTATACATCATTATCACTTGGTTACAAAATGTTGACTTTGTAACCAAGTGATGTATAATGATGTTGTCAAAAGTTACAAAAAATAAAAAATGTAACTTATCTACTAACGAGGAGAGATATCATGGAAAAAAATTCCAACAAAACACACGATTTGAAGGTTGCACTGGTAACAGGTGGTTCAGGTGGTATTGGGCATGCCATAGTAAAAAAATTAGTCGATAATGGATTCGCTGTCGCTGTGCATTATTCCAGTAATAAGCTTAAAGCAGATACTATAGTAAACGAGATTGTAGAGAAAGGTGGAAGGGCACTTAGTGTAGGGGGAGATATCGCAGATGAAAAATGTATGCAAGAAGCCTTCGATATTGTTGAAGAAAAGTTGGGTGCTATTGATGTTGTTATCAATACAGCAGGAATCATGATTCTCAGCTCGATCGCAGACGTTAACTTGGATGATTTAGATAAAATGTACCGCACAAATATTCGGGGAACTTTTGTGATATCCAAACATGCGGCCCGGCGTGTTCGCCAAGGTGGTGCAATTATCAATTTTTCTACGTCTGTCACTCGAACACAGTTACCAACATATGCTCCATACGTCGCAAGTAAAGCAGCAGTTGAATCAATGACTTTGATATTAGCTCGCGAATTACGTGGTAAAGATATCACAGTTAATACCGTAGCTCCCGGTCCAACAGCGACACCATTATTTTTAGATGGTAAAGATAAAAAAACAATTGAGAATTTTGCTAAAGCAACGCCAATCGAACGTCTAGGTACCCCAGAGGATATTGCCGAAACAGTATTATATTTAGCCACTTCAGGGCGCTGGATTAATGGGCAAGTAATATTTTCTAATGGCGGCCTTGCATGATATCTTGATCCATAGTACTAGACCTATGGTCGTGTACAGCTGAGGAGTTTACTGCTGAGCAACTAGCAGAAATTTACGATATAACTGTTTTAACTACTCAACGTGTTAATCGTTCTGTTCTTCCTAGCATATACCCCCTGGTAAAAAGAAAATAAGATATCGAAAATTATTAAAATAGCCCTTCTCGGATTATGAGAAGGGTTATTTTTCATTATTGGGAGATGAATCATAGGAATGTTTAATCTTAGGTCAAAAAAGGATTAGAAAGTATCCTTTTCTTTTACCAGTTGCTCTATTTTTTTCATCTAAAGCACTCTTTAAGTCTCTCTTATTTAAGTGATTTCACGAGAGGTTTGTTTTATAAGTTACTATTTGAAAAATATTTCCGAGTATTTTCACGCATTTGTTTTGGCAAGACACGGTCTAGTTCTTCGTTTAACCATGAAAGCGATTTACTTTGCAAATATTCACGCATTTTTTCTTCCGCAGAAAGCATAACTAAATTGATGGTGCAAGAGGAGGGGGCTGAACAGCAGTTTTCTCTATACAAATAACCATTAGCTTTAATATTTTTACATTGAAAAATACGCTTAGGACCTTCAACAGCTTCAACTACATCCCAAAAGGAAATATCCTCAGGGGACTTAGAAAGCCTATATCCTCCCTTCACACCAGGGACAGAGATGACAATTCCCGCCTTAGATAATTTACCGAAAACTTTTGATAGATATGTCTCAGAAATACCTTGAAATTCTGCCAAGTCCTTTATCCCAATACTTTCACTAGAAGGAGCATCAATTAAATAAACGAGACAATGTAAAGCATATTCAACTCCTACACTATACTGCATAAAAACACACCTGCTTTTAATTTTAAAGGTTATCAAATTGTATGATATGAGTATTTAGGGTGTTAGTCAAATAAAAGAAAACTTTTTTGGAAAATCCTATTCATTTGACAAAAATAATCATAGCTTATATTATAGACAAAGTTAATCGTCGATTAATCTTATCTGTAATTCAGGTAAAAAATTTATTATAAAGGGGAAATAAAAATGAATAAAACACTTATCATTAACGCACATCCAAAAATTGATGACACTTCTTCAGTTAGCTTGCAGGTTTTTAACCACTTTTTGAAAACTTATAAAGAATTAATTCCTGATAGCGGAGTAATAGAACAGATTAACTTGTATAGTGATGTAGTGCCTATGATAGATAATACGGTTTTAAGTGCATGGGAAAAACAACGACAAGAACAGGAGCTAACTAGCCTAGAACAAAAAGTAACAGAGCGAATGGCCGAGATTTTACAACAATTTAAACGTGCAAATACGTATGTCATTGTATTACCTTTGCATAATTTTAATATTCCATCCAAGTTAAAAGATTACATGGACAATATCATGATTGCTCGTGAAACTTTTAAATATACTGAAAATGGTTCAGTAGGACTACTTAAAGACGGACGAAGAATGCTTGTCATACAAGCAAGTGGTGCAATCTATACCAATAATGATTGGTATACAGAAGTGGATTACTCTAATAAATACTTGAAGTCAATGTTCAATTTCCTTGGTATTGAAGATTATCAAATCATTAGGGCACAAGGAGTTGCTTTACAAGAACCAAATGAAGTTTTGCAACAAGCATATAAAGAAGCTGAAGAAGCTGCATCAAGATTAGCACCTAAATTAATACGATCTTAGCGGAAAGCGTTGAAATTTATTTTTACAGGGCATTTAAATAGACTTTTTATTAGGGAGGTAATTAATTTGGAACCACGAATTGATTATTACAAGGTAGTACCAGAAGCACTTAAAATCATGATGGAAATGGAGAAGTATACGAAAACTACAGGTATAGACCGGAATCTTCGAGAACTTATAAAAATACGAGCTTCCCAAATAAATGGTTGTGCTTATTGTCTTAACATGCATACAGCTGATGCTAGAAAAATGGGAGAAACGGAACAACGTTTATATTGTATCAGTGCTTGGGGTGAGTGCACATTTTACACAGATGCAGAAAAAGTAGCTCTTGAGTTGACAGAGCACGTGACGTTAATCCCTACAAAACGTGTACCGGATGAACTTTATCATAGAGTACGTGAACATTTTGACGAGAGACAATATGTTGACCTTATACTTATAATCAATCAAATAAACAATTGGAATAGAATCTCTATTTCGATGGGGAATATAGCAACTGAAAATAATTAATCTCAACAAACATCTATATCACTAATTATAACGGTAGTAGGCGGGGGTGGTTGCCCCCCGGCCTCCTACAACACCGCACGTACCTTTAGATTTAGGGCGGTTTAAATTTGTTTGACGCGGAAATTTTATTTCTTCTCGATAAAAGTTATAAAGGTTTGGATGATAGATTGAATAGTTCAATTAGGGATAGAGGCAGCTGCTAAAAAAGTTTTTTAGTTAGGAGGAATAAAATGACCAAGCCAAAATTATGGACAAAAAATTTCATTAGTAGTGCAATCGCAAATTTTCTAACCTTTACTACTTTTTACTATCTATTAGTTTCTTTACCGATATATGCTTTGCAAGAATTAAATAGTAACGAGTCTGAAGTTGGACTCATCGTTACATTTTTTTTAATTGCAGCTATCATTACTCGACCATTCGCGGGAAAATGGATCGAAAGGTATGGAAAATATCCTATTTTCTTGACAGCCTTCCTAATTGTATTTGCTTCATCATTTCTATATTTTATAACTCAATCGATTACGCTACTCCTTATTATTCGAAGTATCCATGGAATAGGATTTGGAATGGCAACTACAGCTACAGGAGCCATCGTAGCAGACCTTATCCCTGAATCACGCAAAGGGGAAGGGATGGGTTATTACGGTTTAACACTAAATCTCGGTATGGTCGCTGGACCATTTTTAGGATTAACTATTATGCATCTTGGAGGAACAAATCAATTGTTCTTCATTAATGCTTTATTGAATTTAGTTGCTCTAATTTTTGTCTTTTTTGTTCGGATTCCTAAAGAAACAGTACGCCAAAAAGTCAAACATTTAGAATCAAATAAAGGAATAAAGACCTTATTTGAGGTTTCTGCTATTCCCGTTTCATTAATTGCTGGATTTTTCGCCTTGGCTTATTCTGGAGTTATTTCCTTTGTATCGATTTATGCCAAGGAAATTGGTTTAGTTGAGGCAGCCAGTTATTTTTTTGTAGTTTATGCTTTTGTCCTTTTCATTTCTAGACCGTTTACTGGAAAATGGTATGATCGATATGGGGCGAATAACATTATCTACCCATCAATTATACTTTTTGCAGTTGGGACATATTTACTTAGCATTTCACCATCATTACCGTTATTTCTTCTTTCAGCTGCACTTATTGGTTTAGGATGGGGAACTATCTTTCCAAGTCTTCAAACCATTGCCATTGAAATTGCTCCAGCCGATAAAAGGGCCTTGGCTACGGCTACCTACCTATCAACATTTGATTTTGGATTTGGAATTGGCTCCTTTTTATTCGGTCTCGCAACAGTAAAAGTAGGGTATAGTGCATTATACTTTTATAGCTCTTTCTTCGTTCTTGCAGGGATTGGAGTTTACTATTTGCTACATGGAAAAATTGGTAGTTCAGTAAAAAGAGGAGTTAATATCAGGAGAAGGAAAGTCTAACAATTATGTTACTTTATACTAAATTTAACTTTTCATTATAGATTTAGTTATATGATACAAATACATCAGGTTCTTCTTATATGCTAACAGGCGCGATACTTCAATAAGAAGTATCGCTGGTGGACATCAAGAAGAAGCCATCCATTATATGACCGCTTAGAAAATTTTACAACCTCAGTGCAGCAGGTCAAGAGCAACTTGAAATCTTTTAAAAAAAATGGGATTTCGACTCAAGTAAAATTAACGAACTTAAGTGACTTTCCCCTTTTGAAAAATCCAGACCAATGACTGGATTCATTTCTAAATCCTCCTCCTAAACTAGTAATTTTCCAGTACCCCTAATTCCTCCATGCAGTGTCACTGCTTCGCTTGTTATACGAGATCTAAGTCCCAACCTCGACGCATTTTTTCCCTTGTTTGGTATGTAGTGCTAAAATAAAAAAGTACATTAACAACAATATAGGAGAGTTAGCATGAAGTTTGATGAGTTTAAAATTGGACAAGTATTCCAAACTAAATCGTTAAAAATAACAAAAGAGGATATTATGAGGTTTGCAGGAGAATTTGACCCCCAATATATGCATTTGGATGAGGAAAAGGCAAATCGGGGAAGGTTTAATGGTATCATTGCTTCAGGTATACATACATTAGCAATTTCTTTTAAGCTTTGGGTTGAAGAAGGTTTCTATGGTGAGGATGTCGTTGCTGGAACAAAGATGAATAATATTAAATTTATAAAGCCTGTGTATCCCGAAGATGAATTGCATATCATTGTTGAAGTTATTGATAAGAAAGCAACTAAAAATGAAACAGGTATCCTTACCGTATTGTTATCTACCTTTAATGATAAAGAAAAAAAAGTTTTTGAAGGTGAATTATCTGTATTGATCAAGCGATAAAGTAATTGTAGATAGTAATCTGCTTCTTCAACAAACGAGGGCGTTTCTTCAAGAAGGAAAAATTTCTTATTGTAGAAACGGGCAGGTTAGCTTAAGAAAGACAATTCGAAAGCTATCTCAAAAAATGTGAGATGGAAATATTGGGAGGATAATTTTAGCCCAATAAGAAAGCTCCCATTCGACAACTGGTGTTTTATCATTATTGTTGTTAGGGAGCTAAAGGTATTTATTAAAAGTCCAAGCTGTCAAATTTGATAAAAATACCTTGAAGTCGTAAAAGGGCTTTTTTGACGTAAAGTTTTATTGACAAATGGCGCTATTCAGTAATACTATATACTAGTAGTGAGTAGTACTGAATATCTGTAATACAAAATACCTGTGTTATAGAGTACTGAAAAAATATAAGTAAAATATAAATGGAGGGAAAGAATGGAAAACATCACGGAAATGCTGAAAGGGGTGCTTGAAGGTTGTGTGCTTGAGATCATCAGCCGCGGTGAAACTTACGGCTATGAAATCACGCAACAGCTGCGGGAACTTGGCTTCATTGATGTGGTTGAAGGCACAGTTTATACGATTACCATGAGGCTTGAGAAAAACAATCTAGTGGACATCGAGAAAAAGCCATCCACTATGGGACCGCCGAGAAAATTTTACACCCTCAATGCGGCAGGTCAAGAACAGCTTAAATTCTTTTGGAAAAAATGGGATTTCGTCTCAAGTAAAATTAACGAACTTAAGACTAAAATAAAATAAAAAGGAGAGAGGTAAAATGAATTTTTTTGAAAAAATTATTGGAAGCCTGGATGACAAACGGGAATGGAGGGAGATGGAGGCGCGTGCGAAGGCACTTCCAAGTGAGTACCGCAACGCTTACAAAGCTATTCAAAAATATATGTGGACTGCTGGTGGTGGACCCACCGACTGGAAGGACAGCAGCCGTATCTTTGGCGGCATTCTCGACCTCTTTGAGGAAGGAGCAGCGGAAGGCAAGAAAGTCACTGACCTAACGGGCGAGGACGTAGCTGCTTTTTGCGACGAATTGGTGAAGGATGAGCAAACTTGGAAGGACAAATATCGCAAGAAATTGAACGATACGATTGGTCGTGGTTAACGGTGAATTCCAAGTGGAGTTTCGCCTATCATCGGCAATAACCAAGCAAACCGTCACTGGGGACGACTTGGCTTCCTTATCGACGAACTAGTGGCTACCGCTACAACCTATGTCGACAAGTATCGTGAAGATTCGAATCAGCGTAGCATGAAGCGATTGGAAAAAAATAAATTCAATAGATAAATTCGACTGAATAGCTGGTTACAAAATGAAATGTGTCACCTTCACTATTCAGTTATATTTTTAATCAACTAGTAAGTAATACAGAATATCAGTCAGACAGAGTAGTGGGGGTATAGCCAAACTAGCGGCTTAATCCGCTTATTAGAAGGAGGAAAAAGGGATGAGTAATGTCGCGATTTCTGTAAAAGGGGTAAAAAAATCCTTTAAAGATAAGGAAGTCTTAATGGAGGTGGATTTTGAGGTGCTGCGTGGCGAAATCTTCGCCCTGCTGGGCACAAATGGAGCGGGGAAGACGACGACGGTCAACATCCTCTCGACACTTATGAAGCATGAGGGGGGCGAAGTCAAAATTTGCGGCTTTGACGTCCAGCGTCAACCGGATCAAGTTCGCAAAAGCATCAGCTTGACAGGACAGTTCGCAGCTTTAGACGGCATGCTTACAGGAAGAGAAAACCTGATAATGATCGCCAAGTTGCGGGGAGTTTCCAATCCCGCTCAAGTCGCTGACAATCTGCTCGCAAGATTCAACCTGACCGATGCGGCCAACCACCGGGCGGATAAGTATTCCGGCGGGATGAAGCGTCGGCTGGACATCGCCATGAGTCTGATAGGGACACCAGAAGTCATTTTTCTCGACGAACCGACGACAGGGCTTGACCCCGAAGCGCGGATTGAAGTCTGGGATACCGTTAAGGAGCTTGCCGGCGGAGGCACGACCATCTTGCTGACGACCCAGTATCTGGAGGAAGCCGAACAACTGGCTGACCATATCGCCATCCTGCATGGAGGAAAAATCATCACAACAGGTACCCTTACAGAACTCAAAGAGATGTTCCCGCCAGCGAAAGTGGAGTATATCGAGAAGCAGCCAACATTGGAGGAAATTTTCCTCGCGATCATCGGCAAAAAGGAGGAGATTTAAATGAATACATGGGTATTACTAGGACGATTATTGCGCAACATCATGCGCAGCCCGGATACGATTATTACGGTGGCCATTACACCGATTATGATGATGCTGCTGTTTGTATACGTATTTGGCGGCGCGATAGAAACGGGAACGGAAAACTACGTCAATTATTTATTGCCAGGAATCTTGCTGATGGCTATCGCTTCCGGCGTTGCTTACACTTCCTTGCGACTGTTTAACGATGTAAAGAGTGGACTGATGTCGCGTTTCATTACCATGCCCATCAAGCGCTCATCGGTATTGTGGGCTCACGTGTTAACTTCGATTGTTTCCAATACGTTTACTGTCGTGGTCGTTATTCTTATCGCCCTCTTGATGGGCTTCCGTTCAAGTGCCGGTATCCTAGATTGGCTTGCGGTAGCTGGGATTCTCGGGCTGTTTACATTGGCGCTGACATGGCTTGCGGTCATACCCGGATTGACAGCGGGGTCTATGGAAGGTGCGACAGCCTTCTCGTACCCGCTGATTTTCCTGCCGTTTATTAGTTCGGCCTTTGTCCCTACCGAAACCATGCCTAAAATAGTCCGTGCGTTCGCAGAGAATCAGCCCGTGACTTCAATCGTGAATGCGGTTCGAGCCCTCTTGTATGAAGGAGCTGTTGGCAACGATATCTGGATCGCGCTTGCCTGGTGTGTCGGACTCATGGTCATCGCTTACTTCTTCGCCAGTAAGCATATAAACGACAGTTAGGATAAGTACATCATTAAGGGATTAGCCCCTATCAATAGTCAGCCCCGTACGATGAATGCTTTGCTACACATGGAAACCTCTACTTAAACGCGGTGCAACGATCGAAGAAATCATGGAATTAGAACATTAATTTCCTCTAGAGAAATATGCATTTTATCAGTTAAATAACAGATTTTCTTGGTAGGTTATTGAATTTTAATAAAATAGGAAACGCTGGCGAGGGGGCAATTGAATTTACCACCAATCCTAGCGTTTCCAAGTTAGCTGAGTTCCTATTAATATTTAAAATTCACTGGCAAGAGTTGACCTTTTTTCTAATTTCACCATCCATTTATAGTATCCTAACAAAATCAAGAGAAGAATGGGGTTTATGATTAGCGAATGCCATAATGTCCACCAGCCATAATGAAAATACCCCCACGGTTCCGGTAGTAACGTAATTACTTCGTAAAGTAGTAAAGCAACCTCCCAAGTGGCCAGATAGATAATTTTCATCATCAGTGTCTTCTTATAAGGAAAGAAATTTAAAAAAATAACATTAACGGGCGGAACTAAAAAGATGAGTGCGATAAATGAATTCCAATCGACACTTTTTGAGAAATACCAATACCCATGATATTTAAAATCAATATAAACATCAAAAACTGTTTGAAAGGCAATCGTAAAAGCCCAAATATGGACCATTTGGATTAGAGATAATCGTTTTTTGATTTTAAGTGCGATTAAATTAAAAACAATGATTGCAATGATCAGACCTACCATAATAACATCCTTTTACCATTTTCTCTGTCTATGTCATTCTAACCAAATCAAAATTATTCGATTCTTCAAATAGGACTAATTAATCATGGGCTAGAGGAACTTAACATTTATCCAGTTTGAGACGGTAATCTGGTGATTTGTTAATATATCCAAAAATTTGTTAATATCGTATCAAATTTTGTTAATAGCCACCTAAATTTGTTAATATCCTCAAATTTTTGTTAATATCCGAGCAAATTTGTAAATAAATTCTCTTTTTAAAAAAGAAACATAAAAAAGAAGCCTGTAATCGTTAATCCTGACAGATTAACAATTACAGGCTTCATTCATTCTTAGAGAATAACAAAGATAATGAATAGGGCAGACAATACAATTCGGTAATAGGCGAAAACGGTTAATCCAATTTTTTCTATCAATTTAATGAAAACGATGGCTACTAACAACGCCACCACAAAGGCAGTGATAAAACCGATCGCGAACATCGGAATGTCGCTTGAATGTAAGAAAGGTAAACTTTTAACAAAATCCAATCCTGTGGCACCCACCATAATAGGCAGGGCGACTAAAAAGGAAAATTCAGCAGAGGTTTTATGATTAGCACGAGCTAGTAATCCCCCAGATATAGTGGAACCAGCACGAGAAAAACCAGGGATAACTGCTAAGCATTGAAATAATCCAATCGCTAACGCTTGCTTATAGCTTAATTCATCCACTGTGTTAGCAGTGAAATTGCCATGTTTTTTTTCTGCAAAGATCATTAATATTGCACCAGCGATTAGGCTGACTACCACGACATTAGGTGAAAAAAGTTGATTTTTGATAAAGTCATGTAACACTAGTCCTACGAAAGCAGCAGGGATGACCCCTAAGATAATATGTATGACGTCTAATTTCTTTACTGGCTTTCCAATCGTACTGAAATTTAAAAGTGACAGGAATCTTTTCCAATACAGTACCAAAATAGCCAGCATAGACCCAAGTTGGATAATGACCTCAAAAGTATTTGCCTTTTGCCCCGTAAACCCCAATAAATGACCCACTAAAATTAAGTGTCCTGTAGAGGATACAGGCAAAAATTCTGTTAAGCCTTCTACAATTCCTAAAATAAAGGCTATAATATGTTCACTCATGTTTTTCCTTCTTCCCTTAAATGTTGTTATTTGTTTTTGCATCAAAAAGATACAATTTTCTCTAAAATTATACAAAAAATTTCATCTTCTGCAAAATGAAATATAGTATCCCAAGAACTATAATTCAAGTAGTGCTAATAAATTCACACAAAGTTAAGATTACAATATGATAGGGAATCTAGCAACAGCAAAACAAAAATTAATCAAAACGGAAGTCGATTCAGTAAAAAATGGTTAAGCATGGACTTAATATAGGAACAAAACCACTATTTCCTTCCATTATTAGAAAGGTGGTGACCGAAGTCGAGCCAACTTCGGACAAGACAAAGCCAAAAGAGCCAGATGGTGTCCGAAGTCAAGCCAACTTCGGACAAGGAAGAGCCAAAAAAGCCAAATGGTGTCCGAAGTCGAGCCAACTTCGGACAAGACAAAGCCAAAAGAGCCAGATGGTGTCCGAAGTCAAGCCAACTTCGGACAAGGCAAAGCCAAAAAAGCCAGATGGTGTCCGAAGTCGAGCCAACTTCGGACAAGGAACAGCCAAAAGAGCGAGATGGTGTCCGAAGTCGAGCCAACTTCGGACAAGGCAAAACCAAAAGAGCGAGATGGTGTCCGAAGTCGAGCCAACTTCGGACAAGGCAAAGCCAAAAGAGCGAGATGGTGTCCGAAGTCGAGCCAACTTCGGACAAGGCAAAGCCAAAAGAGCGAGGTGGTGTCTGAAGTCAAGCCAACTTCGGACAGGGCAAAGCCAAAAAAGCGAGGTGGTGTCTGAAGTCAAGCCAACTTCAGACAAGGAAGAGCCAAAAGTGCGAGATGGTGTCCGAAGTCGTGCCAACATCGGACAAGGCAAAGCCAAAAGAGCGAGATGGTGGATTTTTCATGCAGTTTCGACAAAAAATCAACATACCAGGACTTTTGGACTACCAAAATTTACAGCTGGCTTTCAAATGGAAGAGATGATATAGTTGTTCTTGTAAGTTGGCTAACAGAAATTTTTACCACAGAGAAGTACTCAAGAGGCTGAAGAGGCGCCCCTGCTAAGGGTGTAGGTCGGGTAACCGGCGCGAGGGTTCAAATCCCTTCTTCTCTGCCATATTACTATGGGAATGTCTTGGTATCGACAGGGATAGTTTGAGCTTATATTGCGAGTCGAGGGATTCGGCCTCGTAAAAACGATAAAGCCGATAACTGGCAAACAAAACAACAACTTCGCTTTCGCTGCCTAATAACAGCCGATAGCGGTTCCTCTCTCCATCGTCCATGTGGTAGGGTAAGGGACTCATTTTTAGTGGACTACGCCGGATTCCGCTGTCTGAGGATGAAGGAAGAGAACAATCAGACTAGCTGCTTCCATGCCTGTCAGTAGGCTAAAGAAGTCATCGAAATTAATACTACTGACTACACTCGTAGAAGTATAAGTGGCAATATCTTTGCACACGGGTTCAACTCCCGTCATTTCCACTAATTTTTTTTAAAAAAATCTTGATTAGATTTCGTGTAATTTGTATAATATATTCATGACGAATGGAACATTGCCGGTTTAGCTCAATTGGTAGAGCACGACCGAATAGGCTGCTTGAATAGCCTTCAGCATACTGACCGAGCTACTGCTTGCATAAGCATTCTGAGGTCAGGATGACGCTAACTATCCAGCGTGTTCAAACCTTTAACTTCTCAAATTATTTGCCGGTTTAGCTCAATTGGTAGAGCAACTGACTTGTAATCAGTAGGTTGGGGGTTCAAGTCCTCTAGCCGGCACCAGCAAAATATTCCGCAGTAGCTCAGTGGTAGAGCTATCGGCTGTTAACCGATCGGTCGTAGGTTCGAGTCCTACCTGCGGAGTCATAGTCCAACAAAGACACTGGGAACAGGTCAGGGCGGGAACGCAGCAGCCATAACTAGTGAAATTGTGTGGACTATTACATAGGACGAAACAGAAAAACGCTAGACTCTCAATGAGTTTAGCGTTTTTCTTTTACTTTAAGCATCGAAAATGATTAAATATAAAAGCGACAACCAGAATTTACTATTGAGTCAAATGTCTAAAAGTAGAAAAGGAGTTGTTAAAATGAACAGTGATAAAGATGTCATTTCCTTTAGTGCCAATAAAAAATGGCTGGAAATCCCTGAAGAAACACGTAGAATGCTGGAAAAGAATGTTTGGTGCAGTTCTTGTTCAGAAGCAGTTACCATTGAAAAATATATCGTTGAAGACTCACCTCATGGCATTGTATTGCGTGGTCAATGTAAAAAATGCGGACATGCGGTAACAAGGGTGATTGATTAACGTTACTTACACCTATACAAGCTTCTGGAGGAAATGTTATGCCACAATTAATTTTTAAAGGGATTTCAGTAGATAAAGTCAAAAATATCAGTACTCCGCTAGTTATGGAATTTAGCTAATCTTTGTCAGTGTGAAACCGACAATTTCACCTTAGAAATCATCCAGTCTACCTTCGTATTTAATCAAAATGAGGTCGAGGGTTTTCCTTTTATCGAGGTAAAATGGTTTGACCGAGGTCAGGACATACAAGATCAATTTGCAGGAATCATTAGAAAACATCTCCAATCCATAGGTATTTCTGAACTAGAAGTTGGCTTTTCAATATTCTTGGAGTCTGCCTATTATTTAAATGGGAAAAATTTCGCTTAAGGCCAAGGTTTTTGAAGATATCTACCGAAGCAGCACAACATTTGTGCTGTTTTTTTGTTTTTCATTTTATTAAAAGGTTAGGATTTTATACATGGATGGTGTCAGGAAGTTAGGATTGTCTATTGAAGTACACTTTTATCAAAAAGTATAATAGTGAATAGATTTAAGATTAAAAATATTCTAACATTAAAAAAGGTGGTGAATGACTAATCGTACATAAATGAAATATATAATCCAGAAGTTGTAACCGCTTACAATTTTATTTATTTTTGAGAAACACATGTTTCTAGATCTCATTCATTTATTGTCTGAAAGATAATACCATTAAAGGGGAGAGAATCGAATGAAGCAAGCTTTCATGAAAGCAGCTGGTATACTAGTTGTGTTTGTACTGATGTTATCCTTAGTCGCTTGTAGTTCAAAGTCCAGTTCAAGTGCGGACGGAAAGATTACCTTAAAGGTCCTAGATTGGAATACAACCAATAAGAAAGAAGCTCAAAAGGCCCTGGTTGAGGCAGTCAAAAAGAAACTTCCGAACGTAACACTCCAATTTGAAAATATTAATTGGGACAAGGATTTCAACTCTGTCATGCAAACAAGAATTGCCGGAAAACAACTTCCGGATATTGTCATGATTAAGGGCGGCGATCATCCCAAATATGCTCAGTTTTTAATGGACTTATCCAATGAACCGTTTATGAAAGAATTTCCAGATGATGTCCGTAAAACTCTTCAAGTAGATGGGAAAGACTACGCTGTACCATACACAGCCAATTTCCAAGGGGTTTTTTACAATAAACAAATCTTTGACGACAACCATATCCAGATTCCTAAAACTTGGGCAGAATTAATGGAAGTTGCCAAAACGTTAAAAGATAAGGGAATCACTCCATTTACCTCTCACTATAAAGACTATCAAATGGGTAATTCAGCGAACCAGTTTGCTACTTTAGAAGTATTTTCTAAATATCCAGAATGGGGATCTGATTTACAAAAAGGAAATGTTTCCTTTGCCAAATCACCAGAATATAAAGTAACCTTCCAACATTTTAAGGACCTCTATGAAAATACAGAAAAAGATCCATTCGGAGTAGATTTTACCGGAGCAGCTGATATGTTTGCCAATGGAAAAACAGCGATGTGGATTATTGGGACATGGGCTCCTGCCCAAATCTTCAAGAATAACCCTGACTTTAAACTCGGTTTCTTCCCGACACCTGCTGTTGATGCCGAGAATACGAAATTAATCATGCAATCTGATTATACCTGGTCGGCCAGCAAAACAACGGAACATCCTAAAGAAGTGAAAAAAGTATTGGAAATACTCGCAACAGATAAGAATCTAGCAAAGGAATACATTAACCAAGTTCAAACTCAGAGCTTGCTTACGGTTGTCGTTCCAGATGTGAAAAGTGACTATGTGAATGATATTAATCAATATAAAAACGCTGGTGTTATCGATGCGAATATCGGCAATGTCCAAATTCCATGGCCGTACCAACAACAATATACAACGTATATTGCCGAGTGGCTCTTAGGGAAAAAGACATTGGATCAAGCGTTAAAGGCAACCGATGATTTCAAATCAAAGGTTAAATTCCAAACAAAATAGAGATTGTAAATGGAAAAGGGATTAATTTCTCTTTTCCATTCATTAAATGAAGCCTTCGGAGGTGTTCTCGTGAATATTAGTCAAGGAGATCCACAGCCGCAACTATTAACAAACGAAAAGATTCAGACAAAGCGGGCTACTAGAAAAACACGGTTTAAAAATAAAGGATATTTCTTGTTATTGATGCCCCCGTTAGTCGTCTTTATCATTGGGATGATTATTCCACTCGGGATGGGAATCTATAATTCTTTTACCGATTGGGATGGAATCAGCCTGACTAAAAGCTGGGTCGGGTTAGCCAACTATGTAGAAATTTTTAAAGATGATATCTTTATGAAAGCTTTTAAATTTACCTTCCTGTTTATGATTTTTAACACGATGATTCAAAATGTCGCTGCTCTGCTCTTTGCCGTAATTTTAGATAGCAGCATTAAAGCCAAAAATCTCTACCGGGTGATTATCTTTTCTCCGGTCTTATTAAGTCCGATTTTAGTCGGCCAAATTTGGACCAAAATGTATGGTGATATCTTACCAAGTTTGAATGATATCCTTGGAACCAGTCTTAACTTCTCATTATTTTCAAGTCCTGATAGCGTGCTAAGTGGATTATTGATTGCGAATAACTGGCAATGGATTGGTTATTGGATGTTAATTTATTTAGCTGGACTGCAGGCGATTCCGAAAGAATTATACGAAGCTTCGACAGTTGATGGGGGAAATTGGTGGCAAAAGTTTTATCACATTACCATTCCCATGTTAGGGCCATCTATCACCATCTGTACGATTGGGATTGCAACGGGCAGTTTGAAAGTATTTGAGTTAATTGTGGCCTCCACAAATGGCGGACCAGGTGACTCTTCACAATCACTGGTCATGTATATTTTTAACAGTGCCTTTACCTCCCAAAGAGCAAGTTATGCTTCTGCGATGTCGGTGATCTTCCTTATCGTCTTATTAGTCTTTGCCTTTATTCAATTGAAAGTACTAAGAAAAAGAGAGGTGGAATTATAATGGCTGGTAAATACCGGTTCGGTTCCATTCTTTTGCAAGTATTTATTTCCATTGTGGCGATCGTCTATTTAATTCCATCCTTGATTGTATTCCTGTACGCCTTAAAATCCCAACAGGAAACGTCTAAATCTTTTCCACTTTCATTGCCTAACCATATTGAGTGGGGAAATTTTTCAAAAGCGTTAGAAGCGTTAAACTTCTGGCAAAGCCTTGGCAACACAGCCCTTTTGACGATTTGTTCCGTTGTCTTGATTATCCTTTTGAGCAGTATGGCTGCTTATGCGATTGCCAGGGGAGCAACGAAATTCTTTAACTCTGCCTATGTTTTTTTCTTAGCAGGGATTCTTATCCCCTACCAAGTCATCTTTGTGCCGATGTTTACGTTAGGCAGTAATTTAGGCTTTATGAATAATTTTGCTGGAGTTATTTTTCTTTATGTGGCTACAAATCTACCATTTGCTGTCTTTGTTACGACTGGATTTATGAAGACGATCCCTAAAGAGGTGGAGGAAGCGGCGGCGATTGATGGTTGTTCAGTGCTGCGAACCTTCTGGCTGATTGTCCTGCCGATGTTAAAACCAGTAGCGGCTGCCCTAACGATCATTTTATCCTTACAAATCTGGAACGATTACCTCATGCCGCTGTTGTTTTTATCGGAAAACAATATGAAAACTTTAACCGTTATGCAATCGCAATTATTTTCTGCCTTCAGTACTGATTTTAACACTGGTTTTGCTGGAATTATCTTGTCCTCCTTACCGATCTTACTATTGTTCATTTTTATGCAAAAGCATTTTGTTAAAGGAATTACGATGGGTGCTGGCAAATAATTGACTATAAGATTTTTGACCAAGAGGAGGCCGAAATGAAGACAAGCAGTCTATACGAGAGCGCGTTGACACGAGGGGAGTTTCTTCCAGAGGTTGTTGCCTATTATTATAAACAATGGGATAACTATAACATGCCATTTCATGCTCATAATCAGGTCGAAATTATGTATGTCATTGAGGGCCATGGTTGTGTCGAAATTGAGGGAGAGTCACTTTCTATGAAAAAAGGGGAATTCATCATTATCGATGCTGAAGTGACCCATCGCCTGGTAGTAGAGAAGGGAAGCCCTTGCCGGATGCTAAACATTGAATTTCGTTTTCATGAACGAAAAGGGTTTTTCCCATCAATCAAAGACTTTGCGGAAGAGGACCAGGCCTTTGCTCGTCTATTGAAAATGAATGCGCCTTATCTTCTCTTAAAGGATCCAAATGAGGTTTATTTTGTCTTAAAAAACCTAGTATTGGAGATGGATGAAAGGGGCAAAGAGAATCTATTAATGGTGCATCTTCTGCTCTCCCAACTGCTAATTGGATTGCAAGATTAGCGGATGAAACAAGGGCAAATGAACCGCAGCAGCAAGCTAATGTGTATGTCAAACAAGTGCTTACTTATATTCATGAGAATTATGATTGTGATATCCAGATGAAGGATATCGCGGCAGATGTGAATCTTCATCCAGGTTATCTACATAGAATTTTTAAAAATCATACCGGCTTAACCGTGATGGAATACCTTACCTCTGTCAGAATGGAAAAAGCTAAAATGCTATTATCGGAAACGGACATCCCTTTAATTGAAATATCGGATTACATCGGGATTAACAGCAGGCAGTATTTCAGTTCTCTTTTTAAAAAATATGCGCACCAGACCCCGGTTGAATATCGAAAAGCGGCGATGCGAAAAAAGGAATTCGCTTCATGGGAAAGAGTATAAGTCCGTTTGTTCAGATAAGTAAGGATTTTATAAATCCGCTTTCAAAGGAAGTTACGATTTTGGTAACGTTTACACCTATGAAACTGTTAAAATTTCTATAAATCTATCATTAAAGGAGAGTTAGCCGATGTCATTTAAAGTAGCGTTTATTGGAGCAGGGAGTATTGGTTTTACAAGAGGGCTGTTACGGGATCTGCTTGCTGTACCAGAATTTAACCAGATCGAAGTGGCTTTCACGGATATCAATGAGCGTAATTTGCAGATGGTTACCGAGCTATGTCAGCGTGATATTAATGAAAACGGGTTGGAAATCCAAATTCACTCTACCCTTAATCGGCGCGAAGCCTTAAGAGATGCAAGGTACATTTTTTCCGTCGTAAGAATTGGCGGACTAGAGGCCTTTCAAACCGATGTGGATATTCCATTAAAATATGGGATTGATCAATGTGTTGGCGATACGCTTTGTGCAGGCGGGATCATGTATGGCCAGCGTGGAATCGCCGAAATGCTAACCATTTGTAAAGATATTCGCGAGGTAGCAGAACCAGATTGCCTGCTCTTGAACTATGCTAATCCCATGGCCATGATGACATGGGCTTGCAATAAATATGGCGGAGTGAGGACGATTGGACTTTGCCATGGTGTCCAGCATGGCCATAAACAAATAGCTGATGTGCTTGGGTTAACCAAAGAAGAAGTGGATATTGTTTGTGCCGGGATTAACCATCAAACCTGGTATGTTCAAGTGAAACACAACGGGGAGGATCTGACCGGTAAGTTACTGGAAGGTTTTGAAAACCATCCCGATTACAGTCAAAGCGAAAAGGTTCGAATTGATATGCTTCGTCGATTTGGGTATTACAGCACCGAGTCTAATGGGCATTTAAGCGAATATTTACCGTGGTACCGGAAACGTCCAGAAGAAATTGCCGAATGGATCGACCTTGGTGTGTGGATTAACGGGGAAACAGGAGGGTATTTACGAGTCTGTACCGAGAGTAGAAACTGGTTTGAAACAGACTTTCCGAACTGGATGAAAGATCCGGCTCTTGAATATAAACAAGAGAATCGCAGTGAAGAACATGGCTCTTATATTGTCGAAGGATTAGAAACGGGCAGAGTCTATCGGGGACATTTCAATGTTGTGAATAACGGAGTCATTTCGAATCTGCCTGATGATGCGATTATCGAGGCCCCAGGATATGTTGATGGAAACGGAATTAGCATCCCAAGGGTGGGTGACCTGCCAATGGGTTGTGCAGCCGTTTGTAATGTAAGTATTTCCGTTCAGCGGCTTGCCGTGGAAGCAGCTGTTAATGGGGATGACATGCTCCTGCGTCAAGCGATGATGATGGATCCGCTTGTTGGTGCGGTTTGTAATCCAAAGGAAATTTGGCAGCTAACAGATGAAATGCTAGTCGCTCAGGAAAAATGGCTTCCGCAATATAAAGAGGCTATTGAAAAAGCAAAAGCAAGGCTTGCCTCAGGAAATCTTATTCCGACTAAGCAGAACCAAGGTGCGGCAAGACTTCGTGTGAAGACCGTCGAGGAAATGGCCCAAGACAGAGAAGCAGCCAACCGGGTTGCTGGTGAATCCGACAAAGCCAAGGAACGTCCTACAGCTGTTAAGTAAAAATGCAAAAAACAAGCAAGAGAATGGTACAGGATTTCCTGTTCATCCTCTTGCTTTTTAATTGACTAAAATCTCCTATCAAACAGAATCCACCTCCCGAGTTACAAACAAAGGTGGTTTTCCTTACCAATCAGTCCAATCCCCATACCGAGTAACCCCCCTATCAAACGAATTGAATTTATTTCCGAACGTTCGTATTTTACTATTTACCTTATATAATCCAAAATAACGAATTCAACAATAATATTGTAATATAAATATATATTCATTATAATAGTAAAAAAAGAAGTTTAACATATTCACAAAATCCGAACATTCATGTCATAATTACATTTAATTGTTCAGATTTCTGTTTCATCAGGTAAGAACACACCAGTGAAGCAGGCCGATATACATAGATAAATCGGCAACGGACTGATGAAAATTTTACTACTATTAGGGGGAACCATCATTGAACAATGTTATCAAAAAATGGAATCAAATTAGTTTAGTTAAGCAAATTATTATCGGTTTGATTATCGGTATCATTCTAGCCGTAACCATTCCTGAAACAGCAAAACCCATTACCATCCTTGGTTCATTATTTGTAGGTGCCCTTAAAGCAATCGCACCCGTACTCGTACTCTTCTTGGTTATGTCAGCGATCGCGCAACACAAAAAGGGGCATCAAACCAACATGAAATCGATTATCATCCTGTATCTTTTAGGAACCTTTTTAGCGGGATTAATTGCCGTGATTGTCAGTTTTATCTTTCCTGTCAGTATCTCCCTTGCAAAGGGTGCGGAGGATGTAACGGCTCCTGGCGGTGTTGTCGAAGTTCTTAAATCATTATTGTTGAACGTTGTCGATAACCCTGTTAAAGCAATCTATAATGCCAATTATATCGGTATTTTGGCTTGGGCAGTCCTACTTGGAATGGCCTTAAAAAATGCCTCCGATACAACAAAAACGTTGATTGCTAACTTTTCAGATGCCGTATCCAAAATGGTGACATGGGTCATCAAATTCGCGCCATTTGGTATTATGGGGCTGGTCATCGAATCGGTTACCGCAAATGGAATCGGGTCTTTATTAAGTTATGGTAAATTACTAGCTGTATTGATTGGCTGTATGCTCTTTGTTGCACTTGTAGTCAATCCAATCATCGTGTTTGTGAACATCCGTCAGAATCCATATCCACTGGTATTTAAATGTTTAAAGGAAAGTGCCATTACCGCTTTCTTTACCCGCAGTTCGGCTGCCAACATTCCAGTCAATATGCGATTATGTGAAGACCTGCAATTGGATAAAGATTCTTATTCGGTATCGATTCCATTAGGAGCAACCATTAATATGGCCGGGGCAGCAGTTACGATTTCGGTTCTGACACTTGCTGCGGTTCATACATTAGACATCCATGTAGACATTCCAACAGCGATCATCCTTAGCGTCTTATCTGCTGTATGTGCTTGTGGTGCCTCAGGGGTTGCTGGCGGTTCACTATTATTGATCCCATTGGCATGCAGCTTATTTGGCATTCCAGCCGATGTTGCCATGCAAGTAGTCGGAGTCGGTTTTATCATTGGTGTGTTACAGGATTCTTTTGAAACGGCCTTAAATTCTTCTACTGATGTCCTATTTACCGCAACCGCTGAATTTAAAAAATGGCGTAAAGAAGGTAAAGCAATAGAAATCAAAAAAGTATCCTAATCAAGGAAACTATCGATGCATATGGAGGAAAGTAAATAAGATTGAGTTGAAGCTGCCAAATTTGGTAGCTTTTTTAATTCTCAGGATAGATAGTTATAAACCGCCTAAAATTTTTTGAAGTTTCATTTGACTTAATGTATACAATCGTATACATTATAAATATAACTTGTGTATACGATTGTATACACCGAAGGGAGCTGCTTTTATGAAAAACGATGAATTTCAGGATCCTAATCAAGACTTCCACCCTAGAGGGAAACGTCGTAGAAAAGACCATGATCATCACCATCGTGGTGCAAAAACGTTCCGGCGAGGTAGAGCCATTGCGTTCTTAGAGGTGATGAACTTGAAACGATCTACTTTAAAGAGTCAACTCGATGCTCCGGAATTTGAATCCATTAAGCCCATCTTAATCGGTGAATTAAAAGCGATTGAAATGGTCATTAGCGAATTTGCGCAATTATTTGAACTTCACGAAGTAGAAGCAGCGGAAACAGAACCTCATCATACGGAAGAAGAAATGTCTTCCATACCTGATACAGAATCTTTAGATAGCAGTGAGAAAAAAATGGACTAATTCTTGTCCATTGTCGTTATTACCAAAAAGAATGGGGATGTATTTATGTTCGTTCAATTAAGAAAAGTAACCGTGGCAGAAGGAAATGCCGAACAAGTGATCAAACAGTTTGGTGGAAAAGGGATGATCGAAGAACAGGAAGGATTTATTGATTTAACGGTCATGGAGAAAAAGGTCCGAAAAGGGGAAGAAGAAGTCGTCGTCCTGATTCGCTGGGAATCTGAGGAATACTGGAAACAATGGGAAAAGAGTGATGCCCATATCGCAAACCATAAAGCAAACCTCGGTAAGCCAAAACCAGCCTATATTTTAAATACAGAAGTTGGGAAATACGAAGTAAAGGCAGTCAAAAAACCAGCTAATTAAAGGAGAAGGAGCCAAATGGTTCCTTTTTTAGGAATAAATAAAAAAAGACTCCAATCCGCGAATATCACGTCATCAAGAGTTCTTTATCCATACGTTTTAGGCGGGTTAGGATGTACTTAGCGTTCACTGATTTTCACCCTCCTCTGAAGAAGGGTGGTGTCATTAGCCCTTCCCAAAGCACCTCTTATGAAACTTCTATTCTGAATAATCCTTATTAATCTCCGAATCCTCATTATCAGACTCTTCGACATGTTCAGAAGCTGAAGCGATAATGCTGTTTTTCACTTCGCTGTCCCTTACCTTTATTCCTTGCTGTCCCCCTAATTCATCATTGTTTTGCCCGGCAATTCCACTTCTTCCATTTCCATCTGCAAATTGTGATTGTTTATTTGCGGTATGACTATGGTTTTTGGCGTTTTGCCCACCTTGATTGGCATTCATACCCACATTCCTATTGATCTGTCCACCGCCTTCTGCTCTTTGTTCAATATGAATTTCCTTATTTCCAAAATTTATATTGTATTCAATATTGATATTAATAACCATTTTTTCTTTATCGTGATTATCAGAAGATTCTTCTTTTAAATCTTTTTTATCGTTCTCTGGCATAGGTAAACATTTCTCCCTTCCTTATATTACTATAATGTATGCGAGTTTTCTGACGATGATTAGACAAGTTATCCAGAGAAAGGAGGGTTCTTTAGTATTTTCAACGGTATTATTAGTTATTGTATTGTAGAAGAACTGAATAAATAAATAAATAAAACAGCCAGGTTGGCTGCTTTTTATAAAAAATCCAAATGCTTGTAATAAAACCCAAAATGCAATCAGATTATTTTTATTTAGTCCCAATTTTTCTCTATAAATTCAACTGCAGGTTGTAAATTGGTTCTGTTAGCGATTTCAATGAGAGCGGGTGCTATAGAAGGGTCATTTTTGGAGACGTTAGGGATCCGTGGATTTAACCGAAAAAACCGATCTTCTAGTAATAGAGAACTGACCATGGATTCATAGAAACTGCTTCCATTACCGACAACCGAGAGAAAGGGGAGTAAGGGTTCATTGGGTCCTGGGTCGAACAGAACCCCCCAATTTGGAGGAAGATCCTCAAGATTTTCGGGGCGTATGTTATTGGAACTCACCATCCCCCATCCCCTCGTATCTCTTCTTAACTGAGTCGGGGTTTCACCTGTCCCAATGGATAATACCGCAATTTGATCAATCGGCTGTTTGGCTTTACCTACTGCAAACGAAATTGCTGCTGTACTAGGGTTACTTGCTACTACATACCCATCCAAATAGTTTTGATAGGCTCGTTGTGTGGCGGGAGCAGCGCTGCTCCGTAGGATTACATCACTCGCTTTCTCATCTAAATAGGGAGAGCCAGGAAAGTTGTGGAATAACACAGGATTCCAACGATTCAGCTCTGGTGAGAATAATTGAAATGAAGGGACAACAATTCGTTTTCTTACGTTTCTGAGAAGAAGGTCTGGTGGGAAAAATGTTTGTACTGCTTTAATAAAACCAGAATAGGGTAATTGCTGGTTAAAAACAGGTCCGCCTGGTCGAGAAATGCTGTATGCCGGTAGGATTTTTTCCTTAAAATACTTGAATGTCTCCTTCGGGGATCTTCCACTTGCTAACGCAAGAGCAATGAATGAACCGATTGAAGTACCCGAGAAAACATGGGTCCGACTAATTAATTGTGGTGCCTGTTTAGCCAGCCTGTTTAAAAGTTGTAAACTTAAAGCACCAGCTGTGCCGCCTCCATCAAAGGACATGATCCGGTATTTTGTCAAAGCTGATTTCTCCTTAATCTGATTTAAAGTATGATTCAGTATATGTCTGTCTCGTGTCTGTTGTATGGTTGTTTAACTAGACAGTCACACCTGGACCTATTATTTATGAAGGAACGGGGATATTAACGATATTATTTACGAAATAATAGCCATTTTTAACGATTAGTTAAGGTTTTCTTAAGCTTTTCCCCCTAAAATTTGAAACAGTTCAGGTGACTTATTATATGGAGGAATTGATATGAAAAAAAATTATACAAAGATTGTACTCGATTTAATGATGGCAATCACGTTTGTGCTACTAATGAATCCAAGAGTATTAGACGGGTTACCCTTTCATGAAATCGCGGGTGTGATCATCGGGGCAGCCATTCTAGTCCACATCGGATTAAACTTTCGCTGGGTGATAACGACAACCAAAAAGATCGTTGACCCGAAGCTGCCTAAAAAAACTCGATTTAGTTTTATGCTAAATATCCTGCTATTAATTTCGATGGCAACCGTTATTATAACTGGAATTCTCATTTCAAGGGTTGTTTTTCCAAGCCTTGCGATTCAAGGGGGACACTCGATACGCGGTATCCATGGTCTCTCAGCTGACGCTACACTTGCGTTAGTGGGACTTCACATCGGGGTCCATTGGCAATGGATCATGAGTATTTGTAAAAGAGCGTTTAAGTCGAAGGAAGGAAAATTTAGAAAGGGTGTTCTTGCATCTGTTGTTCTATCTCTTGCGATTTTAGCTGGTGGAATACAGTGGTTTGCTTCAACAGCAACTCCAAGCGTGGGTGATTTCCCTAAGGAACCAATCCAGCAAAGCGGCCAGTCAACCACTAATGTGGGCAGTGGTACAACCAGCCAAAATCCACCTAACGGAGATTTCCAAAGGGAAAAGTTCGATCATGATGGAAGAGGCGGAAAAGAAGGACATGGTGGCAACAGCAATCCGTTCCTCGTTGTTCTTAACTATTTTGCCATTTGGGCAGCGATTATTATTCCGACTTACTATCTAGAAAAGCGAATCTTAAGGAAAAGACGGAGATCTAATCATTTACATCCGAAAGTATCCTAATGGACTGTAATTCTAATAAGAGCGGTCATTTTCCTGCAAATAAAAAAATAGCAGAGCTGATTCATCAATGAATCCTCTGCTATTTTATTGGAAAGATTGTATACAATCATAGAAATCGCCTAGAGTTGGCTGTACTTTTTATATCAATAAATTTACAATTGCCTTCAATGCCTCTTCATCGTCATCACCTGTCGTCGTGATGGTCACTTCAATTCCCGCTCTAACGATGGTAAGGACACCAATAATACTTTTGGCATCGACCGTGAAATTCGCTCTTTTAATTTTTATATCGCTTTCAAATTTATTGGCCGTTTCAATAAACTTGATTAATTCATCTACCGATAGGTTTTTTTTAACTGTAATGTCTTTCACTCTCATGTTCAGTCTTCTCCCGTGAATGTTATTTAGCTAATAACAATTATGTTGGCTATATTTTTGAAACCTCCCCTTAAAACTTAATGTTATAAACTTTCTACATACGAATTGATTTTTCCTGCCGGTTTAATCAATTGAAAAAACGTTCTATTTAAAGTCTTCTTCCTAACATATTAGAGTAGCTCCATTAGATGTAAGGTTTCATTTAAATGTTATTAAGAAGATAATTTTTATCGGTGTAGTTCATATCCGGAGGCCACATAAATAAAAGAGAAATGGAGATAATTAAGACGGTTATGAAATAAACGTGATTATGGTTTACCGGAAATAAGCTAACGTTCGTCAAAGTATCTTTAGGAAGAAGGATGTAAGATGGATCAAAGCAAACAAAAGACGTTCTCTGTTGAATATGAGTTAGGTGGGGTCACTTTTTATAAGAATGTAAATGCTGCAAGCAAGGAAGACGCGAGGAATCAGATTCAAGCACAACAAACAAACGCAACCATTCATGGTGTAGCGATTATTGAAGAAAATGAAAACTATGCAGGGTAAAAGTGCTTTGGGCAAGAACTGAACAATTACTCTTTAATGGTATACGGTAATCCGTATGCCATTATTTTTTAGTATCCTAAAACAGAAATAAATATTTAGAAATTCATCTAAATATTGAAGATAAAATATTGACCTTTTGTAACACTAGGAATATTATATATTTAGAAAATTATCTAAATACCTAACAAGTAGGGCTGGGATTTTTAACAGGAAAAGAGGCTTTAACATGAATGATGCTTTTAAGGCATTGTCCGATCCGAGCAGAAGGAAAATTCTTCACTTACTAAAAAAGAATGACTTATCTGCAGGAGAAATTGCTGACCATTTTAATATGACCAAGCCAAGCATTTCTCACCATTTGAATTTATTAAAGCAAGCGAATCTGGTCGATTCGGAAAAAAAGGGCCAGCAAGTTATCTATTCTCTCAATACAACTGTGTTTGAAGATGTTGTCACGTGGTTTATGGACTTTCTTAGAAAGGATGAAGAGGGGGATTTGAAATGAAAAAATACGGGTTTGGATTGGCTGTCTTACTAATGAGCATCATTGTAACGTTTATTTCTTATCCTTATTTACCAGACCAAATCGCTGTGCATTGGAACTTTAAAGGTGTACCAGATGACTATGATCATAAATCCTTCGGTTTATTTCTATTACCTGGAATCATGATAGTTTTGTATCTTCTGACGAGTGTCTTACCTAAAATTGATCCAAAGAAAAGTAATTTTCAACGCTTTCAAGGTCCCTATTTTCGAATTATGAATGGAATTTTATTATTTCTGTTCTTAGTTCAGATTGTGCAAATTACCAGCGGATTAGGAATCGTCAATCCAAAATACGTGGTTCCCCAACTTATAGGATTATTATTTATCTTTATTGGCAACTTAAGCCCCAAATTCAAGCCTAATTATTTCGTTGGGATCCGAACACCATGGACCTTAGCCAATGAAGATGTTTGAAAAAAAACGCACCGGTTTGGGGGAAAGGTGTTTGTGATAACAGGTTTATTACTGTTATTGGCCCCCGTTGTACCAGCTGCCATCCAATCAACTTATGCTTTGTCCGTAATTATCATTTGCGTAGTCCTTATTGTTGTTTCCTCTTACTATTTTTTTATCAAACTATAAAGTGAACTCCCATAACTGGGAGTTTTTTTTTGCATCTGAAAAGAATAGTCGGACGAGATTGATTTTGCTGATCTTAATTAAGCTAAACTCAAAGTTAAGTGCCCACTTTCAGACTTTATTCCACTTTTCGAAAAATGGGCCATCGTTATTTTAAGGATATCCGGGGGTAAAAATTGGTGAAACCATTGTATTCTCATACAAAAAACACGATAAGACACATTTGGAAAAGCCCTTACATCTTTTGAATTAATTCATACATTGTATGGAGTAGTTGCAAAGGAGGTTTTTAATATGGATGGAGCAGGATACGGCGGAGGATTCGCCTTAGTGGTTGTACTGTTTATTCTTCTAATTATTATTGGTGCGTCCTTTATGGGCGGAGGTTACGGCGGAGGATTTTATTAATAAAAAACAACAATAGAAAGGGGATTTTCTTATGTTCGGTTACGGAGGATTCGGCGGATTTGGTGGCGGCTGTGGAGGCGGTGGTTTCGGCTACGGCGGCGGCGGATTTGGTTACGGCGGCGGTTTTGCATTAATCGTAGTATTGTTCATTTTGTTAATCATCATTGGAGCAACTGTCTTTTATTAATTCAAAGCAATCAACTTCATCTCGCTGAAATGAGAAAAAGCCCTCTAGGGCTTTTTCGTTTTTTCAGTTATCTGCTTTATTGCATGTTGAAAAAACAAATGTTTCATTGCTCCTCCTTGCGGGTATTGTTAATAAGGACTACTCGTCCAAAGGAGGAATTTCAATGTATGAACATGAAAAGAACCTGGTGGGAGTTTACGATACTGAAAATGAGGCCATCCAGGCGGTCGAAGACCTAAAAAGGCAGGGTTATGCACCCGAGGACATTTCGGTAATCGGGAAAAACAAAGACACAGTAAACGATATTAATGATGCCACTGGTACGAAGACGGAAGAAGGTCTGGCGGCCGGAGCGGCAACAGGCGGCGCGCTTGGCGGGCTTGTCGGCCTACTGGCGGGCGTAGGGGCCCTTGCGATACCAGGTGTCGGGCCGATCTTAGCAGCAGGACCAATTGCCGCAACCCTAACAGGGGCAGCTGTCGGGGCAGGAGCAGGCGGATTAGCAGGCGCTTTAATTGGAATGGGTATTCCTGATGAAGAGGCAGACCGTTATGAAGGCTATGTGAAAGAAGGTAAAATCCTTGTTGTAGTAAAACGACGTGAAAACCTTGTAGGTGATGGTCATTTTAATGAAGGTACCAACGTGCATCTTCCAGATGGAAACCTGACATCAGATGATCCAACTAATACGGGGATCACTTACAATGATCCAGTTACCACTCGGATGGACAACAACAGAGGTTTTTAATCATTGAATATGATAAGGTGCTAGTTAGTACCGGGCTAGTATTGAAGTGGAGTATACTATCTCTTAATTTATCAATATGTATAATAGTAGTAAAAGAGAGCTGTCCTTGTGGCAGCTTTTCTTTTTGCACGTAAAGTTTTAGGTAGGCTGGCTTAGAAGGGTTACGAACATTCGGGCTTCAAAAAAATTTTTTCATTTCAATCTATTAACAGGCACTTATAGTTCAATCGATTTCATAAAAATTTCATGATTGACATAAAATTATAATCGTTATAAGATTTAAGTCGTAACAATTACGATTTGTTAATCACTTATTATCTTCAACAATGCAAAATAATTATCCTCTTTAAATCGTAATAATTCCTAATTATAGATACCAATGGAGGTAAAAATTGATCATGAAAAGACTTATTATTCCTTTACTAATTTTTCTAATGTTGGTAAGTGGCTGTTCCAACGCAGCTTCAACAAATAGTGAAAAAACGAGTGCAGGTTCCAAGAAACTGCATATCGTCACTACTTTTTATCCCATGTATTATTTTGCTAAAAAGGTAGCTGGCAGTTCAGCAAACGTTGAACTATTAATACCAAATGGGGTAGAACCACATGATTGGGAGCCAACCGCACAGGATATGGCCAAAATTCAAGATTCCGATTTGTTTATCTACAATAGCCGTTACTTTGAAACCTGGACCGAAAAGGTAATGAAGAGTATTAATGATTCCAATTTAAACGTTGTTGAGGCTTCAAATGGAATAAAATTGATGAATGCACTAGATTCAGAGGAAGACGACGGTCATCATTCCGAACATGCCGCTAGTAAAGATCCT
Organism: Bacillus sp. URHA0034; assembly: GCF_056280405.1. Lineage (NCBI taxonomy): Bacteria > Bacillati > Bacillota > Bacilli > Caryophanales > Bacillaceae > Bacillus > Bacillus sp. URHA0034. The sequence continues at coordinate 5,936,422 of NZ_JBWCDK010000002.1, read as the reverse complement.
CATGTCTGGCTTTCTCCTGTGTTAGCTCAACGGGAGGTAGACAATATCGCTAAAGCTTTGGAACAAGCAGATCCCAAAAATAAAGACCAGTTTCAAAAAAACGCTGTGTCTTTAAATTCGCAGCTTGCTGATTTAGACCGCGAATATAAAGCGACCATGGACAAAGCAAAGAATAAAGAATTTGTTACCCAGCATGCCGCTTTTGGCTATTTGGCCAAACAATATGGCTTAACTCAAATTCCGATTGCTGGATTATCACCTGATGTGGAGCCCACACTAGGAAAATTAGCTGAATTAACAGATTTAACAAAGAAGAAAAATGTAAAGATTATTTATTTCGAACAGCTCACCTCTTCAAAAGTAGCAGAAACGTTAGCTAATGAAATAGGGGCCAAAACAGAAGTGTTAAATCCTTTAGAAGGATTAACAAAGGAAGAACAAAAACAAGGTTTAGACTATGTAGATGTGATGAGAAAAAATCTAGAGTCATTAAAACTAGCATTGTTAGATTAGTTGTCTATTAGGCTATTCAAAAGTCAGGTACTAGGGGACTTTTAGAATAGCCTTTTTAGTTCTTCTGTTAGTAAAATAAATGTCAAGTATTACTATTTTCTTAACTGAACAGTATAATCAGAAATGGGAGTTGAAACTAATGAACAAAAAAGATATCGCTAATATCCGAAAACAATTTAAACTAGACAATTATCAATTGCAAATTCAAGAAATCTTTAATGTGTATGTAAAAAAAGAAACCGGTGAGATCTACCACCAAATTAGCCAGCCCTTTCAAATGTTAGAGCATGAAGCACAGGAATTGTTTTTAACAAACTTTAAAAAGGTTTTATCAGGTCATCTTGATGCCAAACTGTTTGAGCTGAAATTCAGACGTGATGTGGAAGACAGCACACAGACCATCCTGTTCGAGGGATTACGGACAGATTCACCTGATGAGTGGCAAGAAAGCATGCTGCGGATCGTCGAAAAAATGTTTGCTCATGCGGTTTATGAATTTGATACCGTAGTGACGTTTATCCGCGGTGAATATCGAATGGCAACTAAGAAACGGAATTTAGAATCGGAGGAAGGCGGGGATGATGAGGTTTATTCCAGCGAGTTTATCCTCTGCAGTCTTAATAAAACCGATCAGCCTAAAAAAGCTTTGCTGTTTGATTACATCGAGAAAGAATTCAAATCAAATAACGCCGTTGATCCGATTATTAATTTAACTGCTCCGTTATCTGGTTTTCTTTTTCCTGCCTTTAATGAAAATTCTGCCGATGTGAACCATATTCTCTATTATGGAGGAAAAGTAAATCAACCGGATGATTCCTTTATCGAGCAGGTTCTCAACTGCGAAGAAATTATTACTGCGGTGGAGGATAAGGACAGCTTCGAACAAATTTTAAAGATCGTCATGGGTGACGAAGTGGATTCCAGGGTCATTTCAAATGTCTATGAAGAAATCGATAAGATCGTCCAGGAATATGAAGAAAATGAAGAAAGCGATGAAAGTGAATCGCCGATGTTGGATTCTCGGGATATTGAACATATTTTAGAAATCAGTGGTGTGGAGGATGTCGATACCGCCAAAGTGGAACATGCCTTTAAAAGTGTCGTAGACGATGAAAAACATGAAATTAAAGCCACTAATATCCTTCCAAAATCGATTAAGATTAATACAAAGGTGGCAGATCTATCGGTTAGCCCGAAGGAATTGAAAAATATTCAATATATTACTTACAATGGAAAACGGTGCCTATTAATCGAAATCGATGAAGATGTGATCGTTGAAGGATTTAAACTGGAGACAAGGCAACTCTAATGGGTGTTATGGGACAAGTTCAAAATAAAATTGCACTCGTCACAGGAGCAAGCAGTCCACGAGATATTGGTACAGCCATTTGCAGGAAATTCGCTTCACAAGGTTTACATATTTTCTTTACTTATTGGAATTCTGAGACTGCTTGGATTGAAGAATTCGTACAAACGATTACCAATATGGGAGTCCGTTGTGAAAGCTTAAAAATGGATTTATCAAATGCTGAAGCTGCCTTTAAAATCCTTGATTCAGTGGAAACGAAACTAGGTTTTCCTTCCATCTTGGTAAATAATGCGGCCCATTCAAAAAGTGATGGGTATTTAGGCTTCGATGCGAAAACACTTGATGAACATTATGCGGTAAATATGAGATCCACTTTTCTGCTATCTGTGGAATTTGCCCGCCGGTTTGAAAAATCGGATTTAGAGACAGGTAGAATCATTAATTTAACATCAGGACAAGATTTAGGACCAATGCCTGGGGAGCTGGCCTATGCGGCAACTAAGGGTGCTATTTCAGCGTTTACCAGGTCGATTTCACAAGAACTTGCACCATTAGGAATTACGGTTAATGCTGTAAATCCGGGACCAACAGATTCAACTTGGATGACGGATGAAATAAGAGAGCAACTGCTGCCTAAATTTCCAATGGGACGTATTGGATTACCAGAAGATGTCGCGCGGATTATCGCTTTTCTTGCTAGTGATGAAGCAAAATGGATAACTGGTCAAGTTATAAATTCAGAAGGTGGATTTATTCGAGGGTAGAACAAGTCAGTGAAACGGAAGGAAAAAAAGCTGTATCAATGATCAAAATGGTCATTGGGACAGCTTTTTTTACTTAAATACTGTATGAACATTAGGTCAGATTAAGATTTGAAAGATAATATTGATCAGTTTGCAGGTTTTGGATTGCCAGCCTGGTGATATAGTAGAATATAGATAAGAGGGGCCACGGGTAATTTTCATTTTTAGAACTGAAAGGAGATGCAGAAATCATTGTGGAAGAACTGGAAGCTTTTATGTGTTGGGATCATGCTGTTATTGACGGCTTGTAATCAAAATGAGCACAAGAAGGAAACTACTCAAGATAAAACCGTACATAAAGAGGAAGAAAAAGCGAGCTTTCCGAAAATTGATCATATTTTAATTGTGGTTGAGGAAAACCATTCTAAAAGTCAGATTGCCAATAACTCATCCGCGCCTTATATGAATTCCTTAATGAAGCAGGGTGCTAATTTTACCAATTATCACGCGATCCAGCATCCTAGCCAGCCCAATTACTTGGCTTTGTTTTCAGGGTCCAATCAAGGGGTAACGAATGATAAAATGCCAAGATCTAAATTCTCTGCCGATAACTTAGCGAGTGAGCTAATCGAGAAGAATTACTCATTTAAGGGGTATTCAGAGGGACTGCCTTCTGTCGGCTATGATAAGGAGTCAGCTGGAAACGGGTATGCCCGGAAGCACAACCCTTGGACAAACTTCACTAATGTACCTAAAGAGTCTAATCAACCATTTAAAAATTTTCCGAAGGATTTTTCTACCTTACCAACCGTCTCATTTGTCATCCCAAATCTTGACTATGATATGCATGACGGTACTATCCAGGATGCAGATCAATGGTTAAAAGACAACATTGATCCGTATGTGCAATGGGCAAACACACATAATAGCCTTTTGATCGTTACATGGGACGAAGATGAAGGATCAGAGAAAAATGTTATACCAACCTTCTTTGTGGGACCAATGGTAAAACCAGGAGTATACAATGAAAATGTTAATCACTATAATTTATTAAGAACTATAGAAGATATTTACGGGTTATCTCATGCAGGCAAGGCAAAAACTAGTGAACCCATCGAGAGTATTTGGCAGTGAGTCTAATAACAGACATTATGAAGAAAGGCTCAGCCTTAAGAAAAAATTTTAACTCCTTCGTAACTCCGCTGCCATAAAATATTAAATTGTTAGGTAATACTTGACTAAAGAAATAAATCCTTTCATATATTAGTCAAAAATAGAATAGACTCAAAATTAATTAAGTTCAAATGAAAGAAGTGAAGGAATTGATTCAATATAAATGCCTCCATCATATAAGTCTGACAGTTACTGATTTAGAAAGAGCAAAAGATTTCTACAGTAACACTTTGTGTTTAAAAGAAATACAACGTCCAGATTTTGATTTTCCAGGTGCCTGGTATGAAATAGGGATAGGGAGCCAGCAGCTCCACTTGATAGTCGATCCCACTTCACAGACGATTCGTAGTGATAAAAGCATATCGAGCAGAGAAGGTCACTTTGCGCTTAGGGTCGAGAACTATGCTGAAACTCTTAATTGGTTAAAACAGAATGAAGTTGAAATCCTTGAAAAACCAGACGGAATAAGCGGATTCGCCCAAATTTTCTGTGCCGACCCTGATGGTAATTTGATTGAACTAAATGTTGATCAAAAAGAACTGGTATAAACACAAGCCTATATCACAAAATTTTTTTATACCTTGAACCAATTTTCCGAGAAAACATATTCTAACCATAGGTGAAACACTAAAAAGAGACCGTGTCTCGGAACGACACGGTCAAAAACCAACATAATAGGTGAGTCAGAAATCCATCCTCGTTTGCCACACGAGGTGGATTTTTTTTGATTCAACATGTACATCACTCTTTCTATTCACTTTTTGTTCGTTTTACCATAGTTGTATGTTGAACATTTTCATTCTCCTTTTTTCACCATCGTCCTATTGTTGAAGTACACCGCCAAAAAGCCATGAAACCCAATAGTACAAAACGACTAATGTGAATAATACAGTAGGGGGAATCACTACACTGGTAATTTTTACATACTCCCACCAAGTAATTTTCACTTTTCCTTTTCTCACAATGTGCATCCACATCAACGTAGCGAGTGTACCCATTGGCAGCAATAATGCTCCCATATCGCTGCCAATCACGTTTGCCAGATAAGCAATTTTCAAAGAGAGTAAATCTAGATGCATGTGCGTTAATGTGAGCGTTCCTACCATGAGCGCTGGGTGATTATTAAAAATATTAGAGAGTACCGATAGAAGTACACCCATCATCACACTCGCATGCAACAGGCTTCCGGAAACAATTGGCTGCATAAACGTGATTAGCCAGTCAGTTAACCCAATGTTATTCAGACCGTAAATGATGACATACATACAAAAAGCAAAAACGATGATATACCAAGGCGTTTTTTTCAGCATATCGACAGGCGGTATTTTTAAATAAGCCCATCTCCAAGCTAACAGGACAAGTGATCCGAAAACGGCCATCAGAGAAACGGGAATGTTCACAAACGAGGCGACAAAGAGACTGACTCGGACAGCGAATACGAATAATAGAACATTTCGCATAAATCTTGAACGGTCTTTGTCCGAACTATGCTCAAGGACTGGTTTGAGTGGATGGTAAGATTTAAACGACAAGCCTGTAATCTTCGTTGGAATGGTTTTCGGCAGAACTTTGTAAAACCGTAAGAATAGTAGCCCAACTAGCAAGAGCAGACCTAGTGTTGCTGGTACAAACATCATCGCTGTATGCAGATACAAACTCATATGCACAATTTTAAGGGCAATTAAGTTAACAATATTACTAACACCGATTGGGGCACTCGAAGCGGTGGCAATTAGCCCACCTGAAAGTAAATACGGGATTTTTTGATGATTTTTTAAGCCCATGTTGTTTAATAACATGACGAGTATAGGGGTTGTAATTAAGATACTTCCATCGTTATTAAAAAAAAGCGTCATAAGAAAACATAAAAGATTGACATACCAAAACAAACGAATTCCTGATCCTTTTGCCTTGGCAGCCAATATTTCCGCGACCCAATTAAAGAAACCAAAACTTTCTAGAACAATCGCCATGACAATTGTTGCCATAATCGTGATGGCGGCACCACTTATCGTTTCTGCAATGATACCCAGGTCTGATAACGAGACACCTCCACAAAGCACGACAATAAAGGCCCCTATTGCGGCAGGTATAGCCTCATTAATGCCTTTAGGTCTCCAAAGAATAAATCCGAGGGTAACCAAAAAGGTAATGATGGTTATCCAAACGGTTAAATCAATCATGATAATCTCCTTCCATCTAGCTGTTCATTCAGGATGATCCCTGAGACGACACTACCTCCCATGCTACTGTGCTATTATCCCTCCCTGCCATCTATCCATCTTGTGAGTTTGTACTGTATTTATATGTATCACGAATGAGACAGGCTTTAGGTTTGTACCCTTTTTCGGAAAAATCAACTTAAGTCTAAATAATAATTGAATGGATTTATCTGATATTGAGAGGCAATCTAACAGAAAAAATTTCATTAGATTATAAAGGACCTTATCCTTAGAACGAAAATTAAAAAGCGAAGCTATAAAAGCTCCGCCAATACGGTTTGACTAATTTTTAATAAAATGGGGTTCTTCATTTAGTATATCGTGAAGAGTATATGGTGAATATAAAAGGGAATAACAACTAAATCGAAAAGGCTCCTAAAATGTTACTGGCTATCATTACAATGATTATTTCAATTTTAGCAATGATTTTTGTTCCAAAAAACTTAACTAAGATCGAAATTTACTCTTCCACTTTCTTTGCCTTGTATTTTGATTTAATTACAGATGTCTATTTAGTCCTCAAATATGATCTTTTTGGATACTTTGGCAAAGGTGTTGAATGGGCTACAACTCCGTACATAATCGTTGTATATAGCGCTGTCAATTTTCTTTATTTAAATTACTTTCCCTTTAAAAAGGGAAACAGAAAGCAAATGATTTATATTCTAGCGTGGTCAATATTTGCTATTATCTATGAAAAAATAGCCCAATCGACGGAGCTGTTTTATTACCATGGATGGAAATGGTGGTATTCAGCGTTATTGTATCCTCTTATTTTTCTAATACTGGTGATAAACTTCAAAGTAATCAGGAAATTTATTAAGCATTCAGCAAGAGGAAACTAACTTGTCTCAATAGGACACGAATAAAAAACAGGATGGCTGTGGCTGTCCTGTTATTTTATTGTAGTTCAAATTTGAAGTAAGGTCATTTGATTAAGAATAGGCTTTCTTTTACTTCATGATTATAGTGATTACATAATAAATAGCATAAGATTCTCCCTACCTTGATAACCTATCTACTACTATGTTCAAAAGGGCGATTTAAATTCGTAGAGAATATATATTTTTCCCTGAGTAGGGTACTAATAAAGTTCGGTAGGTAACGGCAGCGGGCGGTACAGGTGGTGGAGGAATAATTGGTACTGCAAAATGGCTATACCATGGATGGTAGTGATGAATATATATGTAAGGATACATAAATATCATCCTTTCATTTATAAGTTACAGTAGATTATGAGTAATCACCTAATCATGATTGGATAATAGCCTAAATTAGTGGTTTTTACTTCACCACTTCCAATTCAGTGGGTAAGGGCTATAAAAATCTTCACAATCTTTGATACCTGTTTTAAAGTCTTGTAATAATTGTTCGACGACATACACACTTTTTGGCAGGTGACAGTTTTGAACAGTTCGGCCAATCACCGCTTTGGTTCGAGCAAAGATTCTTTCTTTACCGTGTGAAAAATAGCGGACAACATCATCTTGGTCGATAAAAGTAATATCAACAGGTAAGTGGTTTAGCATAAGTTCAAGCGATAGAGGGGGAGTAGTACAAAAACGTCCACATGAAACGCTTTGACACAATGGGGCTGCATTAAAGTGTTTTATTTAATTAAATTCTAATGCATGATTCGTAATAAATTCGAATGTGACATGCGTCTATTTCATAAAAATATACAAATATGTCGTTTCCTTTATAATTCACTGAAATAGGGATTTATAGAATTTTGATACATCGCGAATTTGAAATTCTTATGGAAATGAAGAGGGTACAAGTATAAATATGGAGGGACTAAGTATGAAATTCACAATACAGTATATTCCTCTTAATAAAATCAAACCTGATGTATCAATGAAAATTACAGAACACATAAAAAAACTGCAGAGATTAATGTGGGATTGTATGTTTGTGTTGGTTGTCAGAAAAAATAGGAAGGATGGCAGTTACATTATTGTTAGCGGTCAAGATCGATTTGAATCCATAAAAAAACATACCAAAAACATCTATGCACCTTGTATAGTTGATAAAAGTAATTCCCCACGGATGGTATCCTGGCTTCCCCGTATACGAAACAAACAACCCCTAGATGATTTTCCGTTAATACCAGCCAGTTGGTCAATTGTTCGGTCTTTTTTGAAACAAGAGCCTCGCTTTAAAAACCTTTCCCGTTCGGAACAAATTAAAGTCTTACTTATAGCTGCACGATACAAGAAAACGGTGATATACGCTATGAAAACCACAGTGGATGATATTTTAAGAAGTTACAAATAATACATTAATAATAAGAGAAAAATGATAAAAAAATAAAGAGCCACAAGTGATCCTAACTTGTGGCTTTAATATTCCTCTTTTTCGCCATCCTACCCGTCAGCTAACTTCGTAGGCTAAAGCGAAGGAGGTCAGGAGACCACTTATTTAAGGTGCTTTTTTTGTTTATTCAAAAAAGGGCTTCTTTACTATGGTGGTCTTTTTATTTTTTTTTCTGAAATTTTAAGAGATACAGTTTTGGGGGTAAACAAGTGTAAAAAGGAAATTAAATATTCAGGAACTCAAAAACTTGATTTTTGTTGATTAAGAAATATCTTTTATGTTCTAAGTTTTACCTGTAATGGGGATTACTACTTAATAAAGGTTTGCTTAATTTATTTTTTTTAAAAGGAGAAAAAATGGCTGAAATAATAGGGGTATGTACATGGTTAATAGCAGCATTACGGTGGGGAGATTGGAGAAATTGGCAAAGATATTATTCGACCATCCTTTATTTTCTTCTCGGCGACGCACTATATTACTATGTCAGTTATACACATCGACTTTGGTCACTTGAGCCGACTTGGCCACTTAAAAATGAAGTGACTTGTATAGCAGGGGAGTTTATCGTTTTTGCCTGTACAATCTTAATCTATATGGGAAAGTATCCACCCAATCATTTTATTTCTATTCGGTGGACTGCTATATGGGTGATGATCTATACAGTAAATGAAGTAATCCTATTATGGACGGGGACTTTTTCTTATCAACATGGCTGGACCATCTTTCATTCGTTTATGTTTAATATTCTTTTGTTTATACTGCTGCGGCTGCATTTTAAGAAACCATTATGGACTATGTTATTATCCATACCTGTTACAACTATTCTTATTTTCATTAACTCCATTCCCTTGAAATAGTAAAGAATGAGACACAATTACAAACTAATAAGGAGTAATTTATGGTTTACTTATTGAGCTCAGTCCTAATATTAAATTCAGCCGCTTATTTTGTACCTAAACATTTGAGAAGACAAGAAATATATTCTACTGCCTTATTTTCATTTCTATTAGGTCTCACTATAGATGTGATTATTGCTTTGAAATACCAGCTTTATGGATATTTTGCGGCAGGAGTTCAAATGAAAAGCTTTATAGCTATTGCTGGTCTATTTCCCGCAGCAGGTATTCTGTATTTAAACTTTTATCCTGCTAAAGAATCGATTCTGAAACAATTCATCTATATTCTTCTTTGGACGGCGTTCTGTTTGTTCTACGAATGGACCGCTTTAAAGAGTGGTTTCTTTTATTACAGTGGATGGAAATTGTACTACTCGGCGTTAACCTATCCAGTTCTTTTAATTTTGCATTTAATTCATTTGTCTTTGTTCAGGCATTTAAAAAATAAAGAAGACACGTTCTAACTTGATCTTGTTAATTTGGACAGGTGCTTCCGAAAGAGGGTTATGGTAGTCCGAATGTAGGGTGGATTCGGACTGGATCATCAGAAAAAGGGCGTAGTTTGTCTATATGGTGAAAAGATTCGGACAGAGGCTTGAGAGAGAATTCTTAGGGTTGTCTGAATGAAGGGGAGATTCAGACAGGAGATATTTAACAGTCTCGGAAAAAGGCCTATGGTTTTTCCAGTCTCTATGCCTAGATTACAATAGGTGTTTTTTTGTATTAATGAGTGTTTAAACTCTCTAGAAATCGCTGCGGCGATTTTTTTTTAGCTACCCTGTATAGGTAAAGCTATTATTATTGTCAAAATAATAAAAACACTAATTGACAATCATTCTCACGTGAAATATGATATACTTAGTTGAAATTGAAATTCATTATCAATTAAAATTCTTAGACAATTAGGGGGACCCTATGGGCAAGAAATTATTACTTTTGATATCTATCCTTCTATTAATTTTTGGAATAAAGGTACATAATCCTGCGTTAGCAGTTGGAAATTCAAAAGAAGAGATGAAGAAGGCGAACGTATCAATTAATCAAGCCATTGATTTAGCTTCTAAAGGGGACCTTTCGGGAGCTGAAAAGGCTTATGATCAATTTAACAAAACTTGGAGACAAATCGAAGAAGGGATAAAAGCTGATTCGGCGACTGCCTATCGGGAAATTGAATCGAATATGGGAAAGGTCATTTACGCCTTTACCATTAAAAAACCAGATCAAGTTTTAGTGGCTTTACAAGATTTAAGAGCTGTGAACGAGAAATTTGCAAACGGCGGTTATCCAAAAGAAGCAGCATTTAAGAAAGAAGATCTATCTTTAGATGATTTTATTTTACTTCTACAACAAACAAAGAATGAAGTAAAGGAACACAATCAATCAAAAGCACTTGAGGGAATAAAAAATGCTAGTGATAGTTGGTTAAGCGTTGAAGGGGTTGTGGTTGCCCAATCAGCCTCTGTATATAGTGATTCTGAGAGAGATTTGGTTACCATTCAGGCCATGCTATCTGCTAATCCACCAAATTACGACCAAGCTAATAGAGTCATAGAAAACATGGTTAATTATTTAACACCTCTAGCGAATAAATCTCACTACACTTACTGGGATGCAGCGATGATTTTAATTCGTGAAGGTTTGGAAGCATTATTGGTCGTTATTGCGCTTCTGTCCTTTGTGAAAAAGTCGGGTGAAGGTAAAGGAAAAGGCTGGATTTGGTCTGGAGTGTTATCAGGACTTGCCGTTAGTGTAATCCTTGCCATCATCGTCAAATTCGTTATTTCATCCGGAGCTTTTGGTAACAATAATGCGCTTATAGGTGGATGGACAGGGGTTTTTGCAGCAGTCATGTTACTGTACATGAGTTATTGGCTTCATAGTCAATCAAATATTGCTGATTGGAATCGATATATTCGTGAAAAAAGCCAAACCGCTTTAACCACGGGTAAACTTGTTTCCTTGGGAGTACTTGCCTTTCTGGCGGTATTTCGTGAAGGAACGGAAACAGTCCTATTTTACATCGGAATGGCTAGTCAAATAAATCTACAGTCCTTATTAATTGGTTTTCTAATTGGAGCTGTGATCCTTGGGATTTTGGCCTACTTAATGGTATTTATCGGTTTAAAACTGCCGTTACGTCCATTCTTTATGGTCTCTAGTATCATCGTATTTTACCTTTGTATTAAGTTTACCGGTATGGGAATACACAGTCTTCAGCTAGCAGGTTTTATTCAAACAACGAATTCATCAAGTATTCCAAGTATAGGATTTTTTGCACTCTATCCTTCATGGGAAAGCACTATTCCACAAGCAATCCTTATTGTAGCTGCCGTTATAATCCTTTTATCTAAACGATTGAAAAACAAAAAACTGATTACGGAAAAAAATACAAACTTTGAAAGTAGGAAGCTGTCATGAAAAAAATAACATCTCTAGTTTTAGCCCTTGGTCTTGGAAGTGCATTAGTTTTAGCGGGTTGTAGTTCAACTGACCATAAAGTTTCCGATGGTGTCAATAAAATGTTGGATACAACTGAAGAATTGTCAAAAGCAATTGATAGCGGCGATCAGGCAAAGGTAAAGGAAGTTGGACCGCAATTAGAGGATCAATGGTCTTCTTTTGAAGATGAGGTTAAGAAGGATAACAAAGATTTATACGAAAAAATTGAAACTTATCTAGACCCAACCATTGCAGGTTCAGAAGCAGCAACGTTAGATAAAGGAGCATTAGGAAACTTAAACGGCCAACTTACTGATGCGTTGAAAGAATTGGATGAAAAAACGAAGTAAATGAAATGGAACAGCAAAAAAGAGACTCTTCAAAAGGTCTCTTTTTTGCTGTGATTTAAATTGTTCTCTTATATTTGAACCTTTTATATCACAAATACTTAATTAGGTTCTACATGGACATGAACATCATAAACATGATGGACTTCGATTAATTTCAGCTCCACATCAGTTGCAATATCGTGAGCTCCACGAACATCTAAATGCGAATTGACTAAGATGACGATGTCAACAACTACGTTATTACCATAATTTCTGGCTTTAATATCCATTACACCTTTTACGCCATAGCAATTATGGATGGTTTCTTTGTATAATTCTATTACATTTTCATCGAAGCCATCCGACAAGTTATGGGATGCTTCTCTAAAAATCTCCCAGCCGGTTTTACAGATTAGTAAACCCACTATAATGGCAGTTAACGGATCGAGCCAAGGAAGACCAAACTGGGTACCCATGATACCAATGAATATTCCTACGCTTACCCAGGCATCTGACAGATTATCCTTTGCCGCTGCCATAACAGATGGGCTATTAATTTCATTGGCCAGTTTTTTGTTATATCGATAGACAAAATACATAACTACGGCACAAATGATGCCTGTCCATGCAGAGATTAAATCAGGAGATTCATTACGGCCATGAAAAATACTAGAAATCGCTTCATATGTCACTTGTATTCCGACTACCACCATTATAAACGAAGCGACCATGGAGGCAATCGTTTCCGCTTTCCAGTGGCCGTATGGATGATCATCATCAGCAGGTCGCTGAGATAGTTTTAAACCGATAAGTACGGCGATTGAGGCAATGATATCAGTAGCATTATTTAACCCATCTGCTTTTAGGGCTTCAGAATTTGCCAAATATCCAACGATTAATTTTAATGCAGACAAACAAATATAAGCAATAATACTTATTACTGCGCCACGTTCTCCGCGTTTCAAGTCCAAATATGCTTGTTCTTCCATTTTACTTCCCCCACGTTTCTATCCTTTTACATTATGAATCATAAGGATCAAGTGGGTCTAGAGAAACCTTTTGTCGTTGTGCTAACTAAGTAATAGAGGTGAAAAAAAGTTTCTTTGAGGAAACAATTGATTTGAAAAGTATTACACAAAAAAGTTTATCTAAAAAATCTACGTGTTTTTTTATTGAGAAAGTTATGGATTAAATGATATGTTTGTTTCGATATATGAATTAAATAAATATGTTGGATTGTTTAGTTGGGGGTGAAACTTCTAATACTAAAGGTAATTCTAACATTGTTAAACCTTTGTTTTAGAGGAGATGCCAAATTGGAAACATTTTACCGGACATTCATCGTTTTTGTGGTAGGTTATTTGTTTTTAAGGATTACAGGAAAAAAGGCAGTAGCTCAGATGCACACATTTGATTTATTGTATATATTAATTCTTACCAATATTATTAGTAGCCCTGTGGAAGTAACAAATATGGGAAAAGCGATTACCTATGCTGGAATCACCGTCATTTTATATAAAATTTTTATCCGCTTATCGTTACATAATAAACTAAGATGGATGTTATATGAAAGTCCTACCGTATTAATTCATAATGGTGACATAGACAGAAAAGGGTTAAAAAAGGTACGTATGCCAATGAATGAATTAATATCACATTTACGAGTAAAAGGGTACACAGATATTCAAAGTATCTCTATTGCAGTGATGGAGGCCACAGGAAGTATTAGTGTGATCCCTAAGTCGGATTATCGTCCCGTTCAACCAAACGATTTAAATTTACATGTAAAAAAAGAGTACCTTCCTATCCCGCTGATAATGGACGGTCAGGTTGTTTATCATAATTTAAAATATCTAGACTTAGACCGAAGTTGGCTTATAGGTGAACTTGAAAAGAAGGGCGAAAAAATAGAGAACATTACCTTAGCAACTTACCAAGAAGACGGACAGCTGTTCATAGATAATAATGAAGTTACTGCACATAAAAGCGATCTTTATAATTACAAGCCTGGGAGAGACAATTAATTTTAACTGTGATTTGGTGATTTTATTGAAGTAAGGAGGCGAAACAATAAAGGTAGAACTTGATGTTCTATGTAATCTAAGCCCTATACTTATTCAAAAACAGTAGATTTTAAAGAAAGAAAGCCAATGTTTGTAAAGGAGATTGTGGGATGACTGAATTTTGGGAATCAAGTTTTTTAAAAAATCAAATGATGTGGGGATTTGAACCTTCAGACTCTGCAATCTTGACAAAGGATTTTTTCCTTGAAAAGAAAGTTAAGGATATATTGATTCCTGGTATTGGATATGGTAGAAATGCCAAGGTTTTTATTGACAACGGAATAAAGGTTACAGGTATTGAGATTTCAAAAACAGCGATTGAATTGGCAAGGCAAAATGGACTAAATATTAGTATTTTTCATGGCTCAGTAACCGATATGCCTTTTGATCACAAACTTTATGAAGGTATATTTTGTTATGCACTTATTCACTTATTGAATAATGGTGAGAGAGCTAAGTTAATTAATGATTGCTTTAATCAATTAAATCCCAACGGTTATATGATATTTACTACTATTTCAAAAGAAGCCCCAATGTTTGGAAAGGGCAAACAATTAGGTAAAGACTATTATGAGATAATGGAAGGGGTAAAAATGTTTTTTTATGATTCTGACTCGATAAAACAAGAATTCGGAAAATATGGCCTGATAGAGTTTTCGGAAATTGTTGAACCACATAAGAATATGGAAAATAAACCTCCATTTAAATTTATAATGGTAAAATGTCAAAAAGGACTATAATTACATTTGCATTAAAAATCAAAAATAGTGAATTGTTAATCGATAAGGCTTAAGTGTAACCTATTCACTAAGACCTTCAAGTGCTTACGTATTTAATAAAGGAGGATTAAGGGAAGTCAAAGGTTATCTGTTTTTCTTTAATTTATCAATATTGTCTTTCATTTTCTTATGCAAATTTAGAAGTAAACTATGATCCTTATCCCGCTTTGGTAAGGAACCTGAGGGCTGGTCCATTAAAAAGGGGCTTTTCTTTTTTCTTACAGCCACAACATCATCTCCCATACAATTACTTGTACATATATACTGTCTCTATGTACATATATACTGTCTGTATGGTCTAATTATGTTGGTTTTAATCAAAAAGCTATAAAGATCTGGTTGAGAGTTTGCTCAAAATAAAGGTCTGAAATTTAAGCCGAAGAAGATGGGGGAATGATCGTTTATTTCACCCAATAAAAAAAGACAGGAATAAAATCCTGTCTTATCGTCGCACTTCACCGTAATGGCTATCCTTTAAGCGATCTACAGCTTCATCACTTCTCTTAAATAATTCCCTAGTATACAATGATGGAGAAGTTTGTGGAACTGTTCGAGTAGCCTTCTCTTGTAAAAAAGGCGACTTCACTCTACCTTTGCGTCTTCCAACCATAGTGACTACATTTCCATCTGTTTTGTTTGTACGCTCTGGCATTGGATCCACTCCTTTCCTATGTATTACCCTTATTCTACCAAACTAACAATTTTTTATCTACAAGGTTTGCCAAGTTGGCTGTTCATCTTCTGGCTTTTTTAACCAAGTATGAATCAAACATAGGTTAATGATATGGTCAATATCTATATCCAACACATGTTCCTTTTCCGATTGAATCGAAATGACAACAGGAAACACTTTTTCGAAGTAGGGAATAAGAACTGTTTGTTTATCAATATGAACTACGATATTGTCATTTAACAAATTCATTTGTACTTCGGTAAGATTCACTCCGAGTACGGTGCCCACTTCTTGTTTAAAAAAATGATCATTGTCTTTCTTAAAGACCGTAATCTCTTGTCTGCAGGTTTCCCCGTATGAAAACAAAAAATCCTCTAAACTCTCCTGATAAACTTCGATTTCATCCCATTCTTGGGTTTTAAAGGATGCTATTTGCATCATGTCCAATATATAGGTAAATTGTAAGCTTCTATTTTGCGTTTGGACAATAACCTTCTTCATTTCGTCATTGACGCTTTCCACTTCATTGATTTGTTCCATTTCAGCTCCGCCGATTTTCTTTATAGATGGAGTAAGAAACAAGGCTAAATCTACAAAGATAAACATCGCTGCCAACAAAGTATATCGCTGCCATTCTTTCACAGTAAATCCTGTTTGAGTTAGCAGCAATACGATCCCAACAATAAACAAGAAATACCAGGTTCTCCGCAAATTTTGTTTATGGTTTGTAAAGAAATCTTTAAAGGCCCAACTTATGTAGAGAATGACAGCGGCAAAACCAGTCAAGATAAACCACTTGTTTTCTTGGGTAAAGGAGAGGAGGGAGTCACCCCAAAATTCCTTAACAATTAGTAGAAGAATTGCAAGAATAATAGGGACAAAAATTTTTAAAATGACTTTGTTTCGGGGGTCATCAAACCATTTTTCAGTATCCTCCTGAAATCCTTCCATAATTCACCTCCTAGAATATGATTATATCATATTCTAGGAGTCACCTATATGTTTAGAACACTAATAGGAGGGAGGAACATTAGTACAGAAAAACGGTACTCAAGAAATTCTATAACATTTGTTTTTGTTTTCTAATTGAGCTCCACACTAACGGAACGTATACTTTAAGGCATATTCAAATGAAAATGTAAATATGAATATATCAAAAGGACTATTTCGAGGGGGTATAGAATGAACGGGGATCATACACCTTTGCATGCTGATACAGGTGTTACATCTGGATTGTTTGTTGAGCGCTCTTTAAATGAAATTCGTTTTTGGGCAAGGATCATGAAAGAACATTCTTTATTTCTTCGATTGGGTTTTAGAGCAGAGGATACTCAACTAATTCAAGAGGCTAATCAATTTTATCGCTTATTTGAACACATCGAACAAACGGCCCTTTCTTTTAATAATCAAACAGACCCCGAACAAATAAGAAGATTTAATTCAGAGGTACAACAAGCTGCAACCAATATTTTTGTATTTAAACGGAAAGTATTAGGTCTAATTCTTACATGCAAATTGCCAGGTGCCAATAATTTCCCACTATTGGTTGACCATATAAGTAGGGAAGCTAATTATTTTAGAAAACGATTAATTGAATTAAATGAAGGAAAGTTACAATCGCTTCCAGATGCCATTATTAAAGAAAATGTCTTCTTCTTAAGGATTATGGCAGACCATGCTAAATTTATTGGTCATCTTCTTGATCCGTCAGAAAGGAAACTAGTTGATCTAGCACGGAATTTCAGCAATGACTTTGATCAATTGCTGTATCAAGCAAGGGATCTAGAATCTATGAAGCCACAATCTCAAACAGTCCCACTTTTAGATCAATTCCTTGATCAAAATCGGGTGTCGGTCGTATCTCTTAGGGACTTCAAGAAAACAGCCCGTGATTTAATTGAGCAATGTAAAATCAAGAGCATTATTCATCCTTTATTAGCAGACCATGTTTTCCGGGAAGCTGATAGGTTCCTAGAAATCATTGATATGTTTGACGCACATCTTACAGGCGGTAACCGATAGCCTAGATACTGCAAAAGTTAAAGTATTTAGCATCCACCATACAGTATAAGTAGCTATTTTTATGAAAATTAAAACTTTGATTTAAAGTCTTATATAACAAAATGTGGCACCTATCATTATGTAGGTTGCCACATTTTTTTTTACTTTTAGTATTCTTGATCAATGAACTGTATCAAAGGGAATATTCAACCGAGGTAATCTCTTTGGAAACTTTAGTATGAAAAATATCACACCCCGGAAGTTTTTTTAGGGATTTTGAGGCATTTAATAAAATATTTACTACATTTTTCCCGTTCACCAAATTTAGCAATTAAGCCGCAGTTTAATCGAACCTCCCCCATGTTTTTTCCTCCTTTTTACTTGATTAAAACGTCGCCTCAGCCGGATAGCCTCGTTGTTCCCAATATCCCTGAACACGAGTGGATGCAAATTCAACACGATTTACCCATTTGATTGATTTGTACCCATACATTCTTGGCACCACTAATCGAAGTGGAAAACCTTGTTCAACGCGAAGCGGCTGTCGATCCATCTTATAAGCAAGAAGAACATCGGATTCCATCGCTTCTTTTAGGGATAGGCTTTCTGTATAGACGCCATCGGCAGAATAGAAGGTAATGAATGAAGCTTCTGAAGTGGGTTTTACCAATGAAACAAGCTCGCGGATGAGAATCCCTTCCCATTCAACATCGGCTACGGTCCATCCTGTAACGCATTGGAAATTTTTGATTTGTTTGGTAACAGGTAAAGACCTAAGTTGTTCAATAGTCATGGATTTTTTAGTAGTCACTAGACCATCAATTATGAATTGGTACTTGTCGAGCAAGACTTTTGGATAATTGTCAGTCACTGTAAAATATTCCGGAAACACATGTACACCCGGTTTCGAATTTGTTGATACTGTCTGACGGAAAGTGAAAAGCTTCTGAAACGGAGTCATTACAATAGCACCGATCACAAACCCTGAAACTCCCCAACGCAGAAATTGTCTACGTTCTGAATCCATTTTTTTCGTTACGATTGTTTGGGAATATTGGTTTCCTGTTGCTTTGAAGAATCCATGCAAGATAAACCATATGCCTAGTAGATAAGACAAATTCCCATGCCAAGGGAAGGCTGCCTCTCTAATGCTTGCGGGAAACCAATTGACCTTCCACAAAGTAAATCCGGTTAAAACAATCGCCATACCAAAAAAAATCGGCATAAACCAATCGACTTTTCGTATACGGTTCATCTTTGGCAACTTCTTCACAATGGGAGAAAATAACGACAGAAAGAACACGATACCAAGGAAAATATGAGCATCATAAAGGAAGGATAAATACCGTATAAGCCTTACATGAAAAAAAGGGATATAAAGAACAAGTCCTGTTAACATGAGACCCAAAAAAGAAATAATGGAATAATGGTGAAGCCATACATAATACTTTGTCCATTTCCCATGAGGAAACCATTTCTTCAATTTCAACACCCTCAATCTCTTAATTTAGTTGAATTTTAAAACTGGAAACTATATAAAGTTCTTAAAGAATTTTTTAAGACCTTCGTTTCCAAGGTCACTAAATTTGGTTTTCATCTTATTTTCCTGAGTTATATTTCTTTTAAAGCAAACAGCGTTAATATTAATCTATCATAGGATTAAATTAATTAAAATTTTTATTATTAATTGATTTTATCTCATCAATCCTTGTTAGCTATTTAGCTGTTTAATTCATTAAGAAAAATAGGTTTGAGCCAATTGCATTCATAACTTATGAACATCAAATGAATAGGATGCTCAGTTTTATTTGAATAAGGAAATAAAGAGATCTTAATACAGATCTTCGAAGAGTAAGGTGCTGCACCACTCTCGATTCTAATTTATCAAAAAACCCGATTTATTTGTCCTAAATGAATATTAAGTGTGCCCAAATAAATTATTTTACGTTTGAAGGGTATTATTCTTCGTTTCTCCATATAACGTAATATTATATACCATAAAAATTATGCACTTTAATTTTGACCCAGGTTTATACAACCATCCATGAACACGGTGGAATTATAGAGGTTGATAGTGTTTTAGGGGAAGCTACTACGTTTCACATTCAACTTCCATTTCAATCTAGTGAACTATTAAATAAGGGGAAATAATCGGTTTTAGATTATTAACAAGCTATCAAGGTGCAATTTATATGTTAATGATAGGATCGCTGCGGCGATACTGTTTTTATTTATGGTTAAGAGGGTAAAATTTTTATTGGGGGTTTAGATGAAAGAATTGCACTAAATTTCAATTATTTCCATCGTTTGTTCGAGTTTATGCTCGTTATGGTGGAGTGTTTGATAAAAAGATTAGAAAGGCAATTAAACCTTAGTGATAACATACAGGAGGAGTAGGTTTTATATAGAATAATACTATTAAGGTTAGTAGAGGTTTCAGAATATACGCGGGAATATTAACCTTCCCTTTATTGGTAATCAACACGATTCCTATTGTTTTTGCTTTTTTTGATTTTTAAAGTAAAAGTAGTTGACACTGAAAATAAATTTATGATATTATTAAAAATTTGATAAAAAACAATAGATATGTTAAGGTTAAGAAGGTTATAATATATGGAGGTGGATTATTTGTTTCAAATTGGCGATAACATTGTTTATCCAATGCACGGAGTAGGAATAATTAAAGCGATAGAAGAAAAGGAAATCTCAGGGGAAAAACAACAGTATTATGTCATAAAAATGTTAATCGGTAATATGCAAGTCATGATTCCTACGGGTAAAATATTGAGTTCAAGAATACGCCCTGTTACTGACATAATTGCATTAAAACAGATCATAAACATTTTTCATCATGGAGAATCAGATAGATTACTGCCGTGGAAACAAAGGTATAGAGTGAACACGGACAAAATAAAAACAGGTAAAATACAAGAATGCACTGAAGTTGTACGTGATTTAATGCGTATGAAGAAAGAAAAAGCACTTAATACAAGCGAAAAAAAAATGTTAGATACAGCACATGAATTTTTGATTAGTGAACTGGGATTAATTAATGGGATTACTGAAAATCAAATAAAAAGTTTCTGTTAAGGTTAATTTATGATAATGTTTTACATCTCCCGAAAATATCCTGAATTTTGGGGGAATATTATTAAAAGTAAATCTTTTCAAAGACATTCAACTTCTCCAACTCACCTTTAGAGCATTAACCTCTTTTGTTATTTCTACAACCTAATCCATTTTTATTATTTAAATTTCTTTTACGAACGTTTGAAGTTTTATCAAATAACTCGATAAAATAGTCCTGATTCACACTGGCACGGACAAGGAGCCGTAAGGATGAAAGAGAGGTAGGGCTTTCATTGTTTTAGGTATACAATTTATTATTTAAGTCATTATTTTCTAGAAGAAGAAATAATCAATCTCACCTCTATCTTTAAGAATTTTTTACATCTACTGAGACAGTGAATAGTAATTGTTTATCTTCTTTACGTAAAAGAGAAAAACGAATTGGTAACACCATATCGTCAACTACAAAAATGGTTTCCAGACAGGAAACCATTTTTTATTTTATTTACATAACAATAGTAAAGATTACTGGTGATGGTTTTATATGCAACGCGTACAATTTGATATACTAAAAGGACAACGTGGCTCTCAAGCAGAAAACGTTTCTAAAATTTAATTGATCTCCTACCCCTTTGTAAATATGAACTCTGATC
Organism: Bacillus sp. URHA0034; assembly: GCF_056280405.1. Taxonomy (NCBI): domain Bacteria; kingdom Bacillati; phylum Bacillota; class Bacilli; order Caryophanales; family Bacillaceae; genus Bacillus; species Bacillus sp. URHA0034. Next base: position 5,915,244 of record NZ_JBWCDK010000002.1, on the reverse strand, counting down.
ATAGGGGGGACCCAGCATAATCACCTCTTTGTACTTGAGTATACTTTTGTCATTTCCTTTTACTTCAATGTTTTCCCCGAATAATGGGACGAGGGAACAGGTCCCTTGTCCCATGAGACTATTTGTCCAATACTCTATCCCTAGCAACTTTTCTCGAACGAGTAAGTTGCCATCTAGAAGAACAAAGGAACCACCCACTCTCCACAAGAAGATACTAAGAAATTAGTCTCATTGACTATATAGAAAAATTTGTAGCAGATGAATGGCGTATTGTTTCAAACTGTTAAATGAGAAAGATTCACCGCATACCCCTGCAGGTTATTGAAATAACCTAGCAGGTTAGATTAAGTACAACCTTTCACAAAGTTTAGAAAAAAAGCCGACGTCAACATTTGGAAATCATCAACAGGTTCTACCAATCGTTTGCCTGGGGTAAGTGCAAGTCAAAATGGATGGAAGAATTCATCGAAGAAGAAAAACTGCTGTAGGAAAATATGAAGAAGCGCTCATGAAAAAAGGGTGTTTTTTTAGGGAATAAAAAGAATAGAACTACCATCTTATGGGGACAGGATGGCAGTTGACAGTAAAAAGTTCCAAGCTTTTGGCGCTCTTGGTACTTTTAACTTGGGTTATTTAAATTTTTTTATACAGAATAAAGTAAAAGAAAGCCAAGCTTATTACTAGATGCAGGGTCTACTCTACATCAAAGTATTAATTAGCTCCTATTTTATTATAGCATTTTTTAGGGGATTAAAAGCAGTAAAACAAGCCATATTTTTAATCATATTCTTGGATGGTTTCGTATTAAACATATATACTGAATAAACTTTCATTCATCAAGGTAATAATATGACCATACCAAGATTCCTTAAACATCTTGGTCATGTTACAATCCATCAACAATTGTGTGCAATTTACACAATAGGAGGCAACTAAAAGTGGAAAAAGGTAAAGTAAAATGGTTTAACAGCGAAAAAGGTTTCGGATTCATCGAACGTGAAGGTGGAGACGATGTATTCGTTCATTTCTCAGCGATCCAAGGCGAAGGCTATAAATCACTTGAAGAAGGTCAAGAGGTTACTTTTGACGTAGAACAAGGTCAACGCGGACCCCAAGCTTCAAACGTTCATAAAGCTTAATTATAAGAAGAACGAATAAGGACAGACTTTTATTTAAGGGTCTGTTTTTTATTTTAAACCAAAAAAACCTACTGACTAATTCAAGAGGTACTTGAATCGATAAATCAAATCGTAAACTCAGTGTATCATATGTCCTGAAAACAATATTCTTTTTTTGCAGGTCACTTCAGTGGGATGAGTCGACACTTATATCACCGTGATGCCTATTGTCAGTATTTCCCTTAGCACCCGATGGGTGGATGCCTTAATTACCTAATTAGCTTGTAAAAATCAGTACAGATGTGCATTCAATCAAGGGTATAGACAATATAAAAAATAGTAAACGCTTAGGAGGGGTTTTTGAGTATGACAACATTTCAGGAAATGGGCATTAGTGAGCCCATAAAAAGAGCGATTACGGATATGGGATTTGAAGAAGCATCTCCTATACAAGAGAAAGCCATTCCCATAGCTTTGTCGGGAAAGGACATTATTGGTCAAGCACAAACAGGTACCGGAAAGACGGCTGCCTTCGCCATACCGATCTTGGAGAAAGTGGATACGAGTAAAAAATACGTTCAGGCGATTGCAATCGCACCTACGAGAGAATTAGCTATTCAGGTTTCAGAAGAGATCAATCGACTGGCTAAATACATGGGTATAACCTCTCTCCCTATTTATGGAGGGCAGTCGATAGATCGCCAAATTAAGGCATTAAAAAAGGGACCTCACATCATTACGGGAACACCCGGAAGACTTTTGGACCACATTAAACGTAAAACGCTAAAATTAGACCGTATCTCATTGGTGGTTTTGGATGAAGCTGATGAAATGTTAGATATGGGCTTTCTGGAGGATATCGAACGAATCCTAAAAGAGACCCCTGAAGAAAAACAAACCTTGCTGTTCTCCGCAACCATGCCTAAACCGATTCAAAATCTTGCCGAAAGGTTTATGCACGATCCAGAGTTAGTAAAGATGAAAGCGAAGGAAGTCACAGCTCCAAATGTAAAGCAAGTTTATTATGAGGTTAATGAACGAGATAAATTTGAAGTGCTTTGCCGTCTGCTAGACGTGGATAACCCAGAATTAGCGGTGATTTTTGGGAGAACAAAAAGACGCGTGGATGAATTAAGTGATGCATTGAATAAAAGAGGGTATCTTGCTGACGGATTGCATGGAGATTTAAATCAACGACAGCGAGATGTTGTGATGAATAAATTTCGTGAGGGGAACATAGATATTTTAGTTGCGACCGATGTGGCTGCGAGGGGAATTGATGTTTCAGGGGTTTCCCACGTCTACAATTTTGACATTCCTCAAGACCCGGAAAGTTATGTTCACCGAATCGGCAGAACGGGGAGAGCAGGTAAGTCAGGGTTAGCTATTACATTTGCTACACCGAGGGAAACCAGACAAATCCACAGTATTGAACAAGCCTCGAAAGGAAAGATACAGCGCAAGTCAATACCAACGGTAGCAGAGGCAAGGGAGTCTTTACAGAAAGACGCAGTAGAAAAGATGATTCAATTGGTTGAAGAGGAGCAGTACTCACAGTTTAAACATGCAGCGAGTGAATTGCTCGATCAGTTCGATTCGATCGCGTTAGTTTCAATTGCCTTGAAATTGTTGTCGAAGGAACAGAGGGATATTCCTGTTCAGTTGACTTCCGAAACACCGCGATATGCCAGTAAGCCTAAAATAAGGGTACAAGAGAAATCAAGGAAAAACTATAGAGGGAATAGGGAATTTGGGGGAAAGGCGGGAAATGGTAAACGAAAAAAAACTTCCATGACCTCACAGAAAAAGTAAGGATTGTGAAAATAATGCAAGGAGGATTATAGTAGCTATCGTCCTCATAATAGCCTTTTTTTCCCTCTAGATTTAACTATGTTTGAACAATATAGCTTAAGGATTAATCGGCGTTATAAAAAATATTTAATGCTTTCAAAATAAACATCAGACTAAAAAGTGCTAACGATTTTAAAAGAAAATAAAAATAATGTTCTTGCAAATACTTTTCAAAAGTGTTAAAATTTAGAAGAATTATTTTTGTTCGGTGTAAAGGATAATATAAGATTAACTATTCGTCTTGATGATCACTGAGTGCAAGGATAGTAACACATTGTGTGCAAAGCACACAGCAGGAGGAAACAAAATGGAACAAGGTAAAGTAAAATGGTTTAACGCAGAAAAAGGTTTCGGATTCATCGAACGTGAAGGCGGAGAAGACGTTTTCGTTCATTTCTCAGCGATCCAAGGCGAAGGTTTCAAATCTTTAGACGAAGGTCAAGCAGTTACTTTTGACGTTGAGCAAGGTCAACGTGGAGCTCAAGCAGCTAACGTGCGTAAAGCTTCGTAATAATAATAAAAAAGCAGACTCTTTTATAGAGTCTGCTTTTTTATTATTATTCTTTTAAAAACAAGGAGCCCCACTCACGAATGAGTAGGGCACATGTAAACAAGTAAATCAAATGGTAAACACAGTGTATCACATAATGACGAATTCTCCTAATTACAATTTTAAAGTGTTATTGTAGAAAGTGGCTAAAACTGTGAAGTTTTGTACTTAATCTCCCTCAGTTTAATACGATTTTCTCGCAAATGCTCGCTAATTCGCAGGATTTCTTAACCCTTGGTAGTAGATTACGGTTTAAATGTAATGAATTAAGACCAATATGGCTTCGTGAAGGCATAGTGAAATAAAGGAGTAATAAAGAACTCCACATTTTACCATATGATGTAATATAATTGAATGAATTGGAACGCCGTATGCGGTGAAAGTCGTACCTACGGTGTGAACAGGGGGAAAGGGTGGCGATAACTTCAAAGCCTTACCTATCTGTATTAATAAGATACTTCCATTAGTTTAATTGTTTACCTGCTCATGTTATAATGAGGAACTTAGGATAATTACGACTTTTACTCATAATTGAACGGATGGCAAGTAAGCCTCCGACTAGCGAAAAAATAGAGGGTGTAAGAGAATGAATAAACGATGGACGATTGGTAAAATTAAAGAATTTGTTGAGAACAATTCGGAAAGTAAGTTGCTATCGACGGAATATCACGGTTTTTCTCAAAAGTTACTGTTTAAATGTGCATGTGGTAGCAACTTTGAAAAAACATTTACGAAATTTAAAAATAATAACCAACGTAAATGTGACGTGTGCCAACCGCCAATAGCGTCACGCTAAACGTATATAACGGGTGCGTTGATCCAATTAGGATTAGCGCACTTTTTATTGAACTTCTTATTCATCTGAATTAGGTGTATTATGGCTTACATATCAGGAAAAGACGATGATTTTACGTATATTAGAATATTTTATAGAGAAAGCAGATGATGAAAAAGCCAAGGATATTATGACTAATTTATATGAAGAAATTGACAGTTATGTTGGAATTATCACAGAAACTTTACAAAATGAAGGGGCTGTAATACTAGTTGGATATACTGCTCAAGATGTTAACAAAGAGGTGCCAAAGTTATATGATAATGGTTTTGACATCATGTTTGTTCGCCTATTAAAAGAAATTAGTATGGGGCTTCACTCATTAAATATAACTATGGCTTATCGAGAAGATAAAGTAATGATTTTTAAAGAGCTAACTGCTATTACTCAAAAGTATTACAACCTTTGCACACAATATTTGTTTGAAAAGGGGTTTCTTGTTAAAGCTCCTCATGTTTCAATGCCAAAGTCAGTTGAATTTGTTAAAGATAACAACTACTTGGGTGGACTCTCCATAAACCCATTTAGCGAAAAGCGTTCATTAAATACGGTTGAAGTTGCTCAAATTCATCATTCAATCGAATCAAATATCTTTGGTCTTCAAATGGTTACAGGTTTTGCTCAATGTGCAAATGAAGGAGAAGTTAAAAACTACTTTAATGATGGAGCTGAACTTGCTAAAAGTATTATAAAGGAATTAAGTGAAACCTTACTTCAAAACAATATACAAGCTCCTCAAACATCAGGTGGTAATGCAACACGTTCTACAATAGCCCCATTCTCTGATAAATTGATGATGTATTGTACAAGTCTTTTTTGCAGTTTTTCTATGGGTAGTGGCTCATTGGGTACCGCTTTTAGTTTACGAAATGATTTACCAGCTAAAATGACTATTTTTATGAAAGATATATTTCAATATGCTCATAAAGGTGCAAAAATAATGATTAAAAATGGTTGGATGGAAGAACCACCTCAAATGGAAGAACGCAATCAAATGTTGAATTGAGTGATACAAGTTGAAGGATTATAGAAAGCCTAAGAAACATGAGGCTTTATTATGGAGCATAGTAAATTTCCTCATAATCCTTCGAATTTTTTTATGGTTCATTACGACATAGTAATCGTTCTCCAAAATCATCTTGATAACAAGAGCACCTGCTTTTGCCTTCTTTTCATCAAAGATTCTTTTGATTAACTCATAATCTTTCCAATCATTTTCTTGTCTTAAATTCCTTCGATTTTCAGCTTTAATCCATGCGTAATATCCACTCCGGCTAACTCCTGCCATCGTACAGAGGTATTTTACCATCCTAGTATTTCCACACTTTGTGATAATCTTTTGGATAAGCATAAACTTCTCTGTTTTCGTTACTTTTTCTTCTTCGATCCCTGCCTTTCGAGTTCGTCTAACTTTTTTAAGAATTCTAGTTCCGCTTCTAAATACTTAATCCGTGCCTCAGCCTTCTTTAGGCTTTCCTCAACTGTAAGCTGCTTGGAAGAGGGTCTGCCAGTACTGCCTTTTCCTCTGCGCTCCGTAAGGAATCCCACTTCTCCGAACTGATTAAAAGTTTTCCTCCATCGCTTTAAGCATTGATTAGGTTCTTCTGAACCAATCACTTGAAGGTCAAACCCATGCTCAATAAAGATCAGTACAGGGCCTTTTCCATTAAAATTCTCCTTTACAGCTCTGATTTTAAAGTCGGGGGTAAATGAAATGGAACGATCTGACACATGATCCACATTGGGATTACTCTCTAATAACTTAATCTGTATCTCATTAAATATAATTTTACTCATCTTAACTTTCCTCCGGTTATATCCTCTAAATGATTATAGACGGGTTTTAGTCCGGGGGACACAAAAAACCCGAATAATGGACTTTTTTTTAAGTGTCCATTATTCGGGTTATAGTTCAATCCAATTAGATAGGTCTTTTTAGTTAAAAAGTCTTAAAATGTTCAACACTTTAAAAAATAATGATGGGAATTTTTAAAATTAATGTCTAATATTCAAATTGAGATAATCTTAGACAAAAGGAGCATATAAAAGTGATAAAAAACACAATTGCGAGAAGGGATGAATTAGGGAGTATAGTCAAGAGATTACGAGAGGGAAAGGGTGCTAGCTTACGAATGTTAGCTAAAGAAAGCAACATCTATGCTAGTTATCTAGGTAAAATCGAGTTGGGTCAGAGAAAAGATCCGAGTGTATTCATTCTACAGGATATTGCTAAAGCTCTAGATGTTAAAATGGACTTTCTGTTGTCAGGAAGTCACCCAACTTTTGAGCAGTTGGTACATTGTTATGATTTTTCTATTGGTGATTCTGAAGTCATAAATAAAGAAGGAAAGGAATTATTACTTCAGTTGGTAATGGCAATCATGAATAAGAATTGGAATAACGATAGTATCTTTGAAATACATAAATTAATCATAGAGTTAAAGGAGAATTTAAGCATTAGGGGTCAATGATAATACTGCATTGCTTTTTACTTGTTGAACTAAGGGTGCAGGTTAGCGAGCATTCGGGAGAAAATCGTATTAAACTGAGGGAGTTGAACAAGGTTTTGTAAACGGGAAGGAGAGGACTAATTTATGTTATTTATGCTTTTACTTGTCGTACCGTTATTAGGAGTTTTATGGTTTTTAAATTTTACTACTTTTTTGAGGAACTTAAAGAATGGAAAAAGCACTCATAACCAAAATATTTTAGGAGCAGTCTTAACGTTTACTTTTATCTTTGCTCTAATATACTGCTATGTTGGAACCCTCTAAATAAAAAAGATTGTGAACCATTGTGCTAACTGGGGCATTACTTGAATAAATACAATCGTTTTTTCTTTTTAAAATAACTGTCAGTTATTTAAAGAAGGAGCAATTTGATTGAATAGAGATCAAACTTGTTAGTACTAAAATAACGGGGCATTGAATACATTTTTTTAGCCTACAAAATCATTAATGAAAGGATTTTACTGTAATATTTTGATCACAAAGATTGTTTATTGGTGGTGAACAATGAAAAAGATCTCCTGGTTATTAGTTTCTTTTATTTTCCTATTGATTGTGACTGCTTGTGGAGGTCCTTTTACATCAACATCATCCGATTTGTATGTAGTTAAAAAGGCACATTCAAAGGATGATAAAGAAGCTTGGATAATAGCATATGACCCTAACAGGATTACAGAAAAGAAGAAAATAAAAATAATGGTCCAAGAACCAATGGTCTGGAACTTGATTGAGGTTAAGAAAACTTATTTTTCAAGTTACTCAAAAATAGGAGATAATCCCTGGATATTAGAGCAAATTGAACATCTTGATGACAATGATGCTATAAGATAATTAAATTTGAACTATATCACAGTGCTCACAAATCAAATGCAGCTTCAATATTGGGTACTGGTTTTATTGAGATAACGTGGCAGTTTACTTGAAGAAGGATTTTTAGTGAAAACAGGCGAAGTTACTAGTATTCAAGAAAAATTATATCGGGAGGGATAATATGAACTTTGAAGAATTGAAAAATAACAAGCCTACGATCCAATGGATTGAAAATGATGAAGAGGGCGAATTTTATACTGAAGAAAATATCATTGCTACAAATAAGGTTCATGACTCTTACATTGATGATTTAAAGAAACTAGGGGCAAATCCTTCTGAAGCCGAGATAATTAAAACTGTTAAACAAGTGTGCATTAGCATAAATGAATTAAATGATGAATACGACTATTTCATTGAAACGGTGGAGAGAGAAGACCTTTATGAGTTTATCGATACAGCGGCAAGGATAGCTGGTTTAGAATCCGAGGAGGATCTCACCGAAGAGTGGAGAGAATGGTAAAATATAAATTTTCTTTTATTAATCTAATGGGTACAAGGTTACAAAAGTGATCGCTGCGGCGGTCTTTTTTTGAAATTCAAAGGGCAATTTATCTTAAAAGGGATACACTTGTTTTTTCACTTTGTATACAAAATTATCCTTAGCGCACAACTTTTCCAGTATTCAAACAATTTCATTTAATTAACCCAGACAAGCCTTTCATATCTTTCATAAATTATAGTGATAAACTAATGAAAGGTAGGAGAAATATGTCATCAACTTGTCAAAGACTTGCAGATATTATCGGGGGCGAAGTAATTCAAGCGACTCCTGTATGTGTAATCATGCGCCTTCGAGAAGATATAAACGCCACCATTTTGGGACGCCGTACCCAATCCCCTCTTGCACTTCCATTTATGCTTTCTTTTGAAGACAATGTAAATGGAAGAACCCTAAACCTTGGTGAATCTGTACTCCGTCAAAAGGAAGTTAACCCAATGCTAACTGCATTACGTAAAAGAGGACTTACGGTTACTGCTTTCCATAACCACTGGCTATTTGATAAACCACGGTTAATGTATATGCACTGGGAGAATGTTGGTATGACCCCGGAAGAGTTTGCTAGAGCTAGTTTTGCTGCTGCAAAAGAAGCCGGTCTGTTCTAAACCATAACATATTGGGTTATATATCGTTAACTGAATATAAGATTTAGGCCTTCTTATTGAAGGTCTATTTTATTTTAATTCCATAAATTTTTATTTAGATTCTTTTTTACTTAGGAGACTGATGCTAAATATACATCGCATTATTAGATGTAGGTGAATAAAGAAAAGGCGGGAAGTCCAATAAAGGACAATCCGCTAAGTTTTTTTATGAACTCTTCTATTTAATAAATGGTTAAAAATCAAATCAATTAATAAAATAATCATACCGTAATTAATGAAATAATCTGCGAAGTTTAGGATACCGTGGTTTGAATGAAAGGCTATAAAATCCGTAACCTGATTATATAAAATGCGATCAATCGCATTTCCGATTCCTCCTCCAATTATAAGGCCGGTGCCTAAATTAATTAAAAACCTCCTATTTTTATTATCATTACGATATTTAATCAGTATAAAAGCCATAAAAAAAGCAATAGGAACAAAGTATCGTCCATACCCTTGAAAAGAACTAAATGCGGCTCCACTATTTTCAATGTGGCTAAAATTCAAAACACCTTTCCAGACTTCAAAAGAACTTCCGACTTCTAAATGAGTACGAATCCAATATTTTGATAATTGATCGATCAATATAACAAAAGTAATAAAGAAATAGTACAAAAATAGGACTTCCTTTCCTGAAATTGGTGTTTTACTTCACGAAAAAAATCTTATAACTACAAGGTGTAGTGTAATTGATTAATTAGTGCAAGTCAAAAACTATTTGCTTTTCGATTTAATAATAAATTTCTAGAGATCCCGTGTCTAGGTTTTTTATATATTTTTACACTAAATAATGTAGTGTGAATTTTGAAAGGAGAACTAATATGAGAAACTGTCACGAAATTGGTTTATTACTATTTAAACATTTGGTTACTCATAAATTAGAAAAAACCCTCTCAGATTATGAGAAGGGCTATTTTCACTAAGCACTTTGGGACAATTGTTCATTGCCACCTTTTTTAAATATCAATTTATTTAGTACTGGTATGAACCAGCGATCCAATCCAATTTTTCCAGCATTTACTCCTGCCACAAGAATAAACATTCCTAGTAAAACCATTTGGGGATTGGTACTTGTTGTTCCAGATAACATATAAGCAAAGTTCATAGTAATACCCATTAGGATAGAAAATGAAGTAAAGATTCCCAAAATTAAACCAAGGCCTACTAAAAATTCTCCCCAAGGAACGATGACATTAAAAAGATCTACGTATGGTATTGCAAAATCTTTTATAAAATTACCCCACCAAGGTTGAACCGCAGGGTGTCCACCATACATGTTTTTTACAGCTCCATAAAGAAAGCCACTTGCATCGAATTTTCCACTAGAGATTTTTCCCCATCCAGCATTTATCCACTGCCATCCAAGATAGAGTCGAAAAACAGTTAGTAGCAGCGATACATAGCGATTTTCCTTTAAAAATTGAATAAACATAGTAGAACCTCCTAAGTAATTGATAATAATTATCAGTGATATTGATTATCATTATCGATTATTTTATTATGATTATCAATAGGAAAAACGCACTAAATAATTTCTGAATTTTAGTTAAATGTTCATTTTGTAAGTAAGTTATTTTCGCATAGGACTCAACTTATACACCATTTGTTTAATAGGAGAAAATTTTAATTATCAATATGACTCTGCCAGCAATAGCAGCAGATATAGGTAATGTGATGACCCAAGTAACAATCATTCTTCTTGCTACTCCCCAATTAACACCCCGAAAACGCTTAGCAGAACCTATACCTAAAGTGGAACAAGAGGCTACATGGGTAGTGGATACTGGAAGATCTAGACATTCAAAGTACCATACTGCATGCATTTTTTAATTGCCAAATACAAATCACATTCAAAACATAATCTCATCATCTACTAAATATCATTAGTAGTGAAAAAGTACTAAAGAAAGGAGGAATTTGAGTTAAAGGGACAAAAGAATAAGCATTATTACGATAGGGGTGCCGCTTTGAAGAAATTTTTTGGAATTGCCTTGTTCATATTAGTGTTAGTTGTAATGGCCGCATGCAATAATAAGGAACCTGCAAATCAAGCAAATGCACCAGTAGCCGAGCAGGGAGATGGAGTGGATAAGGCATCTCCTGTTTCAGGAAGTGAAATTTTTCAAAAAAGCTGTATCACTTGCCACAGCTCAGGAGACATTACGGGGGGACAAATAAACATTAATGGTACGAAAATCCATTCAGATTTTAAAACTAAGGATGATCTTTTATCATTTGTTTCACAGAATATGCCACAGTCAGCACCTGGCTCCTTAACGAAAGAAGAATATGATGCAGTAGTTCAATATTTATGGGAACAGAAATAACATACTTTGAAGTAAAACAGAATATTTTAGGAAGGATTATTTCAAACGGGGCCTTTATTAAGCAGTAGATCACATTTTATTTTATTCAAGATTTTAATAGATATGGTTTAATATAATTTAGGAACAACTTTAGTGGGGGAGTGTGCAACTGACTAAAGGTAGGTACAGATGATTTTGTAAACGGTTTTGTACCGCATCATACTCATGGATCAGTTGATTACACTTCGTTAGCGGATGGGCATGTTCATCAATGTTTAGATGTAACGTCTCCACCAGTCCAAACTCAGAATGGAAACCATATTCATTATACAGCAGGTTATGTAATGTTTGAAGACGGTTATACCCATCATTATTATAATGCGTATCCTGGTCCATTAATACCAGTTGGTAATGGTATGCATGTACATTATTAAGAATAGAGTAAAAGAAGCCGTAAAAGAGAGAAGTGATATCTATTTATCCTTTAAACAGAGTGCAGCAGTACTCTGTTTTTGTTTTGAGTGTTAATGTGTAAAACAATAATTCATGTGTTTTCTTTTGATAATGGATTAATAAATTTGGAACAATAACTCGAGCAGCATATAATCAGAAGCTAATAAAAAATATTTTAAGGTAGTAAGGAAAAGTGTTAACGAAAAAAAGTTCGTTAACTTATCCTATCTTTGATAATTGACATTATTGAACTAATGGACGCTAATCTATATAAGGAAGAATCAAATAATGTTTAAAGGAGGAGTATGGAAATATGATGCCGTCTTTATTTATAGGGCATGGGTCCCCATATTTAGCTATTGAAAAAAATGATTATTCTAAGTTCTTATCTCAACTGGGTAAACGCTTTATGCCAAAAGCGATTGCTATTTTTAGTGCACATTGGGAAAGTGAAACCCTTTCTTTAACTTATACAGACGCTACACTTGACACTGTTTATGACTATTATGGTTTTCCTGAGGAGATGTACCAAATTAAATACCCAGCGAAGGGTTCAACTAAAGTTGCTCAAACTCTCGAAAACCTGTTTAAGAATGCAGGAATAAATACGAGAAGAGAAGCACAAAGAGGTTTAGATCATGGCTCGTGGGTCGCACTTAGCCATATGTATCCATAAGCGGACATACCCGTTATTCAATTATCTGTTCATCCTTTCTTGTCACCTAAAGAACAATATAACATCGGAAAGGCATTACAAGGGATTGGCAAAGAAGATATTTTGGTTATTGGAAGTGGTACAACTGTGCACAATCTACGATGGTTTTTTCCTGATGCTACTGAACCAAAAAAGGAAGCAGTAGAATTTGATAATTGGATCATTGAACATGTTCAAAGAAGAGATTTAGATTCCCTAGACCATTATCTTGAATTAGCTCCGCACGTACAATTAGCAGTACCTAGACCAGAACACTTTGTACCTCTATTTATTGCAATGGGAAGCGCGGACGAAAGTAAGAAGCCAGTGGTGATAAACCAAACTTATGAATTTGGTACCATGAGTAATTTATGTATAGAATTTTAAATTTTTTTGAGTACCAAGATATACTCGACAAACCCCCTTGGAATATTCCTACAAGGGGGTTTCTACAATCCCACTTAATTAAGGCAGGGTACGAAACTGTACTATTTTTTTGAAGATGAAGCAATAATTAAATCTCTTCCAATAGATCAACCAGGTGAAAAACAATATAAGCGAGTGGAAGACCTTGTGAAACTAGAAAATCTCTTCATACAAAAAGCCTAATGTCCACCAGGCTTTTGATGTATGCTTTTATTGGTTTAAGATAAAATTTACTTTTTCCTCTTTAAATTATTATATATACTTTTTAAAGAAAATTTTATATTCGTTTTAACATTTCTAAAATTTCTTTTCGTTCTTCTTCTTTGTTCATTTCGATATTTATTCGTTTTTGGCAAAATTTAGTTTCGCATTCTTTATCACGCTGCTGAACGGTTTTATTTTTCACCTGCATACGGTACACTCCTTAAAACTAATAAATCAAAAACCAAGATTGTATCTGAATTAAGCATTCCCATATAGAGCGAGAATATGCTTAGGCTATATTGCTTATCTTTTGAAAACCCCTATATAAATAAACATTTTGATAATGAAATCAGAAGTCTCTACATGAATACATTTATCTAGGGTTGCAGGGTATTTCCAGGGTATTTCCAATCTATTGCATTAGGATGTACGGTTGGCTTAGGTGCAGCGGGTTGTGGAGCAGTCAGTCACTATTTGGTTGTGTAGTTGCGGTACTGGGGAAGTATATCCCTCTAATTCCACTGTCCTCGGCAAAAAGTTAGATAATTCATATTGTTTTCCTTAATGAGCGTAATTATTATCTGGCTGTTTTTTTATTGTAGTAATTATAATATTCTCTCTACTAATTCTCCCAACTGTTCGGCCATAACACGAGGAGGGTGAGGCATTCCTTCCTTAAGCCACCATTCCACTATTTCAACATAAGCTGCTGCAGCAAATCGAAGAATGATTTCTTTATTTAATCCCTTATTTTTCCCTTCGGCGACATTGACTTCAGTTTTTAACAACTCAATGGATAATTCAAGGTATTGAGCACGAAAATGCGGCGCACCTCCACCAACCATCATCGTAGAAAAAAATAAATAATTGCTCTCAAAATATTCAAAAAATGCCTGTCCAGCAGTTATAATGTCCGTTTCTAATAATGATTCAAACATTTTTCGTAGATGGATAATATGTTCCTCGATCATTTTATCCAAAAGATCAAATTTATCTAAGTAATGAATGTAAGATTTTTCAATATGTCACTAGAAGAACAGGAAAAAGTATTAGGTGGATTTGTACCTTCTGACTAATATAAAAGATATGCAGTTTCTATTAAGTAGAAACTGCATATTTTTTATATGTAAAACTTAACAGTAGATAGGGAAAAGTTTTCAATCTTGTATTCCTAGAAAATGATGTTTCTCTCTATATTGTTTTGGAGTAATTATATTTTAGATCCGGAGAAGTTTGCGATTGGCGAAGGGATTAGTGCTCAGCCACTTGGGGGGAGATTTCATAAATTGTCCTTTGAAAAAAAAATCAACAATTTTAATGGAATTGTTCATTAATTAACAAATTTTGATCATTTAACAATTGTAAGTCTCACATTTATTTTTATACTTATAATTGAAGATTAAAAACATTTGGAAAGTGAGGACTTGCAAATGGATTATACCAAACTTGGAAACACGGGTTTAGATATATCTAGACTCTGCCTTGGCTGTATGAGCTTTGGTGAGGTACAGCCTGGAGGACATCAATGGGTACTTAATGAGGAGAGCAGCCGTCCTATTATTAAAAAAGCCCTTGATTATGGTATTAATTTTTTTGATACAGCAAATATTTATGCAGGTGGAACCAGTGAAGAGATTGTTGGACGGGCATTAAAGGATTATGCCAATCGGGATGAAATTGTGCTGGCTACAAAGGTTTGGGGGCGTATGCATCAAGGCCCCAATGGTTCTGGACTTTCTCGAAAGGCCATCCTGAGTGAAATTGATAAAAGTCTTAAGAGACTTGGAACAGACTATGTAGATCTTTATATCATCCACCGCTGGGATTACAATACCCCAATTGAAGAAACAATGGAAGCATTACATGATGTGGTGAAGTCTGGAAAGGCAAGATACATAGGTGCTTCTGCTATGTACGCATGGCAGTTCCAAAAGGCTTTACATGTAGCAGAAAAAAATGGGTGGACTCGATTTGTCTCCATGCAAAATCATCTCAATCTCATATATCGTGAAGAGGAAAGGGAGATGCTGCCTTTATGTAAGGAAGAAAAAATAGGAGTGACTCCATATAGTCCACTCGCATCAGGAAGATTGACACGTGATTGGTCGGAAAAGACTCATCGGTCAGAAACAGACAAGATTCTAAAATCTAAATATGAACCATCTGCGGATTTAGATCGATTAGTCGTTGAGCGAGTTGCATCAATTGCAGAGAAACATGGTGTGCCTCGTATTCATGTAGCACTCGCATGGTTGCTGCAAAAAGAACAAATAACAGCTCCTATTATCGGAGCTACGAAAATTTCTCAACTTGATGATGCGGTAGGTGCTCTATCACTCAAGTTAACACCTGAAGAAGTTGCTTTTCTAGAAGAGCCGTATGTGCCTCATTCAATAGTTGGTCATAATTAATTCTGGTGTAAAAGTGTTTGAAAAAATAGATTTTTTTTTAAAGCGATAATCTTGGAAAACTTAAATCCCTCAAAATTGGCGAAATGATTGGAACATGTAAACATGATCATAATGTCAATCGATTGATATGTAAAAATAACGTTTATTTATATACTTAAGATCAAAGATTAAATATGTTATATCTATTGGAAAGTGGGGACTATTCACGTGGAATATACGAAACTTGGAAATACAGGATTGGATGTATCTAGACTTTGCCTTGGCTGTATGGGTTTTGGAGAAAAGGAACGTTGGATGCATCCGTGGGTAATTGATGAAGAGAACAGTCGTACAGTTATTAAAAAAGCTCTTGAGTTAGGTATCAATTTTTTTGACACTGCGAACACTTACTCTGATGGAACGAGTGAAGAATTTCTCGGACGTGCCCTTAAAGATTTTGCAAATCGAGATGAAATTGTCATTGCAACTAAGGTTTATTTTCCATTGGGCAAAGACTTAAACAGCAAAGGTCCGAACAGTATAGGATTATCCCGAAAACATATTATGAGAGAAATTGATAAGAGTCTGAAACGTCTTGGGACTGATTATGTGGATCTGTATCAGATTCATCGCTGGGATTACAATACACCAATTGAAGAGACGATTGAAGCCCTCCATGATTTAGTAAAGGCTGGTAAAGTAAGATACATAGGTGCTTCTGCTATGTACGCATGGCAGTTTTTAAAGGCGAACCATGTGGCTGAGAAAAATGGTTGGACTAGATTTGTCTCCATGCAAAATCACCTTAACCTCATATACCGTGAGGAGGAACGGGAGATGCTGCCGTTATGTAAGGAAGAAAAAATCGGCGTGATCCCATATAGTCCTCTTGCGTCAGGTAGACTAACTCGTGATTGGTCGGAAGACACTCTTCGTTCCGAAACAGATAAAACTCAAAAATCTAAATATGGTGCCACTGAAAATAACGACCGTCTTGTTGTAGAGCGAGTTGCGGAATTGGCGGAAAAACATGGTGTGGCAAGATCTCAAATTGCTCTTGCTTGGTTATTGCAGAAAGAACCAGTCACAGCTCCTATTATTGGTGCTACAAAAATTTCTCACCTTGAAGATTCCGTGGGTGCTCTATCGGTTAAGTTAACCACTGAAGAAGTTACGTACTTGGAAGAGCCTTATGTTCCACATCCTGTGGTTGGTGCGTTAAGTTCTAAGTAATATTGTTTCAATAATAGCTTTTTTAAAAGCAAACACCCTTATTTCCTAACTAAAGTAGGAGATTAGGGTTTTTTATGTTATTGGATTTTTTAAACTATCAATTCTCTCTATTAAAATCCCCACCTGTTCCGCCATTATTTTGGGCGTATAAGGCTTTCCATTCATAAACCACCATTCCACTAATTCCACATAAGCACCTGCAATAAATCGAAGAACTATATCTTCATTTATACCGTGATTTCTTCCTTCTGTTACATTTACTTCTCCCTTTAAACCTTCGATAACAAACTCAAGGAACTGCCTACGAAAAGAAGGGGCCCCTTTACTGGCTAACATTGTTGAAAAAAATAAATAATGATTTTCAAAGTATTCAAACCATATCAGATTCCCATCGATAAAATCCATATCAGATGCTGATTCGGCCAAATCCTTTAGTTCGTTGATATGTTCTTCAATAAGTTTATCCAACAAATCAAATTTATCCAGGTAATGAAGGTAGATGGTTCTTCGACTGACATTTGCTCTGTCGGAAATTTCTTGTATGGTAATCTGATCAAAATTTTTTTCAGACATCAGTTCAATAACAGCTTTTTTTATCGCTTCTTGAGATTTGAGTATTCTCCTATCCACCTTAGACATTAGGTAGTCACCAAACTTTCTAAAAGATTATGAACAATTTTAATCGATTTGTGCATTATTTCACGAATCATGGTTAATTGACAATTGTAGGCATTCTGTTTCTGTTTATAATTATATACAGATGTCACATAATTCATCAATGAGAATTATTGATGGCATCATGATAGAGGAATAAGAAACAATTTTCTGTTCTTAACTCAATTTTACATGGATAGGAAAGGGAGGAACAATTAAATGGAATATGTGAAACTTGGAAATACGGGCTTGGATGTATCTCGGATTTGTCTTGGCTGTATGAGCTTTGGTATAGGAGAACGGGGAGATTTTCCTTGGGCACTTAATGAGGAGCAAAGTCGTCCTATGATTAAAAAAGCCCTTGAGTTAGGGATCAACTTTTTTGATACAGCGAATGTTTATTCAGCTGGAACGAGCGAAGAAATTACTGGAAAAATATTAAAAGAATATGCCAATCGGGATGAAATTGTCATCACTTCAAAGGTTTTTTACCCAGTGAATGATCGTCCAAATGGTGCTGGTCTTTCCCGAAAGCATATTATGAGTGAAATTGATAAAACACTTAAAAGACTGGAAACTGATTATGTAGATCTTTATCAAATCCACCGCTGGGATTACAATACCCCGATTGAAGAGACCATGGAAGCATTGCATGATGTGGTGAAAGCTGGTAAGGCAAGGTATATAGGAGCATCTACTATATTTGCTTGGCAGTTCTTAAAAGCACAGAATGTCGCTGAGCGTAACGGATGGACCAAGTTTGTAACCATGCAAAACCATTACAACCTCTTATACCGTGAAGAGGAGAGAGAGATGCTGCCACTTTGTAAGGAAGATAAAATCGGTGTGATGCCATGGAGCCCGTTGGCCGCAGGAAGATTGGCAAGGCCTTGGGGTGAAATGGACGAGCGTTCTAAAGTAGATGTCATCGGAAAAGCTATTTATTCTGTAACAGCAGATGCTGACCGACAAGTTGTTGAACGTCTAACTGAAATAGCTGAAAAACGTGGTGTACCTATGTCACAAATCGCACTTGCGTGGTTACTTCAGAAGGAACCAGTAACAGCTCCAATTGTCGGTACGACTGAAATTTCCCATATAGAAGATGCGGTAGCAGCGGTTTCTCTTAAATTAACACCTGAAGAAATTACGAAGCTTGAAGAGCCATATGTTCCACATCCAGTGCTAGGTATGACTTTCTAATTCATACGGTTTATGAAGGCAAAAATAAGATAAGTAAAATGACACTAGATCAATAAGGGGAATCCTCATTTTTACTTGAGGGATTCTCCAGCAAAAATATATTAGTTGGACGGACACTAAAAAGAAAGGAAGTTTTATACATGACTAATGTTTTAATCATTGGAGCAAACGGGTCACTTGCTCGTATAGCTATTGATATGTTCCTTAAAGAAACCGATGCACAGTTGACGCTTTATTTGAGGAATTCACGAAGACTTAGAAACATCGATTCAAATCGTATTCGAGTAATCGAGGGCGATGTTATGGATCTTGAAAAACTAAAAGAGGCGATGATTGGACAGGATGTTGTCTATGCCAATCTTGCAGGTAATCTGGAACAAATGGCAAAAACAATTGTGGATGCAATGGGCGATACAGATGTTAAACGTCTCATTTGGGTTAGTTCTATGGGCATATATAATGAAGTCCCAGGAGAAAGTCATGGTAGCATCTTAAATCCATATCGAAAATCAGCTGCGGTCATTGAAGCCTCAGACCTTGACTATACGATTTTGAGACCTGGATGGTTTACCAATACGGATGAAATTGACTATGAGACAACTCAAAAAGGCGAACCATTCAAAGGGCATGATGTATCACGAAAAAGTATTGCAGATTTGATTGTTAAATTGGCTGTAACACCAGGATTGGAAGTTCGTAGCAGCTTGGGTGTAAATAAACCTGAATAAGCATAGTCAAGACACTTATTTCTCACTCTACGATTAATTATAAACGAAAATCACAATGCTAAGTTGTTTAAAGATTAAGGATTAATGTTTGGTTGCAGTACCAACAGTACCTGAAAATGACTGGGAATAGTAAAATACTATCCAGTCATTTTTTCTGGAAATAGCTGAGCAAATTATTGTTTTAAAGTGTCTTAAAAGATATAAAAACGTTATTGAGGAGGTTGCAAGATAAAAATGAGTGAAGATAAACAAAAAATCCTAGCAATTTATCAACAGATTGATGCTGCAATGGTTAATAAAGATACTCAAGGCTTGGAAAACATCCTTGATGACAATTATGTATTAGTTCACATGACTGGTTATCATCAACCTAAGCGAGAATGGCTTGAACAAATAGATAATGAACAAATGAAATACTACAAAACCATGCCGCAAAAAACCACAATTACAATAGAAGGAAATACTGCTACTCTTATTTGTGGTACTAAACTTGATGCTAGAATTTATGGTTTTAGAACTACTTGGGGTATGAGGATGGAAATGCATTTTGAGAAACGTGGAGTCGATTGGTGTCCAGTAAATGCAATAGCAACAAGTAATTAAATATAAAGAATTTATTACACAATTTTATTGGATTTGTGAATTAATAAACAAACCGTACTCATTTAATCATTGTAACATCTCAGTTATTGATTAAAATTATACACATTTGTTACCTAATGCTTCAAAGGGTATATTCATAAGGAGGAATTTACGTGGAAACTGTTACTTTATCTAATGGAATTAAGATGCCAATTTTAGGTTTTGGAGTGTATCAAATTCCTGAGCTTGAAGAATGTGAACGTGTTGTGAGTGAAGCCATTGAAGTGGGGTATCGTTCTATCGATACTGCTCAAGCTTATGGAAATGAAGAAGCTGTAGGGAATGCAGTTCGTAAAAGTGGCATACCCCGCGCGGAATTCTTCATTACAACCAAAGTTTGGATTTCTAATGCTGGCTATGAGCAAGCTAAAGCATCAATAGAAGAGTCTTTACGAAAGTTGCAAACAGACTACATTGATTTACTGTTAATTCATCAACCATTCAATGATTACTATGGTACTTATCGTGCGATGGAAGAGTATTATAAGGCGGGAAAAATCAAAGCAATTGGTGTAAGTAATTTCTACCCTGACCGTTTCATTGATATTGCTAAGTTTAGTGAAATCCCTCCAATGGTGAACCAGGTCGAAACACATGTATTTAACCAACAAAAACAAGCACAAAAAATAATGGAAAAATACGGGACTCAAATTGAATCTTGGGGACCTTTTGCAGAAGGAAGAAATGATTTCTTTAACAATGAAACCCTAAAAGAGATTGGTGAGCAACATGGTAAATCGGTTGCTCAAGTGGCCTTACGTTATCTCATTCAACGGAATGTTGTTGTCATTCCTAAAACGGTAACGAAAGAACGAATGGTTCAAAATTTTGATGTCTTTGATTTTGCATTAACAAACGAAGACATGGATAAAATAGCGAAACTAGATCAAGAACAAAGCTTATTCTTCTCTCATTACAATCCAGAAACGGTTGAATTCTTAACAGGACTCGTCAGATAAACCATATAGATCCTAGATAAAGGGGGCAAATATGCTTCCTTTTTCATTAGTGAGGTTAAGAATAGGAAGCATGCAGAAAATATTTCTTTCTTTAGGAGATTAGTAGAATGAAAATGAGAGATTTAGGAAAAAGTGGTTTAAAAGTATCTGCGATTGGCTTAGGATGTATGGGAATGGATCATGCTTATGGAAAGCCAGCTGATCGTGTTGAAATGGTCAAATTAATTCGTAGAGCTGTTGAACTAGGTTGCAATTTCTTTGATACGGCTGTTGTTTATGGAGAATCCAATGAAGAATTACTGGGCGAAGCACTTGCTTCAGTAAGAAATCAAGTTGTGATTGCCACTAAATTTGGAATTACTGGAACAGAAATTGTAAATGATCGTCCTCAACATATTTTAAATAGCACACCAGAATCGATTAAAGAACAAGTCGAGGGTTCGTTAAAAAGATTGAAAGTAGATTGCATAGATTTATATTATCAACATCGTATTGACCCTAATGTTGAACCAGAAGCTGTTGCAGCAACGATGAAAGAATTAATGGCAGAAGGAAAAATTAAAGCATGGGGATTATCGAATGCACCCATTGATTATATGAAACGTGCACATGCCGTATGTCCGATTGCTGCCATTGAAAATCAATACTCCATGATGTGGCGTGAACCAGAAAAGGAATTATTTGAACTATGTGAAGAGTTAGGGATCGCTTTTGTCGCTTACAGTCCATTAGGAAACGGCTTCCTAAGCGGTAAATATACAAAAGATACAACATATGAAAAAGGCGACTTTAGAAGCTTCATGGGAAGATTTAAACCTGAAATCATTGACCAAAACCCAGCGTTATTAAATTTAATTGCAGAAGTTGCAGAAAGTAAGAATGCTACATCTGCCCAAGTTGTATTAGCTTGGGAATTAGCTCAAAAACCATTTATCATTCCAATTCCAGGTACTACAAAATTACACAGACTGGAAGAAAACTTAGGCGGTGCTGACATAGAATTAACAAAAGAAGAATTAGATAGCCTGAATTTAGCTTTATCTAAGATCGATATTGACGAAACACATTTCTAAATAAAAATAAGCTAATTGAAAGATAATTAACAAATTTAATTGATTTGTACATTATTTAACGAATCAAGATTATTTGACAATTGCATGCATTTTTTTTCTGTTTATAATTATATACAGAAGTTCAAAATACTGAGTCGACACAGGCAAAACCAAATCGATTGTTACTGGTCATTCAGACAAAACCTAAATCGCTAAATAAGAGAGGCTTTTGAAGTCTCCTATTTTGTGATTTAGGTTTTTCTTTTTTAAAAAACTCGATATAGTCATTTTTTAGGGGGAATTACTCAATGCTTATTATAGATTCCTCTCTAACAAAATTCCCACCTGTTCTGCCATGACTTGAGGTGGATAAGGCATCCCATTAGTGATCCACCATTCCACAATCCCAACATATGAAGTGACAATAAATTGAAGAAGAACATCTTCATTTAATTCATGGTTCTTTCCTTGTGAAGTATCAACTTCATCCCTAAACTCATCGATAAGAAACTCATGGAACTGATTACGAAAAGAAGGAGCTCCCTTACTCTTTAACATGGTTGAAAAGAATAAAAAGTGATTTTCAAGGTATTCGAACCAAGGCAGATTTGCATCTTTATATTCTGCAGCGGAGGTTGCTTCGCAGATTTCTCCCATTTCGTTAATATGTTCTTCAATAAGCTTATCGAGCAGATCAAACTTATCCAGATAATGAAGATAGATGGTTCCTCGGCTAACATTTGCGTAGTCGGAAATGTCTTGAATGGTTATGTCATCGAAATTTTTTTCAGCCATTAGCTCAATTAAGGCTTTTTTTATGGCTTCTTGGCTTTTGGCTATTCTTCTATCTACTTTAGGCATTTTAAGGTTCACCAAACTTTCTTAAAAGATAATGAACAATTTTAATTGATTTGTTCATTACTAGTCATATTGAGTTGAATTAACAATTGTAGGCATCCTATATCCGTTTATAATTATATACAGTTGTTCATTAATGAATCAATATTTAATTTCCATTATCATCATGCTGATTACCTATCTAATCAAACCAATAATTTTAAATGGACTATTTGGTAGAGATTCCCGATGAAGTACGCAGGAAGTGCAAATACTTATCTAATGATTACTGGTTTATCTATTCCATTCCTTGCGTAATATAATTCGGTGGGAGGTACCATTTTCACCGCTTCAGTAGAGGCGGTTTATTCACGTAATCATGTGGTGCTTTTAGCTAGTTAATTTTAACTTTTTAATAAGATACTTAACAATTTCAATTGCTTTGTTCATTAATTAACAAAATGCGGTAATTTAACAATTGAAAGTATCCAATATCAATTTATAATAGACGCGAGTTCATTAATGTATTAATATTTATTTTTTGTTGAAAGGATGGTAAGTAATATGTCTAATATTCAAGAAAAAGTTGTTATCATTACTGGTGCTTCTAGTGGGATTGGCGAGGCTACAGCAAAGAAACTTGCAACTAAAGGTGCGAAATTGGTTTTAGTAGCTCGTCGTGAAGACCGTTTAAATAAATTGCAAGAAGAGATTCAAAATGGTGGTGGTCAAGCAATTTATAAGGTAACAGATGTCACTTCTCATGAACAAATGGAAGAGCTTGCCGAATTGGCACTTAAAGAGTTTGGAAAAATAGATGTGTTAGTAAACAACGCAGGAGTCATGCCACATTCGTTTCTTTATAAGAAAAAAGTGGATGATTGGAACAAGATGATAGATGTAAATATCAAAGGCGTACTTTATGGTATTGCTGCTGTTCTTCCAACGATGAGGGAACAAAAATCAGGTCATATTATTAACGTTTCTTCTGTAGCAGGACACGTTGTAGGAGCTGGTAGTACTGTCTATGCTGGAACGAAGCATGCTGTACGTGCGATTTCGGAAGGTCTTCGTAAAGAAGAGGCTGGGAACAATATTCGTTCCACCATTATCTCACCAGGAGCAGTAACGACTGAATTAACCAATTCAATTACAGATATGGATCTAAAACCAGGAATAGATAAAATCTATGAAGGTGCGATTGATGCTGATGCGATTGCGCGTGCCATTGCTTTTGCTATTGAACAGCCAGCTGATGTAGCAATAAATGAAATGATCATCCGTCCAACATCACAGGAACGGTAAGACATTTTTAAAGTAATTTGATCCTAGAATAAAAATAAGGAGGATATACAATGAAAGAAGTTGTACTTTGGACTGGTGCAGGGCAGATTGGCATGGCGATAGCCAGAAGAATCGGTTTTGGCAAGAAAATTATTGTTGGTGATAAAAACCTAGATAATGCCAAGGCTATTGCAAAAATTATGATAGAAGCTGGATTTGATGTGGTACCTGTAGAAACGGACATTTCTTCCAGAGAATCTGTTTTAAATTTGATTGCGGAAGGTCAGAAGTATGGTGAAATCGCTGTTCTTATCAATGCAGCTGGCGTATCACCTAGTCAGGCACCTATTGAAACCATTTTGAAGGTGGATTTGTATGGAACGGCAGTATTGCTGGAGGAAGTAGGAAAGGTTATAGCTCCTGGAGGCGTTGGTGTGACAATTTCCAGTCAGTCTGGACACAGAATGCCTCAATTGGGAGTTGAAATTGATGAACAACTAGCAACGACACCAACTGAAGAACTCCTTAGTTTGGAAGTCCTTCGGCCAGAAAATATCAAGGATACGTTGCACGCTTATCAAATCGCTAAACGGTGCAATGTAAAGCGTGTTATGTTTGAATCTATACGCTGGGGAGAAAAAGACGCTCGGATCAATTCCATTTCTCCTGGAATTATCGTAACGCCATTAGCTATAGACGAGTTCAATGGTCCAAGAGGAGAGTTCTATAAGAATATGTTTGCCAAGTGCCCTGCCCGACGGCCAGGAACAGCTGATGAGGTTGCAAATGTGGCTGAGCTACTAATGATGCCTCAGGGAGCTTTCATCACAGGGTCTGATTTCCTTATTGACGGTGGAGCGACGGCTTCCTATTTTTACGGACCACTAAAACCAGCAGAATAATGAAAGGAATCTCAAAATGCTGTCTCAAATAGAAATCAGGCATTTAAGGCCCCAGAATAATAAGGTAAATTTCAATCAACCTTTTATTATGGTGTGAGCTTTTAACCATCACTAGTTGGAAAGCTGAAGAAGGGGTAATGACATTGGAAAGACCATATATAATCTGTCACATGCTAACTTCATTGGATGGGAAAATCATTGGAGATTATTTGAAAGTGGAACGAGCAGCATATTTTACAAACGAATACGAAAAAATTCATGGACAATACGATTGTAAAGCATGGATGTGTGGCAGGGTTACCATGGAGGAACACTTTACTTTCGGATATAAATTAGATTTAGCACAAGAAAACATTGAGACGATCCCTAGAATTGATTACGTAGCAAATAAAGATGCTAAAACTTATGTCATAGCATTAGACCCGTCTGGAAAATTAGGATGGACTGAAAATTCAATAGAACCATGGAATGAGTACAGAACGGAGGACCACATAGTAGAAGTCCTTACAGAACAAGTATCCGATGCATACTTAGCTCATCTGAAAAAGATAGGTATTTCTTATATTTTCGGCGGAAAAGAACAAATAAACTTTAGTCTAGTAGTGGAGAAGCTAAAAAAGCTATTTTCCATTGATAAGTTAATGTTAGAAGGTGGAGGTTTTCTAAACGGCTCCTTTTTAAATGAAGGATTAATTGATGAATTGAGCCTGATTTTAGTCCCAATTGCAGATGCTGCATCTAACTCTGTGACACTATTTGAAACGAGTTCTTCTTTAAATAGAACACAACCAGCAAATTTCTATTTAAAGGACATAGAAAAACTGGAAGATGGTGGGCTATGGTTGAAGTATGTAACAAAACGGGATTAAGCTCCTTTTTTCTAGACAATTAATAAAAAAGGTTGGTATTAAAATTGAAAAGTGAACAATTGAGTAATAGCACCATCTTCCCATTGGGACAAAAAGTTGAAGCAAACTTTATCGGTGATGCATACTTACAAATGGTGTTTAACGATCCAACGCCACTTAATACTGCAATCGGTAATGTAACCTTTGCTCCAGGAGCTCGCAATAACTGGCACTCCCATAAAGTTGGACAAGTTTTGTTAGTTACTGGTGGTGAGGGTTGGTACCAAGAAGAATGAAAACCAGCTCGTATACTCAAAACGGGAGATGTGGTCAACATTTCGCCGAATGTAAAACATTGGCATGGTGCCACAAAAGACAGTTGGTTTGTACACTTAGCATTGACACCAGGCGAAACTGAATGGTTAGAACCTGTTAATGATGACACGAATAATAATTTATAAAACGAATGCATCGAGTCATTTGATTCGATGCGTTTTTTCTTTATAAATAAATAATAAAAAGTCTACCTGTTACTTTAAGTACATTTCTTTACAATATAGCGTTAAGTAAACTTACAACGATAAGCATTCTGATACAAGACATTTGAGACATTATGAAGTCTATTTTTGTAGGTGTTTGGATTGTGTCTTAATAGGCTCTCGCTATTAAGGTTGTGAAGAACTGCTAAAGGGGAGGTTTATTGAACAGTTAATAGTTTATTTTTTTTATTTTCTAAGATAAAATAGTTTATTATCGAACAGTTTATAATTGAACTATTTTATTAAGGAGTGACGTAAATGGACATGAATTTCAAGGACCCGAAAGTTAAACAAGTTCAGGAAGTTTATCAATCATTATGGGCTATTAACAAAACCACAGCTAAATTTACAAAAAAAAATGCTGAAAGCTTTGGTCTGACATTACAACAATTATCAATACTTAATACTTTATTCGCATTTCCTGAATTAACACAGCAAGAACTGGTTGAAAGGCTTATATCTTCCAAGAGTACTATAAGCGTTGGGGTTGATAAATTAGTTAATATGGGTTTGGTAGAAAGAAAATTTTCTGATGAAGACCGAAGAGAGGTAAAGTTGAAGTTAACATTCAGAGGGGAAGAAGTGTCAAAGAAATCAAGTAGGAATTCAATATCTTATAAAGCTATGCTTTCTGCATTAGAAAATATGTCTGATGAGGATATTCAATCTTTACTTCGTATTCAAAAAGAACTATTAAAACATTTAATCGAAAGTGGTTATTAAATACAGTGGTTCTTATTGATCAACTAAAGATGCAGGTTACTTTAAGAAATTGTGGTATTTTATAAATAACTGAAGAAAGGAGACTAGATATGGAGGATAAAGAGAAAATCTACTATGAACGTGGTAAGGATGAACTAAGGTTGAAAAATATGATTGCCCATAAACTTGTTCAAGAGTTTAACAATTGTCCAATCGAAGATTCAGAAAGAAAAGAGGAAATTATAAGGGAGTTATTCGGAAGTGTTGGAGTAAATCCGAGTATTGAGCATAATTTCCACTGTGACTTAGGATACAACATCCACATTGGAGACAACTTCTATGCGGGATATAACTGTACGATATTAGATATGGCAGTAGTAAGGATTGGTGAAAACTGTATGATTGGTCCTAATGTTGGACTATACACTGCTGGTCATTCAATTCAACCTAAAGATAGAAACAAGAGTGGTTATGCGATTCCAATAACAATAGGAAATGATGTGTGGATTGGTGGCAGTTGTGTTATCTTACCTGGAATCACTATTGGTAATAATTCAATTATTGCTGCTGGTTCTGTTGTGACGAAAGATGTACCTAATAATTCAATAGTGGCGGGAAATCCAGCTAAGATACTGAAAAGTATATAAAGCTCTAATGTTCCAAGAAAGATTGTGAAATATTTTACTTAAAGTAACGGTGGCATTACTTGAATAAATACAATCGTTTTTTTCTTATTAAAGTAACTGGCAGTTGTTTAAAGAAGGAGCAATTTGATTGATTAAGTGCAAACTTGTTAGTACTAAAATAAAGGGGCATTGAATACATTCTTTTAAGCTACAAAATCATTAATGATTGTTCTTCGTCTAACAGTTGCAATTTTGGGTGTTGTTTTTATTGAGTTAACAGGACTAACAATTTTTTAAATCTATTAAAAAAGGAAAGGAACAGATTCTATTAAACCCTGTTCGTTTCCTTTTGGACATTTTTCATTTCACGATTAGTCTTCCCATAAATGGGTAGATGCAGATAATGTAGATGAACTGCTGCTACAATCAGGTTCTTCAGCGATAGGATGGATACGTAGATTTTCTACTTCAATAAGATCTGCGTGCCGGAAGAACATTGTTGGTTCATCCATTTGATCACTACTTCTTTGACCGATGAAGGCGACTTCGAGTTTTTCTGCCTCTTCATCAAGGTCTCCTTTCACATAAAAACGAAGAAAATCCCCTGGCTGTGCAGAAAAAATAAATGTTCTTCTCAAAAAACTATTTCGAGGGATTGTTTGTTCACAATCAGAAACAATCTCCACAGTTCCTTGAACACGATCATAAACTTCTCCAACTAATCGGATCTTAAAAACTTTGGTGGTTGGGTTAACAATGGTAACACGAACTACATCAGGAGGGCCGCCAACGGGGTCACCTGTTATTTTTGCTGGAACAATAATTGGGCCAGTGGTAAAAATTTCAGACAAAATATATTCACCTCCATTTCCAACTAATAATATTTTATGTGACATTTTATAATTTGAGGTGGACAAACTGTCTGATGATTTTCACCATTTTTTGAGTACGTAAAACAAAAATGCTTGTTCTTCAACGAAAAGTTAGTTCCAATTTTTCTCGATAAATTGAATTGCAGGTAATAAATGGGTATTGTTAGCAATTTCAATCAGAGCGGGATACACGGAAGGATCTGTTTTGGAGAAATTAGGGATTCTTGGATTTAACCGAAAAAAACGTTCTCCTAAAAGTTGGGAGCTGACAATAGATTCATAGTAACCGGTTCCATTACTGACAAGCTGAAGAAATGGCAGTAAGGGTTCATTGGGCGATCGGTCGAAAAGGACTCCCCAATTTGGAGGAAGGTCGTTCAGATTTTCGGGGCGTAGGTTATCTGCACTAACCATCCCCCAACCCTTCGTATCTCTTCTTAACTGAAGTGGGGCTTCACCTGTTCCAATTGATAAAACGGCAATTTGATCCAACGGCTGTTTGGCTTTATCCACTGCAAACGAGATACTAGCTGTACTAG
The DNA here is from genome assembly GCF_056280405.1 of Bacillus sp. URHA0034. NCBI lineage: Bacteria > Bacillati > Bacillota > Bacilli > Caryophanales > Bacillaceae > Bacillus > Bacillus sp. URHA0034. Next base: position 5,886,274 of record NZ_JBWCDK010000002.1, on the reverse strand, counting down.
GGTTTGTGGTTATGACAAACCCATCCACGTAGTTTTGATAGGCTCGTTGCGAAGCGGGAGCAGCACTGCTCCGTAGTATCACATCACTTGCTTTCTCATTTAAATAGGGAGAGCCAGGAAAGTTGTGGAATAACACAGGAGTCCAACGATTCAGCTCCGGTGAGAATAGTTGAAATGAAGGGACAACAATTCGTTTTTTTAAGTTTTTGAGACGAAGATCTGGTGGAAAGAATGCTTCTACCGCTTCGATAAAACCGGAATAGGGTAATTGTTGATTAAAAACAGGTCCACCTGGTCGGGAAACGCTGTATGCCGGTAGGATTTTATCCCTAAAATACTGAAGTGTCTCCTTCGGCGATCTTCCACTTGCTAACGCAAGGGCAGTGAATGAACCGATTGAATTCCCCGCGAAAACATGGGTTTGACGAATTAATTGTGGTTTTTGTCGAGCCAGTCTGTTCAAAAGTTGTAAAGTTAATGCACCTAAGGTGCCACCTCCATCAAAGGAGATAATACGATATCTTGTCAAAGCTGATTTCTCCTCTCTATTATAATCAAAGGTTTTATTCAGTATATGTTTGTCTCGAGTCAGTTGTATGGACAAAGATACCTCTTTGACATGAATGGATTTTGCAGCTAAATATCGTTTTTTCCTTATTAAAGTGAATGGCAGAAAAGTTTAACAATAATTTATGCAATTCGGAGGGGAAGAGGATGGGGAATATCAGGTAAAGCATATAGATAATCTGTTAAATTTTGATTTGGATAACTTAGTAAAGCAAAGCAAAGCAAAGAAGAGAGTTTTCGTTTTGAAGAAAGATTAGTAAATTATGGAGTATTTAAGAGAAAATCATATTAAACTGAAGGAGTTAAAGTACACTCCTTCACAACCTCTACATATGTAAAATATAATAGAAAAACTAGGAGATATGTTATTCTCTATGCTGTGTTTTTTACATAGATTATATTAATAGTAAATATAGTGAGCTCCTCTTATTATTTAGAGATGGAAATTTAGGACAACCACTTTTCAACTCATTTTAATTACTGAATCTAATGGATAAATACCAATTTAAGAGGTGATATTTTGGAGCAATTAAGCAATGGACCTTATGAAGACAACATTATTTGTGTACACTGTGGACTTCCGATAGATCAAAATGAACCTTATTTCTTATATGTAGAAAAGGATTTAAAAGGTAATACTGTTTATTGCTGCGATGAGTGTACTTAAGGATAAATCCTGAACATTTCGGTCTTTTTGTTTATTAACTATTTTTTAAAAATAAGTAAATACTGAATTATTGAGCTCGTTCGAAATCTCAGGCTCATATTGAATAAGTTGTTTATCAGTTGCTTTTTGCATATTTGTGCTATATAGCCAAAAAATTCCTTGAGCAGAAAACTAAAAGAATAGGAAAATATTTAGGATTTTCTTTCTTCTGCTAATATTCATTGAAGCCTCCATCTAATTTTTTTCGAGGATAGTAAAAATGGTGTTCGTGCAGTAATTTGAAACCTTTTTTAAAATGTATCGTATATCATTATAACATTCTCTCAAAGCCTAGCATGAAACGAGTAGAGTTTTTTTATTTTAAAAGATTTCTTATCATTTTATTGGATATTAGTTTTCTAATATCATGTTTAAGGGTATATAAACCGTAACGTTGACTGTATGGTTGGGGATGTGTTATAGTTAACAATTAATTAGGAAGGGGTGAGTAAGTTGGGAAGTTGTATCGAATTGGAGAAATAGCCAGTTTAATGAACATATCAAAAAGAACTATTGATTACTATACCCAAATAGGCTTACTAACCCCTGTAAGGACAAAATCAAATTATCGGATGTATGGAGAAGATTCCATTCATATCTTGGAATTGGTTGAACACTATAAAACTCTTAATATTCCACTTGAGGAAATTAAATTCTACATTAAAATGATTCATTCAGAAAAGTCAATAGATAAAGAGATAGTGGAAAAACATTGTGAACAGATTGCTGTTCTCATGGAGCATCTTAAAGAGGAAATAAAGGCGATGGAGCCTGTTCTACAAAAATTAAACAGTAATGAAAAAGAAATGCTCGTAAATAAACTATCCTTACAGGGAGTTACATTAGCTCAATCATTGTTATTACTATTTGCTTAACTTATGTGGCAGCAGCACTGTTTTCTGTTTTTGAACTATTAAAATTTGTGATGATTTTCTGTCAAGGAAATAAGGAAGAACAGGAAGATTAACAATATCATTTAAAGTAATAACTAAATTTTTTTAACAACCAGGAGGTGTATTCCTCACTTTATAACAAAAAGTGAGGAGACTAATTGATAGTCATTAATTTGATGGTAATTGCAATTCTAATAGCATTAACAGCATTTTTTGTATCTTTTGAATTTGCAATTGTAAAAATCCGTGGTACCAGAATTGACCAACTGGTTAGTGCAGGCAATAAAAATGCCATTTCAGCTAAAAAAATTATATCTAACTTAGATGAATATTTATCAGCTTGTCAATTAGGTATAACGGTAACTGCATTGGGTTTAGGTTGGTTAGGTGAACCAACGGTAGAACATATCCTTCACCCATTGTTGGTTAGTTTAAACTTGCCTGAATCAGTATCAAGTATTGTTTCCTTTATTATTGCTTTTGCTTCCGTAACATTTATTCATGTGGTGGTAGGGGAACTTGCTCCCAAAACTGCTGCTATTCAAAAAGCAGAAATGGTTACATTGTTTTTCGCTAAACCCATGATTCTTTTTTATAAAATTATGTATCCTTTTATTAAAGCGTTAAACGGCTCAGCTCGTTTGATTGTCGGCATCTTTGGATTGAAGCCTGCTTCAGAACACGAAGTTGCCCACTCAGAAGAAGAACTTCAATTAATTATCAATGAAAGTTATATGAGTGGAGAAATTAATCAATCAGAATTTAAATATGTGAACAACATTTTTGAATTTGATGATCGAATTGCAAAGGAAATTATGGTGCCACGTACGGAGATTGTTGCGTTTGATAAATCCCAAACGTTAGCGGAATGCCTTGAAATCGTAAAAAATGAAAATTATACAAGATACCCAGTCATCGATGGTGAAAAAGATAATATAGTCGGTATGGTTAATATGAAAGAGGTTCTCACGGATTATATTATCAACAAAAATCTAGAAACTCCAATCGAACATTATGTACGCCCTGTCATCCAGGTGATTGAATCAATTGCCATACACGATTTGTTGCTTAAAATGCAGAAAGACCGCATTCATATGGCCATCCTAATGGATGAATATGGAGGAACAGCAGGATTAGTAACTGTCGAGGATATTCTTGAAGAAATTGTAGGGGAAATTCGAGACGAATTTGATGCGGATGAGGTCCCTGAAATCAATAAGATTAATGAAAATAAGACCATCTTAGATGGAAAGGTCCTAATTGAAGAAGTGAATGATTTATTCGGGCTTGAACTTGATGATACGGAAATTGATACAATCGGTGGTTGGATATTGACACAAAAAATGGATATTGCCGAAGGTGAAAAACTTTATCATGGCGATTATGAGTTTAAGATGATTGAGGTAGACGGCTACCATATTAAGTCATTAGAAATTGTAAAAACTTCAAATCAAGAAGCACACGCTTAACTGTAAATCCCTCTTTTTTAAGAGGGATTATTTTTTTACCATTAATTAATGTTTGAAATTCATTGACAAAAAATTTAGTGAACTCACGGATATTGACACAGCCACTATCTCACGTATTATAATTGGCAAACGCAAGGCCAATCCTGGACATTTACAAAAATTTGCAGACTATCTAAATGTCCCTATATCAGAGTTATTTTTGGTTGCAGGTTATTCAATAAAACTAGAGGGATCACAATAAGCCGATATTCGTAGAATAAATGTGCTCCTCTTAGGTAGTGATACACGTGGGGAAGAACATGCAAGAACAGATTCAATCATGATTGCCCATTATGATCAAGAAACTCATCAACGAAAATTGATTTCCATTATGAGAGATACTTATATTAATATTCCAGGGCAGTCCATTTTTATTGGTCTTTAATCAGTAAATAGCAGGCTAATGTACATATAACATATGTGGTAAATAAATCCAATATTATTACAATTTTGTGAAAATGAATTGGAAAACGTTTTCCATTTGGTATAATTTCCTCATAAGCATTTTGTGAATATAAATATCTTCAACCTAGAATCTATAAAAATATCAGGAATTTTTTGTTAAGAGTTGGTAGGAAGGAAGAAATTAATATGCATTTTACGATTGGATTATTACTTATAGCAGCTTCTTTGATATGGGCAAAGTGGAAAGAATGGCAAAATTATTATCCAACAATGATGTATATTGTTGCTTCAAACCTTCTATACAAATATTTCGCTTTAAGCAAATTTCATTTATGGGAATTTAGTTCACAGGATTTTTTCTTTAAAAGCCACATAGGCATTTTTTTATGGCATATATTTATCATTAATACATTATTTACTTTTATTTATTTATCTAATTTTCCAGAGGGACAGCTTAGAAAAAAATGCTTTTATATTCTAAAATGGGTCGCACTTTTTATTGCAGTTGAAGTAGCGCTGCTTAAATTCAATCAGGTTAGCTATTATCATGGATGGAATTTGGGATGGACTGCTTTGTTTGATCTAACTATGTTCATAATGCTAAGACTTCACTATAAAAAGCCAATATGGGCAATTATCTTATCCATAATCTTTACATTGTTCTATTTGTTTATGTTTGGCTATATAAAATAAGGGAACTCCCCCTCAAAGGATGGATTTTTGTGTCCTGGAGGCTTTAACAAGGGATATTTTTTTTACTTCATAATTAGATTGTAAAAGAATGTACTGAAGCTACACTACAAGCCATAGGAGGAAAATATGCACCTTTTATCTGTTTTATTAATTGATATTGCCTCCAATCTTGATAATCTAGGAATAAGTGATAACTCATTCCGTTTTAGCGGATGTAAATGATGATAAGATCATCTCATTAAAAGAGTCGATATTTTTAGGATTTGCGTTAGCTATAAATTGTTTAGCAATGGGGTTAGGGGCAGGAATAACAGGAGTTTCCACAGCTTTAACAACATTTCCGATTGGATTGTTTTCGGTAATCTCCATTTGGTGTGGATTAAAACTTGGAAATAAGATTTGTGGGAAAAAAATTGGCAAATACTCGAATATTGTCGCTGGGTTCCTATTAATAATGATTGGTGTTTATGTGTTTCTGGCAATTAACTGATGTATGTTTTGGCAGTATGTTTATTAATCTTTATGAATCATTACTTAAGGGTAAACCCGTATAAACACTAATATTTATTCATATTTGTGAAGCGATGCTTACTGCACTAACGGGGCAGAATAGTTTAAGAAGAAAAGCTACCATACAGGTAGCTTTTTGTTATCCTTTCTTTTGTTTCAATTTCACCATTTTATGCAAAGTATGCTTTGTTCCCCATTCGTGCATTGCTTCTAAGATTGGTTCCAAGCTCCTTCCATAGTCAGTAATGGAATATTCCACTTTAGGAGGTACTTGGGGATATACAACACGCTGAATAATATCCTCATCTTCTAATTCCCGTAATTGGTTAGTCAACATCTTTTGGGTAATTCCAGGCATACTTCGTTTTAATTCACTGAATCTTTGAGTACCGTTCTTCAATAGATGCAATAAAATAATTGGTTTCCATTTCCCAACTAAAATACCTAAAGCATCATCCACCCGACATAATTCTGGCTCTTTTTCCATCCTTTATACTCCTTTAGTATCCTTTTGTATACTATACCACTTTAAAGTGCGTACTTCTTAAAATGGTGATTATGAGTAATAATAACATTATAAATAGAGAAAGAAAACAACTATATATATAAAGGGTGGTTTACTAATATGGAAAAATATCGAATCGACCAAAGTAAGGGTCTAGAATTTGGAATTTATACGCTAGGAGACCATATACCCAATCCTTATACAGGAGAGCGTATTTCAGCTCGACAAAGAATTCAGGAAATCATTGAATTAGCTAAGCTTGCCGAGCAAGCAGGTATTGATTTTTTTAGTGTCGGTGAAAGTCATCAGGAGTATTTTACTACGCAGGCACATTCGGTTGTTTTGGCAGCAATTGCTCAGGCAACAGAAAAAATTAAAATTGCAAGCTCTTCAACGATTCTCAGTACATCGGACCCAGTGCGTGTATATGAGGATTTTGCAACAATCGATTTAATATCGAATGGTCGAGCTGAGGTAATTGCAGGACGGGCATCAAGGGTAGGTCTCTTTGAATTATTAGGCTATAGCCTTCGAGATTATGAAGAATTGTTCGAAGAAAAGTTTGAGTTATTATTGAAAATTAATAAAGAGGAAGTTGTCAATTGGAGTGGAAAATTTCGGGCTCCTTTGAAAAATGCAAAGGTCATCCCACGTCCGCTTAACGGCTCCCTGCCAATTTGGCGTGCAGTGGGTGGACCGCCGGCTAGTGCAATTAAGGCTGGAATGTCAGGAGTACCGATGTTTCTAGCTACTTTAGGTGGTCCAGCATCTACTTTTAAAATTTCTATTGATGCCTATCGTGAGGCAGCCAAACAGAGCGGCTTTGAACCATCAGAGCTTCCTGTCGCAACTGCTGGTTTCTTTTATGTAGCTGAAACGACACAGCAGGCTCAGAAAGAAGCCTATCCCCACGTTAATCAGGGACTACAATTGATTAACGGTCAAAGCTATCCAAAGCGTCAATTTGCCCAGGGAGCAGACCCACGAGATGTAATGAATATCGGTAGTCCACAGCAAATTATTGAAAAAATACTTTATCAGTACGAACTATTTGGTCATCAGCGTTATATTGCACAAATGGATTTTGGCGGTGTGACATTTGATAACTTAAAGAAGAATATTGAACTTATTGCAACTGAAATTTTACCAGCAATAAAAAAATATACTTCAAAAAATTAGGAGGGTTAGAAAATGAAGATTGTCGGTTTATCTGGTTCAAAAGTCGGCTCGAAAACAAGAACAGCTATGAATTACACAGTAAAAGCCCTTACAAAAAATTATCCAGAGGCTGATGTGATATTAATTGATTTAGCTGAATATAACGTTCAGTTCAGTGATGGTCGTAACTATAGGGAATATGAAGGAGATACAAAATATATAGCACAAACGATAATGGAAGCTGATGCCATCATTATTGGAACACCTGTTTTTCAGGCATCAATACCAGCTACATTAAAAAATATATTTGATTTACTGCCTGTAAATGCATTTCGCGATAAAGTTGTCAGTATGCTTGTGACTGCTGGGACTCCAAAGCATTACTTAATAGCAGAACAACAATTAAAGCCTATTTTGGCTTATATGAAAGCGCAAATTGTTCAAACTTATGTATTTATTGAGGAAAAAGACTTTCACCGTAAGGAAATTGTAAATGATGATGTCCTCTTTCGAATAGACCGTTTAGTTGAGGATACCGTCTTGTTAACGGAAACATATACAAAAATTCGCAAGGAAAAAGAAGAGAAATATAATTTTTAAAATGGAACAGTGATTCATCAAGTAGTTCTGGTTGCTATTAAAAAAGAACACAGGGGGGAAATTGCATGAACAGAGTTCATTCTCGTGATATACAAAAGGATTGGATAGTCCAGGAAAGAAAAATAAGTGCGGTTCATCGTGCTGGGGCAGTCCTAGAACCTGGATATTGGGAAGATTATGACCCGTTTTTATTGCTAATGGAAGATAAATTTGAAAAAGGAGCATTTGATATTCACCCACATCGTGGTATGGAGACAATCACATATGTTATAGACGGTAGTATTAATCATTATGATAGTGTAACTGGTGAAGGTGGAAAACTCCAAAAAGGTGATTTTCAATTTATGACCGCAGGACGTGGCGTTGTCCATAATGAATCTCCAGGGGAAGGGGAAAGTGTACACCTCCTACAGCTTTGGGTTAACCTACCACGGAAGGATAAAATGGTAAAGCCACGTTACCAAAACATTCATAAAGAAGATGCCCCTGTTCGTCAAGAAGAAGGAGCCCTAATTCGAGTATATTCCGGTTCATCGGGTTCTGTAGTGTCAAACACTCTTAACTATGTCCCCGTAACATTTGTGGAAATGATTATCGAAAGTGGTGCTTCGATTAGTCAAGACTTACCAGGCAACTACAATGGTTATATCTATGTTTTGGAAGGTAGTGGTTCTTTCGGAGAAAATAATTTCCATGCGAAAAAAGGACAAGTATTATGGTTAGGTGCTGCTGATGAGTCAGAACTAAGTTTTATCAAGGTATCAGCAACCGATAAATTACGCATAGTATTATTTGCTGGAGTTCCATTAAAAGAGCCTGTCTTTGCAAGAGGACCATTCGTTATGAATTCAGAGGAAGAAATAGTACAGGCATATGCCGATTATCGAAATGGGAAATTTATAAGGCAATAAATCTTTAAACCTTGTGAATGTTTGTACTTAAACTAAAGGGTGCGTTAATGGAATAAGGATATGTATTTAAATAGGGCTTAATATACAAGAGTTTATGCATAATTTGTATATTAAACCTTATTTTCTATTCAAAAAATATACTGCCATTAGCGACATTTCTTAATTGCCAAATACAGTTTATGAAATGTTTGTATAAATAAGAGTAAATATTTTTAATAAACATTGCAAAAAGAGAGTTAGCGAACCCAACTCTCTTTTTTTTCGTTATAGTCTTAATTCAATCAATGGACGAGTATATTTTTGTATTAAATAATTACCTAATAATACACAGACCCCTAATGAAAATACCATTAATGTTAAATAATGATCGGATATACCACTCAAGGTATCGTCAGAGACAATTGTTTGAATCGTTTTAATAATAAATCCATGAAGAAGATACACGTATAAGGTCCTTTGACCAATCACTGTCATTGTAAATCCTTGTGAAGGAACGATGGCCAAGAAACCGTAAATAACAATGATTGTTACTACATATTGAGAAGCCCGAATTATTCCATCTGTAATTTCCTTCGAACCCATATCAGCATAGGAAGTATCCCCAAGTAACCATGGTATCGCATCCTTTGGAAATAAAGTACCAATTAAAAACATGGTACTCAAGAGAACCACAAACCCAATGAAAGTTGAATACTTTACTTTCTTAACTAGTTTGAAGTGTTTTTGTTCCATTAAAAATCCTAAAAGAAAATAAGGGAAAAATACAAAAGTCCTGGAGATCGATAGATAACTTCCCACATGATCAAAATAACCGATGGCTATCCCGATAACGGCTGCTATGGCTAATCCAAACCATTTTAATCTCGCAAAGAAATATAGCAGTACATTCCAACTGAATAAGCTAAGTAAAAACCATAAAGTCCAATGAGGTTCTAGAAGGTCAAATTTAAGTGTAGATTCCTGTCCGCTCAAATAATAAAAAATAGAATAAATCACTTGGAATATCAAATAAGGTAATAATATCTTCTTAATGGTTTTTAAGAAATAACCTTTCTTTTGAAACCCCTTAGAAAAATATCCAGAAATTAGGATGAAGGCAGGCATATGAAAAAGAAATATCACCGAGTATAAAGAGAATAAAAAATCATCATCGCCCTTTAAGGGGCTAATCACATGTCCAAACACCACTAAGAAGATCAAGAAAAACTTTGCGTTGTCGAAGTAAAGACTTCTCCTTGAAGACGAAGCCATTTTAATGAAAGCACCTCCGAGTCTTGTATACTTGAGTAAATAATAAAGTGTAAAAAACCCTATATTATTATAACTCTGTTATTACCCTTTTCAAGGGGTTATTAAGCTAGTAAATATGTACCAATCCGCCAATTGCGTCGGATAGCAATGTGCAATCTAAATCTTTAAGGCCAATGCTAGTATACATTTAATTTGTTACAAGACTATTAAAAAATTATAAATAAAAGTTATGTTTTCAATTAATTTAACGTAATGTACCCTGCCTTTTTTTGGCTAATTCAATATTCAAAATTGTAAATAAGCCGAAAATATGCGAGATCCAAATATGGGAAGTGGTCTTTTCCGTAAGAATGCGTACTATGTATTTCCAGGAGGTGGAATTGAAGAAGGGGAGACACCTGAAAGAGCTGCTAAAAGAGAAGCTCTAGAAGAATTGGGAGTTGAGATTATCATTAACGAATGCATTGCAGAAGTTGAATTTAACGGAACTCAATACTTTTTTCTGTCTGAACTCATTGATGGAACTTTCGGAACTGGACAAGGCGAAGAGTAAACAGACGAGAATAGAGGCAGAGGAACGTATTTGCCAATATGGGTAGACATTGAAAGGATATTATCTATTGAGTTTACACCGAAAGAAGTTGCATTAAAGGTTCAATCCTTATTGAAGTAACGGGGAGTATAGTTTCAATAACAAATTATGATAAATGGCTCTTGTTACATTATGCATCGTATTATAATGTTAAAACGACTTTAAAATTACAATTTTTATTTACAGTTTTAATTCAATAGGAGGATTATATTATGGAAGGCTTAAAATCAGATTTACATATTGTGGCAATATGCGGCAGCTTACGTAAAAATTCGTTTAACCGTGGTCTATTACGAGCATTTGAACAGCAGTTGCCAGATAAAATTAAATTTACAGAAGCTGATATATCAGAACTCCCATTTTTTAGTGAAGAGAGAGAACACAACTTGCCCGAAACAGTATTAAAACTTAAAGAATTAGTAGAGTCTGCCGATGCTATAATAGTTAGTACACCCGAATATAATTTGTCCTATACTGCTGTACTAAAAAATTCTCTAGAATGGTTATCACGTAGCTCTTTACAAACACCATTAGCAGGCAAAACAGTTGCCATTATGGGTGCTGCTTCCGTTCAGGTTGGAGTATCACTAAGTCATTTGCGTGATGTTATGTATGCTTTAAATGTGGAGTTGATCAATAGACCTATTATCCAAGTGGGGAATGCCCGTGAAAAGTTTGATGAGAAAGGAAATCTGATTGATAGTGGTGTTAAAGAGCATTTAAAGAAATTAAAAGATGAATTAATTAACGTTTTATAATAATACGCTAGACTGTTCCTTATTTTAGACGTACGTTAACTAAATTGAAGTTAGGGTTGCAAAGGACTCCTTTTTATTACGCTAAAGTGTGCTTGGTTTCAAGAAGGTAAGGTTGCTACGGCAGCCTTTTTTTATTTTGCTAACTAGGCAAATAGTCTAAGTACATACCTTCACAAACATACACTAGGGAAGGGAAATACTTTAAAACTCCAAAACATTCATTAATCATCCACATGACTTATCTGAAAGGCTTATAAAAGTTTGGGGGCACGATCCGAATCAAAGATTCGCACCGTACCCCCACAATTCGGGTTTTATAAATAAAAAAGCCGAAGGCAGCTATCCCCTGACCGGAGTATTGGGTACGGTTAAGTTGAAGAAGGATAGTAAATGAAGAATCTCTTATGAGCCTGTTTTTTATATTAAAAACAGGCTCTATTTTTTATGAAATTCATTAATTGCTTTACATAATCTTCTGGTTGTGTCGATTGATTTTGCATACAATGCATCGCAGCTCCATATAGAGCCCAGCTTAACATTACAGTAAAGGCCTCTATGTCCGTTTTATTTTGGTTAGGCCATTGCTTTTGAGCCCACTCTAAAAAAAAGGTTTGAAGTTCCATTTTAAAAATGGTTTCTATCTGGGGTGTAAATGCCTCATAACTTCGCTGACATTTATTGCTGATCGAAGTCAGGAACTTAATGATTGATAAGAAAATGGCTTTAATGGTCTCCTCGTTAATTTCCTCATGCGTACTTACCTCTTGAATGACTTCTCTCATCACACTTTCACTTAACACCTTTTCAAGCAAATCATATTTGTCCATGAAATGAGAATAAAAGGTTGCACGGTTAACCGTTGCAGCAGTCGTAATATCTTTAATGGTGATGTCTTTAAAGTCCTTTTTCATTGATAACTCGATAAACGCATCCATAATGAGCTTACGAGTGCGAAGTATACGTGGGTCGATTTGTTTTTCCATAAAATTTGCTCCTATTTTTTAGACATTTTTAACGAAATGTTGTTTAAACAATAGATGTTTCATTTTGTCGGTTGTTTTAAGTTTTCCAACTTGATATATTGATTTTACAACAAATGTTGTCTAAACAAAAGATGTTGGAGAGAAGAAAATGAAAATAACGATTTTTGGAGCAAATGGTCAGATTGGTCAGCTTCTTGTTAAGCAAGCACTTGAGGCTGGATATCATGTTACAGCCTATACGAGACGACCTGATGCTTTAAATATAGAACATGAAAACCTACAAATTGTAGTTGGGGCTTTAACAGAACGAGAAAAATTAAAAGAAGCCATCATCGGAAGAGATGCTGTTTTAAGTGCCCTTGGACCAGTAATGACAATGAAACGAAAAGTTACAGACCTCCCTATTGCAGAAGCACATAAAGCCATTATCACTGTTATGGAGGAGTACGGAATCAAAAGGTTGATTACGCTAGCTACACCTGCGATTTCTGCAAAGGAAGACGTTAAACAGCTTGCTACAGTGTTGCCGAACCTCATGCCTAGGATATTCATGCCCACTGGCTACGCAGAGATGAAAGAGATAGAAAAGCTACTTAAAACAGCTAAGCTTGATTGGACGGTTGTGCGTATCATCGATCCGAACGCGAAAACAGACGGCAATGGATACGGTATATCGTTTGGAGATACGAAAAGCAAGATGAGTGTTTCTCGTTATCATGCAGCGAAATGTATGCTTGATGCTGCAACGAAAGTCGAATGGATTCATAAAATGCCAATCGTGTTTAACAACTAGGAGGGAAAGGGAATGAGCGAATTTGAATTTGGAGTTTATTCATTAGGTGAACGAATACCTGATGCCAATGGGAATAGTCCTACTGCTCAATCCAGAGTAGAAGAGATTATTCAAATGGCAAAAATGGCGGATGAAGCAGGACTCGATGTATTCGGTGTTGGAGAACATCATCGTCTGGATTTTGTCACATCTTCTTATGCCATGCTGCTTGCAGCGATAGCACGGGAGACAAAAAACATTAAACTAACGAGCACGCTTTCCGTTATTAGTACAGCCGATCCAGTTCGTGTTTACGAAGATTTTGCGACACTTGATTTACTATCGAAAGGACGAACCGAGATTATTTTAGGTCGTGGGGCATTTTTAGAATCATTCTCTCTGTTTGGAGCAAGTTTAAATGATTACAATGAATTATTTGAAGAGAAGTTACATCTTTTTATGAAATTACAGGAGCAGGAATTCGTCAATTGGCACGGGAGTTTCCGTTCCCCCCTTCAAAATGCACAAATCGCACCTAGACCTGTTCAGAAGAAACTACCTCTCTGGATTGGAGTTGGGGGTACCCCTGCAAGTGCCGTTCGTGCAGGCAGACTTGGTGTTAATATGGCACTTGGTTTATTAGGTGGTCGTCCAGAATCGGTCAAACCACTAACAGACCTATACTGGGAAGCCGCAAGAGAAGCAGGTCATGATATATCCAAGTTAAGAATTTCTGTAACGGGGCATTCATATATCGCCCAAACAGGAGAACAAGCGATTACTGAATTTCTTCCACCCTACAATCAATATTTTAGCTACTTTTCAAAAGATCGTGGTTATCCACACTTCTATACATCAGCGGAGCAATTGACACCTCAGCGAGCAGCAGGACAAATTTTAGCAGTTGGCAGTGCCGAAGAATTAGCAGAAAAAATCTTGTATCAGCATGAGCTATTCGGCCATTCACGCTTTATGGGGCAATTTGATATGGGTGGTCAGCCATTAGCCAGAGTAGAAAAAGCCATTGATCTACTGGCAAACAAAGTAGCACCAATGGTTCGTAGAGCTTTATCAAAATAAGTAAATCTGGAAGATGGCTTCGTTTTAAAAAAATAAAAAAGAACCACAAGGGAGAGAATGAGGGTGGAAATTTTAACTTATGTTTTACAAGGAATTCTTGCCTTAATGTTTTTAATGGCTGGTTTCGGGAAAGTAACTGGTTCTAAGATGCATGTGGAGGCTTTTACGCATTGGAGATTGCCACAATGGTTTAGAGTGGTAACAGGGCTTGTTGAATTAGTCGGGGCTATACTTTTAATTGTTGGATATTGGGTTCCTTCTTCGGCAATGGCAGGAGCACTTTTACTTGCTGTTACAGGTGTAGGAGGCATCCTTACACATATTCGGGTAAAGGATGCCTTTAAGGACACAGCTATGATTCTATTCTTAGCCATTCTATCGTTTGTTGTATTTTTTCTATATTTATTGTAAAAATTTCTTTTTTATCAAGATAGGTTAAAAGGGAAATTTAATATAAAATTTTATTTTTGGAGGAAAAGAAGTTGAAAATATTAGTTACAGGTGCAACAGGAAAATTAGGATCAAATATCGTTGAAAATTTAGTGAGGAAAGTACCCGTTTCAGATATTATTGCTGGCGTACGTGATCCACAATCAGAAAAAGCAAAGGCATACGAAGCACAAGGTATTGAAGTTCGCTTAACAGATTTTGAGAAAAAAGAAACATTAGTTGAAGCGTTCAAGGGTGTGGACCGTGTCTTCATAGTTTCAACAGTACCTGTTATGGAAATAGCAATCCAACAGCAGAAAAATACTGTAGAAGCAGCGAAAGAGACTGGTGTATCCCAATTGGTTTACTCAAGTGCACCACGTGCAGATGTGAGTGATTTCGTTTTAGCTGCTCCTCACCGTGAACGTGAAAACATCATTAAAGAATCCGGTATTCCATATGTATTTGTTCGTAACAACTGGTATGTTGAAAACGAATTAGGTACCATTCAACAATGCTTAAATGGCGCACCTTGGGTTACATCTGCAGGTGAAGGGAAGGTAGCTTGGGTCTACCGTCCAGATTTAGGTGAAGCCACTGCCAATGTGTTAGCAGGTGATGGACACGATAATAAAGCATACGAATTAGCAGGTGAAAACTTAACACAACAACAATTCGTTGATGCAGTTAATGAGGTTACAGGTAAAGAAATTCCTTTATTAGCCGTACATTCTGAAGCTCATGAAAAAATGCTAAAAGAGGCTGGCGTGCCAGAGGAATTTGTATCAATGCTAGTGATGATTCAAAATGGAATTCGTGAAGGTGGATTAGAAGCCCCACATTCTGATTTAGAAATGCTTCTAGATCGCAAACCAACTTCTGTGAAAGAAGCGTTACAAATTTTATTAAAATAATTACGAATTCCGCTGTATCAGAAGCCCAGTCACACCGATGAAGTAGGCTTTGGCTCAAATTGTAAGCCAACTATCTCAAACAAACTATTAAATTATCATAAAACTAATTCAAAAAATTCGTTTTAATAGACCAAGGAGGAAGAAATCATGACAAATGGAAAATTAAATATCGGTATTATCTTAGGAAGCACTCGTCAAGGTCGAGTAAGTCCTCAAGTTGGAGAATGGATAAAAGGAATTGCTGCCAAACGTGAAGATGCAAATTATGAAATTGTCGATATTGCCGATTTCCAATTGCCGTTTTTCGGAACAACTGATGGAACAGAACCTGGAATAGCAGCTTGGAGTGAAAAGGTTGCCAGCTTGGATGGATTTGTATTTATTGTTCAGGAATACAATCACAGTATTACTGGGGCATTAAAAAATGCACTTGATATCGCTAATCGTGAAGCTTGGAATAACAAAGCAGCAGGAATCGTAAGCTACGGGGGAACTGGTGGAGCTCGTGCAGCTGAACATTTACGAGGAATATGTGGAGAATTATTCATTGCAGATGTGAAAATTAACCCAACATTATCCTTATTTACAGATTTTGAAAACTTTACAACATTTAAACCGGCTGAATTACATCTTAATAATATCAGTTTGATGCTTGACCAAGTTGTAGCATGGGGCGGTGCATTACAAATCTTAAGAAAATAAACATATTTTAAAGGTGCAATATAATCCGAATATCAGACAAAAAAAGTGTCTGATATTCTTTTTCATTGTTAGTAAATATAATCATTTAAAATACTCATGCATGCAATGTATTTATAGATTTTCTCGAGATTGGAGAAGAGGAGGTAAACAAATACGTAACAGATGCTCAACTCACTCATTAGTGGTCGCTAAGTATAGATTGCGTACCTATAGATTAATCATCAAAAATATAATTACGTAAAATATAAATTTGACGTAATTAATCATACCAAGTAAAATAGATGTGAGGTGTTAATATGGTAAATCAGGATAAACAAACCAATTTTAAAAAATTACAAACCTTGCTGAACGAACTCCCTTGGTATGTCGAAGAATACATAAATCACAAGCTGCGTAAACTCTCGACTGCATCGTTATTTAATTACTGTCATGACTACAAGATCTTTTTCAATTGGATCATTATGGAGCAGTTGTATCAAGGTCCTGTTAAGGAAATCCCGCTGGAACGTCTCGAACAAATGACCGTTTTAGAGGTTGAAAACTTTTTAAACTATCTCCATTATCAGTTAGAAAACAAGGAATTAACGGTAAATCGTAAATTATCGGCCTTAAAGTCACTGTTTAATTATCTGCAAAATATCGCTGAAACACCGGATTTAAAGCCTTATATCAATCGAAATGTGATGGCCAAAATCGAGTTTAATGAAGTAAAAGACAGCATGGAAACCAAAGCAAATAAAATGGAAGGTAAAATCCTTCTTGGTGATGAATACGAAAAGTTTCGTTTATTTGTTGCAAATGATTATGGCGAATTAACTAAAGAAAATAAAAAACTATATAACTTTTATCAGTTAAATAAAGAACGTGATACGGCGATTGTTTCCTTAATATTGGGTTCTGGACTTCGTCTTTCTGAGTTAACCGGTATCGAATTAGACGATATTGATTTTAGTAAATTCTGTGTAAGAGTGATTAGAAAAGGAAATAAAGAACAATTTGTTTACTTTAGCCAAGTGGCTATGGCGGACCTCCAGGAATACCTCTCCGTGAGAGCGGCTAAATATAAAGTAGACAAAACAAATAAGGCGTTATTTATCTCTGCACCGATCGGTCCTAAAGGAAAATCGCGGCAGCTTACAGCACGATCGGTAGAAAAACTGATTGAAAAATATGCAACGGCATTTGGGAAACCATCATTATCGGTCCATAAGCTGCGGCATTCGTTTGCAACCAGATACCATGCTGAGATCAATGATGTACCGAAATTAAGACGTCAATTAGGTCATTCATCGATCCAGACAACAATGATTTATACTCATATTAAGAATGATGATCTAAAAATTGCTGTCGATAAAATGGATATGCCAAAAGAAGAAATCGATTAGACTGCCCATTAGTGGGCAGTTTTTTTATTCAATTTATCAGTTTACATAATATTATTATGTAAACTGATAAATTGATTGTCACATTACTATTCAGGACCTTTATTAAAATCATTGATAAGTCAATCGATTCACATACTATAAATATAAATCCTACCTTGTCTCAAAATAACAAGTATTCTTATTATTGAGATGAAATTGATAAAATTTAACTAATTTCATGGATTTTTTTGTATAAATATAAGTTGAAAATGAATAATTTTAAAATAAAACTGCCTCCCTTCTTCCTAAAAGGACTTCGATAAATTAAAATCAATTGTTTTCATAGACTCGGTTTATATTGAATTTCTAAACTACAAAAAGCTGCCACGACAGTCTTAATCGCGGTAGCTTGATCATCACTTACCCTATACTATTCTCTATCATACCCAAAATTCATATGCTGATAGCGTCCTATAATAATTTGGTAGACGCCATATAAAATCAGTCCAACAGCCACTATTACCAGTATAAACTGTCCGAATGGCTGGCTTGCTAATGCTGTTAAAGCACCGCCAATCCCTTTTGATTGATCGGGGTTATGTGTGTATGCTGCACGAATGAAAAAAAGCCGACCATACTCAGAACAATTCCTCTTGAAATCAGACCTAGTTTACCAGAAAGTCGTGCAATTTTACGTTCCTTATCATTCATTTCGTAGGTCTTGAATTTAGACATAAATTTCTCTTTTACACCACTATAAAGTTCAAAAACACCATACCCAGTAATAATAGCACCCACTATTCCAACAAACCATATGCCAAATGGCTGTTCCATTAACTTAGCGGAAATCGTTTTTCCTGAGTTGTCACCACCAGTGTACCCTGTGTGACTAGCTAATTTTATTGCACCAAATGCTAAATTTGTATAAATCACACCACTGATGAAATAACCAGTTCTTTTAATCAGGCCTTTAGCATCAGTTCCGTCATTTTCAGGATCCTTAATCACTTTAATAAAATCCCATAGGATGTAACCAATTAGTGCAATTCCGATAATCCATAATGCAACTTCACCAAATGGCATTCCGGCCAATGAATGTAGAACACCAGCTGTCCCAGTCATGCCGCCTCCGGATCCGAATGCTGCTAAAGCTGCGAGTACCCCAATCATTCCGTACACGAGGCCTTTAGCCATATAACCTAAACGGCCAAAACGCCGAACCCATGGTTTCACTTCTTTGATTTTATCTTTTGCTTCTGCTTTTGACTGCGAATTCAACACGAATGTCCACTTCCTCTACAATTCACTTTTTATATGAGTTCCCGTTTCAATGTAAAAAGAAACAACCAATAAAGTTGGGAACTGCTTATGTTTTTCGAGTTACAAAAAAGTCGGGAACTAGAAATAAAAAGTGCGTCTCCACTTATTGTAGAAACGCACCCGTTACTTCAAATATGATAAACTTTTTTAAGAGCTATGAACTGTCAATCTATAATGGGAGTATTAAAATTGCCTAAATTAAAAGAAGCATAAACTCCCTTTTATAGTCAGTTCCCACCTTTATTGTTTAGTTCCCATCTTTTTTGACATTTAACATTTATCCTATATTTTTTTGCCCGGTAAACTGGCTATTATATAAATCCGCATAGAAGCCGCCCTGAGCTAATAATTCTGTATGAGTCCCCTTTTCAATAACCGAACCATGATTCATAACTAGGATTAAATCCGCATCTCTTATAGTGGATAAACGGTGCGCGATGACAAAACTTGTGCGGCCTTTCATTAAATAATCCATTGCCTTTTGAATCTGTACCTCTGTTCTGGTATCAACACTGCTCGTTGCTTCGTCAAGAATTAGGATAGCTGGATCTGCTAAAATGGCCCGGGCAATTGTAAGTAATTGCTTCTGCCCTTGCGAAATATTGGATGCTTCTTCATTAAGAATCGTATCATAGCCATCCGGAAGTGTACGGATAAAGTGGTCAGCGTTTGCGGCTTTAGCAGCAGCAACAATTTCCACTTCCGATGCCCCTTCTCTTCCGTACGCGATATTATCGCGGATCGTACTGTTAAACAGCCATGTATCCTGAAGCACCATTCCAAATAAGCTTCGTAGTTTCTCTCTTTTTAGCTCTCTAGTATCAATTCCATCAATTAATATTTTTCCAGAATTAAGTTCATAGAATCGCATTAATAAATTGATCAGAGTGGTTTTGCCAGCACCAGTCGGTCCGACAATGGCTACCTTTTGGCCTGATTTCACCTCAATATTCATATCCTCAATCAGCAGCTCATCGTTTTTATAACCAAAGGAAACATGTTCAAAGCTGACGTTCCCTTCTGGGGATGGAATATCTTTTGGTTCAACCGCTTCTGGAACCTCTTCTGTTTCGTCTAAAATTTCAAAAACACGTTCTGCACTGGCAATCGTCGATTGGATGACGTTGGCGATTTGTGCAGTTTGCGCGATTGGCTGCGAAAACTGACGGGCATATTGGATAAAAGCTTGAATATCTCCGATTTCAATCGCCTTTTTTGTGACCAACAGACCGCCTGCCACCGATACAAGCACATAGCCGATATTATTGATAAACGACATAAGCGGCATGATCATTCCGGAGACAAACTGGGCCTTCCAGCCTGATTGATAGAGCTTTTCATTGATTTTTTCAAATTCCTCAACCGATCTTTTTTCATGGCCAAAAACTTTTACCACTTTATGGCCTGTATACATTTCCTCTACATGACCATTCAACTGGCCTAACGATTTTTGCTGTCCCTTAAAATACTGCTGTGACTTTTTCGCAATATTCGCAGTTGCAATAAAGCTGAGTGGTAAGGTCACAATAACAATTAATGTCATTAATGGACTAATCGACAGCATCATCACGATTACTCCAACTATGGTAACAACCGAGGTAATCAGCTGTGTTAAGCTTTGCTGGAGGGTCGTACTGATATTATCAACATCATTGACGGCTCTGGAGAGGATTTCACCATGAGTCTTAGAATCAAAGTACTTTAACGGCATTCGGTTCAGCTTTTCCTCTACTTCATTCCGTAGATTATAAACGGTCTTTTGAGCCACCCCTGCCATGATATATCCCTGTAAATAAGCAAAGATTGCACTCAATATATAGAGGCCGATTAATAGTAAAATAATTTGACCGATATAATCAAAATCGATTTCAGCGCCGGGAACACCCTTTAGCTTCATCATTAACCCTTCAAAGAGTTTTGTTGTCGCATGTCCCATTATTTTCGGGCTGACAATGGAAAAGACCGTACTAATGATGGCTGTGATCAGGACAGAAATGAGCTGCAATTTATATGGTTTTAAGTAGACTACGAGTCTTTTAAGCGTTCCTTTAAAATCCTTTGCTTTTTGGACAGGCATCCCCATTCCCCGAGGACCAAATCCTCCGCCTGGACCTCTTCTTGGTGCACCCTCGCTATGTTTAGAATCTGCACTCATGCAATTTCCTCCTCTGACAGCTGTGACATCACAATCTCACGATAAACAGGACTCGTTTCCATGAGCTGTTTGTGTGTACCGATTCCTGCAATCTTTCCATCATCTAAGACAATAATTCGATCGGCATCAATAATCGTACTAACTCGCTGCGCCACAATTAAGACCGTTGATTGACCGGTTTCTTCCTTTAAGGCCGCCCGAAGCTTGGCATCCGTCTTAAAATCTAATGCTGAAAAACTATCATCAAAGATATAGATTTCCGGCTTTCTTACGAGGGCACGGGCAATCGAGAGTCTCTGTTTTTGACCACCCGAAACATTTGTTCCCCCTTGCGCAATTATGGAATCAAATCCTTCGGGCATGGATGAAATAAATTCAGTTGCCTGGGCAATTTCAGCGGCATGACGTACTTCTTCATCTGTAGCATCTTCTTTTCCATAACGGATATTTTCTGCCATTGTACCCGTAAAGAGAATAGCCTGCTGTGGAACAAATCCAATCTTTTGACGAAGCTGCTCTTGCGTCATTTCACGAACATCTGTTCCACCCACCACTACCTGACCACTATCCACATCATAAAAACGCGGAATTAAATTGATAAGTGTGGATTTACCTGAGCCAGTTCCTCCAATGATTGCAGTCACTTCACCTGGATTCATCGAAAAAGAAATGTTAGAGATTGCCGGCATTTCAGCACCGGGATAGCTGAAGGTCACATCGCGAAATTCCACATGGCCTCTTTCCCCTTCCATTGATGCGGCTGAATCTGGGTCCTTAATATCGGCGACCGTCTCAAGTACTTCGTTAATTCTAACTGCTGAAACCGATGCTCTTGGGATCATAACAAACATCATCGATAACATAATGAACGAGAACATGATTTGCATGGCGTATTGAATAAATGCCATCATATCCCCAACTTCCATACTTCCATTACTAACCCGGTGGCCGCCGAACCAAATAATCGCCACCGTTGTAAGGTTGAGGACAACCATCATAATCGGCATCATTGCCGCCATAATTTTATTTACCTTTATCGCTGTTTGCGTTAAATCCCAGTTGGCTTCGTTAAAACGTTTTTTCTCATGTTCAACCCGGTTAAAGGAACGAATAACACGAATACCTGTTAAATTCTCCCTTAAGACACGGTTGAGTTTATCCAATTTTACTTGCATGGCTTTAAAGAGCGGAATCCCTTTTCTAGCAATGACCACAATCGCAACAATCAAAATAGGAATCGCCACAGCAAGGACCCCTGTGAGCTTGGCATCTTTTGAATAGGCCATGATAATCCCGCCAATACACATCATTGGCGCAGCGGCCATCATTCTCAACATCATAATCATAACCTGCTGGATTTGCGTAATATCGTTTGTTGTCCTTGTGATGAGTGAAGCTGTGCCAAGCTTGTCAAACTCACTTAAAGAGAAGTTTCCGACATGTGAGAAGACTTTGCTCCGTAATAACCTGCCGAAGCCAGATGCTGCTTTGGCTGAGCAAAAGCTGGCCGCAATCGAACAAATCATTCCGCCTAAAGCTACTAGCAGCATGTAGCCGCCAATTTTCCAAATATAATGAGTGTCACCAGTGACGACCCCTTTATCGACGATATCAGACATCAGTGTAGGTAAATACAATTCCGATAGAGATTGTAAAAGTACTAGCACAAGGACAACATAGATCGGGATTTGAAAGGGTTTAAGGTATTTACTCAATTTTAACAAGTTACTTCCACTCCATTTTCCATGTTAGTTTTTATTTTATTGATTTTCCAATTGATTAAAGTAATCATGAACTTTAAAAAGCGATTCTGCCAACTGCAAACTTTCCGCTTCCCCTAGATAATCAATCAGACCTAGAAAAGTATTTGCAAATGTCTGTCTAGCTTGTTCGGTTGCTTGAAGTCCCTCTTCAGTCAGACTGATCTTGACCGCACGTCTGTCCTCAGGATGAATCGTCCGTTCAATAAAACCATCCTTTTCGAGACCATTGATGATTTGCGTAACGGTTGGCGGTGTTACGTTCAATTTCTGACTAATTTCTGAAACCTTCATCTCACTGTTATTCATATTTGCTCGTTGCAGCAGCGCGAGCACTCTGAATTCACTTGGATTAAAACCAGCAATTTTCTTTTCGTGCCAGCCCGTTTTCCTAAATTGCTGAAATGCCTTCATTAATTTTTGCGCAGTCTCACTTTCAAAATGAGCCACTATCCTCACCTCATTTTATTTACCATCCTAATAGTTAGGCAGCTTAATTATTTATAGACCTAAGTATATTCCCGTTGACAGACTACGTCAATCATTAGCTAAAAGAAAAAACACAGAAAAATTTCTGTGTTTTGGTGGGTTGTTATATAGGAAAATGAAATACGATTAATGTGTTACTTCTGCCTTAAAGAGTTTCCAATGCCCATGATCATAATACCAAATAGAATTAACGAAGGCGATGATATCAGCATTTGCGATCCCCGTTACCTTCTGCTGCCCTTTTAGGCCAACTTTTTGATGGTCGATTTGGATTGGTTTTACATTATAATAGGAGTTAACCGTTAATTCGGTTGGCTCATTTAATTTCCCACGATAATAAAAGCCTAGTTTTTTATAATAGTCCTTGCGCTTTTTCAAATCAAATAGATAGGATTTTCCTGTTTGGGTTAATTTGATTTCTGCTTTATACCCATTTTTAAATTTTGCATCCATTTCTAATGGCTCTGGAACGGTTAAGTCGGTCCGGACAAAATCTTTTAAGCTATACAAATAGCTCGTCACATTCCCTGCGTTTTCGTCTGTTAATACATTTGCAAATAAATCTTTCAAACCATCATGGTTCAAATCTACTAACTTTAGGGATGCCTTCTTCCCGCTTTCTAACGGAAAGCTGTAGGTTCTGCCATTAGAAGCCCTAATATCAATAAAAACACTTTTCAAGTAATTTTCTTCGTCCTGAGAGGGTACCCCTTTTAACCAAATGGTCTCATTTTGCCCATCTCCAGTCAGATCTGCTTCCTGTTTTGAAATCGTAACGGTCCTTATATTTTCTTCAATCGCATATACGCCCGTAATGGTCGTAAGGGATATAAAAAAAAACGAAACGATGACTAACAGCATCTCTTTTTTCATCCAGTTCCCCTCCACATCCTTTTCTTTAAACTTAGTATGTCCATTTATGGAAAAAAAATGAAAAGAACCTCCTATTTTCTTGGGAGGTTCTTTTCATCGTTTTATTCGGTTACTGGTTCGGATGCAGCTACTTTCCATAAGTTGCTTACTTTACCGTTTTCGTCCTCGTCTAGGATAAACGAGCCGTTTGAATAACGGTCACTATAGCTAATATCGGCAGTTTTTAGTGTTTCGGTGTAACCTTTTTCTGTCTCAATCATAATGAGATCTTGTTCATTTGCTAAACAGAAGCCTACAATCCGATGCGGTTTCGCTTTTAGCTCCCTGAGAATGACAACACCACGCTTTGCACGGGTTGCTTTTTCAAATTCTTTTAATTTCATGCGTTTTAAGGCACCGCGCTGGGTAACAACTACAATCGATTCACTGCTATCTGGCGTGATCAGCTTTCCACCAACGACCAGATCGTCTTCTTTTAAGTTAATCCCTTTTACACCAGCAGCCCGCTGTCCGACAATACTAATCTCTTCTTCATGGAACCATAAAGCATAGCCCAACTTGGTGACTAAGAAGAGCTCTTTCGTGCCATCCGTTAGATGCACATCGACTACCTGATCATCATCCTTAAGATTGACGGCCACAAGTGGTTTCGAGTACCGCTGTGCTTTATAGGCTTTCAGTTCGGTTTTCTTAACCATTCCGTTTTTCGTGACAAAAACAAGATAAGCATCGATTTCAAAGTCTTTAACTGAAATCGCATGGATGATCTCTTCGTCACGATCAATTGGAATAATATTGGCTATATGCTGGCCAAGATCCTTCCAACGGATATCTGGAAGCTCATGAACAGGGCAGAACAAGTAATTGCCCTTATTGGTGAAGAGCAGTAATACATCTTTTGTATTCACATCGAGTTGGGCAAGGAGACGGTCAGATTCCTTCATTGCCAAGTCATGTCCGCCGGATGCCGCGTAGGAACGCTGGCTTGTTCGTTTCACATAACCTTCTTGTGTCACGGTGACAATCACATCTTCACTTGGCACAGTTACGTCGAGATTAATTTTGATTTCTTCAATTTCCGCTTCGATTTTCGAACGGCGTTCATCTGCGAAGCGTTTTTTTACGTCTTTTAACTCTTTTTTAATGACCGATAAAAGTTTTTTCTCACTAGCTAAAATACTAGTAAGCTCTTCCACTTTTCCTGCTAACTCTTCAGCTTCGTTCCTTAGTGCAGTGATATCTGTGTTTGTTAAACGGTAGAGCTGTAAAGAAACAATCGCTTCAGCTTGTAATTCTGTGAAACCAAATTTGGCGATTAAGTTATCTTTGGCATCCCGTTTATCCTTTGAGGCACGAATGGTGGCAATCACTTCATCGAGAATCGACAAAGCCTTGATTAAACCTTCCACAATATGCTGACGCTCTTTTGCCTTATTGAGGTCAAATTGCGTTCTTTTTGTGACGACTTCTTTTTGATGGCCAATATAGGCATCTAATAACTCTCGGATACCCATCAGTTTTGGGCGTTTGTTATAGATCGCGACCATATTAAAGTTATACGTTACCTGAAGATCACTATTTTTATATAAGTAATTCAAGACACCTTCTGCATGGGCATCCTTTTTTAATTCAATCACGATTCTAAGACCGGTACGGTCGGTTTCATCACGGACCTCAGACATTCCTTCTACTTTACGGTCTAATCGAAACTCATCCATTTTTTTGACGAGATTGGCTTTATTGATTTCATAAGGGATCTCGGTAATCACAATTTGCTGCTTACCGCCGCGAACTTCTTCGATTTCCG
This sequence comes from Bacillus sp. URHA0034, assembly GCF_056280405.1. Lineage (NCBI taxonomy): Bacteria > Bacillati > Bacillota > Bacilli > Caryophanales > Bacillaceae > Bacillus > Bacillus sp. URHA0034. The sequence goes on along the minus strand of NZ_JBWCDK010000002.1, from coordinate 5,860,569 downwards.
CTTTACTCCGGACAATGATTTTACCTTTGCCAGTTTCATAGGCTTTTTTAATGCCTTCTATCCCTTGAATAATGCCGCCCGTAGGGAAATCTGGTCCTTTAATCACGGTCATGAGTTCATCTACCGTTGAATCCGGTTGATCCATTCTCATGATCACACCATCAATAACTTCACCCAAATGGTGTGGAGGAATATCGGTAGCATAACCTGCTGAAATTCCAGTGGAACCATTAACAAGTAAGTTCGGGAACATCGCCGGTAAAACAGTCGGTTCCTTCGATGTATCATCAAAGTTCGGAATAAATTCCACCGTGTTTTTTTCAATATCCCTTAAGAGTTCAGCGGCAATCGCCGAAAGCCTTGCTTCTGTATAACGCATCGCTGCAGGCGGATCACCATCAACACTACCGTTGTTTCCATGCATTTGAACAAGCACGTTTCGAACTTTCCAATCCTGGCTCAATCGTACCATGGCTTCATATACGGAAGAATCACCATGTGGGTGATAGTTACCAATAACATTACCAACTGTCTTAGCTGATTTTCGAAACCCTTTATCAAAGGTATTGCCTTCGACATGCATGGCATATAAAATACGCCGCTGTACAGGCTTTAATCCGTCCCGCGCATCCGGCAGGGCACGTTCTTGGATAATATACTTACTATATCTGCCAAAACGATCACCAATTACATCTTCTAGAGGTAAGTCCCGGAATTTTTCAAGTGCACTCATCCTTCAGGTACCTCCTCTGAGACCGTTATATTTTCATTTTCTAAAATCGTATCATCTTCTTCTAAACCAAATGCCACATTACTTTCAATCCATTTACGGCGCGGCTCTACTTTATCACCCATCAGGGTAGTGATGCGTCGTTCCGCTCTGGCGATATCATCAATCTTAACGCGGATTAATGTCCGAGTCTCGGGGTCCATTGTGGTATCCCATAGCTGGTCAGCATTCATTTCGCCAAGACCTTTGTAGCGCTGAATGATGTAGCCTCTGCCGACTTTTTTGATCGCACCCTGGAGTTCGTCTTCATTCCAGGCATATTCAATGATTTCTTTTTTCCCGGAGCCCTTACTTACTTTGTATAAAGGCGGCAGGGCAATAAACACCTTGCCGGCTTCAACAAGCGGCTTCATATAGCGGTAAAAGAAGGTGAGTAATAATACTTGAATATGAGCACCATCTGTATCGGCATCGGTCATAATGACGATTTTGTCATAGTTGATGTCTTCAACCGAAAAATCCCCGCCAACTCCGCCGCCAATCGCATGGATAATTGTATTGATTTCCTCATTTTTGAAGATATCAGACAGTTTCGCTTTCTCGGTATTAATGACTTTACCACGGAGCGGAAGAACGGCCTGAAAGCGGCGGTCACGGCCCTGCTTGGCAGAACCTCCCGCAGAATCACCCTCTACTAGGTAAAGTTCATTCTTTTGCGGATTTCGTGATTGCGCTGGTGTCAGCTTTCCAGAGAGGACTGCTTCTCCCCGTTTCTTCTTTTTACCGCTTCGTGCATCTTCACGGGCTTTTCTTGCGGCTTCTCGTGCCTGATAGGCTTTAATTGATTTTTTGATTAGTAGCGAGCTGATATCAGGATTTTCTTCTAGGAAGTAAGAAAGATGCTCAGACACCACGGAATCAACTGCAGATCTCGCTTCACTTGTTCCGAGTTTTCCCTTCGTTTGTCCTTCAAATTGGAGCAGTTCTTCCGGGATTCTTACGGAAATAACCGCCGATAATCCTTCGCGAATATCATTGCCATCTAAATTTTTTTCCTTTTCCTTAAGAAAAGCAACCTTGCGGGCATAGTCATTGAACACCCTTGTCATCGCCGTTTTTGCGCCGGCTTCATGTGTACCGCCATCTCTTGTCCTTACGTTATTAACAAAGGATAAGACATTTTCGGAATAGCCGTCATTGAATTGAAACGAAAATTCTACTTCAATTCCATTTTGAGTTCCTTCGAAGCTTCCAACTGGATGAAGAGTTTCTTTATCCTCGTTTAGGTATTCAACAAAAGCCTCAATTCCGTTTTCATAGTGAAAAACTTCGTGGAGATCATTACGGTCATCAATAATCTCGATTTTTAATCCTTTTAACAAGAAAGCTGATTCTCTCAGCCGTTCAGATAGAGTTTCAAAGTTATAGGTCGTGGTCGAGAAAATCGTCGTATCCGGTTTAAAATGAATCGTTGTTCCCGATTGATTGGTCTTGCCGATTTTTTCGAGTGTTGTGACGGGTTTCCCGCCATTTTCAAACCGTTGTTCATAAACGAAGCCATCTCGTTTAATCGTAACGACTAACCATTCAGATAATGCATTTACAACTGAAGCACCAACACCGTGCAGCCCTCCGCTGGTTTTATAGCCGCCTTGACCAAATTTACCACCGGCATGGAGCACGGTTAAAATAACCTCCGGAGTTGGTTTTCCCATTTTATGCATGCCTGTAGGCATTCCTCGACCCTTATCCATAACACTTATGGAATTATCTTTGTGTATTCTTACAATGATTTGATCACCGAAACCGCCAAGTGCTTCATCGACAGAGTTATCCACTATCTCATATACAAGATGATGAAGACCGCGTGAATCAGTGCTGCCAATGTACATACCTGGGCGCTTTCTTACCGCCTCAAGACCTTCCAGTACCTGGATGGCATCATCATTATAATCAAATGCTTGCTGATTCCTTGCCACTAAAATACCCCTTCCTGCCTAAAAAAACATAAATGGCGCTCATCGCCATTTTCAAAATAAATTAGTAAAAGATTCGTTTTAAAGAGTCCATTATCCTTTAAATATATCCAATAGAACTAATGTTTGCCACATTTATTTTAACATAACTTGTTGTGGCGTCTATGCCTAATTGTAGCGATTTATTTCGATTTGGCAAATATGTATTTAAAAACAACTTATTTTTGTAATACAATTTTGACGGTCTTTGTGAGGGAAAAAAGAAAAAAACTGCTAAAAAATAGCAGTTTTTATCTCGTCATCGCATATTCGATTTTAATACAGCGATCCATAATGACCGTATAGCCCTTTTCTTTTAAAAATTGATAGGCTTCTTCGTTAGCAAGACCGAGCTGGGCCCAATAGACATCAGCATCGATCTCGTCAAATTCCTTCGCAACATCGAACAATTGTTCTGATCTCCTAAAAACATTAACGATATCAACATGTCCCTCGATTTCTTTTAAAGAGGAAACAGCTTTTACACCTAGTACTTCGTCGACAGCTGGGTTAACTGGAATGATTTCATAGCCTGCCTTTTGCATGACCTCCGATACTTGGTAGGAAGCCTTTGCTGGATTATCGCTCAATCCTACGACTGCAATTCTTTTTGCCTTTTTCAAAATAGCGGCGATTTCCTCACGGCTTGGATTTTCAATTGCCATTCTGACCACTCCCTAAAGATTATTATCTTTATTTTACCCTTTTTGAAAAATAAAACCAAAATAAAACGCTTGCAAATAGAAAAGCGAAAGCGCCTTGTCCAGGGGCGCAAGGCTACAGACAAGCCGGCGAGAAGGCTGCTTTATTGCCTTCTTGACAGATTGGCTTAGACCTTAGAGCCCCTAGGCGCTATAGCTAGACAGGGAATAGTTAGCGTCAAGCAGGCCTTTTTCATAAACCATTATCATTTCATAAACAAAAGCTCCCTGCCATCTGGGAGCTTACCTTAAGAAACAGAGATGAGTTCAGGTTTAACTGCCTCGTTTACCTTGGGTACGGAGATGCAAAAACGGGCACCCGCCTCATGGTTTTCAACGGTAACCAATCCATTCATATTTTCTAGTATCATCTTGGTCATATATAGACCTAAACCTGTTCCATGCGGCTTGGTAGTAAAATAGGGATCAAAGATTTTATTGAGGAGCGAAGGCTCGATTCCTCCGGCGTTATCCGTGAACTCTGCTGTAACAAATTCCGAACTTTTACTTAATTTAATCGTTATTTTTCTGTCGTTGATATCTTTTTGAACAAAGGCATCGCGGGCATTTGTTAAGATATTCAATACCACTTGGCTATATTCGTTAGGAAAACCGTAAGCAGTTAGTTCACCACGGTATTCAAATTCCATCTTAATCCCATAATATTTTAGGCTTGATGAAAAAATCGATAATGCATCCTCAATCGAACTTCCAATTGAAAAAGGGGTTTTTTCGCTATTCGGTTTGTAGAACTTCTGAAAATCATGGATGGTACGGGACATATGCTTGATTTGTATCATACTTTCCTTGGTGAAATGATCAATATAGATTTCGTCAAGCTGACCAAACTCAAACTCCTCACGCACATCCTGAATAATAAGCGATAAACTATTTAACGGCTGCCGCCATTGATGTCCAATATTGGCTATCATTTCACCCGTGGCAGCCAGTCTGGAGTGCTGAATCAGGAGATGATCCTTTTGCCTGTTTTTTTCGACCTCATCTTGAATTTTCTTTTCTAAATTTCGATTAATGGCTTCGTAGTTTTCCGTTAAATCCCGATTTTTTTGTTCACTTTCTTCCAGCTTCTTCATCAGGATGCGGCTCTTAAAGAGATATAAACAAATGGTCAAAATGATATAACCAATCACCAATGATAAGGAAATATATACATAAAGCATTATAGCCGCCTCCTTACTCTTCTTTGGTGTATAATGATACACAGTTTCGTCCATTATTTTTTGAAGTGGTAAGCGCTCGGTCGAGTTCTGCCAGCAATTCACCTTTTGTTTTACCCTGAGCAAATTCTGCAACCCCAAAGCTGCAGGTAACCTGGCCAATCGTGAGAAAATGATATTGTTCAATAATCGACCGGATCGATTCAGCCAGTAACACTGCTTTATTCCCATCTGTTTCAGGAACAAGCAGGATGAATTCCTCGCCTCCCCAACGTGCAAACATGTCACACTCACGAATCCGCTGCTGGACAATGGTAGAAGCCGTAATTAACACTTTATCCCCTGCTGTAGGACCAAATTGGTTGTTAAGAGTTTGGAAGAAATCAATATCCATTAAAATAAGTGAAAAGGACCGATCAAATCGCTCGGCACGTCTCATTTCGCCGGCCAAAATTTCCTTGAACTTCTGCCTTGTATAACTGCTTGTCAATGGGTCCAGCATCGCTAAATGGTCCTTATCCCGGCTTTCTTTCTCTAAATCTGTTATATCTGTCAGCACAAATAAGAGTTGTTTTGTGCCTGGAATCGGCCCTGCTTTCATTACATAGTTATAATCATTTCCTAGAGGACCTTTCCAGCGGACTTTTGCTGAATTTTTCCCAGTAGCTGAAAAATCTTCTATCCAACGCCCTTTATCCTTGGGATAAAAATAGTGCGGATCCTCGACAAAAAAACTGGAAAGAAACTGACTTTGATAACACGCGGGATGATTCTTATGAATGCCAATCCCTGTTACACTAGTAAATGCTTGATTCCATTCAACAATCTCTCCGTTTTCAATCACGAAAATGAGATTATCTTGGAAATCAAGAATCGTCCGGGTCAGATTCTTTTGTTTTTCAAGTTCTTTTTCTAATTGAATCTGGTAAACAGATTTTTGAATTGCTTGTAACAGCAAATCAAGATCAATTGGTTTTAAGATAAAATGATTGACATTGTTTTCAATCGATTGGACAAAAAAATCATTATCATCATGAGCGGTGGTGACAATGACTTGGACCTTTTCGTTTAGTTCCCTGATTTTTTTAATCATCTCTAATCCGCTCATTTGGTTCATTTTGATATCAGCAATAATTAAATCCGGTTTGTATTTTTGATAGAGTTGTAATCCCTCCACGCCATCAATAGCAACATGGATATGGGCAAACCGGCGATTTAAAACCCGAAGCAGTTTTTCGCGGGAAAATGTTTCATCTTCAACATATAAAACTCGTATATCCGGGTATTGGTATTTAAGATATTGCAGCACGCTTCTCGCCATTCGACCATCACCTCTTTTATCAGTTAATAAATCACATTATGTAAGAAAACCGACGCTTTACCCCGTCGAAAAGGCCAATTCTTTTGTTAATCATACGATTTATTCACAATTATAAATTCACCTTTTCCTGCATTCAATCGCCTTAACGTAGGGTTGCTAAATTCTCCATTGATTTGTAATAAAATTGTCTTTAATTGTTCTTACTTTAGACTTAATAAGGAAATCCCACTTTTAAAAGCAGGCTGAAAGTACTATTTTCACTATCTTTTTTTCCTACTCTTTTAAACTTATCATCAAAAGGAATAGTGTTTTTTCGGAAATCCATGGTAAAATAGAGGAACTGGATTTTTTATTGAAGGAGAAATTATTCATGATTCAAATTATCTTAGTCTTGATCCTTGCCTATTTACTTGGCTCCATTCCATCTGGGCTAATTGTTGGCAAAACATTCTACAAAGTCGATATCCGTGAGCACGGAAGTGGGAATTTAGGCGGTACGAACACGTTTCGAACGCTTGGTGTAAAAGCAGGATTAGCCGTCACACTTGCTGATATTCTGAAGGGCACACTAGCCGCCGCACTGCCTGTGATCTTCCATCTTGATATAAATCCATTATTGGCTGGGATATTTGCTGTTGTGGGACATACCTATCCGATCTTTGCTGGATTTCGGGGCGGGAAAGCCGTTGCAACATCTGGAGGAATCGTACTATTTGCAGCGCCGTATATGTTTTTGACGGTAATAGTGGTCTTCTTTATTAGTTTATACATATCCAAATATGTATCCCTCTCATCGATGATTGCAGGTATTACTGCTGTTTTATTTGCCATCATATCAGGACTTGTGCACAATTGGGACATCCCTTTACTAATCGTGGTGTTATTTTTAGCAACGTTTGTTATTTTCCGCCACCGCGCAAATATTAAAAGAATCATCAATAAAACAGAACCAAAAATTAAATGGCTATAAAGGGACAAATCGTCTCTTTATAGCCATTTTTTTGTTATATGCTCAATAGTTGAAACCGTTTATTGCCAAGTACATCTTGAACATAATCTAGTTTCGTGTGGTTGAAGTATACCATATCTTTTTCATGAATAATCACGGTCAGATCGTTAAATTCGAATGTACGATCTCCCTCAATCTTCCGCTCTTCCAGAGACAGATTTAATTTGGGACCGCCTCAGCCAATCCCCATCGTTAAACGCAGGTAAAGCTGCTCATCTTTTGAATTTTTCTCTTGATTGATGATTGCGGTTAATTTAAGGTACGCACTTTCTGTTAGCTTAAACATTCCTATTCCTTTCCACCCTTTTTGTTAAAAATGGTTATGAATAATTTTAAAAACATCCTTAAATATAATATAGTAAGATTATAGAGATCAAAAACCATTTGCTCGAGTATGATTACATAAGGAGATTTTATGAAGAAAAAGGCCGTTTTACCTTCTATTTTAATTATCATTGGCTGTATCGTCATTGCCGCTATTCTCTTCATTCAACAAAGACAGTCTGGCACTCAGGAAAAAATTTATCGTACCCAAAACCTTTCGTTACGTCCCTTATTTAATGGGCATCGAGATTTTCTACTGACTGAAAAGATCACCTTAGGGGCAGTTGGTGATATCCTTATTCACCAACCGGTATACCAAGATGCCTTTAATGGAGCTGATTATAATTTTGACCCTATCTTTGAACAAGTAAAACCCCTAATGGAGAAACCAGATATATTATCCGCTAATCAAGAAAGTATGTTAGGCGGGCTGGAAATGGGCCTCTCCGGTTATCCGAGGTTCAATAGTCCGCATCAGGTCGCGAATGCACTGCTCGATACTGGAGTTGATATCGTCTCGACCGCTAATAATCACTCCTTAGATAAAGGAGAAAAAGGGATTCATTCAGAATCAGCCTATTTAGATCAGATTGGGTTACCACATGTCGGTAGTTTTATTAATGCGGCTGACCGTCAAAAACTACGATTGATCGATAAAAATGGAATTAAGCTTGCCTTTTTAGCTTATACATACGGAACAAACGGAATTCCACTTCCAAAGGGAAAAGACTATCTTGTCAATCTAATCAATAAAGATGTCATGAAAGCCGAAATAGCTCGGGCAAAAACACAGGCAGATGTGGTGGTGATGAGCCTTCATTGGGGGAACGAATATCAACGCATCCCCACGAATGCCCAAAGGGAATTGGCTCAGTTTTTGGCTAATGAAGGGGTCGATATTATTTTGGGTTCCCATCCACATGTCTTGCAGCCGATGGAATGGATCAAGACAAAGGATGGCAGAAAGTCATTTGTTATCTATTCATTAGGGAATTTTATCTCTGGTCAGCACGGAAATTACAGGGATATCGGTGGATTAGCGACCATTGATATCAACAAACAAATTACCGAAAAAGGCAGTAAGGTTGCCCTATCAAATCCCACCTTCACACCAACGTATGTAACCAGCCAAAAAAACAAAAGCTTTCAAATCGTTCCGTTAGATAAGGCCGGAGCCTATGGCTTATTAAACGCCGGATCTAAATATAATGAAATAGAGCAGCATATGACCCAATGGCTAAAATAAGAAGAGAAAAAGGCACACTTGAAATGATTATATCTCAGGAGTGCCTTTTTCTTTTTGCCAAAGCTGTTCGGACAAGCCTTCATTTAGTAAAATTTCTCTTTGCCGTTCCCCCAATAAATCAAAATGGGAGTAACCATCCTTGCGATGATGGATCCACTCTTTCCTTAATCCATACCTTTTACCCCAAGCAGCTAATTGATCGAGGTCAAGACAGCCAACCTTGGTGACTGTGTTACTATCAGGAAAGCGGTCATCCAGCCAATAATGAGTTAAAAACGCAATTTCACCCTGGTCAATTTTCTTTTTCCATTCGATTAACTCTCGTCTTTTGATTCCAAACGCCAACATCATCACCTCACAAAGGAGTTATTTCTTCTTAATTTCCTCGTATTTTAAATACCATTCCGGAAAAGCTCGTTTAAAAGAAGTTGGCTTAAAATTATCCTTTTTCACAATAATGTGGGTCGAGGTTCCTTCCGCACAAACCTCGTCATCACCATTTAAAATGGTATAAGAATAAATGGTCTTAATGCCATCATTTAAGGATACCCAGGTCTTTACAAAGGCTTTGTCCCCATATCTTAATGGTTTCTTATAGGTGATTTGGATATCATAGACTGGAGCAAAGTAACCCGATTCCTCCATAGCCAGATAACTATAACCAAGATCCTCGATAAAACCAGTCCGGCCAAGCTCGAAAAATTTTAAATAGTTGGCATGATAAATCACGCCCATCATATCCGTATCCGCATAATACAGCTGAATTTCCCGTGTCGAGACAAAATAGTTTTCCACCATAAACGTTCCTTTCATTCGTCAATAACCTGAAGTCTTTCCGAGTGCTTTTTCGACATCTTCCACTTCAAGGTACATCGCTTTTTCTAAAAGATCCTCTTCCTCCACTTCACCCATTAACCGTAAAGCTTGTGCCTGAATCATATCATCGACTAAATTGGTCGCAAATCGGCCATTCCCTTTATATGTTTCGGCCTCCATTGTTTCAAGCAATAGGTTCTTCGCATCTTCTGTAAGCTGATATTGAAACTTACCCGCATAATTGACCATAATTTCAAGCAATTCTTCATTTGAATAGTCCGGAAAAAGGAAGAACTTTTTAAAACGGGAACGCAGTCCCGGATTGCTTTCTAATAATTGGTTCATTTCATTTGGGTATCCAGCTAAAACGACCACTACATTTTCATTTTGCTTGGTCATTTCATCAACAAGGGTATCGATGACTTCTTTGCCAAAATCACCGGAAGTTTGACTGATTAAGGAATATGCCTCATCAATGAAAAGAACCCCGCCCAAGGCTTCCTTAATTTTTTGCTTCGTTTTCCCAGCTGTCTGCCCAACATATCCAGCCACAAAATCAGCCCGACTCGCGACAATCAGATGGCCTCTTTTTAAAATACCGCATTCCTTTAAAAACTCCGCATAGATTTTTGCTACCGTTGTTTTCCCTGTACCGGGGTTTCCGGTAAAAACAGCATGCAGCTGAATCGGTACGGTAGGGAGACCCCTTGATCTGCGGAATTGCTGCATTTTCACGAATGAAATAAGGGTCTTTAGCTCGACCTTTAAGGAATCCAAGCCAATTAATTGGTTGAGCTGTTCCTGTGGTGATTGAGTAATAGTCTCTTTCTCGGTTTGAAAGTCTTCCCGGTCTAGGAGCATCATATCTAAGATATCTCCATCCGCGGTATGGTTGTCTGCCCCTTTTTTAAAAATCGCATCTATAACAATATTGTGGACAGTTCTAGCATTGCCAAATGTATCATCAACCCGTTCTTTTTCGAGGCGGTGATCAATTTCAATCTTCGAATCCTCTGTCAGGAGATAATCATTTTCGGCTGCCACGAGCTCAGCAATCTGAATTAATTCTTCATTCGAGTAATTTGGAAGATGAATAAAGTTTGATTGTGGGAACCGGCTCCGTAATCCAGGATTCGCATTTAAAAAGGAACGCATTTCATCTGGATAGCCAGCTAATATAACTGCGAATTTACCGCCGTATTCACTGCTTGTCATTAACGAAACAAGCGTATCGATGGCAGCTTGTCCATAATCGTTTCCTGTTTGCCCCTCACGTTTTAAGCTATAGGCTTCATCAATAAATAACACGCCGCCAATCGAGCGTTCCACAATAGAACGAACATTTTCTTCTGTTTGCCCGACAAAGGAACCCACTAGCTGTGAGCGATTGGTTTCAATGACTTCCTCCCTTGGCAAAGCCCCGAGCTCGTGATAAATCTTCGCTAATAATCTAGCCAGGGTGGTCTTTCCCGTCCCGGGATTACCGGTTAGAATCATGTTAAGACTAAGCTCATCTTTAATTTGAAAGCCTAGTTCCTTCCGTTGCTTTTGGTACTTCAAAAAACGGTAAAAGTCATTCACTCGTTTTTTTACTAAATCCATCCCAATCATGTTTTGCAGCTGATCCAAGGCATTCTCTGTGACAGCAGAGGACGTCTCTTCTTCACCAACAAATTGCTGCTTCCAAGTCTGTTTGATTTCTTCTAAGTTGGCCATATGCAGCTTTAAATCATCATAATAGGTTGAGGTATGGAAAACACCTGTAATGGATTGGTTGTATTCCTCAGCGGCCTTTAATAAGCTCCCCGTCTCCTCAATTGAAGTGGAAAGTAGTTCGGCCAGTTTTTCATACTGGTGTAAAAGGTCTTTTATATCCATTTTGGCCGCAGTATCAATCATTTGTTGTAATTCATGGAGTTGTTCATCCGCTTCCGCTAAAAATCGTTGACAGATGTCAATATATTCTTCCGCTGTTTTCTTTTTAGCAGTGCGATTATCGGTTTCCCGTATGGAAGGGAATGTCAGCGGTGTTAAAAGTTCCTCCATCTTCTTCCAATCCGATTGAACAGCAAATTCTTTTGCTTTTTGGTTATGGGGATCTAACTTTAAAGCCTTATCTAACCAAACGGTCGCAATGGAATCGTCTTTATGATCGTGAAGTCTCGATAAAGCCCCAAGCGTTAATAGTTTTGATAATATAACAGGATTCGTTTCTTGACGAATGGCCGTTAGTAACTTGGCCTCATCTAAAATCACACCTGTATCATTCAGCTCTTTCTCCCACGATTGAATCCACTCGTAGGAAGAAGAACGATTGTTTTCCAATTGATTCAAAATCATCACTCTTCTATTTAAAATTCTTGTTGCTAGGTTTTACTCACTATCTTATCATAATAAATTACCCCAGATAAAATAAGAGGTCTTAAAATGGTGGAAGCCTCCCTTTACCAAGTTGACTAGTCACTGGTAATAGCTCGGAAAAAGGACCTGTTCAGTTTGTGAACAGGTCCTACAGAGCATTGCTTTTAGCCTTGGTTGTTTGCCTCATCTTTTACTTCAGAACGGAAAGATTCGATGCTCTCCCGTCTGCGATCATTCTTTGCTTGGATTTGCTGTCTTTGTGTTTCACTATCTGTAAAAGCAATTGATTCTTCGGCCGCTTCCATATTTTCAATAGTATTGGTAATCATTGATTGAAGTTTTTCAACGTTATCACTGCGGTCATCAGGATTTGGTTTGTTGTTATAAGTCATCGTCAAATTCCTCCTCAAGGTGTATTTGGTACAAATATAGTTTGTAACGAGATGCAAAATTTATCACAGGATTCGATGGTAACTTCAAACAAAAAGACCCATCAGGCCTAAGTCTGATGGGTCTTATAAATGTCAAAATTATTCACCTTTAGTTTGAATCACCTGAGCATGCTTCCCGGAAGTATCATTCATTTTCTTTCCATTATTGCCACTAAAGCCTCTAGGTTGAGTGCCTAAATGGCTCGGTGTGTAAGCTTGAAAATGTTTTTTTGGATTACCCATGTCCAATCCCCCCTTACTAACATTTTACCCATAAGGAGGCGAAGCATGATTGGAAACAAATGTGATTATTCTGCTTTACCGAGGCGCTTTTCTTCTAACCGCTGCTCAATTTTTTCCATAGCAGCACGATCTTTTAATAGTTGTGATTTATTTTCAAGCACAAGTTCTGCGAATGAACGTTTTCTAGGTTTTCTCATTGGTTTCACCATCCTTATTACTTATTCTAACAGCTATTATTCCCAGAAACGGTTGCAATTATTACAACTTTTTGAAAATTTTAAGAAAGGTGGAACCTTTTCGCAAGAAAAAGTTCAAAAAACAAACAAAAAAAAGAAGGTCTACCAAAAGTATTACTTTTAGTCACCTTCTTTTTTAAACATTAAACTAGTCTGTTGATTCCGCTCCAGGCACTTCGCTTTCCGCGGGCGGTACGGGGAGCCTCCTCGTCGCTTCGCTCCTGCGGGGTCTCCCCTGTCCCGTACTCCCGCAGGAGTCTTCGCGCCTTCCGCTCCAATCAACAGAGTTTGCTAAAATTATTTATCAACAACCTTTTGGGTCAGCCTCTTTTTAATTCAATTGCTGCGTATATTTTTTCATGGTCGCAAGCTTCATTGCACCAGTATATTTGTTCTGAATGATCCCTTTACTGTTAATAAAATAGGTCGTCGGGATAGACAGAATTTGATACGCTTCATTTACTTTGTCGTCTGCATCTAGAGGGATGGGAAAAGTGATTTTATTTTCATTTACAAATCCTTTTACATCTAATTGCGGGTCGATATTGACCGCTAATATAACGGTATCATCGCTAATTTGTTTAGAAAACTGCTCCATTTCCGGCATCTCAGCTTTACAGGGCGGGCACCACGTTGCCCAGAAATTTAGCATCACTTTTTTTCCTTTTAAGTCCGAGAGCCTTACAGTATCCCCGGTTAACGTTTTCAATTCAAAATTAGGTGCTGCAGCTCCGATGGAAAGTCCTTCTTTTGCTGCCGATACTTCGGTTGCCGTTTCCGGAGTTTCAGTCTTCTTATCCATGGCTTGAACAATCGCTACTGTCAGTAAACTAACGAGTACTACAGCGGCAATCACTTTTTTAATCATCCCGGATCCTCCTTTGTTTCTTCTGCTATAACGATTTTACACTATAAACTCAGTTGAAACAAAGTAACTGTATGCCAAAGTTGTGACAAATTATTTTTTTATTTCCTTTTTTTGTTTAAGAAGAAGGTTAAATTCTTGGTCTAAGGACGAATATTGGGGATCCTTTTGATCCATCATCGATAATTTTCCTAAAATAACGGCAATCTTATTTTCAATAATTAATAATGCTTCTTCGCTAGTTTCTGGCTGCTTAACAGGATTTAAATATTCATCTGGTTTCTTTTCGACCCGTTTAACTTTCTGACCATCAAACACAAGCAGACGATCACAAAGTTTATTTAAAAAATAATAATCATGGGATACGGTAATGATCGAGCCAGTAAACGCCGATAAAGTACTTTCAAGCTGCTCTCTGCTTGGTAAGTCAAGATGATTGGTTGGTTCATCAAGAATCAGCACATCATATTCTTTCATCAAGATATCAGTCAGTTTCACCCTCGTTCGTTCGCCTAGACTTAGGGTGCTAATTGGCTTGATGATATGTTGTTCTTTAAGACCTAAGTTAGCCAACAACGTTCTGGCTTTATAGATGTCTTCACGCTCTGTATACCCGAGAACTTCTAACGCCGTTTTATCGGCAGGCAGATCGTCCACATCCTGACTTAAATAAGCAATTTTAAGGGAATCACTTTTCCAAATCTCGCCTTTAAAGCGGGTTTCTTCACCTAATATGATCTTGATTAAGGTAGTTTTCCCACAGCCGTTATCGCCTAGTAAGCCAATTCGCTCGCCGTGGCTAATGTAGAACTGTGAATCCTTAAAAAGGACGCGATCCGTAAAACCTATTGCCAAATTCTTTGCCTCGATGATCCGTTTTCCCCTTTTCCCGCTTGCATCGAACTGGAATTTCACAGTTGCTTCTTCGGCCGGCTTTTCAATCCTCTTTTTAGCTAATTCACTTTCTAATCGTTTAATTTTGGATTTGATTTGGCTGTCTCGTTTTTTCGCCTTGACGCGGTGATATTCTTTGAAGCCATTCTGCCTTTTGGTCGGCCCAGAGCCATTCTGGGTTGAATCTCGGTGCGCTTTTTCAGACCAGGACTTTAATTGCTGCATTTGCGATTCCACCCTTTCGATCTGACGCTGTTGGACGTTATACTCATGTTGTTGGCTCTCGATCCTTTTTTGTTTTTCGAGCAAATAATAGCTGTAGTTTCCATTATAAAAATGAATCCTGCTGTTTTCTAATTCCACTATTTGGGTTATCGCTTGATCTAGGAAATGGCGGTCATGAGAGATGATGAAGACAGCGCCAGCAAACCTTTCTATTTCGGATACAAGCCAGTTTATACCTTTAAAATCTAAATGATTGGTTGGTTCATCCAAGATTAATAGGTCAGGCTTTGATGCCCAGATGTTAGAAAGAGCCAGTTTCAGTTTTTCTCCTCCACTCAAATGCTGAAGTCGTTCAGGGTTCCAGTCATACGCTTTGTCTAGGCCTAACTCCTTTGTATAGTGATATAGGTCCCTATCCGCATTTGAAGGTATCTGACTGAATTCATTCACCTCATAATCAATCGACTGTGACAAGTAACCTATTTTTAAATGATCGGCGATTTCAATCGTTCCCGAATCGGGACTTAGTTTTCCAAGCAGGAGTTTGGCCAGGGTTGTTTTCCCTGAGCCATTACTACCAACGAGTCCAATTCGATCGGCCATTTTAATGTCAAATTGGAGATTTTCAAGAATCTTGCTTAAATGAAAACTTTTATTTAAATTCTTTACTCTTAACACTACTTTTTGATTTGTAAGCATAAAAAAACTCCCTTCATTTGAACCTGAAAGAGAGTTTTATGTCATATAAGTTCCATACCAAAAATTTAAACACCAAATAAACCTATTTCAGGTTAGGGTGATTTCGGTATAAACGATCAGGACATAAAAAAGGACAGACTCATCCTATTCTTCAGGTTCAACTTTTTCATATTCGAAAAAATGTGCTGAAAAATAAGATTAAAATTTCATCGGCCCTTTGTTCATTCCCTTACGTTTGATAGTTCCATTGTATTTAACGAGAGCTAATTTTGTCAATCCTTAACATAAAAACACCATGCCTATTTAGACATGGTGTTAAGTATAGTAATTAGAAAATAGCTACAGCACCTAGGCGCTTTCACTTTCTAATTAAGCTTGTAATTTTTCACGTAGAACCATTTGCAGGATTCCGCCGTGACGGTAGTAATCAATTTCAACTTCAGAGTCAAAACGAACAAGAACTTCGAATTCTTTCTTGTTGCCAGCTTCGTCCGTAGCTGTAACCTTTAATAGATCACGTGGTTTTACATTTTCATCTACGTGGACTTCGAAAGTTTCTTTTCCAGTTAAACCAATTGATTCAGCGTTGTCGCCTTCTTTGAATTGAAGTGGAAGTACGCCCATTAACACAAGGTTAGAACGGTGGATACGCTCAAAGCTTTCAGCAAGAACCGTTTTAATGCCAAGAAGGTTTGTACCTTTAGCAGCCCAGTCACGTGAAGAGCCCATTCCGTAATCTTTACCGGCAAGAACCATTAATCCCGTTCCATCAGCTTTGTATTTCATACAAGCATCGTAGATAGAAGTAACTTCGCCTGTTGGCCAGTAAGTAGTGAAGCCGCCTTCTGTACCTGGTGCGATTTGGTTACGAATACGAATGTTTGCAAATGTTCCGCGCATCATCACTTCATGGTTACCACGGCGAGAACCATAAGAGTTAAAGTCGCGAGGCTGCACGCCTTTTTCTAATAAATACTTACCAGCTGGAGTATTTTTACCGATTGCTCCTGCAGGTGAGATATGGTCAGTTGTAACAGAATCGCCAAACTTACCAACAACACGAAGTCCTGCTAAAGGTTCAACAGTACCTGGCTCAGGTGATAAGCCTTCAAAGAATGGCGGGTTCGCAATGTATGTGGAATCTTCATCCCAAGCATATAATGGCTCATTGCTAGTTTTGATTTGGTTCCATCGCTCGTTGTCGCCGAAAACATTCTCGTATTCTCTGCGGAATAATTCTGGAGTAACAGTGCGTTTTACTACATCATTTACCTCAGCTGTTGATGGCCAAATATCCTTGAAGAATACATCGTTGCCATCTTTATCTTTACCGAGTGCTTCAGAAGCAAAGTCGATGTTTACTGTACCAGCAAGGGCATAAGCAACAACTAATGGTGGTGAAGCAAGGTAGTTAGCTTTTACAAGCGGGTGAATACGTCCTTCGAAGTTACGGTTACCTGAAAGAACAGAAGTAACTAAAAGATCGTTTTCCGCAATTGTTTTTTCAATTTCTTCTTTTAATGGACCGGAGTTACCGATACATGTAGTACAACCATAACCTACTAGGTTAAAGCCGATTTGCTCTAGGTATGGAAGTAAGCCAGAGTCACGCAGGTAACCTGTTACAACTTTAGAACCAGGTGCTAAAGAAGTTTTAACGAATTTTGGCACTTCCATTCCGAGTTCAACAGCCTTTTTCGCAACAAGACCTGCACCAACTAGAACATATGGGTTGGATGTATTTGTACAGCTAGTGATCGATGCAATCGCAACTGCACCCGTTTTAATTGTAGCTTCATCGCCATTATTAAATTTAACCACTGCCGACTTTTCAAGCTCATCGGTTTGTAAGCCGAAGCCTTGGTTTCCTTGTGGAGCAGAAACAGCCTTGACAAATTCTCCTTTCATTTGGGAAAGAGGAATTAAATCTTGAGGACGTTTAGGTCCGGAAAGGTTTGCTTCAATCTCTGCAAGGTCAATTTCAATAACATCTGTATATACAGGTTCAAAAGAAGGATCAAAGAATAAGCCGTTTGCTTTGCAATACTCTTCAACAACCTTAACTTGCTCTTCGTCACGTCCAGTTAAACGCATATAAGCAAGCGACTCGTCGTCAATCGCAAAGAATCCACAAGTTGCACCGTATTCAGGCGCCATGTTAGCAATTGTTGCACGGTCAGCAAGTGGTAATGAAGGCACCCCAGGTCCGAAATACTCAACGAATTTGCCTACCACACCATGTTTACGAAGTACTTGAGTAACTTTTAATGCAAGGTCAGTTGCCGTTGCACCGTTAGGAAGTTCTCCAGTTAACTTAACACCAACAACTTCTGGTACAGGGAAGTAGGAAGGCTGTCCAAGCATGCCAGCTTCTGCTTCGATACCGCCAACGCCCCAGCCAAGTACGCCAAGACCGTTGATCATCGTTGTATGAGAGTCAGTTCCTACTAATGTATCAGGATATGTTTCTAGTTCGCCATCTACCTCAGCAACATGTACAACATCTGCCAAGTACTCAAGGTTTACTTGGTGTACGATTCCTGTTGCAGGCGGAACAGCACGATAGTTGTTAAATGATTTTTGTGCCCAGCTTAAGAACTGGTAACGTTCAGCATTACGTTCGAATTCATAATCCATGTTGATTTTTAAAGAATCAGAAGATCCATATGCATCAACTTGGACAGAGTGGTCGATAACAAGATCGACAGTTTTCTCAGGATTAATTCTGTCTGGGTCTCCGCCAAGGTCAGCCATTGCTTTTCTTAATGAAGCAAGGTCAACCACTGCTGGAACACCAGTAAAGTCTTGAAGGATAACACGTGCCGGCTTAAATGGAACATCCACTTCTTTTAGCTCAGCAGTTCCCCATTTTGCTAAGTTTTCAACATGCTCTTTTGCGATTACGCGGCCATCGTATTGGCGAAGTACAGATTCAAGTAATACTTTCACAGAGTAAGGCAACTTGGATACATTGCCAATGCCTGCTTCTTCCAAAGCATTTAAACGGTAGTAGTGGTAACGTTTACCGTTAGCTTCGAAGGAAGAACGGGCGTTAAATACATCGTTTTTTACCATGTGTAAATCCCCCTGTTCGTTGTTTTCTAAAATTAAACGAAAAGTCTTGAAAGTTTGAATTTTCCCATTCATCTTCACTTTTCTCACAATTCTTATCTTAATACAACCTTTTACATAAGTAAATAACAAGAAAGTTATTGTGATTGATAAGTTTTTCTTATGCTTTTTATGTATTTTGTTCAGAATATTTTGTGAATCTCAACTATATATGAGTGAATTTAGAATTTTAGGAAAATGTTCTTTCGCTAATATTATCGCAAAAAACTTTTATTTTGTCATTAATTAAGTAAAGGAGGAAATATTAAATGACAGGAGGTGATTGGCATGGTAAAACGTAAGTCTAATCATGTAATTCCAGGTATGAATGCGGCAAAAGGTCAAGGAAAAGGCGCAGGCTTTAATGAGGAATATGCCAGTGAGCCAGAACTAACCGCAAAAGAGAGAATGAACAATAAAAAACGAAAAAAGAATCAATGACATCATTAGTAAAGCAGGAGGATCTCCCTCCTGCTTTTTTAGTCTTCTTGATTAACTTCTGATACCATCGCTTGAAGATCTTGCTGAAAACGTTCTAATTGTGCTTTCTGGTGTTCTGAAGCCACCTCTAGGGCATTTTCAATCTGCTGGTAAGCCTCATTCACTTCATCCTTTAAATGCTTAAGCTGATGGCCATAGCTGGCGCTGTCACTAACAATTGTCTCATATAAACCTTGAGCGTTTTCGTATCCTTGCTGTGCTGCTTGAAAAGCATGTTGTTTGTCTTTATGATAAGGATATTTTTGCATTTTTCTAATCCACTCCTTCATTTTATATACCGTTAAATTGCACAGAACAATAAAATTTATTCAGCATAAAAACACTTATTGACTGCATCCTAACAGATAGGAGGGATGAATGATGGTAAACAAAAATGATGGAAAAGATATGCGTAAAAATGCTCCAAAACAATCCGGACAGCCGGAGCCACTGAGTGGTTCTCATAAAGTTAAGAACCGTAACCACTCACGTAATAATCATAACCCTGGACACGATATGTAAAAAAAGTTGCAGCCCCTAGGCGCTGCAACTATACATGAAAAATGGAAGCGCCCTTATTCTCAGTTATGGCGCTTCCTTCGTTATCGATTATTTAGAATTGATACCTATTAAGGCATCTAACAATAAGTCTTCTTCTTCAACAGAAACGGTCCTGAGATCAATAATAAATTCATCCTTTTGGATACGAGCAACAATCGCAGGTTTTGTTTCCGTTCGTAATTTTCTGCCGATCTGTTCTGCGGTTAGCGAATCATGCTTTAAGGCAATGATCATCGTTGGCAGTAAGACATCCGGCATGGTTCCCCCGCCGACTTGGCTTGAGTCCTGAAAAATCGCAGCTTGAAAATGACTCGTTTTTTGTAATAATTTTGTAACGAATAATTGTGCTCTTTCGTCTAATTGATGAATAGAAACTAATATATCACGAATGGTTGGGATATTCTTAAGCGAGGTACCCCCTCGGGCATAATCAATTAATGTCCCTTCCAGAGCAGCCAAAGTCATTTTATCCACCCGAACCACTCTGGCTAATTGGTGTTTTTTCAATTGATCAATAATATCTTTTTTGCCGGCAATAATTCCTGCCTGCGGTCCTCCTAGGAGCTTATCTCCACTAAAGGTTACTATATCCGCCCCCATATCGATGACTTCTCTAACAACAGGCTCATCACCAATACCATGCTTTCTAAAGTCATACAGGGCACCGCTGCCAAGATCCTCATAAAAGATTACATTCTCTTGCCTTTTCGTTAACTGTACGAGTTCGTCTGTTTCAACTGATTTAGTAAAGCCAATAACTTTAAAATTACTGGTATGAACCTTCATGATGACAGCAGTATCTGGTGAGATTGCCTTTTCATAGTCATACAAATGGGTTTTATTTGTCGTCCCGACCTCTTTAAGGGTGGCACCGCTTTCCTCCATTATGGACGATATGCGAAAGGACCCGCCGATCTCAACAAGCTGTCCACGGGAAACAATGACCTCTTTATTTTTAGCTAGTGCCCTTAATACTAGATAAACAGCCGCGGCATTATTGTTAACGACCATTGCGGCTTCAGCACCAGTAATTTCTCTAATGAGCGCTTCAACATGACTATGACGTGAGCCCCTTTCTCCTTCCTTCAAGCGATATTCAAGATTGGAGTAATTTCTTGCCGTTTCCAGCACATGTGTTATCGCATTCTCACTAAGCCTTGCCCTTCCGAGGTTCGTATGTAAAATCGTGCCTGTGGCATTGATGACTTTTTCGATCGTATAAGTGTATTGCTTTTGAATATTCTCTTCAAGGATTTGAAACAACTCAAAAGTAAATTTATCTGTTCCAGGTATGGCGCCTTGCCATTTGCCTGTTTGGATGGATTCCCTGATTTGATCAAGTACTTCTTTTAAATGCTTGGTCAGCAGTGAATGATCAAGTTGAATTTCGTTAGATAGTTTGGAAAAACTCTCATGGTTCTGAAGCTCATGGATGGCTGGTAATGAACGTAACCATTCTTTCACGATAAAAACTCCTTCTCTTACCTAGCTGTGGGCTGTTTAACTTTTTCGTATGATACAAATGCAATTTAGCCGCCAGCCTTCGCCTTTTCGCGGCTCGTCCACCGGCAAAATTTCTTTTCCTATTATATCATAACCGGTTCACATTTTAAGGTTGACTGGAATAAAATGAACGAGCAAGGGGGATTAAAAATGAAGAAAAAACATCCACAAAATCAAACCTTTGATTTTGCTTTAGTGGAAAAGTGGCTTGAAAACTATTTTTTAGATCCGCTTACTTCTTATTACGACCAAACCCAGTTTCAAATTGACCTGTTCGAGACCGATCAAGAGTGGATTGTTGAAGCGATCTTAAGTGATTTTGAAGCATCAGATTTACGAATTTATATACAAGAGAAAAAATTAACCATTTCGGCAAGCAACCCCCCCCTTTACCAACCCCATTATCAACGGTCACGTTCAATCGAGTTTCCATTTTATATCAACGAACAGGATATATCAGCTGTTTTTACAAATGGTATCCTAGAGATTTTTATCTCTAAAACCAAAAAAGGATCAGGAAAAAATAGATATATTACCTTACCTTAGATCGATAAGGTGAATTTTTTTCTCATCCAGTTAACATAATATGATTATGTAAATTAAAAGAGGCCCTTTTTATGGGCCTTTTGTTATTTGGTCTTGATGATTTCGATGATTTCTTCTGTATCTGGGAATACTCCTGTATCAAGCTTAGAATAGATCTTTTCGCCATTGACGGTCACTTCAAACGCACCGCCTGAACTTGGAATCATTTCTAACTTTTGTATATCCCGATAAAAATGGTTAAATAGCTCTTCTGCGAAACTCGCAGCTTTAGGTGCGTAGTTTCATTGCATACAAAATTCTACCACTACATGGTAATTTTTCATGATTTCACCCCCTATATTTCGATTTTCCTATATCTAGATAGTAAAAATATTTTATCGTATCCCCCTGCGGTCTGCAAATGTTCTGCATGATTCGTGCGGATTCACACGGAAAGAGGTATACTATGAAAATGGAGGTGGACATGTTGAGTGAACAAGAGAAGATTCGCCTAACCTCTTTTTCGACAAAAGCAGGTTGAGGCTGCAAAATTGGTCCTGAGGACCTGGCGCAAGTTTTGCGTCAATTACCGAAACAAGAACCTGTCCCTGAATTACTTGTGGGGCTTGATACATCGGACGATGCTGGGGTTTATAAGTTAACGGACTCCATTGCTCTCATACAAACAGTTGACTACTTTACGCCGATTGTCGACGACCCCTATATGTTCGGTCAGATTACGGCAGCCAATGCATTAAGTGACGTTTATGCGATGGGCGGACAGCCGAAAACAGTCATGAATATTGTCGGCTTTCCGATTAAGAAGCTTGGAGCTGAAATGCTTTCCGATATCCTTCGCGGAGCAGCCGATAAAGTTAAAGAAGCTGGCGCGATTACAGTAGGCGGTCACTCCATCGATGACCAGGAACCTAAGTTTGGCCTATCTGTAACGGGAATCGTCCATCCCGATAAGGTTTGGAAAAACGTCGGTGCCAAACCGGGGGATGTGTTAGTCTTAACCAAACCAATTGGAGTTGGTATTCTAACAACCGGTATTAAACGATCTACGGTAACCGAAGAGCAGGAACAGCTGGTTACGGAAACAATGGCAATGCTTAATAAGACGGCAGCTGAAGTTTTGACCAATTATCAACCACATGCTGTTACCGATGTAACCGGCTTTGGTTTGCTTGGACATGGCAGCGAAATGGCACGCGGCAGTGATGTCAGCTTTGAAATCCACCTAAGTCAGGTGCCCATTTTAGAAGGTGCTGTAGAGTTAGCGAAGAATGGCGTTGTTCCTGGCGGGTCAAAGTCTAATCATAAATGGATTAGTAATGATACCGTGTATCAGGATATTTCATCGGAAGAGCAGCTTGTTCTTTGTGATGCGATCACATCCGGGGGCTTGCTGGTTTCGATGGACGAAATGGAAGCGAGAAAGTATATAGACCAGCTGCATGCAAGCGGCGTTGGCCAAGCAGCAATCGTTGGTCGTGTGTTGGAGAAACAAGAAAAATATATTTATGTTAAAAGATAACACTGTAGACGGCTGGGTACCTGCTGCGTTTACAAGATAATAAAGGAAGAAAGCCTGTCGATTGACAGGCTTTTTTATGGTGTTTCTAAAAAAGATAAGTAGATAGGGCTTAGAATCTGTATACAGTAAAGTCTATTGGGCAATGGTGCAGTGAAACTCAAGGAAAATGTCTAATAGAATCTTTCTAATCGACAGATTTCCTGATAAAACCAGGAATTTGTCCATTAGGGCATGGTCTATAGGACAAATTTTCTTTCTAGCCATTGTATTTGTCTAATAGAAGCGTTCTATTGGACAGTTAAGCAGTAAGACTTAAGATGATTGTCCAATAGAACCCTTTTATAAGACAGTTCCCCATAATAGTCCAGATAAATTGTCCAATAGAGTTAACTCTGTTGGACAATTTATCTGGATGTGTTTATTTGTAAAGATATCCGTGAAATCAAAAATAGAGCCAAACACGATAAAAAAACCTGGCCATTTTGGCTCAGGTTCGATCATCTACAATTTCTCCCGCAGCTTCTCAATCATATCCTGCGTCATTTTATCCAAATCGTACTCATATTTAAAGCCCCACTCTTCCCTTGCAGCACTGGCATCAATCGAATCTGGCCAGCTTTCTGCAATCCTTTGCCGCTCAGGATCTACCTTATAGGACATCTCAAACCCAGGGATAATTTTCCCGATACTGGCTGCAATATCCTCCGGTGCAAAGCTCATTGCTGTCACATTAAAAGCGTTACGGTGCTTAAGTCTGGAGGCGTCGGCTTCCATTAAGTCAATAATCGCGTGCAATGCGTCCGGCATGTACATCATATCCATAAAGGTCCCTTTATCAATATAAGAAGCATACTTACCATTCTTAACCGCTTGATAGTAAATCTCAACCGCATAGTCCGTTGTTCCCCCGCCTGGGAGCGCAACATGTGAGATTAGTCCGGGGAAACGCAATCCGCGTGTATCGACGCCAAATTTATGATAATAGTAATCGGCAAGCAATTCTCCGGCAACCTTATTGACCCCATACATAGTAGTCGGGCGCATAATCGTATCCTGTGGAGTATTATTTTTAGGTGTAGACGGTCCAAACGCACCAATCGAGCTAGGCGTGAAAAATTGGGTTTTTAGCTCCCTTGCTGTTTCAAGGGCATTCATTAGCCCGCCCATATTCAAATTCCAAGCAAATACAGGTTTTGCCTCGGCAGTTGCAGAAAGCAGTGCTGCTAAATGCATAATTGTATCCACCTTGTATTTTTGGGCTGTCTCCATCATTTTCTTTAAATCAGTTACATCTACGGTTTCAAAGGGGCCACTCTGCGCTGCTTCACTATCATTCTTCTTGATATCTGTAGCAATGACCTGATCTGCTCCGTAGATCTCCCTTAACTTTAATGTTAATTCTGATCCAATTTGCCCTAATGCACCTGTGATTAAAATACGCTTCATCGTCGTTTCTCCGTCCTCTTCACTTATGCTGAATATTTCTATTTATTTTATGGATACGTTACTTAATTGTGTAGAGTGTCTATATTAACGGCTAAATGACGCCCATTTCCGTGCCGACTTTTTTATAAATGGCAATGGCTTGATCAAGCATTTCCTTCGTATGGGCAGCAGTCGGCATATTGCGGACTCGACCCGTACCCTTTGCTACGGTTGGGAATACGATCGCTTTTGCATAAACTCCTTCCTCATTCAGCCGTTTACTAAATTGCTGTGTCAGCGACTCGTCCCCAATGATACATGGTGTAATCGGGGTTTCGCTATTGCCAATATTGAAGCCTAATTCCTTTAATCCCTTTTTGAGATAATCGCCATTTTCCCATAGCGTTTTGTTAAGGTCCGTGCTTTCCATTAAGATCTCGATCGACCTTTTACATGCAGCCACATCCGCAGGCGTTAAGGAAGTGGAAAAAAGAAACGGGCGGCTCCGAACCTTCAACCAGTCTATTAGATTTTTCTTACCAGCCACATACCCGCCGACTACACCAATTGCCTTTGATAAGGTCCCAATTTGAAAATCAATTTTATCGGATAGACCAAAATGCTTAACGGTTCCTGCTCCTTCCCCAAGGACACCAGATCCATGTGCATCATCTACATAAGTAATTAAATCAAATTCCTCGGCAATCTTAACAATTTCTGGTAACAGCGCAATATCACCATCCATCGAAAAAACACCGTCTGTAATAACCATAATTTTGTTATATTGACCTGATTCTTTAGCTTCTTTTGCTTTCGTACGCAGATCTTCCATATCAGAGTGTTTTACACGAATAATTTTTGCTTTAGAAAGCCTGCAGCCGTCAATAATCGAGGCATGATTTAATTCATCTGAAAGGATCGCATCATTGGCATCCATCACAGCAGAAATGGCTGCCATATTACAATTGAAGCCTGATTGGTAAGCAATTGCTGCCTCTGTATGTTTAAATTCGGCTAACTTTTCCTCGAGCTCAACATGTAGTTTAAGCGTTCCATTGATAGTCCGAACGGCCCCTGCGCCGACACCATATTTCTCAATGGCATCTTTAGCAGCCTCTTTAAGTCTTTCATCTGTTGCTAAACCTAAATAATTGTTAGACGATAGATTAATTAATTGCTTCCCATTGATGGTTATGAGTGGTCCATTTGGACTTTCGAGTGGATCGATGACATTATATAAGCCTTTACCCTTTAAATCTTCAAGATTTTCATTTAAAAAAGTTTCTAAAATATGACTAGACACAAAATGTTCCCCCTTAATAATTGAAGTTGGTTTTGTCATTAACAAAAAACAATCGTCCTCCTGGTATGGACACAAAAAGATATTGAATTAGCGATATGTAAGGATTTCTACTGTTTATTTTAACATATATTCCATGATTTGTTCACTGCAAATGGACAGTTTCATTTAATAATAATAGTGTGCCCAGGTTAAAATGAGGATATTTCTTTCTATATCTTATTCCTGCAGTCAAACTAATCATTTCTAAATAATATGTTTTTCGTTATAATACACTTTGAACTATTTACACCTGCTTCTTAGAAAGGATGTCTAACATGGCTGCTTTAACTTCCGCCCTCTATTACATTGTCATCGGTGCTGTGTTTATTTATATTTTTATTTATGCCTATGATGTCTTTTACGGCGAGAAACCGGAAAAACAAATAAAAAAGATTCATAAACATTTCCGTAAAGAAACGATCAAGAAAATTGATCGGTTAGAAGTGGAACCCCGAAAATATACCCTGTACCAAGTTACATTAGAAAACGGCAGCAAAAAAGTTAAATTAAAACCAGGTTATAAAGTGGTCAATATTGTTGCGAAGAAGGAAACTAAAAAGAAACAGAAAAAAAGAACCGTTTAAATTATAAACAGATTCCCTTTCCTATCACAAAACCCGAAAATGGAACCGTATTTGTACCGTGTTTTGTATCTGTTTTTGCTATTAAAATTAAAATGGCTCAGTTCACTATACTGAGCCATTTCTTATATTTATTTTAGGGTTTTGTTCCAATTACGACAGTAGCGTCCAGTTCAACATAATGTGTCAACTGGGGTATTAGTCCGTATTGGGTAAAGATTTCACAGGTCTGAGGTGCCTGCAATTCGCTCGTCTCTACTAATAGATGCCCTCCCGAAGCCAGCCAGAGAGATGCTTCTTCTGCCACTCTTCGCTGAATGTCAAGTCCATCATCTCCCCCGTCAAGCGCTACCTTCGGTTCATGTAGACGTGCATCCTGCGGAAGCAGCTTGATTGCTTCGGTAGGTACATAAGGTACGTTTGCTACAAGAATGTCGACTTTCCCACGCAGTATGGCCGGTAATGGCTTATAGAGGTCACCTTCATATACGAGACCACCTAGGCTAGTAACATTGCGGAGGGCACAGCGCACCGCGGTTGGGTCGATATCGATTGCATACAAGCTAATCCAGCCCAGAGCTTTGGCTATCGCGACACCCACCGCGCCAGTACCGCAGCAAAGGTCAACGACTGTGGCTCCAGGTATAGAGAAAGCAACTGCCATTTTGACGAGAAACTCAGTACGGGGTCGGGGAACGAAGACTCCTGGGTCTACTGCTATCCTGATTCCGCAGAACTCCGCCCAACCGAGGATATGTTCAAGGGGGGTACCCGTTATTCGTAGATTGACCATCGTGGAGAGAGCATCCAATGACTGTGCCTCAGAAATAAGAAGCTGAGCCTCTTCTTCTGCGAAAACACAACCGGAGGTCTGAAGTCTCTTGATTATACTTTTTTTCATTTGGTCATCAATATAACTTTTATTTTGCTTTCCTATTATTATCACCCAATCTTTTTAACCGTAATGAAAGGTAGTTCGATAAAAATTAGAAAAGTCCTTCTCCACAAACCTGATTCGTTAGGTAAGTGCAAATTTTCACAACCTTTACATTTAGTACAAATTTCAAAGAAATTACTAAGAAAATTGCTATTTACAATAAAAAATGACTATCAAATTGACATACATTTTGATAGTCATTTTCCTATACATTATTAACGTTTCCGGTCGTCAACTGAACTCGATATTAAATTATTGGGTCCCATTTCTTCTGTTAAAATCATGGTTAGCCAACAGGTTAACGGCCGTTCACTTCTTTCACGTTAGGAGGTAATTAGATATCCGATTGACTGCAGGGAGGCATTAATTCACACTTACACTCGATAATTTACCAGCAGAGCTATTAATCTTTTCCAAGGCTTGTTTGTATTCCAATTCTAACCGGTTAATAATATCTGCCGCGGATTCAATCCGATCAATTGCGCCGACTCCATGGCCGGCAGACCATATATCCTTCCATGCCTTGGCATTTGTTTCTTTTTGCATATCGTCAAAATTCACTTGGTCTTTCTTAACTAATCGGCCCGGGTCAAGCCCCGCTTTTTTAATACTTGGGATGAGCATGTTTGCCTTTACGCCGGAGAATGCATCCGTTAAGATCAAATCCTCTTGTGTTGCCTCAACGAGCATTTCTCTATAGTCATCATTAGCCATACTCTCGGTAGCCACAATGAAACGTGTTCCCATATAAGCAAGGTCGGCCCCTGCCGCTTGCGCTGCTAAAATGCCTTTTCCAGTGGAAATAGCGCCAGCAAGAATGATGAGTCCATCCCAAAATGACCGCACCATATCAACAAACGCAAAGCTATTAAGTTGTCCGGCATGGCCGCCAGCACCGCTTGCCACGAGGATTAGACCATCTACACCCGCCTCGGCTGCTTTTTTAGCAAATTTTAAATCGCTTACATCTGAAAAAACAAGTCCTCCGTATTCATGCACAATCTCAACGACGTGCTTCGGACTTCCCAAAGAGGTAATGACTAACTGTGGTTTATGTTTTTTAATTAAGTTAAGTTCATCCTGCAGACGGCTGTAAGAGCTATGTACCACCATATTCATAGCCCAGGGAGCAATCTTTCGATTCGGGTCAGCTGCCAGTGCCTCAGCCAAGTCTTCATTTAACTGTCCCATCCACTGATCTAGCACTTCAATTGGTCTTGCATTTGGTGCAGGAAAAGAGCCAATCACTCCATTTAAACAGCACGTCTTCACTAACTCGGTGCCTGATACTAAAAACATCGGTGCAGAAATAGCTGGTAACCGGAGTTGGTTCCACCAGCTTTCAGGTATTGATTTTTGCAACATAAACCCCTCCTTGATTTGGAATATTCTGACTAAATATCTGTATGTTAATAGTACTCGAAACTGAATGACTATTCAATCTTAGATTTCAGCCTTCCCTTAATAGGATGAAAATGGTTTCAATAAGCGAATGATGACGTATTTTTTTGTATGAATGTTCGTTTTTTGCTAAAAAAGGATTGATTTCCCCTATTATCCTGATATAATGTGATTATATTAATAGATAGTTTCGCTCATATAATCGCGGGGATATGGCCCGCAAGTTTCTACCGGATTGCCGTTAACAATTCGACTATGAGTGGGTAATGAATTTTGCCTATTGCGCTTTTTTCTTAAAGCAATTGAGAAGCCCAATGGTCATTGCCTCACTCGGATATCTGTGTGAGCGATGACTATTGGGCTTTTTTTATTATTCAAGGGGGATTTAACATTATGAGATTACTAGAAGAAAAGATTATTTCGGAAGGAAGGGTTCTGTCTGATCAGGTCTTAAAAGTGGATTCGTTTCTTAACCATCAAATTGACCCTGTCCTAATGAATGAAATTGGAAAAGAATTTGCGGCACGATTTGCTAACGAAGGAATCACGAAAATCGTAACGATTGAATCTTCTGGTATCGCCCCTGCTGTGATGGCTGGATTATATATGGATGTGCCAGTTGTGTTTGCTCGAAAAAGAAAATCTTTAACCCTTACAGATGACCTGCTTACTGCGTCTGTCCATTCGTTTACCAAAAAGGAAACAAACGAAATATCCATCTCGAAAAAATATTTAGACGAAGAGGACCGGATCTTGGTTATTGACGATTTCCTCGCAAATGGACAAGCAGCGCTGGGATTAGTTGAGATTGTCGAACAAAGTGGTGCTAAGGTGTTGGGAATTGGGATCGTGATTGAAAAGGCTTTTCAGCAAGGATCAGAAAAACTAAAAGAACGTGGATTAAGGGTGGAATCATTAGCAAGGATCGCCTCCCTGGCAAACGGGGAAGTTCAATTTATCAATGAAAAAGTGGAGGAATTAGTCTAATGAAACAAAGTCCATGGAAAACAGCGTCTTTAGGAATTCAGCATGTATTAGCAATGTACGCCGGGGCTGTTATTGTCCCATTAATTATCGGCGGAGCTCTTCATTTTTCCGGTAAACAATTAGCCTATTTAGTTTCACTCGATATTTTAACTAGCGGTATCGCTACCCTTCTTCAAGTCTGGCAAAATCGTTATTTCGGGATTGGGCTTCCAATTGTTCTCGGCTGTACCTTCACGGCGGTGGGCCCAATCATTGCGATTGGCGGTCAGTATGGTCTATCGGCCATTTATGGATCAATCCTTATTTCCGGAATTATTGTGATTTTAATTGCTTCTTTTTTTGGAAAGCTTGTTCGTTTCTTCCCTCCGGTTGTAACCGGATCTGTTGTAACCATTATTGGACTTACACTCATTCCTGTTGCCATGAATAACGTTGCCGGCGGACAAGGAAGCCCCGATTTTGGTTCAGTAACCAATCTTGGCCTTGCTTTTGGTACCTTATTATTCATCATTGTTCTATATCGTTTCTTTACAGGTTTTATTCGTTCCATCTCCATTTTACTAGGATTGATTGCAGGTACGATTGTGGCGGCCCTTTTAGGTAAAGTGAATTTTTCGGCTGTTGGTGAAGCATCATGGTTCCACATGGTCACTCCCTTGCACTTTGCTGCACCAACATTTGAACTAGCTCCAATCATTACAATGACACTTGTGGCGATTGTAAGCTTGATTGAATCATCTGGTGTGTATTTTGCTTTAAGTGATATTACTGGAAGAAAATTAACGCAACAGGATTTAGTAAAGGGATACCGTGCTGAAGGACTTGCTAGTATAGTAGGTGCCCTATTTAACTCCTTCCCTTATACGACTTATTCACAAAATGTAGGCCTTGTTCAGTTTTCAGGTGTTAAGTCGAAAAATGTAATCTACACGATGGCTGGAATCTTAATTTTCCTTGGATTTGTTCCAAAGATTGCCGCATTAACAACGGTTATTCCTACCTCAGTTCTTGGCGGCGCGATGGTCGCGATGTTTGGTATGGTCATAGCTTCAGGTATTAAAATGCTTAGTAAAGTGGATTTCACATCCCAAGAGAACCTGTTAATCATCGCCTGCTCTGTTGGGGTTGGTCTAGGAGTTACAGCGGTTCCTAATTTATTTGACGCCCTTCCGGAAAGTGTGAAAATTTTAACAAACAGTGGAATTGTTGCAGGAAGCTTAACTGCTATTATCCTCAATATCATCTTCAATGTTGCAAAACCTAAGCAGCAAAGCCAAACGGTAAACACTAGAAAACAAACTGTGGCATAACAAGTAGGATAGTAAATGAAGGTTAAACGTAGGGGTAAATTAAGAAAATCAAAACAACCACCAATCATAATCGACTGGTGGTTTTATTTTGTGCATTATGCAAAACGTAAAACGTAAAAAATAAGTAAATGTCGTTCAATATCCTTCTCTCTACTTACATTATACCATAATTTTCAAGTTATTTATAGACTGTTCTTTTTGTAATTTCGACATCATACTGATATATACAAATCTAAAAAATAAGAGGTGTATGAGTATGAACGACAAAAAAGATGTTTTAGATAACGGTCCTTTTTTTCATGGCACTAAAGCAGAACTGAAAATTGGAGATTTGTTAGTGCCACAACACTTATCAAATTACCAGGATAAGAAATCCAACTATATATATTTTACTGCGACATTAAATGCTGCTAAATGGGGTGCTGAATTAGCAAGATCCGAATCAAAGGAAAGAATTTATATTGTAGAACCATTAGGTGATTTTGAAAATGATCCGAACTTAACTGACAAAAGATTTCCTGGAAACCCGACACGTTCTTATAGGTCTAAATCTCCTTTGAAAATAATAGCCGAATTAGGTTCATGGGAAAGACATTCCGACGAAGAAATAAATCATATGCTTACATCTTTAATAAAGTTAAGTGAACAAGGAAAAAATGTAATATACGATTAATCCTTAAAATCTATAAAGTCATGCCAAACAAAACCAAAAATAAATAATAAAATTATTTTAGATAATTTATACTAGTAATCTTTGGTTCTATTTCCTCTTTTTAGCACACTAAAAGGTTAATATAATAAAGATATTGATTGACCCCCAGAAATATATTGTTAGCCGAGTCCATTTTTGGATTGGGCTCTTTTTTATTTTCCTTCCGTTCAACAAGTTCCTTAGATCTAGCTAGAATAAGTCCTCTAGTTACAAATTCACATTTTTTACAAGCACCTTGACCAGTTCTTCTCTTGTTACTTTAGGTTCCACAAATTTATATTGTTTCATTGCTATCAACTCCATGAGGACATTTTTCTCGTATTGCGTAGTAACGACCTGAATACATGTATTCTTCTAGGGTAATACTTGTATAGTGATTTATACGTCAAACAATTATTACGGTGTGACAATGAAACATTCTTTTCCCTCATTTGAGGAAGTACAAAATGCAAGAGAAAAATTTAGTGATTTAGCTTTTAAACATTGGCTTCATGATGATTTATTCACTTGGAAATGGTACTTACTAGTATTTCTATCTATATTTCCATGGATTATTTGGTGGTTCATAGTAGATAAGAAACGACTTCCCGAATTGGTTTTGTTCGGTGGATTAATTATGATTCCTACTTACGTTCTGGACAATATAGGGACAGATCTAATGTGGTGGGAATACCCCGATAAATTATTTCAAATGATTCCCCCTTTGTTACCAGCTGACCTTACATTAATTCCGTGTTCAATGATGTTAATATATCAATGGTCAAAGTCATGGAAATCATTTTTAATATTTAATTTTATACTTTCGCTATTTTGTACTTACGTAGGAGAACCCATATTTATTTGGCTTAATTTTTATGAACTTAAAACATGGAAGTTGATTTACTCACTAATTTTTTATAATCTAGGTGGAATAATTGTTAGATGGTTAGTTCTTAAAATATTTTCAATAAGTGAAAAACACTGAAATATTTTGGTTTTTATTTTCACATTATTAAGTTCCATAATAGCGATATACTTATTACTTGGTCGGGGGTTGCTCTCGGCTTTTTGTTTTATTAGGCCATGCTATCCCCCGAAATATGCATTAGGGATAATAAATTATCTTCAACACAAACTATACCCAATCTAAAGGAGGAACTGTTATGCGTAATAATACCGGGTTTGCTGCTCTTATTTTCTTCTCAATTTTAAGTATAATTGCGACAACAATTTTTAGCAGTATCATCATATCTCAAAATAACAGCATAAAATCGAAACTTGTAAAAAAACAACAATCGTGATTCATTCAAGATGAGTAAAGGACAGCGGTTCCTATGCCCTTCCTGAAGATGTGAAAATTTTAACGAACAGTGGAATTGTGGCAGGAAGTTTCACTGCGATTATCCTCAATATCCTCTTTAATGTTGCAAAACCTAAGCAGCAAAGCCAAACGGTAAACACTAGAAATCAAACTGTGGCATAAATAGCTATTTAGTAGGGGTTTAACGCAGCGGGAAAACAGGAAGTTATACCCATATAACTCTTACTTATATGGGTAAACTTATTATTAGAGCAAGGCTTAACAACAAACCTCACTGTGTATGGCTACTACATCATGATAAATTTTAGCCTTGCTCGCAAATCACACCCAATTACCCATATCATTCCAGTACTGGAATCCATACTATACATAGGGTATATTTAGTTCACACTAAGCCAGGTTTATTCGATCGTCTGTATACTTTACAATGACTACTCGTTTGTGAGTAGTCTTTTTTTATTGAGAGGTTTAATCAATAAATGATCTAGTGAAATAAGGAAGAATCAAAAAAAGCAATGCATTAGAGCTAAGTAGTTCAGTTTTAAGGTAGAAAAACTAAATTATAACTGTACTTTGCAGGCCAATTCGCAATATAATTGAACTATTCATTTTTGTGGATATATCAAGGTTTGAATGGAATGATATCTAAACTTGCAATAAAAATGGCATATAAATTAGTACATGGACAATAGTTATTGGCCATATGTTATTTGATGCGACAAACGTATGATTTAAATAAGGTGAATGATAAGTAATTTTAACTTCCGCTTGCTGTTCAAAACATCAGACGGGCAAAAGTGCCGGAAAATAGGGAAGCTTTGAACAGTATGAGGAAAAAATATATCAGTCCTGTCCGAAGTCGAGGCATCTTCTGACAGCAGATGGCTCATTTACTTCAGTTCTGTCAGAAGTCGAGGTACCTTCTGACAGCAGATGGCTCATTTACTTCAAATCTGTCAGAAGTCGAGGTATCTTCTGACAGCAGATGGCTCATTTACTTCAGTCCTGTCCGAAGTCGAGGCATCTTCTGACAGCAGATGGCTCATTTACTTCAGGTCTGTCCGAAGTCGAGGTATCTTTGGACAGCAGATGGCTCATTTACTTCAATCCTGTCCGAAGTCGAGGCTCTTCTGACAGCAGATAGCTCATTTACTTCAATCCTGTCCGAAGTCGAGGCATCTTCTGACAGCAGAAGGCTCAATTACTTCAGTTGTGTCCGAAGTCGATGCATCTTCGGTCAGCAGATGGCTAAATTACTTCAATCCTGTCTAAAGTCGAGGCATCTTCTGACAGCAGATAGCTCAATTACCTCAATCCTGTCTGAAGACGAGGTATCTTCGGACAGCAGAAGGCTCAATTACTTCAAATCTCTCAGAAGTCGAGGTATCTTCTGACAGCAGATGGCTCATTTACTTCAGTTCTGTCCGAAGTCGAGGCATCTTCTGACAGCAGAAGGCTCAATTACTTCAGTTGTGTCCGAAGTCGATGCATCTTCGGACAGCAGAAGGCTCAATTACTTCAATCCTGTCTAAAGTCGAGGCATCTTCTGACAGCAGATAGCTCAATTACCTCAATCCTGTCTGAAGACGAGGTATCTTCGGACAGCAGATGGCTAAAATACTTCAATCCTGTCCAAAGTCAGGAAATCTTCTTACAAATAAGTTTTCCGACACGCTAGCAAAAAACGCTCGGTTTCCCAAGCGTTTTTTTTTGCTGATTTTCGTACAAAAGCAGTGTTAATCAGTTAGATAGCTCAGTTTTGCATTTTAATTTTCTACTCGATAACTGAACTACTTAACCTTATAGCATTGCTTTTTCCATTTCCACCCGTACTTTTAGTATCATTCGATCTTTTTCCTACTAGCGTGATCAAGTTAATGAAAGAACCTTATCTTACCAAAAGAAAAACGGGATAACTTCAAATCCGATAAATGGAAAGAAAATAGGAGGTCTGAAAAATGGTCGTGGTCCCCAGAATCCATATCCGTATCCGCCACTTGAGCTAGAAGATAATTCTTCGATCTCAAGACCATCCTTTCGAACCTCAACCACTCTTCCGATTGACCATTCCCCTTGCTCGTTTTTAAATTGAACCATTTTTCCCATTAAACGAGAAGCTTGATTATAATCAAATTCCATTCATATGCCTCCCTTCAAATAAAACTTACAATAGAATATGAAGCTAGTCCTAAATGTGTAAAGGTTTAAGCCTGTTTTGTCCAACTTTATTCCTCGCTAGGAAGCTAAAAAGAAAAAACCGACAGGCTATGCTAAACCCTGTCTGATCATATCTACTATTCCTGATAGGCTCGTTTGAGATATACCACTTGCTCCACTGCTGGTTGAAGTACTACTTCCGCCGGTGTTTTCTCCACTAGATCCTGATGTAGTATTTGTAATGGATATAGGTGCAATCGTTACCGCTCCGCCAAAGTTCACTATCCCGCCTGAAATAGTCCCAATCGTAATTCCATCTCGGTTGACCGCCGTCATTAAACACTCCTCCCTCCTTTTTTCATTATATGTACAAGGTAGAATGCTTGTTTAAGCATCTTCATTAATCTAAAGAAAAAAGAGGTGATTAATCGCTTATCATTATTATTCCAAATCATTTACAATTGTTTTCTACTCAAAAATCTAGAGGATGTTGAAGAATCGTCACAAATGACGGTTTAGGAATAAGAACCAGACCTCTGCCTCTTGGCAGGGGTTTTTCTTATCAATCCTGTGTTTCTATCTGAATTTCCGCTGTTTTCCTATTCAAAAAATCGATTAAAGTATATAGAACAAATAGATTAAATGAATTTATTAGACCCACTTCTTTCTTTATAATGAGAAAGGCATTAAGAATTAACTATACTAAGAGGTGCGGACATTTATGAAGAAATGGTTATCTGTGTTATTATTAGCTATGCTGGTTTTCTCCTTAGCAGCATGCGGAACGCAAAAGGACGATCAAGCAAGCAATACAAAAAAAGATACAACTAGTACAAAAGAAGTGTTCAAAATTGGGGCAATTCCTGACCAAAATGCTGCCGAACTGGATAAAGGTATGACAGCTGTTGCAAAATATTTAAGTGAAAAAACGGGGATGAAGGTAGAATTCGTTCCATCTGTTGATTATGCTGCCCTTGTAACAGGGTTTCAACGCGGCGAAATTCATATGGCCTGGTTTGGCGGTTTAACGAGTGTTCAAGCGATCAGCCTTGTTCCTGGTGCTGAGTCTTTCGCACAAAGACCAAGAGATGCCGAATTCCACTCTGTTTTCATTACTCAACCAAATTCAGGAATTACCAAGCTTGAAGATTTAAAAGGTAAATCGTTCACATTTGGCAGTGAAAGTTCGACGTCTGGACATTTAATGCCACGTTATTACTTAACAGAAGCTGGAATAGACGCTAGCAAAGACTTTGATGGAAAGCCAAACTTCTCTGGCTCACATGATACTACTTATAAATTAGTAGAATCAGGTGCATTCAAAGCGGGTGCACTAAACGAAGCGGTCTGGGAAGCAGCCGTAAAAGATAAAAAAGTGGATACAAACAAAGTAAAGGTATTCTATACAACCCCTTCTTTCTATGACTATAACTGGACAATCAACAACAATGTTGACGATGTTTTTGGAAATGGTGCTAAAAAGAAAGTAGAAGATGCCATCCTCTCCATTACAACAGATCAAAAAGAAATTACTGATTTCTTTCAAACCGATAAATTTATTGAAACAAAAAATGATAACTATCAAAAGATCCAAAAAGTGGCAAAAGAACTAAACATCATTAAGTAGTAGGTGTCAGAGAAATGTCTTCAAAACATATGATTGAAGCGAAAAAATTAACAAAACACTTTGAGCGGAAGATAGCCATATCTTCCCTTTCTTTTACGATTAAACAAGGCGAATTAGTCGCATTAATTGGACCAAGCGGAGCGGGTAAAACCACTCTGCTTAATTCTATTGCCGGGCTTGTCCCCATTTCCGGGGGGGACCTGCTCATCGATGGCCGGCCCCTATCTGCTTATAAAAAAGGAAAAGGGTTTGCTAAAAAAGTCGGCGTGATCCGCCAGCAATTCGATTTAATTGGACCGCTGGCGGTCATCCATAATGTGCTTGCCGGAAAACTTTCGGAATGGGTAACGGTTAAATCCCTTTTCTCCCTTTTTATCCCCCAGGAGAAAGAGTTAGCAATTCGAGCGTTAGAACGAGTCGGACTTGACGATAAGGCCTTTGAAATCACCTCCACTTTATCAGGGGGAGAACAGCAGCGTGTCGCCATCGCAAGGTTAATGGTTCAAAAACCAGAAATCATTTTAGCCGATGAGCCAGTCGCTTCACTTGACCCGGCCAGAGCCGCTGACATTTTATCTATGCTGACAAAGTTTGTCACTGAGGAAAACCAGACCTTAATTACCAGCCTTCACTCCGTTGAATATGCTAGAAAATATTTTACAAGAATCATATCGATGAAAAATGGCGAAATCTTTTTTGATTTGCCAGCCGAGCAAGTAACCGATGACCTCCTAGCTGAGTTATACCAAATAAAAAGCGGTGGTTCCCTATGAACTTAACCCGCTTATTTCGCTTGCATAATCGCTTTCTCCTTTCCCTCCTGCTGGCAGCTATTTTTGGATGGAGTCTTTTTTCGATTCGGTGGAATGCCGATTTATTTCATTCCGGCGGGATTCCAACGTTATTGCAAATATTCGAAGGTTTAATTCATCCGGACCTATCTGCAGATGTTCTCCTGCTTGGATTGGAATCATCGTGGATTACACTAGCATATGCAATTGCGGGAATGTCCTTAGCGATTCTATATGCCTTTGTTGTTGGGATTCTAGCATCAGGTGTAGTAACGTCAACAAAGACCTCGAAATTGGTTTCAAAGGTGTTTTTTAGAGGTATCTTAGGGTTTACGCGTTCGATACATGAACTCATTTGGGCCTGGCTGTTTGTGGCCGCGGTGGGGCTCTCCCCTTATGCAGCGATATTTGCCCTCGCCATCCCCTACGGTGGTATCTTGGGCCGGATTTTCGCAGATATGTTAAATGATGTTTC
Organism: Bacillus sp. URHA0034; assembly: GCF_056280405.1. Classification (NCBI taxonomy): domain Bacteria; kingdom Bacillati; phylum Bacillota; class Bacilli; order Caryophanales; family Bacillaceae; genus Bacillus; species Bacillus sp. URHA0034. The sequence goes on along the minus strand of NZ_JBWCDK010000002.1, from coordinate 5,822,510 downwards.
AGAGGAACCGATTAAAGCATTAAAAACATCAGGTGCCTCTAAGTTGCAAACTCTAATCTATGGCTACCTGCCATTGATTTGGGCCGATATGATTAGCTATACGATGTACCGCTTTGAATGTGCGATTCGTTCTTCAGCCATTATGAGCTTTATTGGGCTTGGCGGACTGGGGTACCAAATCCAGCTGGCCCTGCAGGACTTAAAATACGATCGAGTTTGGACCTATGTGTTTTTTCTGATCGGACTTGTCATCTTTGTAGATTTATGGAGCAATTTTGTAAGAAGGGCCTTAACAGAGCGAAAGAAACATCGAGGTTTTAGTCCTGGCTGGAGATCGGTCTTTTTTACGGCATTGCTTATCATTGGTTCATGGGTATTTATCCAAACAAACGAAAATGCGCAATTTCTTGAACTGTTTTCTAATCGGAATATCGAAGCAGCGAAAAGATTTTTCGGCGGACTTATTGGTATAGGTGTTGATCATCCAGCATTCCTTGAAGGCAAAAGCTGGACGGCTGCCTTAAAGCTTACGCTTGAAACACTGGAAATGAGTATTATGGCAATTGGGTTTGCCACCATCACCGCCTTTATTACCGTCGTTCCGGCAGCACGGAACATCGCAAATGGTAAATTAACAGGGGGTAAACAAGGGTATAATTGGCTCCTATATGGTGTGGTGCGGCTCGCTTATATTTTTTCCAGGGCAGTTCCCGAACTTGTTTGGGCGATGATGATTATCTTTATCTTTAAACCGGGTTTGTTACCTGGGGCCATTGCCCTTGCCCTGCATAATTTTGGGATCCTAGGAAAGTTATGGGCTGAAGTAATTGAAGATATGGACTCCCGCCCCATCCGAAATTTAGCAGCATCGGGTGCTTCTAAAGTAGAAACCTTCTTTTATGGAATTCTGCCAATTGTCATGCCTAGATTTCTAACCTATATTCTTTATCGGTGGGAAGTGATTATGAGAACAACCATTGTTGTCGGGTTTGTTGGGGCTGGCGGTTTAGGGATGGACTTTAAGCTTGCCATGAGCTATTTCAATTACACGCAAATTACCTTACTCCTCTTATGTTATATGATTCTCGTCATTATTGCGGATTTTGCCTCGGAAAGCACTAGAAAAGCAGTTAAATAAGAAAAAAGCACATTTCAATAGAGATGTGCTTTTTTCTTGCTATCAAAAACTATATGATCGCTATCAAATTGCTAGCTTTTTATTAGCATGATGTTTCATATGATTAACTAAGCAATTTTATCAATATACTTCTTCTGTTGTACTTCTCGAACAGTTAGATTGCATAGTATTTCCAAGCAAGGAAATAATGGGATGTAAATGCTTGTTTTCGAACATTCCTTTGCTATACTCTAAAATAGAATGACTTTTAATCATCGGGGGGGTGAGAACTTTGCAAACAAAGAGGGCTTTACCTATTTTATTTCTAGTTATGTTTTTAGTCATGGTTGGTTTTGGAATCATCATTCCGGTTTTACCTTTTTATGCGCAGGAAATTGGGGCTAATCCAACAGAGCTCGGTTTGTTAATGGCGGTTTATTCGCTTATGCAGCTTATTTTTGCTCCAATATGGGGGCAGGTTTCTGACCGAATTGGGCGAAAGCCGGTGATGATGCTTGGAATCGCTGGACTGGCACTCTCCTTCTTCATCCAGGCCATTTCCACGCAATTGTGGATGCTGTTTGCTGCAAGAATACTCGGCGGCATTTTATCCTCAGCCAATATGCCAACTGCGATGGCCTATGTAGCTGATATTACGACAGAGGAAAACCGTGGTAAGGGAATGGGGATTATCGGAGCAGCGACAGGCCTTGGCTTTGTTTTTGGGCCGGCAATAGGCGGCATTTTTTCAAAGATCAGCTTAAATATGCCTTTTTATCTGGCAAGCGGATCTTCGTTTATCACGCTAGTGCTTGTATTCATTTTATTAAAAGAGTCCAAACAGAATGGGAGCGAAACGGTACAAAAGAGACCAGCTTTCTGGAAAGCACTTAACGGTCCCACCTCGATTCTGTTTTTCGTTCAGTTTCTAATTTCGCTTTCTCTCTCAGGACTGGAAGCGACATTTGCTTATTTTGCTGCTAAAAAAGCAGGCTTGGATTCCATACAGCTTGGTTATATTTTCATGATAATGGGCTTCGGCAGTGCGCTCGTTCAAGGTGGATTGGTTGGCAGATTAACCAAGAGATTCGGTGAGAGAGTGGTAATACAAGGAGGTATGATTGTCTCGGCGATTGGATTCGGGCTCATCCTGTTTGTCCATAGTTTTACTACGGCTGCTATTTTTCTAACTATTTTTGGGTTAGGTAATGGCGTAATCCGGCCTAGTGTTTCTTCCCTTTTGACGAAGCTGTCGACAGCAGGTCATGGCAGGGCGACCGGCTTATTATCTTCATTTGATTCACTCGGCAGGATTATAGGACCGCCATTAGGCGGATGGCTATTTTCGCTAACCATTGGACTGCCTTACATTTCGGGGGTTGTGATTACAATGGTTGCCTTTGTATTATTTCTAATCTTCCGTCCTCAGGTGAATCCTGTAAAAATAACCAATCTCTAATTTATCAGGCATATGTTGCTGGGACATGCATAAAATGGGTTTGAGGATTCAATAGAAATGAGGAGCATAAACATGAAAAGAAAAACCCTTATCAGTGTTTTTTTCGTTGTGATTCTCTTAGGCTTTTCAGCTTATCTTGATTCACCATACTCATTTTTGAATAAAGACTATGCCTATTCAAACGATCAGCCAGCTGCGGCCATTCCATCAGCTGTGGAACCTGCAGCAGATGTCCCTGCAACAGAAGAACGGCTTGTGAAACGTGAAAAAAAAGATGGGTATATCCTAGAAACATATGAGGAATATGAAGTCTATAAAGATAAAGATGGTCATATTTTAAAAAGTGAACCCACTGGCCAAACCGATACCCTTAAATACTGGGACTATAGCAAGAGTAAAGGAATCAGTTAAGACCGCTAGTATTTTTAGCGGTCTTTTTTCTTAATCAGGGCTAGTGCCTCATCTACATCGTTTGTTGGTTGATTACATACAAAATTTTCGCAGACATAAATGGTCGTTTTCGAATCTTTCATACGATAATCTTTGGTAAACGGTGCTTCTTCTGCCAATTGTGCCTGATCACTACTAACTAAGTAGGTAATCTCCGGGTGAAAACCTGTTTGCAGTTCCTTTACTAGTTTATCGTATGTTTTTTCGGATGAAAGGACGATTACCTCCTTCATTTCCATTTGTGTAAGCAAGTAAGCTTGCAACAACAAGGTATGTCCTGTTGGATATCTCGTTAACTCATCCGAAAACAGATCAAATAATTTTTGGACCTTTACCTCTAACTCGTAGTCACCTGTCAAACGCGCAAGCCGAATCATTTGTAAGGCAGCAACACTGTTTCCTGATGGTATAGCCCCATCATAGGCTTCTTTTTGCCGAACTAGTAATTCTTCATGATCAGTTCCGCTAAAGAAAAACCCGCCATCCTGGTGGTCCCAGAATAGATCAACCATATCTTTTGTAAACTTCCTAGCTTTTGAAAGATACAATAATTCTAGTGTGCTTTCATACATTTCTACATAAGCCCACAGCATAAAAGCATAATCATCGATAAATCCTTCATTCTTGACTTCGCCATCACGGTAGCGGACCATTAAACGGTTATTGATGATTAGGTGATTTTCAATAAAAGCGATGCCCTTCTCTGCAGACTTTAGATACTCATCATGCTCGAAAGCACTGCCCGCTTTTGCAAGGGCAGCAATCATTAGCCCATTCCAGGAGGTAAGGATTTTATCATCCTTATAGGGATGGACCCTTCCCTCTCTATGCGTAAAAAGCCTCTGCCTTGCCTCTTCCAACTGATTTTTTAGAGACTCAACAGATAGATTATGTTGATCAGCGAAAGAGTTTAAATCCACGTTAATTAAATTTGGGATGTTATGACCTTCAAAATTCCCATGTTCGGTTATATCATATACATGGCAATATAAGCTGCCTAACTCTTCTCCCAACACTTCCATCACTTCATCAGGTCTCCAAACATAAAACTTTCCCTCTTCACCTTCCGAGTCCGCATCTTCTGCACAATAAAACCCGCCATCTGAATGCTGCATATCTCGAAGAATATAAGTAAGAATTTGCTCGGCAATTTGTTTAAAACGGTCATACTTGGTAATCTGGTAAGCTTCTGTATAGGCTATAACCAGCAGGGCATTATCATAGAGCATTTTTTCAAAATGTGGGACAAGATAATACTCATCAACGGAATAGCGCGAAAATCCGAAGCCGATATGATCATAAATACCTCCTCGAGCGAGTCCATCAAGCGTTTTTACCACCATATCCAGGGCGTGTTCATCATTTCTAAATTTGTAATAACGTAAAAGAAACATTAACGAATGAGGCATCGGAAATTTAGGGGCTTCGCCAAATCCGCCATACTTGCCATCAAACCGTTCAACAAAATCATCGAAGCATTCCTCTATTACTTCTTTAGATAATTTGACTTGAGGTCCTTCTTGTTCCTGTGGTGTCAATGCCCCCAGTACACTTTCAACCACTTCATTAATATGATCAGGGTCTTGTTGGTATTTGTTTGATAATCCGACAATTAGCTCCTTAAATCCAGGTTGTCCATAGCGGGCTTCTTTTGGATAGTACGTCCCAGCATAAAAAGGAACTTTTTCCGGCGTCATAAAAACACTCATCGGCCAGCCGCCGTGACCCGTCATCATTTGGCAAACCTGCATGTAAATAGAATCAATGTCAGGCCGCTCTTCCCGGTCCACCTTAATCGAGACAAACCGTTCGTTCAATAGCTTCGCCACATCTTCGTCCTCGAAGCTCTCTCTTTCCATCACATGACACCAGTGGCAAGTGGACTAAGCCCACTAGGAGTAGCCAATAGAAACAAATACAGGTTTATTTTCTGCCTTTGCTTTCGCAAAAGCCTCGTCTCCCCATGGGAACCATTCTACAGGATTGTGAGCATGTTGAAGAAGATAGGGAGATTTTTCTTGTATTAGTCTATTAGCTTTTCTCTCAGTAGTCATTAGGCATCATCTCCTTTCATAAACTTATACGAATCAGCGGGCCGAAAGTGCTTGCATATAATCAAACGAATAGTTTGCCATTGTTTGGATATCACTGTATTTTGACTTTTTATCCGTTTTCATAACAACAGAAATGACTTCCTTATCCCCCTTTTTTAGATATTCCACTAACGTATGCTGTGCTGCATTGGTAAAACCAGGTTTCCCAGCAATAGCATATGGCATGCTGTGGAGGAGTGTATGGATCGTTTTTTCTTGTCTGCTTGTTTTTATTTTCGTTGTTTGGGTAGACAAGACCTTCAGCACGTTCGGATGTGCGATGGCTTCTTTGGTGATAAGCGCCATATCATATGGTGTGGTGTAATGGGCCGGATGATGTAATCCATTTGCTGTTACGAAATGGGTGTCTTTAAGTCCCCATTGTTTCACGGTTTGATTCATAAGTTCTGCAAATCCGGCTTCACTGCCAGCGACATTTTCAGCAATTGCCACAGCGACATCATTTGCACTTAACAATAATAAAGCCTTCATTGCGTCTTGCTTAGAAATCATTTCGCCTGCAGTCAGTCCGAAACAGATACATTCTTGTTGTGCTGCATGTCGACTAACCGTTAACTTTTCCCCATCGTTCAAACGATCATCCAAAATGGTGGCCGTTAACACTTTGGTCATACTCGCCGGATATGCTTTTGAATGAGCATTCTTGTTGTAAAGAATCTCGCCTGTGACCGCATCGATGGCGACCCCATACTCTCCCACAATGCTAGGTGCTTCTGCCTCCGCCGTACTCAGCTTCTGGGACAATCCATTTAGGATTAAAAGGATTATACTGGTTGTTATAACGAATTTCTTGATGTTTGCCATGAAGTTCCTCCAGGAGAGTCCAGCTTATCATAGTAGGCTCCAATGTTATTTACCAAATAAACAATCCCACATACAAGGCACTAAGAAGCGAAACAGCAATCCCGCTCACTAACAGCTTCCAGACATTTTTTCCAATGATACGAGACTTTTCATCCCCCATGATAGAGGAGATGGCTCCGTAAATCATCCCCACCGTGCTAAAATTGGCAAAGGACGTCAAAAACGTTGTAGCCACCGCTACTGTATGACGTGGTAATGAACCAATATGCTTCTTAAGATCAATCATCGCCACAAATTCATTTGTCGCGAGCTTTGTTCCCATCAGCTGAGCCACATACATAGCATCATGGCCTGACAATCCGAGAAGAAAAGCAAACGGACTAAAAATAATGGAGAAAATCTTTTGGACCGTAAGCCCATGTACAAAAAATCCTAATATTCCATTTACACAGGCAGTTAACGCAACGTAACCCACCACCATCGCCATAATCACAATCACCATACGAATTCCGACTAGCATACTATTGGAAATGGTAGAGAAGAAATCTTTTCGTTCATTCTTGGAAGGAACATAGACAATATCTTCTTCTTTACTGACATCAATCGGATTTAACAAACTTGCCAGCAATAAAGCATTGAGGCAGTTTAACGGAATAGCTGCAAATACATAGATACCCGGAACCATGCTTAGGTAAGCGCCGATAATCGACCCGCTAATGCTGCTCATGCTCATGATTCCAAACGTAAGCAGGCGGTTTTCCTTCAAGACGATGAGCTGTTGTCGAATCACAGCCAATGCCTCGGTATTTCCAAGGAACATCATTTGTAAAGAAAAGAAGCTTTCCAACTTAGGTAGTCCTGAAACCTTGGAAATCACCCAGCCTACTTTATCGATAATCCAGATTAAAATCCCAAAGTAGGAAAGGATGTCAAAGAAGGTAATGATAAAAATAATCGGCATTAACGCACTAAAGAAGAAATCGACCGATGGATTCGCCATCGCAGATGGGAAAACAAAAGAGATCCCCTCGTTAGCACAGGAAATCAGAAACGTAAAGAATGAGGCAATTTGATTGATGATCCATGTTCCGATTTTAGTCGCAAGCATAAACCAGGTAATCAGCAATTCGATCACGATTAAACTAAGAATAGAACGCCATTTTACTTTTTTCTTATTAGGTGAGCAAAGGAATACCAGACCTAAAACAACCAAAACCCCTAGTATATTCATTAGAAAAAGCATGCAAACACCCCCTGTACTCGGGCTTCCTTGTAAAAGAAGTCCTCATTCCAAGTACAATACTGTACTTGATAATCAAATTAATCAGTATCTAAGTAAATAGTCTGCATGTTTTATTTCTAGTTTATTCACATTTCCGAGTAGGCCGACAGACATCTGTTGCCCTCACCCTCTTATACAAAAATAAAAATAAACCAACCCATTATTCATAGGTTGGCAGTGTTTTATAAATCGATTTGGAATGTTTGCATTATCTATGTTAGTTGAAGCTAACTCTGTCAAATACCGTTTTGCCCGCAACGACTGTTTTTACAGCTTTTGCTGCCAGCATATCTTCGGATGTTCCCGCAAATAAATCCCGATCAAAGATGGAAAAGTCTGCTGCATATCCAGGTTTAATTAGCCCGCGTTCGTGTTCCTTACAAATCGCTTTTGCACTTCCAATGGTATAAAGTTGAATGGCTTGGAATCGGGACAGCTTTTCTTCTGGAAGATATCCATCATGCTCTGCATAAGGTTTTTTTCGCTCTACTGCGGCATAGATAGAATATAAAGGATTGATATCCTCTATTGGTGCATCTGTTCCAGCCGCACACAGTAAGCCTCGGTCTATTAGTTTTTTCCAGGCGTAGGACCATTCCAACCGGTCTTCACCCAGTCGATTTATGACCCAAGGGAAATCAGAAGGGACAAACGCTGGTTGAAGGTCTAACACAACGGGTAACTTTTCCATTCTTTCTACTAAGTCTTCACGCAATACACAGCAATGAATCAGTCGGTCTCGTTTACCATTCGTAAGTGGATATTTTTCTATGGTAGTAAGAACTTGTTCTGCTCCTGCGTCGCCGATCATATGGATGGCCACAGCTTCATCATACTGACGGGCTTTTTTCACAAGCGCTTCTAATTCTTCATCGGTATGAATGAATAAGCCACGCTTCTCCGGTTGATCGGCATATGGTTGAGATAATGCTGCTGTAGCCCCACCTAATGCACCATCAACAAAGATTTTCATAGCCCCCGGTTCAATAAAGGGCTCGTCAAATGAAACATGTGCTTTCATCATTTCTTCAAACACGCTATTATGACGTAGCAGTGTGACTCTGAAATGATGTTTTTCCCCTACCACACGCTGGAAAGCGGTTAACGGATTAATAAACTCTCCAAAGTAGCTCATATCTTCGGTATGTCCACCAGTTAAACCATATGACAACATCTGATCAACCGCTAGATTAAGAGACTCGGTTAACGACTCTATGTACGCTTCGCCCTTTCTTGGAATGGCTTCTGTCACGGCATTGGCTGCTTGGTCATATAACAAACCATTTAACTTACCATCGTTATCCCGGCCGATTTCACCGCCTGCAGGGGATTCACTTTCTTCAAAGATTCTGCCTGCTTCAAGTGCTGCCGTATTCCCCAAGATCACATGATGACAAATTCTTGTTAATAGGATAGGTTCCCTGCGAATGTCATTGAGCTCTTGAATGGTCGGAATCCGTTGATCAGCAAAGTTATTTTCATTCCATCCTTCACCAAACAACCACTGATCGGCAGGTGTGTTTTTTGCTGCCTCTTTCACCATTTCAAGCATTTCTCCTGCAGAAGTGGCCTTCGATAAATCTAACCGGGTTAACTTTTCACCTTGAAAAATCATATGCAGATGACTATCAACGAAACCTGGATACATGGCGGCACCTTCCAAATCAATCAGCTCATCTGCCTGATCCGTGAGTTCATCAAGTGTACCTGCCGCGATAATTTTGTCCTCGTCAGTCAGGACCGCGTCTACCATTTCACCTTCCTTTTCCATCGTGTAAATCGTTCCGCCATACCATAGTCGTTTCATAATTGTGCTTCCCTCTTTTCACTTAACTTCTGATATCAAGCAAGGACCGTCCTTTTTCAGAATATATGATTTAATCTCAAAAATAAACAAAAGCAAAATAAAAAAAGGACCGCTTAGATCCTTTTTAAATAAATTACTTTTTCTTTCCGTTGTTGACTACTTGATCCTTACGGCTGGCAGCTTTTTCTCTAGCTGCTTGTGAAACTTGTTTTCCGTGATTGGTTGTCGTTGTACTAGGTGTTGTTGATGTTGTACTAGGTTTTGTTGATGTTGTACTAGGTTTTGTTGATGTTGTACTAGGTTTTGTTGATGTTGATTGTGAGATTTTCGGTACCGTCATGGTAGATGTTTTTGTGCTAGTTGTTGCCATAGTAGGTTTCTGATTCGTTGTAGTATTTGTAACAGGTGCAATTGTTTTAGCAGTTGATGAAGCAGCACTTATTTTCGTCGTATTCCTTTGAATCTGAGCTGTTGTCTTAGTATTTTTGGTACCTGCTTCTAGTGTAACAATCTTAGGAGATACCCTGGTCTCCTCGTCCTTTATATTCGTTGCAGGTACTGGAACTGGTTGTTCCACCGTATTTTTTACTTGAGTAACTTCTTTTCTAACAGATTTTTGTGTTTGAACCTTTACCGGCTTTTCTGTGGGGTTATGGTTATCAATTGTTTTTTGGTCATCAGATAAAGGTAAATTATTAACTTGAGTTAATGGTTTAGTAGTTTGATCGGTTAACAAGGTGTTGGTGACAGAAAATGTAACGGATCCCACTAACACCATAGTTAAGGCCCCTATAATTCGTTTGTTCATCTTTTTCCCCTTTTTTCTATGCAAGATTCACTACAAATTTCGACCAATCCCTACGGTTATATGGGGGTAACTTAATAGTTTCTTGGTTAATCATAGATAAAACTCGACCAGAAATCCCAAAAATTCACTCGACTACCATGGTTAATCTTAAAAAAAATTACAGCCTACCCCCAAAATCCTTTCATGACTGCCTAATCTTTTGTTGGTAGTCTATTTTTTTGTCGAAAAAACTGTAAATAAGATAAACATATATCTCTATAAAATTAAAGCTAAATTTTCAATACCACACCTATAAGGAGGAATCATGGTGAATCGAGTTTTTAGGTGGATGGTTCGTTCATTTTTTGCACCTGTTACTGGTAATAGAGGTGCGATTGCGAGTTCTCTCGGATTTTTACTGGCCTTTTTGCCTATATATAGTGTAAGGATTCCATTATTGCTAGTTCTTTCACTTTTATTTCGTCTTAATATAATCGCCCTATTTTTGGGAACGTTCATAACCCTTTTTATTCCCACTATTCGAGAGCTGCCTTCCCTGAAACTACATGTGTTGAAGGGTTACAATCTAACACCAATCTTGGGTGGATTAATTGGACTAGTTTGTTATTTTATCTTTCATTGGTTTTACAATCTGGGGCTAAAAAAAAGGGAACGGAATCCAGAACATGTTTTTCTTGATCCTGCAAAAAGACGCTGGTCAATCATTAAACGAATGAGTGCGGGCTTTATTGTATTATTGGTTTTTGTCACATTTATTTTTATGGAAAGTCTATATACCGACCCGTCGTTTCCTAAACTTCAATTAGCTAAAAGCGGAGCCACGAACGGGATTCAACCAATAAATCAAAGTTTTAGTGAAGAAGAGCTTGCTTCACAACTTCAAATGGCCAATCACCTCCCTCTCGTTCAAACAAAGAATAGTCGACTCAACAAAAATCAAATTTCTGTCAACCAAGAGGTTTTTGGTTTTTATGTGAATTGGGACGAAAACAGCAATAACTCTTTTGAAAAAAATATTAATTCGATTACAACCTTAGTGCCGGAGTGGCTGCAGCTTACTCCCGATTTAACCTTTAATAGCAGTGCTGACTCAGCTATTATGACTAAAGCAAAAGAACATAAGATAAAAATTCTTCCAGTAATTAATAATTTTATAAATAATCAATGGGACGGTGCAACTCTCCACCGATTATTTACTAATCCTGGTGCGGAAGATTTTTTTATTAAAGATTTGTTAGCATACGTGAGAGCAAATGACTTTGCTGGTATCAATATTGACTTCGAAAATGTAAGTCAAAATGATAAAACCTATTTAACAAGCTTTACTAAAAAAGTGTCTGAGCAATTCCATCAACAAGGTCTCATGGTAACCATTGACGTCCCGCCACGTAATAATGCTTTTGACTATGCTTCATTAGCAAATGAAGTTGATCGGATGTTTGTCATGCTATATGACCAGCACAATTCGACGAGTACCCCTGGACCTGTCGCACCATTAAATTGGGTAAAAGAGAGTTTAAACGAGCTCAATATACCTTCCCAAAAATTGATCTTGGGTTTGGGAAGCTACGGTTATGACTGGGAAGAAAACTCCAAGAAGCCTGCTGAAACCGTAACATTCGGAGATATCATGACTCTTGGAATTGGAACGAATCTGCAAATCCAATGGAATAAGCAGGCAGGCAACCCTTATTTACGTTATAAAAGAAACGGAAAAAAACATGTCGTTTGGTTTTTAGATGCCGCAACATTCTATAATCAAATGAAGATAGCAAGTGATTCAAAAGGAATCGCCGTTTGGCGCTTAGGTTCAGAAGATCCTTCTATCTGGAACTATATTAATAAATCAAAGGCAATCGACAACCCATCCCATGCCCTTCAAACTCTGGTCAGTTCTACACCTGTTCACTATTCAGGTGCAGGAGAAATTTTAAAAATTGTTTCACCATCCGAAAAAGGGAAAAGAACCATTGAAATGGATTCACAAGGTTTGATCCAAGATGAAACCTATACGAAATTACCAAAGCCTTTTGAAGTGGTTCGATATGGAAAACCAAAAAAGAAAGAAATTGTCCTCACGTTTGATGACGGACCGGATCCAGTCTATACACCACAAATATTGGACATTTTAAACAAATATCATATAAAAGGTTCCTTCTTTATGGTTGGAAAGAATGCTGTACAGCATCCAGAACTGGTAAAAAGAATTTATAGCGATGGCCATGAAATTGGCAGTCATACCTTTACACATCCTAATGTGGCATCTATCTCTCCATTGCAAACAAAATTGGAGTTAAATGCCAATCAGCGTTTAATTGAGGAAATTACCGGTCATTCGATGACCCTATTCCGCCCTCCATATGTGGCCGATGCGGAACCAACCACTACGAACGAGCTGCTCCCTATCATGCGGGCACAGGATATGGGTTATACGATGGTCGGTGAATTAATCGACACGGACGATTGGCAAAGACCTTCTAGTCATCAAATTGTGAAGCGGGTGTTGGAGCAGCTGTCAGAAGGAAATGTCATTTTGTTTCACGATTCAGGTGGTGACCGCTCTAACACAGTAAAGGCTTTGCCAATTATCATTAACGAACTTAAAAACCGTGGCTATACCTTTACCACCATTGGTCATTTAATCGAAAAAAAGGATAGTCAGATTATGCCCTCTGCTAATTATGACAGCACGTATTTGGTCTATGACAAAGCTATATTTAAGCTCATGCAGGGCTGGCGTTTAGGTTTAACCATTCTTTTCTACTCAGCTATTATCTTAGGGATTTTGCGTTTGGCACTATTTTTCTTCCTTTCTAGAAAGCAGGTAAAAGAGTATAAAGAGGCTGTCATTGACCCTAACTTTACACCCTTTGTCAGTGTCGTGATCGCTGCCTATAACGAGGAAAAAGTAATTTGCAAGACCGTTGATTCTATTCTTTCCAGCGATTACCCTGCCTTCGAGGTGCTAATTATCGACGATGGTTCAAACGATGATACGGCAGGTGTTGTTCAAAAAACTTACACAGACCACCCCTTTGTTAGATTAATTAAAAAATCTAATGGGGGAAAATCTTCTGCTGTTAATCTAGGTTTTAAGGAAGCAAACGGAGAAATCGTGGTTGCACTTGACGCTGATACACTCATTGCAGAAAATGCAATCACCCTGCTAGTTAGCCATTTTAAGAATGAACATGTTGCTGCAGTTTCTGGCAATGTTAAAGTTGGTAATAAAGGAAATCTCCTGACTAACTGGCAGCATATTGAATATGTGACAGGCTTTAATCTTGAAAGAAGAGCTTTCGCCGCTCTTAATTGTATTACAGTCGTACCTGGTGCGATCGGTGCATGGAGAAAATCAACCGTAATCGAGGCAGGATCCTTTCAAGAGGATACACTGGCAGAAGATACCGATATCACGCTTACTCTTTTGCGCTTAGGGAAAAAGATTGAATTTGAAGAAAAGGCTTATGCCTTTACAGAAGTTCCGGAAGATTTGAAAAGTCTAGCAAAACAGCGGTACCGATGGGTTTATGGTACTTTGCAATGTCTATGGAAACATCGCGGGGCCTTATTTAATAAAAAACACTATTCATTAGGATATATCGGGCTGCCAAATATGTGGATTTTCCAATATATCTATCAAACCATTTCTCCGATTGCGGATCTATTGTTTCTCATCGCGCTTTTTAGCGGAAACGCTGGAAAAGCAGCCATAGGATTTATCCTATTTTATTTGCTCGATTTTGTTACAGCCTTATATGCGTTTCGTCTGGAGAAAGAAAGTCCTAGACCACTAGGTTCCTTGTTCTTACAACGAATCTTGTACAAACAGCTTATGACTTATGTGGTGATAAAATCGATTTTCTCTGCAATAAAGGGAGTAACTGTTGGTTGGAATAAACTTAAACGAAACGGTAATGTTACGCAGGAAACCTATATGGTGAAGGTTAAGGAAAATATGTAAAAGTGTATCTGTACAGGTCTTTCTCATCCGAGAAAGGCTTTTTTTTATAGACCTGATTATCTCCTGGAGGTTTGGTTTAATACTATAAATAGTTTGTAAAAATGTGATATAAAACTGTATAAAGTCACGCTCAATAACAGATATTAAGTAATATTGGGCTTGTTAAAAGGATAGTAAAGGAAGAACTTTTCTACCTACTTTAATTTAGCCGCAGGTGGTGTAGGAATGAGTTTTTTCAGCAGATTATTTGGTCAAGAAACTAAGGAGGAACAGAGTATGGCAAATGAAAAGTTAAACATCGGGATTATTTTAGGAAGCACTCGTCAAGGGCGTGTAAGTCCACAAGTCGGCGAATGGGTAAAAGGAATAGCTGATAAACGCGGCGATGCAAGCTACGAAATCGTCGATATTAAAGATTTTGACCTACCATTCTTAGGCACCACTGACGGTTCTGAGCCTGGTTTAGGAAGATGGAATGAAAAGCTTACAAGCTTAGACGGATTTGTGTTTATCGTCGCAGAATACAACCATAGTGTTACTGGGGCATTGAAAAACGCTCTTGATTGTGCACGCGAGGCATGGAACAATAAAGCGGCTGGAATCGTCAGCTATGGATCTACCGGCGGTGCACGTGCTGCAGAGCACTTGCGTGGAATTTGCGGAGAGTTAATGATTGCCGATGTCAGGGTCCACCCAACATTATCTTTATTCACTGATTTTGAAAACGGCACTGATTTCAAACCACAGGATTTACACTTAAACAATGTCAATGCCATGCTCGACCAAGTTCTTGCTTGGAGCGGCGCATTAAAAACTGTGCGATAATAGCAGCATTCATTTGAATATTAGTAGTTCAGTTATCGAGTAGAAAATTAAAATGCACAACTGAACTATCAACCTGATTAACACTGATTTTTTGTATGAAAATTAGCAAGTGAATTAGCAAAATAAATGCTTGGGAAACCGATTGTTTTTTTAGCGTGTTCGGAAAACTTATTTGTAAGAAGATTTCCTGACTTTGGACAGGACTGAAGTAATTTAACCATCTGCTGTCCGAAGTTTTCTCGACTTCGGACAGGATTGAAGTCATTTAGCCACCTGCTGTCCGAACTTGCCTCGACTTCGGACAGGATTGAAGTCATTTAGCCACCTGCTGTCCAAACTTGCTTCGACTTCGGACAGGACTGAAGTATTTTAGCCATCTGTTGTCCGAAGTTGCCTCCACTTTGGACAGGACTAAAGTATTTTAGCCATCTGCTGTCCGAACTTGCCTCGACTTTGGACAGGATTGAAGTCATTTAGCCTTCTGCTGTCCAAAGTTGCCCTGACTTTGGACAGAACTGAAGTCATTTAGCCTTCTGCTGTCCGAACTTGCCTCGACTTTGGACAGGATTGAAGTCATTTAGCCTTCTGCTGTCCGAACTTGCCTCGACTTCGGACACAACTGAAGTCATTTAGCCATCTGCTGTCCGAACTTGCCTCGACTTCGGACAGGACTGAAGTCATTTAGCCATCTGCTGTCCGAACTTGCCTCCACTTCGGACAGGACTGAAGTATTTTAGCCATCTGTTGTCCGAAGTTGCCTCCACTTTGGACAGGACTGAAGTCATTTAGCCTTCTAATGTCCGAACTTGCCTCGACTTTGGACAGGATTGAAGTCATTTAGCCATCTGCTGTCCAAAGTTGCCCTGACTTTGGACAGCACTGAAGTCATTTAGCCTTCTAATGTCCGAACTTGCCTCGACTTTGGACAGGATTGAAGTCATTTAGCCTTCTGCTGTCCGAACTTGTCTCGACTTCGGACACAACTGAAGTCATTTAGCCATCTACTGTCCAAAGTTGCCTCGACTTTGGACAGGATTGAAGTCATTTAGCCTTCTGCTGTCCGAACTTGCCTCGACTTCGGACACAACTGAAGTCATTTAGCCATCTGCTGTCCGAACTTGCCTCGACTTCGGACACAACTGAAGTCATTTAGCCACCTGCTGTCCAAAGTTGCCTCGACTTCGGACAGGATTGAAGTCACACCTGCTGTCCGAACTTGCCTCGACTTTGGACAGGATTGAAGTCATTTAGCCATCTACTGTCCGAACTTGCCTCGACTTCGGACACAACTGAAGTCATTTTGCCACCTGCTGTCCAAAGTTGCCTCGACTTCGGACAGGATTGAAGTCATTTAGCCACCTGCTGTCCGAACTTGCCTCGACTTTGGACAGGACTTAAGTAATTTAACCATCTGCTGTCCAAAGTTGCCTCGACTTCGGACACAACTGAAGTCATTTTGCCATCTACTGTCCGAACTTGCCTCGACTTTGGACAGGGCTTAAGTAATTTAACCATCTGCTGTCCAAAGTTGCCTCGACTTCGGACACAACTGAAGTCATTTTGCCACCTGCTGTCCAAAGTTGCCTCGACTTCGGACACAACTGAAGTCATTTAGCCATCTGCTGTCCGAACTTGCCTCGACTTCGGACACAACTGAAGTCATTTAGCCATCTACTGTCCGAACTTACCTCGACTTCGGACACAACTGATATAATTTTTCCTCATACTTTTCAAAGTTGCCCTATTTTCCGACCCTTTTGCACGTCTGATGTTTTGATCTTTGAATGGCTGCTCCCATTTTTAAATAGTTAAAGAAAACATCAACCCTACATAAAGGACAACAATAAAACAAACGCCAAATACTACCCCTAATAACGGTTTTGCCTTTTTAAAGCTAAGCAAAATCATCATTAAAAATAAAAAGGAAATCACCATTAACAATACTGATTGAAAATTTGGAGTTAAATGGGTCGTTAGAGTTGTTGTGATATTTTTTCCTAAGAACCATTCCACCCATTGAGATGGTCCTTCGGATTTTACTGTAAAATCAATTTCGTGCGGTGGTGATAATGTTCCCATTACACCAGTGATATAAAAAATAATCAATATAAATATACTTTCTCCCCTTATCCAGCGACGGGGATTAAATAAGGCTACTTGTAATGATTTTCTCGCTAAAACTCCGTTTATTATCGCAAAAAATAAAACTGGTATGATGCTGATATGTTTTAGCAGCAACATTTGTCCATATGGCAATACCCAAGCTCTTACATAGTCCTCGGGCTTTACCATGTAAATCATCAAAATAAAACCGCTTATAAAAACGAAAAGCAGGCTAACCAAGGCCACTGGAGTGAACCAACGTAAAAATTTGCTCCAATTAACTTCCTCTTTTGAAAACCAGGCGACATGCAGCAGGATCCCTGTCCATAATGTCACCAATAGAAAATGAAGGCTGTGTGAAAGCATGCCAGTCCAAAAAGATAATGAGGCCACATGACTCGAATAACCTACTCCTAAAATCATCAATAATACCAAGATGGCCTGCAAATATTTTGAAGCATTATATTGCAAGGCCATCCACAAGAAAGTGGCCATAAATCCAATAAAAATCCACGCTCTCCCAACTTGGAAATCTGTGAAAACTGCATTTATCGCTACTGCAAGGCCAACACCTTCCTGGAAATAATAAATGGTTTGCAGGATAGGTCCTAATGTAAAAATGATAATACCCAGTGTAGATAGAAGTAAAAACGGTTTGGCTATGCGGGTTTTCGGTTTGCTGTCATCTGGGACAAATAACAAGGCGACATGGCCGACTAAAATAGAATACAAAAGATAATTTCCAAACTCGAAAAGTGGTACTAAAAATCCCATGACTACCGCTTCCTTCTAAATAATAGGAATAAACCTATCAATAAAATGACCACAATGACCAGTGTAATCGTGGTTTTAGAAGAAGGAGATGTTTCACTGTTGGATTTTACTGGCTTTGCTTCTTCCTTTTTAGGCTCCTCCTTTTTTGTTTCAGGCTGTTTTGTCGTGGTATTTGGGGCAGCTGCTTCTGCCTTATCGACAGAAAAAGATATTTCTCCGGATAATGGGTGACCGTCTTCCCCTGCAATATTCCATTGGATCGTATAGGCGCCATTTTCCAATGGAGATGGCAACGTGCCCATCAACTGATTACCTTTAGGTACAACGCTCTTCAAAGGAATATCCTGTCCATCCTTTTGTAACTTCATGGTACTTAATGATTCAATTTCTCCTTCGTATGTAAGGACGATATCTTTAAGATCCTCTTTCACCACTGCTCCGTTTGCTGGATTAGAACCGGTTAGTTCCGTATGTGCACTTACTATCGTTGGAATCAAAACTAAAGTGCAAATAAGTAAAAATAGTAGTTTTTTCATTTTTTTCTCCTAGTTTAACTCTTTTATAGTTTTCTTCTTTTTGCAGTTTACCTGCTATCAATTGTAATGTAAAAACTTATAAATGAAAACAGTTCTCAACGATAATTTTATTGATTTTATCATGATTTTATTATTTTAAACATTGTTGCTTTCACCCACTTCTCCCCTATTTCTATTTCATAAGATAAATAAACGGTAAAAAGGAGAATGAAAAAATGGCAAAAAGTCAGTCAAAAAATATCTTTGACTATATTGTTGTCGGAACCGGACCTGCTGGGGCTGTAATAGCCAAAACACTTTCCGATGATAAAAAAATGTCAGTTTTAGTGTTAGAAGCCGGCGATAATAATGATAATGATGTACCCATTAAAGATTCCAGGTACGCACCAGAATTAGAAGAAAAATTTTTCCCGCAATATTTTTGGCAAGGAGAAGGGGTCCCACAAGAAGGGGTAAATGAACGCTCTTTTGAATGGACAACAGGCCGCCTTTCCGGTGGTGGTTCTTCTATCAATGGGGAACAGTATGTGAGACCTACTCCCGCTGTATTAAGAGAATGGGAACGGCTGTTAGGATCGATGTGGTCACCAGGTCAAGCAACCGAAAACTTCAAAATGCTAGAAGATTTTCACGGTGAAACGAATGATCCAGAATTTCACGGCTATAATGGCCGCTTAAATATTAGACAGACCCCTGATCATCCACCAAGGGTGACAGAGAAATTTGTCGAAGCGATGGAACAAGCAACAGGTTTTAATCGGATCCTTGATTACAATGACCCGAGAACCCCCCTTGGCCCTTTCACCCGCTGGCAGCTATTTCAAAAAATGAATGGCCTTCGAGAAAGCTCATCAACAGCCTTTTTATCTTCAGATATCATGACCTCGGACGGTTTTGGGGTAAATGGCCGGAAATTAAGGGTTCTTTATGAATCAACTGTTCTTCGAATTCTGTTTAAGGATAACACAGCAATTGGAATAGAATTTTTAATGGAAGGTAAGAAGGTACAAGCGTTTGCCCGTAAAAAGGTGATCATTTCTGCAGGGATAAATAGCACCCATTTATTACTGTTATCCGGTATTGGACCTGCAAATGAACTAAGTCAAGTTGGTATACCGGTGATTTTTGATAATCCAAACGTAGGTCAATCTTTAACCAATCATACCTTGAATACCGCTGTCTTCACCATGAATCCACGCGATACCTCTGAATTACGTAATGACCCATTTGCTCTTTATACAGGGGGTGCCTTTTTGCCGGACCCATTGGAGGGGAATCGCAGTCAGCGCCGGGGAGTGCAGCTGATTGGGATCGTATCGGAGGGGAAATTTAGTATTGCGATTTTATATTTACGACCGAAGAGCCGAGGAAGCATCCAAATTCAAAACAAGGACCCTTTAAAAATTGTGCTTGCGGATGAAGGCTTTTTGGAGAACAGTGATGATCTTGAAGCCATTAAAGAGATTTATAGAACGTATATCAAAGAGACAGCAAAGAGATTAGCCAAAATTGATCGGAATTACCGGCTTATAGAACCATCACTAGAAACGATAAATGATGATGAAAAGCTTGAAGACTTTATCAAAGAAAATTTTGGTCATAATCACCACCAACAAAGTGCTCTTCGCATGGCCCCGTTAAATCAAGGTGGTGTAGTCGATAGATTTGGAAGAGTTTACGGGGTTAATCAATTACTAGTTGCGGATGCTTCGATTATCCCTTTTACGGTGGATGGTAATACTTCTGCCGCAGCATACCTAATTGGATATACCATTGCCCGTCAATTATTACAGGAAAACCACGGTTAATACAACGTCAGAGATGCCCACTTTTTAGCCTTTAAATATTCAATTCTAGTTGCTTAAAGATAAACCGAAAAAAAGGCTTTTGTACCTTGTCCATTTGTCCCTTCCCTTTTTATTTTCTCTGAATATCCTAACTAGTGAGAATTGGACAAGGAGTTGATTTTATGGCAAAGAGAGAATTTGATCACTTAGGAAATCAAAGTTTATATAGAAGTTCAGGTAACGACCATAGGGATTTCTTAGGAAATGACGAATTCAATTATCATATAATGGAATCGATGGATCACACGAGTCGAAAACATGAACATACTTCCAGACGTGGGGATGGTAATCCTTCAACCACATGCCAGCAACTAGCAGATATTATCGGAGGAATGGTGATTACATCAACACCTGTTTGTGTTGTCCAGCGCCTGCGAAATATCAATGCAACCATTTTAGGCCGACGCACACAATCCCCACTGGCACTGCCATTTGCGCTTTCATTTGAAGACAATAGAAAAGGTAGAACACTAAACCTAGGTGAGTCTGTAGTGCTTCAGGAAGAAATTAATCCTTTTCTATCTGCATTGAGAAAACGAGGCCTTATAGTTACGGCTGTGCACAACCACTGGCTATTTGACAATCCGCGCTTAATGTATATGCATTGGGAATTTGTCGGAGACCCATTTGAATTTGCAAGAAATAGTTTTGAAGCAGCTAGAGAAGCAGGTCTATTTAGATAAGACAAGTCCCCGGTGGTATTCACCGGGGTTTGTTGTGATGTGTTTTTCGTTAATTTAGATATTCAGCATGCTTTTGCGGAGTATTTGGATGAATTTCTTCGAAGATGTTCTGTCCAGAAGTTTGACTCTGATTTTGTTGTAAACTGATGTTCATTAGTTTTTTAAATTCGCCAATGGTTAGGGGTTTTGCATCTTCTATTAACTCATAGCCTAATTGGCCATTTGGTTCAATCGTTGCCATTTTGATATCAGATATTTTTGTCAGGCCCATATTCCGCATTCGCATTTCCAGCCCATCGACAGTTAATCGTAACTTCTTTAAATTCTTTATATGTAACTCTCCGTTTTCAATTACAATTTTTGACTTCCCCATTATTAACTTTTCAAAGACATTAAAATGAAGCTGTAAATATTCCACCACTAAAATAGACACGACAAAAATAACAGCACCGCCAATCGCTTTGACCATGCTAACTTCTACGATAGGCTCCACGATCATGTGGCCAAGAGAAACTATGACGATGGTTTGAGCAAGCGTCATCTGTGCAATTGATTTTCTTCCAGCAATTCGCAGCAGGAAAACACCTGTACAGAATAGTATAAAAGATTTCACTATAAAGGATAAATCCATTAAAAATCCTCCTGTAAATTTCACTATTTATACCTTCCCCATTATGGAAAAATTTATGATTTCAATTCTAATCAACGTAAGGGGCATTTCTTCCTTTATTCCTGTACCAAAGGATTCAGAACCAAATCATATTCAGGTAATAAAATAAAAACCAGCGTTTGCTGGTTTTATTTTATTCTCTCTATTCCATGATCGGATAGGGAGTTTTTGATATCATTTTTTTATTTCCAATTTCTTTAAGACCAGCACGAATCAGCAGGAAAACCACGATCCATGAAGCCACCATCAAGAAAATCTGCCCAAACGGGAAAATACCTGGTATGGGTGTATCCCAAAGGGCATGCATTAACACAACTAAGAAAAACACACGTAAAAATTTAAACTGAAATAACATGCTGAACTTAAAGGGCTGATCCCCTTGGACTCTGCAGAACGCTGCACCTGTCAATGCAGCCCAAGCTACATGGCCGCCGGGAGCCAAAAAACCGCGCCATAGCATCGTCATGTATAGATTCTTACCATCCCCGGAAAGCATGGCCCTTAGGGCATATCCCGCGGTTTCGAAAGCGGCAAAACCGGCACCAACAGCTGCACCAATAAGAAGGCCGTTAAGGATAAACCTGTATTTACGGTATCGTACGAAACTGATGACCGTTATCGCTTTGGCTAGCTCCTCAGCAATTCCAATCGTAATGGGATTGATATTATTCCTTAATATATCAAAAAATACGAGGGCGACTAACATGGAGAGAATCCCACCAATAAACACGACATATATAATTCGGTAAAAGGCAATATTTTGTGGAGCATTCATTTCCCAAAAGAAGATTAGCGTAGTCAATGGAACAGCAAAGGCTCCCACAATGATAAGTCCGGGTATAAAGTTCACATTTCTGAAAATGGCGACACCTATATACAAACCTAAGAATGCGAGTATGGCAAAAATGAATACCCTGGCAAACAGCCATGGTTTTGGCCATGTATCTGTCACTTCTGTAATTTTCGGTGTAGTAAGCGCAGTTCCTACGATGAATAGCCGTTCTGCCTCTAGTTCACTATGATTTCGGAAGACACGAGAAAAGACGTTTTGAAATTTTGGTTCAACCGAACGTTCAAACCTTGGAACCATATCTACATAATGGGCAAACTCATAAAATAAGCTGTTATCATCTTCTTCCGTATTCTTCTTAAAGAACTTTTCACCGCAGTTTAAGCAGAATTTCACCCCTTCTGGATTTGAGTAGACGCATTGTGGACAGTTCATATTACTTCACCCCTCTAGGTTAACTTCCTGCTTTTTGTTAGTTGCTCTTTAAAAGCAGCTTATTGGATCTGAATGACAATTTTTCCTTTAGCATGATGGGTTTCACTTAAGGCGTGTGCTTCCCTTATTCCTGCTTCTGTTAACGGGTATTTATGTCCAATAATTACTTTAACTTTATCCTTCTCTAATAATTCAGCAATTTGTGCTAACTGCTCCCCATTTGGCACCAGCCAAACAATGCCTGCTTTTATTCCTTTTTCATCTGCCATTTGTTGGCTTGGTTCTGACACAATCGATGCTAATTTGCCGCCTTCTTTTAAGATGGAAAAGCTTTTTTCTTGAATTTCTCCGCCTAAAGAATCTAAAACGAAGTCAAAATTTTTCAAGATCGACTCAAAATTCTCTTTTTTATAATCAATTACCTCATCGGCACCAAGGGATTTCAAGAATTCAACATTTGAGGTTCCCCCTGTTGTCGCCACATAGGCACCGGCATTTTTGGCAAATTGGATGGCAAATGTTCCGACCCCTCCAGCTCCTGCATGGATGAGCACCCTATCTCCTTTTTTGACGTCTCCAAAATCAAATAAACATTGCCATGCAGTTAAACCCGCAAGTGGGACACAAGCTGCTTGATCAAAGCTGATATTGTCTGGAATTTTAGCAATCAGTTGGGCATCAACCGCTGTAAATTCTGCATAGGTACCCCGATTGGTCGTAGCAGGACGTGCAAACACGCGGTCCCCAGCTTTAAAATGATCGACCTTGCTCCCTACAGCCTCGATTACACCTGCAGCATCCCAGCCTAAAATAATCGGAAATTCAAAAGGAATCATTGCTTTTAGGTATCCTTCCCGTAATTTCCAGTCAATCGGGTTAATCGAAGTAGCATGAAGCTTGACGATTACCTGGTTGTCACCAAGAATGGGATAATCCATTTCTTTTTCCTTTAATTGCTCTTTCCCGCCATATTGCTCAATAACAATTGCTTTCATTTTCATTATGTACCCCTTCACGAACTGCTTATTTAAAGTTAATTTAACCAAATAACACAAATAAAAACAGACGAATTTTTCGCCTGTTTTTTTAATGAAATCAACTAAATTCAAGAGGACGCAATTTTGCTTCAATTTCAACTCGTCTTGGTTCTAAAAATGGTGGTAATGCGAGTTGCTGCCCCATCGTTTCCATCGGTTCATCTGTTGCAAAGCCTGGCGTATCCGTTGATAATTCAAACAAAATACCGTTTGGCTCTCTAAAATATAATGCTTTAAAATAATAACGCTCAACCATGCCTGAATTTGCAATTCGGTTGTCCTTTAGACGTTTAGCCCATTGATTATATTCTTCTTCATTCGGTACTCTGAAGGCCACATGATGAACTCCGCCGCGGCCGATCCGGGCACGCGGTAAATCTGGTCTTCGTTCAATATGGACCTCAGCACCGGCTCCACCTTCTCCTGTTGCATAAACCAATATCTCAGGGTAGTCCCCTTCAAGGGACGGATAGGAGCTTATATAACGAAAGCCCATTATTTCTGTTAGAATTCCGATTGTTGGTTCGGCGATGCTGACGGTGAGTGTTACCGGACCTAATCCAATAATTGCATGTTCTACTGGTATTTCGCTCCGTTTCCAAGGTATACCTGAACGTACACCCTTTTCACCATTGTCTGCAACAAGGATTAAGCGAGTTCCTTCAAAGTCACGAAAAGCCAGGGTATCGCGGCCGGCTCGTTTCTGAATCGAATCATGTTCGATTCCAAGTTGTTTAAACCTCTCTTCCCAAAACAACAGGGAATCTGTTGTTTTCACCCTTAACGAGACCGTAGAAATATCGGATGTTCCCCGGTAAGAGTGACCTAGTCCGGGAATATCAAAGAAAGTAACTTCTGTTCCTGGTGTCCCTTCAGCATCGGCATAGAAAAGGTGATACGATTCTGTATTATCTTGATTTACCGTTTTTTTAACCAATCTCATTCCTAAAATTTTGGTATAAAATTCGTAATTTTTCTCCGCTTTTCCTGTCAAAATCGATACATGATGCAGTCCTAATAATTCCATGTCTAGCCCCCCCTTAAATGACAATCTCTTTATACCACTTTGCTGCAGCATCTACTTCTTCTCTGGTTAATTGATGCCCAAGGTTTTCCCAGTGAAGTTCGACGGATGCGTTGGCATCTTGAAGCAATGCTTGCAGTTCCTTCGATTCCAAGGGTGAACAAATCGGATCATTCGTCCCTGCAGCGATAAACACCTTCGTTCCGGTTAAATCAGGAAGCTCTATCCTTCTCGGAACCATTGGATGATGAAGAATAGCCGCTTTTAAGGCGTTTTGATAGTGAAATAATAAGCTTGCGGCGATATTAGCCCCGTTTGAGTAGCCAATGGCAATGATATTATTCCGGTCAAATTCATATTTCTTTGCAGCCTCATCAAGAAACTCGTTTAATTCTTGAGTACGGAAAACGAGATCCTCTTCATCAAAAACTCCTTCAGCTAGTCGTCGGAAAAAGCGAGGCATTCCGTTCTCTAATACATTTCCACGAACACTTAGCACGGACGCTTCCTCATCAATCATTCCCGCCAGCGGCAGCAGATCCAATTCATTTCCTCCGGTACCATGTAGTAACAGCAAAGTTGGCTTTGCCGGATTTTTTCCTTTTTGAAAAATGTGTTTCATCTAATAATCTCCTTTCAAAGTACGAATTACATTATTATTTCCAAAAATCATCCGAATTTTATTTCGAAGTTGAATATCTTGAATATGAGATAATTTTAATACATCCAGCTGAAATAGTCAATAAAAAACACGCTGAATTTTTCAGCGTGTTAATTTTGGATTAAGGCTGTTACGAGCCTGGTTTAATGACCGGCCACTTTTTCAAGAGCGCCAGGCTTGTTATGGACAGCTATTTTATTGATAAGCTTATGGCTCTCCGTATTTAATCCTATAAGGTTTACTTTTACACCATTTTGATGGTACTTAATCACGATCTTATCAATGGCCCCAACAGCGGAATCATCCCAGAGGTGCGCATCGGATAAATCGATGTCGATTTCCTTTATATCTTCCTTAAAGTCAAAACCATTGATCAAATCAGTAACGGAAGCAAAGAAAAGTTGACCCGTCACATGATAGATTTTTTTAGTTGCTCCTTTTGCTGAAACACTGGTTACATTTACTTTAGAAATTTTTGAAGCAAAGAAAATCGCACTTAAGATCACTCCTACTAAAACACCTAATGATAAGTTGTTTGTCATCACAACTGTAATAACCGTAATAATCATTACAATCGAATCGGTAATAGGCACTCTCTTAAAGTTCTTCAGGCATGACCAATCAAAAGTGCCAATCGACACCATAAACATAACGGCTACAAGTGCCGCCATTGGAATTTGAACTAGGAAACCCTTAAGTAAGACGATCAGAGTCAATAAGAACGCACCAGCTATAAAGGTAGACAAACGCCCTCTTCCCCCTGATTTAACATTAATAACAGATTGACCAATCATGGCACATCCAGCCATACCGCCGAACAAACCGGATACAATATTGGCAATCCCTTGACCTCTAGCCTCTTTGTTTTTATCACTCTCTGTATCGGTCATATCATCAACAATCGTCGCCGTTAATAAGGTTTCCACCAAACCTACAATAGCAATAGAAACGGCATATGGGAAAATAATTTGTAAGGTTTCAATGTTAAACGGTATATCAGGAATTAAAAAAACCGGTAGTGTAGAAGACAATTCACCTAAATCTCCAACTGTACGTACATCGCTGCCCGTCATGATGGAGATGACGGTAATGACAAGGATTGCCGCTAATGGAGCAGGAACAGCTTTTGTAAATCGAGGCAGGATATAAATAATCACAAGTGCTAAAGCGACCATTGCATACATCTGCCAGGTTGCCCCTTTAAATTGAACTAACTGGGCCGAGAAAATTAAGATTGCAAGTGCATTTACGAACCCCGTCATCACTGAGCGAGGGACAAATTTCATCAAACGGCCTAGTTTTAATGCTCCCATGATGATTTGTAGGACACCAGTCAGAATGGTCGCAGCAAGTAAATATTGCAATCCATGTTCTTTGACTAGAGATGTCATTAATAAAGCAGTAGCTCCAGTGGCTGCCGAGATCATACCTGGCCGGCCGCCTACAAAGGAAATGGTGACCGCAATACAAAACGAGGCATACAACCCAATCATTGGATCAACACCAGCAATGATAGAAAAGGCAATAGCTTCTGGGATAAGTGCCATTGCCACCACAACCCCGGATAAAATATCCCCCTTGATGTTTCCAAACCATGAATATTTAATTGTACTTAAATTCAAATACAGCACCTCTCCCTTTATCTATTAAAATTGTCCAGCTTCAGCACGCTCGGGATCGGGTTCATTAGCCAATCCGTTAAGAAGGCTAATGAATAGGCTTCTCGCCGGCCGTCTTTTACTTTTCTCCCATAGGTAAGACGCTTCCGCTTTTCTGCTGACTTTCAACTCTCATGAAAGTCGGGGCCGTTGTGAATAGGAAAAGTATAATGGAATGTGACAATTTTGTGAAATCGTATGTAAGCGGTGTTTTTTTAATCATGCTTCCATTATCTTTATTTTCCTTGTGATTTCACCAACATTCCAACAATTGAATAAGAGGTGGATTTCATAGCAGGATTTAACAGTCCGGTATTAGTTTTTCTCATAAGAGGCAAAAAAAGAAAGCGTACCTATATACGCTCTCCTTCGATGGATTATTTAGTTAAAATGATTGGGCCATCCTTGGTAACAATCAAGGTATGCTCATATTGTGCGACAAAGCTTTCTTCGGTTACATAGGTCCAGCCATCATCTAGTTGGAATACTTCCTCGTCATGGGTAGAGATAAATGGTTCAAAAGCAATGACCATTCCTTCTTTCAGCAGCCCGTGGTCCGAAGTTTCATTATAGTTATAAATATACTCAGGTGCTTCGTGAATCGTCCGCCCAATGCCATGTCCGGTAAGGTTCATAATGACCGTTAACCCGTTCTGCCTTGCAACTTGATGAACGACTTTACCCAGACCGGTAATTCTGGCACCTGGTTTTACCTTTTTTAACCCTGCTTCAAAGGCTTCTTTGGCAACATCACAAATTTTCGAAAGGATTTCCTCGCCTTTGCCTACTACAATGGAAACCCCCGTATCAGCGAAGTAACCATTTTTTGAACCGGAAACGTCGATATTAACTAAGTCCCCTTCTTGAATTACACGCTTTCCAGGGATTCCGTGTGCAACTTCTTCGTTAACACTGATACAAGTAAACCCTGGAAAATCATACTCGCCTTTTGGTGCAGACATGGCACCTTCTTTTTCAAAAAGTTCTCCGGCGAGATCATCAAGTTCTTTAGTGGTCACGCCTGGAACGGCTCTTCGGACTAGTTCATCTCTGATTGATGCCACGATTCTGCCAATTTCCTTTAAACTGTTAAAATCCTCTTCTGTTTTTGCAATCATTGGTCTTGCCCCATTCTACATAATTTATTTGTAAAAACACCATAACTTAGATTTTACTCGTCCTTCCGCTAAAATCCAAGTATGGATGATTGTTCTTATTTTTTTGAAAATAGTTCTGACGTTCCTTCAAGCTGTTATACGTCGATGAAACGTTTTTGTTTTTCTTACGGTTAAGCCATTCACCCTACAATCATTGGGTGATAAACTAAACTTATCATTAAAAATGCTTGGAGGAATTCATAAATGCCAACAGAAAAACAAATCATACTCGAAAAAATGAAATCACTCGACGAGGTTTTTTGGTTTAATCCGAATATCCAAAATGGTCAAAACGGCCTGAAAGCCGCACAGGTCACGTTGGCAGATATTCAAGATGCAGAAGAACGATTAAAACGATTTGCTCCCTACATAGCCCGCGTATTTCCTGAAACTAAAGCAGCCAATGGAATCATTGAATCCAAGTTGACAGCTATTCCTGCAATGAAACAAAAATTGGAGAAGAATTACGGTCAGCCATTTTTGGGGGATTTATGGTTAAAATGTGACAGTCACCTCCCCATTTCCGGCTCGATTAAAGCAAGAGGCGGCATTTACGAAATCCTTAAACATGCAGAAGATTTAGCCATTGAAAAACAACTTCTTAGCAAAGATGATGATTATTCTAGTTTAGACAGTGAAGAATTCCGGCATTTTTTCTCACAATATACAATTGCAGTTGGATCAACTGGTAATCTTGGATTAAGCATCGGGATTATCAGTGCTGCATTAGGATTTAGGGTAACTGTCCATATGTCAGCTGATGCGAAACAATGGAAAAAGGATTTGCTTAGAAGTAAAGGAGTCCAAGTCATTGAATATGAGGCTGATTATAGCATAGCAGTCGAGTCTGGCCGTATTCAGGCCGAGAAAGATCCGCATTGTTACTTTGTTGATGATGAGAATTCACAGCATTTATTTCTTGGATATGCTGTGGCGGCGATAAGGTTAAAACATCAGCTTGAAGAGCTTGAAATTAGAGTCGATGAACATCACCCCTTATTTGTCTACCTTCCCTGTGGTGTCGGCGGTGCTCCCGGCGGCGTTACGTTTGGTTTAAAACAATTGTTCCAAGATCATGTTTACTGTTTTTTCGCTGAACCTACTCATTCACCCTCCATGTTACTCGGACTAATGACAGGACTCCATGAGAAGATTTCCGTTCAAGATATCGGGATTGATAATGTTACCGCAGCGGATGGGTTAGCGGTTGGCAGACCTTCCGGATTCGTTGGCAGGATCGTTGAGCCAATTTTAAGCGGGGCTTATACTGTTAGCGATGAAGAGTTATTTAAACTTTTAAAGGATTTGGTTGATACAGAGAAAATAAGATTAGAACCTTCAGCTCTTGCTGGGATGCTCGGTCCTGTAAACCTTTGGCAAAAAGGTCAGTTATTTTTAAAAGAGAGGCACTTGTTAGAGAAAATGGAAAATGCTGTTCATATTGTTTGGGCAACAGGCGGCAGCATGGTTCCTAACGAGATCATGGAACAGGATTATAAAAAAGGTTCCAATCAATAGACTGATGGAAAATGGCGTGTCAACTGGATAGTTGAAACACGCCATTTTTCTACGCCTTGCTCTTTGGACCAAATATCCCATATTGTGTAATTAAATCCGATTGTTGCTTCAGTCTTGGCGGATCAGCACCCCTTGTATTGACTATTTTCACTAACATTTTCACTGCGTCTACAATAAAAGCTCCTTTATTTAGCATGATGCAGTTTGCCCGAGTTCCGTAAGCTGCATCGGTGATTTCTGCACGCGTCGGTATCCCCTTTTTTGTTAGCTTTTCCAATACGCCTGTTGCCCATATAACGGGGGTGTAAGCGGCCGAGCATATAGTTAAAATTTCATCTTGTACAAAAGATAAATTCTCTAGACCAACCTCAACGGCCAAGTCGCCTCTTGCTAACATAATTCCGAATCTTTTAAAATGTAATCCTTCGAGAATGATTCTCGCCAAATTGTGGACTGCATCCTTTGTTTCGATTTTCGCGACAACACCAATATCCGTCCGCTTAACTATTTCTAATTCTTGTCGTAACTTTTTTAAGTCAAGTGGTGAGTGAACAAAGGATATTCCTACAATATCTGCGTGCTTAGTAATAAACGGTATGTCCGCCAAATCCTTTTCCGTTAAGGCCGGAAGATTTAAGCTTAACAGAGAATCAGGTAAATTTAGCCCCTTCCCTTCTTTAATCCGCATCGGTTTGAGTGCGGGCGAATCAATCACCACTTCAACAAATTCTTTAGTAACCTGTGTGACAAATCCATGAATTTTCCCATCATCGATAAAAATAGAATCGTTTACACGAACATTTCGAAACGCCTTTTCAAGTGTTACCGGAACACCAGCCGGAATATCGTCGAGAGCGGAATGTCCACTAGTTTCGGAATTCAGATATAATCGCAGCCGATCCCCTTTCATCACCAAAATTGGAGCAAACGGAAGTTTCCCAACTCGTACCTTAGGACCTGCTAAATCCATATAGATTTTACAAGCGTTCTTATCATACTTTCCTTCCAGCCTCAGCTTTTTTTCTGCTTCTCGTATTGCATCAATGAGGTGCTTCCATATTTCCGAATCATCATGAGCGCAATTGATTCGAGCAACGTCCATTCCATTACGTAATAGCTCCTCTAGCTGGTTCGGATTGTGCAAGACTTTAGAATCCACTGTG
The DNA here is from genome assembly GCF_056280405.1 of Bacillus sp. URHA0034. Taxonomy (NCBI): domain Bacteria; kingdom Bacillati; phylum Bacillota; class Bacilli; order Caryophanales; family Bacillaceae; genus Bacillus; species Bacillus sp. URHA0034. The sequence goes on along the minus strand of NZ_JBWCDK010000002.1, from coordinate 5,791,824 downwards.
ACCATAATGGCTGGCTGGTTCAATCTACTCCCGAAAAGGTCCTCTGTCCGCTTTGTTAAGATTTTACTTGATTCGTCCGGAGTGGGCACCTGTAAACTTTTTTGCGAAGGTAAAGAGATAGATAAATAGGCTAATATTTTTTCTAGTGTATATAAAAGGTGTGCAGGTGATTGCATTAGATCTGGAAGCCCTTTATTCTTAAGTTCTTGCCGTAAACTTAAGAAGTGTTGTTCACGAAGTCCAAGATACGAGATCAAATTGTCCCGACACATGCTCGCATCGTCCTGCAATTCGTGTTGATCCGCTACATGATGACTAGACTGAATGATTTGTTTATAGATCCTTACTAGTCGTTGTGGTAATTCTTGTTGGTTTAGTGAGAATTCTACCACATCCCCTTCACATCCTTATATCCCGAACTTAATAAGTGCTCACCTTATTTATTATTCATAAATGTAAAAAGTGTGTAGTAGTGTTTTGATCAAAATAAAAACAAGTTTAATGAACTAGGTAACTTTCATCAAACTTGTTTAGGTGGCCCTATTTTACAAAAATAAGCATAAGCCATAGATACAAACTGATTAAGGTAAAGATCAAGGTTGGCGGTATGACGATTAACGTCACTTTCATGTATTCTACCCAGGTAATCTTAATTTTGCTTTTCTTTAAAATATGCATCCAGATTAGGGTTGCCAAAGTTCCAATCGGTAGAATAAGGGATCCTATATCACTTCCGATAATATTGGCTAAATACACTGTTTTCATAATTAGGGGGTCCAGTCCCATTTCTGTCAAGGCCAAGGTTGAGACCATCAAAGCAGGATGATTGTTAAAAATGTTGGATAAAAGGGCTGTAATGCCCCCCATTGTCAAGCTTGCATGGAAGAAGCTGTCCTGGACAAGCGGTTTAAGATGTTCAATTAAATAGGCAGTTAATCCGATATTGTGTAATCCAAAAATGATCACATACATGCTAAAGGCAAAAATTAATATGTGCCAAGGGATTTTTTTCAGGACATCCGTTGGACTCACTTTTAAATACATCCATCTCCAAATCAATAGAATTAACGAGCCGCAAACCGCTACTAAAGAAACGGAGATGCCAATAAACGATGCGATAAAAAGACTAATTCTGACAATAAAAACGAAGATTAACATTTTAATCATCAGTTTCTTCTGCTGGGTAAATAGACTTTCAGAGTTTTGTTGGAGCGGATGGAATGGGCGGTTTTTCTGCAATGGAATCGAGTACGAATGGAAGCGGATTTGGGATGGAATGTTCTTTTTAAAAACGAGGAACAACAAATAGGCTAAAAACAATAGACCAATGACTCCTGGAACAAACATCATTTCGGTTTGTAGATAAAGGTCCATTCCAATAATTTTCAATGCAATCAGATTCACAATATTGCTTACACCAATCGGGGCACTCGAGGCAGTGGCGATTAAAGCTCCACTTAAAAGATAAGGGATTTTTTGTACATTTTTTAGTTTTAAGTTATTTAAAATTAGAATCAGGATCGGTGTTGTAATGAGAATACTTCCATCGTTATTAAAAAATAACGTCATTAAAAAGCATAAAATCAAGGTATTCCAATATAAGCGGTAACCAGAACCCCTTGATAGTTTCAGCATTAGTGCCGCGGTCCAGCTGAAAAAGCCTATGCTCTCAAGAACGATTGCCATTACAATCGTAGCTATAATGGTAATCGCAGCTCCCGTTACCTTGGAACTAATATCAAGTAAATCCCCGGTTGAAACACTACCGCTCAGAAAAACGAGAACAGCGCCAATTGTGGCAGGTAAAGCTTCGTTCATATTTTTTGGACGGATAAAGATCATGACCATAGTAAGGATAAAAGCAAATATAGTGATAATTACCGTCATTTGGTGATACATATAAATGAATTTACTCCCTTCGTTTAGTTTCCTTCCGTTTATTTTCCGTTTTTTTCTTCTTGTCCCTTGCAATATAGTACGTCCAAAATGAAGGCTCGCTCTAAACGAATATCCCGTAATGAAACAAATCAGCATCTATCTATAAATTTTTCCAAAAAATATGTAAGCTTGTATCTCATCTAAGGGATAATGTTTTTTCTTTTAAATAAAGGAGGTTTTCGCAAATCAGCAACAAAGTTTAGGGGAAATAAAAAAACCGATATTTTAAATATCGGCTTTTGTAATTAGATTATAGATAAGGTTAATTATCCTATATTACTTGTTACCTTTTGGCCCCTTTAGTCCTTTTGGTCCTTTTTGTCCCTTGGAACCCTTGCTGCCACGGGAGCCGCTGCTGCCACGGGAGCCGCTGCTGCCACGAGAACCTCTGCTGCCTTGGGAACCTCGGCTGCCACGGGAACCTCTGCTGCCACGGGAACCTCTGCTGCCACGGGAACCTCTGCTGCCACGCGAACCTCTGCTGCCTTGGGAACCTCTGCTGCCACGCGAACCTCTGCTGCCTTGGGAACCTCTGCTGCCTTGGGAACCTCTGCTGCCTCGAGAACCTCTGCTGCCTTGGGAACCTCTGCTGCCACGAGTACCTCGGCTGCCTTGGGAACCTCTGCTGCCACGTGAGCCTCTGCTGCCACGCGAACCTCGGCTGCCTTGGGAACCTCGGCTGCCACGTGAGCCTCTGCTGCCTCGAGAACCTCGGCTGCCACGAGAACCTCTGCTGCCTCGAGAACCTCGGCTGCCACGAGAACCTCTGCTGCCACGAGTACCTCTGCTGCCTTGGGAACCTCGGCTGCCACGAGTACCTCTGCTGCCTCGAGAACCTCTGCTGCCACGAGAACCTCTGCTGCCACGAGTACCTCTGCTGCCTTGGGAACCTCTGCTGCCTCGAGTACCTCTGCTGCCACGAGTACCTCTGCTGCCACGAGTACCTCTGCTGCCTTGGGAACCTCTGCTGCCTCGTGAACCTCTGCTGCCTTGGGAACCTCTGCTGCCTCGTGAACCTCTGCTGCCTTGGGAACCTCTGCTGCCTTGGGAACCTCTGCTGCCTTGTGAACCTTTGCTGCCCTTAGAACCTTTAGACTTTTTAGGACCTTTTTTTGGGCCTTTTTTAAATTCAACAGGGTTATTGATTAAAAATTCAATTACCCCATTCTCTTGTGCTTGAGTAAGCAGGTTTTCCATAACCATTCTCATTTAAACACTCCACCACTTTCCATATATTTATACTTCATTGATAAGTTATGGGAGTTAGGACCAAAGTGTCATAGACATTAGTTTATTTTTTTAAAAATTACCAACTTACCCATAAACTGCACAAATACTATTGAAACAGCATAGAATTCTAAAAAATGTATTGAATTAGGGGTTTTTAAATTGCAAAAATATGAAATTTTGATTAATCCCAAGATGTTAAACCAGCTGAATAAAGATATCTGGATGGATAAACATGTTCCGGCAGTCCTCAAAATAGGAAACAATCAATATTCAATCGGCTTGGCCTATCGCGGAAATGTAATTCGGAAGAAAAAAAAGAAATCCTATAATATTATTTTTCAAAAACCCTTTACTATAAATGGTGCTCATGAAATCCATTTAAACGCAGAATACAATGATATCTCACTTAGCCGTAACAAGCTTTCTCTTGATTTCTTTGATAGCATAGGTGTCATTTCGCCACATTCCAAGCATGTCCTTGTCTATATAAATGGTTTCTGTAAGGGAATTTATTTAGAGATTGAATCCTTCGATCAATTTCTTTTGCAAAAAAGAAATTTACCAATGGGGCCGATTATTTATGCGACAAACTACTACGCAAATTTCTCCCTGCTGTCTCCAAAAAAGAAATTAAAATCGAATTTACTGGAAGGATATACCCTTAAATATGGTGATCAGGATGATTTGACACCTTTAGAAGATTTAATTTCCAAAACGAATACCCTGAAGAATGAGGTGTTTGAAGAGGAAATAACTAAGTTATTAAATGTGGACCAGTATCTAACATGGTTGGCAGGGGTGGTTTGTACACAAAATTTTGATGGCTTTATTCATAATTATGCACTCTACCAAAATAGTGAAACCAACACTTTTGAAATTACGCCATGGGATTATGATGGAACTTGGGGAAGAGACCTGCATGGAAAGCTTCTTGATCATGATTTTGTACCTATAACTGGGTATAATACCCTAACAGGCAGACTACTTTACTTTCCTGATTTTAAAAAGAAATATTGTGAGATTCTTTCCTCCATTTTAGACTGCCAATTTACTGTTGAAACACAAATAGACATTATTGAAGAAATCTTTGAAACTCTGAAGCCTACTATACAAATGGATCCTTATCTAAACAGAACAGGTGATATTCTTAATAAAGAAAAGGACGTAATCATTAATTTCATTGAAAAACGAAATAGCTACTTAAAGCAGCAACTAATTAAACTACAGGATGACAAAGTATATGGTTGAATATCATATACTTTTTTTTGCCTATTTTTTGCAAAAAACACGAAAAAGGGCCTCTTTATTAGTACAACGTCATCCCGTGATACATATAGATGGAGTGTAAATGTTTATTTAATAAAGGAGGAAAAAACTTTTATGGATAGAGAACTTATGAACATGCATGTGGGTAAAACAATTAGGGTAGATCGTGGCGGTCCAGAATCCAGAATCGGGAAATTGCTTGCTGTATTTGAAGACTTCTTTGTACTTCTAACAGAAAAAGACGGTGTGGTTTATTATAAAACGAACCATGTCAGAAGTATCACAGAAAGTTCTAAAGATGCGATGAAATTGGGCTTGAAAATTCCTGAAAAATTTGATTTTAAGACTGCAGAAAATTTTCATAAACTTTTAGAAAGCATTAGATTTCAATGGGTGAAAATAAACCGCGATGGTGGTCCAGAGTCTTTAGAGGGTGTACTAAGTGACTCTAACAAACACTATGCGTCTCTCATCGTGAATGAAGAAGTGGTTCGTTTTTCATTGAAGCACATTCGAAACATTAGCTACGGCCTGATGGTGGAGAAATCATCAAATGATGACGAGAGCAGCAGCCACAATTCTGATAACAATAATGAGGAAAATGATAACCAAAAAAATGATGAAAGCACAGATAACGAGTAAAAAACTATGTCGCTTCTCCAACAAGAGAAGCGACCCATTATCTCTTAAGGAGGATGAAACATGGGGTTAGAAAAATTTTCAGCTGCATTGGATTTACTAAAAGGGTTTCAAGTAAATCTTTATGTGGGTGAAGACATCTTTAAAGGAAAATTGATTGGCGTAGAAACTGACCATGTAGTTCTAGAAACTGAAAACAAATATATTTTCTACTATAACATAGATAAAATCCAAGCTATCCTTAAAAATACAAAGCAGTTTCAGCCGGAGGAAGCATCTGTAGAATTCAAAAAAACACAGAGCTTAATGGAGCTCTTACACTCTTTTCAATATTCATGGGTAACGATCCTGAGTATTAATAAACAAAGCTTTTACGGTGTACTAAGCGAGATTGATGAAGATTTTGTTACGCTGATAAATGGCGAAGAGCGAATCCTCATCAAGATAGCCCAAATCTCCAATATTTTAAAAGGATTTATAAAAGAAAAACAAGAGAAAAAAGAACAGGAAAAAACTGAAAGCAAGAATGAAACGAATAATCAAGAAAAAGAATCAAACGAGTCTAAAGAATCGAACGATTCAAACAAGAAAACCGAAACGGACAATTCAAAAGAGTCTAAGGAATCCAAGGGTTCAAAAGAGAAAACGAATAAATCAAAGGATAAAGTTGAAGATCATTTCTCATATCCTGCACGAAAAGAATATAAGGCTGAAACTAAAGCAAGTGAAAAAAAATCAAAATCCCCATCCACCCAAGAAAAGTTCGAGATAAAAATTGAAGCTGAATCCTCAGAAGTTATGGAGCCGAACCACATGGTGGTCTGGTCAAGTTCACACAAAAGTGAACCAACTATACAAGATTACCACTCAGCAAAAGGGAACATGTATCTTGACGAGTTTGAATCAATGCAAATGTTTAAAAGTGAAGTAAAAAAACCAGTAAGTGAAACGGTTCTAAAAGAGCAGAAAAAGGGCGAAGAACTCGGTTCTAAATCCAACAATGTGAAATCCCATCAAGAACCTGAAAAACCTAGTAAACCAACATCCACTTCCCCTTCAGCTAAAAAAGAAAAGAAACAAGAAAAACCTCAAGAAACCGTAACACCTGTATCTAAGCAAACAGAAACTCCTTCACAGGAAAAAGTATATAACGATACGAAAAAAGTATGGAGACAAAAAAAGCAAGAAACTAGAGCCGTCCGCGTTACCAGTGAACCCGTATCCCAAACTCAAGAAAGAACGTTCCCATTTGCAGGTTGGCCAAGTAACAATAATCGAACCTTTAGATTCTAATTGACCACATTGCACATGAAAACAAGTCGATCACTCAGTCAAACAAGTATTTCAATGGCATCCATGTCCTCTTACAAATAAGAGCTGGGCAACAAGTCAGTTATGAAGATGGATAAAGAAGTGATCCTATCAGCCCATCTCTATTTGTGAATGGAAATGCCTGGGAAAGGATGTGAGTAAATCCGTGAAAATGAAAGAAAATATTGGTAAGTATATAAAAATTGAAATATCTGGAAAGAAGTCGATCTATGGACTTTTGGTGGATATTGGGAGTGATTTATGGGTTCTATTTAACGGAATTGACTATCTTTATATTCCAACCATTCATATTCAAAATTGGCAGTTTATGAAACAATATGAAATTGATGAAATTACCTTCAACGACGAACCTGTCCCCATTTATAATCATAATGAAGAGATTTCGCTACGGAAAACTCTTACGGCGGCAAAAGGAATTTTCACAGAAATCTATGTCACAAGTAATCAAGCTTTACATGGTTATATCATTAGTATCATGAATAATTACTTTGTCTTTTACTCCCCCATTTACAAAACCATGTTTATTTCGTTAAACCATTTAAAATGGTTAATCCCTTATACGAACAATCAACGCCCATACGGACTAAGTAACGCCAGTCTGCCTGTAAGTCCAAGCAGCCTCTCATTTGCCCGGTCCTTTGAAGTCCAGATTGAAAAATTAATTGGAGAGTTAATTGTATTTAATATCGCGGAAAATGAAAATGTGATTGGAAAAATTCAATCCATTAACAATAATTTTGTGGAATTGATTAGTGCAAAAGAAGACCCGATTCATATTAACTTCCAGCATATTAAAACAGTGCATATGACGTAACCGGTTTTTTTTAGCCCAATTTTAAACAAGCTTTTTTATGCAGCATAATAAGAAATATCTAAAAGGAGTGTCGTGTGACACTCTTTTTAATTGTAAGGAAACTATTTCGAATGGTTAGATTTTTGATAAAGCGTTTACCTAAACCCTAACTACCTTTAAAAGAACTATTGTGACTTCTTATGTTGATAAGTGCATTATGATATGCTAATGACATCTAGGTTAAAGTTGGTGATTTAGATGGAACGAATTATTTTATTTGACGGTGAATGTAATCTTTGCAACAGCAGTGTCCAATTCATCCTAAAAAGAGACCCTGATGGGAAATTTAAATTTACCTCTCTTCAAGGAAAGATTGGTCAAGATTTGTTGGATAGACATGGCTTAAAGATGGATGTTAATAGCTTTGTTTTAATTGAGGATGAAAAATTATACCTAAAGTCGAATGCCGCTTTACGTGTTTGCAGACAGCTAGAAGGTCCTTGGAAACTGTTCACGTTCTTTCTGATCGTTCCCCCTTTCCTAAGGGATTTTGTTTATGATATCGTGGCAGCTAACCGCTATAAATGGTTTGGAAGAAACGAAAGTTGTCTATTGCCATCAATGAAGTGGAAGAATAGATTTTTAGAATAGAAGTCTGATGAAGAAATCTTCTGTGAACCACTGGGTTATTATCCGTTATTTCTTATTGAAGGACGCAGCCCAATAGTTCGCAAAATTCAGCGCTGAAAGGACGCTTTATGAAATTGACTAATAAAAGTAAAAAGAATCTCCCCCTCCGTGGGAAAGGTCTTTTCCGGTTTTAGTTTTTTATACATAGCCTGATAAGGTTCGGGCACCCAGATATAGTGGTGGATATAATCCGTTAAGACAAAACCACATCTTTTCCAAAAAGCAACTCGGGCCTGATTCTCAGGCGTTTCTTCGGCTTCGACTTCAATCATTAAACTAGTATAGTTTTCAGAAGTCATAGCCCAATCCTCGATATATTTCAACATATGAATTCCCGTACCCTGTCCTCTCTGTTCATTTTTTACTGCCAAATAATCGATAAGCAGTGACTGTGTGCCTTTCATTTTACCGGTTAACGCCATCGCTGCTGCCCGCCCATCAATAAAACCGATATGTAAAAAACAAATTTGTTTCCGAAACATATTTCGGATGATCTTTTCCGGTTTTGCCCCTTTATCAGCAAATGCCTGTTCATAAATCGGACGGACCTCGTCCCATAATGCATCATTCCACTGATCCAACGTCATAAATTCCACTTTAATGTCCCTCACTTTTTTATAAGGAAATGTATGTAGATCTATCGTATCAAATAATCGGTTAACGATGCCAACCCACAAAAAAAGGAACCTTTGAATAGATTCAAAGGTTCAAACAGAGAACTTAGTGGTCTAGGCTAAGCTCTCACAATTAGGAGGTCTAAACTCAGAAGAATTTAAACAAGTTCATTTTATCATTTTCGGAATCTTCTATCAATAATTTATTACTGTAAAGTGGAAAAGTAATTCAAAAGACATATGCTGAAATAATAAAATAGTCCCCCTCCTCCCCATCCTATTTTATCCATTAAGTTTATTTAAGCATGTTTTTTTAATAAAACTCCCATAATAATAGCGAAATTTGCCCTTTTAATAGATTATAAACTATTTTAAAAAACTTAATTTTTTTTGTTGACAGACATGTATATACAAGTTACAATGAAACCGTAAACAAAACTTGTATATACAAGATGAGAAAGGGAATGAAACCGTACCCATTATTTATATAGAAGTTTTGAGAAACTAAGGAAAGAAAATGGTCTTGACACCATTTAATTAGGGGGAAAGAAAATGACGAAGTATACAGATCCTTCGAAGGAACTACTACAACATATTGGTGGTAAAGAAAATATTGCAGCCGTAACCCACTGTGTAACAAGAATGCGTTTTGTTTTAAATGATCCAAGTAAAGCAAACGTAAAAGAAATTGAATCCATTAAACTTGTGAAAGGTACATTTACCCAAGCTGGACAATTCCAGGTTATCATCGGTAACGAAGTACCTAGCTTTTATAATGAATTTGTAAAAATTGCAGGGGTAGACGGCACTTCTAAAGAAGATGCGAAAAAAGCGGCCAAGCAAAATCAGAACTGGATTCAGCGGATGATGGGTCACTTAGCGGAAATCTTCACGCCATTAATTCCTGCCCTAGTAGTCGGTGGTTTAATCCTTGGTTTCCGAAATATCATTGGTGACATTAAATTATTAGATGATGGAACAAAGACGATTGTTGAAGTATCCCAATTCTGGGCAGGTGTTCACTCATTCCTATGGCTGATTGGTGAAGCGATCTTCCACTTCCTTCCAGTCGGAATCACCTGGTCAGTTGCAAAAAAAATGGGTGCATCCCAAATTCTTGGTATCGTTCTTGGTATTACCTTAGTATCACCACAATTATTAAATGCTTACGCTGTTGCTGGTGCAAAAGAAATTCCAACATGGAATTTTGGATTCGCGCACATTAAAATGATTGGTTATCAAGCACAAGTTATCCCTGCGATCTTAGCTGGTTTAACATTAGGTTTCTTTGAAACAAGATTACGTAAAATCGTTCCAAATTCAATTTCTATGATTGTTGTACCGTTCTTTGCATTAGTTCCAACTGTATTAATCGCACACACCATCTTAGGTCCTATCGGCTGGAAAATTGGTGCTGGTATCTCTCACGTGGTATACGCTAGCTTAACTTCATCATTTGGCTGGTTGTTTGCTGCAGTATTTGGATTCGCTTATGCTCCACTCGTTATCACTGGTTTACACCATATGACAAATGCGATTGACCTTCAATTAGTAAGTCAATTTGGTGGAACAAACCTATGGCCAATGATCGCTTTATCAAATATTGCTCAAGGTTCAGCGGTTCTTGCCATGATCTTTATCAACCGTAAAAATGAAGAAGAAAAGCAAGTTTCAATCCCAGCAACTATCTCTTGTTACCTAGGTGTAACAGAACCTGCTATGTTTGGTATTAACTTAAAATATGGCTTCCCATTCCTGGCTGCGATGATCGGCTCGATGATTGCAGGTGTTGTATCCGTTGCAAGTGGTGTAATGGCTAACTCCATCGGTGTCGGAGGTCTACCTGGTATTCTTTCGATCCAGGCAAAACATATGGCAATGTTCGCTATCTGTATGTTGATTGCAATTGTAGTTCCATTCATCTTAACTACAATTTTCTCAAAGACTCGTTTGAATAAGTCAAAGTTAAGCAATTAATTAGCACTCCTTACAGGAGGGAGACCATCTCCCTCCTTTTCCACATTAGATAAATCAAAAATTTAGGCAGGTGTTTAGTATGTCAACAGCATGGTGGAAGAAAGCAGTCGTCTATCAAATCTATCCAAAAAGCTTTAATGACACAACAGGAAATGGTACCGGAGATATCCGGGGAATTATGGAGAAATTAGACTATTTAAAAGAACTCGGTGTGGATGTCCTTTGGCTGACACCTATTTATAAATCTCCTCAGCGAGATAATGGATATGATATCAGTGATTACTACTCAATTCATGAAGAGTACGGAACGATGGAAGATTTTGATTTGCTGCTTGAAGAAGCACATAAACGCGGCATCAAAATTATTATGGACATCGTTATTAACCATACATCCACTGAGCATGAATGGTTTAAACAAGCCAAGTCTTCTAAAGACAATCCATACAGAGACTTCTACATTTGGAAAGATGGGAAAAATGGCGGGGCCCCTACCAACTGGGAATCTAAATTTGGCGGATCCGCTTGGGAATACGATGAAACCACCGAACAATACTATCTTCATTTATTCGATGTAACACAAGCGGACTTAAACTGGGAAAATGAAAAGCTCCGCGCCGCATTATATGAGATGATGCACTTTTGGTTAAAGAAAGGCGTTGACGGCTTCCGTTTAGATGTCATTAATTTAATTTCTAAAGACCAGCACTTCCCTCAGGATGACAGTGACGGCCGCAAGTTTTATACAGATGGTCCTAGAATTCATGAATTCTTACATGAAATGAATGAACAAGTATTTTCGAAATATGATATTATGACCGTTGGAGAAATGTCTTCGACTTCCATCGATAATTGTATTCGTTACACGAACCCTGACCAACAAGAATTAAATATGACCTTTAGCTTTCATCACCTAAAAGTGGATTATCCGAATGGTGATAAATGGACAAAAGCGGATTTTGATTTTCAAGCTTTGAAAGATATCTTGTCTAAATGGCAAATTGAAATGAACGAAGGCGGCGGCTGGAATGCCCTCTTCTGGTGCAATCATGACCAGCCAAGAGCAGTCTCCCGCTTTGGTGATGACATCCATTATCATAAGGAATCCGCTAAAATGCTCGCAACAACGCTTCATCTGATGCAGGGAACTCCTTATATTTATCAAGGCGAAGAAATCGGAATGACCAATCCAAACTTCAATGCTATAGACGAATACCGTGATGTCGAGTCATTAAATATGTTTCAAATTTTGAAAAATAGAGGCCTTGAAGTGCCAGAAATTCTTGAAATTTTGAAGCAAAAATCCCGCGACAATTCAAGAACGCCTGTTCAATGGAATGATCAAGAAAATGCCGGGTTTACAACGGGCACTCCATGGATTGATACAGCGGCAAATTATAAAGAAATAAACGCTGAAAAAGCGGTTCAAGAATCAGATTCTATCTTTTATCACTATCAAAAGCTGATTCAATTACGCAAAGAGGTCGATGTGATTACGGATGGCGATTTCGAGTTAATTTTAGATCAAGACCCCGACCTTTTTGCTTTTATCAGAACCAGCGGTACAGAAAAAGTACTCGTTCTCAACAATTTTTATGGCCGAGAAAAGAGATTTACACTATCCTCTCAATTAAATCTTGATGAGTCTGATAGTGAAATGTTAATCTCTAACTATGAGGACTCCCCTGCCCATCCTAGCAAGGAAATGGTGCTGCGGCCTTATGAGTCTATCGTGTACTATCTGAAAAATTGATCGGAGATGTCAGTATGACAAACAAGTACTTAACCATTTATAATAGCATTGTTCAGCAAATCAAAAATGGTGAACTAGCACCGCAGACGCTGCTTCCCTCTGAGCATGAGTTAAAGGATCAATATGATACCTCGAGGGAAACGATTCGAAAAGCACTAAATTTGCTCTCACAAAATGGCTATATTCAAAAGGTTCGAGGAAAAGGTTCCATTGTCATTGACATCAGTAAATTTGACTTTCCAGTCAGTGGTTTAGTCAGTTTTAAGGAACTAGCAAGTAAAATGGGCAGTAAACCAAAAACCATTGTCAATGAGCTTGCCTTAATAAAGCCCGATGGCTACATCCGCCAACAACTGCAGTTAGGTGGTAAAGATCTGGTTTGGAAGGTTGTTCGGACAAGGGAAATGGGCGGAGAAAAAATCATTTTAGATAAAGATTACGTATGCAGCAGTCTTGTTCCTTCGCTAACGGAAGAAATCTGTGCGGACTCGATCTATGAATATCTAGAAAATGAATTAAAGCTGACGATCAGCTTTGCAAAAAAGGAGATTGTTGTGGAAGAACCAAGCGCCGAAGACCGTTCTCTGCTTGATCTTGAAGGTTTTCACAATGTCGTGGTCATCAAAAACTATGTCTATTTAGACGACGCCACACTGTTTCAATACACGGAATCAAGGCACCGTCCCGATAAATTCCGTTTTGTAGATTTCGCAAGAAGATAATAACTCCCGTTAGGAGACCTTTCCATAAAAGGTCTCCTATTCTTTTTTTGTTACAGTTTGTCCAACCATCCCGCTATTTTTGGCATATTCTATTAAGAATCCAAAAAATCGAGGTGATAAAATGAACGATAGGAAACTCGTCATGACGATCCTAGGCAGTGCAGGCGGTCTCGCAAGACCACTGCTCGCTCTCTTAAATAAAGCAAGCCTAGATCAGCATGATCCCCTTCATCAAAAGCTTTTCAACAGTTCCATCCATTTAATTGACTACAACCAAAGAACATTAGATTATTATCAGTGCATCTGCCCCAATCTTATCCACCGATTAAAAATCCATCAGATTGATTTAAAGGACACGATTATTGTTAGGAACTATTTAAAAAGATCTCATACATCCATCGTCATAGACGTATCATTAGCTGATACAGTTGAAATGTTAGACTGCTGCAACCAACTGGGTATACATTATGTTAACAGTGCTTTGGAAAATATCTATATCAATGACCATGTTAATGAATACAAAGGCTTTCCGCTGATTGAACGACTTCGTTTTTTTGAAAAGTATAAAAAGGAATATACCAGCTTAAAAGCGATTATCTGTTCCGGGATGAACCCTGGTGTTGTTCAATGGATGGCCATTGAACTGATCAATCATTATCCTAACGAGCACCCTCTTGCCTGCTTAATTGTCGAACATGATTCCTCCTTCTTAACACCTCGGACTGCTGCTAAACAGGATGTCATTTATACGACTAGACCGCCTGAAGGTTTCCTGAATTTAGCCATGCAAAGTTTTCCGATGTTCATGAAAAATAAGACCCCGCTCTTCCTTTATGAACAGGTCTTTGACTTAGAATTCAGAGCAACATTAGGAGACAAGCCGTTCCATGGCTGTTTAATGCCGCACGAAGCCGTTTATTTCTTGAGCAAACAGTTTAATATGGAAGGTGGATACTTATATAAAGTAAATGATCATACAACAAGTCTGCTTCGAGAGAATTCAAATCATCCGGATAAGATAGGGAAGTTGAATAGGGAGGTTCTCGACCCCCTCCAATCCCCTCTTGATGGAGAGAATTTGGTAGGGGTTCTCCTCGTCTATCCTGATAAAGAACGATATATGTATCATGTCTTATCCAATGAATGTGTAATGGAGCGTTATAAAACCAACGCAGCCAATTTTCAGGCTGCCTGCGGTTTATACGCAGCCCTCGCCGTTATACTAAAAGACACAATCGCAAATGGAGTTTATTATGTGGACGAGCTTTTATTACAAACAAATAATCAATATGGACATTACCTCTCTTATAATCTAACAGACTTTGTTTTAGGGGAAAATACTCAGACAGATGGTCTCATATTAGAACGGATGAAAAATCTACGTAATAGGAATCTTTTGTAATCCAATCCAGCAATTGCTACAATAAATGTAACTTTAATTCTTGAGGTGAATATAATGTGCGGCCGCTTCACATTAACAGCATCCATTGATGAAATTATTGATCGTTTCGATATCCAATCCTTTCTAAACGAGGAGCTGTATGCCCCAAGTTATAATATTGCTCCCTCACAGTTGGTTCTGGCTGTCATTAATGATGGATCATCAAACCGCATGGGCTTTTTAAAATGGGGCCTTGTTCCACCGTGGGCGAGCGATCCCTCGATAGGAAATAAAATGATTAATGCCCGAGCAGAAACAATTACCGATAAACCCAGTTTCCGTAATGCCTTTAAGAAGAAACGCTGTTTAGTCATTGCTGACAGCTTTTATGAATGGAAACGCCATAGTGATAAAACGAAGACCCCTATGCGGATCAAATTAAAGACCAATGAATTATTCGCCATGGCAGGGCTCTGGGAAGGTTATAGGACACCGGACGGTAAAACACTATATTCTTGTTCTGTCATCACAACGGATCCCAATGAATTAATGAAAGACATTCATGATCGGATGCCTGTCATTTTAAAACGTGAAGATGAGCCCCTCTGGCTTAACCCTGACATTGCCGATCCAAGTAAGTTAACTCCCATGCTTATTCCCTTTGATGAAAATTTAATGGAGACGTACGAGGTTTCTACCTTGGTGAATTCACCCAGGAATAATACGATTGAGCTAATCCAAAAAATTTGTTAAGCCCTTTTTTTAAAAAAATTTTTTAAAATGGACATGTTCACTACATGCACGTACAAGCACCAACATATGCTGTACTAACCCATAAAAGTTTTCCTTCTTTCGAAAGTGGCAGACCCACTTTCTTTTTTTTGTGTCTTGACGGTAATCTGTCAATTGTTCTTATCCCCCCTCCATCTGAATATATTATGAGATACAGCATTGTGGTTCCTTTTAGGAAGGAGGATAAAGGTGTTTTTTATCCCAACGATTGTAAATATTGGCGATGTGAAGATTAATAGTCCAGACCATTCAAGTTCTATAAATGTTGGACCGACCTTGCTTAAAGGAATGAATGTCTCTGGCAAAAAATCGCAAGGTTTTGGCCAGCAAATGGCCGATGATACAGTTACCGTTATTCCCATCCATCTTATTCTAGATGATGATCTCATCGATTCTCCTAACAGTAAGCAAAACAGTCTTGGATAAAAACTCCTTACAAAGGATGATAAAATTTATACTTAGGAGTGATATATTTGAATCTCGCCCCAATGGCCATAAATTTTTTAGGCTTTAAAGTGAATACAGTGGATAATGCCTCATTCATTAATCTTGGACCCAATCAGTTTTTTGATCAATTTATCTCCTATAAAAGGAACCAAGGGGTTGGCGAACAAAACGGTGATTTATCACCGGTCAACATCCCGATCTCCTATGTCGTCGATCCAGATTTAACGGACAGCAACACCACGAAAAACAGTTTGGTGTAATAAGGGGGAATCCAGTTGATTTTTGCACCCATGAACGTCAATCTTGGTGATATGAAAGTCAATGTATTCGACCATGGCTCCATTCTCAACATGGGACCGAATCAAATAACCGATGTGTTTATTTCCTATAAACGGAATCAAGGCTATGGTGAACAAAATGGGGATATTGCCCCTATGCTGATCCCAATCTCATTTTTATTAGATAATGATGTGAGTGACGCTGCAACTGTGAAAAATAGTATTTTATAAAAACACTGTGGGGACTTCTTTCTAAGGAAGTTCCTTTTTTTTGAAATTTCCCAATTTTTATAAAACAAGTTATAATAATTGATGGAAATTTAATGGAGAGGAGCTTTTATCATGGACCAGATCGTGGATAAGTTTCGGGAAATTCCTACAACCTGTATTTCTGATGCAATGAAAGGGTTAAATAATTTACACCCTTCTATTAAACCCATCGAAGGACATTACAAACTGGCAGGGAGAGCGTTTACCGTTAAAACCCCAGTTGGTGACAATCTTGCTGTCTTAAAAGCCATCCGTGAAGCGAATCCTGGTGATATTATCGTAGTCGATGCAAAAGGGGATGAATATCGAGCGATTGCTGGGGATTTTTTTATAGGAATGGCAAAAACCCTTGGCATTGGCGGTTTAGTCGCAGATGGAGCGATTCGTGATCTCATGGGAATCAAGGATTTGAACTTTCCCGTCTTCGCCAAAGGAACAACGGTTGCGGCTAGCGCCAAAGACGGAGGTGGAGAAATCAATGTACCGATCTCCTGCGGCGGCGTGTCTGTCGAGCCTGGTGACATCATTGTAGGCGATGTTGACGGGGTTATCGTGATTCCTCATGCACGGGAACAGGAAATCCTGAAAGGTTCGTTGGACAAATTAAAACAAGATCACATCCGCGAAGATATGATCTCAGGCAATGTTGAAAAAACCATTAAATTTTTAGATGAACTTCTAGCTAAAAAATAGCTCTTTCCTGCCCCTTTTCCGAACCGGTTTTGGGGTGGTTTTTTCATTCCTGCCAAATAGAATAATAATAAAAGAAATTTGCTTCTTTTTTAAAGCCTATTTTTTCATAGAGTCTTTGGGCGTTAACGTTATCGTTTGCTGTTTCTAAAAACAGTCCCTTTGCTCCTGTTTCTGTTGCGAATTGAATAGCTGTTTTTAATAAATTCTCGCCAACGCCTCTTCCTCTGGTTTCCTTTTTTACATAAAGATCATTTAAAATCCATGAAGACTTCATGCTGACACTTGAAAAGGAAGGATATAGTTGAACAAACCCCAGTGGCTGACCGCCGTCAAATGCAATAAAGGCAACAGATTCATCCTTGCTGATTCTTTCCCTTAAGTACTGTCTAGCTTTTTCCAAATCCGATTCTTGCTGGTAAAACAGCCGGTACAAATCAAACAACTCTGTTAGCGGCTCCAGTTCATTTATGGTTGCTCGTTGGATAAACATTTATAGTCCCCCTTGTACTCTCAATAAACAAATTATAGCAATATTTACCACTCGATAGATTTTTATTTTAACAGGAAGGATTATTCTATGTAAATGAAGAATTCTTTTTTGAAGTCATCATAGTGGGGTGTTTGAATAGTGGGAATTAAACAGTACAACAGCGAATCAAAGTTTCTTGAGAAGGTAATACCGTATAATGATCGTCTAGCACCTCTATTCATTCGCAACAGCTTATATTCACTCATTCCAGAAGGAACCAAGCACATTTATGTGGTGGGAATTGGTTCGAATTTGATAAGCGGCGACAGTTTGGGACCCTTTGTTGGGACTTTGCTTCGTAATATTTTTCCTAATCACTTAACGGTACTGGGGAATCTTGAGTGCCCAATGGATGCAGCCACCATCGTACCGAAAATTTCAGGGCATATCTTTCCAAAAAACAGCTTTGTCATTTCAATTGATAGTGTGCTAGGCTCTGTAGACTTCGTTAACTCGATTGTATTACGATCAGGACCGCTGCAGCCGGGCCTAGGCCTCGGGCAAAACCTCCCTCCAATTGGAGACTGCAGTGTCATGGGGGTCGTGCTGACAAATGAGTCCGTATTGGGAAGTGCTTTATTATATACGAATCTGCATCTGATCTACACGATGGCTACTAATATAGCCAAAGGTATTTCGCTGGCAGTTAGGCAATTTTTTAATTATCCTTCCGATCATCCTATTTTGTATGTTAACTAATAGCCATCTTAAATAAAAAAAACCTTGAAGGAGCCTAAGTTCAGTTTTAAGGTAGAAAAACTAAATTATAACTGTATTTTTCAGTCCAATTCGCAAGATGGCTGAATTACTTCAATCCTGTCCAAAGTCGAGGCTTCTTCGGACAGCAGATGGTTAAATTACTTCAGTCCTGTCCAAAGTCGAGGCATCTTCGGACAGCAGATGGTTAAATTACTTCAGTCCTGTCCGAAGTCGAGGCTTCTTCGGACAGCAGATGGTTAAATTACTTCAATCCTGTCCAAAGTCGAGGCTTCTTTGGACAGCAGATGGCTAAATTACTTCAGTCCTGTCCGAAGTCGAGACATCTTCGGACAGCAGATGGATAAATTACTTCAATCCTGTCCGAAGTCGAGGCTTCTTCGGACAGCAGATGGTTAAATTACTTCAGTCCTGTCCGAAGTCGAGGCTTCTTCGGACAGCAGATGGATAAATTACTTCAATCCTGTCCGAAGTCGAGGCTTCTTCGGACAGCAGATGGATAAATTACTTCAATCCTGTCCGAAGTCGAGGAATCTTCGGACAGCGGATGGCTAAATTACTTCAGTCCTGTCCAAAGTCAGGAAATCTTCCTACAAATATGTTTTCCGACACGCTAAAAAAACGCTCGGTTTCCCAAGCGTTTTTTTGCTAATTCATTTGCTAATTTACGTACAAAAGCAGTGTTAATTAGGTTGATAGTTCAGTTGTGCGTTTTAATTTTCTACTTGATAACGAACTGCTTAAAAGTTGCCAAGGCTTTCTTTGTTATTTTGGCTTTATTTATTCGACGGAGAAACTACATTCCTCCCTGTCCACCCATTCAACCAAGGCCACCTTGACCTGAGAAACCTCCCATGCCGCCATGTCCTGGGTATCCACCCATGCCTCCATGTCCGTCATGGCCTGGGTATCCGCCCATGCCTCCATGTCCGTCATGGCCCGGGTATCCGCCCATGCCTCCATGTCCTGGGTATCCTCCACCCCAGCCGCCGTGCCAGCCATGTCCTGGGTATCCTCCACCCCAGCCGCCATGCATACCATATCCTGGATAACCTGTTCCCATGCCGCCAAAGCCGCCCATTCCTGGGTAGCCTGTTCCCATGCCGCCAAAGCCGCCCATTCCTGGGTAGCCTGCTCCCATGCCGCCAAAGCCGCCCATACCCGGGTAGCCTGTTCCCATGCCGCCCATTCCTGTTCCCATGCCGCCCATTCCTGGGTAGCCTCCCATACTCATGCTTCCATAACCATCCATACCTGGATATCCACCTGTTCCCATCATTTCGAGCATCTCTCCTTTATATAGGTTACAGTCTAGAATATGTTTAAACATAAAAAAGGCATGGGCTAATGTCTAAGTTTCTTAAACTACTTGGGTTTATGGTTTAGTTAAACTGATTCTAATGGAGTGCATCCATTTAATTCCTGGGTCATCTGCCCCCGGCTGTCTAAAGCTAAAAAAAAGAGCACAAAAGTTGTGCTCTTTCAATCAGTGGTAATTAGTTTCCATCGATTTAATTATCATTAGTCGATGCTGATTTTTCTTTTTCTTTATCAAACCAAAGTGGTTCATCATCATCAACATCACCATTATAGTTGATGAGAATCTCTTCTCCTGCTTTAATATCCTTGTACGCAAAGAAATCAAAGGTATGGTTGGGAAAGTTAATTTCATATGTTGCATTTGGCTGATAGGAATGGTTAAACAGCATACCATACCCCAAAAGAATGGCGGTATGATTGATTCCATATTCAAATGCATAATCCGCTAATAAAGTTTTTTCGATATGAACGTGTTCCTCATTTGGATAAGGAAGAACCGGTGCTTGATGAATCAACTCGCCCTTTGCGATATCACACGTCGCAAAAACCCCTCGATTCAATTCCCCATCACTAAGCTTTGATGTTTTTACCTCTATCATATTAATCACCTATTTGTTCTTTCTAAAGAAGATTTATCACTATTAAGCTTGCCAGACTATAGACAAGAAAGCAAATACTTTTTAAAACCATTTTGGTGCCTGTCACCATTAAGTAGGTTCCTAAAGTGTTAAACTTGTTCTTAAGGCTGCTGCAATAATTGTTCGTTTGGGTCATATTCACCACTGTACCAACATATTATAGAATATACGTTCGTATAGGGAGGCTGGCAGCATGGTTAGCAACAATGAGTCCTTGATTACTGGTGATATGTTACTGAGGTATTATGAACTAAATAAACAAAAAAAAGAAATTGAACTGGAAATGGGTCATTTAAAGGACGTTTTTCAAACCTATTTTAATCACCTCGTGGGTATCCAGAAAAAAGCTGAAATTACCGTCAGCGGGTTCAAGCTGCAGAGACAAATACGCAAAACAGAGAAATTTCATGAGGTGGAAACCGTTAAAAGATTAGAAGAGTTGAAGATGACAGATCTGATCCAGGTGACCAAAAAACCCGATGATACAAAAATAAAGGCTGCCCTTGATTTAGGACTATTAATGCCAAGCCACTTAGAGGGCTGTATATCGACTAGTTATAGCCCGGCGATATCGGTTAAACCGGTGACCCCTAGATAAAAGAAGAAAAAAGAGCTTGGATCTCCAAGCTCTTTTTATATGAATATCTATACTTTTTCACTTACTATTGCAGTCTCATCCATCTTTTTCAGGATAAAACAGGTTCCATCTTCAGCAAAGTATAAACATTCACCTTGTTGAACATTGAAATTGACATTCTCTTTATCATAAATTAATTTCTTTACCTTAACGAATTGTTCAACCAATTCACGGTCTGGATTAACAATAATTCCTGTATCTCCATTTGTTGTAACAAATCCTTTTGGGTCGTTCTTCCGTTCCGGCTTCAGTTCAGCAGACCAACTAGCATTTAAAAGAACCGTCCCCACATTCACTCTTGACTTTCTGGTTTGAATCGACCAAGTTTTCCGGCAATTACAGCGGTATATTTTGAATTTCATCACCCGATTCCTTCTTCCTATGATGATTATCGTTGTTAAATTCAAAATAAAATCACTATAATTATATTAATCATTATGGCAATTTATTAATAAATCCCCCATTTAGATAGGTAAAAAGGAAGATCCTCTAAGCCTGTATTTGTTGATTAACCGTCGCCGTCACTTCGTCCTCTCCCCAGCCTTTACAGACATCTACCCACTCCCTGGCAGCCGAGTATTCAAATAATTCTTCCTTCGTTAATTCAATGGCAGAATTGGTGCTGCCACATGCGGGAAAGACCGTCTCAAACCGCTGCATGGAAACATCAAGGTAAACCGCTAGGTCATTTTTCAAACCAAATGGACAAACCCCTCCAATCGCATGGCCTGTTTGCTCAAGCACCTCATCTGGCGACAACATACGAGCTTTATAACCAAAGAAGTGGCGAAATTTCTTATTATCAATTTTGGCATCTCCGGCCGCTACGATTAAAATCGCTTGTTCCTCAGACCCTCGAAAGGATAATGTTTTGGCAATTCGTGCTGGAATTACACCAATTGTTTCTGCAGCTTGGTCTACGGTTGCACTGGATGTTTCAAATTCCATTACATCCTGCTCCCGATTCCACTGTTCAAAATGCTTTTTAACACTCTCAAATGACAATTTACTCATCCTTTCCTTTTTTTACAATATTAGAATAATAGCACACTTTTTTAGATTAAAGCGAATGGATGGCTTAGAAAACAGTCTCCCAGCTAAAAAATCATTCCAAGTGGGGTTCTTTATTCATCAATTTTTTATGATATCCTGAGTTAGGGCCAAACTGGGATGTATAGAAAAAGCAGACCGATTAACGGCCTGCTTGCTTGTTTATTCACCAAGATCTACGTTGTGGTAATAGTAATGGTCTTTATCAATCACTTTTTTGTATTATATTTAGAACTATTATTAAACCAGCTAATAGTTTGTCAACATTTTTCACTAAAAAACTTAAATTACCCATGCTATACTAAAAATGCGCATGCCAAATACCCCTCCGTTAAATGGTTACTGGAAGGTTTTTCAGTATTTGGTTAGGTGTGGTTTCTAAGCAATATCATGGAATGTGGTCTTGTTTTTTAATATGGCATAAATCCAATGTAAGAGCTTATTTACACAAGCAATAACGGCTACTTTGTAAAGCTTACCTTCACTACGTTTTTTATCGTAATATGCTCTTAATCTTTTATTTCTAGGGATTATCTCATCACTCGTTTTCTTTTTCCGAGCGTCACGAATTCCAGCACGAACAGCCATGTACAAAGCATGCCTTAGTCGGCTTGAACCACGTTTCGTAATTCGAACGAGCGTAGCTTTAAATTTACCGGATTCAAATACTTCTGGATCAACTCCAGCGAATGCGACGAGCTTTTTAGGGTGATTAAACCGGTCTATCTCACCAATTTCGGAAATAATCGTTGCCGCGATTTTTTCTCCAATACCTGGGATAGATTGGATAATCTTATATTCTTCAATTTCCTTAGCGAGAGTATCTATCTCTGCCTCTAACTTGGATAGATGCTCTTTATACTGAAGAAGCATATCAATATACATACTCAAGCTTAATAAATGACTTTTGTACAAAGTTTCTTGGAATGGATTTCGAGCTGCCGCATTCTTAAGATTTTGTACCTTTTCTTTTATCCATTTTTTTGATCCATGTTTATATAACTCTTTTATCCCATTAGCTAACTCATCTTCACTAACAGCTAATATATCTTTTGATGTAGGATATTTTTGCAGGGTAAGTAAAGATACTACAGAGTATAACTCCCCAAAAACTCCCTTAAATTCGGGAAATACTTGATCTAATACTGCTTGAAATTGTAATTTGGTTTGTACATATATCTCAGTTATATTCGCATGTTGCCTTGTGAGATTACGTAGGTTTAAGAGTCGTATTCCTCGCTTTTTATAGGGCTCTAGCTCCTCTTTATAGTAAAGCTCGCAGAGGCGATAGGCATCAACTGCATCTGTTTTCACTTTTCGTAAACTTGAACTTTTAGCTCTATGAGAAATCAGTGGATTAACAATTATTAATAAATAAAGACGCTCCTCCAAATACTTCACTACTGGGGTATGATAATGTCCTGTAGCTTCCAAAACAACCGAAGGTCGCTGACCTGTTATTTCTTTTATCTTTTTGAGAAACTCTAACAATTTCCCTAGTCCATTAAGATTATGCTCAAAACAAAAGCTCTTACCGTATGGTTTTCCTTTATCCAGGAATGCTTGAACTTCACTTTTCCCTTTTGATACATCCAGACCAACTACTGGATTCATTAAATCTCCTCCTCCAAAAAATAAATTCACCGGTACCCCTAATCCTTCTTGTAGTATCATAGCTTCGCTTGTTATACGAGATCATAGTCCCAACCAGCCTCAAACATGTTTCCACAAGTAGGGGGCGAACGGTTTAACTGACGAGGTCTAAGCCCCACGGGCAGGTACGTTCTACCCCGGCTACCGTTATAATACAACCATATAAAAAAGGTTCAACCAGAAATATCTGGCTGAACCTATAATACGAACGTGGCAGGTTACTTTAAGATTGATTATAATTGAATAAAGAACTTAACTAAGAGGTGTTGCTGTTTCTTAATTAAGGAGGTATATGATGAAGTTTTTTATAAAGTTAAATACTCTTAGTGCCATATACGCTGTAGCGTTGTTTATAGCAATCGAACTCATAATAAATGTAACTCATATTAGTACGTTAACTGGCTGGGAATGGGATAATGTTTACATTGCAATTGCTGCTATTAATGTTAGTGGACTTCTACTTTCAACAATTTTATTCATTTACTTAACAAAAAAATGGACTATAGGTAGAAAATACAGCTATTTGTCACTCCTTCTGTGGTTACCATATTTTGTGCTTTTTTTCTCTTTTTTCCCTGCAGTTTTACCTATTAATGCAGGAATAACACTTTTTCCGAGATATAGCCTTCTGATTTATGGGTCTGTGATTCTGTATCCAGTTTACATATTATTTATAAATCTATATGCTTCACCTCTAAATACAGATTATGAGTAAATAAGGGATTAATAATGCAGGTCACCTTTTCCAACTTATTCATCTCGCTTTTAGTTCTAATTCCTCTTTTTACCACTTTAAAGGGTAAGTATAATAAAGATATTAATTTCCCCCCTTTTTATACTTTGTGACTTCGTTTAAATAACGGGGTCTCTTTTTTTATATAAATGTCTTCTATATTCATACAAAAAAACCCACCTTTGTTTGAATTTCTCATACAAAAGTGGGTTTAATATTTGTCACTGTAAATTACAGTGGTTTTGTGTAAGTATGTCACAGTTACATAATTTAAGCCTATTAACAAAATTCAAAAAGGCTTAGTTTGCCTGCTTGCTTGTTTATTCACCGAGATCTACGTTGTGGTATACTCGCTGAACATCCTCTAAATCTTCTAATACATCAATCATTTTCTCGAATTTAGCTAATGCTTCACCATCAAGAGTGATCTCGGTTTGTGGAAGCATCGTTAATTCTGCTACAGTAAAATCGGTAATTCCTGCTTGTTTGAAGGCTTCTTGAACGGCATGGAATTGATCTGGCTCCGCATAAACAATCACTTGCTCATCTTCATCCGCGATATCACGTACATCTACATCTGCTTCCATTAACAGTTCAAGGACATCATCGGACGATTTGCCCTCAATACCAATTACAGCTGTAGCATCAAACATATAGGAAACGGAACCGCTGACACCCATGTTACCGCCGTTTTTACCGAAAGCGGCACGCACATCTGCAGCCGTACGATTGACGTTATTTGTTAAGGCATCCACAATAACCATTGATCCGTTTGGTCCAAAGCCTTCATAACGAAGTTCTGTATAGCTTTCTTCAGATCCCCCTTTAGCTTTTTCAATCGCACGGTCAATAATGTGTCTTGGCACATTATAAGTTTTTGCACGTTCTAGGACAAATTTTAATGCTTGGTTAGACTCAGGATTCGGTTCGCCGCTACGAGCAGCTACATAGATTTCAACGCCAAATTTTGCGTAAATACGGCTTGTATTCGCATCCTTTGATGCCTTCTTTTCCTTAATATTATTCCATTTACGTCCCATTCTGAACACTCTCTTTCCCATTTGAATCTTCCAAAATGCTTAAAATGAAAAATGTATTTTTCAATATAACGATTTTGAAGTTCATACAATTTATACTGACTAGAAAACAAGATTTGTTTTCATGCACAAATAATATTATACATTAAATGTTTCATTTGTTAAGTATCCTGTTGGTTAAAACGCTAAAAAAGACCATCCAATATGTGAATGGTCTTTTAAAAATTAAACTAGCATTTGAAATAATGTACTGTCTTTATTTACTTCTCGGTGTAAAAACCCTTTTGTCTTAATCCGTTCAATTAATGGATAATAATCTTCTTTATTTCTCAATTCAATTCCCACCAAAGCAGGGCCGGTTTCCCGGTTATTCTTTTTGGTATATTCAAAATGGCTGATATCATCATTTGGTCCTAACACGTCAAATAAAAATTCACGCAAGGCTCCGGGACGCTGTGGAAATTGAACAATGAAGTAATGCTGAAGCCCTTCATAAAGTTTTGATCTTTCTTTAATTTCTTGCATTCTTCCAATATCATTATTGCCGCCGCTAACGATGCAGACTACCGTTTTTCCCTTGATTTGTTCCGCATAAGAATCTAAGGCGGCAACTGAAAGTGCGCCGGTCGGTTCGACAACAATCGCATTTTCATTATAAAGTGCTAAAAGAGTCGTACATACTTTTCCTTCAGGGATCACCACAATATCATCGACAAGGTCTTTGCAAAGATTGAAGGTTTTCGTACCAACTGTTTTAACAGCCGCCCCATCCACAAATGGGTCAATCTCTTGTAATGAAGTTACTTCACCTTTCAAAATCGATTCCTTCATGCCGGGTGCGCCTTGCGGCTCTACTCCGATTAATTTAGTATGTGGTGAAAAATGCTTTAAATAAGTGCCGCACCCGGCAACAAGACCACCGCCGCCGATGGCTGCAAACAGGTAATCAACTTTTTCTGGACAATCAGCAAGCATTTCAACAGCAACCGTTCCTTGACCGGCAATGACATCGTAATCGTCAAAAGGATGGATAAACGTGCGGTTCTCTGCGAGACTGCATTCCATCGCCTTTTCATAGGCATCATCAAAGGTATCCCCAACTAGGACAATTTCGACGCTGTCTTTGCCCCAAAACCTTACTTGATTTACCTTTTGCTTTGGTGTGGTGCTTGGCATAAAGATTTTGCCATTAATTTTTAACAGGTGGCAGGAATAGGCGACACCTTGTGCATGGTTCCCGGCACTTGCACAAATAATCCCATTTGTTAACTCGTCTTCATTTAACTTTCTAATCCGGTTATAGGCACCACGAATCTTAAAAGAGCGAACGCTTTGCAGATCTTCCCGCTTCAAATAGACATGGCAGCCGTATCGTTCTGATAATAAGTGGTTGTATTGTAATGGTGTTGGTGAAATGACATCCTTGATCGTATGACTAGCAATGATGATGTCCTCCACATTAAAAACTTTTTTATCGACTTGTTGATTCATGCTTTTCTTCCTCCTCTATGAGTACACATTCGTTTATAGACAACAAAAAACTCGCCCCCTGGTTATAGGGACGAGTGAACTCGCGATACCACCCTACTTCCGCTGCCTGAATAAGGCTGCGGCTCTCGATCAACGCACAATCAGCTGTACGTGTTCCAAGTTAACGGTGGACATTCCGGTATAGCTTACTACTGTTCATTCAGCCATACATCTCGGAGATGATCTTCAGATAGTCCTGTTATCGACTCGCACCAACCGTCGACTCTCTAGCAACAAATGAATCTACCTTACTCTTCTCGTCATCAATTCTTATGTAATTTTAGATAAGGTTACCATCGATAAAAAAGTCTGTCAATATTTTTTGACTATTTTAACTATTTTGTTTATTTTAAAGCGCTTACATTGAAATGAGCTGGCAGAGATTACATTAAGTGGGAGAAATAAATAGTGGTATCACCGTTCTCACTGTATATGTATTAAAAATGGTGCCTGTCACCATTATTATCCTTTTTTGTTTGCCAATGGTATAATTGTCGTAGTAGTTATAAGATTCTGATAAATATTTAGGAGGTTTTGTTTTGAAGATTCCTTACAATGGTAAGTCTCCTCTTATTGATGAGTCTGTTTTTATTGCGCCTGGAGCGTATTTAATTGGTGATGTTCAGATTGGTAAGGATTCCACGGTTTGGTTTAATGCGGTGATCCGTGCGGATGACGGGCCTATTATGGTCGGTGAGAGGTGCAGTATTCAGGATAATACAACAATTCACTTATATGAAGGGTTTCCCGTGGTAATTGAAGATGATGTAACGATTGGTCATAATGTCATTTTGCATGGGTGTAAAGTCGGTAAGCGTTCGATCGTAGGCATGGGCTCTACGCTTTTAGATAATGTCGAGGTCGGCGAGGAATGTATTATTGGTGCAAATACTCTCTTAGCCGGTGGAATCAAAATCCCGCCCCGCTCCCTTGTGTTAGGTTCCCCTGGGAAGGTGGTCCGTGAGCTAACAGAAAAAGATTTGCAAATGCTACAGATGTCGAGCGAACATTATGTGCAAAAAGGAAAAGAGTATAGGGAGATTCTTAAAAGGTAGAGGAAATAAAAATAAAGCACAGTCCTCCTTCTGGTAAATGTATACTGTCCACGGGCACAATAATAGGCCTTCAAATAATTAAAAAGGTCCGGTCACAAGTTTGTGACCGAACCCTTCAAATGGTACCTTTAGGCATAAACTGGAGCTCACCTACTGTTCACTTACACCAGCAGCTGTCTTAGCCGGGATCATAAAACTGATCCCAACAGTAACCAAACTTAAAATAAGCGCATAAAGAAACACATTTTTCATTCCAACACTAATACTAGCTGCATGATTAATAATCAAACCCATGATCGTTACCCCAACAGATGTCCCGATGTTTCGCAGGAAAATCTGCAGAGAGGTTGACATCCCTTTAATATGGGCTTCTGCAAACTCTTGAGACGCAATCGTCCCAACCGCGAACAACAAGCCGAAGGCCACCCCTTGGACCATCAAGATAAGAAACAATACAAGATAAGAAACGTCATTGACAAATAAATAAAGCAGAAGACCTGAGATCGTTGTGATAAAGCTGCCTACTATAAATAAAGATTTATAGCCAAACCGAATAATCCATTTCCCTGCCGGGGTGCTGCCAAACATCCAGCCGACCGCAATACTTAAGAGAATCAATCCACTTTTATAAATACTCATATGCTGCCCTTCTTGTAAAAACAATGGAATAAAATTCGAAGTACCAAAAAAGGAAAGGCAGTAAAATAACATAAACAGATTGGTTCTAAGAATCCCTTTATTTTTAAAAAGAGAAACGGGCAGGAAGGGATGTTCTTCCTTTCTTTCGACCAAGATGAAAACGAGCATCCCTATGATCGCAATGACAAGATACCATAAAGGTTGCCTGACATTGGTGGACAAAAGTAAAAGTGCAATTGAAATCCCAAATAAGAAAAATCCCTTGTAGTCAATATGTGCCTTCCGAAATTCCGTTGTTTCTTTGTAAGGTATTAAACATAAGACAGTAGCAATCCCAATTGGAATATTGATGAAGAAAATCCATCTCCATGTTAACGCTTCAACAAAGAAGGAGCCTAAGATTGGACCAATAACAGAAGAAATGGCCCAGATACTACTAAAAACGGCTTGAATTTTCCCACGCCTTTCAATCGTAAATAAATCTCCGACAATGATCATGGAAAGAGGAACCATCCCGCCTGCCCCCAGACCTTGAATGCCTCTAAAAACAATCAGCATAACCATAGAATTAGCGATACCGCAAAGAATAGAACCAAACGTAAATAGTCCAACTGAAATCATTAAAAGCTTCTTCCGACCATACATATCCGATAGTTTCCCGTAAAGCGGCACGGTAATGGTACTTGCTAACATATAGACAGAAAACACCCAGGCAAATAGCTCCATTCCACCGAGCTGCCTTACAATGGTGGGGCTTGCCGTTTGCATAATATTCGCATCAAGTGCGGAAATCAGGGTCGTAATCACGAGACCCCAGAAAACATATTTATTTTTTTTCATAAAACTCCCGTTATCCTCCCTTTTTTTGCCAAATAAAAATTTAGGCGCATTTACTATTATAGCAAAATATCGATTGTTTTTATTAGTAAAAAGGACCCAAATTAAATAAAAAGAGCTCTTATAAACTAGAGCTCTCGCAAGACTAAACAATCACTTATGTATTTTAAAATAGTTTATGATGCTTGTATGGATACAATCGGCAATTATATCATGCAATTGACGGCAAAATAATTTCAATCGTTGTTCCTTTATTTAGCGTACTTTGAATATCAAGGAAGCCATGATGACTTTCAATGATTTTGTAGCAAGTCATGAGGCCTAGTCCTGTCCCCTTTTCCTTTGTGGTATAAAACGGTTCCCCAAGCGTTGGTATTCTTTCTTTTGGGATTCCGACTCCCTCATCTTTTATTCGAATAGAGATTTGTCCTTCTCCCATTTTCCTTACGTTAACCTCAATATTTCCCCCATTGGGCATAGCTTCGATCGCATTTTTAAAGAGATTAAGAAAAACCTGCTTCAATTGATTCTCTTCACAGCTAACCTTCGGCAGATTATCGTCGTACTCAATAGATATCTCCACATTATTTAAGATTGTCTGGGTACTAATTAAGGTCACAACGTCATTTAATAATACCGTCAGGTCGTGATCCAAATAGACCGCCGCCGTTGGTTTGGCCAGGAAAAGAAACTCACCGACAATGGCATTAATCCGATCAAGTTCTGCTAGGACAATATCAAAGTATTCATCTTTTATTTGCTGTGCCTTAAATAACTGGATGAACCCTTTTATAGAAGTAAGTGGGTTGCGGATCTCGTGGGCAATACCAGCAGCCATTTGACCTAAAAGGGCCAGTTTCTCGGATTTCTGCAACAGGTTTTCCGTTTGTTCCTTTCGGTCGGTAATGTCTTTTCCAATCGATAAGATGGCTTCTTTACCACCAAAGGAAATTAATAATGAGGTGACTTCGAAAAAAAATGTTGACCCATCCAATCGTTTTGCCTTGTATTCAATCGTGTTAACAGAACTTCTTTCTTTCTTTACCTGCTTAAATCGTTCATTAAAGCGATGATTATAATCGGGAAGAATAAAATCGAATAAATTTCCCCCAATCATATCCTCCCTGCGCTCATAGCCTGCCATTTGTACAGCCGCAAGATTGGCATAAAGAAAGCGATGATTCTGGGTAATATAGACGGGTTGCGGAAGGGAATCAATTAATGTTTTATAGCTCTCCTCACTAGCTCTTGCTTTTTTTTCATAGTAGCGTGCTTTATCATATTGCCATCCAACAATCCAAGCAATCATCGTAAAAATCAAAAAGTCTAGCGTAAAAAATGGATGGTGATCGGTAAGTTTTTGATAAATGGTAAAAAGAATGGATATCGAAACTAGAATGACCTGCCCTTTTCTTTTCATTTCATACCCCATGAGTGTTATATTTCTGAATTAATAGTTGTTAAATGTGTATATTCGCCAAAAAATTACATTTTCCTTTTAAATCAGCTAATTTTTTTCAGAATTTGTCCCATGCTCAAAAAAGCAGCTTGATTCAAACAAGCTGCTCCATGTTGATAATCTAAGATTACTATTTACGGTCGACTGAGTTTAGAAAATTCCCCATTATTCGCATGTACTCGTCTGATTCTTCAATATAAGCCATATGGGCACTTTTCTCAAACACATAAAATAATGAGTTTGGTGTCATTTGACGATAATATTGCGTAGTTTCTGGTGTAGCTTCGTCAAAGCGGCCGCACGTATACAAGGTTGGACAGGTAATCTCTTTTAACTGTGAGGTGCAGTCAAACTCTTTCAAATTACCAAGAACGGTAAATTCAGATGGGCCCCACATAATGTTATAAATTTCAGGATTCCGATATTCTTTAGGCCTCTTTTCGAGCCACTCCGGGTTTTTCTCTAACCGATTAACAAAATGTTTATTAAACACCTCAATCGCTGCTTCAAATTCGTTTGAGTCAGTCGTTTCAGTTTCTTCCGCGCGTTTGATTGTCTCTTGTACTTCCAGTGGCAGTTGCACAAGATTGCGTTTTTGGTCTTGCTCCCATAAGGGTGCACTGAGACATGGACTTGAAAAAATAATACTCTTTACCCCTGCCGGCTTTGTTAGAGCATAGGCAGCAGCAAGCGTAGTCCCCCAGGAATGGCCTAAAATATGTACTTCATCAAGGTGAAGCGCTGTGCGCACTTGACCTAATTCCTCTACAAATCTTTCTATTCGCCATAAGCTCTCATCTGTTGGCCGGTCAGAACGGCCACAGCCTAGTTGATCATATAAGATAACGGGGCGTTCCTTGCTAAGCGCCTTTAAACCTTGTAGCGAAAAACAGGATGAACCCGGCCCGCCATGTAAGACAAGTAATGGTGTTCCCTTGCCGTTTTCGTCAAATTGTTGATACCAAACTCTTCCTCCAGTTACTTCAATTAATCCCTCTTCATACATAGTAACCTCTCCCTACATGTGTTTGCTGCTGCTTTGCCGATCCTTTGCTTTGCCGATCAATAAGCCAATCAACCAGCCCCCTCCGGCAAAGAGAGGATAGAGGACCATGATGGCAATTCCTTTACTGCTATCTTCACGACTGACATCATAAGTTAACAGTCCACTTAAGATTACCCCGATAAAATGTCCAAATCCCCCATACATTTTAGCATACTGTTTTTTTCTCCAGCCAACAATTCCAAACAGAAGACCCACTCCAACAAATAACACTAGCAAGAGCATATCCTCAAAAAAAATAATATACCTGCAAGTTTCTACCTCCGCCAGTTATACTTCTCTTCATCTTATTATTCTACAATTTAATCAAAATTCCTTTCCATTATTATGAAACCGATGTTGAAAAGTGGGGAATGTTAAAAATAGCTATTTCGAAATAGAAAAGAGGAATTGTCTTGGAAGATAATGTTGTAGAGGTAATCAGTAGTCAAACCAAAAAGCAAATCGAGGATGAAATATCCAGTATGATCTTTACAAAAAATTTCCGTTCCCCCTCTGCCGAAGAATGGTATATCTTTTTACCTAACTATAAAGATCCCTTAACGGGCGGGGCTGCTGGGAAAGCCATCATTCATTACAATCTATTGGGCACTAAAGAAATCTTTATTAATACAACGATTATTTTTGATGATCCGGCCCTGCATCATAAAGACCTCCATCAGCTTGTTTATGGAATCTCAGATGAAATTATCAATCGATTAGTTGGTTATGCCGACACCTTATTATCGGTACATGCTGGTGAAAATTCATACAATGCAGAATACAAACAATAGCTATGAACGTTTCATTGTAATAAACTATCGATTATTTACAAACGATAAGAGTGGAGGTGAAACAAATGGAAAAAAACAATCAGCCATACACTGCAACAACAGACAATGAGGAAATTCTAAATAGGGTCAATCAAACATTTGATAAAATTTCACAAGATGTTAAAGAAATGATTAATAGCAACGACACTGTAAGCGAAAATCAATATTCTTAACGCACTTTTTAAGAAGGTGAAGGTGTCCCAAAAGTATAACTTTAAGGGTCACCTTCTTTTTTAGTCTGTTGATTTCCGCTCCAGGCGCGAGCAGTTCGCGGGCGGAACGGGAAGTCTCCTCGTCGCTTCGCTCCTGCAGGGTCTCCCCTGCCCCGTACTCCCGGAGGAGTCTTCGCGCCTTCCGCTCCAATCAACAGAGTGTACAATAATTATTCATCAATCACCTTTTGGGTCAGCCTCTTTGATTTACTCTATTCCCGGGAACCAGCCTGGCGAATGAATAATTGCCTGCCATAGAGGATCAGGAACCACCAATTCCTGCTGTTTACTTTTATCGATTTTTGTTACAATCTCCGCTTCGCGTCCCTCTTTTACCTTCTGAACCCAATCGGGATCAATGATCAGTTCACGGCCCAAGGCAACGAATGGTACACCTGATTGGAAGGCTTTCAACACATCATCTGCCGTATAGAGGGATCCCACGCCGATGACTGGTACCTTGTCACCAACTCGTTCTTGTATAATTTCAATTCTGGAACGCGTATCCTCTACACCGCGTCTCGGTTTTGACCAAAATTCCTGTAGGGAGACATGAAGATAATCAAGATTTTTTTCGGCAAGCGCATCAATTAATACGAACGTTTCAGCCATCGTTATTCCTGGCGTTTCCGGCTCCTCTGGTGAAAAACGATAACCGATGATAAACGGACCCTTAGCATGTTCAGCCACCACCTTTTTCACTTCATCGACTACTGCTAACGGAAAGGTTAGCCGCTTTTCAATACTTCCACCCCAGCGGTCGTCGCGGCGATTGGAGTGAGGTGAGAAAAATTGCTGAATCAAATAGCCATTTGCCCCGTGAATTTCAACACCATCATAGCCTGCTTCAATCGCCCGGCGAGTCGTCTCCCCAAAATCGCGAATAATTGATTCGATCTCGTGATCGGTTAACTCCTTAGGTACAGGTTTTCCTGTTCCTTCAGCCGGAACGGCGCTGGCACTAACGATCTCTCTATTGGGAACTAATTCAGGGGGACATTGTCTGCCGCCATGAAAGATCTGCAAAACAGCCTTCGCTCCTTGTTCTTTGATACCTGTCTTAAGCTGCTGTAAACTAGGGATGAATTCATCGCGGTCCGCGCCGAATTCACCTTGGAACCCTTTTCCATTGGCTGTTACATAGGTACAAGCGGTAACAACCATCCCCACTCCGCCTGAACGTCTAGCGTAATATTTTACTTCTGAATCCGTTACCGTTCCATCGGGATTGGATGAAAAGTTGGTCATCGGAGCCATCACAAGACGGTTCTTAACTTCCACTCCACTAGGAAACGTATACGACTCGAATAATGGTGCATATTTTGAATTCATTCATTAACCTCCTTATTAAACCCATTTCACGATTTGATTTAGTTCTTTTCTAGTCTTAGGTCGTTTCGGGTCTTCCTCACGGTAGCCAAAAGCAGCCATTACAGAAACTTTTAATTTTCCGTTCTCTAACAACCCTTCATTTTCAAGAATCTCATTTACCGCTTTATAGTCAAATCCTTCGATCGGACAAGAATCAATCCCCATTAGGGCAGCAGTAGTCATCATGTTACCCAAAGCTATATAGGTTTGCCGGCAAGACCAATCATATAAGGCACGATCATTATCGAGCATGGGCAGGTCGGACTCTTGAAAGCTTTTATACCGTGTTTGAGCATTTTGAAGGATTTCTTCCGGCATTTTTTTTACATTTATCATATGGTCGACAACATACTCGGAATTATATCTTACATCTGTCCGGGCAAGAATGACAACGAAGTGGCTCGCGGTAGGAAGCTGGCCCTGTGCCCCCCAGGATACTTCTCTTAATTTTTCTCGGAGCGTCATGTTCTGGACAATTAAAAAGACCCATGGTTCAAAACCGATGGAACTTGGCGACAATCGTCCTGCTTCTAAGATAAGTTGAAAGTCATCCTCAGAAATCTTTTTTTCAGAACTAAATCTTTTTGTCGCGTGTCTGAAATGAAATGCATCAAGAATCTCTTGCTTTTTTGTTTCCTTTTCTTCCATAAAGGTTTGCTCCTAACAATTAGAAAGTCCTTTAAAGATAGTCCTTACAAACAAGGTTAGTTTACCGAATTTGATATAGGTCCATTCCACTTAAATATATACCCAGAAATGAAGAAAAAAAGCAGAATATCATCAACATGACATTCTGCTCTTAGTAAGTTTGATTTTGCCAAAAAAGATTATTCGCCCTGTGCCCCGTTAGGAGTCACACGTCGAACGTGATCATCCTCAAAATTATTTTGACGAGCTTTTTCTACTTTATCATTTAAAAGTTTCTTTTGATCCACTTCTGGTGAAGGTGTATGCTTATCCTTTGACATTGAAAATCCTCCTTCGTTTGGCATTCCCCTCTCTTATTTTGCTATCCTTTTAAAAAAATAATCATCCAATTAATTTGAGTAGCCTGACTTTCTTAACCGCTGCAGCTTTGAGTGTGTAGTTGAAAAGATGGGTTTTAAGTTTTTATCAGGTTCGATGTAGGCTTTGGCGCTGTTTACGGCCGTAGGGCCCTCTGAGAATCCGCCTGAAATTAAGTGCAGTTTGTTCTCATATCCAGCAATATCTCCGACGGCAAAAATCCCTTCCATACTGGTTTGCATGGAGCGGTCTACCTTAATACTTCCGTTTTCAAATTCTAACCCCCATTGTTTTATTTCTCCCAGGTCTATGGAAAAACCATGATTAAGGAGGACCGTATCTACTTCAATTTCCTTTGTTTCATTGGTTTTGATATGTTTAATACGTACACTTCGTAAAACATCATCGCCATGTAAAGTATCCAAAATAAACGGGGTCATAATCGCAGCCTTTGAGTTTTTTAGAATGGTGATATTCCGTTCAATCCCAGAAAATTCATCCCTCCGATGAACAACGGTAACCTGCTTGGCAATCGGCAGTAATCGGATTGCCCAATCAACTGCCGAGTTTCCTCCGCCATATATTAACACATGTTGATCCTCGAAGTGTTGAATGTCTTCCACCGTATGAAAAAGATGCTTGCCTTCAAATTTTTCAGCGTTTACAAGGTCAAGTTTTGAGTTCTTAATCGATCCGAATCCGGTGGCTAAAATGATTGTTTTGGTATGATGCTGCTCTCCGTTATGACTTGTTAACAGGAAAGTGCCGTCCGAGAGCCGGTCCACTCCCATAACCTGTTGATTTAGGACAATGGTTGGGTCAAATGTTCTTGCTTGTTCTTCTAAGAGTTTGATTAAGTCTTCCCCTGTAATGGCAGGAATGCCTCCAATATCGCCGATCAACTTTTCCGGATAAAAATAAGAAACCTTCCCACCTAAATACGGCAAGTATTCAATTATTTTGGTTTCCATCTCCCTCATTCCGCAATAAAAGGCTGTAAATAAACCGACAGGCCCCCCGCCAATAATTGTTACATCATAAAGTTTCATCGTATCCCCATCCATTTTCACTTTTAAAAGCTGACTGCTTTTTGTTTTTGTACTGGTGTCTCTTTCTTAAGCAGATTATAGGAAAGGCAGACAGGCTTATTGGTCCTGGGATCTTTCACAATTTCCGCATCAATATGAAAAACCTCTTTTAACACATCGTGTGTCATAACCTCTTCTGCTGATCCTTCCTTTACCAATTTCCCGCCACGAAGAGCGACCATATGGTGGGAAAAACGGGCCGCATGGTTTAAATCATGAATCACCATCACAATCGTCCGGCCTTCTTCTTTATTTAATTTATCCAAAAGCTGTAAAATTTCAAGCTGATGAGCCATATCTAAATAAGTGGTCGGTTCATCCAGCAATAATAATTCTGTTTCCTGTGCAATCGCCATGGCAATCCACGCACGCTGGCGCTGTCCGCCAGAAAGAGCATCTACGGGCTGGTCTGCAAACAAAGCAAGCCCTGTAACTTCTAAGGACCATTGGATGACATTTCGATCTTTTTCGGACAGCCTGCCGAATCCCCCTTGATGTGGTGAACGGCCAAAAGAGATCAGTTCATAAACAGTTAACCCGCTTGGGGCTTCGGGACTTTGCGGCAGAACTGCCATCTTTTTGGCTATTTCCTTTGTCGGAATTTTGTGGATCATCTTTCCATCTAGATAAATGACGCCGGAATTAGCTGTATGAACACGAGCCAGCGTTTTGAGTATCGTGGATTTTCCACAGCCATTCGCTCCGATAATCGTAGTAATTTCGCCTTTATTTATGTTTAAATTTAAATCGTCAACAATGATTTTCTCTCCGTAACCGATTTGAAGATGCTCAGTTGAAAGTGATACCATGTTAAGTCCTCCTTTATTTTGCTTTCATAAGTAGGTATATAAAATAGGGAGCGCTGCAAATGGCTGTGACAATTCCAACTGGTATCTCGGTCGGAGCTAGTAAGTTTTTCCCAATCGCATCGGCCGCTAACAGAAGCAATGCACCTAAGATCGCTGTAACTGGAAGCAGCAGCTGGTGTTTAGGTCCGATAAATTTTCGCGCTATATGCGGGGCAACTAACCCCAGAAAGGCAATGCCTCCCCCTGCAGCTACACTAAATCCGGCCAACGCAACTGCCACCATTAGTAATATTCTTCGTTCCTTCTCAACCCTTATTCCAAGTCCTGTCGCCACTTGGTCGCCGAGGTTTAATACGTTTAGAATATGTGCCTTATAGATAGCATATGGAAGAACTAGCAGGATTAATGGGGCAATGATAGAAACGAACCGCCAATTTGCCCCCCAGATATCCCCAGATAGCCAAACAGCAGCTTGCATAAAGTCCTGAGGGTTCATTTTCAGCTGGAAAATAATGATAGCTGCTCCAAAGCCAGAATTTACGCCAATACCTACTAATATTAACCGAACAGGATCAATTCCTTTTTTCCAAGCAATAGAATAAATCAATAATGCGGCAATTAGGGCGCCCGCTAATGCGAATAAAGGCATTAGCAATACACCAAAGGTGGTGGAAGTCACATTATTCATAGATCCTTGAAAAAAATAGATAAATAGAATAACAGTAAAACCAGCACCAGCATTTATACCTAAGATTCCCGGGTCAGCTAATTCATTTTTCGAAACACCTTGTAAAATGGCGCCGGAAACCGCCAATGCTGCACCAATCAATAAAGATAAAATCATTCTTGGCAGTCGAAAATCAACCAAAACAAGCCGGTCGCGGGCAGCCCCCTGTCCAATCAACGTTTTCAAGACATCAATAGGAGCGATTCTCACAACCCCTAAGTTCAGACTGATGATAAACGTAAGGAGGGTAAGAATGACTAAAATACTAATAGTTAAAATAAATTTTCTACGTTTTGTGTAGACCTCATTCATTACAACCCTCTCCTTTCCCCGCGTGCAAGGTATAAGAAAAAGGGTACTCCGATGATGGCGGTAATGGCACCCACAGGCGTCTCATAAGGAGCGTTTACCATCCTAGAAGCAATATCAGCAAGGACTAATAGTAATCCTCCTAATACTGCGGAAATCGGAATGATCCAACGGTAATCTGAACCTATGACAAACCGTGTGATATGGGGAATAACTAGTCCGATAAATCCTACTGCACCGGCAACAGAAACGGCCGCACCTGTCAACACTAGCACTACAATGACACCAAGTGATTTAATGAGAAAAGGATTTTGTCCAAGCCCTTTCGAAACTTCTTCTCCCAGACTTAGAATAGTAATCGACCGAGAGATAAGCATGGCTAGCAGCAACCCTGCGGCTCCTGCAACCGACAATATTTGAATCGATGTCCAGCTTATCGACGTTAATCCGCCTGCATACCAAAAACTCATATCCTTTGCCACTTGAAAATGAAGAGCTAACGCATTGGAAATGGCATTTAGCATAGATCCTACTGCGACCCCTGCAAGCGCCAGTTTAACGGGTGTTAACCCCCCTTTTGAAAAAGACCCAATCATAAAGACAAGTGTAACACCCAGCCCGGCACCAACTAATGAGGAAAAAGTGAGTCCTAAAATGGTAGCGGTTGGAAAAAAGGATAGAGTGACAACGAGGGCAAAGGCTGCTCCGTCTGTAACGCCCATAATCGAGGGAGATGCAAGTGGATTACGGGTTAACCCTTGCATGACTGCTCCAGATACCGCAAGCAAGGCGCCAACCATTACTGCCCCTATCGCCCTTGGCATACGGATTTCTTGAATGATTTGATGAGATGCAAGCTTTGAATTATAATGGGTGATTGCTTCCCATACCGTAGCAAGTTTAATATCCGCTGCACCATAGGCAATGGATACACCGATAAAAATAAAAATGAAAATGAGACCAAAAACTAAAACGAACGTACCTATCAGGGATGTTTTCCGTTTTGTTTTGTGTTGTTGAGAATGATTGATTGTGACGCCATCATGATTCCTGGCATGTTCATTCAAAAGGAACACCCTTTCTTCTAAAGCAAATAAAACGAGATAAAAGCTTTTAAATTATAATGATAATCATTATCATTAGTATATAGTTTTGATTAAGCTTTTTCAATATGTACATATTATAAAATAGGCTTCCCAAAAATATCCTTCTAACTTCTTTCATATATTAGGAAAATTATTCTCATTTACTTATTGACTGTTTACTTGAAAATGATTATCATTTGCATTATCGACAAGTATTTATACATAAGGAGGAAACACCATGTTTCAAAAGCGGTTATCTTTATTATTTACGATACTAACTCTATTATTTTTAGTAAGTGCTTGCAGTAATTCCGGAGGAAATTCATCTGATGATTCGAAGCAAAACAAAACTAATCAGAAAGAATTAACATTGACGGATGCCAAAGGTAAAGTAGTGATCCCTGCAAATCCAAAACGAATTATTGCACCGTATTTAGAAGATTCTCTAGTTGCTCTTGGTGTAAAGCCCGCAGCCCAGTGGTCGATTGGAGATACGGTATTAGATTATCTACAGCCAGAGCTAAAAGGTATTCCAAAAATCAGCTGGGATCTCCCTCTTGAACAGGTGATTAGCAATAATCCCGACTTAATTATTTTCAGCTCCTCTTCTGCTATACAAAAAGGTCAATATGAGGAATATAAGAAAATTGCCCCAACCTATGTGTTTAAAGATGAAATTAGTTCCGACTGGCGTAAGCAGCTTACCCAAATGGGTGAAATTTTAGGTAAGCAAGACAAAGCAAAGAGTGTTCTTTCTAAATATGATGAGAAAGCTGCAGATGCTAAAACTAAAATCAAAAAATCCATCGGGAATGAAACGGCTGCAATAATTTGGGTCATGGCCGATAAATTTTACCTAATGGAACATAATCGTTTCAGTGCAAATGTCCTTTATAATGATTTAGGTGTCAATCAGCCTGCGTTTGTTAAAAACTTGGGCGATGCGGCCGTACAATGGGATCCAATTGCCCTCGAAAAATTACCCGACATTAAGGCTGATCACATTTTCCTTATTAGTAAGAAAGGTGAAGCCGGCCTTGACCTGCTAGCAAAGAGCTCTATCTGGAATGGTCTCGATGCGGTTAAGAATGGACATGTTTACGAGATGAACGAACCAAGTTTCTGGACGATAAACGGATTGATGGCTAGTGAAAAAACGATTGATGCAGTCGAGAACGCCTTAACCAAATAATCATCGGAAGAGCAAGTATCTTTTTTGGGACTTGCTCTTTTTAATTAAAAATATTTTCAACATTTGTGTTATTATTAACATTTATAGAGTGATAGAGAGTATTGAATGTGAGGATAAATCGATGTGGAGAAACAGAAATATTTGGATTTTATTAACGGGGGAATTTATCGCTGGTCTCGGATTATGGCTCGGAATTATTGGGAATTTGGAGTTCATGCAGGAGAAGGTTCCTTCAGACTTTTTAAAATCACTCCTATTGGCTGCGGGTCTTTTAGCCGGTATCGTATTTGGACCTTATGCGGGAAGACTTACTGACCGTTCCAGTAAAAAGAGCGTAATGCTCATCGCCGGTCTGGTCCGCATCATTAGTGTCATTTTTATGCTGATTTCGATTGCGACGGGTTCCATTTGGTGGATGGTCCTTTTCCTGGTCCTGCTTCAAATCTCCGCAGCGTTTTACTTTCCTGCTCTTCAAGCGACGCTGCCGTTAGTTGTATCCGATCAGGATTTATTACAATTAAACGGAATTCATATGAATGTATCAACATTATCCCGCATCATCGGGACGGCACTTGGCGGTTTCCTATTAGTGGTTCTCCCGTTATCTTTTTTATATGTTGGTTCATTAGCCGCTTACGTCGGCTTATTTATTCTAACCTGGTTTTTGGATATTAATGAAAACAAAAGTATGAGTGCTGTGAAACAATTGGAGGAAAAGACTGGATTTAACGAGGTCTTTCCCATTATAAAAAAAGTCCCAATTGTCTTTATGACCCTATTAATTACCCTCGTCCCTACCCTTTTTCTCGGCGGCTTTAATCTAATGGTCATCAACATAAGTGAGATTCAAGGAAATACAGCCATTAAAGGCTGGGTCTATGCCGCAGAAGGAATTTCCTTTATGGCTGGGGCCCTTTTTATTAAAAAGATCAATAATCAGCTCTCTCCTTACATTGTCTTGTTTGGTAGTTCTTTCATGATTGGGCTATCGCAGCTATTGCTCTATTTTGCCAATAACCCCATATTGACGGTATTGGCTTTCCTGTTATTTGGATTTTCTGTCGGCAGTTTTTTCCCTACCGCTGCCACCATCTTTCAAACCCAAGTGCCCAAAGAGTATCATGGCCGGTTTTTCTCTTTCCGAAATATGCTCGATAGGGTCACGTACCAAATTGTCCTTCTCCTGACGGGCTTCCTTTTAGATTTAATGGGTCTTCAATTAATGAGTATTATTTTTGGAAGTCTTTCGGTTATTATGACGGCGCTTTTTTATGGATGGAACAGGAAATTCGGTTCACCGATGGCTGAGAGTCTTGATAGAGACATAATAAAAAATCCAAGTAATTAAACTTGGATTTTTTTGTGCTACTTTTTTCAATTATCTGCGTGCCAGTATTCCTTTTCCTTTAAAAAGGATAACACTAATAACTAGAGTAACAAAAGAAAATAGTAAAGCAATACTTCCAAAAGCAAGAACATAGGCATTATAGCCTGCTAATTTGACAATCAATTCGTAGCTATCCCAATTAAAAAAACGAGAAATGATATTAAATAAAAATAGTATGAAAAAAATCATACTTAATCCTTTCGCAGACCCTTTAATATCCGACTTACTTAAAGCAATGTGGGAAGAGATGCTAAATGCTATAATTAAAAAAAGCCAAAAAAGAGGATTGATCAAATTTTCGAGTGTAAAAAGACTTTTACAAAGGATCGATATAGAGTCCCAAAAGGTTTTTAAGACAGTAATATCCAGTTGCTCAAATGTAATACGTTGTTCCACTTCTGTTTTAAAGGCCACAAAAGATTGTGGTACAAAAAAATACATTCCTATTATTAAGGAACCGATCCCACTAAAAATAGGGCCTAGCCCAATAAAGAAGTTACCAACCTGCTGATACATACTATTGGGATTATAATGGTGTTCCACAAACCCAAGAATGCCGGATGGATGATTTAATTGAAGTAATCTCACCCTGGATACACGATGTCCCCAAATAAAGCATTGGATGAGGTGGCCGATTTCATGAATGGGTGTCCCAATCCATGCTGTCACCATAACGCCTCTGGGTCCGAACGCTTTGATTAAATAAGAATTTGATACTCTTTCAAGTGCTCCTAATATAAAACCAATAACGATGATTGCACCTACTAAGTACAACATTTCTAAAATACTTATCAGCACGGTGTTTAAAAAAGATAATAAGATGTTCATACTTTAAGTCCTCTCGGCAGTACTTTCGATAACAGTAGATAACCTCATTATATATCCTTATAGCAGCAAATCATAACAACCTGATTAATGGGTATCCTATAAATTAAAAAAGACAATCTTTATTGATTGCCTTCAAGTGATGCACTGTGGGTTTTTTACCTATGCTTGAATGGTTTCTTTTACAAAATCTATTTCAAAACCTAAATCTTCCAACATTTGATGGTCCGCCGTACTCTCTTGGCCTGCAGTAGTTAAGTAATCCCCTACAAAAATGGAGTTTGCAGCATATAAACCAAGTGGCTGAAGACTCCGTAAATTTATTTCTCGCCCACCAGAGATCCGAATTTCCTTTGTTGGATTGACGTAACGCATGAGTGCTAATATTTTTAAACAATATCTTGGGTTTAGCTCATTGGTGCCCTCTAAAGGGGTTCCATCGATGGCATGTAGGAAATTAACAGGGATGGAGTCCGTATCGATGGCTTTTAAACTATAGGCCATATCTACGACATCTTCTTTGGTTTCATTCATACCCACTATTACCCCAGAGCAAGGAGAAATCCCTTTTTCCTTGATGAGTTTGACCGTATTGACTCTATCTTGATAGGAATGAGAGGTGGTGATGTTTTCGTGGTGATTTTCCGATGTATTAAGGTTATGGTTGTATCTATCCACACCAGCTTGCTTTAGTTTTAATGCCTGATCCGGTTTTAGAATACCAAGGCAAGCACAAACTTTTAAATTGTATTTATCCTTAATTTCCTTTACCGCCGACACGACTTGTTCCACTTCGTTATTGCTGGGGCCTCTACCACTAGCAACTATACAATATGTACCAACCTTTAGCTGAAAAGCTTGTTCTGCTCCTTTTAGAATGGTATCCTTATCAATCATTCGATACTTTTTGATCGGTGCTGTAGAAATACTGGATTGAGAACAATACCCACAGTTTTCAGGACACAATCCCGATTTAGTATTTACAATCATATTTAACTTTACTTTATTTCCGTAATAATGATACCTGATCAAGTAGGCCCCTTGTAAAATATCAAGTAATTCTGTATCGGGAATATTTAGGATACTTAAAGCATCCTCTTTTGATAGTTCTTTACCTTGGATCACAGTTTGTGCTATTTTTTTCCACTTACTCATCCAATCACCTCTTAAAAATAAATTAGCATTTGTATCTCAAAAGGAAATATTTTCTATGAATTAAGAATAATAGTTTCTATCGAATAATGTCAACCAAAATATGAGTTAAGTTAACAATCAATT
Source organism: Bacillus sp. URHA0034 (assembly GCF_056280405.1). NCBI lineage: Bacteria > Bacillati > Bacillota > Bacilli > Caryophanales > Bacillaceae > Bacillus > Bacillus sp. URHA0034. Next base: position 5,748,015 of record NZ_JBWCDK010000002.1, on the reverse strand, counting down.
TGGATTTGTAGCTATAAATTATGAACTTGTCCTTCCAAATAAAAAAGACAACCCATTTAGGGGCTGTTGACAATCTAATAGGTTTTTTATTGGGGGAATTATTATGGCCATGGGTTGTAAAGATGAGTATCAAAGTAAACTAGAGTTTATTGATTTAAATGTTTTTGTCCCTTCAAATCATATACTTCGTCAAATCAATGAGAAAATTGATTTTTCCTTTATATACATACGACAAAATGGAAAAGTATTATTCGAAACTTGGTAGGAAATCACTTGATCCTGTACTTTTATTTAAAATGTTACTCATTGGTTATTTATTTAATGTTGACTCTGAACGTCAGCTGGAACAAGAAGTTCATTTAAATATTGCTTATCGATGGTTTTTAGGTCTTGATTTAACGGATCCTTTTCCAGACCATTCAATATTTAGTCAGAATCGGCGAAGAAGATTTAACGATAGTACAGTTTTTCAAGAAGTTTTTGATTATTTAATTGAACTTTGTATAGAGAAAGGAATCGTTACTGGGGAAGTAATAGTTACTGATTCAACACATATCAAGGCAAGTGCTTCAAAGAGTAAAGTTGAAAAGGTAAAAGTAGAGAAGACTCCTTCTCAATATTTAAATACTCTTGAAGAAGAAGCGAAGAAAAATGAAAAAGAGTTAGAGGAGAAAAGAATAGAATCAGGCAAAAAGAAAAGAGGACGAAAATCAAAAGGTCCCTCAACCGAAACAACCTCCATCGTTAAAACTGATCCTGACTCTGGGTTATTAAATCGCCCAGGAAAGCCATCTGGACCTCACATCTTAGCCCATACAAGCATTGATACAAAAAACGGAATCATAGTTGATATTCATCCAAGTGCTGGAAACGTAAATGATTGTGAACCATTTATCGAAAGACTTAGTGTGATTCAAGAGAAATTTGATTTAAATATTGTTGGAGCAGATAGAGGATATGATACCACTCCCATTCATCATGGATTAGAAACATTGGAAATCACAGGATATATTACTCCAACTCAATCTAACACTGCTTATAATACAACTTCTTATAAGGAATTTATATATGATAATAAAAACGATACGTACATCTGTCAAAATCAAAAAATACTTTCTTTTAGTCATATAAAGCATAGCGGTGAACGGTATTCCAAAGTATATTCTGCAAAAGCAAAAGACTGCAAAGTCTGTCCATTTAGAGAACAATGCTTTGGGAAGACAGCAACAAAAAGAACTATTGAACGACCAATAGCCCATGAATTGCTTGAAGCAAATAAAATAAGAGCAAAAACAACTGAATACAAAATGGTTCAAAAGCTAAGAAGAGTTTGGTGTGAAGGTTCCTTCGGAACCATGAAGACGAAACACAACCTATTTAAAACTTATAAGAGGGGCATTCAAAAAATTCTTGAACAATGCCTCTTTTCGGCGTTGGCTTTAAATTTAAAAAGAATGATAAAGGTGATGAATTAGTATTAAAAAGATGGAGAAAAAGGATATTAAAATCATTAAAAAATGAGAAAAAAACAAAATAGGAAAGGAGGTACGACTCCTTTCCCATTTTGTCAACAGCCCCATTTAGGTTGTCTTTTTTTGCCTGGCAACGTCCTACTCTCACAGGGGCAAAGCCCCAACTACCATCGGCGCTGAGAAGCTTAACTTCCGTGTTCGGTATGGGAACGGGTGTGACCTTCTCGCCTTAATTACCAGACTATTTAATTGAAAGATCGCTCTCTCAAAACTAGATAATGTAGAAGAAACTTTATAAAAACGAGTTTATTCGCTTTAGACTATGGTTAAGTCCTCGATCGATTAGTATCAGTCAGCTCCACATGTCGCCACGCTTCCACCTCTGACCTATCAACCTGATCATCTTTCAGGGATCTTACTAGCTTGACGCTATGGGAAATCTCATCTTGAGGGGGGCTTCATGCTTAGATGCTTTCAGCACTTATCCCGTCCGCACATAGCTACCCAGCGATGCCTTTGGCAAGACAACTGGTACACCAGCGGTGCGTCCATCCCGGTCCTCTCGTACTAAGGACAGCTCCTCTCAAATTTCCTGCGCCCACGACGGATAGGGACCGAACTGTCTCACGACGTTCTGAACCCAGCTCGCGTACCGCTTTAATGGGCGAACAGCCCAACCCTTGGGACCGACTACAGCCCCAGGATGCGATGAGCCGACATCGAGGTGCCAAACCTCCCCGTCGATGTGGACTCTTGGGGGAGATAAGCCTGTTATCCCCGGGGTAGCTTTTATCCGTTGAGCGATGGCCCTTCCATGCGGAACCACCGGATCACTAAGCCCGACTTTCGTCCCTGCTCGACTTGTAGGTCTCGCAGTCAAGCTCCCTTGTGCCTTTACACTCTACGAATGATTTCCAACCATTCTGAGGGAACCTTTGGGCGCCTCCGTTACTCTTTAGGAGGCGACCGCCCCAGTCAAACTGCCCACCTGACACTGTCTCCCACCCCGATTTAGGGGTGCGGGTTAGAATTTCAATACAGCCAGGGTAGTATCCCACCGACGCCTCCACCGAAGCTGGCGCTCCGGCTTCTCAGGCTCCTACCTATCCTGTACAAGCTGTACCAAAATTCAATATCAGGCTACAGTAAAGCTCCACGGGGTCTTTCCGTCCTGTCGCGGGTAACCTGCATCTTCACAGGTACTATAATTTCACCGAGTCTCTCGTTGAGACAGTGCCCAGATCGTTACGCCTTTCGTGCGGGTCGGAACTTACCCGACAAGGAATTTCGCTACCTTAGGACCGTTATAGTTACGGCCGCCGTTTACTGGGGCTTCGATTCAGAGCTTCGCGTGAGCTAACCCCTCCTCTTAACCTTCCAGCACCGGGCAGGCGTCAGCCCCTATACTTCGCCTTGCGGCTTCGCAGAGACCTGTGTTTTTGCTAAACAGTCGCCTGGGCCTATTCACTGCGGCTCTTCGAGGCTATGAACCCCAAAGAGCACCCCTTCTCCCGAAGTTACGGGGTCATTTTGCCGAGTTCCTTAACGAGAGTTCTCTCGCTCACCTTAGGATTCTCTCCTCGCCTACCTGTGTCGGTTTGCGGTACGGGCACCTTTTATCTCGCTAGAGGCTTTTCTTGGCAGTGTGGAATCAGGAACTTCGGTACTATATTTCCCTCGCTGTCACAGCTCAGCACATGCGAGAAGCGGATTTTCCTGCTTCTCAGCCTAACTGCTTAGACGCACATATCCAACAGTGCGCTTACCCTATCCTCCTGCGTCCCCCCATCACTCAAACGATAAAGAGGTGGTACAGGAATATCAACCTGTTGTCCATCGCCTACGCCTTTCGGCCTCGGCTTAGGTCCCGACTAACCCTGAGCGGACGAGCCTTCCTCAGGAAACCTTAGGCATTCGGTGGATGAGATTCTCACTCATCTTTCGCTACTCATACCGGCATTCTCACTTCTAAGCGCTCCACCAGTCCTTACGGTCTAGCTTCAACGCCCTTAGAACGCTCTCCTACCACTGACATCGAAGATGTCAATCCACAGCTTCGGTGATACGTTTAGCCCCGGTACATTTTCGGCGCAGAGTCACTCGACCAGTGAGCTATTACGCACTCTTTAAATGGTGGCTGCTTCTAAGCCAACATCCTGGTTGTCTAAGCAACTCCACATCCTTTTCCACTTAACGTATACTTTGGGACCTTAGCTGGTGGTCTGGGCTGTTTCCCTTTTGACTACGGATCTTATCACTCGCAGTCTGACTCCCACGGATAAGTCTTTGGCATTCGGAGTTTGTCTGAATTCGGTAACCCGATGAGGGCCCCTAGTCCAAACAGTGCTCTACCTCCAAGACTCTAACTACGTGAGGCTAGCCCTAAAGCTATTTCGGAGAGAACCAGCTATCTCCAAGTTCGATTGGAATTTCTCCGCTACCCACACCTCATCCCCGCACTTTTCAACGTGCGTGGGTTCGGGCCTCCATCCAGTGTTACCTGGACTTCACCCTGGACATGGGTAGATCACCTGGTTTCGGGTCTACGACCACATACTAAATTCGCCCTATTCAGACTCGCTTTCGCTGCGGCTCCGTCTCTTCAACTTAACCTTGCATGTAATCGTAACTCGCCGGTTCATTCTACAAAAGGCACGCTATCACCCATTAACGGGCTCTAACTACTTGTAGGCACACGGTTTCAGGAACTATTTCACTCCCCTTCCGGGGTGCTTTTCACCTTTCCCTCACGGTACTGGTTCACTATCGGTCACTAGGGAGTATTTAGCCTTGGGAGATGGTCCTCCCTGCTTCCGACCGGATTTCACGTGTCCGGCCGTACTCAGGATCCACTCAGGAGGGAACGAAGTTTCAACTACAGGGCTTTTACCTTCTATGACGGGCCTTTCCAGACCGCTTCATCTACCCCGTTCCTTTGTAACTCCATGTTGAGTGTCCTACAACCCCAAGAGGCAAGCCTCTTGGTTTGGGCTAATCCCGTTTCGCTCGCCGCTACTTAGGGAATCGCGTTTGCTTTCTCTTCCTCCGGGTACTTAGATGTTTCAGTTCCCCGGGTCTGCCATCCATACCCTATGTATTCAGGTAAAGATACTGCTCCATTACGAGCAGTGGGTTTCCCCATTCGGAAATCTCCGGATCAAAGCTTACTTACAGCTCCCCGAAGCATATCGGTGTTAGTCCCGTCCTTCATCGGCTCCTAGTGCCAAGGCATTCACCGTGCGCCCTTTCTAACTTAACCTAAAAGGTTTACTCTATTTAAAATAGAGAGAAAAACTAAAATGGCGATTTTACTCGGTTTTTACTTGGTTTCTTCTATACGATTATCTAGTTTTCAAAGAACGATTTAAAAAAGCTTTGAGAGAATTGCTCCCTCAAAACTAAACAAACAAAAAGCGGTCAACTTCTTATCAGTCCATAAGGACTGCATTATCCTTAGAAAGGAGGTGATCCAGCCGCACCTTCCGATACGGCTACCTTGTTACGACTTCACCCCAATCATCTGTCCCACCTTAGGCGGCTGGCTCCTTGCGGTTACCCCACCGACTTCGGGTGTTACAAACTCTCGTGGTGTGACGGGCGGTGTGTACAAGGCCCGGGAACGTATTCACCGCGGCATGCTGATCCGCGATTACTAGCGATTCCGGCTTCATGTAGGCGAGTTGCAGCCTACAATCCGAACTGAGAATGGTTTTATGGGATTGGCTAGGCCTCGCGGCTTTGCTGCCCTTTGTACCATCCATTGTAGCACGTGTGTAGCCCAGGTCATAAGGGGCATGATGATTTGACGTCATCCCCACCTTCCTCCGGTTTGTCACCGGCAGTCACCTTAGAGTGCCCAACTGAATGCTGGCAACTAAGATCAAGGGTTGCGCTCGTTGCGGGACTTAACCCAACATCTCACGACACGAGCTGACGACAACCATGCACCACCTGTCACTCTGTCCCCCGAAGGGGAAAGTCCTATCTCTAGGAGTGTCAGAGGATGTCAAGACCTGGTAAGGTTCTTCGCGTTGCTTCGAATTAAACCACATGCTCCACCGCTTGTGCGGGCCCCCGTCAATTCCTTTGAGTTTCAGCCTTGCGGCCGTACTCCCCAGGCGGAGTGCTTAATGCGTTAGCTGCAGCACTAAAGGGCGGAAACCCTCTAACACTTAGCACTCATCGTTTACGGCGTGGACTACCAGGGTATCTAATCCTGTTTGCTCCCCACGCTTTCGCGCCTCAGCGTCAGTTACAGACCAGAAAGCCGCCTTCGCCACTGGTGTTCCTCCACATCTCTACGCATTTCACCGCTACACGTGGAATTCCGCTTTCCTCTTCTGCACTCAAGTCCCCCAGTTTCCAATGACCCTCCACGGTTGAGCCGTGGGCTTTCACATCAGACTTAAAGGACCGCCTGCGCGCGCTTTACGCCCAATAATTCCGGACAACGCTTGCCACCTACGTATTACCGCGGCTGCTGGCACGTAGTTAGCCGTGGCTTTCTGGTTAGGTACCGTCAAGGTACCGGCAGTTACTCCGGTACTTGTTCTTCCCTAACAACAGAGCTTTACGACCCGAAGGCCTTCATCGCTCACGCGGCGTTGCTCCATCAGACTTTCGTCCATTGTGGAAGATTCCCTACTGCTGCCTCCCGTAGGAGTCTGGGCCGTGTCTCAGTCCCAGTGTGGCCGATCACCCTCTCAGGTCGGCTACGCATCGTCGCCTTGGTGAGCCGTTACCTCACCAACTAGCTAATGCGCCGCGGGCCCATCTGTAAGTGTCAGCCGAAACCGACTTTCAGCTTTCCCTCATGTGAGGGAAAGGATTATCCGGTATTAGCACCGGTTTCCCGGTGTTATCCCAGTCTTACAGGCAGGTTGCCCACGTGTTACTCACCCGTCCGCCGCTAACCTTCCGGAACAAGTTCCGGAAGATTCGCTCGACTTGCATGTATTAGGCACGCCGCCAGCGTTCGTCCTGAGCCAGGATCAAACTCTCCGAGAAAGTTGATTTAGCTCATTTTGTTACGTTGGCTTCATTTCATAAGAAATGAATAATAATTATTGTTTGTTGACGTTTTTGTTTGTTTAGTTTTCAAAGAACAATGTCACCAAAAGCGACAGGAATATTATCTTATCGCATTTCTGACAAACTATCAATCATCAATTATTTCCAATTTCGATTGACTTGCTCACTCTTTTTGAAGAGCGACTTTCCTATCTTAACACGTTGTGTGTTTCAGAACAATAGATAGTTTTTTCCATTTTTGATTCCTTGATCACTCTTTGGAAGAGCGACTTTTCTATCTTAACACCGTCGGTGTTCACTTACAATAGAAAATTTTTTCCAATTCTCAAAATGGGGAAAGAAAAAGACAGAAACGTAAATTCCTGTCTCTCGCCTGGCAACGTCCTACTCTCACAGGGGCAAAGCCCCAACTACCATCGGCGCTGAGAAGCTTAACTTCCGTGTTCGGTATGGGAACGGGTGTGACCTTCTCGCCTTAATTGCCAGACTATTTAATTGAAAGATCGCTCTTTCAAAACTAGATAATGTAGAAGAAACTTTATAAAAACGAGTTTATTCGCTTTAGACTATGGTTAAGTCCTCGATCGATTAGTATCAGTCAGCTCCACATGTCGCCACGCTTCCACCTCTGACCTATCAACCTGATCATCTTTCAGGGATCTTACTAGCTTGACGCTATGGGAAATCTCATCTTGAGGGGGGCTTCATGCTTAGATGCTTTCAGCACTTATCCCGTCCGCACATAGCTACCCAGCGATGCCTTTGGCAAGACAACTGGTACACCAGCGGTGCGTCCATCCCGGTCCTCTCGTACTAAGGACAGCTCCTCTCAAATTTCCTGCGCCCACGACGGATAGGGACCGAACTGTCTCACGACGTTCTGAACCCAGCTCGCGTACCGCTTTAATGGGCGAACAGCCCAACCCTTGGGACCGACTACAGCCCCAGGATGCGATGAGCCGACATCGAGGTGCCAAACCTCCCCGTCGATGTGGACTCTTGGGGGAGATAAGCCTGTTATCCCCGGGGTAGCTTTTATCCGTTGAGCGATGGCCCTTCCATGCGGAACCACCGGATCACTAAGCCCGACTTTCGTCCCTGCTCGACTTGTAGGTCTCGCAGTCAAGCTCCCTTGTGCCTTTACACTCTACGAATGATTTCCAACCATTCTGAGGGAACCTTTGGGCGCCTCCGTTACTCTTTAGGAGGCGACCGCCCCAGTCAAACTGCCCACCTGACACTGTCTCCCACCCCGATTTAGGGGTGCGGGTTAGAATTTCAATACAGCCAGGGTAGTATCCCACCGACGCCTCCACCGAAGCTGGCGCTCCGGCTTCTCAGGCTCCTACCTATCCTGTACAAGCTGTACCAAAATTCAATATCAGGCTACAGTAAAGCTCCACGGGGTCTTTCCGTCCTGTCGCGGGTAACCTGCATCTTCACAGGTACTATAATTTCACCGAGTCTCTCGTTGAGACAGTGCCCAGATCGTTACGCCTTTCGTGCGGGTCGGAACTTACCCGACAAGGAATTTCGCTACCTTAGGACCGTTATAGTTACGGCCGCCGTTTACTGGGGCTTCGATTCAGAGCTTCGCGTGAGCTAACCCCTCCTCTTAACCTTCCAGCACCGGGCAGGCGTCAGCCCCTATACTTCGCCTTGCGGCTTCGCAGAGACCTGTGTTTTTGCTAAACAGTCGCCTGGGCCTATTCACTGCGGCTCTTCGAGGCTATGAACCCCAAAGAGCACCCCTTCTCCCGAAGTTACGGGGTCATTTTGCCGAGTTCCTTAACGAGAGTTCTCTCGCTCACCTTAGGATTCTCTCCTCGCCTACCTGTGTCGGTTTGCGGTACGGGCACCTTTTATCTCGCTAGAGGCTTTTCTTGGCAGTGTGGAATCAGGAACTTCGGTACTATATTTCCCTCGCTGTCACAGCTCAGCACATGCGAGAAGCGGATTTTCCTGCTTCTCAGCCTAACTGCTTAGACGCACATATCCAACAGTGCGCTTACCCTATCCTCCTGCGTCCCCCCATCACTCAAACGATAAAGAGGTGGTACAGGAATATCAACCTGTTGTCCATCGCCTACGCCTTTCGGCCTCGGCTTAGGTCCCGACTAACCCTGAGCGGACGAGCCTTCCTCAGGAAACCTTAGGCATTCGGTGGATGAGATTCTCACTCATCTTTCGCTACTCATACCGGCATTCTCACTTCTAAGCGCTCCACCAGTCCTTACGGTCTAGCTTCAACGCCCTTAGAACGCTCTCCTACCACTGACATCGAAGATGTCAATCCACAGCTTCGGTGATACGTTTAGCCCCGGTACATTTTCGGCGCAGAGTCACTCGACCAGTGAGCTATTACGCACTCTTTAAATGGTGGCTGCTTCTAAGCCAACATCCTGGTTGTCTAAGCAACTCCACATCCTTTTCCACTTAACGTATACTTTGGGACCTTAGCTGGTGGTCTGGGCTGTTTCCCTTTTGACTACGGATCTTATCACTCGCAGTCTGACTCCCACGGATAAGTCTTTGGCATTCGGAGTTTGTCTGAATTCGGTAACCCGATGAGGGCCCCTAGTCCAAACAGTGCTCTACCTCCAAGACTCTAACTACGTGAGGCTAGCCCTAAAGCTATTTCGGAGAGAACCAGCTATCTCCAAGTTCGATTGGAATTTCTCCGCTACCCACACCTCATCCCCGCACTTTTCAACGTGCGTGGGTTCGGGCCTCCATCCAGTGTTACCTGGACTTCACCCTGGACATGGGTAGATCACCTGGTTTCGGGTCTACGACCACATACTAAATTCGCCCTATTCAGACTCGCTTTCGCTGCGGCTCCGTCTCTTCAACTTAACCTTGCATGTAATCGTAACTCGCCGGTTCATTCTACAAAAGGCACGCTATCACCCATTAACGGGCTCTAACTACTTGTAGGCACACGGTTTCAGGAACTATTTCACTCCCCTTCCGGGGTGCTTTTCACCTTTCCCTCACGGTACTGGTTCACTATCGGTCACTAGGGAGTATTTAGCCTTGGGAGATGGTCCTCCCTGCTTCCGACCGGATTTCACGTGTCCGGCCGTACTCAGGATCCACTCAGGAGGGAACGAAGTTTCAACTACAGGGCTTTTACCTTCTATGACGGGCCTTTCCAGACCGCTTCATCTACCCCGTTCCTTTGTAACTCCATGTTGAGTGTCCTACAACCCCAAGAGGCAAGCCTCTTGGTTTGGGCTAATCCCGTTTCGCTCGCCGCTACTTAGGGAATCGCGTTTGCTTTCTCTTCCTCCGGGTACTTAGATGTTTCAGTTCCCCGGGTCTGCCATCCATACCCTATGTATTCAGGTAAAGATACTGCTCCATTACGAGCAGTGGGTTTCCCCATTCGGAAATCTCCGGATCAAAGCTTACTTACAGCTCCCCGAAGCATATCGGTGTTAGTCCCGTCCTTCATCGGCTCCTAGTGCCAAGGCATTCACCGTGCGCCCTTTCTAACTTAACCTAAAAGGTTTACTCTATTTAAAATAGAGAGAAAAACTAAAATGGCGATTTTACTCGGTTTTTACTTGGTTTCTTCTATACGATTATCTAGTTTTCAAAGAACGATTTAAAAAAGCTTTGAGAGAATTGCTCCCTCAAAACTAAACAAACAAAAAGCGGTCAACTTCTTATCAGTCCATAAGGACTGCATTATCCTTAGAAAGGAGGTGATCCAGCCGCACCTTCCGATACGGCTACCTTGTTACGACTTCACCCCAATCATCTGTCCCACCTTAGGCGGCTGGCTCCTTGCGGTTACCCCACCGACTTCGGGTGTTACAAACTCTCGTGGTGTGACGGGCGGTGTGTACAAGGCCCGGGAACGTATTCACCGCGGCATGCTGATCCGCGATTACTAGCGATTCCGGCTTCATGTAGGCGAGTTGCAGCCTACAATCCGAACTGAGAATGGTTTTATGGGATTGGCTAGGCCTCGCGGCTTTGCTGCCCTTTGTACCATCCATTGTAGCACGTGTGTAGCCCAGGTCATAAGGGGCATGATGATTTGACGTCATCCCCACCTTCCTCCGGTTTGTCACCGGCAGTCACCTTAGAGTGCCCAACTGAATGCTGGCAACTAAGATCAAGGGTTGCGCTCGTTGCGGGACTTAACCCAACATCTCACGACACGAGCTGACGACAACCATGCACCACCTGTCACTCTGTCCCCCGAAGGGGAAATTCCTATCTCTAGGGTGTCAGAGGATGTCAAGACCTGGTAAGGTTCTTCGCGTTGCTTCGAATTAAACCACATGCTCCACCGCTTGTGCGGGCCCCCGTCAATTCCTTTGAGTTTCAGCCTTGCGGCCGTACTCCCCAGGCGGAGTGCTTAATGCGTTAGCTGCAGCACTAAAGGGCGGAAACCCTCTAACACTTAGCACTCATCGTTTACGGCGTGGACTACCAGGGTATCTAATCCTGTTTGCTCCCCACGCTTTCGCGCCTCAGCGTCAGTTACAGACCAGAAAGCCGCCTTCGCCACTGGTGTTCCTCCACATCTCTACGCATTTCACCGCTACACGTGGAATTCCGCTTTCCTCTTCTGCACTCAAGTCCCCCAGTTTCCAATGACCCTCCACGGTTGAGCCGTGGGCTTTCACATCAGACTTAAAGGACCGCCTGCGCGCGCTTTACGCCCAATAATTCCGGACAACGCTTGCCACCTACGTATTACCGCGGCTGCTGGCACGTAGTTAGCCGTGGCTTTCTGGTTAGGTACCGTCAAGGCACCGGCAGTTACTCCGGTACTTGTTCTTCCCTAACAACAGAGCTTTACGACCCGAAGGCCTTCATCGCTCACGCGGCGTTGCTCCATCAGACTTTCGTCCATTGTGGAAGATTCCCTACTGCTGCCTCCCGTAGGAGTCTGGGCCGTGTCTCAGTCCCAGTGTGGCCGATCACCCTCTCAGGTCGGCTACGCATCGTCGCCTTGGTGAGCCGTTACCTCACCAACTAGCTAATGCGCCGCGGGCCCATCTGTAAGTGTCAGCCGAAACCGACTTTCAGCTTTCCCTCATGAGAGGGAAAGGATTATCCGGTATTAGCACCGGTTTCCCGGTGTTATCCCAGTCTTACAGGCAGGTTGCCCACGTGTTACTCACCCGTCCGCCGCTAACCTTCCGGAACAAGTTCCAGAAGATTCGCTCGACTTGCATGTATTAGGCACGCCGCCAGCGTTCGTCCTGAGCCAGGATCAAACTCTCCAAGAAAGTTGATTAGCTCATTTTGTTACGTTGGCTTCATTTCATAAGAAATGAATATTATTGTTTGTTGACGTTTTTGTTTGTTTAGTTTTCAAAGAACAATGTCACCAAAAGCGACAGGAATATTATCTTATCGCATTTCTAATAAACTATCAATCGTCAATTATTTCCAATTTCGATTGACTTGCTCACTCTTTTTGAAGAGCGACTTTCCTATCTTAACACGGTGTGTGTTTCAGAACAATAGAAAGTTTTTTCCATTTTTGATTCCTTGATCACTCTTTGGAAGAGCGACTTTTCTATCTTAACACCGTCGGTGTTCACTTGCAATAGAAAATTTTTTCAATTATCAAAATAGGGAAAGAAAAAGACAGAATCGTAAATTCCTGTCTCTCGCCTGGCAACGTCCTACTCTCACAGGGGCAAAGCCCCAACTACCATCGGCGCTGAGAAGCTTAACTTCCGTGTTCGGTATGGGAACGGGTGTGACCTTCTCGCCTTAATTGCCAGACTATTTAATTGAAAGATCGCTCTCTCAAAACTAGATAATGTAGAAGAAACTTTATAAAAACGAGTTTATTCGCTTTAGACTTTGGTTAAGTCCTCGATCGATTAGTATCAGTCAGCTCCACATGTCGCCACGCTTCCACCTCTGACCTATCAACCTGATCATCTTTCAGGGATCTTACTAGCTTGACGCTATGGGAAATCTCATCTTGAGGGGGGCTTCATGCTTAGATGCTTTCAGCACTTATCCCGTCCGCACATAGCTACCCAGCGATGCCTTTGGCAAGACAACTGGTACACCAGCGGTGCGTCCATCCCGGTCCTCTCGTACTAAGGACAGCTCCTCTCAAATTTCCTGCGCCCACGACGGATAGGGACCGAACTGTCTCACGACGTTCTGAACCCAGCTCGCGTACCGCTTTAATGGGCGAACAGCCCAACCCTTGGGACCGACTACAGCCCCAGGATGCGATGAGCCGACATCGAGGTGCCAAACCTCCCCGTCGATGTGGACTCTTGGGGGAGATAAGCCTGTTATCCCCGGGGTAGCTTTTATCCGTTGAGCGATGGCCCTTCCATGCGGAACCACCGGATCACTAAGCCCGACTTTCGTCCCTGCTCGACTTGTAGGTCTCGCAGTCAAGCTCCCTTGTGCCTTTACACTCTACGAATGATTTCCAACCATTCTGAGGGAACCTTTGGGCGCCTCCGTTACTCTTTAGGAGGCGACCGCCCCAGTCAAACTGCCCACCTGACACTGTCTCCCACCCCGATTTAGGGGTGCGGGTTAGAATTTCAATACAGCCAGGGTAGTATCCCACCGACGCCTCCACCGAAGCTGGCGCTCCGGCTTCTCAGGCTCCTACCTATCCTGTACAAGCTGTACCAAAATTCAATATCAGGCTACAGTAAAGCTCCACGGGGTCTTTCCGTCCTGTCGCGGGTAACCTGCATCTTCACAGGTACTATAATTTCACCGAGTCTCTCGTTGAGACAGTGCCCAGATCGTTACGCCTTTCGTGCGGGTCGGAACTTACCCGACAAGGAATTTCGCTACCTTAGGACCGTTATAGTTACGGCCGCCGTTTACTGGGGCTTCGATTCAGAGCTTCGCTTGCGCTAACCCCTCCTCTTAACCTTCCAGCACCGGGCAGGCGTCAGCCCCTATACTTCGCCTTGCGGCTTCGCAGAGACCTGTGTTTTTGCTAAACAGTCGCCTGGGCCTATTCACTGCGGCTCTTCGAGGCTATGAACCCCAAAGAGCACCCCTTCTCCCGAAGTTACGGGGTCATTTTGCCGAGTTCCTTAACGAGAGTTCTCTCGCTCACCTTAGGATTCTCTCCTCGCCTACCTGTGTCGGTTTGCGGTACGGGCACCTTTTATCTCGCTAGAGGCTTTTCTTGGCAGTGTGGAATCAGGAACTTCGGTACTATATTTCCCTCGCTGTCACAGCTCAGCACATGCGAGAAGCGGATTTTCCTGCTTCTCAGCCTAACTGCTTAGACGCACATATCCAACAGTGCGCTTACCCTATCCTCCTGCGTCCCCCCATCACTCAAACGATAAAGAGGTGGTACAGGAATATCAACCTGTTGTCCATCGCCTACGCCTTTCGGCCTCGGCTTAGGTCCCGACTAACCCTGAGCGGACGAGCCTTCCTCAGGAAACCTTAGGCATTCGGTGGATGAGATTCTCACTCATCTTTCGCTACTCATACCGGCATTCTCACTTCTAAGCGCTCCACCAGTCCTTACGGTCTAGCTTCAACGCCCTTAGAACGCTCTCCTACCACTGACACCAACGGTGTCAATCCACAGCTTCGGTGATACGTTTAGCCCCGGTACATTTTCGGCGCAGAGTCACTCGACCAGTGAGCTATTACGCACTCTTTAAATGGTGGCTGCTTCTAAGCCAACATCCTGGTTGTCTAAGCAACTCCACATCCTTTTCCACTTAACGTATACTTTGGGACCTTAGCTGGTGGTCTGGGCTGTTTCCCTTTTGACTACGGATCTTATCACTCGCAGTCTGACTCCCACGGATAAGTCTTTGGCATTCGGAGTTTGTCTGAATTCGGTAACCCGATGAGGGCCCCTAGTCCAAACAGTGCTCTACCTCCAAGACTCTAACTACGTGAGGCTAGCCCTAAAGCTATTTCGGAGAGAACCAGCTATCTCCAAGTTCGATTGGAATTTCTCCGCTACCCACACCTCATCCCCGCACTTTTCAACGTGCGTGGGTTCGGGCCTCCATCCAGTGTTACCTGGACTTCACCCTGGACATGGGTAGATCACCTGGTTTCGGGTCTACGACCACATACTAATTCGCCCTATTCAGACTCGCTTTCGCTGCGGCTCCGTCTCTTCAACTTAACCTTGCATGTAATCGTAACTCGCCGGTTCATTCTACAAAAGGCACGCTATCACCCATTAACGGGCTCTAACTACTTGTAGGCACACGGTTTCAGGAACTATTTCACTCCCCTTCCGGGGTGCTTTTCACCTTTCCCTCACGGTACTGGTTCACTATCGGTCACTAGGGAGTATTTAGCCTTGGGAGATGGTCCTCCCTGCTTCCGACCGGATTTCACGTGTCCGGCCGTACTCAGGATCCACTCAGGAGGGAACGAAGTTTCAACTACAGGGCTTTTACCTTCTATGACGGGCCTTTCCAGACCGCTTCATCTACCCCGTTCCTTTGTAACTCCATGTTGAGTGTCCTACAACCCCAAGAGGCAAGCCTCTTGGTTTGGGCTAATCCCGTTTCGCTCGCCGCTACTTAGGGAATCGCGTTTGCTTTCTCTTCCTCCGGGTACTTAGATGTTTCAGTTCCCCGGGTCTGCCATCCATACCCTATGTATTCAGGTAAAGATACTGCTCCATTACGAGCAGTGGGTTTCCCCATTCGGAAATCTCCGGATCAAAGCTTACTTACAGCTCCCCGAAGCATATCGGTGTTAGTCCCGTCCTTCATCGGCTCCTAGTGCCAAGGCATTCACCGTGCGCCCTTTCTAACTTAACCTAAAAGGTTTTACTCTATTTAATAGAGAGAAAAAACTAAAATGGCGATTTTACTCGGTTTTTACTTGGTTTCTTCTATACGATTATCTAGTTTTCAAAGAACGAAATGACTTTGAGAGAATTGCTCCCTCAAAACTAAACAAACAAAAAGCGGTCAACTTCTTATCAGTCCATAAGGACTGCATTATCCTTAGAAAGGAGGTGATCCAGCCGCACCTTCCGATACGGCTACCTTGTTACGACTTCACCCCAATCATCTGTCCCACCTTAGGCGGCTGGCTCCTTGCGGTTACCCCACCGACTTCGGGTGTTACAAACTCTCGTGGTGTGACGGGCGGTGTGTACAAGGCCCGGGAACGTATTCACCGCGGCATGCTGATCCGCGATTACTAGCGATTCCGGCTTCATGTAGGCGAGTTGCAGCCTACAATCCGAACTGAGAATGGTTTTATGGGATTGGCTAGGCCTCGCGGCTTTGCTGCCCTTTGTACCATCCATTGTAGCACGTGTGTAGCCCAGGTCATAAGGGGCATGATGATTTGACGTCATCCCCACCTTCCTCCGGTTTGTCACCGGCAGTCACCTTAGAGTGCCCAACTGAATGCTGGCAACTAAGATCAAGGGTTGCGCTCGTTGCGGGACTTAACCCAACATCTCACGACACGAGCTGACGACAACCATGCACCACCTGTCACTCTGTCCCCCGAAGGGGAAAGTCCTATCTCTAGGAGTGTCAGAGGATGTCAAGACCTGGTAAGGTTCTTCGCGTTGCTTCGAATTAAACCACATGCTCCACCGCTTGTGCGGGCCCCCGTCAATTCCTTTGAGTTTCAGCCTTGCGGCCGTACTCCCCAGGCGGAGTGCTTAATGCGTTAGCTGCAGCACTAAAGGGCGGAAACCCTCTAACACTTAGCACTCATCGTTTACGGCGTGGACTACCAGGGTATCTAATCCTGTTTGCTCCCCACGCTTTCGCGCCTCAGCGTCAGTTACAGACCAGAAAGCCGCCTTCGCCACTGGTGTTCCTCCACATCTCTACGCATTTCACCGCTACACGTGGAATTCCGCTTTCCTCTTCTGCACTCAAGTCCCCCAGTTTCCAATGACCCTCCACGGTTGAGCCGTGGGCTTTCACATCAGACTTAAAGGACCGCCTGCGCGCGCTTTACGCCCAATAATTCCGGACAACGCTTGCCACCTACGTATTACCGCGGCTGCTGGCACGTAGTTAGCCGTGGCTTTCTGGTTAGGTACCGTCAAGGTACCGGCAGTTACTCCGGTACTTGTTCTTCCCTAACAACAGAGCTTTACGACCCGAAGGCCTTCATCGCTCACGCGGCGTTGCTCCATCAGACTTTCGTCCATTGTGGAAGATTCCCTACTGCTGCCTCCCGTAGGAGTCTGGGCCGTGTCTCAGTCCCAGTGTGGCCGATCACCCTCTCAGGTCGGCTACGCATCGTCGCCTTGGTGAGCCGTTACCTCACCAACTAGCTAATGCGCCGCGGGCCCATCTGTAAGTGTCAGCCGAAACCGACTTTCAGCTTTCCCTCATGAGAGGGAAAGGATTATCCGGTATTAGCACCGGTTTCCCGGTGTTATCCCAGTCTTACAGGCAGGTTGCCCACGTGTTACTCACCCGTCCGCCGCTAACCTTCCGGAACAAGTTCCAGAAGATTCGCTCGACTTGCATGTATTAGGCACGCCGCCAGCGTTCGTCCTGAGCCAGGATCAAACTCTCCAAGAAAGTTGATTAGCTCATTTTGTTACGTTGGCTCATGTTCTTCATTTAATATAGAAGAAACATGATAATTTATTGTTTGTTGACGTTTTTGTTTGTTTAGTTTTCAAAGAACAAAATGATTTTTTAAAGAAGCGACAATAACTATCATACCTCATTTAAAACTCTTATTCAATGGTAATTATTTACTCATTAGTGAATTAATAAGTTTCTTAATGAAGCTTACTAATAATAACACCGTTGTCATTACCATACAAGAAGTAATTTTTACCAAAACGCTTTATGCACTTAAAAGATAATCTCTTTGAAGAGAACGTTTATTATCATAACACCATAAAAAACTCCGGGCAAGGCGCAATTTTTTCCAATCTATTTGATTCGATAAGATGGATCTTAAATGAGAAAAACATAAACGAGGAAGGGGTGCTTCCTCGTTCGTTTCAATGAAGAATCATTGTTTTTTCCAGGCTGCAACGGACTATTCCTCAACTAGGGCTTGTTTAAAAAATTGTAGTACTCTTTGATAGGCATCCCTTGCTGCTGAAACCTTATAGGATGCTCTTGTATCATTAAAAAAAGCATGATGGGTATCCTTATAAATCTGGTATTCAAATAACTTACCATGAGTTTTCATTTGATCTGCAAAAGATGCTATGTTATCAGAGATCCGCTTATCGAGCTCCCCATAAAAACCATATAATGGGCAATTAATATTTTTAACTTCTTCTTCAGAAGGAGCATTACCGTAAAAGATGGCAGCACCTTTTAGTTGAGGATCGCGGCAAGCAAGTAAACCTGATAGCGCTCCACCCAAACAGAATCCAATCGAGGCAACCCCTTGGCCTTTTGATGCTTCGCACTCTTCTCTTAAATAGGTAGAAGCTGCTAAGAGTTTCTCTATATAAACAGAGGACTGGATGCCCCCAAACATTTTTTCAAAGGTTTTAGTGACACGGTTTTGTTTGCCCTCTTCCAATTCACGAATTGCCTGCTCCCTTTCAGAAGGATTGTTCCAAACTGTATGAGGTAAGGAATCTAGAAAGTCTCGCACCTCTACTACTCGTTCTGTTTTTAAATCTTCAATCCTTTCCCCATTCTCCGCATATAGGTCTGGAGCAAAGGCGAGATAGCCGGCCTGTGCAAATCTTTCTGTTATATCTTGAATATGTGCATCTACACCCCATATTTCTTGAATAACAATCACAGCAGGTAAGTCTTGATTGACTCGGTCCATTTTTGCCATGTATCCGATAAATTCTTGATTTTTTCCATAACGAACCCATTTTGTTTCTAAGGCCATTGTTAGTCCTCCAATCAATTTATATAAATTCTCTTGATAACTTACACTATGTAACAAAGCCATAGGTTTAGTTATTCTACAAGTTCAAAATTAAAGATTTACACCTTTCATTCCCGCTTCATGGTACCGTTCTCCAGATGCTGCACCTCGAGGAGCCACCTCATTAATACGGGCAAGGTCGGAATCTGTTAAGGAAATGGTTAATGCACGAACATTTTCTTCTAAATACTGTATTCTTTTTGTACCCGGAATTGGAACAATATCCTCACCCTGAGCTAATAACCAAGCAAGTGCTAATTGGGAAGGTTTACAATCTTTTTCATTCGCAATTTCCTTGATTTTATTGACGAGATTTAAATTTTTCTGGAAGTTTTCACCTTGGAAACGAGGAGAATGGCGGCGATAGTCATCTTCAGCTAAGTCCTCGAATTTTTGAATTTGGCCGGTTAAAAATCCTCTTCCTAAAGGACTATATGGCACAAAACCAATCCCTAATTCTCGGCAAAGGGGTAAAATTTCGTCCTCAACGTCCCGGCTCCATAAAGAATATTCGGTTTGTACTGCAGTTATCGGATGGACAATGTGGGCACGTTGAATGGTTTGTGGAGCAGCCTCCGATAAGCCCAGGTAACGGACTTTTCCCTCCTTAACCAATTCTGCCATTGCCCCGACTGTTTCTTCAATCGGTGTCTTTGGATCAACACGGTGCTGGTAATACAGATCAATATAATCTACACCTAGACGACGAAGACTAGCCTCACATGCTTCTTTTACGTATTCAGGGCGTCCGTTGATGCCTAAAAATTCGCCCTTGTTACCCCTTACATTTCCGAATTTAGTCGCTATGATAACTTGGTTGCGGTGGTTCTTAATTGCCTGTCCCACTAATTCTTCATTTTTTCCAACCCCATACATATCAGCTGTATCTAACAGGGTGACACCTAATTGAATGGCGCGGTGAATGGTATTAATGGACTCTTCGTCATTTCTTCCACTATAAAAATCAGACATTCCCATACAACCAAGCCCAAGTGTCGATACTTCTAAACCACTACGTCCTAATGTTCTTTTTTGCATTTTTTAACCTCTCTTTTTCGGCTTTTATACTGCAACTACTTCAGACGACTTGCAGCAAAAAATGCTCGGCATATGTTATCATCATGATTATACGAGATGAAGGAGAATTTTTCCATTACATACGCTTTTACAATAAAAAAGAACCCCGATTAATAGCATTTAATGGCTAATAAATCAGAGTTCTTATCGTTATCAGATTTTAATATGAGAGGCCATTAGGTCCTCATCGTCGGTTGCTTCAAAGACTTCATAAAATTTCACTGCTGGTTTTTCTGAAGTAACGCTTTGCAGTTTATGTTCCAACTCAGGGAATAATTTTTTATTCGCTTGTTCGGCTTCCTCTTTTGTATCCCAATAACTTAATGCCCTATATTCACAAGAAGGGTCATCAAAAAAGTATACACTGCCTCTAAATCCAACAAGTTTTCTACTCTTTTTATCAAATTCCTTTGTTAACTTTTCCGCTATACCCCTTTGACCTGTTCCCAGTTTATATTGTACAACCCGCGCATAATACACAGTTATTCCTCCTATCCGGAAAAATTAGGTCTACATATACATTTATGATAATTAGCGAGAAAAGATGTTAAGTTTTAATCAAATTGCAATTTATAATCCTCTGCTTTGATCATTTTTAATTTTCTTGCAAATAAATAGATGAGTCCCAAATTTAACACGATCGGTAGAATTAAGAATGTACTTAGCATGATAGTGATGTTTTTAATTGACCATCCACCCTCGGCCAGGTGAATATAATTTAACGGGCCAACTAAACCAGATAAACCAAAACCAGCGCTGTAAGGCGTTCCTTGAATATTAAACAAACCGGATAATGCGCCTAGTATCGCGGCCGTAATTAACATCGGAAGAGCAATTTTAGGTTTCATAAAAAAGTTTTTCATTTGTATTTTGGGCGACCCCAGCACATGTGCTAATGCAGTTCCAAGCGAATTTGCTTTATAACTGGCAAAAGCAAAACCAACACCTGCAGCGACTATTCCGAGGTTGGCCGCTCCTGAACCAACACCCGAAAGCATAATGACAGTAGCTACCCCTACAGTCGAAATCGGCGATAATATTATAATACAAAAGATAACGGCTATTATTGCACCCATCATAACAGGCTGTAAAGAAGTTAAATTTGCCACAACAACACCGACTAAACCAGTAGAGGACTTAACAAAGGGCAAAACAGAATAACCAATCATTCCTGGAATTAAAATACTTAAAGTTGGCATTAAAAGAATGGAATAGGATTTAAATCGATCCCCAATCCATTTTACAAAAAGAACGGTCAAGGCCGCTGTAAAACCAGTATTGATTACAATTCCAATCCCATTAAGTGCAAATAATCCATCTGCTGTCTTTTGAATAGCACCACTCCCAACCATTGCCGCAATGCCCACACTAGCTATTTGGATAGGCGATAACTTAAAAGTGGTACCTACCATTACACCAATCATAACTGGCAACAAGCTCATGACTATAACGGTAATATCTAATAGATGTTGTAGACCCGAGAAACGTGGAATTAATAACTTAAGAATTTCCCCTAATAAAGCGTTTGGAATTAAAGCGCAGACTATCCCGATACTCATCCCTGTTAATAACTTACTGAAAAAATCCTTCATCCTAATTAACTCCTATCTTTATCCAAGAATATTATTTGATGATAATTATAAGGAATATTCTGATTTTATTCAACAAAAAAATTTAACGCTTTACCGCAAACAAGCGCAAAAGCATCAGTGGATCTGCTGAACTCTATTTAAGTTTTTTGTAGTCCGTATTCTAGACAAACAAAAAACGCTTGGATTAACTCTTTTATCCAAGCGTTTGATAATGAATTGTATAATTTTTTTACAATATCAATTAATTACAAAATAATTAAAAAGGGATTCTATGTAAGTCGCAGAAAGGTTAGATTAAATGGTGCGGGTGAAGGGAGTCGAACCCCCACGCCTTGCGGCGCCAGATCCTAAGTCTGGTGCGTCTGCCAATTCCGCCACACCCGCAAACATATTTAAAATGGTGACCCCTACGGGATTCGAACCCGTGTTACCGCCGTGAAAGGGCGGTGTCTTAACCGCTTGACCAAGGGGCCAAATTCTGAAAATGGCCAAAATAATAGCCCCAAAGGGGCGAAGCCTGGCAACGTCCTACTCTCACAGGGGCAAAGCCCCAACTACCATCGGCGCTGAGAAGCTTAACTTCCGTGTTCGGTATGGGAACGGGTGTGACCTTCTCGCCTTAATTACCAGACTATTTAATTGAAAGATCGCTCTCTCAAAACTAGATAATGTAGAAGAAACTTTATAAAAACGAGTTTATTCGCTTTAGACTATGGTTAAGTCCTCGATCGATTAGTATCAGTCAGCTCCACATGTCGCCACGCTTCCACCTCTGACCTATCAACCTGATCATCTTTCAGGGATCTTACTAGCTTGACGCTATGGGAAATCTCATCTTGAGGGGGGCTTCATGCTTAGATGCTTTCAGCACTTATCCCGTCCGCACATAGCTACCCAGCGATGCCTTTGGCAAGACAACTGGTACACCAGCGGTGCGTCCATCCCGGTCCTCTCGTACTAAGGACAGCTCCTCTCAAATTTCCTGCGCCCACGACGGATAGGGACCGAACTGTCTCACGACGTTCTGAACCCAGCTCGCGTACCGCTTTAATGGGCGAACAGCCCAACCCTTGGGACCGACTACAGCCCCAGGATGCGATGAGCCGACATCGAGGTGCCAAACCTCCCCGTCGATGTGGACTCTTGGGGGAGATAAGCCTGTTATCCCCGGGGTAGCTTTTATCCGTTGAGCGATGGCCCTTCCATGCGGAACCACCGGATCACTAAGCCCGACTTTCGTCCCTGCTCGACTTGTAGGTCTCGCAGTCAAGCTCCCTTGTGCCTTTACACTCTACGAATGATTTCCAACCATTCTGAGGGAACCTTTGGGCGCCTCCGTTACTCTTTAGGAGGCGACCGCCCCAGTCAAACTGCCCACCTGACACTGTCTCCCACCCCGATTTAGGGGTGCGGGTTAGAATTTCAATACAGCCAGGGTAGTATCCCACCGACGCCTCCACCGAAGCTGGCGCTCCGGCTTCTCAGGCTCCTACCTATCCTGTACAAGCTGTACCAAAATTCAATATCAGGCTACAGTAAAGCTCCACGGGGTCTTTCCGTCCTGTCGCGGGTAACCTGCATCTTCACAGGTACTATAATTTCACCGAGTCTCTCGTTGAGACAGTGCCCAGATCGTTACGCCTTTCGTGCGGGTCGGAACTTACCCGACAAGGAATTTCGCTACCTTAGGACCGTTATAGTTACGGCCGCCGTTTACTGGGGCTTCGATTCAGAGCTTCGCGTGAGCTAACCCCTCCTCTTAACCTTCCAGCACCGGGCAGGCGTCAGCCCCTATACTTCGCCTTGCGGCTTCGCAGAGACCTGTGTTTTTGCTAAACAGTCGCCTGGGCCTATTCACTGCGGCTCTTCGAGGCTATGAACCCCAAAGAGCACCCCTTCTCCCGAAGTTACGGGGTCATTTTGCCGAGTTCCTTAACGAGAGTTCTCTCGCTCACCTTAGGATTCTCTCCTCGCCTACCTGTGTCGGTTTGCGGTACGGGCACCTTTTATCTCGCTAGAGGCTTTTCTTGGCAGTGTGGAATCAGGAACTTCGGTACTATATTTCCCTCGCTGTCACAGCTCAGCACATGCGAGAAGCGGATTTTCCTGCTTCTCAGCCTAACTGCTTAGACGCACATATCCAACAGTGCGCTTACCCTATCCTCCTGCGTCCCCCCATCACTCAAACGATAAAGAGGTGGTACAGGAATATCAACCTGTTGTCCATCGCCTACGCCTTTCGGCCTCGGCTTAGGTCCCGACTAACCCTGAGCGGACGAGCCTTCCTCAGGAAACCTTAGGCATTCGGTGGATGAGATTCTCACTCATCTTTCGCTACTCATACCGGCATTCTCACTTCTAAGCGCTCCACCAGTCCTTACGGTCTAGCTTCAACGCCCTTAGAACGCTCTCCTACCACTGACACCAACGGTGTCAATCCACAGCTTCGGTGATACGTTTAGCCCCGGTACATTTTCGGCGCAGAGTCACTCGACCAGTGAGCTATTACGCACTCTTTAAATGGTGGCTGCTTCTAAGCCAACATCCTGGTTGTCTAAGCAACTCCACATCCTTTTCCACTTAACGTATACTTTGGGACCTTAGCTGGTGGTCTGGGCTGTTTCCCTTTTGACTACGGATCTTATCACTCGCAGTCTGACTCCCACGGATAAGTCTTTGGCATTCGGAGTTTGTCTGAATTCGGTAACCCGATGAGGGCCCCTAGTCCAAACAGTGCTCTACCTCCAAGACTCTAACTACGTGAGGCTAGCCCTAAAGCTATTTCGGAGAGAACCAGCTATCTCCAAGTTCGATTGGAATTTCTCCGCTACCCACACCTCATCCCCGCACTTTTCAACGTGCGTGGGTTCGGGCCTCCATCCAGTGTTACCTGGACTTCACCCTGGACATGGGTAGATCACCTGGTTTCGGGTCTACGACCACATACTAATACGCCCTATTCAGACTCGCTTTCGCTGCGGCTCCGTCTCTTCAACTTAACCTTGCATGTAATCGTAACTCGCCGGTTCATTCTACAAAAGGCACGCTATCACCCATTAACGGGCTCTAACTACTTGTAGGCACACGGTTTCAGGAACTATTTCACTCCCCTTCCGGGGTGCTTTTCACCTTTCCCTCACGGTACTGGTTCACTATCGGTCACTAGGGAGTATTTAGCCTTGGGAGATGGTCCTCCCTGCTTCCGACCGGATTTCACGTGTCCGGCCGTACTCAGGATCCACTCAGGAGGGAACGAAGTTTCAACTACAGGGCTTTTACCTTCTATGACGGGCCTTTCCAGACCGCTTCATCTACCCCGTTCCTTTGTAACTCCATGTTGAGTGTCCTACAACCCCAAGAGGCAAGCCTCTTGGTTTGGGCTAATCCCGTTTCGCTCGCCGCTACTTAGGGAATCGCGTTTGCTTTCTCTTCCTCCGGGTACTTAGATGTTTCAGTTCCCCGGGTCTGCCATCCATACCCTATGTATTCAGGTAAAGATACTGCTCCATTACGAGCAGTGGGTTTCCCCATTCGGAAATCTCCGGATCAAAGCTTACTTACAGCTCCCCGAAGCATATCGGTGTTAGTCCCGTCCTTCATCGGCTCCTAGTGCCAAGGCATTCACCGTGCGCCCTTTCTAACTTAACCTAAAAGGTTTTACTCTATTTAATAGAGAGAAAAAACTAAAATGGCGATTTTACTCGGTTTTTACTTGGTTTCTTCTATACGATTATCTAGTTTTCAAAGAACGAATATACTCTTGAGAGATTGTACTCTCAAAACTAAACAAACAAAAAGCGGTCAACTTCTTATCAGTCCGTAAGGACTGCATTATCCTTAGAAAGGAGGTGATCCAGCCGCACCTTCCGATACGGCTACCTTGTTACGACTTCACCCCAATCATCTGTCCCACCTTAGGCGGCTGGCTCCTTACGGTTACCCCACCGACTTCGGGTGTTACAAACTCTCGTGGTGTGACGGGCGGTGTGTACAAGGCCCGGGAACGTATTCACCGCGGCATGCTGATCCGCGATTACTAGCGATTCCGGCTTCATGTAGGCGAGTTGCAGCCTACAATCCGAACTGAGAATGGTTTTATGGGATTGGCTAGGCCTCGCGGCTTTGCTGCCCTTTGTACCATCCATTGTAGCACGTGTGTAGCCCAGGTCATAAGGGGCATGATGATTTGACGTCATCCCCACCTTCCTCCGGTTTGTCACCGGCAGTCACCTTAGAGTGCCCAACTGAATGCTGGCAACTAAGATCAAGGGTTGCGCTCGTTGCGGGACTTAACCCAACATCTCACGACACGAGCTGACGACAACCATGCACCACCTGTCACTCTGTCCCCCGAAGGGGAAAGTCCTATCTCTAGGAGTGTCAGAGGATGTCAAGACCTGGTAAGGTTCTTCGCGTTGCTTCGAATTAAACCACATGCTCCACCGCTTGTGCGGGCCCCCGTCAATTCCTTTGAGTTTCAGCCTTGCGGCCGTACTCCCCAGGCGGAGTGCTTAATGCGTTAGCTGCAGCACTAAAGGGCGGAAACCCTCTAACACTTAGCACTCATCGTTTACGGCGTGGACTACCAGGGTATCTAATCCTGTTTGCTCCCCACGCTTTCGCGCCTCAGCGTCAGTTACAGACCAGAAAGCCGCCTTCGCCACTGGTGTTCCTCCACATCTCTACGCATTTCACCGCTACACGTGGAATTCCGCTTTCCTCTTCTGCACTCAAGTCCCCCAGTTTCCAATGACCCTCCACGGTTGAGCCGTGGGCTTTCACATCAGACTTAAAGGACCGCCTGCGCGCGCTTTACGCCCAATAATTCCGGACAACGCTTGCCACCTACGTATTACCGCGGCTGCTGGCACGTAGTTAGCCGTGGCTTTCTGGTTAGGTACCGTCAAGGTACCGGCAGTTACTCCGGTACTTGTTCTTCCCTAACAACAGAGCTTTACGACCCGAAGGCCTTCATCGCTCACGCGGCGTTGCTCCATCAGACTTTCGTCCATTGTGGAAGATTCCCTACTGCTGCCTCCCGTAGGAGTCTGGGCCGTGTCTCAGTCCCAGTGTGGCCGATCACCCTCTCAGGTCGGCTACGCATCGTCGCCTTGGTGAGCCGTTACCTCACCAACTAGCTAATGCGCCGCGGGCCCATCTGTAAGTGTCAGCCGAAACCGACTTTCAGCTTTCCCTCATGAGAGGGAAAGGATTATCCGGTATTAGCACCGGTTTCCCGGTGTTATCCCAGTCTTACAGGCAGGTTGCCCACGTGTTACTCACCCGTCCGCCGCTAACCTTCCGGAACAAGTTCCGGAAGATTCGCTCGACTTGCATGTATTAGGCACGCCGCCAGCGTTCGTCCTGAGCCAGGATCAAACTCTCCAAGAAAGTTGATTTAGCTCATAATTTAAAACGTTGGCTTCATTTCATAAGAAATGAATATTTATTGTTTGTTGACGTTTTTGTTTGTTTAGTTTTCAAAGAACAATGTCACCAAAAGCGACAGGAATATTATCTTATCGCATTTCTGACAAACTATCAATCATCAATTATTTCCAATTTCGATTGACTTGCTCACTCTTTTTGAAGAGCGACTTTCCTATCTTAACACGATGTGTGTTTCAGAACAATAGAAAGATTTTTCCAATGCTTCATGAGAGTTATATACGTTTGTCTCCGAGAAAGCTTATTTATAATAACATCCCAATGTCCTTGTTTCAATAGCAATTTTTCCCAGAGTAAAAATATAATGAGGTACCACATTTTTCTAATCATTTAACATCAATAAAGCGCAAATGATAATTAAGTGTGAAAGGGGTGAAATCAATGCAGACAAAATATATGGGACTTCATGAAACACATGAAATTCATGAGTTATTAATGTTTAAAAACTTATGCTTAACCAAAGCTACAGCAATGGGTGCACTAGTTCAAGACCAGGAATTAGGGAACATCCTGAATGCCGATGTAACAGCAACAAAGCAGCAGGTTCAACGTTTACAAGAATTTATTACGAATAGAGGTGTACAATAATATGAATCAGAACTTACAAAATATGGCGGGCATGGGTGGAATGACTGACCAAGTGATTGCGACCGATTTTTTAATCTCAGCAAAATCAGGAATTAAAAATCTTGCCCTTGCCATTACTGAAACATCAACTAAGGAAGTAAGAGAGACCTTAACACAATACCTGAATCATGCAATTAGAACACATGAACAAATTTCTAATTACATGATTACAAAAGGCTATTACTATCCAGATGACATGTCTAGACAATTAGAGATGGACATCCAAGCTTCTCAAACGGCATTAAACTTACAGCAACAACAGCAGCAGCAACAGCAACAACAACAGTAAATAAAATCGGAAAAGACCAAGTCAATAAGATTTGGTCTTTTTAATAGAGTCTTTCACCTGTTTTGATATAATAGAGCTAAAAATCGCTTTGATTTTGTGAGGTAACCCCATGAAAAAAACAATTGGTTTGTTTGCTCATGTCGATGCGGGTAAAACAACATTGGCTGAGCAATTGCTTTACTATACAAATACCATCAAACATAAAGGCCGGGTCGACCATAAAGATACCTTTCTTGATAGCCATGAAATTGAAAAACAAAGAGGAATTACTGTTTTTGCTGATCAAGCGCTATTCAATTATAATGGCTCGACCTATTATTTAATTGATACTCCTGGACATGTCGACTTTTCTCCTGAAATGGAACGAGCTATTCAGGTGATGGATTTTGCCCTCATTATTGTAAGTGCCGTAGAAGGGATTGAAGGACACACAGAAACGGTTTGGAGACTTCTCCAAAAGAATAAGGTCCCAACGATCTTCTTTATTAATAAAATAGACCGGGTTGGTGCAGATGCATTAAATGTAATGGAAGAAATTCGAACCCAATTAACAACGGATGTTTGTGATATTACAAATACGTTGATTCAGAATGACATGAGTGAAGAGCTGATTGAATTTATCGCAGAACGTGATGAAGACTTATTGAATACATACATGGAAGATGGATATCAGGCTGATTTATGGTACAGTACTATGAAAACACTGTTTAGAAATCATCAAATATTCCCTTGTACCTACGGTTCTGCCCTTCAGGGAATCGGCATCGAAAATCTTTTGGAAAAAGTCAACCAATTGACTGAAACCAGATTTACCAATGAGAAAGCTTTTGCAGGAACCGTCTATAAAATTCGATATGATGAAAAAGGAATGAAGATTACATTTATTAAAGCTTTAAGCGGAACATTAAAAGTGCGCGAAGAAATGAGCTATGAATCAGAAAACAAAATTTTTAGTGAAAAAGTCACTCAAATAAGAATTTACAACGGAACTAATTTTCAAACTGTTGATCATGTTGAGGCAGGAGACTTATTTGCTGTAACCGGTCTCTCGTCCGCTTCGGCTGGCAATGGATTAGGTACTCTTAAGAAAAAAACAAATTTTGAAATGATTTCAGCTTTGAAATCCAAAGTAATTCATGACCCCAGCTTCAATGTGAAAGAAGTCTTACGGTTTTTTAATATCCTTAACGCGGAAGATCCAGCACTTAACGTCACTTGGGAGGAAAGGTCACAGGAAATTCATATCCATGTGATGGGAATCATCCAACTTGAAGTCCTCCAGCAAGTTGTGAAAGAGAGATTTAACCTTAACGTCCGTTTCGGTGAACCGGAAATTTTATATAAAGAAACGATTAATTCAGAGGTGGCGGGGTACGGCCATTTCGAACCATTAGGACACTATGCTGAAGTACATCTAAAACTGGAGCCTGCTCAAAGAAATAGCGGCATCTTCTTTGAAAGTATCTGCCATACTGATCACCTGACGGTTGGAACGCAAAATACTGTTCAATCACACCTATTTGAAAGAGAGCATCATGGGATATTAACTGGTTCCCCTCTCACAGATATTAAAATTTCGCTTGTTACAGGTCGAGCCCACAACAAACATACTTCTGGCGGCGATTTTCGAGAGGCGGCCTATCGTGCATTGCGCCAAGGCTTAGAAAAAGCGGAAAACGTCTTACTGGAACCATTTTACGAGTTTAAGATAAAAGTAGATTTAGATCATATGGGAAAAGTACTGACAGATCTTCAACAAGCTCACGGTAGTTTTGATACCCCTATTACAGAAGGCAATAAGGTTTTTCTAACTGGAAAAGTACCTGTAGCCACCTTTATGAACTACGGCCCTAAGTTTGCTTCTCTTACCCAAGGTAAAGGAATGCTGAATCTCGTGGTTGCTGGCTACTATCCATGTCATAATCAAGAAGAAGTAATAGAAAGATTACAATACAATAAGGATGCCGATCCGGAATATACCTCGTCATCTATTTTCTGTTCCAAAGGACATGGTTATTCCGTTCCATGGGATCAAGCGGAAGCTTATATGCATTGTTTGTAATAATATAAATAAAGAAGGCGAGCAGATTTTTCTGCTGCGCCTTCTTTTTTAACGACGATGTTCAACAAGGTCGATTACACCCAAGACAACGTGTGCTAAACCAAATCCGAAAAGAGTGTTCGCAATCATTTTATTGGTTCCTCGTTTCTGCTTAAGAGCATAACCTGTTGCGGTTACAGCGGTCCCTAGAGCAGTAGGAATTAAGCCTTCACGTACGTTCATGTAATCTCCCTCCACATCCTCTAATTGGTGTAGATAACACCAACCTTATTGTTTGCTTCAGGAATAGGATTATTCTTTATGCGACGCTGGGTAAGGAATTCAAACGTACTATTTCTGAATTATTTAAAACCCAAGACAGGATGAGGAACATATGGTTCTTCTAAAAAAGAGAGCTCTTCGGGTGTTAATTTTACGGAAAGTGCCCCGACAGCACCCTCCAAATGAACCATTTTCGTCGCACCAATAATCGGTGCAGTGACAGGCTCTTTCTGTAATACCCAAGCGAGCGCTATTTGGGCCCGAGGGATTCCACGTTTGGAAGCTAATTCCGCCACTCGGTTGACGACAAGACTGTCTGCTTCAGCAGTTGCGGCATAAAGCGTTTTACCAAATTCATCTGTGTCTGAACGTGAGGTTGATTCTTCCCAGTCACGTGTTAACTTTCCTCTCGCAAGCGGACTCCAAGGAATGACACCAATTTTCTCATCCTTACAAAGTGGCAGCATTTCTCGCTCCTCTTCACGATACAAAAGATTTAAATGATTTTGCATCGAGACAAATCTTGTCCAGCCATTTTTTTCGGCAATATGTAATGCCTTTAAAAATTGCCATGCATACATCGACGAAGCACCAATGTATCTGGCCTTTCCAGCCTTTACGATATCATGCAGTGCTTCCATCGTTTCTTCAATAGGAGTATCATAATCCCAACGGTGAATTTGATAAAGATCCACATAATCAGTGCCAAGCCTTTGAAGACTATGATCAATTTCACTCATAATCGCTTTACGGGAGAGCCCGCCCCCATTAGGTCCCTTATGCATCCGGCCATGAACCTTCGTTGCGATAACAATTTCATCCCTGTTCGCAAATTCCTTTAAAGCCCGGCCCACAATTTCCTCGCTTGTCCCATCGGAGTATACATTTGCTGTATCGAAGAAATTAATGCCATAATCGAGTGCCTTTCTAATAATCGGCCGGCTCTTCTCTTCATCAAGCACCCATTGGTGATTTCCTCGCTCCGGAATCCCAAAACTCATACAACCTAAACAAAGACGGGAAACATCCATTCCTGTATTCCCTAGTTTCACATAATCCATCATTATGTACCTGCCTTTCTTTTTGTAATGCGTTAAATAACAATTTAACCACTTCTTTTTTTGCGTACTATTTAATATATTCTTGCAGTACCTAAAGTATAATGCTTACTTAGGATTTCTTCTATCATATCAACCTTTTCTTCTTCACATCTCACAAGTAACATGACATCAACAATGTGTTTTCTTATTGTTTTTTTGCGTGTTACTTTTTTTACTTTATAGTCAATTACAATCCCAAGAAGACTACCACTTATTAACCCGATTAACCCCCAGATAATCGGACCCCAATAGAGAACAAAACCATAAATAGACCCTAGTAGCATCAGCACCATCCCCAGACACGCGACCAAAAACATATTGAGACCATCTGAGTTATAGGGGTCTAAATACTTTTTTTCGACAGGTGTTTTATTTATAGGAATAGCCAGAAGTGCATCCTTAGGAATCTTAAGTTCTTCCAATGCGGTTATCGCCAATTCTAATTTTAGTGAGTGTTCGAATAAAGAGATGATATACATGTATTTACCCCAATTCATTCAAGAAGCCTCGATTTGTTTTTCTGTATTTATTTTCAAGGAACCTCGCTTGCTCCATTTTAAACAACTCATTTATCTCAATCGTTCGATAATAGGCATCACATACGGAAAAACAATATAATGAAGGTAAAAATAATGTCCATTGGAGATTCATCACGTAAATCGCATGATGAAAATCACCTTTAATCGTATAGTAAACCCCTTCGAGTAGTCTGGATTGATAAAGAGTTATGATATACCAAAGCATTAAATACACACCATGTACGACATTCCTTACAACCAAATGCCCTAGACCTGGCGTAATTATAGACCAAAACACAGGAATCCAGACATTTATTTTTTGAAGATAATTGATTTCAAATAGATCTAGGCTAAATGCCTTGATAGGTGATTTTTCACGTACAGCCAGCATGGAAAATAGACTAACATCTGTCGCTAACCTATACGAATCCCAGGCATTAAAAATATAAACGCCTATATAAACAAAGAACCATCTTTGGTCCAAACTATCTTTAGCTAATTGAAACTTTCCTGCAAGGGTATAAAATATAGCTTCGTTAAGGTGTGCTTGGTCATTAATCACGATTTCCCAAATAAATAGTAAAAACCCCTTGGCTATTTTGCCAATCATAACATGCCCAGCACCCGGCATCGCCAAACTCCACCACATAGGCATAAAGGGATTGAGAACACGAACATAATTACTCCCAAACGAAGTTAATTTGATTTTTGGACGTCTTTGACTAAAGTTAGAAGAACGAAACAAGGGATCACCATTTTCATGGGGGATTTGTGTCTATGATAAGGATAGTATCTTCTCTAAACTAACGAATATTCCCATTAAAAGGTATATGTTGAAAAAACTGCATAAAAAAAGAGTCAAAATTCGATGACCCTTTTCCTGCTTTCGCCTAATTTAATTTTAAGAAACAGCTTTTCTCTTTAACGTACTATTTAACTCACGCGCGTTAAAATAAACGGTCGCCATTGCAATCAAAAGTAATACACCTGTGACGATAAAGACACTATAGACGGGAAATATTCCACCAAGAAAACCGCCAATCATAGGACCGACCATTCCGCCTAATTGGTTTGCCGTTTGATTTAAACTAAACGCTCTTCCGCGGAAATCTTCAGCAGTTGACTTGACAACAAGCCCATTTAAGGCAGGATACACGGCACAGAAGAAGATTCCGTATACAAAACGAATGATTGAAAAGCCCCAAATATGTGTAAAAACAATTTGAGCTAATGTACCAATGCCGCCACCAAGGAGTCCGATAAATAAAACTCGTTGGAACCCCACTTTATCAGCCCATTTTCCCCAATAAGGGGCAAATAAGGCACTGGCAATACCAGGAAGAGAAAATACAACCCCTGCAAGGAAGGAGGCATTTTCAGAAGAGCCGCCCAATTTGACAATGTATAATGGAAGTACAGGTTCGATGGTCATGACAGAACAGCTGGTGACCAGTGTTAGGATGAGCACTAATAAAAACGGCCGGTTATCTATTGCCACTTTAAAGTCCTTTTTAACAGAACCCTTCCCTTTACTAGGAGTGAAATTCTCCTCGACAACCCAAAAGATAATTAACAGTGTCGACAAACAAACAATGATACCGGCGCTGGCGAAAGCCCAGCGATTCCCAACTAAGTCAGCAATCCCTCCGCCCAGCAGCGGTCCAATGATACTACCCGATGCTGAAGCCGTTGAAATCATCGATAACGCATACCCCACTTTGTTTCCAGGTGTATTGGTACCAATCAACGCAATTGCCCCTGGAATGAACCCACTTAATAATCCCTGAAGGATCCGCAGGGCCAAAATCTGATAAGGATTAGTGACGAATGCCATTAATGTGTAGATGACAAAAAGAGCAAAACCAGCACGGACAATCATCGGCTTTCTACCATATTTGTCAGCCATCCTGCCCCAGAATGGCGAGGAAAGAGCACCGGCAAAAAAAGCAGAACTGAACAATAACCCTGACCACATTTCCGTGTGTTGATGGACTCCTAGTTGCAAAAGAAAAATCGGCAAGAAAGGAATAACCATGGAGAAACTCGCTGCTGTAAAAAAGACTCCAATCCATAGTACCCATAAATTACGTTTCCACAATAGCATGCTATCCATCTCCAGTGAAGCCTAAATTTAATTTCGTTTTATATGTGCCATCTTACCACAAAGTTAAATTATTTTCACTCTCGAAATATTCGAAACAGGAAATAAAAGAAATTCGACAATCCTCGAACCTCCTGGGCTAAAAAACAATAAAATAAGAGGCATCGCTTAACTGGATACCCCTTTTACTTCTTATCTGGTTAGCTTTCCGATAATTTTTTTCTATCTATTGCTTTTGGAGGCTGCTCTAACCATTGATTTTTGACCATTAAGTCTGTCCAATCCTCGGCAAACTTAAGGTCCTCTAGAAAAAACTGCTCATACTTTAAAACCAAATCGGACCTCATTGTCGCTCCTAACCCCGCACCATAGTAGGCAATCGCCGTACCAAATAAGAATCCTGTTAGGTACATGATTAACTTATCTGAAAAAGGAGGAACAGTAGAATCTGTCACATCAGAATCCCATAAAGGCGGCGCCGGGAGCTGATCTTTTGTTAAAAGTTGGCTAAATGCTTCATTGTGTTTTTGCTTAATTCCCATGGCTTTCTCTAAGATCTTCTGTGCTTCTTTGGAGGTTACCACCTGGTAAAAACCTGTTATCAGCGCTTTTATGATGATACTTTTTTTCAAATTAAAGAATACATTACTAATTTCAGGTCCGTTTAGAATCCGCCTATCACTAAAGAAACCATTAAAGAAATTTTCTGTTTTAATAAAATCGATTCCTACTGGTATAGGCAGATAAGGCGGTCTGTGGTATAGACCTTTTTCTAGCAATACATCAATCGTTTCATTATATAATTTAATGGTGTCATGGATTTTATCTTCATAAAACTTCCTCATCACCCCACAGGTAGAAACAGTTAAAGCAACAGAGTAGGCGGAGAGACCACGTATCGTCATTTCATGGAGATATTTTAGACAAAGATGATCAGAAAACAGCTTCGGTGTATAAATATTGACGTCATGTTCGGTAAACCCTTGAGGAATCGGGTAATGTATTCTATTAAAAAACTTTCTATCTCCCGAAGGTTTTTTTCTGAATTGGCTATCGCGTCTTGAAATATCGATATGACCGCTTCATTTTCTTCTTCTAAATGATGGTGCATATAGGTATTAACTCGAAGGTTTAATGAATCCGTTTGATATTGCGTCCATAAGCTTGTAATTTCAGGGGACGGTCAATTTGATATTATGGTTGATTTCCATTATGTCCTCCTTATAAACAGTCTCCTATGATTAAGGGAACAGCCATTTGTTATATTCCGATAATAGTTCATTACGCTATATTATTTACTTTGCCCT
The DNA here is from genome assembly GCF_056280405.1 of Bacillus sp. URHA0034. Taxonomy (NCBI): domain Bacteria; kingdom Bacillati; phylum Bacillota; class Bacilli; order Caryophanales; family Bacillaceae; genus Bacillus; species Bacillus sp. URHA0034. The sequence continues at coordinate 5,713,280 of NZ_JBWCDK010000002.1, read as the reverse complement.
TAATCTGTATTCCATATATTGTAAAGTAGTCTTTTTAATATAAGGCGCCTCTGAAAAAGTAGAGAGTGGGAGATATTATATTGGGGGATTACGGAATATTGTTCGGGGTGAGGGAAAGCCCAGATAAATGGATTTGGAAGATTCCCTTTTATTGTAGTCCCACCGGCCCAGCGAAAGCCGATTGATTCCGAATCGTTTCGATATGGGCGATGGGGCTGGATTATCTTTCATCTCATAGTCATTGTAACGATATTTTTTAGCTGGTGTGTATGTGGGGGTAACCATTTTTAACTAGCCCTTAATTCAATTTTTTAATCATATTGTACCAAGTAACTCCACCATGTTCGGAGTTTGAAACCCCCTGATTCACGTATCCATGTTTCTCATAAAAGCCAACTAAATTCTTTTTACAGGTTAGAGTGATGGTTTCACGATGTTTGTCTTTAGCGTCTTTTTCTAAATGCGCAAGTAACATGCCTGCAATCCCGAGATTTTGATATTCAGGCGACACTGCTAAGCCTAATACAGTTTGATGTCCACCGCTAGTCGAATTGGTTTTAATTTCACTGAATAAATCATCTGTAATGCTTGCATTGTCGATTACAGGTCCATTGATGAGACCAACGATGACATCATCCTCTTCCGCAACAAAAAAACTATCCGGTATATTTTCGATCCTCTTTTTAAAGGCTTCTTCTGTGGCTGCCTCTGTTTTTAAGAAGCAGCGATGTTCTAAAATGACTAAATCAGTTAAATCCTCTTTTTTAACATTTCGTATTTGCACCATGCGGTTTTCCTCCAAGATTGAACATGAATACTAGATTCAATCCATTTTACCGCTAGTGTTTCCTCCATGGCAAGTGTTCCTTCCGTGTGTTTTTTACCGTCAATTCGAACTTTATAGGTGATTATAAAATTGGAAAGGGATATCTTTCAAGCTGCTAAACTAGTTTATCCAGAGCATAACCGTTCCCGTCTAATAAATCCTTTAACGTCGTTTGATCTAATAGCTTCGCCACTGTATCCCGAACAAGAGCCCATAAAGGTTTTAATTGACAGCCCGCTTCAAGGGGACAGCTCTCATAGGAGGTAATACTTACACAACCCATTGGAGCCAAGGGGCCTTCTAAATTACGAATGACTTCACCGATGATAATATCACCGGGAGCTTTACTCAGCTTATATCCGCCATTCACCCCTCGTTTACTTTGGACGTAGCCATTCCTTTTCAATTGCAGCAGAAGTTGTTCTAAATAATTCATCGGAACTAAGGTTTGTTCTGAAATGTCCCCAATGGAAGTAAGGTCATGTTCATTTTTCCCTAAACAAATCAGTGCCCGTAAGGCATATTCTCCCCTGCTGGAAATTTTCATCTTACCTCTCTCCTTCTATATCTAGGCAATTACCCATTTTCACTGTTAAAGAGAACCCAGAATTTTGTCCGTTCATATCGTAAGGTAGAAACTTGATTGGATTAGTCGACATTTAGCGTCTGATTTTATCCCTTTTAACTAGTCTATTCAGGAAATATATAAAAAGGAGAGCTTTTTATGAGGAGGTTAGTCGTACTTGCCCTAATTGGGTTAGCTGCGCAATTAGTGGATGGATCTCTCGGGATGGCATACGGAGTTACTTCCACATCTTTGTTACTTATGTTTGGAATCGCGCCAGCGGTTGCTTCGGCCTCGGTCCACATGGCAGAGGTTGTAACAACTGCCGCATCAGGTGTATCTCACATCCGGTTTGGAAACGTAGATAAAAGCGTTGTTTATAAATTAATCATCCCTGGCTCAATCGGAGCCTTTATCGGTGCTTGTTTTCTAGGCAGTATCCCAGGGGATATTGTAAAACCCTATGTATCCATTTTTCTATTCATATTAGGTGTTTATGTGATCTATCGGTTTTTGTTTAAATTTAATCCAACCAGTAAATTGTCGGGGAAAAAGTTAGGGAAAAAACAATTGATCCCCTTAGGTTTTATCGCTGGATTTTTCGATGCCACAGGCGGCGGCGGCTGGGGACCAATAGCCACACCTGTCTTGTTAACCAGCAGCGAAATGGAGCCAAGAAAAGTGATTGGTTCGGTCGATACAAGCGAATTTGCCATTGCGATTTCCTCGACATTAGGGTTCCTGTTAACGTTGGGGTGGACTCAAATAAATATTCAATGGGTGATTGCCTTAATGATCGGTGGAATCATCGCAGCTCCTATTGCTGCATTTTTAGTTAAGATCATTCCAACGAACCTGTTAGGAACGCTGGTAGGCGGAATTATTATCATCACTAATATTAGAACACTTTTAGGGGCCTTACAAGCCTCTCACACAGTAAGCCTAATCACCTACCTATTCCTTGCCGTCCTATGGCTCGCAGCGGTTATAAATGTAAGTGTAAAGATCAAAAGAAATAGCTATCAGAAACAATTAGCAGAATAAATAGGAAAAACCCATCAGGAGTCCAAATACTCTTGATGGGTTTTATTACTCATTTTTTAACCACCCATGCCTTCCTTTTTTCCTTGGGTGAGAGCCCGGCGGTCAGACGCTTTCGGCGGTTCTTCTAACCAGCCGAGATCAATCATCAAATTCATCCCGTCTTCTGCAAATCTGATTAATTCACTCGTGAGACCTACATATTTTTCAGCAAGGTCCCTTCTATTCGTTACACTTAAAGCCGATCCATAAAAGGCAACGGCAACTTGTGTAGAGAGGAGAATTTGATACATTACCCATTTATCAGAAAAAGGAGAAACGGTTGAACTTCTTACATATGATTGCCATGAGATAGGTGAATTCAGTTTTTCTTCCCGAAATACTTGTTCAAAGGTGGCAATATGCTTATTGGAAATTTCCGCACCTCTTTTTACAAATTGGCGCACCTTTTTGGATTGCACCACCTGACTAAAACCAACCTTTAAGGCTACATGCATATGCATTTTATTCATATTAAAGGTGATATCGCCAATTTCCATGCCAGTCAATAGACGCCGTTGTCCGAACCAGCCTGTTAGAAAGCTTTGATGTTTGACAAAATCAACCGCTTCCGGTGCAGTAAGGATAGGAGGGCGCGAGTAGATTCCTTTGGTCAGCATCGTATCGATTGTTTTTTCAAAAAGATCCATGGTTTCAGTATTACATTCGATATAGTATTTTCGCAGGTCCGCTCTGATGGAAGTACCAACAGAAAGGGCATATGCTGTTAACCCCTGCAAGGACATAATATACATATAATAAAGGTAGAAAGGGTCTTGAAACAGACGTGGGGCTCCAGATGTTGCAATGCGTACTTAATAAAACAAATAGACATAGAATCAAACATATATTGAGTCCAAAGACTTGATATTTCGGATGCAGTAAGTTGAATACGGGTTGGCTCCATAACATTCTTCCTTAAGCATTTATATGTATATGTTTACCAATTTCTTACAACGCTATTCCGAAATAATGTCTATAAGCCTGTTTTATAATGCTCCATAAATGACATTACGCAGTCTCGGCTGAGTATAGGTTTCAAAATTGGGCAATAGCTGATGCATATAAACAGCAGAAAGCTGCTCTTTTGGATCAATCATTACCCAGGTTCCCGCCATTCCCATCCAGCCGAATTCCCCAATGGAACTATTGCTTCCAGCAAGTGCCGGGTTCACCATCACTCTTACCCCTAGACCATAGCCATAACCCTTCAGGTGCTCCCAGTTGAAAGTAGCGACTTGCTCTGGCTGAAGGTGATTCATACTCATTAATTCGACCGTCTTAGCGCCGAGAATGCGTTCACCGTTAAGTGTACCACCACTGGCCAGCATGTGAGCAAAGCGGCTATAATCATTCAAAGTCGACAACAGACCTCCGCCCCCGCTTTCAAATAGCGTGCCTGGTTGAAATTCTGCATCCAGTTTACTATTTTTCTGCAAAACGCCTGGTTCCTTCCAATCATATAAACTGGATAAACGTTCCTTTTTGTCGTCTGGGATCTTGAAAAAAGTATCTTCCATTGAAAGAGGTTGAAAAATTTCTTCCCGTAAAAATTGCCCAAATGTTTTGCCTGACACCACTTCTATAAATGCCCCCAGCACATCATGACTTAAGCCGTATCGCCATTGTGTTCCGGGATCAAAAGCTAACGGGATATTGGCTAAAGCTTTGGATAACGCTCTAACAGAAAAAGTACCTTCTTTTTGTAACAAATTCATCGCCTTTTTGACTTGTCGTTCTGTTTCATTCGCTTCTCCTCCATACGTTAACCCGGAAGTCATGGTGAACAGATCTTTGACACGAATTGATTTGGCGGCAGGTGTTACATGAATCTCTCCATTCTCTCCCTCACGGTACACTTGCGGTTTTCTAAACTCCGGGAGGTATTCCTCGAGCGGATCCTCCAAAAGAAATAATCCACGTTCATATAACTTTAACGCGGCAACACAAGTAACTACTTTGGTCATCGAATAAATCCGGTAAATAGTATCAGGATTAATCGGTTTCTTTGTTTCAAGATCAGCATAACCCACATAATCCTCAAAGACCTGTTCATTTTGATGATAGACAGAACATGCACATCCCGCGGGTCCTTTTTCTAAAAAACTTCTTAATAAAGGTTGTAAATGATGGATGGTTTTCATTCGATCTCTCCTCTGCAAGCGTTTACTATTATAGTAACTTATTTGTTAGTATATTTATAGATTTATTGATCAAATTTTCTTAAGTACAAACGACTCAACAACACCAGCTGAACACAGCAGGAATGCAGAAATGCTGAGAGAAAATTTAAACAAATTAAGAAAAGTGTCCCAAAAGTATAACTTTTTAGGGACACCCTTTTTTATACATTCAATTAGTCTGTTGATTTCCGCTCCAGGCGCTTCGCTTTCCGCGGGCGGAACGGGAAGCCTCCTCGTCGCTTCGCTGAGGGCACTGAAAAACTTACGTTTTTTTAACTTTTCAATTTGAGATAAGATAAAATTACGAGCTAATATAAAAAAAGGTGACATTTCGTCTTAAATTAGATGAAATGTCACCTTTTTCCTTGTCTTCTTTTACACTTTTTCATTTAGGAGCTTTAGAATCCGCTTAAGATTCACTGCGAACATCGCTGTTGCCCCTTGAATTTCCATGCCAAATAGACCCGAGGAATTTGCTATTTTAAACCCGTGTCTGTGTTTAAGTTCGCTATTTTTGGCCTCAATTTTATAGCGAGTTTTTGCTAGTTGTTTGAATCTTTCTGTTTCTTGAAATTCTTCTTGATCTTTATGTTCAGTTGATTTAACTGTTATTGAGTATGTCTTACTTTTTGCTTCTTCTTTATAGCACCCATCACGGAATGCACAACCTTTACATTTCTCAATATCAAAAAAGAACTTGATTCTTGGGTTTTTGTCTTGCCCCTTTCTTTCTTCATATTTTTTCTTAATTGCCATATGCCCTGCCTTACAAACGAACATTCCAGCATCTTTTAAATTCAAATTGATCTTCTTTTGCCCGTGTTCCATGTGTTATATGTGGATGCAATTTAGAAATAAGTTCAAGTTGATTTTTTTTTGTATAGCTAATATTGTCTTTTTCAGAATAGGCTGTATCACCAATTACTGTATTAATTTCCATTCCTGTTGCTTGGCTTTTTTCAATTAACTCCTGCAGATATTTTCCATCACTTTTTTCTCCCGTTGTCACAACTGCAGCTGTTATTATTCTTTCATCGCTCATTGCAATATGTGTTTTATATCCGAAGAATGAAGAGTCTGCTGTTTTATGTCCTACCCGTGCGTCTGTATCAGTTGAACAATTCATTTGACTCATATGGTCTGTGTAATCTTCTACTACTTCATGTAGGACATTTAATTTTTCATTAACGTTAGGAATTGCAGCTATTAGTGGTTCCGATTCGACAACAGAAATAACTTGACGACAATAATTCAATTCATCTCCAACTTCGTCAGAAGTTGATTTTGGTGGAAATTTCTCCTTCATTGATTCGTCGATTTGATAAACTGCTTTTCTTAGGCTTTTTGACTTCTCTTGCAAAAATTCCTTTGGCGACTTTTGGTTATAACGTGACTGCGTATGTGTGGAGTCCACAATTATTGTTTTACTTTTTATAATTTCCTTTTCAAGTGCTATCTCAACGGTTTTCCCAATAAGCAAATCTAATAAGCCCACATCTTTAAGACGGTGCCTACGAAATTTTGTTAACGAACTTGGATCTATTACCGGGTCTTCTGGTGCTATGTCGAGGAAATATTTAAACGACATATCATATCTGGAACGCTGTACGATATCTACATCTGATAAATCATAAATCGACTTCAGTAATAGATATTTGAACATTCGGATTGGTGGCACCGCATTCCGCCCGTTATCTAGGCAATATTTCGTTTTTAACTCTTCGAGAATGAACGAAAAATCCACTAATTCTTTAATTCGTCGAAGCATATTTTCTTGTGGCACAACAAGATCGTAAATTGCTGTATATGGACTAAGAGTAAAAGATTCTTGATCGGAAATCATCTGGATACCACCCGCAAAATTTTATAATTTTATTATAAAACAAAAAGGCAGTTAAAAGGTCGATAAAGTCTACCTTTCAACTGCTTAAAATGTGAACTTTTTCAGTGCCCTCGCTTCGCTCCTGCGGGGTCTCCCCTGCCCCGTACTCCCGCAGGAGTCTTCGCGCCTTCCGCTCCAATCAACAGAGTGTGAAAAAAATTATTCATCAACAACCTTTTGGGACACCTTCTACGATTAAAAATGTTTTTTAACTTTGCTTAATTCTTCTACTTTATACTTACTTTTTTCATAGTACATCTTGTCACTATACTAAAAAAGCACCTAATGCGACCATGGCATTTTTTAATGCTTGTTCATAGGCAATATCCTTGCCAACAACCATCCGAAAATCGGCTTTATCTCGAACCGTTGACCGCCCTTCCACTTCATAACCGTTTTCAAAGATTAGCAGACAAATGGTTGACTTATCGCTCATGCGATGAAACTTCTTCTCGACGATCATTTCCTCTAGCCTCTTCCGTTTATCATCCTTGAGCTCAGCCGTTCTGGAGTAAGGGATTACGATGTGATCATAATAATGGTTGTTTTTACATTTTACTATGAGGAGTTTTTCACCAGTTTCTTTCACTTGATTAATCTCTCCACATTTGGGACAAATGCTTTCAATTATCATTCTACCCCACTCCCTTTTAATCGAATAAAATTAGTCGTCTATTAAGGTCCATACCATCATCACCTATAGTATAGTGGCCAGATATACCACAAATGACATTTTAATCTAAATTTAATCCCTATTCCGAACAAAAAAATAGGAAGAAATCGTTTCGATTTCCTCCATTAAACACTCTCATTACACCGGATTAACTTCTTTTCCTGTTACTGCTTCACGAACTGGAGTCATTCCCTGTAACGGAAGTAACTTCTCACGGAATCGCACCACGTTACCTACTACAATCATGGCCGGGTTCTGCACCCCTTCTTTTTCAACAATCGATCCAATCGAACTTAAGGTTCCCGTAACAGTGCGCTGCTCTACCCTTGTTCCCTGCTCGATTACTGCTACAGGCGTATGTTGATCTTTCCCATGACAAATCATCTGCTGACAAATAAATGAGAGGCTGCCGATCCCCATATAGATTGCAATTGTATCAACGGCTTTCACCAAGCTTCCCCAATCAATGTCAACTGGTTTTCCTTTGGCGCAATGGCCTGTTACAACGGCAAACGAATTGCCATACTCTCGGTGTGTAATCGGAATCCCCGCATAGGCTGGGGCTGCAATTCCCGCAGTAATACCTGGTACCACTTCAAACGGGAGTCCATGTTCCGCTAAAGCTGCCGCTTCTTCCCCGCCTCGGCCAAACACATATGGGTCCCCACCCTTCAGACGAACAACTGTTTTTCCTTGGCTCGTAAATTGAACTAACAAATCATTAATGATTTCTTGTTTCATCGTATGATGTGTTGGTTGTTTACCACAATAGATCATCTCACAATTCCGTTTTGCTTCACTAAGCAACTCACGATTGACAAGGCGGTCATATAGAATCACGTCTGCGATTCGAATACACTTTAATGCCTTTACCGTTATTAATTCCGGGTCACCAGGACCTGCTCCTACAATATAGGCTTTCCCCATATCACCGCCCCCCTAACGATTATCGACTTGCAGCCGCCTTTGTTGATTTTGGCACCTCTAAAATCGACTTTGACTCTACTTTTCTATGAGTTAAATACAAGGTCAAGCCTGTAAAAAGAAATCCTCCCACCAAATTGCCAACTGTAACAGGGAGCTGATTCCATAACCACCAATCGGCTATGGTAACATGTGCACCGAGCATCATGCCTGCCGGTATAACAAACATATTAACGACGGCGTGCTCGAAGCCCTGCGCAAAGAAGATCAAGATAGGCAGCCACATGGCGGCAATTTTACCACCGACAGACTTAGTTGTCATCGCCATAACTGCCCCGAGTGTCACCATCCAATTACATAGCATTGCTTTAACAAAGACTACGATTAGACCATCTGTCCCAAGGTTCTTGTAGCCCAATGTTTTGGCCTCAGCTACGGCAATGATTTTCGCAGCGACCTGATTATTATTGACATGCCCCAATTGAGTAATAGCAATGATATAAAGAAGTGCGTAGAAAATGCCACCTAAAAGATGACCAACAATAACCCACAGCCAATTTTTTAACATCTGACCAATGCTAGCTTTTTTTCCAAGAACAGCTACCGGAATTAGAGCAAAACTTCCGGTAACCAACTCCAATCCTAGCAAAATGATAATCACAAAGGCAGTTGGGAAAAGTAATGCTCCAACGATTCCCAATCCAGTTTGAACCTCCGCGGTATACGCTAATGTGGTACCAAACCCAAGCAGTGCTCCAGAAAGCGCACCACGGATCAACAAATCTTTTATGGGCAATTTGGCCTTGGCTTCCCCCGAATAAACCATACTTTCAATAACTTGATTAGGACTTACTATTGCCATCCTCTCACTCCTCTTTTATGTAGAGAGTATACTTGGTTCCTCCAAAAGCAACTCCCTCCTAGCTGAGAATTACCATTTTCTTCAAGGGCACTCACTCATCTCCCACTAAAATAAATACTTGGTCATCAATAACCTCTACCGGAAAAGATTTCACACAACCTGTATCAGGTGCCTGAACCCTCCCATCTGTCACACAGATTTTCCAATCATGCATCGGGCAAAAAACAAACTCCCCACTCACAATCCCTTCCGCAAGGACGCCCCCTTTATGAGGGCATCGGTTTTCAATCGCGCGAATGTCTCCATTCTCTAATCGAAAAACGGCAATTTCCGTATTGCCAATAACGGTTGTTTTTCCCATTTTTCTCGGCATATCTTCTGTACTTCCTATAAAAACGCGTCTAATTATCTCTTCCATAAAATGCAACTCCCCTTCTATTTAACACCTGTTGGAATTTTTATCGTCTCATAAAGGTCTCTTAAAAGTGTTTTATTCTCAATAGCTTCTTTCCAAGGGTCTTGAACAATTGAAAGTGCCTCTTCAATACGGAAGTTCAACATTTTTACAGTTTCAGCATCCGATAGGACTTCCCTTATATGATCGAGTCCAAGTCGGTCAACCCAGGCAGAAGTTCTTTCTAAATAATTAGCAGTTTCACGATAATACTGGAGGTATGCCCCGATCATTTCGATAAGCTCATCATCCGTTTTGAACTTGAATAATAAGTCAGCTGCACGAAGATGGGTACCGCCATTTCCGCCTACATACATTTCCCATGCCCCATCCGTACCAACAACACCAACGTCTTTAATCCCGCTTTCGGCACAGTTCCTTGGACAAGCGGAGACTGCCATTTTGACTTTGTGCGGTGTGTTTAAGCCTTCGAATTTCTTTTCCAATCGGATTCCTAAACCAATCGAATCTTGTGTACCGAAGCGGCAGTAACTTTCACCAACACAAGTTTTTACAGTTCGAAGTCCTTTCGCATAAGCCGATCCAGATGGCATATCAAGTTCTGCCCAAATCTTCGGTAAATCCTCTTTTTTCACGCCGAGTAAATCAATTCGCTGACCGCCAGTCACCTTGATGGTGCCAACTTGGTATTTATCGGCAACGTCGGCAATTTTCCGCAAGTCACCAGATGTCGTTACTCCTCCATACATTCTCGGTACAACTGAGTAAGTGCCATCCTTTTGGATATTGGCATGCAGCCTCTCATTTACAAAGCGTGCTTCTTTCTCATCCTGATACTCCGTTGGATAAATCATGCCCAGATAGTAATTAAGAGCTGGCTTACACTTGGAACATCCATCTGTTTTCCAACCTAAGACATTCATAACTTCACGGATATGTGTCAATCGCTTGGCACGAATTTCTTCCACAATTTCATCACGGGATAATGTTGTACAGCTGCAAATCGCTTCTTTTTCATCCACCTTAAAATCATCTCCGAGCGTGCAGGCTAACAGATCAGCAACCAATGATTTACAACCACCGCATGAACGGGAAGCATTTGTACAACCCTTTACTTGATCAACGGAAGTTAACCCTTGCGTACGAATTGCTTCGACAATTGTCCCTTTGCTGACACCGTTACAGCCGCAAATGATCTCTTCATCGGCCATTGCAGCTACCAAACTGCCTTCTGATGACTTATTTTGCGAACTCTCTAAATACTCCTCAATGCTTGCATTCTTTTTAATTAGGCTTAGGAGTTGATTCCCATCCTTTGTGTCACCAAACAGGACAGCACCAGTGATTTTCCCATTTTCAATAAGGACCTTTTTATAAACCCCTCTCCAATCATCATACATTTTATATACCTTCGTATTTTCATCTTCGTTTATTTTCCCCGATGAAAATACATCAACACCGGATACTTTTAACTGGGTTGAAAGGACGGAACCATGATAACCTTCATCTTCTATACCGCAAACCCGCTTTGCTAACACTTGGGCCTGCTGGTAAAGCGGGGCAACTAACCCATAGGCCGTGCCGCGATGTTCGGCGCATTCCCCGACCGCATAAATATTAGGGATATCTGTCTCTAAAAAATCATTAACGATAATGCCTCGATTGACTGTTATGCCTGCTTTTTGCGCTAATTCAATATTTGGTTTAATTCCAACTGCCATGACAACTAAATCAGCTTTTATCATACTGCCATCCTTAAATTTAAGACCCGTAACATGTTTCTTTCCGAGTATTTCAGCTGTATGTTTTTCTAAAAGGAAATTCATTCCCTGCTTTTCTAGTTCCTTTTGTAAAAGTTTTCCCGCAGCCCGGTCTAATTGTCGTTCCATTAAGTAGTCAAAGATGTGAATGACGTCTACTTCCATTCCCAAGTTCAATAGACCACGGGCTGCTTCCAATCCTAATAATCCACCACCAATGACAGCTGCTTTTTTATACTGTTTAGAATATTCAATCATTTGTTCGCAGTCTTTGATATTCCGAAAAGCTGTTACTCCTTCTTTATCTGCCCCTGGTAATGGCAGCATAAATGGATTCGATCCGGTTGCAATAATCAATTTGTCATATGGTTCAATACGCCCTTTGTCCGTCGTTACCACTTGTCTTTTCTTATCAATAGAAATGACCGTTTCTCCTGTATAAAGACAGATATTATTGTCCTCATACCATTGCTTGTCATTTAATGTAATATCCTTTACGGATGTACCCCCTTGTAAAACGGTTGATAACTGAATTCGGTTATAGTTTGGATATGGTTCGCTTCCAAAAATCGTAATCTCGAATTCATCCCGATTAAGTTTTAGCACTTCTTCAATGGCACGAACTCCTGCCATTCCATTCCCTACAAGTATTAGTTTTTGTTTGATCAAGTGAAATTCCCTCCCTAAACTTTGCATGTGTAATTTATATCATGGTGGAAGCTTTATTAACATGAGTTTGGAAGGTTTTCTGTCATGCTATTTTATTGCTTTAAAACTCTAAAACTTCGGAAAATCCTGTAACCACACCATTGATAACGATTACAATTTTTGTTGAATTTTCTTTAAAAAATTCACTTTATTAACTCTTTAGATAACAAATTTAAATAAAAAATCTCCACCTGCCAGGCGGAGATTTTTATACAAATAATATTATTTCGTTACTTTTCAACAATAAGCCGAAACATTTCAAATAACAAAAAGTTAAAAAACATCCAGACTCCGCCATAGACATATCCCCCCAAGATATCACTCGGAAGGACTTTGGTCGTTTCAATATTTGCTCCAGCGGTGCCAATTAATAAGATAACTCCAATAATCGGAATACTGATAGGAAAGTAATTCTTTTTAGAATTACGGACCAATAAAAAAATGGTAGTACCATACAAGACGATTAATAGAGCAGCATTAATATCTGGAAAATTAGCCGAATGAAATTCCCCAACAACCCCTGTTATTTCCAGCTTCATAAATATTCGCGTAATGGTTTCATGATAGATCCTAACCCCTAAAATCGAAACAATCAGAAGAAGGTATTCCAGCACTCGATTCTTGTCTCTCTGCCAAATCCGGAAAATAGCAGCAGCTATCAACACTCCTACTGCATAAGGCGATTGAAAAACTAAGAAAGCCTTGATCCAGCTCCTATAAACAGTGGTATGAACCAGATATTCAGCCAGTTCATTGAACGGCGTAAACTCATCATATAAATAGTCTTGGGCCAGCCCCAGCATGAGAACGACCAACCCAATTAAGGCGATCGTGAGGAAAATGAGAAAGATCTCAGTGTTTCTAATTGTCTTAAGGCGGTGCACCAAACTAGTTAAAAAGTGAATAAAGAATTCCTTAATGCTATTTTTATAAAATCGGAAGGCAAGAAACCCTGCCATCAATATCGCAAAAACTATGATAAAAATAATGAAATACCTTCTCGCGGCTTGGTGAAAAACCTCCCAGCGTGGTCCTAATACGGTTCCTAACGTAATAAAACAGATTCCCCATAAAAACGAACCCAGATATGCTGGAATAATAAATTTCCGGAATGGCATTCGCGAAATCCCGGAAATATACCCAGTAAAATGCCTGATGCCTGGAATGAAATAAGCAAAAATCAATAATTTACGGCCTGACCGTTCGAACCACGCAGCTGTTTTTTGATACCTCTCCGGACCCAGATGAATATACTTGCCGTATTTCTCAATAAGCTTATATCCTCCTGCCCGTCCAATCCAATACGTACTAGTAATCCCGACTCCTCCTGATAACAGGACGGTTAGAAGGGCCAAAAGATAGTTCATTTTTCCTAGATAAACAAAATAGCCTGCATAGCTCATCAAAAATTCACCGGATATAGGAAAGGCCATCAGCTCCAAAAAAATCCCCAAGAATAAGATCAAATAATTGTGGTGTTCAAATAGTGTGATTAAGTATGACATCTAAATGCCTCCAAAGTATCAAAAAGGGCTAATATTGATTTACTTACCCTCCCTTGTTTCTCTTAAACAATGTATCATGGAAAATGAATAGATTTCGGTTTTTAATGGATTATTAATCCATTATTAAGAAAAAGGACAAGTTCTCACCTATACTAGGATGCCCAGTTGGGTTTCCGCAACTTGTGAAAATTATTCTTTAAAGGGTAACTTATTGCCTCGAAAATGGAACGGAAACCCCTAAAATTGGGTGATCCTCTTTTCTACCAAGTCGTCTTTTATACAGGTGAAGCGATTGCATACCTGCAAAACCTGCAGTATGATGGCTATACCTATTATTGGTTTCCCAATGAAACTGCGACCCTATCAAACAGATTCAAGCCTTTTTCCTTAAATAAAATATTTTGAAAAAGAAATGGTGAACGAACTATGAAAAAGAAATTAGTAGTAATCAGCATAATCGTCGTGTTTGTTTTCTTTTTATTACTTGGCATCTATAAACTAATGAATTCTAGAACCCTTCAGTTGTTTGGTGGATTAACCTCCCAGGTAAGCACCAAACAAAAGGTAGTTGCTTTAACTTTTGATGATGGGCCAACAAGAAATGTAGAAGACATTCTACCATTATTAAAGGCCTACAATGCAAAAGCAACCTTTTTTCTTATCGGAAATGAAATCAAAAAAAATCCGGCTGAAGCGAAAAAAATCGCTGATTCAGGAAATCAAATTGGCAATCATTCTTATTCTCATAATCGAATGGTATTTAAATCCCCTTCATACATTAAAGAGGAAATTCAAAAAACAGACCAATTAATTCGACAAGCAGGTTATCGTGGTGAAATTGATTTCCGCCCGCCGAATGGCAAAAAACTTGTTGGATTACCCTATTACTTATACAAACATAATAGAGATACGATCACTTGGAATATGGAACCAGACAGTTACTATGCCTCATCAACGGATAAAGTAAATTATGTGGAGAAAAATGTGAAGCCTGGTTCCATTATCTTGATTCACCCCATGTATGATAAAAGCGGTGAAGAATTGAAAACGATCAAGGGAATTTTACAAACACTATCAAATAAAGGCTACAAATTCGTTACCGTAAATGAACTTCAGGAAATGAATTAATAGTATGGCTTGGAATCTACTATAAGTTCCAAGCCCTTTTTAATAATAAAATACCTTGTTCGATTTCACATTCGGTAAGCCCGCCAAAACCTAAAAGAACCATTGATCCCTTGTTTGCATTCAAATCTTGGTAATAAACAGAAGTTGGATAGACTTTTACTTTTTCCCCTTTTGCTTTTTCGATTAATTCTTTTTCTGACATAGCATTTTGAACATCTAATAAAATGTGCAGCCCTGAATCATCCCCAATAATTCTGACATGATCACCTAAATTTTTCTTAATGGAGCTGATTAATGTCTGTTGTCTTCTCCGATAGACCGTTCTCATTTTATTTAGATGCCTTTCCCAATGTCCCGTTTTCATAAAATTCCATAGTGTGTGCTGATGCAAACGGGACACCGTCTGCTTATAAAGGGAAAAGTGGTCGGTATACTTTTTTAATAATGTCCCTGGTAGAACCATATAGTTAATCCGAATCGAGGGAATCAATGATTTAGAGAATGTCCCTAAATATATTACCTTTCCATTAGCGTCTAATCCTTGCAGGGAGGGTATCGGTTTACCTCTGTATCGGAATTCGCCATCATAATCGTCTTCGATGATGTACCGGCCCTTTTCCTCCGCCCATTTTAACAATTCCAGTCTTCTAGTAATAGGCATGACCATTCCAATTGGGAATTGATGGGAAGGTGTGACATAAGTTATTTGTGCCTTACTTTTATATAAGTGTTTCATGCTTATCCCGTTATCATTCAGTGGGATAGGTATTAAGTTCACTCCTTGGTCTTTAAAAGCCTCCCTTGTTCGATGATACCCAGGGTTTTCAATCGAAAAAATGACATCTCTGCCAATCACCATGGTTAATAATCCAATTAAGTATTGTGTTCCCGCCCCGATAATAATCTGTTCTGGTGAACACTTTACCCCTCTAGAGTGATAAATGTATTTCGCAATTTCCTCTCGAAGTGGCAGCTCCCCCTGGCGATCCCCGTTTAAGAAAAATGTACTCTGGTCTTCATAAAGACTTTGAATGGTTAACTTTCGCCAAATGGTATAAGGAAAATGTTCGAGAGCGATTCGTCCGTGGCTAAAGTCCACGCTATAGGGCTCACTTTCCTCTTTAAAGACCTTCTGACTGTTGAGGGACATTCGGCGATTGGCTGGAATCAAGTCCCTCTGGATTTCTTTAACGAAAATCCCCTTTCTCGGTACCCCTTCCACGTATCCCTCCGCTTGCAATTGCTGGTACGCAGTTTCTACTGTATTTTGACTAATTCCAAGATGTAGAGATAGTTTTCGTTTCGATGGCAGCATTTCCCCTGGTTTGATAGTTCCATTTTGGATTTCTTGTTTAAAATAGTTATAAAGTTGTAGATATAAGGGTTCTTCACTTTTGTTCTCTAATACTACGGTAATCTCAATCATCTGGTCGCCCCCTCCTTCAGTAAACTGGCATGGTTAAATATATTATAACTGACACTTTTAGGCATATCAGCTATAAAATATAATCTTGATATAAAGAATAAAGGGGATGAACAGACACATGGAAAATATCAAATATCAGGTGAATTCAAAGATTACAGCGGAAGAATTATCAGCTGTTTTTCGAACATCGGGGCTTAAAAGACCATATGAAGATTTACAGCGTTTAGAAAAAATGATTGAAAAGGCAGATCTTCTTATTTCAGCATGGGAAAATGAAAAACTGGTTGGAGTCGCTCGGGCGATTACAGATTTCAGCTATTGCTGCTATTTATCTGATCTGGCGGTTGATAAGGAGTATCAAAATCATGGGATTGGCAGGGAATTAGTTAGACAGGTGCAAGAACAAATTGGTGAGGAAGTGACCTTATTGCTGTTGGCATCTCCAACTGCGATGGAATATTATCCACGTATTGGATTTGATAAGGTTACGAATGGATATATCATTGCTCGGAAGAGATAGAAATCTGGTGGAAATCTCTGAAAAAAGCCTGTGTAGATCAGCTTACACAGGCTTTTTGGTTAGAATTGTTTAAAATCACTCCGGATAAATAATTAAAATATTAACCTATTCTATTATTATCATATTAAAGGGGAATTTGCTCAAAATGTTCAACGGTTGGGAACGGATCATAGAAATGATGTAAGAGCTTTTTCCATTCTTGATATTCACTGGATCCCCTAAAGCCTTCGGTATGATCTTCAATCGTTTCCCACTTCACTAAAAGTAAATACTTACCCTCAACTTCAATGCAGCGCTGTAATTCATGAGTAATGTATCCCTTCATGGAAGAAATAATGATTGATGCTTGTCGAAAAGCTTCTTCAAAATCCTCTTCCATTCCAGTTTTAACTTGCAGCATAGCAGCTTCTAAAATCATGTTCTTTTCCCCCTTATATTTAAGCCTTTAAAGTTCCACACTTGCTATTACAGCAGGAGCAATAGAACGTTGATATGGACAAAGCTTTTGGTTTATCACTGGGTCTTGTCCTCATGGAGCGGTCATACGGACAAAATTTATCGGTTTTCACTCGATCTTGTCCTCATGCAACGGTCATACAGACAAAATTTATCGGTTTTCACTCGATCTTGTCTTCATGAAGCTTTTATGAGGACAAGAATCCTAATTTCTCTAGGATTCCTATCCTCAAGACGGTTCAAGCGGACACATACAACTGCCTTGTCATCATCATACAAATTATCAACAGTTTCTATGTCCATTATCGTTGATATATTCATATTTATGTATTCATAATAAAGCCTTTATCTCGAATACACCAAGATAAAGGCTTCATTTCAACTCTTATCCTCTTATAACCAAATAATCACCTGACGTCATCTTCACCACATCCGCCTTCAGCGCTTTGGCAATATCCGCCGTCATCGTTTGCTGCTCTTCTTCATCATTAGCCAGCAGGGTCAGCTGTTTTCCACCCAAGATTCGATCCTTATTTAACGTTACTAGAGCGAGGATATCATAATTCACTTTTGTACCTCCTTCACGTCCCACCGTTATTCCCTCCCCATCATATTGGACTTCATAACAGCCGGACTTTTCTTACTACTCTCAAGAAGAGGGGTTTTCTTCACTACTTCAATGAGACCGTCTATGTCATTAACAATCGGCACTAAAGTAATGACCACGCGGCCATCATTAAAATCTCTCCGTGTAAAATGGTATCGCTTTACCCCCAATGTTTTTGTTGCTTCAAATAGAGCTGCCTGCCTTTGTCCGAAATTCTCTAATGTAACACGAAAATGGTCCTTTTTCGGATAAATAATCACAGCTCTCCCTTCCTCTTGAAACAATTTGGAAGCATTTTCTGTCCCAAGGAGGTTAGAGACATAGATTCCATCTACAAACAGCTCATGATTCTTAACTTCAATTTTCCCCTCTTTTACCTCAGCAATATCTCCAATCGTTTTCCCTTTTGAAAAACGTTTTAAGACATAGATTAGAATAAAGCCAACAATGGCACCAGAAACAATATTTATTAAACTTGATTTGCTGTCTACAAGCTGAATGGTGATTCCAGTACCTAAAGCAACCAATAAGGAAAAATAATTTCTTGATTCAAAGGTTTTTGAAATTCCATCAATATAGGCATCACCACGGTAGGCAAATTCTGTGTTTTCTAAGTCTTTTAAGCTCTCCCGTTCCGATTTTCGAACATCCCTAAATTGTTGGATTGCCAATGTTAAAAACGTTACGGCAATAAAGTTTTTGGTCATTAATGCCGGGATGGCAACAGCTCCTAATGCCGCAGCAACAAACCCTAAGACTAAATGGATTAAGTAGCCATTCGGATAACTCGGATACTGTCTGAAATCTTCTTTGATTGTGATAATACGAGCCAACGTTCCAATAATTATCGATGTTACAATCAGAACGACCTGATCCCTTTCTAACGGACCACCCATTGCACCATTCCCCCATTTTTCCTTTTTTACTATTGTTTGGTGAAGCTTGGAAAAATATTAACAAAAATAAAGAGTATTTTTAAATACTCTCAGTTTTCTATTAATGAATGTAGTTATTTTAATGGGGAAAATTTCTGCGTTCAAATTTCTGTCAAAACATTTTTAACAAATTGTGAACTTATTCACATAACTAAGTTATTAATGTTAAAAAGGTATATATTATAACCATAAACAACAAAAACAAAAAACGAAGGGCGGAATCATTTATGTTTAACAAATTTTTAAGAGAGAATAAAATTTCAGCAGTCATCCTAACTGTTTTACGTTTATACCTTGGTTATTCTTGGATCAGTGGAGGAATTGGAAAATTAACAGGCGGATTCGATGCTTCTGGATTCCTAAAAGGAGCGATCGCTAACCCCGTAAAAGGCCCAGACGGCGCAGTCGTGTTTGGCTGGTATGTCGATTTCTTAAAACACTTTGCCTTACCAAATGTTGATATTTTCAACGTGATCGTTCCTTGGGGCGAAACAATAATTGGTTTAGGCTTAATCTTAGGATGCCTAACAACTGCAGCCATGTTCTTTGGTCTAGTGATGAACTTCTCTTTCTTCCTTGCAGGAACGGTATCTCATAACCCTAGAGACATTTTCTTAGGTTTTATCATCTTAACAGCAGGCTACAACGCTGGTAGAATTGGTTTAGACCGCTGGGTAGTTCCATTCTTCAGAAAAGTCGCTAATAAAGAAACAGGTAACGTAAAACATAAAGTCAGCGCATAACTAACTAAATTCAAACAAGCAATGTAGACCTAGGCTGCATTGCTTGTTTATTATCAAGGATCAAAAAGGCTGCGAATGGCAGCCTTTCAATTTGGTCAGCTAATCCAAGTTTAACTTTTTACTAGAACTCGTTCCTTTTTCCTTACTTGTTCAAAAAAAGCTCCCGTAGCGGTTTGTACGATAAGAAAAATGGGGAACGAATAGACTAAATGATAGCCATTTTGAAGGGTAATGACATTAAGCCAGGTGAACAGCCACTGAGCGGCTACTCCAATAATGGCCCAAGCCACCGTGTAATAAATAAATGTTTTTCTATTAATGTGGAAGAGTTCATAGAAATAAAAAAAGAAAAATCCAAAAGGTCCAAAGTCTAGATAATAAAAAATATCAGACACCTCATAATGGTTCGAATCATTAATCCTATAGAAATCCATTAAACCTCCGCCGATTGTAAAATCAAATAAGATCCCAATCGTTATACCCCAAAGTAAACCCAGTATTCTAACTTGTCGGTTAACCCTTCTACTCAGTAGAAAATAGGCTATATAGGCGACTACCAAGATGATCAGTAAGGAAATCTCATTCTTATCAAAATTTTCCCACATTCTCATTAGCTCATCGCCTCACTTTGTTTAAGCTTCTGAAAAAATTTTAAGGAATAAACCGCAAAAAGGTGAAGTAGAGCAAAGTAGATAATGTCGTACAAGATATTCCATTTTTCCCGATTAGTGACGTCAAAATTAGTGCCCAATTTCACTAAGATCACCTGTATCAAAATGGAACAAACCATAATGATTAAGGATTTTCCGATAGAATTAACACTCTTCATAAAATTAATGGTGACCACAATAATAAATGGAATTCCGATGCTTCGGTTAATCATAAAAGCTGTATAATCTAACGGCTCCTTAGAAAGGATAACTAGTTTTAATTCTGCGGAAATGATCCAGGAGAAATTTATACTAATAATGAGCATCAGTAAAAATACAAATGAGTTCTCTACAAATGTAAGCCTTTTTTTCATAACTGTAAAAATAACTGTGATAAGCCAAGAGATAAAGAAATAAAAGGCAAACCCCATCTAAACCAACTCCAAAATTTTTATTTATATTATTTTCTTACGCTGTAAATATATTCTTAAATTGCTTTTAACCTATGAGATATGCATCAAATTTTAATCAATGAAAACTTGGAGCTCCCCTCCACCTCATCATATCGAAAATAATTCCGAATAGAAAAAAACCTGTTCCCAAAATGAAACTTGGAAACAGGCCATATAAATTCATGTATTGAGAATGCAAGGCTGAAATTAAGGAGCATACCTACTAGTGTGTCATATTAAAACCACAATCTTTTATGATAATCATATTCTGAGATATCAATACTTTCTTCCCTATCATTGTTCGGAGTACATTTTTCACATGGTTCTTCTGCCTGGTTATGCTCACATTGTTCGATTAAAAGTTCCATTTGCTGTATCCCCTCTCCTATTATTACTACCTATTATAATGGAAGCGGTTACATTTGTCTTGTGGTTTATACTGGAAATCATCTCAACTTGCGATTCTAACCTACCATGATAAGCCTATTAAAAGATTGGAATCCGCCACTCCTTTTGTTAAAATACACATATAAAATGGAAAAAACGAAGGAGTTCACGATAATTGCCGAAAGAGCTAATGACTCCTACCAGAAGATACTGGTAGGAGTTCGTTATTTTTAGGTAAGTTTTACATTGGAGTGAGGAAAGTTGAAATTTCTACTTGTCGGAATCGCCGGAATTATTGGGGCTATCTTACGCTATTTATTAGGCGTTTATTTTAATCAATGGTGGTTTCATGCCTTTCCATTAGCGACCTTTATCACAAACATGCTGGGTAGTTTTATCTTAGGGTGGCTGACCAATTTCTTACCGAAAGTTAAATCACTTCACCCACATGTCATCACTGCTTTAGGAACAGGACTGATCGGTTCTTTTACTACCTTTTCTACCTTCAGTGTTGAAACCGTCCATTTGATTAATTCAGCTAGATGGGGGACAGCTATTCTTTATGTTCTTCTTAGTCTTTGGGGTGGTCTTTTATTTTCATGGCTCGGCTATCAACTGGGAATGGAAAGAAAAGCAGAGGTGAAAAAATCATGTTAAATATCGCATTGGTTGCAATTGGGGGATTTTTCGGAGCCATGTCGCGTTTTGGCCTTAGCAATCTAATTAAGGAAAGATACCCTTCCACCTTTCCCTTCGCAACGCTGACCATTAACTTGCTGGGTTCGTTTTTGCTTGGGTTCCTTTTTGGGGCTAATGTAAGTAGATCTTGGGGCTTGTTCTTAGGTACCGGATTTATGGGAGCTTTTACAACCTTTTCTACCTTTAAGCTTGAAAATATACAATTATTCGTTCAGCGAAAATGGAAAGTGCTGGGCCTCTATTTAGCCATTAGTTACACTTTGGGGATTTTTCTTGCATTTATCGGGATGTGGGCAGGTCATTTGTACCGTTAATTTCAAGATAAATAAAATGTGTTTTGTGTTTTGCGGAATTAACTCCAAAGTAAGTGGGATTATCTCTAAAGTTCACGAAATTAAATCTAGTATAAGCGGGATTTTCTAAGAATCCCGCGGAATCCACTATTCCCTTCATCATTTAAGAATTAATTTTTTCTTTTTTTAAGCTGAAGTACTCTTCCTCTAATTCTGTTAATGACCATTCATATAAATGCTTGTTATTTTTCTTATAGACACCCGATTGAATCAATCTTTTAATTAGGTATTGTTTTTTATATTGTCCTACATTATTTAGTAAATTTTCCACGTTAAAGTGACCTCCTGCGACATGCTGGTTGTTTGTTAGGTTAAGAAGGTAGTGAAAGGATTAAATTTAAGACCCTTTACCATACCACATACTTTTATTTACCCCAAAAAACTATCCATAACACCTTCAGATGTCGATATAAAAGATAAATTTTTAAAATTTGTCGAATGACCGGATCCTCACTGACTTTAAAAGGAATTGTTACTTCCCTTAACAAAAGTTAAATGGCTGTTTTTTGGGAAATTGGAAACAATATAGATAAGACAACTTGCTAGTTTTCAGGCTCATCAAATGATTCATAGAAGTTAAGCTGTTCGAGGTGAAGAATGAATTTTACATTTCTATTGGAAACGTTAGGCCTACTTTTTATAAGTACCCTATTATTGAGGATTGCTGGCAAAAAATCGATGGCTAAAATGTCTAATCTTGAAGTAGTAATCATCTTAGCAATCGGAACCACAATGGGGCACGCCACTATAAAAGAACATAAATTCTGGCAAATTATTGTCATTTTAGTTTTGTTTATTCTTTATTTAATTTCACTTCAATACCTTCAAATAAAATCTAAAACGATCCGACGCTATTTAACGGGTAATGCAACAGTGGTTATACGGAATGGTCAAATTATCGGGGCTAACTTAAAAAAATTACGATTGACAACTGAACAATTAGAAATGAAGCTCCGTCAAAAGGGGATCTCTTTTATTTCAAATGTGAATACAGCAACAATTGAATCGGATGGTGAACTAGGTTATGAACTGATGGAACATGCGCAACCGCTTACGCGTGAGGAGTTATTGAATTTGTTAAAAGAAAATCATAACGAATCTTTACAGAATGACCGAGATAAGAAACAGGATAATTTATTTAATAAAGTCCCAGGTGTTTAGTCTCGTTTGGGTGTAGTAATCAGTATCTAATCTATCAAAAAAAATGAAAGAAATTGATCCAAGCATAATATGTTATTTTCTTTGAGACAATAGGTGTGAAAATGCGATTTAGGAGGGCTATCATTGACAAAAGCAAATAAACGACAACAAAACAATCAATCAAACGGTAAAGAAGAAGTTCAACATTCAACTAATAATGAGCAGGTAAAAGAAATAACGGATGCACAAAGAGACGGGATTCGCTATGATTACACCGATTCCTCTGATTTTTAATAATGGTAAATAGAAAAATCGTGTTAGAAAACCTGACTAGGTCCTTGGAGAAAATAGTCATTCAATACTATAATAAATTTGCCTAATACCTTTCTTGAAGGAAACTTCGGTGCAGTCCGCCCTTGGTTTCCTTCCTTTTTTTAAAGAAACTGCAGAGTAGCTCCCGTAAGAAGTTATATGAATATTAAGGATGTGGTATCGATGACAAAGATTCCAGTCATTTTTATGGGGAAAAATTTTATTATGCTTCACCAGTACTCATCTGGCTATTGTGAAATTACCGAAGAAGGTTCTGCTTATAGGGAGATTAAACTGGTCCATATCTCTGAATTGATTGTCATACCATAAAACACCTAAAAAACCATTCCCTTGTGAATGGTTTTTTGAGTTACCTCCCAAACTTAAAAGGAATATCAAAGTAAAAAATTAAGAAAAGGATAATCGGTACCGAGATCATATAAGCTCTGAAGGGTTTGTACTGATGCAGGGCAATGACGGAGAACATCACAAGATCAAAATAAAAAGAATACCAAAACTTCCATCCGTTCTGATAAGAGATCCTTTCAAACACTAGTAAGATCCACTCAACAAAAATATAGATTCCAGACCAAACAACAATGTAAAGCAGCCGCCTCATCCAGGTTTCCGGGAAATGGGATAAAAAGATCAAGATACTAAATGGCATCGTTATAATAGCATAAACCAAGACAACCATTTCATGTCCATATAAGAAATCAGGATGAAACTTCCATAGCGTATTTTCTTGGACAATATATTCGTACATCAAACCGCCAGTGGAAATAAAAAACATAGTAGCGTGATAGTCTCTCCAGTTTTTCCAGTCAGCCCACTTAAAGGAAGCCAAAATGGTTAGAATCGTAATAGCAATATGCATTACCCTCTATCCTTTCCACTGCATTTTTCATAGTTTCCCTTTTTATCAATATACCTATTCATCACAACGATTTTATAATTGTCTCCAGGTAACAAGTTTTTCATAAGTAAATAAAAATATGGGAACAGTAGTTATATTACTTATGAATAAGGGCTGGTTTGGAACAAATTATGAAACACGAGCAACAAAATCATTTAGATGAAATCATAAAGCAGCAAGATAAAGTGGTATAGACGTGGGTCGATTATTGGAAGGAATTTTCGACTTGGGAAACGTGGCATTTTTGGGCAATCATTCTTATGTTAATTAATTACTTGTCTAAAAAAGGGAAAGAGATATAACGTCTGGAGGTAAATGTTTTGGAGAAAAATAACCCTTTAAGTGTTTCGGAAATCGGCACACTATGGCTTACCTATCAGGAAAAAACGATGATTCTTAGAATTTTAGAATATTTTATGGCGAAGAGTGATGACCAAGAAGCCACAAACATCATGGGTGGTTTGTGGCAGGAATTACACTATTATGTGATTGAAATCCAATCTATATTTGAAAAAGAGGGTATGGTCATTCCAATAGGTTTTAGAAAAGAAGATGTAAACATGGAAGCACCAAAACTATTCGATAATGGATTTGATATTATGTTTCTCCGTGTCCTCAAAGAGCTAAGTATGGGGCTATATACAATCAATATGAATATGGCCTATCGAAAAGATGTGATGGCCATTTATGAAGGACTCACTTCCGTCACTCAAAAGGTCTATAAACTTTCTACGATGTATTTACTGAATAAAGGAATTTTAACTCTTCCGCCAAATATGACAATGCCAAAAACAGTTGAATTTGTCAAAAGTGATCGATATATGAAAGGTTTTAAGCCATTTGGCGACAAAAGATCATTAAGTGCCCTTGAGACAGGAATCCTTCATCACGGAATTGAGACAAATAATATTGGCATGCAGCTGATTACTGGATTTGCCCAATGTGCTGAAAACAAAAAGGTCAGAAAATATTTTGTAAAGGGATTAGAACTTGCGAAAAAACAAATACAAACATTGGAAGAAATTTTATTAGAAGCAAATGTTCACTTTTCTGCTACTTCCGGATGTATTGTAACCACTTCAACCGTTGCACCTTTTTCTGATAAATTGATGATGTATTGCGTATGCCTTTTAAATGGATTTGGGCTAGTAGGTGGCAGCTTTGGAGCTATGTTTACTCTCCGAAACGATATATCCATGAAAATGTCATTATTAGCAAAAGATGTCTTTTTATATGGGCATGAAGGACTTGAACTGATGATGAATTATGGGATGTTTGAGGAGCCGCCTCAAATGGAAGATCGACCACGAATTATAAACAGTAAATGAGTTAATACTCCAATTTTCTCAACAAAATAAAGAGGCTGACACAAAAGGTGGTAAATGAATAAATCTTGCACACTCTGTTGATTGGAGCGAAAGGCGCGAAGACTCCTGCGGGAGTACGGGGCAGGGGAGACCCCGCAGGAGCGGAGCGACGAGGAGGCTCCCCGTACCGCCCGCGAAAATCGAAACGCCTGGAGCGGAAATCAACAGACTAGTATAAAAAAGAAGATGCCTCTAAAAATTTTACTTTTGGGACACCTTCTTTATTTATATAGAAGTCATTTAGGTTTTGGAATGGGAATTTCTAAAGTATTTACTTTTGACCCATCTTTTGCTGAGTAAACAAATAATTCGAGTTTAACATTATTTGTTGATACTAATCCTTTTTCAAAAGTGATTTCAAATCTTCCCCATGCAGGTGCCCCGTCTGTTTGGTAATTATTTTCAATCAACACCTTTTCTCCGTCAATAAGAGCATATTGAAAGACTCCTTCAAATACCTGAGCCTTTTGTAAGCGTCAAGTACATTTGAACAATTTTGCTTATTAATTTTGAACACTTTCTTCTTTAAAAATTGTCTCGCGATGTTTCATTCTATAACTTGAATCATTAAAGTGAACGATTTCTGCTCGATGTATAAGACGATCCAAGATAGCTGTCGCAACACCTACGTCACCCAAGAGCTCGGTCCATTCTTTTGGGGAACGGTTGGAAGTCAATATAATCGATGAGTTGTTGTACAAGTCATTTATCAATTGGAAAAATAGATTCGCTTCCCTTGGATCCATCGCTGCGTACATCAAATCATCAATAATGACTAATTGTGATTCTTTTATTCTCTTAATCCTAGTTTGGGACTTCCTCGTTATGTCCATAGTTTTCAAGGTATGAACCAAGTCACCCATCGTGATAAAGGAAACCCTGTAGCCTCGTTTAATGGCTTCTAATCCTAATCCAACCGCCATGTGTGTTTTCCCCACACCTGGCGGTCCCAATAGAATAAGATTAAATAATTGCTCAATCCATGCTAATTCTTTTAATTGATTAAACTGCTTTAAGCTTAAGGATTCTTGTTCTTCTAAATTAAATTGCTCCAACGGAGTGATACATGGAAATGCTGCGAGTTTCAAGCGTTTTTCCATGTTTTTCTCATCTCTCATTTTTCGTTCGTATTCTACTATATTGTTCAGAAAAGCTATATAACTAAGCTGCTCCTCTTCAGCTTCTTCCAGAAGAGTAGGGAGCTTCTTTGATGTTTCCATCAACCGAAGTGAAATGAGTGAGTCCTGAAGATTTTTTATTTGCTTCATTTTGTGCTCTCCATGATTGTGTAATAATGTTCTAATGGACGCTGATTTGCCTCAGTATTTGTTAGTGTTAACTCAGCGATGTCGTTATGATCTTTATCAGCCTGTTGATCGCTGACGTTCACACTGTTCACTTGTCGTTGTCGTTTAAAGAGGGCTACTACATCATGAAAGTCATTCGCACTAAACAGTTGCCTCTCCAAACAGAGTGATAACGCATCATCTATTAATTCTAATGTACTAAGTTCGATACACTTTTTTATTAAGCTTAGCTGGTCCCGAATATAACGTGGATACCTATTCCGTAACTCATTTAGGTAATCGATAGCTTGTGATTTATTTGTAAAATGCTCACTAGTGACTTCGATAAGCTCCTTTATTCCTTTTGATCTATCCCTTTTATGGGAAGTATTTTGAATGAGTTTTCCTTTATCAGGGTTAATGTAATGTGTTGCCAGTAATTCCCCTGAATCCTGGACGTAGATTACTATCTTATTATCATCGGTCACATAATAATGTACTTCTGGATACTTTTGAAATGTTCCTAACGGAACAGAGTATCTGTTCGAGAGATACAGGATTGTATTGTCCTTTCGGACACTTCTTGCTATACTAGTTTTGTGAATATCATTTACAGAGTTGACCTGTCGCATGTGTTGCTTTTCGAGGAGAAACACATCGGCGGGTCTTCTTTTTGTGCCGTTATGAATTTTGCCATTACCTGTTCTTTTTAACCATTTCTGAGACTGCTCGTTCCAGGAATCAATGTTATAAAAAATTCTATTATTAATGAAGTTATTCTTGATAAACTTAACCGCATTTTCTACTTTTCCTTTACTCTCTGGATCAGCCTTTCTGCAGAGTTTAACTTCAAATTTAACTTCATTTACAAATTGTTGAAATTCTTCAGTGAGTAAAATATCCCCCTCATTCTCAGATACAACAATTAGTCGATCCTGATCATACAAAATCTCTTTTGAAACACCCCCAAACTCCTTAAATGCATTCCAATGAGCCGAAATTACATCCTTTGTTGTGAAAGGCCGATTTTGATATTCAACATATTTGTATCTAGAATGGGCTAACACAAATACAATAAAAACTAATTTTACTGGTTTACCAAATTGATTCCTTACCGTTTTAAATCCAAAGTCTGCTTGCATTTGTTCACCCATTGGAGGGTCAGGGACTGCCTGATAATCCCTAGTGCTTGATTCTTTTGGAATTTGATAATCCTCTCGAAGACACCTTACATAGCTTCTTACTGTACTTTCTCCAACGTTGAATTCAGGATATTTTTCTTTAAGCCAGTCTTGTACTTGAGCTGCAGTTAAATCTGGATATTCTCTTAGCCAAAAAAGGATCAATTCCTTATGAATATCTAACTTTTTACTTCTAGTCATTGTTGATGCTGTCCATTCTGCCATTTCCTCGGGTGATTTACGGATATACTTATAAACAGTATTTCTTGATATATCTAGTTTCCTAGCGATAGTAGAAATACTGTATTTTTGATTTAGCATTCCTCTTATTTCTACATACATTTCAAACTTATCCACCTTTTCAATTCCTCCGCCTAATCAAGAAGTATAAAAATCTATCATAAGGTGGAGAACGATTTTAGTAAATAAGTGTTCAATATTATTCATCGCAAACTGTTCACTTTAGTCTAGCAGTTACACCTTTCCACTGACAATAATTTTGTCCTCTGTTTCTGTTACCACTACCTCTTTAAATACGTTGTTTTGATAGACATTTGTCTCCGGTACAGGTGCAGCTGGTTGATCCGGGTCTTTTGTCTCTTCATTTTCTGGTGTTGCTGGGTCTGTTGTGCCCTCTTGCACAGGTGTGGCTGGCTGGTCTGGATTTTTTGCTCCCTCTTGCACATGGGAAGTTGGTTTTTCTTGATTTGCCGTTTCATCTTGTTGGTGATTACACGCAGCTAAACTAATAGTAGCAATAAACACAGCTAATAAAAACGTGACTTTTTTCAATTTTTCATCCCCCTTTTCTTATTTTTATTCACAAGTTCAAGGATGGATTATGGTTTATTTATAAGACATGTTGTCAAAAATATGGTCTCTGACTTTCCTCTTAATCAAAAGAAAAATCCAATGAGAAATCATTGGACTACAAAAAAAGAATGTTGTGATTTATTTGTACTTTTTATTTTCTAAAATAATTACATTTTCATTGAATGACGTACGACCCACCTGTTTCGTGTTTTCAACTAACCGATAAATATTATCACAGCATTGTTTGGCACCAATCACTAACAACGGGACACCAATAAAGTCGAGTTTCAGACCTCTCGAAAAAAATCCGCCAAGTGACATCGGTAATGGCACGGTTGGAGATGTATTGGAGAAAATAATCTTCTCATTAAAATGAAATTTTCCTTGCAGCATCAATGTCAGTTCTTTCATTGCTGGTACAGCGAGTTTATCTCGTTTGCGTCCAATCGTAAAAACGGAATTGCCCTCATCATCGTCCCCATGATAAAGAAGCTTTCCAAAATCGTTTCTCGTAAGTTTATTAAAATACTTTACATTCAATATTTCTTCAGAGGTAAGTTTTCTTTGCGATTGAGGTAATTGTTTTAAATGATAGGCAGCCGCCAAAGAGGTTGTATGTGTTCCAGCAAAATCATTATAAATATATATCATAGGAATTCATCCTTTAAAACGTATATATATTTATTATAGGCATATATTCCAATTCTCATTCGACGGCCCATCACTCGTCCATATAACAATGCAAGTTCATCTGCACTAACTTTGTAAACCTGATACTAACGTGACTATTCCTTCGCTGCTTCATTTACTCTGTCCTTGAAATCGTTATACGTATTTCCCTCAAATTTCACTCCATTAATATAAATGACAGGGGTACTTGTAATATTTAAGTTATTAGCCGCATTCATATCTTTTTCCCATGCCTCTTTGGTTTGATCATTAGTATAGGCATTGACCACTTTTTTTACTTCTGCTTCAGAGGCAACTTCACTTAATGTATCCTTAAGAAAAGATTCTGTATAGATGTCTTTTTGTTCTGCGTTCGTATCTTCTGGCTGTTTATCATATAAAAGCTGATGGAACTTCCAAAATGTTTCATTGCCAAGTTCCTTAAATACTGCTTCCGCAAATTTGGCAGAACGAGTTGAATCAATATTAATAAAGGAATAATTCATAAAGTACAAAGATGCTTTACCTGTATCGATAAAATCCTTTTCTATACTAGGAATAAGGGTATCGTTGAAATTTTTACAATAGGGACACTTATAATCACCAAATTCAACTATTTTTACCGTAGCACTCTTTTCCCCTATAAATGGCTGTCCCTCATAATCAATTGCTTGTTTTTTAGCATGATTGGATAGAAAAATTAACCCAACCAGACAAATTGCTATTAAACCAATAATCCAGAAAACGAACTTGGAGGACTGTTTTTTTGATGTATTGTTACCTGAAGACATTGTCTCACCCACTTTACTTCTCTATGAATTTACTTTATTTTGCTGATTTTTATATAGCAGCTTGGAATCCAAGGAAAAGACGGAATTTGATTGTAGAATTAAAAACACGGCTATAACGGCAAAAGCGAGATCCAATTCGTACCCTGCACCTTGTCCATTCCCCATGAACCCTGCAGCTAATTTAACTTTTAGTGTAGCTCCTATCATAAGTAACAAGAAGAGTGCAGCTATGTATCTAGTTCCAAAACCTACTATTAATAAAATCCCCCCGACTAATTCAATCGTCGCGACTACATATCCCATGAATCCTGGAATTCCTATACTTTCAAACCAGCCCGCAGTATTTCCAATACCGTTTTGAAACTTTGAAATCCCATGGATAAAAAAAGATAAACCTAAAAATATCCTTAAAACTAATACCCCAACCTCTGCTTTTTTCATTTAAATTCTCCTTCCTTCTTCAAAAAAATTTGAACGAAACACTACAACGTGTAGTGTTAAAGGTAACAGAAAGTCTATTTTTATAAAAATTAACCACCCATTACACTACTGATTGTAGTGTAATGGCTGATTTTGGTCAAGAACTTTTAATTATCACCGTTAATTTAATAAAGGATTAGGTTGCCCCAATCCTTTACGTGTTTAGGCTAAGCAAATATTAAAATGAAAGAAATCACTATAAATACATTTAAAGAAATAATAATTGCCCTTATCTGAATCTTAACGGGGATGGTTTGTTGTGGGTTTAATAATTGTTTAAGTCTGTAATCGACTGTTTCATCCGCAAAATGAACCAGTGCAGGAGCTAAACTTGATTTGATCTTTAATTGCTTTTTAATTAACTTTAATAACGCACTTCCTAACCCAAGTTCAGTACCCATGCGGTGAATCGCATATTCATCAGCCGCTAGTTCAACCATAATCCGATAATTCTGATAGGACCATTTGGTAAGAGGAATATACCACATTACCTCTGAAATGATTTGCAAAATAAATACCTTCATTCCATGATCATACTTTTGATGCGACGTTTCGTGGTAAATAACTGCTTCTAATTCCTTTGCATCTAACATTTTTATTAAAGTAGTAGAAAGTACGATTCTCGACTTCCAAAACCCAACCGTAAATGCAAACGGCTCGTTTTGTTCGATAACCACAATGTCATTGTTTTTCCTATTAAACCTTTGATTTAATCCTTTTGTTGGTTCCATAACAACTAGTTTGTTTATTTTACTCCGAAGTTTATTTAAAAGAAAGATTTGTTGAACAACCTTTTGACAAACGATAAAAATGGTATAAAAAATATAGAAGTTAACCATTAATAAAATCGCAGAATAGGCAAAAGTCCCTCTTTTAAATAAACTGACACAGAAATTAAAAACGTTAAATAGTTCTATCGGCCCACATAAGATGTTAATTAGGTAGAAAACCATTTGGACAAGTAAAATAATCGCAAAGAATAGGGATGATCCTAATACGGCGGTCGATTTATGTTTCCAAACCATCTTACTTTCTTTCCTTTTTTAATTGTTCGATTTTCTGTTCTAATTTTTGAAGAAGATGATCATCAACTTCTTTTAAGGAATCCAGCATATGGTTAACAACCAATCCGCCAAATTCATCTAATAAGTTTTCTGTTAATTTTTTTGATTGATTGTTGATGAAATCTTCTTTGGTCGTAACAGGCTGAAATAGGGATGTTCTTCCTTCCAATCTTTTTGTCAGAATGTTTTTATCGACAAGACGATTCATAACAGTCATGACGGTATTAAAATTTATAGTTTTTTCTTTTTCTAAGATTAGTTGGACTTCTTTTATACTCATCTGATTACCATTCCAAAGAATATCCATTATTTTAGCCTCTAATGGGCCGAAAAAACGATTCAGTCCTTCTTGATCAAATCGAAAATTATTAAGTGTCATGTATCGTCACCCTTTCATTACATATTGTAGTGTATCTGCTATAAATTTTCAATGGATGGGCTGATTAGGATAGTTAACTAAAAAAAGCCCGAATCGGGCTTTTTTGGGGGAAGATTATTGATTTTCTTAGAAACAGATTACTGCTCCAACGATGATTAATAGGATAAACAATACAACGATTAAAGCAAAACCACAGCCGAATCCTCCTCCGTAGCCATAACCTCCGCCACAACAACCGCCGTAACCTCCAAAGCCACCATAACCAAACATATTGAGCCCTCCTTTAGGTATTTTCATTACAATTTATGTAAAGAAAATAAAAATGGGAAGGGCGTTTTCACTAGATTCAACTTAAGGACAAACTAGAAACTTACACCATCCTAATTTGTTTAGGATGATATAAGTCCAAAACAAGGTGTAACATGGACACTCACTCAAGAGAACTGTTCACATACATATATGATAGTATTCATTAAATATTTGTAAGGGTATGGAGAGGAATGATCACATGACCCCCAAAAATACGTTTGATTATATTTTAATAGGTGCAGGAACCGCAGGTGGTGTAATTGCCAAAGAATTAACAGATGATAAATCAACATCTGTACTTGTCCTTGAAGAAGGAACCAATATGACAAAAGCGTTAAGGAACCCTAGTGGTGGAACTGCAATTACCTTATCAACTGATAATAAATATTCCTTTAATATTCTGTCAAAATTGGAACAATCTATTGGGCGTCAGCTTTTATTATCAGGAGGTAGAGTAATTGGCGGAAGTTCTGAGCACAACGCAATGCTTGCTGTTCGAGGAAGTAGTGATCTTTATGATGAATGGGCAAGTCTTTCAGGTCCTCAATGGGGTTATAAGAGTATCCGTCAATTATTTCAAGAAAATGAAACGTATATTGGCTGGACACAAGCTCCCAATGAAAGAGGAACCAATGGTCCCATCTTTATAAGACAACAAAAGATACCAAAAGCTGGACTTACGACTATTTTAGCAAAGGCAATATCTGATGTGTTAGGAATTCCCATTGTGGAGGACTATAATACGGGGATAAGAGATTGTACATTCTTTAAGTCCCAATTTACCCAAAAAGAATTGACTCCAGGGAAATTCGTTCGTTCTTCAACTGCTACAGGTTATTTAAATAAACATATTGTTACTCATGGAGATGAATGGAACCCTGATGAGTTTGGAGTTGGTCAAAGAAAACTGGCAATAATTGCAAAAACCACCGTCAATAAAATTCTCTTTGAACAATACAGGCAAATCCAAACTGCCGTGGGGGTTGAATTTGTTAGAAATGGTAAATCACAAAGAGCATTTGCGAGCAAAGGGATAATAGTCTGTGCGGGGAATTTCTCATCGGTTATTTTACAACGATCAGGAATTGGAAGGTCTTCAGATTTGTCTAAAGCTGGAATATCAACAATAGTCGAAAGCCCAAATGTCGGATACAACTTTCATACGCATTATGCTGTTGGTATGGGGGTAGAAGTGGAAACTACCCGCCTATTAATGGTCATGTCGTCTGATCCCGATCAACCAATACCATTAGGTGCCTTTAAGAAAGATGATGAAGAAGGTCACCAGTCAGGGCGTCGCCTTCAATTATTAGGTAATGTATTCCCAAGATTTATTCCGGTTCAAGATGTCCTGATTAACAGTTGGGATTTTAACGAGGATAAACCGAGTAATATTATGAGTATTGGAATTGTGGATCTCAAACCTAAAAGTAAAGGGACCATTTTGGCAGCACATAGCGACCCTGAAGCCTATCCATCTGTTGACTTTAATCCTTTAGAGAACCCGGATGATTTAGATTATATGGTTAACCATTATATTGAGACTTACAATATAATAAAACGAGCACGATTATTGGATCCAGAGGGTATATATAGAGTTGTTTATCCTTCGGAAAATATATTTCTATTAAAAGATGAACAAAAGAAACGAACCTTACTTGCTAATTTTGCCAAGGCATCCTATAACGTCCTCAATCACTATGGAGGACAATGCAGGATGGGCAAGAATATCGATGAAGGAGTGGTAGATGGTTATTTAAATGTATTTGGGACCCAAAACCTGAAAGTTGCCGATCTATCCATATCCCCTATTTTACCAGATGGTAACACAGCCTTAGCAGCCCAAATGATTGGTTTAAATGCTGTTAAGTTTATTCGAGACCAACAATAAATTGAATATAAACTGAACTGGATTAGGTGTAATAACGTTTAAAAATCACATGTTATTTTTCTAATCATAAAAACGTCGGTTAGGGAATAACCACGGTTTTTTTCATTAAGGCTCTGTTAAATTTGGCTGTTGATTTCCACTCCAGGCGCTCGCTTTCCGCGGGCGTGCCGGGGAGCCTCCTCGGCGCTTTAGCGCCTGTGGGGTTTCCCCTGCCCCGTACTCCCACAGGAGTCGAGCGCCTTCCGCTTCAATCAACAGATTATAAAAAACAACAATATTGTTTAACAGAGCCTTCATTTGTGAAATGATATCTCGTCCTCTATTTTTCATAAAATGGCTCCCTTTTGTAAATTCTATATGTGATTAATATCAAACGATAAAAGGAGTTTTTCTTATGCAAATGAATCAGCCACCGATCCCAAATCCACCTCGGGCCATTACGACTAAGGATCTTTTATATTTAAAGGATGCCATGTCTTGGGAGCTGCTAACTTTTAAGAAATTTCATGCTATGGCACAGCAAGTGCAAAATCCACAATTTAAAGAAGCGCTCGACAAAGCTGGGCAAATGCACCAAAATCATTTCCAAAAAATCCTTACCCATCTTCAAGTTGATAATAATGCAGCCTTAGCAAGCTTACCTAATACACAATTACAGTAAACTAATAATGAAATAGGAGGTTATGTGATGCAAAATCAACAATCACAGCAAAGTCAAAACAAAAATCAAATTGCCAATCCACAAACGGGTGAATTGCCAAAAGTAAAAAGTCCTGAAATGAACGATCGTGACTACATTAACGATGCGTTAAGTACTTGTAAATATTTAACAGACAGTATGAATATTGCTGTCCGCGAAGCCAGCCATGAACAGCTGCATCAAGATTTACTGCAAATGCTTAGTGAAACACACCAAAGCTGCCGTGAGCTCTATAACTTAATGTTCCAGCATGGCTGGTATAAGCTGGAGGCTGAAGAGCAGCAAAAAATTGACCAGGCCTATAAGCAATTTAACAACTATTCTTCCCAATTCCCATACTAAGAGGAAAGCCTAGTGTTCTAGGCTTTTTTATTACCCCTCCCCAAGCTCCTAGCTGCCCCCTAATAAAATAGTAGAATAATCCTTCCTAGCAAATTTTTCTTTATATGAGTTATATTTTTAGAATTTTAATTATATTCATAAAACTAACTTGACTTTTAGAAATTAAATACGCTATATAATGTGTATACATCATCTCGTATAAAACTATCTTCCTTTATGGCCCCCTTGTATTTCGGCAGGTTAACTATTCCCTCATGAAACTTAGCAAGATGGAAATCGAAATTTTAGGTAAAGTGGGGTAAAGCTATGTACAAAGCTTATTGCAGGACGATTCAAGGGGTCATGAAAACGAGCTCCTCCTTCCTGCCCTGGCGGGAACCCGAGCTGTTAGAAGGCGAAAATAGTTTGCGAAAACTGGCCAATCTCATAAAAAAACAAGGGATTGAGAGCGCTTTAATCGTTACCGATCAAGGAATTGTTTCTGTCGGACTGATGAACTGAATTTCTGGAGGATCTGAGAAACGAAAGGATTAAGTACGTGATCTATGACAAAACGGTCCCGAATCCCACAATCGAAAATATCGAAGAAGCATTGCAAATGTACTCAGAGCACAATTGTCAAGGGATTATCGCATTTGGCGGCGGTTCCCCAATGGATTGTGCGAAAGGTGTAGGGGCCCGTGTTGCTAAGCCGAATAAATCCCTCCCACAAATGAAAGGTGTATTAAAAATATTAAAAAAGCTTCCACCCCTCTTTGCGATTCCTAACACAGCAGGTACAGGCAGTGAAGCTACCCTCGCCGCCGTAGTCACTAATAGCGAAACCCATGAAAAATATGCCATAATGGATACATCCCTCATACCGCATTTTGCCGTTTTAGATCCCTTGTTAACCGTCAAGCTCCCCCCTTCTATCACTGCAGCAACGGGGATTGATGCTTTGACACATGCCGTTGAAGCCTATATTGGCAGGAGTAACACGAAGAATACAACGCAGTATAGTATCGAGGCGATAAAATTAATTTTTGAAAATCTCGAGGAAGCCTACTCAAACGGGACTAATCTTATGGCACGGTCGAATATACAAAAGGCAGCCTATTTGGCTAGAATGGCTTTTCCTAGGGCGTATGTCGGATATGTACATGCCATTGCTCATACCCTAGGCGGGTTCTATTCGGTTCCCCATGGGCTGGCAAATGCTATTATCTTACCCTATGTCCTCGAGTATTACGGTGAATCTGTCCACCTGACATTAGCTGAACTGGCTGAAATTGTCGGCATTTCCGATCCTGCTGATAGTACCAAACAAAATGCCAATAAATTCATTGAGGAAATCAAACATTTAAATGACAGGCTAAATATCCCTAAAAAGGTGAGTGGGATTATTGAACGTGATATCCCCCTCATGGTGGAACGGGCATATGCCGAAGCGAATCCCCTTTACCCTGTCCCGCGAATTCTCTTTAAGGATGACCTGTTCCAACTTTACCAGCTGATAAAGGAATAGCATCCTTTTCCACGATAAAATTAAAGAAAGGTTGCTGCGAGATGGAGACTTATCGTTCCCTCATAACCAAGCAAAAGTCATTTTTCAAAACGGAAAAAACTAAAAATATTTCCTTCCGGCTTGATGCCCTTCAGAAATTACGAGCTGCCATTAAAAAGAATGAAAAATTACTAATGGAAGCCTTAAGAACCGATCTAAATAAATCAGAATTTGATGCGTATACCTCTGAAATCGGATTTGTGTTAGAAGAATTGCGGTTTACAATGAAGCATCTTCGTTCATGGGCAGCACCCAAAAAGGTCAAAACACCCGTTACCCATATTGGTTCAACTAGTTATATTTATCCAGAACCATACGGAGTGTCGTTGATCATCGCTCCCTGGAATTATCCGTTTCAATTGGCGGTTGCCCCGTTAATCGGTGCGATTGCCGCCGGAAACTGCGCCATAATCAAACCGTCCGAATTGACCCCAAAAACATCCGAAGTATTAGAGATTCTATTAAGAGAAATTTTTCCAGAGGAATATATTGCGGTCGTACAAGGCGGAGTCGAAACAAGTCAAGCCCTGCTGAATGAACAGCTTGATTACATTTTTTTTACTGGAAGTGTTCCGGTAGGAAAAATCATAATGGAGGCGGCTGCTAAACATTTAACACCGGTAACATTAGAACTGGGTGGAAAAAGTCCTTGTATCGTCCATGAGGATGCCAATCTTAAGCTGGCTGCAAAACGGATTGCCTGGGGTAAGTTTACCAACGCAGGACAAACCTGTATCGCTCCGGATTATCTTTATGTGCATAAACGGATTAAAGAACCGTTTCTGAAGCACTTGAAGGAAACAATATTTGAACTGTATGGAAAAGAGCCGTTAAACAATCCGGATTTTACGCGGATTGTCAGTGAAAGGCATTTTACACGACTGACGTCATTTTTAGATAGTGGGCATTTATTTATGGGGGGAAATGTGGATAAAGATCGGTTAACGATCGAGCCAACGGTATTAACGGAAATCAGTTGGGAAGATTCGATCATGCAGGATGAAATTTTTGGACCCCTCCTTCCCATACTGGAATTTGACAATTTATCAGAGGTCGTGGCAGGGATCCATCGCCATCCGAAACCACTTGCCCTTTATATCTTTACGGAAGATCATCACATTCAAGAAGAAGTCTTAAACAAGGTCTCCTTTGGCGGTGGTTGTGTCAATGATACCGTTTATCACTTTGTTTCGCCCTACCTTCCGTTTGGAGGTGTCGGCACCAGCGGGATCGGAGCCTATCATGGCAAAGGGAATTTTGACACGTTCTGTCATCAAAAAAGCGTTCTTAAACAAACGACCAAGTTTGATATACCGTTCCGTTATCCAAATGTTAAGAACGGATTGGAAAAAATCAAGTTATTTATGAAATAAGATAAAATGCCTGACCTTCTGAATTGGAGGCCAGGCTTTTATATTAGGCGAGTTCAAAAAGCTCCTCATTCCATTCACTATGGCAAGCGGAATAAAAAACCCAGCACCTTTTAAAAGTGCTGGGTTTAAAAGCAAAAACTTTACAAATCCTCAAGGATATTACTTTTATCAGTTTCTTGGTTAAAGGTTAGGACTTCTTCAACAGGTTGGTAGGAT
The DNA here is from genome assembly GCF_056280405.1 of Bacillus sp. URHA0034. Lineage (NCBI taxonomy): Bacteria > Bacillati > Bacillota > Bacilli > Caryophanales > Bacillaceae > Bacillus > Bacillus sp. URHA0034. Next base: position 5,674,766 of record NZ_JBWCDK010000002.1, on the reverse strand, counting down.
TCTCCATAGAAGTGCTTGTCTTTATAGGTATGAATTAAGTTGTATGTTTTTTTCATCGCTTCAAATATCATTTCTTCAGACTCATTATTAGGGGCCCAATACAGTATTTCCATTTTATTAATCTGATTTGTTGCTAGTGACCTTCTTTCATATCCTATAGACTCTGCATGTTCGAATCCTACTCGCTTATAAAAACGAAGCCGCTTTTCAGTATCACTGTCTTCATAGTTCACTGGTTCTACTTCCAAAATAATCGGCTTACCCTTACGCTTCATTTTTTCTAATAGTTTATTACCAAGTCCTTGACCACGAGCATTTTTCGAAACGAATAGATAATCGATAAATATAAAATTTTCAAGTTCTACATACATCAAAACATGATTGGGTCCCTCATCTTTATGATAGATCTCAGAACGTTCTTTAAGTAAAGTTTCCATATGCTCTTTCGATTTCATTTCCTCAATTGGAAAATATTGATTTAATTTTTCATACCAATGCATCTGCTACTCCTTTCCAAAATTGATGAATACATTAGGAAGTATTTGCTCTTCACTGAATCTCATACGGACGATACACATTCTAATGTTTTTACCCTTTAAACTCAAAGCTCAAACTCCCATTCATCCTTAAGAATTAAGTAAAGAACTAGAAGATTATTTTCTAACTCCGTATCATTTTTTCCGTTCACGTCGATTCCAGTCTTAGGCAGCAGCAGGTCAGCAATCTGGCTTGTCAGCTGATTCCGCTCGTCCAGAGGTAACTGATCAAAGCGGCTTGCATAGGTGCTGATTAACTTCCAGTCCTTAGCTGAAAAGGATTTTAAGGTCCATTCATCCATTTCAAGGTCGTTCCTGCTAAGTCCTCTCAGATTTAGTTCCTTTTCAATTGGTGTAAGCTTCTTTTTCTTTTTTGCCTTTCGTTCATGAACGACAATCGTACCGGCAACCAGATCGCCAAGGCGTTTATGTTTGGGATGGAAAAAGATCATAAGGATACCGAGAAAATAGGCGGTTGGCAGCGAATCAATCAACCGAACTAGATTTCGAATAAAACTAGAAAGTAAGGTAATACTGTGCCCATTATCCTGGATGACGCGGATTCCAACTATTTTTTTACCAAGGGTGCGGCCTCCAGAAAAAAACTCGAAGAAAAAGAAATAGCCCCAGTTTAGGACAAATAAGCCTATAACCACAACCGCTATCGGAAAGGAACTTTGGGCAAGAAAAAAAGGCAGCTGTTCGATTCCATCCATAACAAAAAAAAGAGCCACAACGATCAATATATTTACAAGCATTAGCAAGATCTGATCCAAGATAAAGGCAGCAGCTCTGCTTCCTAACCCGGCAATCTGGAACTGAATGGCTACAAATTCAGGTGTTTTAATATCTAAATGATCATCCTTCATTAAATTCCCCCCTTAAATCTTGTTGATTTTCTCAGTTATGGTTTCTATTTTCCTACTTATTTTCTATAATTAAGGAGAAAAGCTTAAAAATTTACATAGCTCCGTAAGTGAGGTGTCAAATGAATCTCAAACAATTTGTCAAAATGCACCGTGAAGATTGGCAGCAGTTGGAACAATTCGTTACCCAATTAAGCAAACGAAAAAGAGACTATACAGGTGAAACCATTACCCAGTTTCATCGATTATATCAAAAAGCAGCACAAAATCTTTCCTACAGCCAAACCTATTTTCCAAATGATGAGGTAACGCCCTATTTAAACGGCCTTGTGTCGAAAGCACATAACCTTTTATACAAAGACCAGGTGTCGAGCATTAAACAAATTCGGTATTTCTTTAGTACAAAATTTATTGGTTTATTGCTGGAACAATGGAAATTTGTCGCTGCGGCCATGATTCTATTTTTAATTGGAGCCGTTGGAAGCTTTCTTTCGGTTATGAATGACCCGCTCCATATTTATTCGATCCTCCCGGCGGAAATTTCCCAAGGCGTCGATCCTGGCAAACTCGGTAAGGGCACAAGTGCCGTGGATTCATCCCTCATGTCAGCAAGTATAATGACTAACAATATTAAAGTAGGCATTTTTGCCTTTGCCGGAGGCATTACCTTTGGGCTCGTTACCGTTTACCTAATGGTCTACAACGGGATTATAATTGGAGCACTGGCTGCGCTATTTTGGCATCACGGCAAATCCTATGATTTTTGGGCCTATATTGTTCCCCACGGAATGATCGAGCTTACAGCTATTTTTATCGCCGGCGGTGCCGGACTTTTAATGGGCTATAAGCTCTTTGTTCCAGGACCCTACACAAGAGGCTGGCAATTAAAACAGCATGCCAAACGGTCTGTTCAACTGCTGCTTGGTACGATCCCATTGTTTGTGATTGCTGGTATTATTGAAGGCTTTATTACACCCGCTAAAATTTCACTAGAAGCTAAATATATTGTCGCAGTGCTAACCGTTGCCGGCCTGATCCTATATGTCTTAATAGGTAAAATAAAGCTAGCCAAAGACCAGCCTATAAAAGATTTTGATTCATAATCTCGATATAATGGGATACAGCAGTGACAGCCAATTTTTCCTCACGGGCCTCGATCATTTGGAGGCCTAGTTTTTCCCATTTGTTTTTTTCCCGCTTTTTTATGAGCAATTGCTGCTGGGCAATACTTTTCACCATTGCTTGCTGTACAGTTTCAGGTACTTCATTCACTCTCTTTAGTAGTGTTTGGTCTTCTACTCCAATCATCAAAAACAAATGACGCTGGCGAAGCCGTTGTAAATAGACCAAGGCACTTTCCTCGTGTAAAAAAGTCCGGACATCACTAAATAAAAGCAGCAGACTTCGTTTTTTTTGCACCGTTTCTAAATACCGTAAGACGGAGCTATAATTGGACTCAGCTGCGACTACCTTAAGATTGTAAATGGCTTGTAATATGGTCTGTAAGTGCGCCATTCCTTTAGCAGGGGGAACAAAGACGTGAATCTCCTTTGAAAAAGCTAGAACAGAAACATAATCGCCTTTCTTTAACGCTGCTGCCGTAACCGTCAGGGCTGCTTCTAATGCCTTTTCCAACCGATTTCCCTTTTTTAATTCGGCTCCCATCATCCGCCCGCAATCGATTAAAATCGTCACATATTTGCCGTGCTCCGGTTCATAGTCATTTGTCATGACTTCCCGCAATTTGGCCGTTTGGCGCCAGTTAATCTTCCGCGGATCATCACCGACAACAAACTCTCGGATTTTCGAAAAATCACCAACACCTCTTCGCTGTCTGCGGATGTGGATACCTTCATACTTTAAGAAGCTTTGAGCATTTTCTAAGAATTGTTTTGTCTCGGTTAAATCAGGAATGACTTTCACCGATTCCGGTAAGGAAACAGTTGTTTGTTTTTCCCATAATCCCAAGCGGCTGCGATAGCGAAAATACAGTTTTTGAACCTCATACTCACCCCTGACAGCAGCAGTTGAATGATAAGTAATCACTACAGCAGCATTCTTTGGGATCGACCCCTTCAGGGGAAACGGCCTGTCAAAGGACTGCGGCAAGCCGTCTATTAATCGGTAGGAAATAGAATAGGCAGAGGAATTACTAACCTCTATCTCGATTGGATACGAGAGCCCTCTTTCCATTTCTTTAGGCAGAGCCCGGTCAAACGTGAGCTGCTGTTTAGCGGGTGAAAAAAATAAGTCCACTAAACTAAGACCAAGAACCAAGATATTAAAGGTAATGACATAGGCCCAAGACAGACCGATGATCGCACTCATCATGAAAACTAGCGATAGAATTAGATAAAGGACCAATAGCCGTTTCGCAGGTAAAATCCCTCTATCTTGGAACAGGAACCGAGCCCACAAGCTCTTCAATGATTTGGTCAACGGTTACTCCCTCCAATTCTATATGTGGAGAGACTTGAATCCGGTGACGTAAGGCCGGTTTAGCGACCATTTTAATATCATCTGGCGTTACGTAATCCCTCCCTAAGAGATACGCCCATGCTTGAGCGGCTTTACCGATCGAAATACCCGCCCTTGTACTAGCCCCAAAGCGAATCGATTCCGCCTCACGTGTTTTTCTCACGATCTGTAATATATAGCCAAGCACCGTCTCACTCACCATTACTTTTTCGATTTCCTTTCTTATCTCAATAAAAGTTTCGATATCCAGGAGGGAAGAGAGCGGACTTTCTTTAAAACTGTTTTCAATGACTAGCTTTAATACATTTTTCTCCTCTTCAAAAGAGGGAAAATCGATGTAAAGTTTAAATAAAAAACGGTCCTGCTGTGCTTCTGGAAGTGGGTATGTACCTTCAAATTCGATCGGATTTTGCGTAGCCACCACAAAAAATACATCAGGTAGTTGATAGGTTTCCCCCTGGATGGTCACCTGCTTTTCCTCCATCGCCTCTAAAAGGGCTGCTTGTGTCTTTGCAGGTGTTCGGTTGATTTCGTCTGCTAACAGGATATTGGTAAAAATCGGACCCTTTAGGGTTTGAAAACTACCTTCTTTCATGTTATAAATCATGCTGCCGGTAATATCACTTGGCAGTAAATCCGGTGTAAACTGAATCCGATTAAAACTGCCTCCAAGCAGTTCGGCAAGTGTCCGGACCATTTGCGTTTTACCAGTGCCTGGCACTCCTTCTAACAGGACATGTCCACCAGATAGAATCGCAGAAAGAAGGAGCCTAATATTAAGGCTCTGACCTAAGATCCGCTCATCATATTTTTCAATAAAAGATGTTAATTCTGTCTTCATGATTCAACCTCGTTTCGTAATTCCTCTAGTTTTCTTGACCATAAAAGGTATTCTTGTTTATTAATTTTTTCTTGGTTTAGAATGGCTGCTAAGCCGGTAAGGAAAGCTTTCAGTTCACGGACAGGCATTTTCAGCCACTTTCTTTCAACATAAGGAGTAAGATCCTGCCATTCTTTACTATAAGGAACATGCCAGCGTTCCTGCAGCAGCAGCTTAACATAATCTGCTTGAATATGAAGTGAATCTTGATAACGTCTGCCTTTTACATACCAGGCGGCAATTGCCTGAATCCCTTCATCACTAAAGCGGACCCACTCTTCCCGTTCGCTTAACAATGGCCCAAACCGTTTCCCCTTATACCACAGCCAGAACATTAATAAGAGGATACCTTGGAAAATAAGAACCAAGAACCACATTGGATATACGGTTAAGAAGGTCGCTTCATTTTCTCCAACATGTGTATACTCATCAAACAACACAGTGTCAGGCTTTCCTTCGTTTAGAAGTTCAAAACTAAGGGGTAAATGATCTTTTTTCAATAGTTTAGCATTGGTCAACCACTCAGGGGTGATGGCGACGATGAGATGTCCCTTCCTAAAAGTTCTTTTTACTGCGATTGGTCCAGCCTGATCAGACAGCAGCAGTTGATCCCCCTTCTTCGGGCGGATTCGAACATCCGAATTCACTTCCGCTTTATAAAATTTACGGTGCTGGTCCTTAACCGTCGTGGATATTTCGTTTTGAGAAGGATCCTTTTCAATAAAATCCGCGTCAATATTAAACATCCCTTTTGGATTCGTTTGAAATAGCACGATTGTATTTCCAGCCCTCATATAATCGACATACGCCTGCATCATCTCTTTTTCAGGTGTAAAAGCCGGACCAACCATTATAAGCATTTGGTTTTGGTTCCGTTTTGGAAGTAAAGCTGGCGAATGGTTCCAGTTCTTTCCGTTTTTTTCCTTTTCTAAATATGTATATAGCGCCTTCACGCCAGTGGGAGAAGGTGAGGTGGTTACGTAATCCGGGTAAACTTTTGGCTTTGCTGTAAAGGAAAAATAACTCACTCCTATAAAGAGCAGGAGGAGCACTGAAAACCAAATCGATCCTCGTATTTTTGCCTTGTTCATCGAATCCTTCCCACCCCTCTTTCTCCTACTATACCGCTAATTTTCGTTCGGAATGGCTGATATTCTTCGAGACTTACCTTATGTTCTCCATAGGCCACATCTTCAAAAAAGCGGGCAAGCTCGTTAAATTGATCAGCATTTTGCTGATTCACTTTTCTTAGTTCCTCGTAGTAATCCCAATTGGTCTTCCATATCCTAGCCTCCAGCCAATCCTTCTCATGATAGTAAAGAAGCATGGCTAAGAAAAGGTGTCTGATTGATTCTGTATATTCACCGAGTGATTCCAGTTTCTCCGCCTCTTCCAAATGCTGCACGTACGTCCAATTCCAATTCTTTAATGATTGAAGCGGCTTCTGTTTTCGCAGGTCTCGATTCCTGCGCGTATTACGGATGAGAATAAACGCCGCGTAAGCTAACAATAAAATCACAACTATAATCACTGCGATTAAAATTGCGCTTGAGGCATTGCTGGCTGATTTAATAGACGGGAACAATTTCTCCAGCTGGGATGCAATCCATTCTTTTGCCTTTTCCCACCAGGTTTCGATTAACCCTCTAGAATGATTGTTATAAACTTGATACTCCTGCTTTTTTAGGATCTCTTCAATATGGTCTCGTGCTTTGTTTGCATTTAACATAACCATCACCTTATAGGTATTTAGATCGACTGATAATCATCTATCAATTCCTTTAAATCGTCAGCATCATTTCTTGTTTTTAAATCAAGATACATAATCCCATAGCCAACTGAGAAAATCATCGTTGTAAATAATGAGACCAGATTTGAAATCAGCCCCAATAATACACTGTCCCCTAAAAGTGCGCCAAAAGTCAATTGAACGGCAAAGCTTATAATGGAAACAATTAAGTAAAATACAATATAGAGGCCAAACAATACCCAGGTTCTTTTCCGTGACAACCTCCAGCTCCTGCCGAAACCTGGGGAAACCTTATCAAGGACAACTGAGCCAAAATAAAAGCTCCAGCGCGTGATTAGTAGACCCACGCCAATTGCAAACGCAATAAACAATAGAAGTCCGACCAGAATCCCTACAGCTGGATGGACAGCTGCTGCTAATGCAAAACCCGAAAAAGAGACAATCAAGATGGGGATCACGATTATTCCTATTACAATAAGTCCAAATAAAATAGAACTGCCAAGGATGGGCCAAAACCGGGTGAAGGCTTTCTTGATGACAGAACGCACTGTATATTCTTCATTTTTCTGAATATGCTGGATTGCAAATAAAATAGCCGCCTCGGCAACAGGAAAAAGCAGAAAACTTACTAGCCCAACAATGATTAAGCCGATATCAGCCCCAAAACTTCCAGAATCAAACGAGCTGGAATTGTCCAAATTTGAGAGTATTTGCTCATACCATTGCCCGCCTTTTCCAATTTCTCGAAAAAAGCTGGTCCCAGTGGCCATTTGAATAATGGCTTGAAGTAAGTAGACCGGTCCCATAAAAACAATTAAAATCATAAAAAATTCCTTAAAGCGATTCTTACTCAAACTAAAGGTATGATCCAATATTTCTCCAAACCCTTTTGGTTTTTTAAACTTAGAATCCAAATCATTATCCCCCTAAAATTTGTTTATACCCTATATTCTAACAAATCTTTAGAGTAAAAAGCTGTAAAAAAAAACAAAAAATGGCCAAACTCATAATTTAGGAATACATTCCTTAGAATCATGAAAAAACCCGAGGAGTTGCTTTCCTCGGGTCACTTTTAAAAGATTAAGAAGTACCAAAATTGACTTTAAAAATTGTCCAGCTCCAGGGTACTAGGCTTCTTTTATTAGATTTGCGCAAACTCTTCGACAAGCTCGCCAAATCGTTTAAGGGCATTTTCAATTGGAGCTGGTGTAGTTAAATCCACTCCAGTCTTTTTTAGCAGCTCAAGCGGGTAATCAGAGCTGCCGCTTTTTAGAAATTCTAAATAAGAGTGGATAGTGTCTTGATCTCCTTCTAAAATCTTAGTCGCCAAATGGATCGCAGAGGCAAACCCAGTCGCGTACTTATAGACATAAAATGGACGGTAAAAATGCGGAATCCTAGACCAGCCATATTTGACTTCCTCATCAAAAACGATTTCTTCTCCATTGTATTCCCTAAACAGTGTTTCATAGGTTTGGTTGAATACTTCCACATTTAATGGTATCCCCTTTTCGGCCATGTCATGCGTTTTCATCTCGAACTCAGCAAACATAACTTGTGTAAAAAAGGTTCCTTTGAATTGGTCAATGAAATGATTGAGTAAATGATGACGAACCTCAGGATTTTTTTCATTCGTTAATAAGTAGTTAATTAGGAGGACCTCGTTAACGGTCGAGGCTACCTCTGCCACAAAAATGCTGTAACCGGCCGTAATTTGCGGCTGATACTGCGAGCTTAACTTGCTGTGAACGCCATGGCCGCATTCATGGACAAGGGTAAATAAACTGTCTAAATCATCCTGGTGGTTTAAAAGAATGAACGGATGGACACCATACACCCCTAAGTTATAGGCACCAGACCGTTTACCTGGTGTTTCACGGACATCAATATAGCAGCCGTCTTTAAACTCCTTCAATATGGTTAAATAATCCTCGCCTAATGGAGCGAGGGCCTTCAGCATGGTCTCAAACGCTTCTTCATAGGAAATTACTTGTTTTACGCCGCTGACCAGCGGAACGCTCATATCGTACTGTCGGATTTCATCAATGTTTAACTTCTCCTTGCGAATCCTTGTGTACTTGTGCATGGGACCGATATTGTCTTTTGTTGTTTGAATCAGATTTTCATAAACCTCTCGCGGTACGTTATCACCAAACAGTGCTTTTTCAAGCGCGCTTGGATATTGACGAATTTTCGATAACGTTACGTTATTTTTTATGGCAGCGGAAAGGGTGGCAGCGATCGAATTTTTCAACTGAACATAAGGTTGATAATATGCCTTATAGGCCTCTCTTCGTTTATCACGGTCTTCATCTTCAATTAATTTAGAATACATTCCTCGTGTTAATTCAACCCGGTCACCAGTTTCGGATGTGACTTCTCCAAATTTTATATCGGCGTTATTGATCATTCCAAAGGTATGACTTGGAACCGACAAGGCTTCCCCTAATTGGGATAAAATTTCTTCTTGTTCCTTACTTAATACATGCTTTTTGTACCGAAATGAGTCCAGCAAGTCTTCTTCAAAGTATTTTAGTCTTTCCTCTTCTTTGATATAACCCGTTAATGTTTCTTCGTCTAAGCTCAGTAAATAAGGCATAAAGAAAGAAGTGGCCGCACTAATCTTAACACTAAGCTGCTTTGCCTTGTCTAAGTGTGACTGAGGAAGTGTCTCCCGCGTATTTTCATCGACCATTAACATCGCATAGGCATAGACCTTATTAAAATGGAAGGAAAGTTCTTCTCTTTGTTTTAGGTATTCATATAAGGAGTGGCCGTCGTTTATTTTTCCATCGAATTGCTTTAAAGCAGTGCCGATATTCTCTATTAATCGGTAATCTTCTTCCCATTTCTTAAGATCAGGGTAAATATCGGATAAATTCCATTTTTCATGGACTGGGACTTCAATTCTACTGGTATAAGTGATCATGGGTTGGCTCCCTTCAACATATTTCAGTTATAGTTTGTCTTTTAAAAATCCAAAAGCACTCTCAAGTATATTCCATATGTATCAGCCATTATCCTTTTTTATGTTAAGTTTCAGTTCAATTTAAAATGGAAGCAGGCCATATGATGACCTGCTTCCATTGTTATTAGTTATGACTTAACGCCATAAGTCTTTCATTTACTTCTTCTTCACTTAAACCATGTTGAGCAACATAGCGGTTTCTTGGGTGAACACGGCATTCATGGGAGCAGCTTCGTAAGTGCTTGTGTTCATTTTCTTCTGAGCAAAGAATTTTTTTATTACATTCAGGGTTCGCGCAGTTTACGTAACGCTCACATGGCTCACCCGTAAAGTAATCCTTGCCGACAACGACATGCTCTTTTTGATTTACCGGAACACTGATCCGCTCATCAAACACATATAGCTGTCCATCCCATAGATCCCCTTGAACCTCTGGGTCTTTACCGTAAGTGACAATTCCGCCTTCAAGCTGTGATACATCTTCAAAACCTTCTTTACGAAGCCAGCCGGAGAATTTTTCACAGCGAATCCCACCGGTACAGTAGGTTAGGATCTTTTTACCTTCAAATTCTTCTTTATTCTCTCTAATCCAATCCGGAAGATCGCGGAAGTTCAATATATCTGGGCGAACTGCTCCACGGAAATGGCCAAGATCGTACTCATAATCATTTCGAGCGTCAATCACAACCGTATCTTCCCGTTGCATTGCCTCAAAGAATTCCTTTGGCTTCAAATGCTTCCCGGTTAATACATTCGGATCAACATCATCTTCTAAACGAAGTGTAACAAGCTCTGATCTGTAGCGCACTTTCATTTTTTTGAAAGCGTGCTCTGATGCTTCATCAATCTTAAAAATAGTTCCTGAAAATAACGGATGCTCGTCCATGTATTTCATATAAGCATCTGTTTGTTCGATGGTGCCTGACACCGTACCATTGATTCCTTCAGCGGCAATAATAATCCGTCCTTTTAAGCCTAAGTCGTTACAAAATTGACGGTGCTCATTTGCGCATTCCTCAGGATTCTCAATCGGTACATATTTATAATAAAGTAATACTCTATATTCTTGATTCATTATTAACCACCTTAAACCTTTTAAATATAATTGTATTTATAGCATTAACCTTGTGATTATACCAGAAACAGAATAAACTTTCAAATCTATTTACCTAGGTAAGTAATGACTGTTTGATAGGTGGATATTACCAACCATGCTTGCCCCTATATTCTGTTACAATTTTATAGTAAAAAGAAGGAGGAAGCATTTTAATGAAAAAACGTAAACTCCTCCTTGTATTGGTAATTGTTCTTACCTTCCTTGGAGGAATCTATACAGGGGTACAATTCTCATCGAACAAGCAGCAGCAGGAGAAACAAAAAGATATGAAGGATGCACCACAATCGGCGCTTAAGCCTCAGACAAAAGAATTACCTAAAGTTGAAAAAACACATTCAAAAGTGCTAATCGGTTATATACAGGATTTTCGTGATCCAAACCAAGTGGACTACAGTCAATTAACACATATTATCTTCTCATTTGCCCATCCGACAAAGGACGGTAGCATTTTACTGAATGGCGATTCTGCATTAAAAAATCTGCGAACCACGGTTGCAAATGCAAAAAAATACAATACGAAGGTAATCTTAGCTGTTGGTGGCTGGTTTAATATTTCCGGCGGTGAATCATATCCATACTTTAAAGTTGCTATTTCGAATCCAGCATCCCGGACAAAGCTAGTCAACGAACTTACTAGTTTAGCAGACCGAGAGAATCTTGATGGCATTGATATTGATTTTGAACATCCCCGCTCAAAAGAAGATGCCGAAAATCTTGCCGCTTTTGCGAAGCAATTAAGCGGTCAGCTTCATCCAAAAAAGAAGGAGCTGTCAGTCGCTGTTTATTCAAAAATTCATGCCGTTACCTTAACGGAAATTGGTTTTGTTCAGTATGAACCATCAATGTTTAAAGATGTTGACCACGTGAATATCATGGCCTATGACGGTCAATGGGACGGAGGTTATCATGCGGCTAACTTATCACCGTACCCTTTTACAGAGAAAATCGTCAACTATTGGTCGCAATTGTTTGAATCTCAAAATATCTCAAAAGAAAAATTAGTGCTAGGCGTTCCATTTTATGCTCAGCCTAAGGATCCTAAAATTAAACAGCTATCCTATGGTGCCATCATTAACCAAAATCCCGCAAACGCAAACAGTGACACCGTGAATTTGAACGGAACCACTTACTATTATAATGGTGCCGCAACCATGAAAAAGAAAACAAAATTGGCACTAGATCATGGATTCGGAGGAATGATGCTATGGGAGCTCGGGCTCGATGCAAAGGGGTCTAATAGCTTAACTAGTTCCATTTCTGATACGATAGAAAAATCGGACAACTCTCCGGTTAAATACTATACTGTTGTTAATGCACAATAAAATGAAGGCTGTACACTCGACGGTGAGTGTACAGCCTTTTTTAGACTTAAAAAGCTTCTTCGGCGATTAATTGATAGGAATTCAGCCGATCTTCCGGTGAGTCGGTTATCGTTACCAGCATGATTTCATCTGCAAGAAATAAAGAGGCTTGCTCATTCAGTTTTTTCATTACCTTCTTGGGATTGCCGATAATCAGGTTTTTCATTGTTTTTTCTATATTGGTCAAATCTTTTTCATATAAAGGATATTCCTTTGCTTCTGCTAACGAAGGAAGCCCATTTCCCTCTCCTCTAGCTTTCTGTAAGGACCATACTATTGTACTTAATGCAATCTCTTCAGCCTTTTCATCTGTTTCCGCACATATCACATTGACTGTTACAATCACTTCAGGCTTTTGTCCCTGCTTTTTTGGTTGAAAAGTATTCAGATATTGTTGAACAATCTCTGGTCCATCATTCTCACTCATAAACTGCCCAAAAGCGTAGCTCATGCCATTTTCTGCTGCCAACCGTGCACTTTTTTTACTAGTTCCGAGCAGCCATGGTACAGGAGAAACTGGTGGCACTGGGGAAGCCGACAGATTTTTAAATTCATGATCAGCAGGAAAGTCATTTTCTAAAAAGTGGAGCAGCTCCTCGACTGACTTCGGCATGTTCCAAACCTGTTGTAAAAAGTTATCAGACAAAGCATTAGAAGCTTCAGCGGACCCGCCAGGTGCCCGTCCGATACCGATATCTATCCTTCCGGGAAATAAGGTTGCGAGCATGTTGTATACCTCAGCTACTTTATATGGCTTATAATGCGGCAGCAAGACAGCACCTGAGCCGATCCGAATCGTCGAAGTGTTGGCCCCAATATAACTTAACATCACTTCAGGTGCAGAACACGCAAGCCCCGGCAAATCATGATGTTCAGCAATCCAATAACGGGTGTAGCCGAGTTTTTCACCTAGTTGGGCCAGTTTCATCGATTCGTTTAGTGCCTCATGAGCTGTTTGATTGGATGAAATCGGGGCCTGGTCTAAAATGCTAAGTCTCACAATTACTCCCCCTCTCTTAATGGCTTGTTTCCAGTAAACTAAGCTTAAATTCCCCAACTTGGTCTTGTTCATATAGGTTTGTGACTGATGTGGAATATTGTTGAATGGCTCCCCTAAACGCTACTTGTCTTTCCGGTATTTTCACATCAAATGTACCTTTATAAAGCAGGGTGGTGATATCATGGTAATCCGCACTGGTTACTTTAAAGGTAACCGTTACTCTATATAAATGATTGACCTGCTCTTCTTCGTAATGGTCAAGTTTAATAACAGTGTCATTTAAAATTAATTCATGTACCAAAAAATCGTCTCCTCATCTCATTTTACTAAAAGCATAGCACTCGGAAATATTCCAATCAAATATAGTACCTCTGAGAAAAATTCAAATTATTTCTTTGGGTAAAAAGAAATATAACAACTATTAATAACGACACTTTTTTGACACAAAATCTGCCATTTGTCGAATATTTTTCCAAGATTTTTGAAGGAGATTGTCGAAAAAAAGCGAAAGAAATAAAGGAGATTTAATAAGGGAGGAAGAACATGAAGAAATTATTAACTTTATTAGCCGGTGTACTTGTAGCTTTGTCATTGTTTGTAACGTCTGGGAACTCCGTTAAGGCAGCAACAACGGATTGTGGTTGTGATGTATCATCAGTATCAGGGGCTGAAAAAAATAAAATTGTGGCTGATTTAATTAGCAGTCAAGAGTTTAAAGACACTAAGCATTCTCTAAAAAATGAAGGTTATTTATGGAAAGGTGTCAATAAAATTGAAGTAATCGTCAATCATAGCAAGGGTGGTGCGATTATGATTGGTGTACCTTTTTATAACCAAGATGGATCCATCGAAATGGCTGTTTTTATAAATGGACATTTTATGGGACATAACCCATTGGAAGAGGAGTAAGCTAAAGATCCCCAACAAAAGAGTTGGGGATTTTATTCAACGTCCAAACTGCCATACACTATGGCTAAGGTTCCCGTACCGGTAGCTGCGATGTAGCAATGTTGCTTTTTTAGCATCATCCGCCGCCCCCAACGCATAGAATATCGGGATAAAATGCTCATTTCCATAATGCGGAACAGCATATTCTGCATTTGGCGCAGCTGACTCATAGTTAAACAGCGAATCCAAATCCCAATTGATTAAATGAACAGCCAACCAATCATCAAATTCCTGTGCCCACTGATCAATTTCATTATCAGCCCATTTCACCGCTCGCAAATTATGAACCGTCCCCCCGCTGCCAATCACTAATACATCTTTTTCCCTTAAAGCTGATAAAGACTTGCCAATCTTATATTGCTCTTCAGGTGAAAGCTTAGGATTTACTGACATCGCAATCACTGGAATATCGGCATTGGGATAAAGTAAGCGTAAGACAACCCAGGCGCCATGGTCTAAGCCTCTGTCAGTTTCAAGTTCAAAAGGAATGCCATTTTCCGTAAACAGCTCTTGTATTTCATTCGAAATCTGTTGATCCCCTTGAGCTGGATACTTAATCTGATAAAGTTCAGGAGAGAATCCGCCAAAATCATAGATCGTATCGTAAGTCTCAACCTTGCTTACTTTTTGAGCGCGAGACTCCCAATGGGCAGAAAATAACACAATTGCCTTTGGACGCGGCATATTTTTGCCTAACTCAGTCAGAAATTGAGTGTAGTCGTTATTTTCGATTGCTAACAATGGTGCACCATGTGCAATAAATAAAGATGGCATCATATTAAATTCCCCCTATTTCGTTTGTAAAGGTTTTATATGGATGTTGAAGTATCCTTCTTCTGCCCTTTTAAAATAAACTGATCCAGGGAAAATAGCTTACTGCCGTTAATGGCAATAAAAACAGCCATGGCTAGTAAGGCTAAATCCAATTCATAACCGGCCATTTCACCATTACCTAAAAAGCCGACAGCAAGTTTAACCTTTAAGGCTGCACCGATCATTAATAATCCAAGCAAGGCTGAAACCACTCTACTGCCTAATCCAAGGATTAAGGCAATTCCGCCAGCAACCTCGATTGATGCGACTACATAAGCTAAGAATCCCGGTAACCCGATTGCTTCAAACCAGCCAACAATATTTTCAATTCCCCCTTGGAATTTCACAACTCCATGAACAAAAAACGTAATTCCTAAGACAACACGTAAAATTAATGTACTAGCTTCGAATTTTTTTAACATTCTAACCTCTCCTTAAAAAATTTTTATTTTTCTAGATGTTCAGATAGCCAACTAATAAAGTCCTGATGATTCTCTGCAGAGACGGTATGCCCCACTGGATAAGTCCGAAAGGTAACATTTGCCCCTAACTTGCGGAAGTATTCATCATTGGCTACTCCCCATTCAAAAGGAAGCACCTGATCTATTTCCCCATGTGAAATAAAGATGGAAAGATGGTCGACCGGTTTAATGTTGTATTCTTCTTTTACAAAAGCTGGGATATACCCGCTTAAGGCCACAATCCCTTTCATTCGCTGACCTAGGGTTAATCCTAACGTCATCGACAGAATCGCGCCTTGACTGAAGCCAAGCAGGAATAATTGTTTCTGGTCTATTGGATATTCTCCACAGGCATAATCAATAAAGCTAGTAAGCTTATTCACTCCCTCATCGAAGACTGCCCGATGTGGTTTTCCATAGCCTTCAATCGTAAAAAAGGCATAGCCAGGAGGCTGGGGTAAATGACCGCGAATACTAAAAATGAAAAACTGGTTTTCTAATCCTTCCACCAATGGCAGCATATTCTGTTCATTGCTGCCAATGCCATGCATAAGAAATAAGGCTGGATAGCTTTTATCCGGATCCATTTGTGCCGGCCGGCGAAGCTCATAAATCATCGGTGCCGTCATATTTAACATCCCCTTCCTACTACTTGATTGTTTAGTCTTACCTTCAATTTCAGGTGTTAGACATTATTCAAATAGAATAAAAAGATTCATATAAGAAAATATATCTGCAAAAAAATTTGTTTTTATTTGTTTTTAAATACGAATCTTTGTTATCTATAGGATAACAATCGATGAAGTAGATTGTCAATTATTTTTTTGCTAATATATAAATATGTTCTATATTAGCAAACTACCGAGGTGGATGATTTGGATATCGGTGCAAAAATCCGAACAATACGTAATAGAAAGAAAATAACCATTGCCCAAATGTGTGAAGGAACAGGACTTTCCAAAGGATTTATCAGTAATGTTGAAAATAACAACACTTCTCCATCCATCAGTACACTGCAAACCATTGCAGCCTATTTAGATGTTCCACTTCCATACCTTCTGTTAGAAAAAAAGGAACATATGCAGGTGGTCAAAAAAGAAGAAAGAACGTACTCAACTATGAATACGTTGAAAATCGAGCATATCTCTTCAAAGGGAGGCTTATGGCTTAGAAGTGTTGAGTTTCCACCCGAAGCCTCGATTGGGGATGCACATGCCCATGAAGGGGTAGAATGTCATTTAGTCTTGGAAGGAAAAGTACTTGCAGAACAAGGCGAAGATTCGTTTGTCTTGGAAAAAGGGGATTCGTTCAGCTGGAATGCGAGTGTCCCTCATACCGTTAAGAATATCGGTACGGAAAAAGCGGTCGTACTGATTGCCGTTTATTCCGATACGGAACTGAATGGCTTTTTTTAAATAGAAAAGGAGGAACACAATTCAGTTCCTCCTTTGCCTCCTAAATAGTTTGCATAAAGTCTTTAATAGCTGCAATAAGTTCGCTTGGATGTTCATACATACTCATATGACCAGAATCTTTAATGGTGGTTTGTTTAATGTTTGCTTTACTCACTGAAAAGGTTTTTTCAGCTGGGATAATTTGATCCTGTTCCCCGGCAATTAACAGCACAGGTAATGAAGTGGACTCGAGCACGCTATTCCGATCTGGTCTGTCTCTCATAGCACTTAATGTATGAATCGCCCCGTCTGAAGGTGTCCGATAGCCAATCTGTTTTGCTGTTTCGACATACTGTTCTTTCAGGTTTTCCGGTGAGAAAAGCTTTGGAACCAAACCATCAATAAGCGTCTTAATCCCCTCATGGCTTACTTTTTCGATATTAGCTGTTCTTCCCTTCTTGGCCTCTTCGCTATCAGGATAGGCGGTAGAATGAACGAGCGAGAAACCGTTTAATGAACCACTGTACTTTTCGGCAAAGGCCAGCGTTATATAACCGCCTAAGGAGTGACCAAACATCGCCACCTGTCCGATATTCAACTTATCTAAAAATTCTTGGAGAATATCCGAGATATCTGCAATCGAATAGTTCTCTAACATCGTTTTGGAATCGCCATGACCGGGCAAATCGGGGGCAATCACCCGATAATTTTCCGATAAAACTGGCACGACTTCTGACCAATACGCAGAACTCCCACAAAATCCATGCAGCAGAACAATCGGTTTCCCTTCCCCTTTATCTATGTATGTAACGGTCGAATTTTTTAACCCCAAGCTTTTCGTTTCCATCCCACAAATCCACTCCTTTTTATCAAGCATATAATAGACTAAGCCAAAATCCAAAATAAAAAGCACTACTTCTGTAAAGGAAGTAATGCCATATGTTTACCCAATTTGTTCTTCACTTATGTCAGAATGTAATAATGATCGTTTATTAGGAATGACTGTTAAGTTTGATTTTTTCAATAAATACTCTAGGTGCTCGACAGGCATCGATCCATAACCTTTACTGTCACCAAGGATAAATTGTACTGTAATGCCATTATAGCTTTTCACCGTCATCGTTTCTGCAGAGTTGAAAAACCCTTTTGCATTCTGCGAAATTTGATACTTATTTCCTTCTTCGATTAACATGCATTAACTCCTTTATGATATTCTCCCTGTTAGTATGCCTAATGGAAAATATTACATACCCAATTTTTCCAAAAAAAGAAGGTTTCCCAAAAGTTTTATGGGCACCCTCCTTTTTTTACACACTAAACTAGTCTGTTGATTTCCGCTCCAGGCCCTCCGCTTTCCGCGGGCGGTACGGGGAGCCTCCTCGTCGCTCCGCTTCTGCGGGGTCTCCCCTGCCCCGTACTCCCGCAGGAGTCTTCGCGCCTTCCGCTCCAATCAACAGAGTGTGAAAAAATTATTATCAACATCTTTTGAGTCAACCTCTAGAAATAATCATTCTTCGGCTTCTTCTTCGTCCATCATATCATCAAAGGCTGCGGAAACTTTATCGAATTCCTCATCGCTTTCAATCGCACTGAAATCACCCTCTTCATCTACCTTTAGAAAGAAGATATCGATATCTTCTTCTGTATCCTGACTCACGTCTTCCGCAAAGGCAACAGCAACATAGTCATTTCCCTCAATCGTCATAACACCTAGAACTTCTACTTCCTGTTCTTCATTGCTTTCATCACTAATAGTAAAAATTTCGCCTACTTCAATTTTGCTCACCTTAAACTCCCCTTTACAAAAATAAGAATATAGACAGTATCTCATAAAAGCATGTCCATACCAAATTTTACCCATGTTTTTATGGTAGTATTAGAGATATAACCATTGATTCCTAAAATTTTTTTAAAGCTATAAAGGAGACTTGAAGATGAATTCAAAAGAATTAGAAGAAAAAATAATTCAACACTATCAAGGTGAAGAAAAAATGATGATCCTCGTCTTTGCCCAATGGTGTGTGAATCATGAACTCGATCCTGAAGAAGTATACTTACGGGCCTATCCAAACCAATCTTCCAATCCGGCTCTAAGAGAAGCGATCGAGTTAACCGTCCCAAAAGAAGAAGCGGGAGAAATTGCCGATGAAACATTACTCGGTGTACTCTCCTTATTTGGAAATGATGACCTTGCCTTTGTGGTCACCGAGGAAATACAAAAAAGGAAATAAAGCTAACAAATGCCCCCAATTTTAAGTTGAGGGCATTTGTTATCCATTTATAATAAACCGAACATTCTTACTATCTGTGTGATAATCAATGGAATAACGATTGCAATGACGGTTGGAATTAAGAAAGCTAGAAACGTCCATTTTTTGCTCTTTGTTTCTTTATAGATATTTAATAACGTGGTACCACATGGATAATGCAAGAGGGAGAATAACATCATGTTAAGAGCGGTAAGCCACGTCCAGCCATGATCTAGAAAAATTTGTTTTAAATCCACTAAATTATCCACTTCCGTTAACGATCCTGTTGAAAGATAGCCCATTAAGAGGATTGGCAGGACAATTTCATTCGCAGGCAGACCAAGGATAAACGCCATCATAATATAACCATCAAGACCAAGCATTTTTCCAAACGGCTCTAAGAAATTTACCGCGTACATAAGGATACTTGTGTCGCCAATATAAATGTTGGCAAACACCCAGGTAAGAATCGCTGCCGGGGCTGCCACTTTAACAGCACGGACTAAAACCGACCATGATTTAGTTAAGGAAGAACGAATGACGGTATCAAGGATTTTCGGCTTTCGGTAGGGCGGCAGCTCTAACGTATAATGAGTAGGAATCCCTTTAAGTGCCGTTTTCGATAGTACCCAGGAGACAAAGAAGGTCACAATTATTCCAAATAAGACAATCCCTACAATTACTCCTGTCGTAATGAGTGATTTTAAGCCTCCGGTAAAATTGGCGGCCATGAATAAGGAAGCTAACAAGATCAAGGTCCCCCACCGGCCATTACATGGGACAAAATTATTAGTTAAAATGGCCAGCATTCTCTCTCTTGGTGATTCAATAATTCTCGTCGAGATGACAGCGGCGGCGTTACAGCCAAAGCCCATTGCCATTGTTAATGATTGTTTCCCATGAGCCCCAACCCGTTTGAATAGACGGTCCATATTAAAAGCAACCCGCGGCAGGTAGCCATAATTCTCTAATAATGAAAAGGCTGGAAAAAAGATCGCCATCGGTGGCAGCATGACACTAATGACCCACGTTGTCCCCCGGTATAAACCCAACACTAAAACTCCATGGAGCCAATCAGGTGCATGAATGGCATGGAAGAGGAAGGTTATTTTCCCTTCAATGAACCCAAATAATTCGGCTAGTAAAGATGATGGTATATTTGCACCAGCGATGGTTAAATAAAACAGCACACCTAACATCGTAATCATAATCGGGAAGCCAAAGATAGGGGAGGTAAAGATGCTATCGAGTTTTTCGGTCCGGGTATCTTGTTTGGATTTCGTATAGGAAATTCCTTCATGACATAATTGGCGGCTTCGATCATAAAGCTGCTGGACAATTTCATCCCGGAGTTTCGATGTCGACAAGGACTGGGCCTCTGTAAATAGCTCTTGAATACTCATTCCTAAACCACCTCCGGCACCACTCGTTTAGTAATCTCGTTAAGAAGCGTCTCATCTCCGTCAAGTAATCTCAGAGAAACCCAGCGAGAGGATATATGATTACCGACCAATTCATGGACCTTTGGTTCAATGATGTTGATCTTTTCTTCAATTTCTTGAGGATATTTCATTTGGACGGGATGACATTCAATTTTTCCGGTTACAATGCGATCAATCGTATCAAGCAGCATAGGAAAGCCTTTTTTATTCCGCGCGGAGATTTTTATTACGGGTACACCTAACCGATTGGTTAACAGCCGTTCATTGATATGGATGCCTTGCTGCTCTGCTACATCAATGAGATTGATGCAAATCACCACATTTTTTGTCATTTCTAATACCTGTAAGGCGAGATTGAAATTACGCTCCAATGAGGTCGCATCCAAGACGACAAGGGTTACATCCGGTTTTTCGAAAACAATATAATTTCTAGCAACCTCTTCATCTGTTGAATTTGAAAAAAGGGAATAGGTTCCGGGCAGGTCGATTAAATGGAAGGTCTTTTCTTTGAACGGAACGCTGCCTTCCGCTAGGGTAACTGTCTTCCCTGCCCAGTTTCCAGTATGCTGTCTTAGGCCTGTTAAGGCATTGAACAAGGTGCTCTTCCCTGTATTCGGGTTACCCGCTAACGCGATTCGGTATTCATTCCCCATTTAACAACAACTCCCCTTCAATTTGTGAACTTTCCTCTTTACGGAGGGCAATGGTGGTTTGACTGACTCGGAAGGCAATCGGGTCCCCTAATGGACTTTTACGGACCACTTCCACTAACGCCCCGGCAACAAATCCTAAATCTAATAATCTCCTTCTCATTACACCTTCTAAGTTTAAAGCCGTAATTTTGATTACATTTCCTTTTTCCCCATTTACCAATTTGATTTTTTTAGTATTAGCCATTTCTCTTTCCCCTTTTCTAAAGTTTTTACCGTGCGCAACTTTTCTTTAATTATATGAAGCAAGTTTCTAACTTGACACGAAATTGTAAAATAAATAAGCCGCCCATTTTTTGGCGGCTTTTAAAATGATTTATATTAGAGTAAATTGTCTCCATTCACTCGGCAGTAACTGTTGATACTGCCTTTGTAAGAAGCGATCGTCGATTAATACAATCGTCCCATGATCCTGTTCAGAGCGAATCAATCTTCCGCCCGCTTGTAACACTTTGTTAATCCCCGGATACACATAGGCATAGTCATAGCCATTCTTCCCAAGCGAAGCAAAATGGTCTTTAATCAAATTTCTTTCGAAACAAATTTGTGGTAAGCCGACTCCGATTACCACTACTCCATTTAAACGGTCGCCAATTAAATCAACACCCTCTGAAAAAATTCCCCCGAGAACGGCAAATCCCACCAATGTCTCGGTTTGTTCCGATTTAAAGGCAGCTAAAAAGGCTTCTCTTTTACTCTCCGTCATCCCTGCTTCTTGGATAAGTGTCTGGGTGGTATCATCGATCTGTTTAAACTGTTCGTACACATCCAATAAATATTGATAAGAAGGAAAGAAAATCAGGTGATTACCTGGACGCTTTTTTAGCAGTGATTGAAGGACTGAAATGATCGAGTTCTTAGTTCGTTCCCGATCACGGTAACGGGTGGACAATGGTTTAATAAAAACTTCTACCTGCTCTTCACTAAACGGTGAGGGGATGTTTAAGCTATAATCCCCTTCACCGCCGCCCAGAATCTCCTGATAATAGGGCAGCGGCGAAAGTGTTGCCGAAAAGAAAATCTTTGCGCGGTAACCCTTTCCCATTTGATGAAGCAGCTGGGATGGATCGAGACAAAACAATTTGATTTTTACATCATTCCGTTCTTTTTCCACATAAATAATGAAATGGTCATCGAGTAATTCGGTAACTTTGCTAAATTGGTTGACCTTAAAATAAGCTTCCAGTAATAATGGTGAGGTGTCTTGTTGCAGAACTTGTTCTGAAATCATAGTAAATTGGCGGGTTTCTTCTAAAAAAGCTTCTTCCAGCTGTTCTAAAACAAATTCTTTTTGGTTCTCATGGCTCTTTTTTAATTGAATAAACCAGGAATTCATTTTGCTGGCCGCTTCGTAAATAGACTGATTTACTCCTTTATAATCCTTTTTCAATTGGAGAAATGGTTCCTTGTTTAAAGAAGCAGAAAACATCTCCCGGCCGCGGTCGACAAGATTATGCGCTTCATCCACTAATAAAGCGGTGGACTTCTTTTGCTCTTCTAACAAACGTTTTAATGAGACACGCGGGTCAAAGATATAATTATAATCACAAATAATCGCATCGACCGAATAGGCGAGATCGAGGGAATATTCAAACGGGCAGACCGTATGCTTCCGTGCATAGCTTTCGATCACCTCACGAGTAAGGTGGTTTTCGTTTGATAGAATATCGATTATTGCTTCATTAATCCGATCGTAATAACCACTCGCAAACTGACAAAATTCTTTTTGACAATTGGTTTCCTCTTGAAAACAAACCTTGTCCTTTGCTGTTATGGTTACCGTCTTGGCACATAATCCGCAGGCCCCCATCCGCTCAAAAGCTTCCTCCGCCGACGTTCGGGTAATCGTTTTTGCCGTAAGATAGAAAATTCGATTTAGCTCTCCTTCACCAATTGCCTTCATGGCTGGAAAGAGTGTGGAGATGGTTTTTCCAATCCCTGTTGGAGCTTTTGCAAATAAATTTTTTTGGTCGACAATGGTCTTATAAACCGCTCCTGCTAATTTTCGCTGCCCACTGCGATACGTTTTAAATGGAAAAGCGAGTTTTCTACAGCTTTCATTTCGTTTCAACCGATGGCCATTCAGCAGTTTCGCATAGGGTGCATAGTTTTCAATGACCTCCATGACAAAGCTCTCAAGCTCTGAAAATGTATACGTCTGTGCAAGTGATTTTTTCACTTCCGTTTCAACGTGGACATAGGTTAACTGAACATCAATTTCTTCGAGCTCCCTGTCCATTGCCACTATATAGGCATACATTTTAGCTTGAGCCCAATGAACAGGATATCCTTCAGCTTCTAGTTGATCGAGCGGCTGGGAAAAGGATTTTATTTCGTCAATGATAATCTTACCATCATGGTATAATAGACCGTCACATCTTCCATCAATAGTAAAAGTGAGACCATCATAATGAATCTCGGTGCTTAAATATACTTCCTTCTGGTCTCCATCTAAATAGGTCTTTTGAATTTTTTGATGGATCCTTGTTCCATCCAACAGTGCTGTTTGCGAGCGAAACCGTGCGTCAATACTGCCGCTCTTAAAAACATGCTCTACCAGTGTTCTTACTGATATTTGTATGTCACTTGCCACAAGTTCACCAACTTACTCCATGAGAATATATGTTTGTATTCCATTATATCAAAAGACAAAAAAAATAGCGCATTTCTGCACTATTTCCCATTTATCATGAACGAATTTGTCCTGTTCCGCGCACTAGCGCTTTCGTGGTGGTTAACGCTTTTAGACCCATTGGACCACGGGCATGAAGTTTTTGTGTACTAATCCCAATTTCAGCGCCATAGCCAAACTGTTCTCCATCTGTAAAACGAGTGGACGCATTATGATATAGGACGGCGGCATCGACAGCTTGGAAAAACAAACGGACATTATCGGCATTTTCGCCAATGATGGCCTCCGAATGCTTGGTTCCATATCGGTCAATATGGTTGATCGCTTCCCTGACATCGCTGACTTGTTTCACTGCTAAAATAGGGGCTAAAAATTCATTGGCCCAATCTTCCTCGGTTGCTGGTCTTACAAACGAATAGGTTGAAACTAACGAATCATCACCGCGTAGTTCAACCTGTTTCTCTTGCAAACGACTTAATAATTCTGATGTATATGGCCAGTTTTCATGTATTAAGACCGTTTCAGCAGCATTACAAACGGATGGACGATGTAACTTTGCATTGATCGCAATTTCAATCGCCATTTCTTTTTCAGCGGTTTCATCAATAAAAACATGGCAGTTTCCAACACCCGTTTCCAATACAGGTACAGTTGCATTCTGAACCACTGTTTGTATCAATCCTGCCCCTCCGCGTGGAATCAGGACGTCGAGATATTCATTTAATCTGAACATTTCAGAAGCGGTTTCGCGGCTGGTATCCTCGAGCAAATGAACAGCATCCTTAGGGATCGCTGTTCCTTCTAAGGCCTCACGCATTACCTGAACAAGCGCTTTATTGGAATGAATCGCTGAAGAACTACCGCGCAATAGTACAGCATTACCCGCTTTTAAACAAAGACTTCCGGCATCCACCGTTACGTTTGGTCGTGCCTCGTACACCATGCCGACCACTCCAAGCGGAACACGGATCGTTTCAATTTGTAATCCGTTCGGTCTCTCCCACGCTTCAATTGTTTCACCGATTGGATCCTCTAGCTGAACTAATTGGCGAACTCCATCGACAATTTGTTCAATTCTTGCTTCTGTTAAAAGCAAGCGGTCAAGAAGTGATTCAGAAAATCCTCGTTCTTTTCCAGCTTGCAAATCCTTGGCGTTCTCCTCAAGGATGAATTCTTTTTCCGTTAATAGATGATCCGCCAGTTTCAACAATGCCGCGTTTTTTTCAACCGTCGATATGATGCCTAATTGTTTTGACGCCTTTTTTAATTTCTTTGCTTTCTCCAACAGTTCGCCCATTCTCCATTCACTCCTTTGGTAGTTTGACCCAATTATCTCGATGAATCACTTCTGCTTTTTTATTTATCGAAAAACGTTTTGCTTGTTCACTAGGTAATCCCTTGACACTAACTAAATCCTCGGCAGAATAAAAAACCTGTCCTTTACCGACTAATTTCCCCTTTTGATTCCGCACTTCCACGACATCCAAGGCATTAAAGTCCCCATCCACTTTTGTGACTCCTACTGGTAATAAACTTTTTCCATGAAACATAATCGCATTTTCGGCCCCATCATCGATTTCAATTACACCGCCGACTTGGGAATGATAAGCAATCCATTGCTTTCTCATTTGCATTTGTGTATGAAAGGGACCGCCAATATAGGTTCCATCGCCTTTTCCCGCTAGAATATCGGCCAGCTTTTCCTTCCCTTTCCCGTTACCAACAAACACGCTGACACCGAGTGATAGTGCCTTTTTCGCTGCCTGCAATTTTGATTTCATCCCGCCGGTGCCCACCGATGACCCGCTTTCCCCAGCAAAACTAAGCAGCTCTTCCGAAACCTCAGGAATAAAATTAAACCTTTTCGCATCCTTTGATACATTTGGATTCTGATCATAAAGACCATTAATATCTGTTAAAATAATCAAGGCATTTGCATGTAGGAATCCGCTGACGAGTGCCGATAATAAATCGTTGTCACCAAAGGTTAATTCCTCAATGGAAACCGAATCATTTTCATTTATGATTGGTATGACACCCCGCCCGAGCAGCTCATGGATTGTTGAAAATAGATTTTGAAACCGTGTCTGGCTGTAAAAATCTTCTCTCGTTAATAACATTTGGGCCGGCACCATATGAAACTCTTTAAAAAGATCAATGTAATGCTGCATTAATAGCCCTTGTCCGACTGCGGCGGCCGCCTGTTTCCCAGCTGTCGTTTTGGGTCTTGTCGGATAGCCGAGTGAGCCAAATCCTGCCGCAACAGCACCGGATGAAATGAGAATCACTTCATGTCCTTGAGCTTTTAGGTAAGCAAGTGCCTCCACATGATCCCGCATTTTTTCTTCGGAAATGGTTCCCGTTGCATTTGTTAATGAGCTGCTTCCAATTTTTACGACCACCAGCTGTTTTTTCATTTTTAGTACGACCTTTCATTTTTAAAAATAAGGCTCTTTTATAAATGGCAGTTGATTTCCGCTCCAGGCGCTCGCTTTCCGCGGGCGTGCCGGGGAGCCTCCTCGGCGTCGGCGCTTAAAGCGCCTGTGGGGTCTCCCCTGCCCCGTACTCCCGCAGGAGTCGAACGCCTTCCTCTCCAATCAACAAAGTGTAAAAACAAATATCGTTTAACAGAGCCAAAAATAAAAAACGATTCTTCTGTCCTTAAAAAAGGACGGAAAAATCGTTTCCGCGGTACCACCTTTATTGATGCAATGCATCCTCTTCAACCCGTAACGAGGGGAACGGCTCATGTTTGCATAAGCAGCTGTTAAAAGGGCAGGTTCAATCATCTTTCCGTGAGAAACCTCTCAGCCTTTGGGTTTCACTCTCTAACACATTCCAATGATTTACTAGTCCCATACCATTTACTATTTTTATTTATTTGATTATCTATAGAAACGGGCAAATTGTCAAGAAGGAAAAGCAAGATGTTTTATATTTTTCTAACTATTATGAATCTACCTTTCTACTTTTGCTTTATTTATGTTTTAAAACTTCTTTTATAGTAGATGGTTTAAAAAGAATGGTTGCTGTCCTAACTAGATTCATTACCTGAACAAAGTCTTGATAGATTCCTTTGTTCCCTGCTGATAACAAGAATATTTTTTTAACATACCACTGTTGGAACTTCAAACCGAATGGTTTTTTTCCTTTAACTTCACTATATCGAAAATCCTCGCAGAGTACCATTGACCATACAGGTGCAATAATCTTAGCCAATTGTTTTTGTAATTTACCAAAATGTGCTCTTTCCGGTGTTGAAGCAAGATGATCCTTGATTGCCAATGCTTCTAAGGCTGCAATGCTCATTCCTTGTCCGAACACTGGATCAATCCTGCAGATAGAATCACCTGCTACTATTAATCCATCAGGTAAATCCACCTGCTCAAAGTGACGCCACTTAATTTGTGGAACTTGATAAACAGCCGTTTCAGTTTGTGATGTTCCTTTTTTTATTTCTTGATAAATATCTGGAAGTGGTAACTGTTCAGCCATTCTGATAAAACCATCCGATTCCTTAATCTCAACAGGATTAAGAGTATTTAAGTAACCAATGAGGGTCACGATAAACTGATTGTTTTCCACCATTGACAGAGTACCGCCTAGGGTTTGCTCAGGGGGATTCGGATAGATAAGCTTTATTTTAAAATCACTTGGAGGCTCTGGTAAGCTATATTTCCGAGTGGCATAACATAGTCCTATGTCAACCTTTTCCTCAGGGACCATACGCCCCTGCTTCTCGAGCCAGCCATTCGTGAACGAAGCGGTACCACTAGTATCAATCACTACATCTCCGATGATTGTTTTAGTTTTGTTTTCCTGAAGAACTTCTACACCACGTACCCCACTGTGATCGTCCGTTAAAATAAACGATATTACCTTTGTTCCGTATGTATAAGTTACATTTTCAATTTTATTTACCCTCTCTTCAACGTACGATTCTAGCAAGGGTCTTGTCTGTAATAGGGTCGACTCCTTGCTTGGAAACCGCAGTTTCCATACCCCGTGATGGTACCACGCCAAATCCTTTAGTGAATCTATTTTAATAGATCCACGGTTTACCATATCCTTTTGAAACCCGGGAAATAGTCTTTCTAATGCATGGTCTCCTGCATGCAGGAGTGCATGAATGTGATGCGCTTGAGGAATTCCTTTCCTAACGGTGTGCTGATTTTCAGGCAGTGGATCCTTCTCCAAAATTAGAACACTATGAAAATAGGGAGATATTGCCGCGGCAATTAACTTTCCTGCCATTCCTCCGCCGATAATGATTGCTTGTTCACGCTTCACCTTGCTCGATTCTCCTTTTGGTCGGTCTGTTTTGCTCCATCAGTTTACCAAAGATAAAACTTTTATGAAATAGAAAATAGCAGGAAGATATCCTGCTATCATTACTGTTTCGTTAATAGTTGACTTAAAAGATACTCAGCTGCCTTACCCGACTCAAGTCTGGCTGCCACAAAGGGCGGCTGAATTTCTTTTGCACCCTCTAACGGCAGACCCAGCCACAAAATCTGCTCATCCAGGATGATATATGGAAACGGCCAACTCTCAGCTACCCGTTGCTCTGGCCGCAGCTCGAGCCAGTCATCGTCTGAAACCACGGTTAATTTTAGAGATTGGTTTCGATTTTTCACCTTATCAATCCATTCCTTGGATAGTCTTGTCCGGGCCGGTAACGATAGAACCATCGACCTTCGAGCAAAATCAATATCGTAAAATACCTTTTCTAATTTTCGGGCATGCATCCATTGCAATTTAGGATGAGGATGTCTAATCCACGTTCCAATATCCTTCGTTTCTACCATTTGCTGTTTCTTCACCTGATGGTCCACAAGCTGTCTCAAGGTCTTACCTTGAAAAACATGGCGGCTAATATAGACTTGATTACTTACATGAATAAACTTCCCCTTTGTTCTTGTAATCGCAACATTAATTAACCGTTCACTATCCTTGCCAGTGACTAGCATACCAGCCCGAGTTTGCGGCCCGCCCTCAACTGTATCAAAGACCATTACATCCCGCTCGCTTCCTTGAAAACGATGGACCGTGGCAGCAATAATATCAGCTGTCATTCGTTCCTTTTCATATAAATCATCCAGTATCAAATCCATGAACTGAGCCTGGGCCCGATAAGGGGTCACATAGCCAATCGACCTCAATCCACTCAAATAGGACTCATGGATAAGCTGAAACGATAATAACGCCTGCCAGATATTCATCCTCGATTGTGAGGTCCGTTCCGTTATACAATATGCTCCTGTAAAACTGGTATCGACAAGGATCGAGGAACGGCCCGGAAATGGGGCACTTTCAACAATTTGATTTCTGCTTTTCCAAACACTCTCATGGTCACCAACGAGTGAATGATAGATATATTGATTCGTGAAGGCCGAGATATCCGGATGCATCCGCCGTTGTTCTTTTAATAAGAGTAGATGTGGATGCAGTTTGCCGTCATTTACCCAGTCCACTACACCAGCGCGATGAAAAATATCCTCTTTCAGCCACTTGGTCACGAAAGAATCTCTTGAGGCTGCAATTGGCGGCAGCTGCTTGAAATCCCCGCAGACAATCACCCGTTTGCCAAGTGCCGCAGCAAATGCCGCCTGCGGCACGTAGGCCATACTCGCCTCATCGACAATTACGAGATCAAAGTTTTTTTCATAAATAGCCGGATCACTGGCTGCTTTAGCGAGCGTGGTCCCGACTACAAACGCTTCCTTAACAAATTGAATCTCCTTTTGCCGAATCTTATCCAATACCCTGGCAATCTTCGTTTCAAGCTCTAAAAGGTGATTGGTATCCCTTTGGCTGAATGAACGTGCGATGTCCTGCTTTAAAAGTTTTCGTTCTTCTAGTAAAATTTCCTTTTCTTCGGCGAGGCTTGGGTCCTTCTTTTCGAGTAATTCGTTTGTCGTTATCGCTTCCTGACCAATCAGCTGTTCACCTGAACCAAATCCATAGCGGAGGACATCGCCTGTCCGGAAACGATCTTTCTTTTTAATAAAGCCGCTTAATTCTCCAATCAGAACATCTACTGCCTGGTTGCTGTGTGAAAGAATAAGGACTCGCTTTTCTTGAAAGTATTTATTGGCTGCTGTTCTCGCTAGTGTATAGGTTTTTCCTGTACCGGGGGGACCCCAGACAAAGGTAACCGGATTATATTTGGAGCGCAGGACTAGCTCATGAACATTGCTCTTTATTTTTTCAACAGGATGATGGGCAGGCATTGATGGATCCATTAATTTCTTGACCCGAAGCCTCTTTTGTTTATCCTTTTTGATTTCATCGAGCCGTTGGATCAACAGTTCAAGCAATTCCCACGGGTCGTGGAACAGTTCTGCTTCGGAAATTAAGTCACCGAATGATTGTTCTAAGCTTAAGATGACCCCTTTACCTTCTGAGGACAGGATCCGTCCATTTTGGGTCATTCCTCCCCAATCTAGTCTAACGGAAGAACCAACTGGTATCCGTAAAGAAGTGGTCGTTTCAAAATAATAAGAAAAGGATCCCTCCGCGGATAACAGCCTGCCATTACGAATAAGGTATTTACTGCTGCCGAATTTCTTTAAGTAATTGATTTCATTCTGGAGGGCCTGCTGCCACTCCTTGATATAGGAAACTACCGTTGTCATTTTATCTCTTCCTTTATAGGCTTTTCCTTTAGCTACTATAGCATGTTCGCCCGTAAAAGAAAAAAGCATTCGAATCCAACGACGAATGCTTTGATTTATGATTAAGTTTAAATATCTGTTTTTAAATAATAATTGGCAAGGGTAATGATCATCGCACCCATGCGTTCATTTTCAGGTGCCAGGACACGGTCAATTCCTTCCTCCTTTAGAGCCTCTAAAGTTACTTTTCCAACCGCAACGGCAAGCGTTTTTTCTTTAAAAGCTTCGACGATTTCTTTATAACGATTATTTCTCTTGGCAAAATCGAAAAGCGAACGAACCTGAACAGCAGTCGTAAAACATACGGCGTCACACTCATTGGCGATAAGCTCCTTGCACAAGGTATCGACTGTCTCCTCGGCTGGTTCTATATGTTGGTAAGGCAGTATTTTTTGAACCACTGCACCATGGTCTTCGAAAAAATGAGTTAAAGCAGGTGCCTTTTCGCCATGCAGCTGCACCATGACTCGTTTTCCGGTGAAATCAATGCCCTCAAGTGCACGAACTAACCCCTTTGTTGTTCCATCATCAGATGAAGCAGCCGGCTGAATCGCCAATTTTTTTAGAGCCGCCAGTGATTTATAGCCGCGGGTTGCAACGTTTGTGCTGCGGATCTTTTCGAGAAATAATTCTTCCAACCCAAGCTTCGATGCCAGTTTAACCAACGTCTCAATCCCAATTCCTGTCGTGAAAATAACCCAATCGGCTCCTTTCTCGACAAATTCAACCAAATCCGGCTCGACCTCCTTCTCGGCTAAAAACACGGTACCTTGAAGCGAGCGAACAATAGGAAGACCTCCTTGTTTTTCAATTAAAGTACTAATCTCTTCTAGCTTGCGTGTACCGCCAACCACTATTCGTTTTCCTGATAAACCCTTTTCCATTTATATACCTCTCAGCTTTTTTTACTTACTAATGTATCATAATTCTGGACAAAAAAAAGGAAGGAGATCGTTTTTCTCCCTCACTTTTTCCTCAATACACATCATTCAACTTGAAATCAATCAAAATTTAAGTGTCCGCCTCTTTTTTCTTTATCTTCATTTTTATGTTTCTTTTAACAAACAGGAAGATGAAAATTATCATCAACTGTATTAAAAGACCGATTAAATTCCAAGTGTAGAAAGAAAAACGTAAAAGATCCATTGTGTTTTTAAACATTAGGATGGACAAATACCCTACAATAAAGGCAATAGGAAATAAGAATTTATTCGTATTTCCCTTGTAAAGGTAGCTAAAGCAGTGATTAATCGCATATAGGAGAAAGGCAACCTTCGTAAAAATAGTTGGCAGCCATGTTACGGTAATCACTAAATCAAGGCGGTCAAGAAAATCAGTTAAGTTGATTTGTTGAATCAGCATCAGACTGGGGTAGGTAGATTCTCGGATAATTCTTGGTCCTAATACTCCCAAGGCAGAAAATAGTACTACAAAGAACAGAAACAAGCCAAGTCCTGTTCCAATAATTACCGCTCGCCGTGCTCTTTTGGGCGGGTTGGTACTGGAGATAATAATTAAAAAGAATAAAATCTCCCCCATCCAAGAGAAGGTTACATATACGGCTCTTAAAATAGCTGGAATGGATTCCCAGCCAAAGATAGGCTGCAGATTGCCAAAATTCCACTCATTCATTAATAGGAATGGCAGCATCGCTACGATGATGAATAAAACGGAAAACGTAATCGCGTTAACTCTGGCTACCACCTCAATCCCTGAAATGGCGATATAAACAATGACTAACATGGACAATACCATTAAAATATCGTTCGGAGTCGTTGGTAATAGAACTGTCGCAACAAAGTCTATCATTCCTCTTAAATCTCTGACGATGGTGAAAATAACCAAGAGAAGAAAGAGCAAAATAAAGGCCTTTTCGATCCATTTACTCTTATCACCAATAATAAGAACGTTTTGTAACCATTCCGGCTGTTTGTTTTTTCCAAAAATAATAAAGATAAATGAGATTAAAATGGGATAAATAATAATCGGGACAAGCCAAGCGTTTTGATCGCCTTGTTGTAAAATAATCTGTGGCAGGCTTATGACAGGCCCGGCAAAGATTACATTTGCAACGAGGAGGGCCAATTGGAAATCAGATATTTTTTGTTTCATAATTTCACGACCAATCTTGAAATGCCTTCAAATGTAACATTTAAAAATGTCGTAACGGTACTGAGTGATAAATGAAATAGATCCAAGATGGAAATACCAAACGCTAAACCAGCCCATAGGTAAACCCATTTTCGTTCCTTTTTGCTGACAATTTTCTTCTTAAAAACAAATAATATATAGACTATGAGAAACAACCAGACAACAATCATCCCAATTTTCATATTGTCATTCCTTTTCATTAATCCCAATATTCGCAGTTCTTTGGATATCTGCATCTACCACGACGCTAACCTTTAGGTTTGGAAGGGTGCTTCTCCAGTTATCCTTCCAATTCTGTTCCCACTCTTGATGTTTATTTTTAAAAAGATACCAGCCAAACCCATAAACATCAACTCCCTGTGAGTGTGCATGCTTTAAAATAGCTTGAATTTCTTCTTTTATTTCGTTCTCCATTTTACTAATAATAAATCGATACGTTTTAGGATCCTCAATTCGGTAATTTGCTTCATTTTCGTATAAAACTCCAGCAGCCCTTACAGTCAGGACAAAGGTCGGTTTTCCGTCCACCATTTTAAGCTTGGGCTCAGTTCGTTGTTCAAAAATTTGGACGGATATTTCTTCATTCTTAGTAACAGGAAAAGAGGAAGATTTCTTTTGCATTTTTTCAAATAACCATAATATTCCCGCGCTTTCATCTTTATTGGTCGAAAAGGCCATCTTATCCTCTTTAAACACAGCAAAGCTGTCCATTTGAACTTCTTTTTTAGATTTATCTGTTTTGGTTGTGCCGGCAGTATTAACGACAGGAATGATCATGTCCTTGCCTTCTCGATATAAATCCTGCAGGGCATCCCGGGCAGTCATATTGAGACTGTTTTTAGACATCTCTCGCATTCCTTCACCAGAATATTGTTCCATCCGAGGTTGTGTCTTTAATAATTTCACAGCATCGCCATTAGAGATCAGCAAAAAGGTTGAAATCCTTGAACGGGGCTGTGTAAAAATGGCGTTCAATGATTTACTAATCCCCGCTTTGGCAAGGGATTCTCCAATGATATGGACTCTTCTATGTCCTAAATAAAGCCTCCTCGAAAGCTTCGTTTGGATTTCCTCCATCCCCTGCCGTTCATTTCCGCCAGCCCCTTGTGCGACAAGATAAGGCCCTTCACCGCTTGTTCCGCCGCCGCCGCCGCTTGAACCCGCTCCACCCATAGAGCTGGGCAGCGGAATTTGTACCGAATAAAGAAATTTGTTCTTTGCCCCTTTATCTACTCCAGTGGCGACCACAAACGCAATATCGTTTATTTCGGAGCGATCCCAACAGCCTGTCAATAAAATCACGGAAATCATGCAAATTAACATAAGTCGGATTACCTTCATGATTGATCCCCTTCTTCACTGCCTTTACCTGGGCTTGGTTTTAACCCTTCCCCTTCTCGTGTCCTATCCGTTTTGACCGTTTGATCCGGCCGTTTATTCATTGACCACCATGGCACCCGAATGAATACATCCTTTAATCCCGAAACAGACATTGGCGCTACTGGTGATAAATACGGGATGCCAAACGATCTTAATTTACTTAAATGCGTTAGGATTACCAATATCCCTAAAACAATCCCAAATAATCCAAACATCCCTGCCAGAACGATAAAAGGAAAACGAAGCAGCCGAATGGAAATGGCCATATTAAATCTTGGAATGGTAAATGAGGCAATCCCGGTAAGGGAAACGACAATAACCATCGGTGCTGAAACAATTCCTGCCTCGACAGCAGCCTGGCCGATGACAAGTGCCCCCAAGATACTTACCGCTTGACCAACAATTTTAGGAAGCCTTACTCCAGCCTCCCGCAGTGCTTCAAAAGAAATTTCCATGATCATGGCCTCAACAAAGGCTGGAAATGGAATCGCTTCCCTCGCTGATGCAATACTAAAGAGCAGGTTTGTCGGAATCATCTCTTGATGATAGGTAGTCACGGCCACATAAAGACTTGGTAAAGTAAGAGCAATAAAAACAAAGATGATACGAAGAAGCCGAAGAAAGATTGAAATGTGATAACGATGGTAATAATCTTCACTTGCCTGCAAGAACTGCCAAAAGGTAGCCGGCATGACGAGGGCAAGCGGTGTGCCATCGATTATTATGGCGACTCTTCCTTCTAAGAGATTGGCTGCTACCGTATCCGGACGTTCGGTATTTTGGATTTGTGGAAATACACTCCAAGGATTATCCTCAATTAATTCTTCTATATAACCACTTTCCAAAACACCATCGATTTTAATCCGGTCCAGCCTTGCTTGAACTTCTTTTAAAAGATCGGGGTCTACTAAACCATCGATGTACATAATGGCGATGCCGGTTCCTGTTTCCTCGCCAACGTCTTTTGCAATCGCCTTTAGCCGGTTAGAACGGATTTTCTGTCTTACAAGGGCCGTATTAACTCTAAGACTCTCCGTAAAGCCTTCACGCGGGCCGCGCACGACAGACTCGGTTTCCGGTTCGGAGACACTTCTTCGTTGTCCACCTTTTGCATCGATGACAATACCTGTACTCACTCTATCAACTAAAAGAACAGTATTCCCTTTTAGAACATTTGATACAGCATCATCAAGTTTAGTTATTTCTTTAACAGAACTGACTGAAATAATTCTTTCTATTAAAAAATCAGCTGTAACTCGCTCTTTCTCTACTTCCTTAAGAATTTGGTTGATCCCATGAAGCTGGATGCTGTTCGTATCAATGAGCCCATCAACAAACAAAAAATAGCCTTCCACCTCTCCGGCAATAATCTGCCGAAAGACAATATCAGAACAGTCCTTAAAAAGCTCCTTCAATCTGTCAATGTTACTCGATAAATTCGACTCGATCTGTTGATCCGTTTTTTCTGCAGGCAATGACTTCTGTTCATCATTAAGTAGTTTTTTGAATTTTTTCATCGAAAAACTCCGATTAGATAAATTTTTTTCTAGCTGTTTTTTAAAACAATCGTACCCCAGATTATGAGTTGATTACCTAAAATTGGCTTCTTATAATTTGCACCAATGAATGAAAAATATTCCTTTTATCTCGGTAATTTTGGCTTGATTATTTTAAGATTGGACATACTGAAGGATGTAAAAATAATTATTCGTGATTAGGAGTGAACTTAGGTGGAAAGTCAATTCAGTAATTTTATAGATGAGGTTTCTATTCAAGGAAAAATGGAAAATGTGTTTAGTTACACGTGTGGTTCTTGGCAAAATTGTAATCAGAATTCCATTCAGTCATTCCTTTCTCAATGTATGGAATATAATATCGATCCTCAATACTGTATGAGCTGGGTGGAACAGCATAAGGACGAAATACCAAATTGGAGCGCTGTGTCAGAAACGTCACTTGGCTGGGTAAACGAGCACACTTCCTCTGGTTCACCGATTTCCATAACAGAGCAAGGATTAAGTTGATTTGTAAGGCAATTAGTCTAACTGAAAAAATCCTAACCAGCTTAAAGCTGATTAGGATTTCCACACTTATTGCTCTTTTTCAACTGCTTCCACCAATTTAAATAGGAAATGATAGATTAACTGGAAGGCTTCTCCAATCGTCATTTCCTCATGAAAGCCTTCTACATAATTCAAGACAAAGTTTAAATTCCACAGCCCATCATCAAGCGTAAACATTAAATCAAATTTTGCTTCCTCACCTTTTAAATGAGCATTTAAGTATTCTCTAATCTGCTTGTCATATTTCTTTTGTAGCTTCAAGCCCAGCATGACGTCATAGGTTCCGAAGACATCATCCATTTCAAGTGAAATCGCTTCAACATTCACAAAATCGAACCATTTCGATTCGAGATAAATAAATTCATTTTTATGCTTCTTGAGATAATGAAGAGGTTCTGACAAAAACGCAGAGGTTTCATTTTTTAACATATTCTCCGATTCTTTATCACAACGTTCAATATAGGCATCGGCGAAACGGGTATTGGCATCCTTTTCAATCCATTCTCCTTCACCAGCCAGCTGATTTTGTTCTGCATACTCGATTTCTTCTCTAAAAAGGACGACTCCTTCAGCAGTTGACTGACGATCCTTTTCCGCTATGTACTGTTTGATCTTTTCTTTTAACATGCTAATCCTCCTATTGGCCCTCTTGTACTAATATTAATCCACTTTACTAAAAAAGCAAATCGATGATCGTTAACTTTATTATTACGCAATAGAAGAAATAAATAAATGAAATCCCCCTAGTCACATCGATTAGGGGGATTTACAATTATGTAGTTTATATCATCTATCGACGCTTTTTGAAACATCCCAAATAACAAAATGTTTAGAGTACTGTCTCGTCAAAACGATTGCTTCCTTTTCGTCCTTTAGAAAAATTAATCCAGGCCCTAGTTGCTCCTCGAAAACCCACCCATTTGCCTTCATCACTTCTTTGACCTTTTTAAAGGGATTAGGCCCTGTATTGCTAGACAAATATCTGCTCTTTTTTTCTGTATTGAAAAACTGAACATAGTCAGTATCCGTAATCTTTAATTTCACGATTGACACCAGCAGCGGTACGGGGTTTCCTTCTTGGAATAAAGCAGGTCCTAAGACCCCGACGATGCATCCAAAAACAATTGTCAAACTGATGATGGTCGTTATGATTATTTTTTTCAACCAGATCACCTGTTACCCCCCCTTGTAAAACCTTCATTTAATATGACGATCCAAGGGTGCTTTTGGTTTCAATTGGCAGTATTACAATTAGTTTACAAAAGATCCACTCGACCATTAGGAGTGGATCCAAACTATTACTCTATAACCCTTCTTTTAAAAAACTGCTAGGCATGACAACGGCTATTACTTCACCGCGGGCACAAAGAATATCATTTGCAAACACTTCTGCTGCGACCTTAAATTTTTTAGGATGGATTTCCTCCACTCTTCCTATTGCCTTTAATTGGACACCATGCGGAGTCGGTTTAAGAAAATCCACATTTAAGGAAGCGGTTACAAATCTCGGTGCATCCTGACCATCACCTGGTTCAAAACCATTTTTCCGGTGTAAAGCAAGTGCAGCGGAACCTGTTCCATGACAATCAATAAGTGAAGCAATCAAGCCTCCATAGACAAATCCAGGTAAGGCCGTATGTTCCGGTTTTGGTGTATAAACAGTTACTGTCTGATCCCCTTCCCAGCCGGTCCGGAGATGGTGGCCAGTTTCATTTAAACGGCCACAGCCATAACACCAGGCAAAATCATCTGGATACTCATCTTGAATTGCATGCAGTACCTTTTCTACCATCGTCAAACCTCCTTTTCCAGAAAATTATAACATGTTTGACAACATATGTTAAACCTTAAGCCAATCAGAAAGGGGGCACTTAAATTGGTACATTATATTGAAAAACTTCCAATAAACAACATAAAAGGATGCTGCAAATGGTTCGCCGGCATCCTTTTATCATTATTTTTTTAGGAGACCTTTGTAGGCCGCTGATGTTCTAACTTCAACCGTAAGCTTCCCTTTTGCATAAATTGTTTTAATTAATATGGGAACACCCGTTGTATTTTGAAAGCGAAAATCTGGGCCGCCATAGGATACTGTTGCATCTCGCCCTTGCGGGACATAGCCAACAGATAAGGAATGATGATGTTTTTCGACATAACTAACCCCAACCTGGTCAACCGCATTAAACAACGTCGATGATGTTTGACAGATTCCACCGCCAATTCCCATCACCATTTTTTTATTGACAATTTCCTTTGCCGGCTGGTAACCATGGGCAGCGTCACTAGGCCCTACCGTTGTATTAAATGAAAAAATATCCTGCGTGCCCACAATCACATTATTAATGGCAATCGCTGACAGCTCAATATTTTTTGAACGGCCTACAACCCCACTGTTGAAATAGGTTGTAAAGGAACCAACGACCACTTCATTTAAATGGGCCGGGTCCTCCGGCTTATACCCGCTTTGTGTTATCGTGATCGGCAGTTCAATATCGCCGCCCTCGGCAGATGCTGCGAGCACTCGTTTTACCAATTCCGCTTCGTCTAATATGATTAAGGGCTTTCCTTTAATGATTTGACCATTTGCATTGATTTTGTCGAGGACCATCCGTTGATCATAGCCCGCTGCTGCAGCTGTTCCTCTTGCAAGCTCTTTCGCCCACTGCTCTAATGCCTGTTTATATGCGTCTGGATTACTTGCAAACCCTAATTCCTCTGGTAAAAAAGTTTTAACAACACTCTTTGTATTTGGATCAATGACATTAACGACAACGGGTTTCTTTTTTTCTTCCTTTGGCGGTTGTTCCTGCGGCTTTTGACTTGGCGGCTTTTGCGGTTCAGTTACCTTTTCCCTTTCATGGTCCGGTTTGTTTGTGGCCGCCTTCTCATCACACCCTGCTAAAGCTAGTAAACTCCCAATTAATAATACTGAAATTGCCCATCTTTGCTTCACCATGTTCCCAACTACTCCTCTAAATCGAATGTCACACAATCCAGTGCAAAATTGATAACACGGATTGCCTCCATTCACTCATTTTA
Source organism: Bacillus sp. URHA0034 (assembly GCF_056280405.1). NCBI lineage: Bacteria > Bacillati > Bacillota > Bacilli > Caryophanales > Bacillaceae > Bacillus > Bacillus sp. URHA0034. The sequence continues at coordinate 5,635,851 of NZ_JBWCDK010000002.1, read as the reverse complement.
TTCTCTTGACGCACGCAATATTACTTAGATAAAGGATGGTAAAGTGAGAAGCACGACAAAAAAGCAGCCTGACCAAACGGTTCAAGGCTGCTTAGACAATCATTTATCTTGTTCCAGTTTTCGCAATCGGTTTAACAACTTTTACTTCTGTTAAGACAGGCAGATATTTTTTATAGGTATGCCAATAGGCCATGGCAATAAATATCGTACCGCCCACGGCATTTCCTAAAAAGACTGGGATAAAATTGTGAATATAGTCCATCCATGTAAAATGGCCTGCAAAAATCGCCGCAGGGATGACAAACATATTTGCCACAACGTGTTGGAATCCAATTGCGACAAATGCCATCGTTGGGAACCAGATGCCTAAAATTTTCCCAGACATATCATTCGCACCATATGATAGCCAAACCGCAGAGGCAACCAGCCAATTACAGCCAATTCCAGATAGAAAGGCCTGGAGAAAGGTTGCTTCAAGCTTGTGGTCTGCGATACTAATCGTTTTTTCTAGAAATGGCGTGGCTTCGGTTAGGCCGACTAAATGTCCAAAGAAATAGGCAACAAAAAGGGCGCCTAAAAAGTTACTGATGGTAACGAGGAACCAGTTATAGAGTACCTTTCCCGTACTGATCCTTTTTGCCATTCTTGCTAGAGGCACCGCCATCATATTCCCAGTCAGTAATTCCCCGCCCGCCAATAATGTGAGAATAAGACCGACCGGGAAGATGCTTGCCCCAATTAAACTGCCTAATCCCTCTAAATTGCCGGTTAGCGTAGCGGTTACACGGATAAATAGCAGGTAACCAAGTGCTATAAACGCTCCTGCTTCAAAACCTAATAGGATGGTTTGAAGTGGTGTATACTTGGTTTTTTTAACTCCGTTCTCGACTGTTATGGCCATGATTTGATCCGGTTTACTAAACCCCATAATAATTACACCCTCATTTTCTTTTCTCTTTATTTGTGAAATGTTTAACATAGTTTTATTTTAAAGCATTTTCTTACGAAAACCTGTGAATATTTCTTTAATAATTTTAGAGCGCTTTCATTCGACAATTTTTACACAAAGCTAAATTTCATGTCACATTTTGCGGTAAATTATATGTTATAATATATAAGTGTATTAATTTCACTAGTAAAACACTTAACACCATCGCTTAATCCTATTTGCTTTGGTTTCATGATATAGTAATTATTAATTGAATGGATGTGTTAACATGGAGAATACGATTGAGACGGTTTATCGTTTAGAAAATCCTGAAAAAAACATTATTAAATTTGCGACCGGCACGCAGCTTCGTTATGAGGATGTTATTAAAGAAGTATTTGGAGTTGCATGTATCAATGATTTACACATGATGATTCAATATAACAAAAGCTTTCAAACAAGTATATGTAACAGCTATGGCATCAGCGAAAAGAAAATCACCCTAGATAAAATCATTCGCATCGCATCCAAAGCAGATATGCTCACCTTCAAACAACATCTAATCGAAAATAAACAAAACTACCAACAAGACCAGGAAACTGCTCCAACAGAAAATACCAACCATGTCAACCGCCCTTTTGACACCATCATCAAACTCCAAGAAGGAATCTACCAATGGGACGACAGTAATTACTCCTACAGCGTTGTTACAAATGGTGCCTGACACCAGTACAAATAGAAAAGCCAAGTATCCACTCCATAAAGGAATAGATACTTGGCTTTTGTTTTGTAATGCTTTTTATCTTCCTTTCTTATTAGTAGATTTAGATTTAGACAATCTGCCTAATAGAAACGCGCTAGCTGCGACGCCGATGATGGTATTAGTTTTCTTATTAAAAACCTGTTTCGCAACTAGATTTAAATTTTGCGGTCTTTCGGCTAATCGTCTCATGAAATATCCATACCAATCATTCCCAAATGGAACATACGTACAGAAATTATATCCCTCATTAGCTAAACTTAACTGCAGATCTTTCCTGAATCCATACAGCATTTGGAACTCGAACTGGTCATTAGGAATATTGTTTTCTTTAACAAACGCCTTTACATGATTGATAATCCTGTGGTCATGTGTGGCAATTGAAGTAAATTTCCCGTTCAAGAGATGCCATTCAATCAATTTAATATAGTTCGCATCGATATCCTTTTTATCTTGATAAGCAATTTCTGCTGACTCTTTATAGGCACCTTTTACAATCCGGATTCTGTGGTTTTTATATCTTTCAAGATATTCTAAAGCATTATGAAAATATGCCTGAATGACCGTACCCACATTATCATATTCAAGTGAAAGTTCGTCCAAAAGATTAAAGGTCAACTCTAAATGCTTAAAGTCCTCCATATCAATGTTAACGAACATATCATATTGGCCAGCCAAGTGAACAATCTCTCTGATATTAGCTAAACAAAAGTTATAATCAATATCCAATCCGACTTGGGTTGGTTTTAATGAAATATGTGCATCCACTTGATTTTCATGGATCGCCTCAATCACTTTAAGAATTTGTTCTTTCGCAGCAGCTGCTTCCTCTTCTTTAAAGACAAACTCCCCTAAATTGTCGACTGTACAAGAAATCCCTTGAGCATTAAGCTCTTTAATGCTTTTGATTACTTCTGGTATATTAGTTCCGGCCACAACAGTTTGTGCCCCCATTTTTAAGCCATACTTTTTAGCAGCATTATTTAAAAATTGATTTTGAGATAAGTCCATGAAAAAATCCTTCAACATTGCGATTTCCCCTTGCTGATTGTTTTATTTTCATTATAGCATACGCTTTCAATAAAATTTATTTTGCGAATTTTTCGAAATAAAGCGCCATCATTTCTTAAATGAAAAAAGCTCATCTCTCCGAAAAGAAATGAGCTTAAACAACTTGTTTATATTACAAATGGTGTCAGGCACCTTAGTTTTGTGCTAGCTTTGATGAGATTTTTTTCTCGCTAGGTTTTGTTTGGCTTTTTCCTTCTAGATCTTCTGCTTGTTTGGATCGTTTAATAAAGAAGGATAGGACGAGTGCGACTGCTGCAATAAAAGTAGCGATTAGAAATGAGAAATTGATCCCATTTAACATGGATTGCATCATGATTTGTTGTTTCATTTCCGCTAGAGCTGCCTTTGATGGCGGCGCAGTTAAATGCTGCATCGCTGCGTTACCAAGTTCTTTTGCGTGTGATTCTGCACGGTTTGACATAATCGTAACCATTAAGGCTGTCCCAATCGCACCTGCAACCTGGTTTAGGGTATTGTTCATTGCCGTTCCATGTGGGTACAGACGTTTTGGAAGCTGATTTAGACCATTTGTTGATACCGGCATCATGACCATCGCCATTCCCATTGAACGAATAGAATAGATCATAATTAGATGGGTATAGGTAGTATGCAGCGTTAATTTACTAAAAGCATAAGTTGTTACCACAATAATGGTTAAACCCGTAACAGCAAGAATTCTGCCGCCAATTTTATCAAATAATTTTCCCGTCAGTGGTGACATAAACGCCATCAAGATTGCTCCTGGCATAAGCAAGAGTCCTGCATCCATCGGAGAAATCCCCCGAAGGTTTTGCGTATAAATAGGCAGCAGGATCATCCCGGAAAATAAGGCCATATTTACCACCATAGAGATGCATGATGATAAGGCAAACATTGGATATCGATAGACACGGAAATTTAATAGTGGTGCTTCTTGTTTAATTTGACGGAAAATAAATAGGAACAAAGAGATAATTCCGATCATAATCGTTCCGTAAACCTGTGGGCTATCCCATCCTTTACTGCCGGCAGAACTAAAGCCGTAAAGGATTCCACCAAATCCGACACTTGAGAGAATAACTGATAAGAAGTCGAGACGAAGATTAACCTTTTCCTTTTTATCTTTAAGCAAAAATAAACCAATTAAGAGAACAACGATAGCGATTGGTGTAATAAAATGGAAAAGCATTCTCCAGTCGTAATGCTCCACAATCCAGCCTGATAAAGTTGGACCGATCGCTGGAGCAAACATGAGAATGAGTCCAAAAACACCCATTGCCATTCCCCTTTTTTCAATTGGAAAGCTTACTAGCATAACGTTCATTAACAATGGCATTAAGATTGCTGAACCAGAAGCCTGAAGCATCCGTCCTGCAAGCAGCAAGGCAAATACATGGGCGAATCCAGCAAGAATAGTCCCGGCAGTAAATAACCCAATAGCTGCAATAAAAATATTCCGAACAGAAAACTTTTGTATTAAGTAAGCACTAATCGGAATTAAAATTCCGTTCACCAGCATAAAACCTGTTGTCAGCCACTGTACAGTAGATGCCTCAATATTTAAGTCTCTCATTATAGAAGGCAGCGCAATGTTTAGTAACGTATTATTTAAAAATGAGATAAAGGCACCTACCATTAGAACGGCAATAACACCGTAAGGTGGACGATCAGCATGCTTTTTGGTTTGTTCCATTTAGTTTCCCCCTTGGAAGCTTTGTTTGTATTTGTACGTTAAAATCGCATAAAGTATATCTTATACCTTTGGTTCAAGTATTGCAATGGAAAAATACTAATAAATAACAAGTTTTATAAAAGCAAATTGATTTAATCCATTTTTTTATACTAGGAGTCCAAATTTCTGCAGCCCTATCTATTTAATACCCTAGTCAAGGCTTACCTTAAAACTATTTTTCATCTAAAACGGAATTATTAATCGATATAGGTACTAGAAGACAAAGGTCGGATCGGAAAACAAAGATAAACATCTCCTATACATAAAAAAGAAACACTCCCATTCAAAAAACAGTGAATAGGGAGTGTTATCGATCGATTATCGTCTTCTGTTCCGATTTCGTAAAAAAGTTGGAATATCAAGTGATTCCTCTTGGCCCTGATAGGAACGATTGTATTCATATATTTGTTCATCCTGATGCGGCCTTTGTTCTTCGTGCTCTTGGACATTATGCTTAAAACTTTCCTCACGTTTTGGCTGTGAAAAAGCTTCAGTTACAGGAGCGGCAGAAGGTCTATGTACTTCATTTTCGCTATTCATAAACCCTGTTGCAATGACCGTGATCATAATTTCGTCTTTTAAATTGTCGTTAATAATGGAACCAAAGATCATATTTAATTCATGATCAGAGGCCGATGCGACTAGGTCGGCTGCTTCCTGTACTTCATACAGACTTAAATTACTGCCGCCAGTAATGTTCATTAACACACCTTGTGCTCCATCAATTGAGGTTTCAAGTAATGGACTGGAGATCGCTTTTTTCGCTGCTTCAACGGCACGATCTGGGCCTTTCGCTACACCAATGCCCATTAACGCTGTTCCTTGGTTCGTCATTATCGTTTTTACATCGGCAAAATCGAGGTTAATAAGGCCTGGAACGGCAATTAAGTCAGATATACCTTGAACACCCTGACGAAGTACATTATCTGCCTCACGGAATGCCTCTAACATTGGGGTTTTTTTGTCGACAATCTGAAGCAGGCGGTCATTCGGAATAATAATGAGCGTATCTACCGCTTCTCTCATTAATTCAATTCCGCTGGCAGCATTGACGGCACGTTTTTTTCCTTCAAATCCAAACGGGCGTGTGACTACCCCAATCGTAAGGGCACCTAGTTCACGGGCAATTTCTGCGATAGCTGGAGCGGCCCCGGTCCCGGTACCTCCGCCCATACCAGCGGTTACGAATACCATATCGGCTCCGTCTAATACTTCTTGGAGCTGCTTTCTGCTCTCTTCTACTGCTCTTCTGCCGACTTCCGGATTCGCCCCAGCACCAAGTCCTCTAGTCAAGGTGGCGCCAATTTGCATTTTAATTTCCGCTTTAGAAAGGTTCAAAGCCTGGGCATCTGTATTCACAGCAATAAATTCTACACCCTGAATCCCGTCTTCAATCATCCGATTAACAGCGTTATTTCCCCCGCCGCCAACACCAATTACTTTTATTCTCGCAATTTGATCTATATTCATGTCAAGATCCCACATTCGCTTCTCCTCCTAAACCCAATCATTACTTCATTATTCAGAAAATAAACTTTATCATAAAAAGTGCATTTTTCCTAAACTTATTACTTACTATTTTAGCAAAATAATAGGCTTGTTTGTATAGTACCACGTATTCATTTCAATAAAAAAAATCAAAAAAACCCTCAAATATGAGGGCAATTTCTAGCTATTTTGACCTTATTTCGTATTGTGGTCCTATTTCTTTCGTTTTTGGTCACATCTATTTACTCAGCGTCCTTCCATTCTTTTCGAACTAAGCGTAGTCCTCCGAGCATAAAATAGTAGCGCATTTCGATTAACCATTTCATAAATGAGCCAAACCTGCCATTGATATGATGGTTATAAACAATACCAGAAGCATTCTTACTTCCCAACGACATTACCATCCCTTTGTATATATAGTGAAATGGCTTCGCCGGCTGCCCGTATATTTTCAGCGCAATATTATAGGCACAATATTTGCCGTGTTGAATCGCGATTTGTGCTGTGGGAGGATACGGATCTCCCTTTTCATTATAGCTCACAGATGCATCACCTAAGACATAAACATCTGGGTAATTAGGCACCTCACAATACTCATTTACCTTAACACGTTCGTCAATTCGTTCAAATTCCTGGTTCTTTAGAACAGGTTTCCTTTGAACCCCTCCAGCCCAAACAAATGTTTATGTTACGATTACCGTTCCGTCTGCTAATCTGATCTGGTCACATTCCACCTGAGAGACTGAAACTCCTACTAAAAACTCACAGTTTACCTTTTTCAATGATTTAGTTGCATCAGCTACTATGGCCACAGGGTAGCCTTGGAGAATTTTCTTCCCAGGTTCAATGATTAGGATATGGACCTCCTCTCTTTCAACACCATACAGATTACAAAGACGAGGAATTTTTTCCTTTAATTCATGAATAAATTCCACTCCCGTGAACCCAGTACCTCCAATCACCCAATTTAATGAACCGCTTGGATTTTGACCATATTCTAAAAATTGCTTTTCAATATGCTCCCTAAGCCGGTACGAGCCTTCCCAGTCAAATAAGAAAAAGCCATGCTCTTTTAGTCCTGGGATATCATTGTTTTTTGGTGTACCGCCAATTCCAAACACAACATAATCGTATGGTAATGTATGCTCTTTACATTCGACTACTTTTCTATCAAGATTTAAGTTTGTCACTTCATCTTGAATAAACGTGACGAAATTAAGATCAATAATGTCTCGAATTGGCAGCTTGATAGATTCAGGATCCACTGTTCCTGCACCCATTTCATGAACCTTTGTCGTGAAATAATGATAATCATATTTATTTACCAAATATACGTCTATTCTAGAAGGATGGACCTTTTTCTGCAGCGAAACAGCTGTCATTAATCCTGCATAGCCTCCACCCAAAATAACTACTTTCTTTTTCTCATAGACCATAGTTTGTTCACTCCCTCACATACTTTTTCTTATTATAAGATAGCAGGCCTGCGTTCGGTGTAAGAAATTACCTTCATACACAAAATCTTCATTTTTTTCAAAACTGAAAAGGTAAAATATATTCGTTTTCAGAATTATTGACACCTTTCTAGCTTTATGTCACTTTATAGAGGTATACATTAGACTTCCAATTTATGAGGAGAATGGTACAAGTGAAACGAAAAGTCATTGCCTATAACCTTGAATTAACCGAAGCACTTGAAAAACTAGACGAACAATTTGAGGTACTAATTTTTGATGGGATTAACCCGAAAACCAATCCCGAGTTTTTAGAAGCACTTAAAGAAGTTGAGGGTATTGTCGGGCTGGCACTTCCGGTCGATCAGGAACTACTTGATCGGGCACCAAATTTAAAGATAGTATCGAATAATTCCACCGGCTATAATAATCTTACGATTGAGGTAATGACAAAACGCGGCGTGATGGGAACCAATACGCCCGGCGTCCTTGAAGATACGACTGCGGATGCCATTTTCGGAATCCTCCTCGCTTCTGCCCGCCGGATTGCCGAATTGGATCACTTCGTAAAATCTGGAAATTGGCAAGGTCATTTAACCACCGCCGAATATGCGATAGATGTTCACCATAAAACGCTTGGAATTATCGGGATGGGTAAAATCGGTTCTGCAATCGCTAAACGGGCACACTTAGGATTTGATATGGATATCTTGTACCATAATCGTAACCGTAATTTAGAGGCAGAAGAAACGTATAATGCAACCTACTGCGACCTTGATACATTACTAAAGGAATCCGATTTTGTCTGCTTGATGACACCTTTGACCCCTGAGACTGAGAATTTAATTGGTGAACGAGAATTTAAATTGATGAAGAAGTCATGTATATTTGTAAATGGTTCCCGTGGTAAAACGGTCGATGAAGCAGCGTTAATTGAGGCATTAAATAATAAAGAAATTCATGGCGCTGCCTTGGATGTTTATCAAATAGAGCCTGTAAAAAAGGACAATCCACTGCTTCAGTTCCCAAATGTTGTCACTACACCCCATATCGGTTCGTCAACCTATGAAACAGAACTAAAAATGGCAGAACTTGCCGTCGAAAATTTACTTGCAGGGTTAACAGGCAAGCTCCCCAAAAACTTGATTAATCCTGAGGTGCTAAATTAATGATAAATGTGAAGGAGGAATAGTATGGCCGCCTCAAAAAGTGTAATAGATAAATTAAACTTGCAGAAATATGCAAACAAACTTATCCTCCATAAACCTGAACAAGTTGATGAATTCCAAGAACTAGAATATGACTCATCTATAAAAAAAGATACATATGATCTTATCTTTAGTTTCATTTTTAGTTTAGAGGAATTCACAAGAGAACTTCAAAACGTAATAGAGAAACAATTGCTGGAGGACAACGGCTATTTATACTTCGCTTATCCCAAAAAGAACAATAAAGTATATAAAGAATACATAGACCGTGACAGTTTTATTAGTGCCCTTCCTTCGGATGAGGACGGCTATGTGCTAAACAGCAACATCAAGTTTGCGAGAATGGTAAGCCTAAATGATGTGTTTACGATTGTTGGTTTAAAATCCACCCCAAAAAAGTCGAAAAAAGCTGCCAGCAGTAAAAGCAGCCAATGTGTGGATGACTACATTGATCATATTGACGATATTAAGAAGTACCTGCAGAAAAACGAGGAACTGTTAAAAAAATACAACGAACTAACTCCCGGCTACCAAAAGGATTGGGCTCGTTATATCTATAGTGCCAAAAGAAAAGAAACACAGGAAAAACGCCAATTAGAGATGGAGACTGTTTTAGGCGAGGGCTATAAAACCATTGAACTATATAAACAGGCTAAAAGATAAACAAAAAAAGATGCCTAGTTTGATTAACAAACCGGGCATCTTTTTTTGTACTTATTTTAGTTAACATAATACTATTACTGTTACCTAAATTAGCCTATTAAGAACTCTTCCCTTTTTTATAAGGCTGGAGCTTCCATTCCAATTTCGCTCCATTCTTCTCTTGCCGGGCCATAGATTCCTGGAACCTTCAACCCTGCCTGGCGCATTAAAACGGTCACTTGTCCGCGATGATGGATCATATGTTTAATTAGAAGTGAGAGTGTTGCCGCCTTTGGCATATGCATCCCAAAAACATTCTGCATTTCTGTTAATGACTCATCTGTCCATTGTTTTTGTACCTGCTCCACAACATCAGTACTAACCTTTCTAAAAGTGTCAGCTATTTCTTTTGCAGATGCAGGCGTTCTGTCTGCGTTTTCAACATTGGTAATCGGAATTCCAAATTCATTTATCATTCCAGGTGTGCTTGCAACAATGTGCCAGGCAATTCTGCCTAATGTTCGGTCTTCTGAGGATACTGATTGTTGAAGCGACTCATCCGTTAAGGCATCCAAAACCTTTTGGGTAGATGCAGCTTCCTGGTTCCATTCTTGGTTAAATTCATTAATAGAAGTAAACATTGATACTCTCCTCCGATTCATTAATCCTATTGATCCCTCGCCAAATTTTGGCAACTAAAGTATATCATTCCCGACAGATAAGACAAAGAAAAATCCTTGGGCTAGATACTCAGTTCACATTCTCATCTATCCTCATAAGTGTCTCGCCTATTGATTCTTGAATAACAAAGGTATTCGGCGTAAAGTCGTATGGAGTATCTCCTTTATTAATAATAATGACCGGGACACCAGCACTTTTATATTGCGGAAAGGTGGAGAAAGGCGTTACCTTTAAACTGGTTCCTAAGACCAATAAACAGTCCGCCCTCTGAATCTGTTTTAGAATATGATTAAATCCTTCCATCGTAAACCATTCACCAGTATCCCCAAACAAAACCACATCTGGTTTAATGAAATGGTCCTCTTTTCGCTTTGTATGACAATGATTACATACGTAAAATTCATCCATGGTGTTTAACCGCGTAATCATCTCATTAGTAGAATAAGTCTTTCCACAGTTTTGACAGGTAGCTGTTTTGATGGTTCCATGAAACTCTATCACGTTTTTGCTGCCTGCTTTCTGATGAAGCCCGTCAATATTTTGGGTAATAATAGAACTTACCTTTCCTTCTCTCTCCCACTTAGCCAGGATTTGATGGCCTTTATTTGGAACGGCATCAGGGTGATACAAATTTTCAATCGCAAACTGATAAAATTCCTTTGGTTGTTGATAAAAATAATCAATTGACAGTATGTATTCAGGTGCCAGTTTATAAATCCCTGTCCGCGAACGGAAATCTTTGATTCCCGATTCTGTACTTATACCTGCTCCAGTCAGAACAATAATGTTCTTGGCATCTTTTAGAATCTCGGTGCATGTTTCCATTGTGTTTTTATCCATGTAAAAATTCCCCCTTCTTCTCTTTCATACCTTTACTTGATTAATGTCAACCTAAATGTGGTAAATATTATATGTCCTTAAAGAATTTTTCAACAAATATCTGGGATATTAAACTTATAATGAACCGTTCGAAAAAAACGAAAGGATGGCTGACAAATGATCGAAATTCCAAGAACCCTTTATTGTGAGCAATGCCAAAAAGAAACTGAACACATGGTTCGTGAGGATGCACTCGAAATAGAATATACCTGTACCGTATGTAATAAACATGAGGATATTGTTAAATCATTTTTCTAAGGTGATTTTTCAATAAAAACAAAAAACTCAAACCAAAAGGCTTGAGTTTTTTTGCATTTTATTAAATTCCTTTGTATGCTAGGCGATAGATTTCAGCTAATTCAGTTACCAGCGGAAGCTTAGGATTGGCTGTTGTACACTGATCTTCGAAAGCCCGATCGGATAGTAAGTCAAGCTTACTTTCAAATTCTGCTTGATCAATCCCATTTGCAGCAAGACTCATCGGAACTTCCAATTCTTGAGTTAAGCGAATGATCGCTTGAACCAAGCTTTCTACACCTTCTTCAGTAGTAGCAGCCGGTAAACCTAATGTTCTTGCAATCTCAGCATAGCGCTTGTCAGCTTTAAAGTGATTATACTTAGGGAATGCTGTAAACTTCTTCGGTTTTGTGGCATTATAGCGAATAACATGCGGTAATAGAACAGCATTTGCGCGTCCGTGTGCAATGTGGAACTCCGCTCCCAGCTTATGTGCTAAGCTGTGGTTAATGCCTAAGAATGCGTTCGCAAAGGCCATGCCGGCAATGGTAGATGCGTTATGCACTTTCTCACGGGCTTCTTCATCATGGCCATTTCGATAAGCTCTTGGCAGGTATTCAAATACAAGCTGAATAGCTTTCATCGCTAGACCATCAGTGAAATCATTTGCCATACAAGATACATAAGCTTCAATTGCGTGTGTCAAGACGTCGAGACCAGTATCTGCTGTAATATGTTTTGGAACCGTCATAACAAACTGCGGATCGATAATGGCGACATCAGGTGTTAACTCATAGTCAGCTAAAGGATATTTGATATTTGCTTCTTTATCCGTAATAACAGAGAAAGACGTTACTTCAGAACCGGTACCTGATGTTGTCGGAATTGCAACAAACTGCGCTCTTTGACCTAAATGAGGGTATTTCACAATCCGCTTCCGAATATCTAGGAACTTTTGTTTTAAGCCAAAGAATTCAGCATCAGGATATTCGTAGAACAGCCACATTCCTTTAGCCGCATCCATTGCAGAACCACCCCCAAGGGCAATAATCACATCCGGCTGGAAGTTAGCCATCATTTCGGCGCCTTTCATAACCGTTTCAATGGATGGATCTGGTTCTACATCAGAGAATATTTCACAATGTACATAATCAGCACGCTTACGTAAGTAGTAAAGGACTCTGTCTACATAACCTAATTTCACCATCCCAGGGTCAGTAACAATAAAGGCTTTAGAAATCTTAGGCATTTTTGCTAAATATTGAGTTGAGTTTTTCTCAAAATAGATTTTAGACGGAACCTTGAACCACTGCATATTCACATTCCTTTTAGCTACTTTTTTGATATTAATTAAATGAACTGCACCTACGTTTGTTGAAACAGAGTTGCCGCCATATGTGCCGCAGCCAAGTGTTAATGATGGCATATAAGCATTATAAATATCACCGATCGCACCTTGTGAAGATGGAGCATTAACGATAATTCTTCCTGCCTTCATCCGTAAACCATACTGCTTAATTACGTTTTGATCATTAGTATGAATGACGGCAGAGTGTCCTAAACCGCCAAATTCAAGCATTTCTTCTGCTCTTTTTAAACCTTCGTCTGTTGAATTCACTTTATAGCAAGCTAAAACTGGACTTAATTTTTCCCTAGACAGCGGATATTTAGGACCAACACCCTTCAATTCCGCTATAAGGATTTTTGTGCCTTCCGGAACCGTCACTCCAGCCTTTTCAGCAATTTTATAAGCAGGCATACCGACAATATCAGGATTAACCGCACAGGAATGTTCATTAATGACTAACTTTTCTACCTTTTCTTTTTCTTCTTCATTTAAAAAATAGCAATTGTTAGCGATCATTTCATTCTTTACATCTTTGTAAATTTCTTTATCAATAATAACGGCTTGTTCAGACGCACAAATCATCCCATTATCGAATGTTTTTGATAGAATTAAATCATTTACCGCTTGTTTAAGATTAGCAGTTTTTTCAATGTAGCATGGTACGTTTCCTGGGCCAACCCCTAGAGCTGGTTTACCAGAACTATAAGCGGATTTCACCATTCCCGCACCGCCGGTTGCAAGGATCATAGAAATTTTATTATGATTCATAAGTGCTTGTGTCGCTTCTAATGAAGGTGTTTCAATCCATTGAATACAATTCTCCGGTGCGCCTGATTTAATCGCTGCATCCCTTAATACTTTTGCCGCTTCGCTGCTGCATTTTTGTGCGGATGGATGGAAGGCAAAGATGATTGGATTGCGTGTCTTAATGGAAATGAGTGATTTAAACATGGTAGTTGATGTTGGATTGGTCACTGGTGTTACCCCTGCCACAACACCCACTGGCTCGGCAATTTCAATCATGCCTTCGTGGTCGTTCTCGTTGATAATACCAACTGTTTTGTTATATTTAATATTGTGATAGACATATTCTGTTGCAAACATGTTTTTAATGATTTTATCCTCGTAAACCCCTCTCCCAGTTTCTTCGACCGCTAGTTTTGCTAAAGGCATATGCTGATCAAGACCTGCTAGTGCCATTTGCTTAACAATCTCATCAATCATTTCTTGGTCAAAACCTCTGAATTCCTCTAATGCTTTTAAGCCTTTTTCAACCAAGCCATTAATCATACTGGTTACATCCTGTTTGCCTTTTAACTGCTTTTCTACTACTGCCATGATATTCCCTCCAATTATTATCTATGTGAATAATTTCACATATTGTTATAAAAAAATTAGATTGCGGACTAGCATATATTCCATTATTATACTTGTGAAATGTTTCACAAGTATAAGTAAATGAGAAAGCGAAAATAAATTTATTCACACACAGGATTGCGTGGGATTTTTTCAAATAAAATTTCGGTTATCACTTTGGCGTATTTTTTAACAATGACTACATAATTAACTGTCCAAATATAACTTGGAATCTCTTCATTTTCTTTCATAAACATTGCTTCAAATGGGTCACCCACTAATTCTTCGAAAATTTCTTGGGTATAAGTGTCGGCATCTGTTGAGAAGGTTTGCCATTCACAAATCATCATGTCTTATCACTCCTTGTTTCTTTATGGTTACATCATAACACGAAAAAACGATAATTGTTTGTGAAATATTGAACAAACTTTGAACAATTGGATACTTTTACTAATGTTAGTTCAAAAGCACTAAATAAACGCTTTTTAGCTAGAATCGTAATATTTGGATTGATGAATTTGTAAACGTTTCCAAAAATAAAATTATATTAACATACTGTTTTGTTCTATTTGTTTCTATAAGCATATTACTTATATATTTTAAGAATATTGGTTAAAATTCTAATAGAATGGAGGGAAATCGATGGTTCGTTTTCTAATGATTATTGTTGCTTTATTTTTAATCCACTCATCATGGCCTTTTATAGAAAAACAATTTAATGATACAAACCTTACAAAAGACATTTCTGAAATGAATAAACTAAAGGATGATCCAAACATTACCGGGACCATTCAAACTATTTATAGTGAAATCCAGTCTGCCCTGCAACAGCTTGGAGTACTATTAAATAACCGTCAAGAGAGCCAACAGCCAATCGAATCAAAAAAAGAGTCGAAGATAGAATTAACTACACCAGTACAGCAGGAATTTTCTATTTTTAATATTGAACTTGGCGATAGCCGAGATGATATAATTGAAAACCTAGGTAATCCGCTTCGTTCTACCCTTAATGAATATGGGACCACGTGGAATACCTATCATGATGATTACCACCATTTTTTTATGGTTATGTATGGAGATGATCATAAAGTAGCCGGTCTATATACGAACCAAGCTTTAATAGCCTCTAAGAATGGGATTAAATTAGGGACCCCTAAACAAACAGTTCGCAATTTACTGGGTAAACCGTTAACGACAATTCAAAAAGGGCTCGTTCTATATAAATTATCCGATAAGGAAGACTATGATGTTTTCTTGCGTGATAATGACTATATCACCATTTTTTATGATAAGCATCAAGGAGATACAGTTACTGCCGTCCAATTGATTAGCAAAAATCTAGAAAATAAGAAACTTACTCTCTATCCAAAAGCAAGTTCGCAATTAAAAGAGGGCTTTGAGTATCAATTATTTGATTTAACCAACGCCGCCCGGGTCCAGCACCAGCTTCCCACCCTTACATGGGATCAACATGTTCAAGCGACCGCCCGCAAGCATAGTACAGATATGGCCGTGAATCATTATTTTGATCACACCAATCTCAAGGGCCAATCACCGTTTGACCGGATGGCTGCAGATCATATCGTGTTTCATTTAGCCGGAGAAAACCTGGCATATGGGCAGTTTAGCAGTATTTTTGCCCATGAAGGCTTAATGAATTCACTCGGGCATCGGGAAAATATTTTACGTCAAGGATACACGTATCTAGGTGTTGGCGTCGCCTTTAATAATGAATCGCAACCCTACTATACAGAAAATTTCTATGCAAAATAAAAGCGCGGGGACGGTTCTCTTGCTCTCTTTGAAGCAAGAGAACCGTCCCTCTGCTTCCACTTTCAAGAAAATGACAAATTATTTTTCTTGAATAAATCAAAATAATTTGATATATTACTAATAATTACATATTTTCTTACTTCAATACCTTTTGAAGTGAGGATAGAGGCGCAAAGACCATCAGTACGCTATATGAGGATAATGAGGTCCTATGAAAATGGTGGAAAGGGGAATTTGCCGAAGCGGATAGGATCTCATTGGTCTTGAAGCTGGTTCTGTGTTGAATAAGCACAGAATTGTCATATAGGAAACTATATGGAGGGCTATCTCACGCATAGGAACTTTATTTTGATGTTTCTACAGCAGCAGCGACCCCTCGTTGCTGCTGTTTTGCGTTGACATCAGAATGGCCTTACCCCTCTAATTTATTAATCAAATTACAAAGGGTGAGATAAAATGGATTTTGGCCAAGTATTAACCGCAATGGTTACACCATTTGATCAGAATGGTGATGTAGACTTTAACGCCGCAAGACTGTTAGTAAACTATTTAATTGAAAATGGCACAGAAGCCTTAGTAGTATCCGGTACAACCGGTGAGTCTCCTACTCTAACAACAGAAGAAAAAGTAGCCTTATTTAAATTAGTGGTCGAGGAATCAGCCGGCCGGGTTCCGGTTATAGCGGGTACGGGCTCCAACAACACAAGGGCTTCGATTCAATTAACGAAGCTTGCTGCTGAAGCCGGTGTAGATGGTATTTTACTAGTTGTCCCTTATTACAACAAACCATCACAAGAAGGAATCTATCAACATTTTAAAGCGATTGCCGAATCAACTGTTTTACCGGTTATGCTGTATAATATCCCTGGACGCTGTGGTGTTAACATGTCTGTCGATAGCGTCGTTCGTCTCTCCAATATTCACAATATTGTAGCTGTGAAAGAAGCAAGCGGCAGCTTAGATGCAATGGCAGAAATCATCAGTAAGACGCCTGATCATTTCTCCCTTTATAGTGGCGATGATGGGTTAACTCTTCCAGTATTATCCATTGGCGGAACAGGAGTAGTTTCTGTTGCTTCGCACATTATTGGAAACGAAATGCAGGACATGGTGAGGAAATTTAAAAATGGACAGCTTGAGGAAGCTGCAGCTGCACATCGTAAACTCCTCCCACTGATGAAGGGCTTATTTGCAGCACCAAACCCAACACCAGTGAAAGCCGCTCTAAATATGACCGGCATCCGAGTTGGTGATGTACGCTTGCCTTTGGTGCCATTAACGGACGAAGAAAAATTAACATTAGAGAAGCTGCTCCCAGCTGACAAACATGTAAGTGTAAGTTAAAACCCAAGGGCTGCCTTTTAAGGGCAGCCTGTTTTTGTGGAATTCCCCTACAAATCTGTCCTCTTTGAAAGGAGAATCGGAATGGATCGAAAGACAGCAATTGTAACGGGTTCGTCGAGCGGTTTTGGTTTACTGTGCGTAATTGAATTGGCCTTGAAGGGTTTTACGGTGATTGCAACAATGAGAGATACGAACAAAGCAAAGGCTTTAATCGAAGTTGCCAAAGAAAAGCAAGTGGAGGGATATATTCACGTTACATCTTTGGATGTTACTTCAAGTGACTCGATCCGTCAGTTTAAAGTATTCCTTGAAAACTATTCTCACATTGATGTGTTGGTGAACAACGCTGGTGTTGCCATCGGCGGTTTTAGTGAAGAACTGTCATTAGAAGATTATCGGCGTCAATTTGAAACCAACTTTTTTGGAGTAATTGCCATGACCAATGCCGTTCTGCCCATCATGAGAGCTAAAAAACAAGGCAGAATTATTAATATGAGCAGTATCAGCGGAAGAATTGGTTTTCCTGGTTTATCCGCTTATAGCGCCTCCAAACATGCACTAGAAGGCTACAGCGAAAGCTTAAGGCTTGAAGTACGTCCCTTTGGGATTGATGTATCTTTAATCGAACCTGGTTCATACCAAACGAACATTTGGACGAGCGTTGATCAACTCGAAAACAACCAAAATTCGCCTTATACCTTTTATATGGAGAGCCTCTTAAAGGAAATTAATAATGGCAAGGCTGATTATGGCGACCCAAGTGATGTCGCTAAACTAGCTGCCCAGATTGCCTGCACGACTGGAACGCCTGACCTTCGTTATCCAATCGGCAAGGGCGTGAAGACAAATCTATTTCTTAAAAAGACACTGCCGTGGAAGCTTCTTGAATCCGCCATATTAAAGCGGCTTAAGCCATGATGTGTTATGGTTGAATTCGTTTGGTTGATTCTTCCATGTTGAGGGTACTATACTATGTATTGTATGACTGAAAAGGAGGAGAAGAGATTGACTAGCTTACAATCCAGTACAACGCTACATAATGGGGTAAAGATGCCATGGTTTGGTCTTGGTGTCTACAAAGTACCCGAGGGTGAAGTGGCCCTTGAATCCGTAAAAATGGCTATTAAAGCAGGCTACAGAAGCATTGATACTGCCGCCCTTTATGAAAATGAAGAAAGTGTCGGAAAAGCCATTAAAGAATCAGGGGTTTCCCGTGAGGAACTGTTTATTACCACAAAAGTATGGAATAGTGACCAGCGCAATGATTCAGTTGAAGAAGCATTTGACACAAGCTTACGAAAACTTGGCCTTGACTATGTAGATTTATATTTAATCCATTGGCCAGTAAAGGAAAAATATAAAGACACTTGGAAGGTCCTTGAGAAGTTATATAAAGAAAAGCGTGTTCGTGCGATTGGAGTCAGTAATTTTAACATCCACCACTTAGAAGATTTGATGTCAGTCGCGGAAATTAAGCCAATGGTGAACCAGGTGGAGTTACATCCGCTTCATTCACAGCCGGAACTGCGAAGCTATTGCAAACAACAACAGATTCAAATTGAGGCTTGGGCACCACTAGGCCAAGGCAGACTACTTGACAATCCTGTGTTACAAGAGATTGCTTCGGCCCACCACAAATCAATCGCACAAGTGATTTTACGCTGGGATATTCAGAATGAAATCGTAACAATCCCAAAATCGATTCGTGAAAGCCGTATTAAAGAGAATGCCAATATCTTTGATTTCACCTTATCAGAGAGCGATATGGAAAAAATTAATGCACTTAATGAGAATCAACGCTTTGGTGCTGATCCGGATAATTTTAATTTTTAGGTATGATGAGACTGTCCTTTAGGACGGTCTTTTATTTTTTGGTTGATTAATGATCCTTTATTAAGGGTAAAGTGAATGGTGAATAATTAATGTATGTAGGTGAAGAGTTTGATTCATTCTAGAAGCAGTAAAGATCTTTCCACTCATCTGAAGAAAAATCTCTGGTCAGGGGTGTTTTTTGGGATTGGCCTCGTTGCTTTTATGGACGAGACGGTCTTTCATCAAATCCTTCATTGGCATCATTTTTACGATAAAGCCACAACAGCGGTTGGTTTGGTTTCCGATGGATTTTTCCATGCGTTTAGTTGGTTTTTAACGGTAGGCGGGTTATTTATGATTGCAGATGTACGGCGCAGGAAGGTTTGGCAGCCTAAAAAATGGACAGCTGGTGTACTTCTTGGCGCCGGTGGGTTTCAATTATATGATGGATTAATTCAGCATAAACTGATGCGGCTCCATCAGATTCGCTACGATGTGAACCTCTTACCCTATGATATGGTTTGGCATATCACGTCTGTTTTGATGCTGCTTATTGGCATCGTCCTTTTTATTCGTTCTTCTAAAAGAACGGGAGCTGTTTCAGATCATGTTCAATAGCCAGCAGATGGTGCATAGCCATGGGTCCTCGATTTCTGATTTTATTGTTATACTGCCGTTTATATTTGCCCTGGTGATTTATCTGCGTGCAGTGGTTAAGAATGCCCTTTCCGGGAAAAAGTGGCCAATTTACCGAGTGTTTATGTGGCTAATGGGCGTTTTCTGTGCTCTTTTTGCCGTTACGGGACCAATCGCAGCACACGCCCATCACCATTTTACGGCACATATGCTTGGACATTTGCTGCTCGGCATGTTGGCACCGCTTCTTATGGTATTGGCGGCACCAATGACACTGATTCTAAGAACTATTAATGTGAGGCTGGCTCGCCGTTTATCACTGATTTTAAGAAGTAAACTCCTCCGTTTTGCTAGCAGCCCGATTATTGCCTCTGTGTTGAATATTGGTGGACTTTGGCTGCTGTATAGCAGCACTCTATATCGAGACATGCAGAATAATGCTCCGTTGCACGTGGTGATGCATATCCATATATTTCTCGCGGGATATTTGTTTACTTCTTCGATGATTTATATGGATCCAACCCCTCACCGAACCAGCTTCTTGTATCGTGCGATTGTGTTTGCGACCGCTTTTTCAGGTCATGGAATATTAGCCAAATATATTTATGCTCACCCGCCTGCAGGAGTCCCTGGGGAACAGGCAAAAGCAGCTGGAATGCTTATGTATTATGGCGGTGATGTTGTTGATCTTGTTTTAATTATTATATTTTGCTATCAGTGGTATAAGTCTGCGCGGCCAGTTAGGGCTGTGAATCCATCCTACGGTCGTTTCATGAAGTAGGTCTCATTGATTGTCTCAATCAAAAATTCTCACTCCCGGGCAATGACAGACCCTTTCATTGACCGTCCCAACCAATAATTCTCACTCACGGGCAATGACGAGTCATTTCATTGACCATCTCGACCAAAAATTCTCACTCACGGGCAATGACGCACCGTTTCTTTGACCGTCCCAACCAATTAATCCCATTTACGGGCAATGACGAGTCATTTCATTGACCATCTCGACCAAAAATTCTCACTCACGGGCAATGACGCACCGTTTCTTTGACCGTCCCAACCAATTAATCCCATTTACGGGCAATGACGAGTCATTTCATTGACCGTCTCGACCAAAAATTCTCACTCACGGGCAATCACCGACCGGTTCATTGACCATCCCAACCAATAAATCTCACTCACGGGCAATCACCGACCGTTTCTTTGACCGTGAGGATCATATCTACTTTTATTGACATGTTCCATTTTAATTCATCAATACCCGCAACTGCTCCCTAATCCCATCAATCAAATCCAACGGACCTACACCATAACTAGAAAGCATCACAGCCTTCTCTTCCCCTGCCCTGGCATGCAGATAACTCGCAGCAACCATCGACTCAACAGGAGAAGCACCCTGCGCTAAAAACGAAGCAATCATCCCCGTCAACACATCCCCGCTCCCGCCCTTGCCGAGCGCATCATTACCGTGCGGATTAATAAACACATCTCCATCTGGTGTAGCAGTAACCGGCCTATGTCCTTTTAAAAGCAAATATACGCCGTAATCTTTAGCAAAAGTCTTCGCAATTCCTATCCGATCTTCTTCCACCTCTTTTACCGTCGTATTTAACAACCACGCCATCTCGCCAGGATGCGGGGTAAAAATAACATCCCCTTTATATTCCCGGACCATTTCCAGTTCATCTCGAAGCAAAAACAATGCATCCGCATCCACCACAACTGGCTGGTTTGATAACAGAGACAAAACAGATTTCATCCAAGCCTCACCGCCAGGAAACCGGCTGATCCCAGGTCCGATCGCCACACTTTTAAATTGATGCAGGAGTGGTCCAAGTGAAGCGATCGCTTCCCGAGCAAAATGCCCGTCTTCATCTACGAGCGGCAAAAATAGTGACTCTGGATTTTGGGCAGCTGCCATGGGATAAATACTTTCCGGCACGGCTAATGTGACCAATCCTGCACCTGAATGCAAGGCCGATTTTGCCGAAAAAATTGGTGCTCCCACATAAAACTTTGATCCTCCGATTACCAAAACATGACCAAACGTCCCCTTATGGCCATGCTTAGGTCTAAGCGGTACCGATTCATTAACCATATCTTCTGTTATGACCCGCGGCATAGCTAGTCCGAACTCCTCCACAATCGAAGGAGGCACCGATATATCAACGGCCTTCCACTCCCCCACAAACTTAGGACCATCTTGTAAAAAGAACCCTCTTTTAGGAAAAACAAAGGTAATCGTCTTTGTTGCTTTAACAGCCGTTCCCTCTACTTTGCCACTATCACTATTAACACCAGAAGGTATGTCAACGGAGATAATCAGCTTTTTCCCAGCATGTTCATTTACCATTGAAATAATCGCCCCAAAAGGTTCCCTGACTGGTCCGCTTACACCCGTTCCTAAAAGCGCATCAACAACGACATCTGCCTGGTTAATTTCCAATCCAACTTGTTCAAGCGAACTCTCATGCAGATAAAGAATGGGTAACTGTCGATTTCGATACACATCAAAATGAACCTTGGCATCCCCCTTAATCCGCTCAGGAGGTACAACCAAACATAACAGCAGGTCAAACCCTAAATCATACAGTCTTCGTGCAATCACGAACCCGTCGCCGCCATTATTCCCGCCGCCAGCAAGGACGACCACACGCGGAGTTACAGTAGCAGCACTTGCCACAATTTCATCCACTACTCTTGCACCGGCATTTTCCATTAAGACAACACCAGGCAAACCAATCTTGTCAATCGTATATTGATCCATTAGCTGCATTTCCTTTTGTCCTGCAACCAACATAATAACACACCCTTTTTTCCAGCTGTTTCCCCTATTATAAACCTTTCCCAACTGGATGGCAGTTTTGCCCATTACGTATTCGAAAAAACAAATAGGATAAATTATATACGAGCAGCTGTGTAGCTGCTCAAAAAAATTCGTCGGGAGTGATGTATCATGGGTAGAAACAAACTTTTGGTTCCTGGTTCAGACGATGTCCTTAATCAAATGAAAGAGGAAATTGCCAATGAGTTTGGAGTTCAACTTGGTGCTGATACGACCGCACGAGCAAACGGCTCAGTTGGGGGCGAAATGACCAAACGGTTAGTCGCTTATGCTGAGCAGGCTCTACGAAATCAACAAGGTCAATAGCCTTGAAGATTTTAAAAGGGTGTCCAGCTCTGGACACCCTTTTCATACAACATTTAATTAGCAAACAAAATTTGGATTTCACTCTCCGCTTCAACCATTCGGCCAAATCGATATCCCTCAATCAGTACATGTCTTTCATGATCGGTTAAGCGGCGGTTCCATTTTGTTTCTAAATAAAGAATCACATCATTATAAAAAATTTCCGGATACTCAAAAGGGGTATTCATCAAAAACTTCTCCTCCTTTTCTTAATCGCCTTTGTCTTATCCATCATGTCCAAAATCTCGACTATTTAAAAACGATGTCCGCAACTTTTGGCGAAAAATCATAAACGAGATTTGGAATAATCCCTTTTATAGTAATTTATGCAGGTTATCAAAATTTGTATAGTTCAATCGCCATAGGCAGGAATCATTATTTTTTCAAAATAGGGAATAATAGTCGTGAAACTGGTTGAAAACTATGTAAACTGACTAGAGCTGGTTTATATTTATTATATTATAGGAAAGCGGTGAATGTGTTTATGACGCAGGATTTTACCATTAATCATGAACAGATACCTAACTTCAAAAGTCATGAAGAAGCACGGACTTATTTTAAAAATCTATACGGCGATCGCTTTTTATTAAGAGGAACCGATATGCGTAATGGTACAAGAGTCACCATGTATCACCTTGTAAAAAATCCCGAGGTCTATCAGCCCTACATGGAAAGTTTTTCTCATGAAATACAACATGAAATCACAAACATGGATGTCTTTAAAAGCTACAACACGATTGAAATCTATGAAAATGGAAACGTTCATTTCCAATCCTAAACAGCAAAAAGGAAGGCATAGTTACTGCCTTCCCTGACTGGATTTTACATGGTAGGTTCTTTCCCTGTTATTTTTCGAATGAAATGAATAACGAAGGTACTTAAGAAGATTCCAATTAGGATACTAAAAAACACAAATTCATTCATTTGGAATCCAAAGGCCGAGACAATCATCTTCACACCAATAATCGCCACAAGGATAAAAGCTGTTGTCTCGAATTCAGGTACTTTTTCGATTAGGGCAAGGAAAAGGTGTGCAACCCCCCGCATCATCAAGATCCCGATAATCCCTCCAAGCAGCAAAATCCACTCTTGGTTAGAAACCCCAAACGCGGCAATGACACTATCAAAACTAAAGGCAATGTCCATCAGTTCTACCGTTAACACGGTCCTCCAAAAACCTTTTTTTCGACTTTGAACATCGTCGTCTTGTTCATTTTTATTTAAAAGATTTTGGAAAACAATCCAAAGCAGATAGTGACCCCCAATAATCTTGATCCAAGGGATCGTTGTTAAAGTGACGCCAATTCCAATCGCTACGACTCGAAAAAAATAAGCACCAAATATCCCATAAAATAAGGCCTTTTTTTGCTGTTTCTTTGGAAGGTGTTTGACCATCACCGCTAAAACAAGGGCATTATCAGCAGACAGTAAGCCTTCAAGAATAATCAAGGTACCAATGACTCCCCAGCTTGCTGGATTCGTAAATACCTCTTTAAAGGCCTCCAGTGAAAAAATAGTACTGTAACTATTTAAAATTTCTTGTAAGAAGTCCATCTGAATCTATGTCTCCCTTTCCCATTCCAAGTAATGTTTGTCCTAAATCAACAGGTTTGTCTCCCTACTTAAATGTATGAAAGGCAGGTGAATATATGACAGTTACTCCACAAAGCAAAAAAAGCCTGTACTCCTCTTTAAGAGTACAGGCGAAATTCCTATTCTTTTATCAAATCAAGAAACCGTTCAACGACCCCATCTACAAATTTAACTGTTGCTTCGTCTGTTAGTCTGCCGGTTTTCTCATCAAATTTAGTCATAGCTTGATTAATTAGAATCTCATTGCCAACTGGCGATAAAAGCTTAACTTGTAATGCCGTTAAAATTTGACGCAATTCAAGCTGGGCACGTAATGTTCCCATCAACCCCGTTGCGGCACCGGCTGTCATGACTGGCTTGCCAATTAACACTTTATCGACACGTGATAGCCAATCAAGAGCATTCTTTAATACCCCGGGAATCGACCAGTTGTATTCCGGAGTAATAATGATGACGCCGTCTGCTTCCTTTACTTTACTTTTAAACTCTGTTACTGATGATGCTGGATTTAATTCCTCATCCTGATTAAAATGTGGAAGCACCCCAAGATCTAAGACTTCTAATTGAAATTTAGCAGCAAATCTTTCTTGAATCGTATATGCCAGCTGCTTGTTAAATGAATCTTTTCGTAAACTGCCTACAAGTGCAACGATTTTCATTAGTTAATCCACCTTTGTTTATGTAATAAATAAATTATAGAAATAGTTACTATGATTATCAAATTTCCTGCTTATTGTAAAAAGCCGATTTCTGATCGAAATCGGCTTTTTATCATTTAAAGATAGTCGCAACCACCTGATCGTATGTCATCTTACTGTCCACCACAAACACACCTGGTTTCAATTTGTTTTCCAGCTTTTTAGCCTCAATATCCTTTGAAAAATCAAAGGCGTTCTTCACGATATTGGCTGCTACAAGGACTCTTCCAATATCAATGCTGGTCATACCATCAGTTACATTGACAACGACACGTGTTACAGGTTTAGTCGTGTCAGCAGCGGCAGGAGCAGCTTTCGCTTGGACAGACGCCTTGGCATCCTGCACTTGCTTTTCATTTTCAGCTTTCGTTTGAACAACGTAGCCTTCTGCTTGAAGCTGCGTCTTCATCTCTGCCTCAGTAGGCTGAACCCTCTTGGTTGCTGTGGTTACAGACGGTTTAACTGTCACATTGGCAGGATCACTTTTTCCAGATAGATACACAGCGCCACAAATCGTGGTTGTGATCAGCATTCCGGCTGCAAAGCTGCTAAGTAAGTTAATTTTCATTTGCAACCTTTCTCCCTTCCTTTATTGTGCGGTAAGGAGCAAGCATTTTTTCAAGTTCATTCACGCTTACCTGTTTCATTTCAGCAATGCTTTCAGTCGAGTAATTACGGTTTGTTAAATCAAGTACTTCACGCATGAAGACTTTGTCTTCAGGAGAAAGTTGAACGCCTGCTTCCTTCATGACTACTTCGAGATCAAGTTCAATATTTCTAATTGAATCCTGAATTGCATTGATTTCCTTCATAGTGGAAATATGAATTAAATCAATTTGCTTATGTTCTGCCTTTGATTGTTTAGACGTCTTTGAAATTGATATTACGAGCATTATAATTGATATCCCAAACAATCCGGCTAAAGTCCATTCCATCATGATGATAACCCTCCAATAGTTTCTAACAATTACTTATTATACAACCAATCTAGTATTTTTGCCTATTTTAACTGCAAAATACGGAAAAAGTCGGAGGATTTTGTCAAATTGCGGCGAATTAGGTAAAGTTATCATTCAATTTTTTATATTCTCTATCAATATTTTGCTAAATAACTCATTAAAAAAGCGATGAGAAATAACTCTCATCGCCGTTTATTTTGGCTGTGTTTGTCTGGAATGTTGATTTCCGCTCGAGTCGCTTCGCTTTCCGCGGGCGGTTCGGGGAGCCTCCTCGGCGCTATAGCGCCTGCGCGGTTCCCCTGCCCCGTCCTCCCGCAGGAGTCTTCGCACCCTATGCTCCAATCAACATTCTTAAATCAACCAAAACTTTACACAACCTTTATTTAAGAATGGAAAATTTGGTCTATTTCTTGAATTTCCGTTCCTGTTAATTGAATGTCTAATGTTTTAAGATTGTGAAGGACCTGCTCAGGTCGTTTTGCACCAGGGATGATGACATCAATGGCCTCGCGGGTTAAATACCAAGCAAGGACAACATGAGCCACTTCGGCTCCTTTATCGTTGGCCATTTTACGAATACGCTCTATTTTTTCCAAGGTGGCTTCAAAGAGATCTTTTTTAAAATACTTTCCACGCTTTTCATCTAAATTAGTATTTTTGTCGTATTTACCTGTTAATAATCCAGAGGCTAGCGGAAAATATGGGATAAAGGAAATGCCGTTGTTGATCACATAAGGAAACAATTCCTTTTCAGCCTCTCTAGCTAATAAGTTATACTCGCCTTGGTAGACATCGACATAACCATCCTTATTTGCCTCTTTTAACTGCTCGATTGAAAAATTAGAAACGCCGATCGCTCGAATCTTACCTTCTTCCCTTAGTTGTTGTAAAGCGCCAACGGCTTCAGCTTTAGGTGTATCTTTATCGGGAAAGTGGATATAAAAAAGATCTATGTAATCTGTTTGGAGCCGCTGTAAGGCGTCTTCGACGGCTTGTTTTAAAAAGGCAGGCGAATTATCAACCACTATTTCGTTCCCGGCAAATTTATGGGCTGCCTTAGTGGCGATGACAATCTCGGAGCGTCTCCCACTTTCTTTTACGACTTCTCCGATAATTTCTTCGGAGCGTTTTGGACCATAGATAAACGCTGTATCCAAAAAATTAATACCGTTAGCAAGTCCCGTTCGGACTAATTCTCTGCCGGCATTCTCGTCAAGGTTTGGAAATAGATTGTGACCACCTACAGCATTGGTACCTAAACCAATCGGATTAACAACTAAATCAGTTTTTCCAATATGAACTTGTTTCGCCATTTACCAATCATCTCCTTTTTAAGTCTAGGTTCATGATATCAAATTCTTTAATCGTAAACGAAGTAATTGGCTTTAAAAAATGAGGCTTCGTAACTCCTCATCCGTAAATTCCCTCTTTATTCCTGGTTTACTTTGAAAATAACGATAAATCTCCTCATTTGAATAGTCTTCTAGTAGTCCCTTAATAATGGTTTTCAAGTAGGGACGTGAAGGCTTTTTCCATTCAATATCACCGATATCCCATGGTGCCGTAAAAGTAAAAATAGGATACCCCTCTTCTTCTCCCAAATACAAAATATTTCCATACCAAGCATTAGCTCGGAAAATCTTTGAACGGTCTTTCATGACTTCGTCCAAATTCAAATCAATCTCCAGGCCATTATTTTCCTGGCTAACTATATCTTTAAACTGTTCCAACGTGATTAGGTATTTTTTGCTGTAAGTAACGCAATCAGAATTCGGAGTTAGACCAATAAAAGCAACACCTTTTGATTCCCATTTAGCTGCCTCTTTTGCAAAGTATAGCGGAAAATTCATCGTGAAAGTGGACGAATCTAGAGGGAGCGAAGGATCTTTACAGCCTGTTTCAACCTTTGAAGACCCTTCTGGTTTGCCGCCTTTTATATAGCATAAAAAACGATCGGTATTCATATTTGATCCATAGCTTGCATACCATACATACTTTTCTTTCATTATCATCACCCATTTTCTACCTGTTTCTTTTATTTTAACACTAAAGATCTGATCTTTACTCACAGCTTATGATTCTTCAACTATTAGCTAAGACTATAGCTATTCATTCCTTTTCAATTAGGAGGCCAACATGAAACTAACCGATCTAATCGTACAGTGCTTAGAAAACGAAGGGGTTGAATACGTTTTTGGAATCGTAGGCACCGAGACACTCGATCTCGCAGATTCCCTTTCCAAATCAACTCAAATTCAGTATGTAAATGTCAGACACGAGCAAGGTGCGGCATTTATGGCCGATGTGTATGGGAGATTAGCAGCCAAGGCAGGCGTTTGTTTATCAACACTTGGTCCTGGAGCCGCTAACCTAGTTACGGGTATCGCCAGCGCCCAGCTCGATCATTCTCCACTAGTAGCATTAATTGGCCAGGCAGGTATTGAACGTCACCATCACGAATCACACCAATACATCGATATCATCAAGCTGTTAGAACCGGTAACAAAATGGACTACACAAATCCTAGATGGGCAAACCAGCCCCGCCGTTATCCGAAAAGCCTTTAGATTAGCCAAAATGGAAAAACCAGGTTCTGTCGGTATCACTTTGCCAGAAAACTTTGCAGCGGAACAAATTACAAAAACACCTTTGCCCGTCTCGTCCTTACCAGCAGTTATTCCTGATATGGAATCGGTCAATGATGCCATTAATCTTATTCAAGCATGTAAAAAACCCTTCATCATTTTTGGAAACGGAGTCATAAGGCAGGAGGCCGCGCAAGAGCTTGAGACCTTCATCCATACTCTTCAATCCCCTGCCACACACAGCTTTATGGCAAAAGGTGTGTTACCGAAAGACGAACCGCATAATTTTTATACATTCGGGTTTAAAGAAAACGATGCTGTCCTCCCTGGCCTTCAAGAAGCTGACCTGTTAATTGTCATCGGCTTCGATTTCGTCGAACAGCTACCAAACGCCTGGAACAAAAACAAACACCCAGTTTTACATATTGATACCTTACCTGCGGAAGTGAACGAATATTATCCGGTTAAGGGCGAGCTCGTCGGAAATATAAGGAAAACTCTCCATGCTTTAAACCTAGCAGCGCTGCACGCTAAACCATGGAGTCCAACGGACAGCCTCCAAGCAGACATAAAAACAAACTATCAAATAGATAAAGAAGTAGATGGATCAATCACGATAGAAAATGTTCTCAAGCTGATCGAAAAGCATTCCACTGAGGACACCATACTTATTTCCGATGTCGGCGCTCATAAAGTATCGATCGCGAAAACCTATCAACCTAAAAGTCCGAACCGGTTAATTGTCTCAAATGGTCTTGCTTCGATGGGGATTGCAATTCCAGGATCGATCGGAGCTAAACTCGCACGCCCTGACGATCCTGTAATTTGTATTACCGGTGACGGCGGTGCCCTCATGAATTTTGCAGAAATCGAAACCGCCAGGCGTCTAGGACTTTCATTTACCATCATTGTGTTGGATGATTCCATGTTAAAGGTTGAAGTTAAGCAAATGAACAAGAAGTTTGGCGAAAGCTACGGAGTAACCTTTGACAACCCTGATTTTGTTCAACTGGCCGAGAGTTTTGGAGTTAAGGGTATACGTCCAACTACCGGCGCCGAATTAGAAACAATACTAAAAGAACCACAAAAAGAGATTGTGTTAATCGACCTTGTCACACAAAATCCCAGATAGCTTGGAAAATGGCAAAAAAGAAATAGGCAATGCTCTGGACCACTAAAGGTTTGGGGCATTGCTTGTTTTATTGTTATAGAACAAACCTAACTGTACTATATCAACTCATATAAAAAATTGTAACTGCGTTTTACACATTTCTACCTTACCTTGAATATATCGCAATAAAAAGCGATTTCTATATTTGAAATAAAAATTCTGTTGTAACTAATTTTACATCCTGTTACAATAACATCATAGAATTTATAGAAAATTTATAAAATTCTAATTGTTATCAACAGAGCAGATTGGAGGAATGCTTGTTGTCAAAATTACCAAAAATGAACGAATTAGGTTTCTTTGAAATCCGTCTCGAATCGATTGGCGGTTTAGGAGCCAATCTGGCCGGAAAGATGCTTTCCGAGGATGGGGTTGTTGGAAATGGACTCAATGGAGTCGGCTTTTCATCATATGGATCCGAGAAAAAAGGATCGCCCGTAAAAGCACATATCCGTTTTTGTGACCCAGAAACTAACATACGCGACACCACACCAATAGAACGTCCACATGTCGTCGGCATTTTCCATGATGCCCTTTTCAAAACGATCGATTGTACAAGTGGGATCTACCCCGATAGCACCATCTTAGTCAACTCACAAAGAACTCCTGACGAACTAAAACAAGCTATGAAAATTCCTGGCGGAACCATCGCTATCGTGGATGCTACAGGGATTGCCCTTGAAGAACAAACCAAAGCCAATACCGCCATGCTTGGAGCACTTTATCGAATCTTAGATTTCTTAGACCCCGAGTCGATGAGGCAGACGATTCGCCGCACCTTCGAAAAGAAATATCCACATCTAGTCGAGCCAAACATCCGTACCTTCAATCGCGGTTTTAATGAGGTCAAATTCCAAACCTTCCTAGTAGATCAACAGACACCGATTATTCCATTTAAACGGGCAGAACCGCTGCTCGGGTATGAAACCCAGACTATAGGCGGGACCATCATAAATCCAGGAAACAGTATCTTAAAGGACTTAAGTATTTCTCGTGCCGGAATGCTGCCGCATTTTCATGATGATAAATGTATTAATTGTGCCGCCTGTGACACCGCCTGCCCAGACTTTTGCTTTGTTTGGGAAGAAAAAGCGGATAAACGCGGCCGCCCGCAAATGTTCCTGCAAGGGATTGACTATCAATATTGTAAGGGCTGTTTGAAATGTGTTCATGCTTGTCCTGTTGAGGCATTAACAAGTGAGCGGGAATACAACGACGGTTATGCAGATCAAAACCGTGTACCACATTTATTTGATTTAGCGATTCGAAACTAAGGAAAGGGCGGGAATTCATGTCCATTGAAATAAACCAAGAAAATATAACCGTTCCCAAAGGAACCATTGAACAGAGTGTTGTGTTTGAATCTGGTAATGAAATGGCTGCCTATGCAGCCCATCAAATTAATTATCATGTAATGGGCTATTATCCGATCTCCCCTTCGACCGAAGTCGCACAGTTCCTTGATGGAATGAAAGCAAAAGGTGAGCATGATATCGTGTTAATTCCTGCTGACGGAGAGCACGGCTCAGCCGGTATTTGTTATGGTGCGGCCACTGGCGGGGGACGCGTCTTTAATGCGACGAGTGCCAACGGCTTTTTATATATGTTAGAGCAGCTTCCGGTTCAATCTGGAACCCGCTTTCCAATGGTATTGAATTTAGTGAACCGCTCTGTGTCGGGCCCATTAAATATTCATGGCGATCATTCCGATCTTTATTTTGCCTTGAATACAGGCTGGCCGATTTTAATGGCCCGTGATCCGCAAATCGTTTATGATATGAACATTATTGCTATTAAACTAGCAGAAGATCCTGAAGTGCGTCTGCCGGTCATCGTCTCGTTTGACGGTTATTTCACCTCCCACCAGAAGCGGCGGGTCCAGGTTATGAAGGACCGGGCGGATGTGCAAAAATTTATTGGCGAGCCGCCAAGGAACTTCCCTCATGCGTTGGACCGGGAAAATCCTGTGACAATCGGACCGTATATGAATGAACCTGACTATATTAATAACTGTTATCAACAATCGGAAGCGATGTATAAAGCTGAGCAGGTTTTCGAAAGAATATCCCACGAATACGCGGAATTAACAGGCCGGGAATATCCAGTTCTTGATTTGTACCGGATGGATGATGCTGAGGTTGCTGTATTCATGCTGAATTCTGCTGCTGAAGTATGCAAAGATGTCGCCGACAAACTACGTGCACAAGGAATCAAAGCTGGGGTCATCTCCCCTAATATGATCCGTCCATTCCCGCAGCAAAAATTAGCGGAAGCATTGAAAAATGTAAAAGCGGTTACAGTTGGTGACCGGGCGGACTCCTATGGTGCACATGGCGGGAATATGGCCCTTGAGGTTAGAGCAGCGCTGCAAACCGTTGGTAATTCTCATACTAAAGTAGTAAACCGGGTCTACGGATTGGGTGGTAAGGATTTCTATGCTGACGAAGCAGAGTTGTTTTTCCAATTAGCCCAAGAAGCAGCAGATAAAGGGTTCGTTGAAAAACCATTCGACTACTTTGGCCATAATCCTGGGAAAGCCGAATTCGCACCAAAACGCGTCTTAAATCCTATGAAAAAAGAAGATTTGAATACGGGATTAATCACCGTCACCCCTGATGAGAAAACCGGAGAATTAAAGGTGAAAATCCCGCCATTACGAAGCTTAACGAAAAAGCCTAAACGCCTTGCCTCCGGACACGGTGCATGCCCAGGATGTGGAATTTTCTCAGGCTTAGAGTTATTTTTCAAAGGAATTGAAGGAGATATTGTCGCCTTATTCCATACAGGCTGTGCGATGGTCGTCACAACCGGGTTCCCTTACAGTTCCCATAAAGCAACCTATATCCATAATCTCTTCCAAAATGGTTCGGCTACATTATCCGGTCTTGTGGAAATGTTCCATGAGCGAAAACGCCGTGGAGAATTAGATGAACTTGGACTATCCGATGATTTTACCTTTGTGATGGTGACGGGTGACGGCGGGATGGATATCGGAATGGGTCCGGCGATTGGAACTGCACTCCGGAACCATAAAATGATCATCCTTGAGTATGATAATGAAGGCTACATGAATACAGGCAGCCAGCTCTCCTATTCGACCCCGATGGGGCACATGACAAGTACCTCAAGTGTTGGAGCTTTCCAAAAAGGTAAGCCGTTCCATCACAAGGATACCGCGCAAATTATGGCGGCAACCCACATCCCTTATGTGTTTACGGGAACGGAAGCCTTTGACCGCGATCTTTTGAAAAAGGCGGCTAAAGCCCAATGGTATGCTAAAAATGAAGGCTTGGTTTACGGAAAAATTCTGATTACCTGTCCTTTGAACTGGAAATCGAAGGATGAATTAGGCCAGTCGATTGTCGAGGCGGCTGTGAACACCTGTTTCTTCCCGCTTTACGAGGTAGAACGTGGCATTACTACGATCACTTATGATCCTGAGGCTAAAAACAACCGATTACCGACTACCGATTGGTTGAAAATGATGGGAAAAACCAAGCATTTATTAAAAGAAGACAGCCAAGAACTATTAAAAATGTTTGATGATGAAGTGGAGCGCCGCTGGATGAGACTGAAGGCGAAACATGAAAGTCCGTATTTATAAGTTAAAAAATTTTTTTCGCTGATATATTTAAAAAAGCGCTGATATACACTAAAAATGCGCCGCAAAAAGTATAGACTTAAAAAAAACCGCTGTGAGCCCTCTCACAGCGGGATTTTTTTATTCAAACAACGGACTTACTGCTTTTTCATTATGAATACGATCAATTGCATCAACCATTAATGGGGCAACAGATAATGTGGTGATTTTATCAATCCGCTTCTCTTCAGGCATTTCAATCGTATTGGTAACGACTAATTCTTTAATTGGAGATGATTCAATGCGGTTAATCGCCTCAGCAGAAAAGACAGGATGGGTACAACAAGCATAAATCGCTTTTGCTCCACGCTCCGCTAAAGCATTAGCAGCCAAAGTAATCGTCCCGGCTGTATTGATTAAGTCATCAACGATAATAGCATTTTTGCCCTCGATATTTCCAATCACATGCATGATTTCAGACACACCCGATTCTGACTGTCTGCGATCAATTAAGGCAATTGGGGCATTTAAAATACTCGCTAATTTCCTTGCTCTAATAACCGCACCATTATGCGGGGCAACGACAACGACATCTTCTAACCCTTTTTTCTCAAAGTAATTTCCGAGGATGGGATTAGCGATCAAGTGATCGACCGGTATATCAAAAAAGCCTTGTAATTGCGGCGCATGAAAGTCCATCGTAAGAACCCTTGATGCACCTGTTGTTTCTAAGAGCCTTGCCACTAACTTTGCAGTAATCGGCTCACGCGGTTTAGCTGTACGGTCTTGACGAGCATAGCCATAGTAAGGGATAACGACGTTGATCATTTTTGCTGAAGCTCGTTTCAAAGCATCAACCATTACCAAGAGCTCCATAATATTGTCATTGATCGGCTGCGAAGTCGATTGCACCAAAAATACATCACTGCCCCGTACACTTTCTTCAATATTTATTTGTATTTCACCATCACTAAATTGTTTGACAGAACTCTTTCCTAATTCACAGCCCAAAAGCTCAGCCATTTCTTCAGCAAGTTCACGATTCGAATTTAATGCAAACATCTTAAAGCTTTTCTTCAATTGATATGTCACCTTTGATCCCCCATGATATATTATTGATTCATTATTAGCGCTTGTCCATTATCTTATTCTACATGAAGAGAAGACTTCAGGGTAGGATTTGTACTTAAAAAATTACAAAATGAACACAATCCTTTTGCACATTTAATTCTTTTCTGGGTAAAAGTAAGCAAAACTCAAGGGATCCAACCTGCAATTTGCGAGATCGTGATAACGATTTCGATCACAATGAGAATGACGACAATCCATTCGACGAATAATCCGCGGATGGAATGGCTAATGGTTGAGAAACCATCAATGATGTTATATAAAATTTCTGTTTTACTTTTCAATATTATGTGGCGATCGTTAAGCTCAAAAAAATCGATCATTTTGTCGTAAAATTCGCTGGCATTACTGCTTGCCCAAGTAATATCAGGCTTATCTAAAATCATGATATAAGCAAGGGTGTTATAGTCATGACGTAGAATTTTCGCAGTGGTCCTTGCTAATTCTTTATTACCTATCCTTAGCTTACCCTTTTCTAGACGGTCAATCATTGTCTCGAGCCTGTCATGAATGACTCCTAATTGTTCCTCTGTTTTTTCCAATGCTACCGATTTTGCGAGGACAGTAGAAATTAACTCGGGGTAAAAGGGCTCATATTCAGGGACCACTACATATTCATCGTTCAATTCAAGGGTTTCCGTTTCACTTATGTGGAGACTATAATCGTCCGAATATCTGCCTATGTTTTTTAAATCCATTTCAGGCTCAAAGGATTGGAGGTATTTTAGCAAAACTTTAATCTCTTCATCGTTCGAGTGATTAATAAATACAACACTTCCAAATGAAAAAATTAACACGCTTTTCGTGTTGTCCACTTCTTTACTAAGAATTGTTTGAAGGATGTTTCCTCTCAGTATTAAAGGTTCCTCCCAGGTGAATTTTTTTGGAATTCCGCATTGTAAAGCGATTTTATTCAGATCAATTTCATTGGTAATGGCGATTGCTTTAAAGGAAATATCCAACATGGTTATCACTCTTTCACAGATTGGTCACCCTTTATTTAATTCTATTTTTGAAAACAAATCAATACAGTTAGTTAATTTAAATGAATTTGTTATTGTAGTAATACCCTAATTTCATAATTTGGGGCACCAAAAACCCAAGGTAGCTGAAAAAGCTGCTCCCTTGGGTTCAACCAATTTTATTTCGTTAATGACTCTGCCAATTCAACTAGGATTTGAACTTGTTTTTCTGTGAAAACTTTTTCACTTTTTGCTTTTACCTCATTGATAAATGCTTGCATTTGACCGTCTCTAGCATTTTTATTTCCTTTTTCCTCTGACGCTTTGGCAGCCGCAAGTTTTGCTTTTAAGGAATTAAGGAGCGTTTGCTTGCTATCTGCTTCAGTTGCAATGGTAGTTTTTCCACTTTCTGCTGATAGGAACTGCTCTGTTAAGTTTCCTAAATTATCAAAGTTGACAAACACATGAATAGTAACGGCTTGGCTAGATTGGTTGCCTGCCTGATCAATTGCTTCTGCCTTAAAGGAATGAGCGTCCAATCCTAGTTCAAAGGCAGGTGTAGAAATATCCTTACAGGAAGAAGAAGCAATACCCGATAAAGAATCCACCGCTTTACAATTGATAGAGATCTGCTGGTCAATACCAAACTCGGCCCCTTCTTTTACCAAGAAGGTAATTTCAGGTGCAGTTTGGTCAAGGCTGATCGTCACCGATTTCTTCGTTTCAATGTTTCCAGACTTATCTACACTCCAAAATTGTAAGACATGCTTGCCATCCTTCTCGATCTTAGCAGATGTTCCACTTTGTTCTGCTGCACCATTTAGTGAGTAATAAGTTGCAGCAATTCCCGAGCCAAACTCATCATCGTCGGCAGTCAAATTTACAGTAACCGGCTTATTGTACCAGCCGTCCTTTTCTTCGCCCGCCACTTCATGCTCTGTTTCCGGGGCTGTAACATCTTTCCTTTTGACTATCTCAATACTTGGAACGGGTGGGGCCGCCATATCTTCACCGATAAAGAAACTAGCATGCGGCGGCTGGTTATAACCAATATTTTGCCAAGCAACAGACAATCTGTATTGTGGATCATGCATTAAGGTGTAAATTCTATGTTCCGTTTTTTCTGTAGTCATATACACACGTAAGGCACTGCTATCCTCTGTCCTCCAGATGACCTCTTCTCTCCAGTCTCCAAACAAGTCTGCCTGAAGTACCGGATTTCCCTTGGTGCTATTATTGGATAGTGTTCCATCTGCCGTAAGCAAGTTTACTAATTTGTTATTTTTATAATCCCACTTATCAATCGTTCCTACCCCCGTACCTTTTGCTGCATCCCATTTATGGTCCACTAATTCACGGAGTAAGTCACCATCCCACCATATCGCAAAATTGCTTGTCGGGATGTTATCGGATATTTTTTCCCCTTCTGCTGAATGAAGGCCGCCTACACGGCTGTTCCATTCACCAGCAATAGCCCATGCCTCTTCACCCTTGTACCTAGGGTCGATGTCAGCTGTCAGACCGCGGCCTGTATCCTGACCTGTTTTTACTCCCCAAAGAATTTCTCCTGTTTCCGCATCACGCATATCATAGCCATATGGTGAGTCCGTATGTTCTTGGACTCCGAACACTTCAAGTCCAGGACGATCAGGAATAAAATCGCCGACATGAAGGGCGTCCCCGTGACCTAAACCAGTGGTATATAAGCCCTTGCCGTCATCATCGACAACCATTTGACCATAAACGATTTCATCCTTGCCGTCCTTATCGATATCAGCGACACTTAAGGTATGATATCCTTGACCGGCATAGTCGCCATTGCCTTCATCATTGGAATCGAAAACCCATTGCTTAGTGAGCTTACCCTCTTTCCAAGTGTACGCAGCTAATACCGTTCTTGTGTAATATCCACGAGCCATGATGATGCTTGGGTGTTCGCCATCTAAGTAGGCCACTCCTCCTAGGAAGCGGTCAACACGGTTACCATATGAATCTCCCCACGCCGAAACATCACCGCGTGGCGGATCATAGTCGACCGTTGACAACGCTTTTCCTGACTCCCCTTCAAAAACAGTTAAATACTCTGAACCTTGTAAAATATAACCTGTGCTATTTCGATGGTCTGCATCTGCCCTGCCAATCACTGTTCCTTTTCCATCTACGGTTCCATCGGCTGTTTTAAAAACAACCTCTGCTTTGCCGTCACCATCAAAATCGTACACTAAGAACGGTGAATAATGAGCACCGGCACGAATATTTTTACCTAAGTCAATGCGCCATTTTAAAGTTCCATCCATCTCATAGGCATCCACATAGACGTTTCCGGTATAGCCTGCTTGTGAATTATCCTTGGAATTGGAAGGGTCCCATTTTAAAACCAGTTCATATTTACCATCACCGTCTAAGTCTCCTACACTGGCATCGTTCGCCCGATAGGAATACGGGTCGCCAAGCGGTGTAACACCGTCCTTTGGTTTTTGAAGCGGGATATCCAGGTAATTTTTAGTTAATACTTTCGCCATATCCTGCGATTTTCTTTCCTTACCATTGATGACCGCTCGTATTTCATAAACAGAATCGGTTTTTCCGTCCTTATCTACATAGTTGGTGCTGTTTGTAACAGGAGTTTCATTGATCTTTTTACCGTCACGATAGACGTTAAAACTAATATCAGCTCGATCTGTACCAAGCATTCTCCAGCTTACGTAAACACCATCATCTGTCTTAATTGATACTGGCGCGCGATCAATATCCTCCATTTGCCGTTTTAATACGGTTACAGCGGGCGTTTCAAGACTTTCAGAAAGTTCTGAGATACCACCTGCATTCACGGCTGACACTTTGTAAAAATAAGAAATCGTCGTTAAAACTGTCTTATCCTGATAGGAGGCACTTTTCGATTTGCCAATTAATTGGTAAGGGCCATCCTGTTTTTTGGAGCGGTACACATTATAAGTGACGGCACTATCCACTTGTCCCCAGCTGATGGTAAGATCGTTTTTATTGACGTCTCCAACGTTTAGGTTATTTGGCCGGGCTGGTACCGGCTGTGATGGATCAATCATCTTCACCTCAAGCGGCAGGGAAGGGACAGTTTCCACACTGGCATGATCAATCGTTGTGACCACATACTCATACTCTAAACCTACATCGACTGTGGTGTCTTGATAAGAATTTTTATTAGCACTTCCAATTAATACGAAATCCTTTGTTCCGGCAATTTTCCGGTAGACATTATATTTTTCTGCATCATCAACTAGTTTCCATGAAAGAGAGACAAATGGCTTGTTGATATCCAGTGACTGTTCTTCCACTTTTAATTCGGATGGAGCAAGTATAATCGGAGTGATTTCTAAGCCGTTTACAATTCCCGTTGAGCCACCGAAGCTAAAATTCATTTGCCCATCCTTTACCGATACTTGCCATACAACCTTCGTAGTGTAGTTTTTACTCGGTGCAGAAATCGTTCCATAATCCTGCCCTTCAATGGCGAGGGTTGTTCTGGCACTGCCTAAGAAATCTCCTACATAAACCTTTATAGCGTAAAGACCGTTCGGCAGATCCACATTAAATTTCCAGCCAACATTAAAGTAGCCAAGCCAATCGCGAAGCAAATCTCCTCCTGTGTTTCGGTCCCGACCTATCATGCCAGTAGGGTCGACAATTCCGTACCCTCTTTCTTTCGTATATTTAGTTGACAGATTGACGCCAGTATACCCTTCTGCAATTGGATTACCGGCTAAGCCAAAGTCATATTTCAATGTTGCCTTTTTAGTTGTGACTTGGGTAATTTCTGATTGCTCAGACTCCCCTTTGCCGTTAACGGCGGAAACCACGATATCATAGGTTTTCCCTTCTTCCATTCCAGTAACATTTAGCTGCGGAATGGTCGAGCTGCCGATTAACGAGAATTCCTTATCAGTTGAAAGCTTACGATATACCTTATAGATATCGGCTCCTTCGACCTCTTTCCAGGTTAAGAAAGCTCCTGCATTACTAATATTGCTTGCAACTAAATTAGTAGGTTTTGCAGGAACATTGGCTGGAGGTTCAATACCGGTTACATAAGAAGATAATGGAATATCTAATTTTTTCACTTCTTCCGAGATTAATCGTGCCATTTGAATGGCTCCATATTCTTGGAAATGTGTATTATCTTGAGAGCCATTAGGAAAGGCCGTATAGATACCTGGGTCTAATTGAAGGAATACGGAGAGTGAGCCTTCCGGACCAATCGTGTTGTAGTACGCTACACTGCGGGCACTCAAATCAACCACATCAACGTTTAGTTCTTCAGCGACTTCTTTCATCCCCTGTACATACTCAGGGAAACTGACATTAAACTTACCTGTGTCTGGATTAAAGTCCCGCCTGCCCATTGGCGTAACAAGGATCGGAATCGCACCGCGCTGCCGGGCACCATTAATATAGGTCTTTAAGTAGTTTTTGTAATCTGGTACGGATGCATATCGCTCAGGTACACTAATTGTCGCATCATTATGACCAAATTGAATAAAAAAATAATCATTAGGTTTGATTTCACGTAAAACAGTATCTAATCTGCCTTCATTAATAAACGACTTTGAGCTTCTGCCTCCAATCGCATGGTTTTTAAAGGTAATATCCGAACTGAAAAAGCGGGAAATCATCTGTCCCCATCCTGCTTGAGGTCTCCAATATTCATCATAGGTTTGTACTGTCGAGTCCCCTGCTATGTAAACCGTTGGAAGTTCTCCTGCGACTCGTTCCGGGAGTTTTTCTATGGTCAAGCCATTTAGTTTAGGATTTGTTCCTGTCAGTTCAATTGTTAATTGACCATCAACGAGAGCAATATCAAAGGTTCGTTCTAGATATTCGCCGGCACCAAGGGTTGTATCTTGAACCTTTTGGATATTCTCCGCCTTCACTCCTACTACCGTTCCTTCTGTCTGATCTCCTGAAACCACGGAAACTGTATAGTCTCCGTTTGGAAGATCCACGTTAAAGGACGTTTCTGTTGTGGAAATGAAGTCCGATTTCAACTTATCGGCAGTTTTTCTGTCGGCTGAAGATACTTTAGAAGGATCAGCGAATCCATATCCCTTTTCAGTCGAGTAAGCGGTCTCTGAAGAAACTTGAAGATAACCTTCTGCTATTGGACTAGAAGGTGTTCCAAAATCAAACTTTTTTGTTAAGGATGTTTCTGCAGCTGATACTTGTAGAACAGCAGCAGGGATTGAAGCCAGAATCAGCAAAAAACTAAGGATCGTGGCCATCATCCTTTTCAGCTTATACCTTTTGATTAACAAATCATTTCCTCCTCTTCTCCCATTACTTGCGATTTAGCATGCACGCGATAATCCTGACACCTCCCTTTTCGTTGACAACGCTTTCAACAGATATCTTACCTCTAACGTTTTACTTCTGAATATATAAAATTCAGACTATTCAGTTTAAAAAACAGTGGTCAAATTAAAATGAGTAAATCCTACTATGTTTTAGCGGACCTTTTATCCTATATCCAAAAACAAAAAGCCAGGGTAGCTAATTCTACCCTGGCATACGTTATTCCCATTACGACTAAGCCAATAAAATAGACATAAATTCGTCGCCGGTAATGGTTTCTTTTTCTAATAGATATTTAGTCAATTCATGTAATTTATCTTTATTTTCCTCTAATATCCGAATCGCATTTTGGTGGCAAGATTTAATAATCTTAAGAATTTCCGCATCTACTTTGGCAGCTGTTTCCGCTGACACCATTAACGAAGTATCCCCGCCTAAATAGGGATTATTTACGGTTTCAAGTGCCATCATATCAAACTCTTCACTCATACCAAATCTAGTAACCATTGCTCGGGCAATCTTTGTAGCTTGTTCAATGTCATTGGAAGCACCGGAAGTCACCGTTTTAAAGATGATCTCCTCAGCTGCACGTCCTCCCATATAGGTAGTGATTTTATCCAAGGCCTGCTCTTTTGTCATTAAGACTGTTTCCTGCTCATCAACCTGCATGGTGTAACCCAATGCACCAGAAGTTCTCGGAATAATCGTGATTTTATGGACAGGAGCAGAGTGACTCTGCTTGGCTGCAACTAAGGCATGGCCAATTTCATGATAGGAAATCGTTAATTTATCCTTCATGGAAATGACGGCGTTTTTACGCTGGTAACCAGCAATAACGACTTCGACAGACTCTTCTAAATCATTTTGAGTTACCTTGGTTCCGCCTAATCTTACGGCTCTTAAAGCAGCTTCATTAATAATATTGGCCAAATCCGCACCGGATGCACCAGAAGTTGCCCTAGCAATCACATTGAAGTCAACGTCATCCGCTAGTTTCACTTTTGCAGCATGAACGTTTAAAATCGATTCACGGCCTTTCAAGTCTGGTAATTCAACCGGTACTCTTCGGTCAAAACGGCCAGGTCTTAAAAGCGCCTTATCAAGTGTTTCTGGTCTATTTGTAGCAGCTAGGATCACGACACCTTTATCAGCATCAAACCCATCCATTTCCGTTAACAGCTGGTTCAACGTTTGCTCCCGTTCATCATTACCCCCAGCCATTCCGGAATTTCTGCTTTTCCCAATTGCATCGATTTCATCAATAAACACAATACATGGGGCTTTTTCTTGGGCTTGTTTAAATAAATCTCTTACTCTAGCAGCCCCCATACCAACAAACATCTCGACAAACTCCGAACCTGACATAGAGAAGAACGGTACCTTTGATTCACCAGCAACCGCTTTGGCCAGCATCGTTTTCCCTGTACCCGGAGGTCCTACTAGGAGAGCGCCCTTTGGAATATTCGCTCCAATTTCTTTATACTTTTTCGGATTATGAAGGAAGTCGACGATTTCTTGCAGTGCCTCCTTCGCTTCATCTTGGCCGGCCACATCTTTAAAGGTAATTCCCGTTTCGGTTTCCACGTATACTTTGGCATTGCTTTTTCCAAATGATAATGGACCGCCTCCGCCCATCATTTTACCTTGCATTTTTTTCGTTAACCATTGCCCAATCGCAATAAAAATAGCAAATGGAAGGATCCAAGAAAGGATGAAATTTAACAGCGGCGACGTTTCTTTTGGAATCACCTTTGTAAATTTAACATCTGCTTTATGCAAACGATTTACCAATTCAGGGTCTTCAATCGTCCCTGTTTTATATAAGGCCGATTTAGTTGATTTAAACGTAATTGTGTTATCATCAATTTCAACTTGTTTAACTTGTCCTTTATCGACCATGGTTAAGAACGTCCCATAATCGACTTCCTTGACGGAGTGGTTCGTAATTGCTGGAAAAATAAATGAATTTAATAGCAGTATAATAACGATTATGATTCCATAATAAAATATTAGTGGCTTCTTGGGTGGTTTAACTCGTTTCACGTTTGTTCCTCCATTATGAATCCTTCCGGACTAATCCGCTTTTTAGAAGATTCATCTCAATTTTATAATTGGCCAAGGCCTCATGATTCGATAGGTCTCGGGCAAACTTTTCCACAACATTTCGCAAGGTTATCGTAAAGACAATTTGCAAGAGGTGAAACAAATCCTTATGGTTTGAAATATTTAAGTTATTCGTATTAAGAGAAGAAAGAAAATTACTTAGGCTGCCGCTATTTTCTTGGCCTCTAAAGATTTTTGAAAAAGATAATTCGATTTTATAAGTCATATTTAAAAACGCATTTTTTAAAAAATGAACATCCTCTTCTTCCATGATAATGTGCTGATAGAAATCAATCATGGTATCGAAAAGATCCCCATCATATTTTTTTAGTAAAACAACAAAGTTATTCCGTATCTTAATGACCAGATCATTTAAAAGATAGAAAAAGGCGTCCTCTTTATCTTCAAAGTATTGATAAAAGCTTCCGCGCGGGATATTAGCAGATTTAATGATATTTGAGATAGATGCATCATATAACGGAACTCTTGAAAACTCTTTTCTCATTGCCGCAATCAATGTCTGTTTTTTTTCTTCAGGTAAATTGATAAAGGTGACTTTGGGCAACGGCTACTCCTCCAATCGTAAACCACTATTAGTAAATGCCATTCATATGACAAGCTGTCACTATGAAACTATTGTAAATGACGAAGTGTCATTTGTCAAAGATTAAACTGACACTTTGTCATCTTTTAAATTAAATATGGTTTTTCAATATTAATGAATTTTATCTATTTTCTAAAAATTATATTGTTTTAACTGGAAATAATTGATACTATTATTATCGTTGAAAAATTTTTCAAACAGGGGGTTATAAAAATGGGCAAAAAGTCCATCGTTGTTTTACTTTCTATTGTGCCTTTTATCTTTATGCTGGCAGCCATTCCATTTGTTAACCGGATTCATCCAATTATTTTTGGATTACCCTTCCTGGCGTTTTGGTTATTTTTCGGAATGCTAGTCACTCCTTTATGTACCTTTGCGATTTACAAATTACAAAAAACAGAAAGAAGTGCTGAGTAATGCAAGGAAATCTTACAGCTTTGTTAATTACAGGAATCATCGTTTTAGGGGTTGTCTTGATAGGATTCATATCCGGCAGAGATAAAACGAACAGGAGTTCAGTCGAAGAATGGTCTGTCGGCGGGAGGCGTTTTGGGACCTTACTAGTCTGGTTTTTAGTCGGCGCTGACCTTTACACAGCTTATACCTTTTTAGGGCTAACTAGTACAGCATACACAGGTGGAAGTCTAGCATTCTTTGCGATTCCATATACCATTATTGCGTACTTTATCTCCTATTTCTTCCTTCCTAAGCTATGGAAGTTTTCAAAGAATCATAAAATAACTACACTAGCCGATTATGCGAAGGTGCGATTTAATAGTAAATTTTTATCCTTCTTAATCGCGGTGGTCGGTGTGTTAATGCTTATTCCTTACATAGATTTGCAATTAGCGGGAATTCAAGATACGTTGACAGTGGCAGGAACAGGATTTATTAATGTAAAAGTTGTCGTCATCATATCTTTCCTTCTAGTAGCACTATTTACATTTTTCAGCGGGATTAAGGGACCAACTTATACCGCTGTTATTAAAGACATTTTAGTGTGGGTGATTATGTTATTCCTGGTCGTGAATCTCCCGATCATTCATTTTGGAAGCTGGGGAGCGATGATTGATAAGGTAGCAACCGATTCACCTCAGCTCTTAACCATTCCTACAGCAGGTCCTAAAGGGATCCCATGGTTTTTAACAGCTTCGTTGGTATCGGGCTTGGCTTTATTTATGTGGGCCCACGCTGCGACAGGTGTATTTACAGCAAAAAGTGCCGATGCGCTTCGTAAGAA
This sequence comes from Bacillus sp. URHA0034, assembly GCF_056280405.1. Classification (NCBI taxonomy): domain Bacteria; kingdom Bacillati; phylum Bacillota; class Bacilli; order Caryophanales; family Bacillaceae; genus Bacillus; species Bacillus sp. URHA0034. Next base: position 5,591,385 of record NZ_JBWCDK010000002.1, on the reverse strand, counting down.
TGCTATTTTTCTTCCATTATATAATATTGTTTTAATTCTATTAATTTTCCTTGGTTTTGTGGCCTTTCATGTTCTTCCAGAAGGTACGAACCCAAGATTTGCACTTTTGAATTTGATCCAAGTTTCTTATGGAGGCGTTGTCCAAGGTTTAGCTTATTCAACGATAGCTCTTGCTTCACTAATACCTTGTTCCATAATGGCAATTGGCGCATCCAATTTGTTTGCCAATAATATTTACCGTGATTTAATTAATCCAAAGGTTCACCCCGCAAAACTTACTTTGGTTACTCGTTGTATGGTATTTGTCGTAATTGGACTTGCCTTAGTGTTCGGAATGGTGTTCCCTTCTGCCCTGGTTTCATTACAATTGCTAGGGGTTTCCGGAATGGTACAAATTTTCCCAGCCATTGTGTTTAGCCTTTTTTGGAAAAATCAAACAAAAGAAGCTACTATTGGGGGGTTAATTGTTGGTTTAGTGGTTACCTTCACTGTTTATGCAACTGGAAAATCGTTTGGAATCTATGAAGGTTTCTGGGGCTTAATGGCCAATGTGATCGTAACGGTGGTACTAAATCCATTGTTTGTGTCTAGAATTAAACATAACTCTATTCTTGAACAGTTATTTGGTAAACAGCAGAATGTGAAAAAAGGTGCTTAATAGTTAAAAAAGACCGGCTTCTATCTTGATAGAAAAGCAGGTCTTTTTTTAAGTTGGATGCATATTTGAAGGTTGGTTTTCTGGACCGCGTTTTTAGGACAAGACTATTGGTTTCTTGAGTTTGTGTCTTCATGAACACTCTATGGGGACATGTTCCTCTGATATTCTTACTGTTTTGTCCTCATGAACCCTCCATGTGGACATGTTCCTCTGATATTCTTACTGTTTTGTCCTCATGAACCCTCCATGTGGACATGTTCCTCTGATACTCTTACTGTTTTGTCCTCATGAACCCTCCATGTGGACATGTTCCTCTGATACTCTTACTGTTTTGTCCTCATGAACCTTCCATGTGGACATGTTCCTTTTATATTCTTATTGTTTTGTCCTCATGAACCCCCCATGTGGACTTGTTCCTTTGATATTCTTATTGTTTTGTCCTCATGAACCCGATATAAAGACATATTCCTCAGATTCCATTATTGTTTTGTCCCCATCCAAATGGCCGCAGCGATCATTTACTCCCTATTTTCAATTGCCCCCGCTACATCGTAGAGACTAAAATCTATCTCTGTTGGTTTTCCTGCAACATGCTTAGCAAGCTCGGCCCCAATGTACGGTCCACTCGTGAGTCCCGAGGCACCAAGACCGTTTGCCACATAGATGCCATCATAATCAGGTAAAGCTCCAATCACTGGTAAAAAGCCCGGCGTAAAAGGCCTGAACCCCACACGTGTTTCAAGATAAGTACCATCCGAAAGCCCCGGTGCCACCTCAAGAGCCTTATTCAAAATCTCTTGGATGCCGCCTGCCGTTACGCGGTGATCAAAACCGGCTTCATTTTCATGGGTTGAACCAACGACCACTCGTCCATTTTCAAAAGTAAGGATATATTGATTACTAACCGGCATGACCACAGGCCAGGAACCAGTATCTGCATTAGGCAATTCAAGATGAATGATTTGTGCCTTTTGCGGCTTAACTAAAAACTCAACCCCTAAAGGCTGCAATAACTCTTTTGACCAAGCCCCGCCGGTTACAATGACCCGATCAGCCGGCAGGAATGTCCCCTCCAGGTTAATCCCCATAAACCGTTCGCCCTCTGAAACAATCGAAGCATTCCCTCTCATTAACGCAGCTCCATGTTTTTGTGCAGCACTCATCAGGGCATCACGAATAGCTCTGCCATCCACACGTGCACCGCCGCTAACGTACACAGACCCATATTCATCCGCTAAAGCTGGAAATAAACTCTTTGTTTCAGAAGGACTCAAAATGGTAATTTCTCCGATTTCAGGGGCCTCCTCACGGCGTTTTCTTGCTCGCTCTGCCATCTGTTCAAGCTTTTCAGGAACAGTATGCAGACTAATAGCGCCGACACGCTTATACCCTGTATTTGTTTCACCATCTGCTTCCAACTGTGCAACTAAATTCGGATAATAACGTGCACCGCCTTTCGCCAGTTGATACCAGGCTTTATTCCGCCGCTGCGAGAGCCAAGGACATACGATTCCAGCGGCCGCATCAGTGGCTTGACCTGAATCATGGCGATCTATTACTAGAACTTCGGCACCCAACTTGGCTAGATGATAGGCGGTGGATGCGCCGAGAATTCCCGCTCCTATAACAATAATTTTCATAAGTCACCTTTTTTAGTTTATTAATCCATTTAATATGTAAATTCAAACCTTATAGTACCAAAATAGTGAACATAATGAAACATTTGTATCAGTCCTATCACCCGTATAGAAAAAGCTTTCTTGGTAAAACTAACCACGCTGCGGACACGTATAAAGGGGCCGTTACATTGAAATCAAAAAAGCAATTAAAAAAACAAATGGAAAATAAAACGGTTTTGATTTGGAAAATGGGAGTAGCTTCCGCCCTTTCATGGGAGATTGCAAAACTGGCAGGATCTAACCATCCCTACTTGGCACCCATTTCGGTCATTCTTTGCTTACAAACAACGATCGACCGTTCGATCCGTTTTTCCTATCAAAGAATGGTAGGAACCGTTATTGGAATAGTAATTGTCGTTTTTTTAGAACCTTTTGTAAAAGTAAATGGCTGGACATTAGGTAGTTTGATCATCATCGGCTGCTTTATCGCAAAATGGTTAAAACGTGAAGAAACTGCGATCCATCAAGTCGCTTTAACTGTATTGCTTGTCTTTGTATTGGGGAAAAAAGCAGGAGACTATCCAATCGATCGGTTTCGTGATACCTTAATTGGCGCACTTGCGGCGGTGCTGATTCAAATGATGATCCACCCGCCAAATTATTCAAAACAAGCTTTAAACAAATGCTCGGATTTCTCCCTCAGCATGGCAAGTGTTTTTACAAAACTAGCAGTATGGCTAAAAAACGGTTCCGATCTCACGAAAGAAAAAGAACTGCAAAACGAGTTAATAAAACTTCAACAAGAGCTGCAGCTCTGTAAATTTGTTCTCAAAGATGCAAAAGAAAGTATGAAATATAATCCGTTTGCACAAAAAAGTAACGTCATACTCGAGGAATGTGACCAAAAAACCACATTATTTTCTGAGGGATATATCTACTTAAAAACAGCAATAGAAACGTTAAGTACCTGGGCTAAAGCAGGTACTCTCACAACAACTGACCAAATGACTTGGGCAAATCAACTATCCACACTAGCTGACATTTTTACACTAACAATGGACGCTGAGGAACAAAGGAATCTTTTAACGATATCGCTCCCTGAAGAACTAAAGAACCATCAATACCAGACTGCACTCTATCAAGGGACAACGCTTTTTTTAGAAAAAATAAAAACCAGTACCCGACCCCCATCACTGTAAAGCTGTGGGCCGGGTACTGGTTAAACTCCTCGTTTATTTCCCCATAATAATGTATGCAATTGCGGCAGGACTTTAACGTCATTAAGGTCCGGGTCCAGTATCACTTTATCAATGAGACGCTCGTATTGATTTAATAAATCGAATAGCAGCTTCTGGTTATCTGCCGTGGTGATATCATGATTACCAACCTGTACAAAGAAAGGAACGCCCGGGTAGCGGCGGTGAATCGTTTTTGCATACTCATAATCATGATCATCAAAAATGACGACCTTTAAGCTAACATTATTTTCCTTCAGATTATCGAGAATCATATCTAAAGCGTTGAAATCCGTTACCATGTTGGAACTTGGCGGTTTAGGTGAAATGGTTAATTCATCAATCTTAACAAACCAATCCTGCCACTTACTCCCCTGTGTTTCCAACCCAATTTTGATATCATGATCCTTCAAAATATCGATCAAAGAGTCAAGATTTTTTAAGAGAGCAGGATTTCCCCCAGAAATCGTGACAAAAGAGAAATTGTCCCCGCCAATTTGTTTTAACTCGGTCCAAATCTCTTCTGCTTCCATCATCCGGATATCGTCTTTCCCTGAACCATCCCATGTAAAGGCAGAATCACACCAGCTGCAGGAATAATCGCATCCAGCCGTTCTGACAAACATCGTTTTTTGGCCAATAACCATCCCTTCACCTTGAATGGTTGGTCCGAAAACTTCCATTACGGGAATTTTACTCATTTTCCATCCACTCCCGTCTTGCTTCAGCATAGCTTGTTGGAGTTTCAAATAAACGGACAAACTCCACCCTCGCTCCTGAATACGTTTCAGCTCTTTCCGTTTGCTTTAATGCCTCTGCCATTTTCTCGTAAATCCATACCACCATATTTTCTGCGGTTGTATTCATCGGCGGAAGCGTTTCATTCAAATAGCGGTGATCAAGGAAGATTTCAATTTCATTTTTCCAAATGTCTTTAATATCACCGAAATCCATCATCAGGCCTCGTTCATCTACAAAACCGCTTATTCCGAAGATTACTTTATAGGTATGGCCATGGAGGTTTTTACACTTGCCATCATAGCAATGCAAATGGTGGGCGGCATCAAAGGTAAATTCCTTGCTGACAAGTACCCGTTTGTGATGGTACTTTAATTGATTGGGCTGGATATCCTCATTTATTTTTTGAAGTTTATCGACAATCCGGAAACCATACATTTTTATAACGCCTCTCTTGTTGCTAAATATTTCTCAAGGCCCTTTTTTCGTAATAGACAGGAAGGACATTCCCCACAACCGTCGGCAATGATTCCGTTGTAACAGGTTAATGTTTTTTCTCTTACAAAATCCAAGGCATCGAGTTCATCGGCCAGCTGCCAGGTTTCAGCTTTATCCAGCCACATTAACGGAGTGTGGATCACAAATTCCTTATCCATCGACAGGTTTAAGGTTACGTTTAACGATTTTATAAAAATATCACGGCAATCTGGGTAACCACTAAAGTCCGTTTCACATACGCCGGTAACAAGGTGTTTAGCTCCAACCTGGCTCGCCAGGACGCCTGCAAAGGAGATGAATAAAAGATTCCGTCCAGGGACAAACGTCGATGGAAGCTCGCCGTCCTCACCCTCTTTTACCTCAATGTCATTCCGGGTTAATGCGTTTGGTGCCAGTTGGTTTAATAATGACATATCTAAAATATGGTGCCTGACACCAAGTTCATTCGCTATATTTTTAGCACACTCAATTTCTAAAGAATGCCTTTGGTTATAATCAAATGTAACAACTTCTACTTCTTTAAATTGTTTTAATGCCCAAAATAAGCAAGTGGTGCTGTCTTGGCCTCCACTGAATACGACAACTGCTTTTTCATCCTTCAACATACTAAGGAATTCTCCTTTCAAATAGAAAAAACAGCACCCCAAGATAGAAGTGCTGCTTCCTCTTAGTTTTTTTAACGAGGGGGACTAGAACCTCTGCTATAAAATTTCAATACTAGAATAATATCATAAAGAATCGAAAATGGGTACCTACTGATATTGTTTTTTTAATTTGGCCCAGTCTAAGTTAGCAGTTAGGGAACCGATCTCGGTTGTGGCCGCGGCTCCAACCTGATTGGCAAATCGCAGGTATTTGGTTAATTGCTCTCGATTGGACGGCATCCCATTCTCGTGGAAGCAGTACAATAATGCTGAAATAAACGCGTCTCCTGCCCCAGTAGTATCGACCGCTTTGACTGCTGGAGCAGGCTCGTAAACTCTGTCACCATCCATAATAGCGAATGCCCCTTTTCCGCCCAAGGTAACAAACAGACAAGGAACCTTCCATAAAGCTAATTTTTCTAATCCGATTTCAAGTGAATCGGTTTCAGTCAAAAAATATAACTCATCCTCTGCCATTTTAACAATATCTGCTTTTTGCAAAAACGAAATAATCGTATCGCGGCATTGTTCTTCGCTCTCCCAGCGTTTTAAGCGAATGTTTGTATCAAAGGCAATGATATTCCCAAACTGTTTGGCATATTTTAATGAAGTTTCTGTTGTCTCTTTCGCTTTTTTGTGAAAAAGCGTACCCGACCCAAAATAAAATATCTTTGTCTGCTGAAACACTTCTTTTTTCAACTCATCCGCTGTTAATTGTTCATCTGGAGTATCATTCAGGTATGAGTGAAAATAGCGCTCGCCCTGACCGTTTGTATAAACGTAGACTCCACAAATTTTTTTACTCGGAGTATGAACAGCAAATTCGGTATTAATACCCTCGTTCGCTAGTTCTTGTTCAACAAATTGACTGATTTCGTCCTGACCCAATTTACACAAATAATAAGTTGGGATTCCAAGCCTCTGTGTCCCTACTGCAACATTAACGGTAGCACCACCCAACAGCTGTTGGAATTTTGTATTACTAGAATCGACTGAAATGTAGTCGACAAATGCTTCTCCAAGTGAAATGACGCCTTGCTTTTCCAAAATAGTCCTCCTTATATTATAGCAACTCATGATGTATAGACCAAAGTATTATTGATACCGCCCATTCTCAAATGTAGAATCTCGAATAATTAAATCTGGGTGTAAAATAATTCGTTCCCTTGGGCGGTCAATATCTACAATTCTTTTATGAAGAAGGCTTGCGGCATTGGAACCCATCTGACTGGCGAATGAGGATACGGTTGTTAAGGGAGGATTTGTTATACTTGCTTCAGGTATATCATCAAAACCAACAACCGCAACATCCTTTCCAGGTACAAGCCCTAAATCCCTTAAACCTACCATAACACCAAGTGCGACTAAATCATTAAAACAAAAGATGGCCGTAGGCTGTGCACCTTTTTTTATCAGCTCCTTAGCTCCTGCTGATCCGCCATCTCTTGTTGGGGCTGTACTAATGAACTTCGACGGGTCCACTTCTAAACCAGCAGATTGAAAAGCCTCCATAAATCCCTCTATTCTTTGCTGCCGGGCAGTTGATTCTATTCGGCCGCCAACAAAAGCGATTCGTTGATGTCCATTTTCAATTAAGTGATTTACAGCCATTTTTGCACCTTTAAAATAATCGATCCCAACATAATCACATTCAACATTCGAAATCTCTCTTACTGAATGGACAATAGGGATATCCAGCTTATATATCTTATCTATTGGTTCCCTCGTACTTCCTGAAACAGGGCATAAAATAATCCCGTCTACTCGATGTTCAAGCATAGTAGACAGAAGCCGAACCTGCTTTTCTTCAGAGTCAAACGTTGTGCCTAAGAGAACCGTATAACCTTCCGCTTCTAATGTTGTCGTGACTCCTTTTAAAAAATCAGAAAAGAATGTATTAGCAATATCCGTAAAGATTACTCCCACCGTGGACGAACGCTTGGAGCGAAGGTTAGCCGCCACACGATCATATACATAGCCCAGCTCATCCATCGCTGCTAACACTTTTTTCCTTGTCTGATCGGAAACATTTGGACTATTTCTCACAATAAGTGAAGCCGTTGCCCGAGAAACACCAGCATGTTCAGCTACATCTTTTAGTGTGACTCTCGACCCTTTTTTTCGTTTCATATTACCACCCTATTGAGTACTTACTAGACTTTAATTATATAGTAATTCTTAAAAACAAAAAAATTACCTGCCCCAAATTCTGAGACAGGTAATCTTTATGACGCATTAAACAAGTAATCCACCTTGTTTAATATATTTTAAAATGCCTTCGGCTGCACGATACGATAAGGCACCTAATGTACCAGTTGGATTAAAATTACTGTTGTGAGGAAATGCAGAAGACCCCGCAACAAATACATTTTCCGCACCCCACATTTGTAAATACGTATTAACCGCAGAGGTCTCAGGGTTTGCTCCCATGATTACTCCCCCTGTGTTATGCGTATTGGTATCTTTATTTACATTAAACGGCGCTTGTTCTTCAGAAGTTTCCATAATGTCAGCGCCAAACTCTTTGGCAATCTTTTTCGTGATCTTAGACATGTATTTAACCATTTCACGATCTTGTTCCGTATAGTCATAAGTCATCCGTAATAAAGGCATACCGTAGGCATCTTTATATGTAGGATCAAGGTCAAGATAATTGTCTTTGTGCGGCATGCTGGATGCTTGTACCTTAATTGGGAAGGTACTGTTTGCATATTTAATCGATTGTTTCTTAAACTCCTCGCCCCATGCAGGTGTTCCTTTTGGAACGTTATTGTTCGCAATTGGACGGTTTCCATATTGTGTCACACGGATACAGCCTCCGTGAATAAAGTTTTCATTGGTATGGTCGAAACTATCCCCTGTGAAATCTGGAATCTCCATCCCTAATGCACCGGCACCACCATACAAATTAAATTCTCGATCATTAAAAAATAAGGTGGTTGCTCCTCCGGTTACTTGATAGCAATAGTTTTTACCAACAACACCTGTGCCTGTTTCTGGATTATACGGCTTACCTAGACCAGAATTGAGTAGAAGTCTTACATTATTAAATACATAACTTGCGACAACTACGATATCGGCAGGCTGCTCAAACTCTTCACCTGTAATCGTATTTACATATAGCACACCAGTTGCTTTTTTACCATCATTTAAGATCCGTATAACATTAGAATGTGTTCTTAAATCAAGGTTTCCCGTCTGTTTTGCCACAGGAATAACTGTTACAGCTGGATCAGCTTTCGCACCGTATTCGCAGCCAAAGTTTTCACAGTAGGCACAATATTGGCAGGCACCACGTTGAATGCCATCTGGATTTTTATATGATTCTGATAGATTGGAAGAAGGAATTACATATGGGCTGTACCCAAGTTTTTTGGTTACTGTTTCAAATTCCTTCATGATTGGTGTTTTCACCATTGGGCCGGTAGGATATGGATTTGTCCGTTTACCATATTTCTCAACGGTCTCACCAGAAATTCCTGCCATTTTTTCGAATTTATCATAATAGGGTTCAATTACGTCGTACGTAATCCCCCAGTCTTGGATAAGATACTCGGGTTTCACTTTATTAGGCCCATATTTCTTTTCCGTTAAGGTCTTAATTTCAAAATCATATGGCAAGAAACGATACGTTTGTCCGTTCCAGTGACTGCCGGCACCGCCAACTCCATCGCCAACAATAAAGGTCCCGTAACTGCGCATTGGAAGGGCCGTCATGTTTTTATTATTACGGGAAGTGATGGTTTCTTTTGAAAGATCCTGCATTAACTCTGTCCGATGCTGATAACGGAGTTCATCATGTCCCATTAAATAATCACTTGTCGTCCGATCTTTTCCTCGTTCAATTCCGACAACTTTCACTCCTGCTTTTGTTAATTCGGAGGCAATTATTCCGCCTGCCCATCCCATACCAACAATTACTACTGGCACTTTTGGAAGTTTTGTAGCCATTTTTATTCATTCCTTTCTATCATCAATGACCCATATGGTCATGTAAACTATGTGGAGTTAATTCTACGAATTTATCACTTTGAATTTCTTTGGTATATCCCATCTGAGCCCCAGGATATTTCCGCATTTTCCAGCCCTGCATGTCTTTATTGCCGCCATACATTGGATCGGCATATGCTCCTTCAATGGTCAACGTGCGAAGCATTTTGAAAAACGCGGCTGTCGATACACCGGAAAGATTACCAGCTTTTCCACTCTCAAAATCTACCAACACTTCATCCTGTTCCTTAGCTTCTAATTCAGTAAATTTCTTTTTATATTTTTTATTGCTGTAATCATCTAATCCATTCAAGCCTAAAAGGAATAGATCCTTACGGAGAATCCGTAATTGTCCGCCTTGTTTTTCATCGGGCGTTTTAAAAGGTCCCATCATGTAATCCTTCGCATTAACTCCCCATGGACTAGCCAGTTGATGATCGATATAAATGGCAACATTCAAATCCTTTGCTCCCGGGCCAGTTTCGTCTTTCGGAAAAATACGTTCAGCAGCAGCTGCTGTGGTCTGATATTGATTTTGATTAAAAAACATTAGTGCCTCATTTGGATTAGCAGCCATCTCTTGTACTGGCGCTGAAGTTGGCACTGTCTTGGAGGAAGATTTCGTTCCGAAAATGCTTCCTACAGCTCCACCCACAATCAAACCGCCAACGGTTAATCCTGAATTTCTCATAAAGGTTCGTCTTGCTTTGTCCTGAACCCCATTTAATTTTTTCTCGTCTTTTGACACAGAAAACCCCCCATTTCATTAGATAAATTGAGATTGTTTAATTAGTAAGGTTTGAATATTAGATCGATCTAGTAGATCGATCTAATAATAAAGCAAAAAAATTATTTTTGCTTCTCCTTCTTACTGTCGACTTCAAAAGGTTCTTTCACATCATCAACCATTTCTCTAGTTGACTTTTTAAACTCACGTAATGTATCGCCAACAGCTTTTCCTAATTGTGGCAATTTAGATGGACCAAATAGGATCAAAGCCAACACTAAAATGATAATTAAGCCTGGAACACCGATAGAACTTAACATCCACAAATTCCCCCTTTAGAATTAATTTTCTTTTACGGAAATAAAGCCCGCGTTTGTTATTAGATCGATCTAATAGATCAAACCAATTAACCATTGTTTTTTTTATAGACCCAGTTAGAACATAGAATGCTAACCTCATAGAGAATCAATAATGGAATACTAAAGATAAAATCTGATATAAAATCAGGTGGCGTGATCGTGATCGCCAAGACCACTAAAACAAAGTAAGCAACTTTTCTTATCTTTTTTAAAAACTTCGGATTTACCAAGCCAATCTTCGTTAGAAACACCATAATCACAGGTAATTCAAACATAAGGCTGACAGGTAATATAATGCCAAACATCATCTTAAAATACTGATTAATTCCATACGTTTCTGTCGCACCAATGGATTGATTAATGGAGGACAAGAAATGAATCATCATTGGGAATAAAACAAAATAGCTAAACGACACTCCCAAAATAAATAAGAATAACGTTATTGGGATGAATATCACTACACCCTTTTTTTCCTCGTCAGTTAACCCCGGTTTCACAAACAGCCACGTTTGATGCATGGCAACTGGTAAGGTAATTAATAAGGCCAAAACAAGCGCACATTTAAAATAAATCGCAATTCCATCTGCAAATCCAAACACATTCCATTCAATTCTAACTGCTGATGGCTGTGATTTAATATATTGTAAGATCGTCGGAGAAGCAATAAATCCTGCAATTAAGGAAAGGATTAAAAAAACTAGTACGATAATAATTCGCTTCCTTAATTCGGTTAGATGTGCAACAAGGAGCTGTTCTTGATCTTGTTGTATATTGGCTTGTTCCATAATAAATTGCTGAACACCCCTTTTTTAATAAATTAAAAACTAGTATACTTTATTTCGTTAGCCTAAAAAACAATTACTAGTATACGCCAATAATTAAAAAAAGCACAAACGTTTTGTCACAAAATGTTCAAAGTTAGCATATGCAAAATGAAATCAATGTCAATAGAGGTGTGAAATCATGACCACTCATATAAAAACTGAATTAACTTTCTTAAGTGAGCTCGTTTTCTCTTTACTGTTAACCGCCTGCTTAGGTGTTTACTGCGCTAAATCTTTTGATTCCTTTCCTTGGCTGGCCTTTATCGGAGCTCCAGTTGGTCTAGCTTTGATTGTCGCTTGTTGGGAACAGAAGAAAAATCAATGGACTCTTTTTATCGTAGGCTTATTAATCAACACCCTTGTATGGTCCATTTTTTTTAATTGGCATTCTTTTTTCTGAAAATAACTAATTAGGAGATTCATATGAAAAAAACAACCATGATAACTGGATTCAATATCATATTAGCAGCAGGCTTGGTATTTTTACTTTTCGTTTACGAAGGTCCTAAAAATTCTGAACCTGTATCTGCGAATGGAAATGTTACCGCATCTGCATCTGGAGGAAATGCGGAGGATATTGTCGGGAAAAAACTGTATTACTTGCCATGGTGACCAATTACAAGGCGGAGCCGGCCCGGCCTTAACTAAAATTGGTTCTAAATATAATCAAAGTGAAATAGAACATATTATTAAAAATGGTAAAAACGGTATGCCTGCAGGCGTGATTTCAGGTGACGATGTAGCCGTGGTCGCTAAATGGTTATCAGAGAAAAAGTAACCATTATACTTAGAAAATAGAAAAAGCAATGCCACACCCCTCTTCTGGGATTTGGCATTGCTTCTTTGAGTTTAATAAACATTTTATGCTGTCTTATTCTACCTCTTCAAATTCCCTGGCAATTCTCTCAAACGCTTCTTTTATCATTGGACGTGGTGATGGGATACAAATTCTTTGATAGTTTAGTCCTTCTTCACCAAACATTTTTCCGTCTTCTAGAATAACATTTGCCTTGTTATAAATCCGATCATGAACCTGTTCGGGTGTTAAGCCATACCCGCTAAAATCCATCCACATAATATATGTTCCTTCAGGGATTCTCACCTTAACCTTCGGCATGTTTTTAGCTAAAAAGTCAACGACCCATTCCATCGTCCCGTCAATGTATTCCTTTAGCTGCTCGAGCCATTCATCACCATCATGGTAGACAGAGATCAAGGCTGATACCGTGAAAGGCGACGGTAAGTGGTTACCCATTACACGGGTGAAGCTGATTCGATGTTTAGGATTGGTGATTATGACATTCGTACAATGAAGCCCGGCAAGATTAAACGTTTTGTTGATGGCTGTAAACGAGATAATATGGTCTTTATTTTCCGCTACTTTTGCGATCGGTATGAATGTTTGGTTCTGACGAATCAAATCACCATGGATTTCATCCGCGACAATTACCACATCATTTGATGCACAAATATCAGATAATTTCCGTAATTCTTCTTGGTTAAAGATCCTTCCAGTGGGATTATGGGGGTTACATAAGATGAACATTTTTGTCTTTTCATCTTTTGCCTTTTCCTCAAAATCGGCGAAGTCGATATGATAATACCCGTCTTCATCACATTTTAGGGCATTATTTAAGAGTTCTCGGCCGTTGGCTTCAATCACTGATGTAAATGGAGGATAAACTGGCCGTTGAATGATAATTCCTTCACCTGGATTAGTGAATGTTCTCACGGCTATATTTAAGGCATGAACGGTTCCTGGACTATAAATAATTTCTTCCTTCTTGATTTCCCAATCATGTTTCTTTTTGAACCAGTGTTGAATCGCTTCAAAATACTCGTCCGGAAAGATGGAATAACCGAAAATTCGATGGTCCACTGTTTTATGTAAGGCATCAATTAAGGGCTTTGGAACGGGTAGATCCATATCTGCCGTAAACAAAGGAATCGTCTCTTCGTCATACCTGTCCGTAAGACCCATCTTTTTAATCATTTCACCGCCATCCCACTTGATGGAATAGGTCCCTCTGCGATTAACAATCTCATCAAAATGATATTTCATGCATATCACCCTTCGTCGTCGAATAGAGTTTTGCAACTTTAGTAATCAGTCACTTCATATAATTTACATCTTACTCAAATCGTAACCCACAATAGCGAAACTTTCCATTTAATTCTCTTATTTTCACATAGAAACTGCCAGGACATTTCTAACATCCTGGCAGTACAAATGGTGACAGGCACCGTAAAGGTTAGAAATTGAGTTTGGAGATCATGTAGAGTTCGGCTTGAAGTTTGTCTAGGATTTGCGGGAAGGTGGTGTGCATGAATAGTGGGAAGAGGTCTTCAAGGGCGTCTTCGTAGGTCTGCCCCATAAGCTCTCGGAACTTAACGTACCTTTCATACAGGATAGCTTTTTCGTAATCAAGTCCCAATTCATAGAGGCCCTTAGAGAAATCTTCCCTTGGGATCTTCTTGATTTTTCGAAAGACATTCTCGTTTTTATCAATTAATTTTTCATTTAAGTAATGTGTTACATAATCAGAATAGATCATTTGGCCAATATCATCCGTATCCTGCTTGGAATAGTTAAATCCGATCACATGGTTGTCCTTACTTTCCTGAAGAATAAAGGTTTTATTGCCTCGTAAATGAGCTATAAAACTTTTGACGCTTCTATCAAACATTTTATCAAATTGGATGATTTGCTGGAGATTGTACGCAAATTCTTTATGTTCTTCCCCGACAACAAACAAACGGTCGACGATGGGTAATAGCTTTAATACTCCTTCTGATAATTGGCTTGATGCATCATAAATCGTAATATCATGCGCTTTCTTCATTTGTTTAACTTTGCGCTTTTGTTCAGGAACGGACAATTTAGAAAATTCATGGATCAACTCATTTGAAGGATTTTCTCTTTCTAAGGAACCATAGGAAATGAAAGCAACGGATAGATTAGTGTTTGTTTTTAACCAATGATAAATGGAAACAGACAATTCAGTTACCCCTGATTTTGCTTTTGGTGAATAAAAACCAACTAAATACAACTCTCTCACCTGCCTTTATTAATCATATTCGCAGATGGAAAATTGGAATGGGACAATCCTCTATGCTTGTAAATAATGCTGAAACAAAAGTGGACATGGCGTCTATCTGCCATGTCCACTTAGGAAAAAGTTTAATGATTGTAATGATGACTGCCGTTCTGCATATTACCTGGATTTCCCACCATTTGACCATACATTGGGTTTTGAACATGTTGCTGCTGCATTGCGCCAGTTGACATTCCGCCAACTTGGCCCATCGGCATCATATTTTGTCCCGATCTTGAAACATGTGATGGCTGGTTCATTTGAGTACCACCCATCATGTTGTTAACCATCATCCCTTGGTCAACACTTTGTGTTTGGCCAGGATTGACCATATACTGAGCCTTTAATGATTCATTGACAGGCTGAAAAGTGTGTAAATAGGTTTTCGCAGTATGATCTCTCATCGTTGGGATTTGATATTGCCCCTGCTGATTCATAAATAAAAATACTTCATAGGCTTGATTCACACAGTTAACAGCGCCATTTAAAAGAACTTGACGAAGATTAGGGTCGGCAATTTCTAGGGTAGCCCTTACGCCATTTGCCGCACCATTCTTATGGCAGATTAGCAAGGCACTAGCGATTTCATAATCATTAAAGGTGGTGTTCGTTTCAGGGGTTACCATGCTTGGATTATCCAACCCATATTGAATTTGATCCGGTTTAACGGACCCAACATGCGTATTTGGCGACATTGGCGCGAAATTTTGATAATCATGTGTATAAGAGACCACAGTATCATAGGATTTAATTTCTTCCTGTAAATGACGGTGAATCATTTCTTTTAACTGAGGGTTTTTCGCTTGTTGTGCATAGAGATTAAAATGGTTAATCATATTAATTTTTTCTGTTAAAATTTCATGGACTTCCATTGCTTCATGAGCTCCGAATGGCATCGATAACACTCCTTTTGTTTTCTTTAACAAAAGTATTATCCTCATGCATCCTCGCTTGTATGTGTATCATTGATTTTTCCATCGTGGTAAATTTAGGATAACTTTTCAACTGCTGTTCCAGTTGTGCGTTTTGCTTTATATACATCAAGGGATGCCTGCAATGCTTCTCCGCGATTAACATGAACGCCATGACGAATCAAAACTGCTTCTAATGCCCCTAATACAGTGAGGACATTTTCCTTACGGCAGCTATAGCCCATCGTCCCAATCCGCCAGATTTTCCCATGCAACGGTCCAAAGGAGGAAGCAATTTCAATACAAAATTCATCAAGGAGCATTTTCCGAACCGATTCTCCATCGACACCGTTTGGAATTTCTATACAAGTGACACAAGTAAGCTTATTATTTGAATCGCCAAAAAGTGTTAATCCCATCGCTTCTAGTCCGGCAATCAACGCTTTTTCATGAAGCCTATGGCGGTCAAATCGCTGCTCAAGCCCTTCTGTCAAAACAAGCCGCAATCCTTCGTGCAGTGCATAAATCATCGAAGTTGCTTCGGTATGATGATTGAGTCTTCTTGGGCCCCAATAATCCTGGAGCATACTTAAATCAAAATAATTGCTGGCAATCGCATGTTTACTGCGGGCATAACGCAAATCCTCTTCGGTTGCAATCCCGCGTTCCACCTTTTTACGGGCAAATAAGATGGTTTCAATTCGATCATTATAAGTAATGGGCGCCATCCCGGATGGTACGGATAAGCATTTTTGCGTTCCGCCAATCAAACCGTCAATGTACCATTCATCCGTATTGACCTCCACTCCTCCAATAGAGGCAACCGCGTCTACTACGAACAAAATATCCCGTTCCCGGCAAGCCTTACCGATCTCTGCTAGCGGCTGCATCCTCCCTGTTGATGTTTCACCATGAACGATGGCAACAATTTTTGGGTTAACTTGCTTCATTTCTGCAACAACTTGCTCCGAATCGAACACTTCTCCCCATGGGCAATCCATCGTATGAACCTCTGCACCATACCGTTCACAAATTTCGACTAATAAATGCCCGAAGCGGCCATAAATGGGGACCAGCACACGGTCACCAGGTTCAATGATACTGCATAGGATCGCTTCATTACCGGAACGGGATGTCCCATCAATTGGAAAAGCCCAATGATTCTTTGTTCGAAAAACTTGGCGGAGCATTTCCATGACTTCGTTCATAATACTTGTAAACGCTGGATCAAATTGTCCTAAAATCGGTGTACTCATTGCCCGTAATACACGCGGGTCCACTTCGACCGGTCCAGGAGTCATAATCGTGCGCTTTGGTGTATGTAACTCAGAAAAGACCATCTCTTCCATCTCCCTTTAATATGCTAATTTATATAAAACTTCGGTTAATAACTCAATTCCTACTTCTAAATCTTCCGGACCCGTATATTCAGTGGGTGAATGGCTAATCCCCTTCTGACTGGGAACAAATAAAAGGCACGTCGGACAGACATCACCGAAAACCTGGGCATCATGCCCAGCGCCGCTGATCATATTTTGATGACGAATATTTTTTTTCTCAGCAAGTTCTCGTGCCCATTCTCCCATCTGTTCGTCCATTTTAACCGGCTTAACGTCCATCCACTGAGATATGAAAAGTTCCATTTCTTTGGTTTTAGTGACCCGTTCAAACTCAGCAAAAATCTCGTTGCAATATTGATTGATCACGTTTTCCTCATGATGCCGTATATCGAGGCTGAACTCCACCTCACCGGCGACTACATTTGCTACATTAGGTTTAACGTGCAGGCTGCCAACCGTTGCGACTAATCCTGTTTCGATTTCCTTTGTTTTTTCCGTTAAGTAAGAAATTAAGCGGGATGCCACTGTGACCGCATCTTTTCGATAATGCATCGGTGTTGTCCCAGCATGATTACTTTCTCCTTTCACCAGAATCGTATAGCGGCGTTGACCCACAATATGGCTGACAATCCCCACTTGGTTTTCATTTTTTTCCAAAACCATCCCTTGTTCAATATGAATTTCAATAAATCGGTCGATATCATCTCGAACTGGTGTTTTATATAGGGCTGGATCAAAGCCAGCAGATTTCATGGCATGTAGAAATTCTATTCCATTAGGATCCTTTATATCCTTTACACGGTCGAGCGAATAGACACCGCTCATATTTCTTGACCCCCAAAAGGTTAAAGGAAAGCGACTTCCTTCCTCTTCACATAAGGAAACTACTTCGATTGTTTTTTTGGGGTATCCGTAAGCATCGAATAATCTTAAGACTGCTATCAAGCTGGCAATAATTCCATAGGCACCATCGTATTTGCCTCCTTCTATAACAGTATCAATATGTGAACCTGTCAGAATGGTTTTCTCGTCTGGATCTGTTCCTGGCAATCTACCGAATAAATTCCCGACACTGTCAAAATACGTTTGTAACTTCATTTGGTTCATTTTCTGTTTTAATGCCTGCTGTGCCTCTAGCCAGGCTGGTGAATACAAAAGTCTAGTTACTCCCCCTGTTTCAGTCTGCCCAAATGAAGCAAGCCATTCAATCATAGCTCCAACCTGCCCTTTATCTAAAAAATGTTTGTTCACTTGAATGGCCATCATCTTCTCTCCTTTTTAGCGTCATATTTAATAACATTTATAGTTATATAGATAGTTTACAATCCCCACAATTGAACTACATTAGCTGATTCGTAAAAATTTTCTAAATCTTTTATGCGAAATAACCAAAGTCTGATACAATATACGGAGATTACCTAACTTATAATGTTATATTTTCTTACATAAGGAGTGTTTTTGATGAAACTATATGAACTATTAGCCATCCCTCAATTAGAAGGAATGCAGATAATTGCCGGTGCTTCCGGACAAAACCGCGAAGTGGAGTCGGTCAATATGATGGATGCACCTGATATCATTCAATTTTTAAACCAGAATGAATTTCTAATCACAACGGCTTATCATCTCAAAGATGCCCCCCAGATGCTGACAGAACTAGTAAAAGCGATGTCTGAACATGGCTGCGCAGGACTAGGTATTAAAACTAAACGTTTTTTAGATCATATTCCGCAAGAAGTAATTACCGTAGCTAATGAGTTATCCTTCCCAATTATAGAACTCCCCTTGGATTTGTCTCTAGGACAAATAGTGAATCTAACCTTTCATACCATTCTGAATAAAAGAGCCGCGGAACTTAAATTAGTACTCGAAACACATAAGCAATTCACGAACATTATCATGCAAGGGAAAGGGATTCAATCCTTACTAGAGGATTTATCCCAGATAATCAAGCATCCAGTTCAATTAATAAATCAGCATTTTAAGCCAATTTCACAGTCAATCAACAACCTAGACTTCGCTTCATTATTGGATGGAATTTCAATCCCAGCAGCTAAATCATATCCCATTACCTTTTCATTCTTATCAACAAAACAAGACTGCACTTTATTTCCTGTTAACATTAGCGAAAAGAAAAACGGATTTCTCATGATCATTGGAGAAATCAAAAAAACAGATCAATTAACTTTATTAACAATAGAACAAGCCGCCAATGTTATTTCATTTTCGCTATTAAAAGAAAATGCACTAAAACAGCATGATCGAAGCATCCGTAATGATTTTTTTCTTCATTTTTTGGATGGCGCATTTGCCTCCCAAGAAGAAATTATCGGCCGGGCTACGGAGTTTTCCTTACACCACCACCAAATGTATATTTGCGCTGTCGGTAAAATCGATGGAGATCTTCAGCACTCCACTTTCACCCAACGCCACGAGAAGGAAGATGATATTTTTGATTTTATCGAAGAGGAATTATCAGCTAACACGCCCAAAATTCACTTTTTCAAAAAAGGTGATTCATGTATTCTGCTTTTCGAAATCCAAGACCCTCCCCTTACCCCCGCTGCATATGTGGAGACAAATTTATTACGGCTTCAAGAAAAAATATCCAACTATTCAGGAAACACGATTTCGTTTGGCGTAAGCACTATGTGTCAGAATTTCTTACATACAAAAAACGGTTATACAGAAGCAACCGACGCTCTATCACAAGGTAAACTGTCAAAGAAAACTCAATTTATCCAAACCTACCATACAAAAGACATTATGGAATTATTGCGGCAAATCCCCCTTGAAGACTTAAAAAATTATTATTCCTTCGCCCTTAGCGGTTTTAATCAAACAAAAACAGAGGAAGAACAATCCTTATTAGACACTTTATCTGTTTATTTAGAAACACACTGTCAGATTTCAGAGACAGCAAAAAGATTGTTTGTTCATCGCAATACCGTGGTTTATCGAATCGAAAAATGCGAGGAAATGCTCGGCAAAAGCTTGAAGGACTCCGAAACAACTCTGCAAATCAGACTTGCCCTAAGGATCAAGTCTTTATTAGAAAACTAAGCAGCTAACAACACTTCCGCTTTTGTTTTTGTTCAGAATGAATAGCGTAAATCTGAATTTTTAGTTAGTTTACACAATGACAGTTTAGGGCTGATTGATTAATATGGAACTAATCATTACGTACGATGTTACATTTTATAACATTAGTGATTATACAGATATTAAGGGAGGATTTACTTATGAACGAAAAAATCGGAAAGCCCAAAATTTTCTCATTAGGTTTACAGCATGTTCTTGCCATGTATGCAGGAGCCATTCTAGTCCCACTGATCGTGGGCGGAGCATTAAAATTTACTGCTCATCAGCAAGCATTCCTGATCGCGATTGATTTGCTGACCTGCGGGCTCGCCACGCTGCTTCAATCCATCAATAATAAATATATTGGTGTCGGCCTTCCGGTTGTTTTAGGAACTTCATTTGTTGCTGTATCCCCAATGATTACGATCGGCACTAATTATGGAATTACTGCCATTTATGGATCGATTATCGCAGCTGGACTATTCATTATCCTGTTTGCCAATGTCTATGGGAAATTATTAAAACTCTTCCCGCCGGTTGTAACGGGAACGGTCGTCATCATAATCGGTTTATCACTCATTCCAACCGGGATTAAGAATATGGGCGGCGGCGCAACAAGCCCTGAATTTGGCTCTGCTGAAAACCTGATCCTTTCCTTTGGTGTCTTAGCCTTCATCTTATTAATGAATCGTTTCTTTACCGGTTTTATGCGTGCTATATCAGTATTAATTGGAATTATCGCAGGAACCATTGCAGCTGCTTTTATGGGAAAGGTTAACTTTCAAGCAGTCACAGATGCCGCTTGGTTCCGGATCCCGACTCCTTTTTATTTTGGCATTCCCACCTTTGAGATTGTCCCGGTATTAACAATGATTATTGTCGGAACGGTTATCCTCGTTGAATCAACAGGCGCCTTCCTCGCTTTAAGTAAAATTACGGGTAAAGATCTGTCCGAAAAAGACATCATCCGCGGCTACCGAACAGAAGGAATTGCTTTTACACTTGGCGGTTTGTTTAATGCCTTTCCATACAGTACTTTTGCTCAAAATGTCGGTCTTGTTCAGCTGTCCGGAATCAAAAATAGAAGTGTTACGATTGCAGCAGGTTTTATTTTAATCGGCTTAGGACTTGTTCCAAAAATTGCTGCTTTGGCAACGATCATTCCCACTGCTGTCCTCGGTGGAGCAACAGTCATCATGTTTGGGATGGTGGTGTCTTCTGGGATTAAAATGCTAAGCCGAGTCGATTTTTCTGACAATAACAATCTATTAATCATTGCCTGCTCGATTTCATTAGGTCTTGGGTCAACGGTAGTTCCTGAATTGTTTAAAGTTCTTCCGGAAACTCTCCGAATTCTGGTTGGTGATGGGATTATTACAGGCAGCATTTGTGCCATCCTTTTGAATCTAGTACTTTCTAAGCAACCTAAGAATTCCTTAACCGTTGTTCCAGATTCACCCTTAGCCCCTGATGTTAAAAGCTTGTAAGGAAAGGATATGAACCATGTACACGATCGAAAAAATTAACGAAACCACATTTCAACAATTTATAGAAATTACTGGTGGTATATTTGAGCATTCACCCTGGATCGCCGAACAAGCTGAAGGATTAAAACCCTTCCATTCGCTTTATCATTTACACCAAGAAATGGTTAATATAGTGAAAAACTCCTCCTTAGAACAAAAATTGGCGCTCATTAAAGCCCACCCCAATCTAGGGGACCGGGTGGCAATGACGGCTGATTCCATTGAGGAACAAAAAGGAGCCGGCTTACAAAACCTTACCCCGTTAGAATACAACCAATTGATCACGATGAATCAACGGTATATGGAAAAATTCAGCTTCCCTTTCATTCTGGCAGTTCGCGGTAAAAACAAGCAACAAATTTACGAATCAATAGAAGAAAGAATCAATCACTCAAAAGAGGTAGAGTTTGAAACAGCTCTTACAGAAATATTTAAAATTGCCTTGCTTCGATTAGAAGAGAAAATGACTGATCGTACGGTCATGTAAAAAAGTGTTCTTGGGGCTTATCTAAAAAATAGAATTGAAAGAGATGATAGTTTATGAGTCTAGAAGCATTGAACCAACAAGTCAAAAAAGATCTTTCCTATCTTTCATTCGGCGGGACAGATTGGGTCCGTCCGCTCCAGCATCCTTCAGGACATGTCTATGATGTTATCATTATCGGCGGTGGTCAAAGCGGTTTAGCCGCCGCTTTTGGGCTTATGCGGGAACGGATCACGAACATCCTTGTTTTGGACGAAAACCCTGAAGGCTTTGAAGGCCCCTGGGAAACCTACGCCCGGATGGTAACTTTAAGAACACCGAAACATATAACTTCCATTGACCTTGGGATCCCGTCTCTGACCTTCAGATCGTGGTGGGAGGCACAATTTGGGGCAAAAAGCTGGGAAGCAATCGAAAAAATACCGCGGGGAGACTGGATGAACTATCTGCGCTGGTATCGGGAGGTTCTTGGTCTTCCGGTTCGAAACAAGGTCACGCTCAATCTAATCGAGCCTTTAGAAAATGATTTCTACCGGCTGCACTTGACTGGCCGAGGTATAGATGAAAACACACTATTAGCTCGAAAAGTCATTTTGGCGACAGGTATTCAAGGCGGCGGCGAGTGGCACGTCCCTGCTATGATTGCAGAAAAATTACCACCCCACCTCTACACACACACTTCAAAACCGATTGATTTTCAAGCTTTAAAAGGTAAAAAGGTGGCTATTTTGGGCGGAGGAGCATCTGCCTTTGATAACGCACATTTTGCGCTGACAAATGGTGTCGCTGAAGCACATGTCTTTGTACGCCGCAAAGAAATGCAGCGAATCAACCCCATCCGTCAGATGGAAGGTTCAGGATTGATTGAACGGTTCCAGATACTATCAGACGAAGATAAATATAAGGTCATGTCCCATTTCTTTAAACACAGCCAACCTCCGACCAATGATACGTTCGGACGGGCCTCCTCACGCCCAGGTTTTAAACTGCACTTAGCTTCACCGTGGCTTGATGTAGAAGAGACGGGTGAAGGTGCGACTGTGACCACACCAAAAGGGACGTTCACCTTTGATTTCTTAATTATCAGTACCGGTTTGGTTACCGATCCTGCTTTACGGCCGGAGCTTAGGTTAGTAGAAAAACACATCATACGCTGGGGCGATCGTTACAAAGCTCCTGACGAAATCGCTAATCCGATGATTGATTCACACCCGTATCTCAGCCCAGGATTTGCTCTGCAAAGCCGGGATGAAGAGGGTAAAAAACTCCTGCACGGACTATTTGCTTTTAACTATTCGGCATTAATCAGCTGCGGGATCCTAGCTTCTGCCCTTTCCGGAATGAGATTTGGTATTCCAAAACTGGTTTCTGAAGTAGCAAATCAACTTTTTCTTGATAATCATAAAGAAATACTCGATGACTACTTTAACTATCAAGAACATGAATTTATCGCTGATTTAACTACCACCCACGAGTTAGCCTAAGCTTGCTCGCGGGGGTAGTTTTATTACATTAAGGAGAGGTGCGATTATGCCTGGTTTAACCACACATATACTTGATTTAACTCATGGTCAGCCTGCGTCAAATGTGACAATCGAGCTTTATTATTTTTCAAATGGGGCACGTCACTTGTTAAAAACAGCTAAAACCAATTCTGATGGACGCTTAGATCAACCATTTCTTTCAGAAGAAGATATGAAGATTGGCACATTTGAATTGAACTTCCATATCGGAGATTACTTTCGAAGTAAGGAGCTTGCGCTTCCTGATCCCTTATTTCTTGATCAAGTGCCAGTCCGGTTTGGTGTTGCTAATTTAGAAAATCATTATCATGTCCCACTGCTTATATCCCCTTTCGGCTATCAAATCTACCGGGGAAGCTAAACGAAGAGCGCAAGCGCCCTGGAGCCGGACAATTCTCAAAGTCGAAAACCTTTATATTTCTTAACATAAAGGCTCTGTTAAACGATATGGTGGTTTTTTATACTCTGTTGATTGGAGCGGAAGGCGCTCGACTCCTGCGGGAGTAAGGGGCAGTGGAGACCCCACAGGCGCTATGCGAGGGCACTGAAAAACTTACGTTTTTTTAACTTTTCAATTTGAGATAAGATAAAATTACGAGCTAATATAAAAAAAGGTGACATTTCGTCTTAAATTAGATGAAATGTCACCTTTTTCCTTGTCTTCTTTTACACTTTTTCATTTAGGAGCTTTAGAATCCGCTTAAGATTCACTGCGAACATCGCTGTTGCCCCTTGAATTTCCATGCCAAATAGACCCGAGGAATTTGCTATTTTAAACCCGTGTCTGTGTTTAAGTTCGCTATTTTTGGCCTCAATTTTATAGCGAGTTTTTGCTAGTTGTTTGAATCTTTCTGTTTCTTGAAATTCTTCTTGATCTTTATGTTCAGTTGATTTAACTGTTATTGAGTATGTCTTACTTTTTGCTTCTTCTTTATAGCACCCATCACGGAATGCACAACCTTTACATTTCTCAATATCAAAAAAGAACTTGATTCTTGGGTTTTTGTCTTGCCCCTTTCTTTCTTCATATTTTTTCTTAATTGCCATATGCCCTGCCTTACAAACGAACATTCCAGCATCTTTATTAAATTCAAATTCATCTTCTTTTGCCCGTGTTCCATGTGTTATATGTGGATGCAATTTAGAAATAAGTTCAAGTTGATTTTTTTTTGTATAGCTAATATTGTCTTTTTCAGAATAGGCTGTATCACCAATTACTGTATTAATTTCCATTCCTGTTGCTTGGCTTTTTTCAATTAACTCCTGCAGATATTTTCCATCACTTTTTTCTCCCGTTGTCACAACTGCAGCTGTTATTATTCTTTCATCGCTCATTGCAATATGTGTTTTATATCCGAAGAATGAAGAGTCTGCTGTTTTATGTCCTACCCGTGCGTCTGTATCAGTTGAACAATTCATTTGACTCATATGGTCTGTGTAATCTTCTACTACTTCATGTAGGACATTTAATTTTTCATTAACGTTAGGAATTGCAGCTATTAGTGGTTCCGATTCGACAACAGAAATAACTTGACGACAATAATTCAATTCATCTCCAACTTCGTCAGAAGTTGATTTTGGTGGAAATTTCTCCTTCATTGATTCGTCGATTTGATAAACTGCTTTTCTTAGGCTTTTTGACTTCTCTTGCAAAAATTCCTTTGGCGACTTTTGGTTATAACGTGACTGCGTATGTGTGGAGTCCACAATTATTGTTTTACTTTTTATAATTTCCTTTTCAAGTGCTATCTCAACGGTTTTCCCAATAAGCAAATCTAATAAGCCCACATCTTTAAGACGGTGCCTACGAAATTTTGTTAACGAACTTGGATCTATTACCGGGTCTTCTGGTGCCATGTCGAGGAAATATTTAAACGACATATCATATCTGGAACGCTGTACGATATCTACATCTGATAAATCATAAATCGACTTCAGTAATAGATATTTGAACATTCGGATTGGTGGCACCGCATTCCGCCCGTTATCTAGGCAATATTTCGTTTTTAACTCTTCGAGAATGAACGAAAAATCCACTAATTCTTTAATTCGTCGAAGCATATTTTCTTGTGGCACAACAAGATCGTAAATTGCTGTATATGGACTAAGAGTAAAAGATTCTTGATCGGAAATCATCTGGATACCACCCGCAAAATTTTATAATTTTATTATAAAACAAAAAGGCAGTTAAAAGGTCGATAAAGTCTACCTTTCAACTGCTTAAAATGTGAACTTTTTCAGTGCCCTCCGCTATGCGCCGAGGAGGCTCCACGGCACGCCCGCGGAAAGCGAGCGCTTGGAGCGGAAATCAACAGCCAATCTTAACAGAGCTAACATAAAAAAACGTCATTCTATCTGTTTCGCCCGATAGAATGACGTTTTTTTATTACTAACTTAAAAATAGCGCACCATAGGCTAAGCCGCCTACGATCACGAAAGCGGGATGCACCTTCCATTTTTCCAATAATAATAAACTCACTACAGCAATGATGATGGTTTGAATCAACCCATTTGAACTGTAAGAGGTTTTAAAAAAATCAAAAGTAAGACCTGCCATTAAAATCGCAACCGTTGGCACAACGATTTTGGATAATCGTTTCACTCGTGGTGAATCTTTATATTTAAAAATTAACTGTAACAGGACAATCATTAAAATTAGGGACGGGGCGATTGTGGCAAATTCAGCAATCGCAGCTCCTAACACCCCGCCCACTTCAAAGCCAATGTAGCCGGCCATCTTGGTCGCGATGGGACCTGGCAATGCATTAGCTAACGCTAAAATCTCACTAAATTCACTAGTTGTGACCCAGCCATAACGACTGACCACCTCGTGTTCGATTAAGGGGATGGATGCAGGACCACCCCCATATCCAACAATACTCGGAATAAAAAATGCGATAAATATTTGTAAATAAATCATAGGCTCTCACTTTTTTCGTTAATTGGAATTTCCAGTTTTTCTTTTTTATCGGGAATTACCAGCGCTGCGACCAGTAAGATTCCAACCACAATACCTGGATGCACATGAAAGATCTCCATCACAATAAAACTACCAGCCAGCAGGAGGAGACCTTTTTTCCAGCCCCAGCCATTCTTTGATTTTTTCAAGAACTCCCATGTTAAGGTTCCCATCATCACACCGACAATCGGCACTACGGCACCCGTCATCCCTTGAACTCTTGGGTTATCCTTAAACTGATTAAAGGAAGTTAATAAGACCAGCATCATCAGTATTGTTGGTAATACGGTCGCCAAAATCGCAATAATCATCCCTAGGATTCCGCCTTGCCGGTAGCCGATATAGCCGGCCATCTTGGTGGCGATCGGTCCAGGCAGTGTGTTGGCAAGTGCCAAGATATCACTAAATTCTTGATCATTCATCATTTTAAACGTATCCACTACCTCTTTATGGACAAGTGGGATGGCTGAGGGTCCACCTCCGAAGCCTAATAATCCGGATCTGAAAAATGCTATAAATAAATCCCATTGAAGTTTCACTTTTAAATCACCTTTTTTCTTGTTTGCTTCTTATTCATTGATGTAATCTAGAAAATTCATTGACTAGTAAAATCATTTTTAAGGCAATGAACCTCTCTCACGAATCTGGATTTATTTTCTAAAAAACTAGAATCCGAGCGCTGCTCCATCTCCTCTTGGATCGGCGCCGCCCGATTTAACTTTGCTATCAGGATCAATCTTAATTACCCCGGCATGCCCCATTACATCCGTAAAATCTTCGACAATCTCCACTTGGTGCCCTCTTTTTTGGAGCGATTCGCTTATACCATTCGGAACTCTTCCTTCGATTTTAACTGAATTAGAGGCTGCGCCCCATGTTCGGCCATATAACCACCTTGGCGCCTCTATTGCTGCCTGAATTGGATAATGGTAATCAAGAATCCTTGTCACAAGAGCCGCTTGGGTTTGCGGCTGTCCTTCCCCACCCATTGTACCATACACTAACAAAGGCTGACTCCCCTTAAAAATCATTGCGGGATTTAGTGTATGATACGTTCGCTTTTTAGGCTGCAAACAATTCACATGGCCCTTATCAAGTGAAAAAAAGCTGCCCCGGTTTTGTAATAGGATTCCTGTATTTTTAGGAATGAAGCCAGAGCCAAACTCATGATAAATACTTTGAATGAGCGAAACCGCATTCCCATATTGGTCAACGACACCAAGCCAAACTGTATCTCCTTTTGGATCCAATTGTTTTTGGAAATTAATAGGCTTAGTAAAGTCGATTTTGTCTGCCAACTCCATTCCCCTTTTATCAGACAGTAGTTCCTCTAAAGGGATAAAAGAAAAATCGGGATCCGTTAAATAGTGGTCTCTATCCTCAAATGCTAGTTTAGTAGCTTCGATTAACAAATGGTAATAATCTGCAGACCCTTCCTCAATAGCTGGAACGTCAAATTGGTTTAAAATATTTAAAATGGATAAGGAAGCAAATCCTTGGGTATTCGGAGGTAAGTTGTAAACGCCGTATCCCCGGTAATCGACTGATAGCGGCTGAACCCAGTCTGAATGGTGAGTAGCAAAGTCGCCGTAAGTTAATAAGCCGCCATTATTTTCGAGATCTTTCACGATCGCTCTAGCAACATCCCCCTGATAAAAAAGACGGCTTCCTTCTTTGGATATTCCCTCTAAAGTGAGGGCTAAATCCTTCTGTTTTATTATTTCACCACAACGATAGGAAAAGCCAGATGTTTTTGTAAAAATCTTATTAAATTCTGAAAATCGCTGTAAATGTCGAAACTGATCATTTGTGTCATCTAAGTTAAGATTGGTCCAATATTCCTGGCTGGGGGTAACCGGGAAGCCCTCCTTGGCATAATGGATCGCAGATTGTAACAAGTCCTCCCACGAAATCGTTCCTCTCATTCTCTCAACGGAATAATCATAAGCTTTTTCCCAGCCGGCAACTGCCCCTGGAACGGTGTTCGCACTTAGTGGACCACGAGCAGGAATCTTCTCCTGCCCTTTTGTTTTGTAGAAGTCGATCGTTGCATTCTCACCAGAGCGGCCGCTGCTATTTAACCCCTTTAATTCTTTGTCATTAGCATTGTAGATGAGCCAAAAATTATCTCCGCCAATTCCATTCATATGAGGGTAGACCACCCCAATCGCAGAAGCAGCTGCAATCGCTGCTTCTACCGCATTTCCTCCTTCCTGCAAAATCTTCATACCAGCTTGGGAGGCCAAATAATGCGGAGCTGTTATCATCGCATTGGGTGCCATTATCGTCGGCCGATGCGACCAAAGGGATTGGTTATTCATTCCCTTACCTCACCTTCCATCAATCTAATTGATTAGCACTTGCACATTTCTTTCGGTCAGTATCGACGACACTTTTTGAATGAATTTTAATAATTTCATATCCTGGTTTTGATTCGCGATAAACGACAGCCCGATTGGTATTCCATTCTTTTTCAACAAAGGAATCGTGACCTGTGGAAAGCCAGTTAATCCAGCAATACTCGTTAGCTGCATCGCTCTTGTGCGATACTTCTCCATATTTTCCACTGAAAGCCTGAGTAATGGTGCTTCCCCTGGTGCAGTTGGGATAACCAATAAGCCGTTTGTTTTCAATAAACTGGCCAGGCTTCGTTTTAGTTCTATTCGTTTATTATTTAAAGGGCCCCAGTCTTCAACGTGTAAAGTACTCGCCCAGGCAAATCGCTCGGAAACTCCAGGTCCAAAAGATGGCTTCACTGCTTCAATCCATGCACCATGTTCTCTCCAAATTTCGATTCCCTGAATGGTACGAAAAAGATGTGCCCACGTTGAGAGCCCCTCGTCAGAAAGATTTACTGAAACACTATCAGTATCAATATCTTCTAAAGCCGCAATGGCTTCCAAGAAATACTCCTTTGTGTCTCCCTCTACAAAAGACCATGCTTCTTTTTCAAAATAAAGAGATCTAAAGTCATCAAACGTCTCTTCCTGATCAATGAGAATTTCACCGACCTCCAGTAATAACTCAGGATTACGGGTCATCCATCCGACTGTATCAAACGATGCAGCAAGTGGAATCACTCCCTTGATAGGAACAAGTCCATGTGTCGGCCTAATCCCAAATAGCCCGCAATAGGAAGAAGGAATCCGAACGGATCCGCCTGTATCCGTGCCGAGGGAAAAGTCTACTAATCCTGCAGCGGCTGCTGCAGCCGAACCACTTGAGGAACCACCGGGAATCCTGTCCTGTGCACGTGGGTTTGTTGGTGTCCCATAGTGGAAATTTTCTCCATTCAAACTGTACATTAATTCATCTGTATGGGTCGTTCCATTTAGGTATGCACCATGTTCCAATAATCGGTCAATGACGGGTGCATTGTGTTTAGCAGGGTGATGGGTTCGCAGCCAGTCAGGATTTCCAGCACCGGCTAGATAATTTTTAATATCAAATACATCCTTAACAGCAAACGTGCGGCCATTTAAATGACCAGTGCCTGTCGGATTAATATTTATATGTTCATTCATAAAAGCATTCCAAGAATCTTTCATACCAGACCCCCACGACTCTAAGTTTTATAAATTATTATAATGAGAAAATTCAAACGAGTCATTGGTATTCTATCTAAAGATTAATTCGTTTTTGGTTATTTTCACTAATCCCATTAACAATCCGTTCGGGAAAACCTCATTTATTTATCGGTTAAACTAAGTTGAATATTAAATTTATAAATCTCCATTTAAAATCCAACAGATTATTAGTCAAATTTTCTTAGTTAAAAGCCATTTATAGTCCATTCAACACTTTACCAAAGAACTGATTTTTAAAACACTTTGTTTGTTGTGTGGATAAACTATATGAATCGAGTTATAATGAACGTGTCAGGGTAAACAGCTACATAAGTATTTAACGAAATGTAAACCTTTTCTTTTACCTGTTTGACTAGAAAATGATGAAAAGGAGGAATCGTTAGAGTTTGTTCAGAGGGCTTTAAAAAAATATTTTTAAAAAAGGGGATCCAAATATGCTAAAAGTTTTGCGTAAACCGATGATTTCAGGATTAGCTTTAGCCTTAATGTTACCTGTTGGTATTTCAAATGTTGCAGCCTCAACAACCGATAAACCAGCTATAAGTGGATTAACAGCCCCACAATTGGACCAGCGCTATAAAGATTCTTTTACCATTGGTGCGGCAGTTGAGCCATCTCAATTATTAAATGAAAATGACTCAAAATTGTTAAAGCGGCATTTTAATAGTATTGTGGCCGAGAACGTCATGAAGCCTCAAAGTATTCATCCATCCGAAAATGAATATAACTTTGGACCAGCTGACCAAATCATTAAATTCGCAAAAGAAAATGGGATGGACGTTCGTGGTCACAACCTTGTTTGGCATCAACAAGTACCAGATTGGTTCTTCGTGGATAAA
Source organism: Bacillus sp. URHA0034 (assembly GCF_056280405.1). Lineage (NCBI taxonomy): Bacteria > Bacillati > Bacillota > Bacilli > Caryophanales > Bacillaceae > Bacillus > Bacillus sp. URHA0034. The sequence continues at coordinate 5,560,748 of NZ_JBWCDK010000002.1, read as the reverse complement.
GATGGAAAATGGATGCCAGATGAAACAGATCCAGTAAAACAAGCAGCGAACAAAAAGCTGTTATTAGAACGCTTAGAAGAACATATTAAAACCGTCGTAACGCGCTATAAAGATGATGTAAAATCCTGGGATGTTGTTAATGAAGCCATCGATGACGGCAACCCCGCAAATCCCGAGGGGTTACGAGAATCGAACTGGTACAAAATAACTGGCACAGATTATATTAAAGTCGCTTTTGAGACAGCGAGAAAATATGCTGCACCTGACGCTAAGCTTTATATCAATGATTACAATACAGAAGTAGAACCAAAAAGAACTCGCCTTTATAACCTAGTTAAAAGCATGAAGGATCAAGGTGTTCCAATTGACGGCGTTGGGCATCAATCCCATATCCAAGTAGGCTGGCCTTCCACGGCAGATATTGAAAAATCAATTAACATGTTTGCCGGGCTTGGCTTAGATAATCAAATTACCGAGCTTGATGTAAGTCTATATGGCTGGCCGCCAAAACCAGCGTATGAGACCTATGGTATGATTCCAGTGGATAAATTACAAGCACAAGCCGACCGTTACGACCAATTGTTTAAACTATATGAAAAATTAGGTGACAAAATTAGCAACGTCACTTTCTGGGGCATAACAGACAACCACACGTGGCTAAACGATCGTGCCCAACAATATAATGGCGGCGTTGGTGTTGATGCACCTTTTGTTTTCGATCCAGATAACAATGTAAAACCAGCTTATTGGGCAATTATTGACCATAAATAAAATTACCTTTAACATCAGCTCTGAATTTGGAGCTGATGTTTTTATTAATACCCTATCTTCAATAATATTGGTGAGATTTGTTCATACTCTAGTTCCTTTCGTTGTCTCCGATAACATTAATGCTTCTTTTTATGTTGTTCCCTGCCTCTTACGAAAACATTAAAATTATTCAATAATGCATAAAATCCCCTTCAAAATTGTAAGTGTTTTCACAAAAATGTCTAAAATTTTTATCAATTCCCTGTTTTTTTAGATCGATTTTCATGTTAAAATTAAATTCACAATTTTATCTTAATAATTAAAAAATTTTATAAGACATTTTTAAGGGAAAATTAATATTATTTAGATATAATGGAAGGTGTATCGAAGAAAAACAACTACATCAAGCTAATACCTATTACACATAACATTTAGAGGTGAAGATAAATGCAGCTTACTGTAAATAAAAATGAAGACCAAAAGGTGCCGGCCACCTATTCAAGAACGAATCCTTTTCCTGCAAAGGTTCTCCATAACGTAAATTTAAACGGGGCGGGCTCTAGTAAAGAAACAAGACATATTGAATTATCATTGGAAGGTTCAGGTCTTTCCTATAATCCAGGTGATGCCCTTGGGATTATCCCAAAAAATGATCCAGAACTTGTGGCTTCGCTTCTACAAGAAATGAATTGGGATGAAAAAACTGTTGTCACCATTAATAAGCAAGGTGAAACACTCCTATTAAAAGAGGCGTTAACAGACTACTTTGAAATTACCTTATTGTCGAAAAAAATTCTCCAAACGGCAGCTTCATTTACAGACAATGAAGAGCTAAAAACTCTCGTATTAATTGAAAATGCAAGCCTGCTGAAAGAATATACTAATGGCCGCGATTTGCTTGATATGTTAAAAGATTTCGGTCCTTGGAAAGCTACTGCCCAAGAGATTGTTTCTTTATTAAGAAAAATGACTCCACGACTCTATTCTATTGCCAGCAGTATTGCGGCCCATCCAGGTGAAGTACATCTAACCATCGGTGCTGTCCGTTACCATGCTCACGGACGTGATCGCAAGGGTGTTTGTTCTGTTCAAGTTGCAGAACGTATTCAAGAAGGAGAAGCACTTTCAGTTTTCGTGCAGCCAAATAAACACTTCCATCTGCCAGATTCACAGGAAAAAGACATTATTATGGTGGGGCCAGGGACAGGCATTGCGCCATTCCGCTCTTTCATCGAGGAACGTGCGGTGAATAAAGCAACCGGAAAGTCATGGTTATTCTTTGGTGATCAGCATGCAGCGTCTGATTTTCTTTATCAAGATGAGTTAGAAAAATATCAAAAAGACGGCGTACTAACAAGATTAGAAACAGCATTCTCCCGTGATTCCGCCCAAAAAGTATATGTACAACATAAAATGCTGGAAAACAGCAAAGAACTGTTTGAATGGCTGGAAAATGGAGCATACTTCTATGTTTGTGGAGATAAGCAATATATGGCGAAAGACGTCCACACTGCCCTGTTAACGGTTATTGAAAAGGAAGGCTCCATGTCCCCTGAAGACGCAGAAGCATATCTAAATGGAATGAAAGAGCAAGGTCGTTATCAGCGTGATGTATATTAATTTAAATTAGTGTTTATGAAAAGAGTGACTCCATTGCAATTTCAATGAAGTCACTCTTTTTCTCAATTCTTTTCCGTTCAATAATTTCATTGATTCTTTTACTCAATAAATGACCATTTCGATAGCAAGCAAGACAATCAATTACTAAAGATGATCGTTATTTATAATTCAATCCAAAATCAAATTGGTATTTGTCCCCACTATGATTTTTATAGACATATGACGGAGCTTCTTCATATCCAGGAATATCTCCAACCTCGTTGTCAACGGCTGCTTTATTCGCGGGAATGGTGAATGGAAGTTTTCCGGTCGGATTGTACTTGCCGCGGATGACATCGACAATTGCCTCTGCCTTTGTTCCAAATGTGGCCACCACGGCTGCTGCATTGGGTTCAATTTGGTCAATTAACCACGGATTTGTGAAATTGATTGCAGTAATGGTCGGAACAGTTTTCTGAATTTCGATGATCCGGTCGACATTTGTGATGCCTGTTTCAGTGCCTACTGTGATCCTTGGATTATTATCCCAGTTTGATTGAACAGGTCGAACCCATACAAATGCATGTGTGGCTTCAGCAAGATTATCCGTTACCGTTATCGATGAATCATATTTTTGAATCGTCTCTCTTAATTTCTTAGTAGCGGCAGCATCATTTCCACCTGGGAACATTTCAACATAAAGCTTTACATTTTTAATTTTACCATCACTCAATGGGAGTACATTCTCTCCATTGACTTTATCATTACGCAAAAGAACTAGGGACTTGCGGTGAGCTGCATCCGCCTTTTTCTGTGACTCCGGATTATTCGCCACATCAAGGGCATGCTGTCCATCTACGTAAGGGTTTTCAAAAAGACCCAGTTTCATCATCTCTGTTAGTAAAAATGAAACAGATTGATCCACTTTCTCTTCTTTAAGTAAACTGTGTTTTACAGCATTGATAATAGGTGTTGGATCAGAAGCGCCAGAAATGATATTCGTTCCCGCATTAATCGCTTTTGCAAATTTTTGTTCGGACGTTAAGCCTTCTGCCCCCCAGGCATTATTGCCGACTGCGCCTGTATCAGAGTTAACATAACCCTTGAAACCAAGCTGGCCGCGGAGGAGATCGGTAATAATCGCTTTGTTTAAAGCAAAGCCTACTTCCTCAAATTGTTGGGCAGGGCTAAACCATGGTAAACCTTGGTCAGCACTTGTGTTGCTTGGATACGCATAATATGGCATGACAGAGGATACACCAGCTGAGATAGCTGCTTTAAAGCTTGGAATATGATATTTTAACAAACTTCCAGTCGTTGGATATGGATTGAATTTTCCTTCAGGAAAATGTGGATCTAAGCCATTGTCGCGTGCTCCGCCGCCAGGGAAATGCTTTACTGTAATGGCGACACCGTCTTTTCCCAGCTCATCTCCTTGGAAACCCTTGATGACGTTATAAATCATGCCAGAAGCAAGGGCAGGCTGTTCGCCAAACGTATCTTCAATTCGAGCCCAGAGCGGGTCTGTCGCGATATCTGCTGTATATCCATATACCTTGCGGATCCCGGCCGCTCTCCATTCTTTTGCAGCGGTTTCAGCAAAATCTTTGACAAGGCTGGTGTCACGCGTCGCTGCGAGCCCCAATGGCCCCGGCCAAAAGGAATGTAAGCCTGCCCCTTCACTGCTATTCGTATAATCAGTAGATGCATGATTCCGTGGATTAGAGGTGATGACAATGGGAATTCCTAATCTCGATCCTTCTGCGGCTTCTTGAAGCTGGTTATTATAGTCCGCGATTCTATCAAGAGTTGGCGTTTGGCGAAAAATATAATAACGTGTGTTTTGATCAATTAATTTATTAGGCAAGACTAATTTGTTATCTTTAAAAGCTGGGAATTCTGTAATCAGCATCATTCCCGCTTTTTCCTCAAGTGTCATCTTTTTGACAAGATCCTTGACACGTACTTCAGTTGGCAGCTGCCAGTTTTCATATGGATCAAGCCGACCATTGTTATTAAGATCTTTGAATTTCTTTTCACCTTGTACTAGGATGTTTTTCGCTGTCGCTCCAATCTCAGGTGCATTTTGTTTATTACCATTTGATTTCCCCTGTTCCGCACTTGCAAAAGGAATGACCGTCGATGATAGCATTAAGGCGGCTAGTGTTAAAGATGCAGTTCTTTTTGAGAATCGTTTCAATTCTTTTCCTCCCCCTTAAACCTGTTTAGTTTTTCCAAAATAGATCGACCTAACTAATTACAGCTTATAATCACCTCCACAATAAAAGAAAACGCTTCCATCACCTTTTCATTTTATAATCTTTCAGTTAATTACTAGTAGGGAGTTTTTTTAGAATGTTTTGTGTTTTTTTAATATTTGATAGAAACCTAAAAAAGGACTACTTCGCAGCAGTCCTTTAAAATAATTTATAGTTTTTCACCGTTTGTCGCTATTACGTCTTTATACCAGAAGAAAGACTTTTTCTTTTTACGTTCTAATGTCCCGCTGCCATCATCATGTTTATCCACATAAATAAAGCCATAACGTTTAGAGAACTCACCTGACGACATACTGACCATATCAATACAACCCCAAGTGGTATAGCCCATCAGTTCAACCCCATCCTCAATGGATTCACCCATTGCCTTGACGTGCTCACGCAGATAGTCAATCCGGTAGTCATCATGAATGGAACCGTCCTCTTCTACCTTGTCATAGGCACCTAAACCATTTTCCACAACAAAAAGGGGAATCTGGTAGCGGTCATACAATTTATTTAAAGAAATCCGTAATCCAACAGGGTCAATTTCCCAGCCCCAATCACTTGCACTAAGGAATGGATTTTTCACTCCGCCAATGATATTTCCTTGTGATGCCTCTTCTTGCGATTTTACCTTTTTCTCAGTTCTGGACATATAATAACTAAATCCGACATAATCTACCTTACCTTCTTTAATTAATTCTAAATCCCCATCTTGAATCTCTAATTCAATCTGATGCTCTTTAAAGTAGCGCTTAATGAAAGCCGGATACTCACCGCGTACTTGCACATCTCCACAAAAATAATTAAATAGTTGTTCTTCCTGAAGGGAATAGAGTACATTTTCAGGATTACTATCAAAGGCATAGACAGGAGCATAAAGGATCATACAGCCAATTTGCGAATTTGGGATGATCTCATGGCAGGCCTTGACTGCAATCGCACTGGCAAGAAATTGATGATGGTACGCTTGGAAGGTTGGCTGGTATTTATCCTCTTCTTCTTGAATCGAAAAACCAAGACCTTGGATTGGCATCACCAAACCGCTATTGATTTCATTAAAAGTCATCCAGTACTTTACTTTATTTTTAAAACGATGGAGAATGGCCTTTGCATATCTTTCAAAGAAGGTTACTACTTGACGGTTTCTCCAGCCGCCATATTCCTTTACAAGGTGCAGTGGCATTTCATAGTGCGAGATAGTAACAACTGGCTCGATTCCATACTTGTGCAGTTCATCAAACACCCGATCATAAAAAGCTAAACCTTCTTCATTGGCCTCTAACTCATCTCCATTTGGAAAAATTCGTGTCCAGGCGATCGACATCCGGAAGGCCTTGAAACCCATTTCCGCAAACAAGGCAATATCTTCTTTATAGCGATGATAAAAATCAATCGCTTCATGATTTGGATAGCTATATTTTTCTGGGTGGATTTCAAAATCAAATCCTGGATTTAAAAGAACGTTATATCGCTCTTTTCCACCTGGGAGGACGTCAGCAATATTTAGCCCTTTATTTCCTTCTTTATATCCGCCTTCCATTTGGTTGGCTGCTGTGGCGCCTCCCCATAAAAAACCGTTTGGGAATTGATACTTTTCCATTTGGGTACCCCCTAATATTTTTTCCATAGTAATTAATATTTGTTAAGTTTTCGGCATTTAATCTCACTCTTCATTAGGAATCGTAACGATATTTTACAAAATAGTAAATAAGTTTAAATGATCTAGTTCTTATTCACACTGGAAGTCACTTGTGACAAAGATGTAACGCTGTGTAACATTTAAATGATTATGGTAAAATGAATACGATCTATTTACAGAAGGGATAACCAATAGTAATGTTTTCAAATGAACTAATTGCGTCTTTCAATGAATTAGAAACGTCTTTATACAACTACATCATTCAAAACATTGATAAAGTGGCCTATATGCGAATTCGTGAACTAGCAGATGAAACACATGTCTCTACTGCCACTATTTTACGTTTTTGTAGAAAGGCAAATTGTGAGGGTTTCTCAGAATTTAAAATCAAGCTAAAAATGTATTTAGAAGAACATAAAAAAACGGTTATAAAAAGTTCCCAGCATTCGTTAGTCGAGTTTTTTGAGCGGACATTAAAAGGGGATTTAGAGAAAAAAATCAAAAAGGCAGCAAGTCTTGTGAACAAGGCAGAAAATGTGATTTTTATTGGAATCGGCAGTTCCGGTATTCTGGCAGAATATGGGGCAAGATATTTCTCTAGCTTAGGTAAATTTTCCATGTATATAAAAGACCCCCACTTTCCCATTCACTCCAAACTACGGACGAACAGTGTCACTATTGCTTTATCTGTTTCAGGAGAAACTAATTTTACGATTACACATCTCCATCAACTAAAACAAGATGGAAATAAAATAATCAGTATTACCAACAACAAGCTCTCAACCGTTGCCAAAATTTCTGATCACAACATTTCTTATTATGTTTCGGAAGAATTCATTGAGGAAACGAATATTACGACACAAGTACCGGTTGTTTATATTCTTGAATCAATTGCCCGTGAAATTTATCAACTTAATCAATAGCTTCGATTCAAAAGACAAGCTGCCGATCCCGGCAGCATTTTCATTAACGATATTCATTTCACATCGCTGATTTTCGGAATTCCGATGGAGAGCAGCCGGTAATTCTCTTAAAGTTGTTACTAAAATACGCTAGATCAGAGTAGCCTACCCTATCCGCAATTTCTGACATTCGTAAGGTTGTATTTAGTAACAGCCGTTTACTTTCCTCAATCCGCAGTTCCGTGAGATAATCAACGAATTTTTTGTTCAATTGCTGCTTAAACAATTGACTAAGGTAACTTGGATTCATATGTACACTTTCAGCTGCATCCTTTAAGGTGATTTGGTCTAAGGAAGTTTTTTCTAAATACTGTAATACCCTTTCAATCGTTGAGGAAGGAAGACTTTCATCAACTTTTTTGATATCCAGGTCTTTCTTTTGTTTATCCAGCCACTTTTCAAGGCACGCTTGTAGTTCCGTTTCCTCCACTGGTTTGAGCAAATAATCGGTAACCCCTGTTCTCAGTGCCTGTTGGACAAATTGAAACTCATCATGGACACTGATCACTATCACATCCTGTTTCTTTTTCAACTGACTTAATTCTTTAACCAAAGAAAGTCCGTCCATGACGGGCATCCGGATATCGGTAATGATAAGATCGACATCATTTTGCTTAATCCAATCGAGTGCTTCCAAGCCATTTTCACATTCGTGGATGACATGCAATGGAATATTCAACTTATTTATAGTCCATTTGAGGGCTGTACGAACCCATCTTTCGTCATCTACCAACAAGATATTTTTCTTCATAGTTCTCCCCCTCCACCAGCTGATTTAACACCGGTAAACGGATTAATATCTTTGTGCCGGAACCAAATTTACTTTTAAGCGTGATACCATAGGTCGCTCCAAACAAATAATGAATCCGTTGGTGTACATTTAAAATCCCTATATTCTTTCCATCATGAGCTGGTGTTAGAAGGTGTATTCTATTCCGGATTTGATCTAACTTCCGTTCCATTATTCCTTTTCCATTATCGAAAATACTGATCATATAAGAAGATTCTGAGTCACGATAGACAGAGATCACAATTTTGAGCTTGCTAACACTGCCCTCGTATCCATGTACAAAGCAATTTTCAACCAAAGGCTGCAGGGAAAACTTGATGACCTTGAGCCCCATTGCCCATTCGGGAATATCAAGGTCATATTCAAAACGGTCCTCAAAGCGGAATTTTTGGATCTTTAGGTACATTTCGCAAAAATTAATTTCTTCCCGAAGACTCACGGTCGAAGAATGATTATTCAAATTATAGCGGAGCAATTTTCCTAGTGAATAGGACATCGTTGCAATATGTTCCTGATTCTCTTCCAATGCCATTCCCCTGATCGTCTCAAGAGAATTATAGAGGAAGTGTGGGTTCATTTGCGATTGCAGCATTTTTAATTCTACTTCTTTTTGTTTGAGAGACATTTCCGTTTCTCTTAATTTAGATACATATACTTCCTCAAGTAAATGAGCTAATTTTTTAACCGTATTATTAAAACCTGCCGTTAATTGACCAATTTCATCATGTGAATCCACAAGGACACTGCCTTCCAGTTGACCTGTCTCGACTTCCTTCATAAAATGCTGGAGACGACGAATCGGCCGAATGATGCTCGTCGCGAATCCAAACCCAATTAGATAGGCCAAAATTAACGAAACCATAATGGTGGTAGAAATGGTTTTCTCAATTTGGATAATTCCGCCCGTTACATCACGGTAGGGTACTGCGGTCAGAAAGCGCCAGCCCAGGTTTTGCGAAAAAGCAAACGTAACAAAATCTTTTCGTTTATTATCTAATATTTCCGTATCACTTCCCTCTGTTTTTAAGTTAACAAGCCGCTTGTATTCTACCTTTTTACCAAGTTTCATATAGTCGGGATGGTACACGTAATGTCCGTTAGCATCAAGGATGAAGAAATAGCCGTTTTTGCTGATCGTAACTTTATTAGAAATTTCCTCAATCCGTCTAAAATTAATATCAATGATGAGCATTCCGACCGGCATAAGTGTGCGCGGATTATATAGCCGCCTGACAAGTGATATCACCGGCTGCTCATTATTTGCTAATGTCAACTTTCTTGTTACTAGCATACTCATCCCATTAAGCGGCACCAACCGATACCAATACTCCTCTTTTATTTTGGAGGCGGGATAAAAATTTCTCATCCCAAGGGTATCAATCACTGGTACGTTATCTAATAGGATGGTGATATTACTTATATCAGCCCTTGAGTACTCTGCCGCCTTTAAAGTGTCTCGGGCAGCCTCCATCATGCTCTCCTTTTGACCTGATTCTGTTGATTTTAATAGCCTGGATAATTCAGGGGAATTAATAATTTTGAGGCTGGTAATCTCGAAATCCTGTAAATAATATTCAATATGTGTCTGAACTTGGTCAATGACTTGTCTGCTTGATTGCCTGAGCTCATTTTCAAGCTCAGCGGATGAACGTTTATAGGAGAATATCCCGACTGAAAGCACAGGAAGAATAACGAGAAAACTAGAAAAAACGCAGAGTTTAATCATTAATGATTGATTTTTCAAGAGTATATATCTTTTAGTAAATTCCTCCAGCCTCTTCATCATTTTTCACTCCCACCGGGTTGGATTTTTAAGCAGAAAGAACCTAGCTGGGAAAGGAAACTTTTCCCAACTAGGCTATTTAGCAGGCCGCTAGTGATTAGGGACGGGCTTTTTCAATTGCATCCATGACTTCTTTATAATCTTTTGAATACGAATCAACCATCGATTTAACGGCATCTTTCCATGGTTGAATATCATCGACCTCTGTAAAGACTACGCCAGCATCTTTTAGTTTCTTAGTGGAACGCTCTTCCCATTTATCCCATTCTTCTCTTTGAGTTTTCACAGAATCAAGAGCGGCTTGTTTAATCAATTTTTGATCCTTTTCAGATAGCTTATCCCATGCAGCCTTGCTAATAAGCAGTACTTCAGGAATACGCTGATGGTGGTCTAAAATAAGATTTTTCGCTTCCTGATAATGATTGGAAGAGTCTAAACTAGGAAGGTTATTTTCTGCACCATCAATGATCCCTGTTTGCAGGGCACTGAAAACCTCTCCATATGGCATTGGTGTTGCACTTGCACCTAAAGCTGACATGAAATCAATATTAATTTTACTTTGTTGTACACGAATCTTTTGCCCTTTGAGATCTTTCACACTTTTTAATGGTTTAGTAGAGTAAAAGCTGCGTGAACCGGAATCATAATAAGCAAGCCCTTTCATTTTGGACTGCTCTAATCCATCTAACAATTTGCTTCCCATCTCACCGTTAAGAAAATTCCATAAATGCTCTTCGCTATCAAAAACATATGGCAGTCCAAGCGCAGTGAATTGATTATTAAATTCAGCAAGCGGGCTGGAATTGATTCTTGTAAACTCAATGGCGCCAAGCTGAACTTGTTCTAAGACGGATTTTTCATCCCCTAATTGAGCAGAAGGGAAAACCTCTATTTTAATCCGGCCTTTCGTTCTTTCTTCCACTAATTCAGCAAACTTTTTGTCCCCGACAACGGTTGGATAATCAGGCGGCTGATTGTCAGCCAAACGGAAGGTGTATTTTGGCTCCTCCTCCTTAGTCCCCCCATCCTTTGTGCTTGATGCTTCTTCTTTACCACAAGCTGCGAGGATAGTCCCCATTAACAATGTTGCTGCTAAAATACCGGTAATCTTCCTTTTCTTCATCTAATAACCCCCTTGATTGTTTTAAAAATTTATTGTTACCTTTCCTTCGGCTACTTAACTAACAAATGTGGGAGCCACATAACCACCTCAGGAATATAGGTAATAATTAAGAGAACAACTATTAGTGCATAGAAAAATGGCATCATCGCTTTGGTCCCTTGCTGGATCGAGACCTTTCCAATCGCACAGCCGACGAACAACACGGTTCCAACCGGTGGTGTCAATAGACCAATCCCAGCATTTAAAATCAGGACAATACCAAAGTGAACGGGGTCCATCCCAAAACTTGTGACGACCGGAAGAAGGATTGGCGTCATAATTAATATCATTGGGGCCATGTCCATTGGTGCACCTAGCAGCAGTAACAAAATATTAATAATTAAGAGAATAATAAGTGGATTATCAGAGATACTTAAGAATAAATTGGTCACCATGGCAGGAACCTTTAAATAGGCTAAAATCCAGCCAAAGGAAGCAGACGCAGCAATTAAGAAAAACACCATAGAAACCGTTCGCATCGTCCGGGTTAAGATTTTCCATAGATTCGCAAATTTTGCTTCTCGATATACGACAAATGCTAGAATGAAAGAATATAAGCAAGCTAACGCACCAGACTCCGTTGCGGTAAACCAACCCGTCAAAATACCGCCTAAGATAATAACCGCTGGGCTTAGCGATAATAAGCCATGTAAAATTATACCGCCTATTTCAGCTCGAGGTACAGGGTCCGCTTTTTGATAGCCGCGTTTCCTAGCTATAATGTAACCTGTAATCATTAAGGAAATTAACATGATGAAACCTGGTACAATCCCAGCCATAAATAAACTGGCAATCGATACGCCGCCTGCTGCTAAGGAGTATAAAACAAGATTATGACTCGGCGGCACCACTACCCCTTGAATGGCGGAAGCGATGGTAACACCAACCGCATAGTCTGCTTCATATCCCTTCTTTTTCATCATCGGTATCATAACAGAACCAACCGAAGAAACGTCAGCGACTGCAGAGCCGGAAATATTCCCAAAAAACAAGGCGGCCACACTGTTCACCATGGCAAGTCCGCCTCGGATTCGGCCAACCATTAAACTAGCGAAATTGACAATCCGGGTAGCCAAGCCACCCTCACTCATGATTTGTCCTGTCAAAATAAAGAAAGGAATCGCAAGCAATGAAAAGGAGTTCATTCCTTGAATCATTTGCTGCCCTACGACAGGAAGAGGAATCTTTAAGTAAATAACCGTAAGTAAGGATGATGCAATAAGTGTTAGGGCAATCGGAAAGCGAAATAGGATTAATAGGACAAAGCTTGATAGTAAAATAATAATGCCAATTGTATTTGTATCCATGCTACATTCCCTCCTCTAGATCTTTATGACGATTGGTATCAATGCTAAAGAATTGGAGAAGTGAATAGACACAAATCATTACTCCTGTGGCTGGCATGACCGCATAAGTAATACTGCTTGGCAGTTTCGTTGCCGGCAAGGTAGAATCGAGCATCAATACAGTAAAATCCCAGCCCTGAATGACAAGATATAAACCAAAGGCAAAAATCGAAGCACTGATAATCTTGTCTAAAACCTTATTGAATTTCTTTGGAAATAGATTAGTAAACGAATCAATTCCCATATGAATGTACTCGCGAAATCCAATTGCGATCGCCATGAAGGCAAACCAGGCAAGCAGCAAAAGCGTAATTTCCTCAGACCAAAAGAAAACAAAATTAAATAATTTTCGTGTCATAACCTGGGTAGTTACGACCAAGATCAGGGCAACTAGCGATAATAGTGTAACTTTTTCGAAAACTTTATCGATAATTAGACCTATCTTCTTTATCACATTCATAAGCCTTCCTCCAACTTGAAAACGTTTTCTTGTCTTTCATTTTACGGACCTTATGAATGTTTTAAAATGTTGTTTTTTTAGGAGAATTTGTGTTTTTTTTAGATTGGTTCGATTTATTAGTTTATTAAACGAATTAATTAATTTAAACTTAACATGTTTATCGATTTCATTCAACTAGCCTAAGCTAAAAGATTCCTCAATGCAAAAAGACCGCACTGCGGTCCTTTCTTAGACGTAAAAAGAGTAATTTAACTATTTTTCCGATTGAAACCTTATTTTTTGAAAAATTGATTCAACTGATGTTTCATTTCTTCTTTATTTTCCCGAAATTGCCGGTGCCGATGGCCATTCCCTCCTGATGGGTGCGGAAATCCGCTGAGAACATAGTGGCTCTTTATCAGTTGCTTGTCGATTAAGGATTTTATAACCTTGCTTATTTTAACACCTAGAGGAATGATTAGAGGTTCTTGAAGTTTGATCATATCATTAACAAAGTATTTCGTTACATATGCCCATAAAACCTTTGTTTTGATTATAGCTGGCCTGGAGCCATTAAAGTTTTTTTGATCAAAGAATACAGCATAAGGTAGCAGTGAAGTATTATATACTAAGTGACTCGATCGTCCAAATAGATCTATTGTTGAAGGGATGCCTAAATGTCCAGCGAGTCCTAGTTCATCCAGCATCGCGACCAGGTTTTTACGCATCGTTCCTTCAAAGCTCGCTTTCTTTTTTACTTCATGAAGGATTTCTTCATCACTCCAACCGCGGTCCTTGCATTCTACTACAGTGGTAAAGGCCTTTTTCATTTGATGCAATCCAGGTGTAATGCCGACGATTACCACTTTGGCCTGGTCATTGATATAATCAAAAGGAGTATAATAAATCTCCAATTTTTTCTCTGTGTCCTGGTCTATTAAAAACCTTTTATTGAGAATATCTTTGTCCTTTATTGGCAGTGATAAATCAGAGATTTTGCCTTTGAAATCTGAAAACCTAGAAGCTGCGACAATACCCAAATGATCACCTGCTTTCCTAGAAAAAGAGGTTTCTAAAAGCCTCCGATTTAATGATTGTTTAACTTCAAGGATGAATGACAAGATTACGAGCAGGGAGTCTTTTCCTAATGGTTACACATTAAATTCGCAGGTGATTCGGACAAAATCAGGTGGAATTTGATTAGGATTGTCCGAATGCGGGACTGGTTCGGACACGATCTTCTAGTAATCAACCTGACTTGTCTGAACCCACCTCGAATTTGCACTCCACCAACTAGAAATCAATCAGCCTAATCCGAATCCTTGACAGCATAACCATTTTTTTTCAAAACGCTCCTAATTTCCTCAATATGATCCTGATTTTTCGTTTCTAACGCAAGCTCTAGCTGGGCATAGCCAGGATAAATATCCTTACCAACATGATCAAGATGAACTGATTGAATATTAGCATCTAACTCCGAAATAGACCCCAGCACCCTTTGCAGTTCACCCGGTTTATCTTTTACAATCATAGAAAAATTAGCATACCTTCCGGATTCCACCATACCTCGCTCAATAATCCTCGAAATAAAATTCACATCAACATTCCCGCCGCTAATAACCGCAACCACATTCTTCTCTTTAAAATTCACCTTTTGATATAAAAGAGAAGCTAACGAAACAGCTCCTGACCCTTCTACCAACAGCTTATTTCGTTCTAACAAAAGCAACATCGTTCTGGCAATTTCCATTTCATCGACACAAATAATATCATCCACATACTTTTCAGCCAGTTCAAAATTATGTAAACCTGGTTTCTTGACGGCAATTCCGTCTGCCATTGTCGGCGTGGACTCTACCTTAACTGGTCCATTCTCCACGAGTGATTGTTTCATGCTCGGGCAGGCCATCGCTTGAACACCATAAACACGGACATGGGGATTTTTCTCCTTCACGGCTAATGCAATACCGCCAATAAGTCCGCCGCCCCCAACTGGTACCATAATCGCTTCCACTTCTGGAAGTTGTTCAAGTATTTCTAATCCAACCGTCCCTTGTCCCGCAATAACCGCGTCATCATCAAAGGCATGAACGAATGTAGCCCCCATCTGTTCCTTTAAATCTAATGCGTACGCAAGGGCATCATCGAATGTTTGTCCGTGAAGAACTACCTTCGCACCATATTGTCTCGTCGCTGACACTTTACTAAGCGGCGCCCCCTTTGGCATCACAATGGTGCATGGAATGCCTAACATTTGACTGGAATAGGCAACACCCTGAGCATGATTACCGGCGGAGGCTGCCACTACCCCTTTATGTAATTCCTCTTCCGTTAAAGAAATCATTTTATTATAGGATCCTCTTACTTTAAAAGAACCTGTTTTCTGCAAGTTTTCCAGCTTTAGATAGACTTTATTATTTGCTGAAATACTGCTGAAGGTTTGCGAAAAATCTAATGGGGTTGTATGGACAATTCCCTTCATTTTTTCACGTGCAAGAATGATATCATCTAGGCTAATCAAATCAACTACCTCCTATATCCCAGTTTCTTATTTTTAGGATGTCTTTGGTCAGATTATCTATACTTCAGCGGTTAACAGATAAAGAGTTAATTGCCACCATGCCTAATTTGTTTAAGCAATTCCTTTTACATAAACTTGCCCTTCTTGTTTTATTTCACGTATTTCCAAGGACTACAAGGTTATATAACCTTTTAATTTATATGGTATCTTAATCTTGGATCATCCTCTCGTCTCTAAGGAACAATCCTAGGCGGCTGGACGTTTTCCTCATCAAGCACTCGAAGACCGCCAATTACTTCATAGGCAGATCCAACCGACACAAGGAAATCTCCGGTTATCGCAATTTTTTGTTCTTGGACTAGTTTTATTTTATCGGTTTCTCCAAGTTGACTTTGTACTGATAAAGCCTCTAATAATTGACCGATTGTCCGAATCCATGCACCTGTTAGGATTTGCTGTTCACCAAACCGATTAGGATCTTCCTCTAAATGAAATAATCCCGATAAGCCTTTTATCTCTATAAACTGTCCGATGACCTGAATCCAGAGACCAAGGGCAACTTCTTTTTCGAGCTCTAATATCTTTTGGTCTTTATCATAATGTTCATTATTTATCTGAGTAAACCTATCCATGCCACTCACCCCGGAAGACAATTTTCAATTAGTTTATGATATACCACTGCTATCGTGAGTGATTTTTCCTAGGAAGAGATCTAGTCAAACCGCCCCCTCCTGGCATAAAGTAGTAAAAAGCCAAATTGGATGATAAATGGGCGGTGAATAAATTGTTGGAAGTAAAAGCTTGTAAATATGGCAGAGGCATCTTTGCAACAAGGAATATTAGTAAGGGAGAGCTGATTCATGAGGCCCCGGTGATTATTTCCCCAAGTGAAGAATATAAACACCTAAAGAAGACAGTATTTGTAGAGTATGTATTTTGGTGGGGCGAAAATTTAGAGGAATGTGCTTTGGCATTAGGCTATGGTTCGCTATTTAACCATTCCTTTACACCAAATGCTTTATACAAGCTTAACTTAACTCAAAAAACGATTGACTTTTATGCACATACCGATATAAATGAAGGCGACGAAATCATGATCAATTACAATGGCGACCCTAAAGATGAGACACCTGTATGGTTTGATATCATTTAAGAATTTTATAAACACAAACGGGACCTAAAATAGGTCCCGTTTTCGCTTTATTCTACTGGTACAAGATATCATCTCGTAGGGACGCTACCTTAGTTAAAGCCGTATCAATATCAGCTTCACTCACACCATAATGAGCAAGGGCATCATGCAAATGGTTCACAATTGCATTAAAATGTTCTGGCTGTAAATTCATTCCATGGTGCGCTTTTGCCATTGATTGGCCAGAATATTGGTTGGGACCGCCAAGTGCAAAACTGATAAACTTGGTTTGATGTTTCTTTTGCTTTTCCATATCGGTGTGTTCAAAAAATCGATTTACCGTTTGGTCCTTTAACACTAATTCATTATAAAAATAATCGACCACTTTTCCAATTGCTTCTTGTCCGCCAAGTTTTTCATAAAGACTTTGTTTCATAAATCTTCACTCCTATTTCTGTAACATACAAAGCTATTTTCCTCTAACTCATCGTAAATATTCGATTTGTTAATAAAACAAGTCACTAGAATAAATTCCTTTTGTTAGAAAAAACTAAGAAAAATAAGTTAAGGGGTATTCTAGATGCAACCTAATAAAGTGATTAGACCGTTAAAATTAAGCCCAAACAATTTAAAACCAAGTGCAAAGTTAACAGCACCTGAAATGGGAAAACTGTGGGCAACTTATGTAGGAAATAGTATGTCACATTATATAATAAAATACTTTCTTAAACATGTCGATGATGAGGATATTAGACTCCTATTAGAAAACGGTCTAAGTTTGTCTGAGGATTTCATGCAGAGGATTGAGGAATTCCTATTAAAAGAGAACCATCCGGTTCCTATTGGTTTTACAAAAGACGATGTAAATCTTGGGGCACCTCGTTTATTTCAAGATGAATTTTATGTTCACTATTTAAAATATGCAGCAAAAGCAGGTTTGAGTTTATACAATGTTGCCATTCCTTTAGTGCTTAGAGAGGATATCAGAGACTTTTTTATTTATTGTAATGTCTCTACGATTACGTTTCTTGGCCAGTTGAACGATGTATTAATGACGAAAGGTCTAATCATAAAACCACCTGTCCTGCCTATTCCCGAAAAAGTAGATTTTGTTAAAAAGCAAAATTACTTAAAAGGATTTTTCGGGGATATTCGCTCACTACACGCACTCGAAATCACACATCTCTACGATAACATTGAAAATAACACAACCAGCAAAGCTTTATTAATTGCCTTCAGCCAGGTTGCAAAAGATGAAGATGTCCGACAATTTCTCATTCGCGGCCGCGAAATAACAGATCGATCCGTTAAGCAATATAGTGAAAAATTACAAAAAGATAATTTACCTTTCCCTACTCAGTTAGACCATTTAGTAACGGAATCTACCTTTTCACCCTTCTCCGATAAATTAATGGTCTTTCACAAGGTTGATATGTTCTCAATGAAGATTAGAGCGTTTGGTAATTCGATTGCAGTAAATGGAAGAAGAGATATTGGGGCAATGTACATGCGTTCACTCGCAGAAATGTTGGTATACGTTGAAGATGGAGCCAATCTATTGATTGATAATGGCTGGATGGAGGAGCCTCCGAAGGCTGCCGATCGGTCAGATTTAGCATCCAATAAGTCTTAATTATTGGATGCTCTTTTTATTTACCAGTAAGTCCTCTAGGGCAGGTTTAAGTGAAGCGTAGGAGAATTCAAAGCCTTCGCGTTGCAAAACAACTGGGTCAACATACTGTCCTTCTAATACAAGTGCACTCTTTTGCCCCAGGACTAATTTCAAAGCAAATGAAGGTACTGGCAGCCAGTGTGGACGGTGTAAAACGGACCCAATCGTTTGACCAAACTCCTTCATTCTAACGGGAGCAGGTGCGGTGATATTGACTGGTCCACGTAATTGTTGATTTTCGATCGCAAAAAGAATCGCTCGAACTACATCCAACACATGAACCCAGGATACCCACTGTTCACCGGAACCAACCGTCCCGCCTGCAAACAATTTATAAGGCAATGCCATCAAAGGAAGTGCACCACCATCCCGACCGAGCACTACTCCAAATCTCATAAAAACGGTGCGAATTCCATCTGCCTCTACTTGTTTGGCTTTCTTCTCCCAGTCTTGAACCGTTCTCGCTAAAAAGTCATCGGCGATTTCTTTAGATTCTTCCGTGTAGATCGCATTTTTAGAGGCTGGGTAGATCCCAATGGCACTTGCATTGATAAACACACTGGGCCTGCTCTCTAATCTGTGGATAATCCGGATCAGCTCATTTGTTGCTTTCATCCGGCTG
This sequence comes from Bacillus sp. URHA0034, assembly GCF_056280405.1. Lineage (NCBI taxonomy): Bacteria > Bacillati > Bacillota > Bacilli > Caryophanales > Bacillaceae > Bacillus > Bacillus sp. URHA0034. The sequence goes on along the minus strand of NZ_JBWCDK010000002.1, from coordinate 5,542,067 downwards.
TCATATATTTGCTTTTGGTGTCTCGCATCCCATCTTCCCTGATTAATCGAAACTCCCGCTAGATTAATAAATCCATCAGCACTCTTGATTTCTTCTTCAGGTCTAGTCCCTTCCGTCAGCCATTTCACATATGTAGCCTTTCCTGATGCCATGGATGCCGTTCTAGTTAAAATAACAATTTCATGTCCTTTTTCTAGAAGATAGTTGGTTAATTTTTGGCCGATAAATCCTGAACCGCCCGCAATCACAAATTTCATCTTATCCCCCCATCATTTATCTGTTTTTTTCCAATGGTCATAAATGAATACCTTAAACAATTCATAAAGTTGTGCTTTTTTTTGATTTTTCAACCATTCTACTTGTTCAATGGGCAGTTTTAGTTTTATATTGATATATTCATCCGGCATCTCTACTTTTCGTATTTCTTCGAGGGTGATGCCTTCTTCAAGATTTGGAAACCATGTATCATTCTCATTTACCTGCTCCAAAAAATAATAATCATCAGGGTCATCCAGTTCACAAAATAAATTAAGCTGCGGCAAGCCTCCTGCTAAAACCTTTACATGCATTATTGAATGGACGACTCTGCCATCTTCTAATTCTATTTCAATGATGAGATTATCTTCCTTTTTATATTTTTTTACGACAACCTCACTGACGATTAGGTCCAACTCTAAAGTAAATCCGGAACTTGCTTGAAACACATAGATTGCACTTTTAAATATGTGGATGCTATCCCCATCAATTTTGACTGATTTGACTACTGCCATAATGGTTCCCCCAAAAAGTTGTTAAAAATATGTATTGGATTATCTATCATCATAACATCAAATGAGCTTTTTGAGGATGAGAAATGGCCTGGGATAAGTTCTATTTAAAGAGTAAATACTAAATATCATGAATAAAGGAGTGTTTACAGTGGTAAAAGAAAAAATGAATCAAAGTAATGATGATAATAAATCGGGGCAGCACAAAAAAACGTTAGATGATATTAAAAAGAAAAGTCCGATGGATTGGGGCGTCCTAGACTTAGCGGAAAGTGTTCAGCATCAAACTGCTGAGGAAGATTAATCAACAATTCAGATTGACGGCCGTCTACCCTCAAAATGTTTCATACACGTCAATAGAGCTTTTTGACGACCGTCTATCCCAAGAATGTTCCAACAGTGTACTCCACCTGTAAATCAAAACTACTGCTCTACCATTCTATTCAATGTTAAGTAATATAAGAGATTCTGTATCGCTACTAAGCAGCCTTTTTACTTCGTGCGCTTCAACAGGTTTGCTAATATAATTTCCCTGAGCAAAGTCGCAACATCGATTAACAAGGAAATCATACTGTCCCCCATTTTCCACACCTTCTGCAACGACATTGATTTTCAAACTATGGGCCAAGGAGATTACAGCAGAAGCAATCCTTGCATCTGCGTCGTCGCTTTCGATATTAGTCATAAACGAGCGGTCAAGCTTAAGTGTATCAATTGGAAAAAATTTTAAATAGCTTAGCGAAGAGAACCCTGTGCCAAAATCATCAATCGATATCTTAATTCCTAACTGTTTTAATTTTTGTAAGAAAATCACGGCCTCTTCAGGATTCTTCATAACCATTCCTTCTGTCACTTCCAATTCCAGCGACTCCGGTGACAACCCTGTATCTTCAAGAATAGAGATAATCATTTCAACTAGGTTCTGTTTTTGAAACTGTTTTGGTGACAAATTGACACTAATGGTTAAATTACCAAAGCCTGAATCCTGCCATTCTTTACACTGCTTGCAGGCCTCCCGCAATACCCACTCGCCAATTGGAACAATGAGGCCCGTTTCTTCGGCTATCGGGATAAAGGCATCTGGAAAGATAAGTTGATCCAATTTATTTTTCCATCGAATTAACGCCTCCATCCCTTTGATTTCACCTGTTTGTAAGTTTACTTTAGGTTGATAATGAAGGATAAATTCATTTTCATCCAAGGCCTTTCTTAATAGAATTTCTAGGTCCATCCGTTTATTCGCATGATGTTTCATATCTGGATGGTATAAACTATAGCAGCTTCTCCCCAGGTCCTTAGAACCGTACAACGCGAGGTCAGCATTTTTTATCAGTGAATTAAGGTCTGTCCCATCTTTTGGATAAAAACTAATTCCCATACTGGCTGAGATATTGAGCTTTTGCCCCTTTATTAGGAAAGGGACTGCCATCATTTCCATAATTCGATCGCAGATACCGGTAATTTCCTGTTCACTTGATAAATGAGGGATAAGAATGATAAATTCATCCCCGCCAAAACGCGCCAGTTTAACCTCTCTATGATCTGTTGCGGCTTGCAATCTTTTGGAAACTTCCTGTAACAGCAAATCACCCGCTTCGTGTCCCAAACTATCATTTACGACCTTGAAATAGTCCAAGTCCAGTAAAATAAAACCCAATACGCTTGAGGATTCATTCTTTTCTCCGATATGATCCTCTAGAATGGATTGGATTGCCCAGCGATTGGGCAGATTCGTTAAGGCATCATGAAAAGCCATATGTTTGATTTGCGCTTCTGCTCTTTTTTTATCACGAATGTCACGACAGAGGGCAAAAAACATTTGATTTTCCCCAATATGAATAAGGCGAATATTGATGTCAACCGGAATTTGAATACCATTATTCCCCGTCATGAGATCCTCAAAATTACTGGAGGCCTGTTCTTTGGAATCAATTTTTAAGTGTTTTACTTTTTCGGGAAGGTTAGAAAAGACCATTTCAGTACTCATCCTAAGAAGTTCTTCTTTGGAAAAGTTCAATACTTCGCATGCAGCTGGATTGACCTCCGTAAACATTCCATCTATTCCAATTAAGAAAAAACTATCCGCAGCCTGCTCTGTTAAACTTCTGAACTTTTCTTCACTTTCTTTTAAGCGATTTTCAGCTCTGACACGATCTGTTATCTCTAATGCAAAACCAAGTAAAACGTCTTCATCCGATTCATCAATATGGATAATCGTCTTTCCAGAAAACATATGATGTTCCTCGCCTTGGTATCCACTTGGAAACTCCCTGGTGATAAGCTGCCGTTTCTTCCACACTTCAAGGTCATACGCTCGATTCAGTTCGGCGATTTCACGGGGAAAGTAATCAAAGATCGTCTTTCCAACGATTTTATCTAAAGTTACTCCATTCGAAAGGCATACTTGTTTGTTGGCATAAAGGGTGCGCCCTGCCGGATCTTCCAAGAAGATATTAATGGGTAAAGCGTCCAGAATACTCTGATATAACGATTCGTTTACACGAATTTGCTTTGAAAGCTCCTGGTTTTGCCGTTCCAGTGCAGCGATCTGTAAACGCAGCTTTTCTAATTCATTTGCCTGCTGATTAGACTGAACGTTCATCTACACCCTCCTCTAATTTTATATAAAGCAGTTGATTTTAGGTTTGCAATAAATAATTTAATTTATCTCTATTATATAACATTATCTAATAGGAATATTTGCTCACTTTTGTAATTTAAGAAAGATTTATGAATATGAGAGAAAAAAAATGAAGCGCTAGCGTGGGAATTGTATAAAATATCATGTTAAGGGTATTTTATAGATAGGACTTGTAGCTCAATGATAGAGCAACTTGCAGTCATCCTATGAAGACTGTAATGTATCTTGTGGGTTTGAATCCCACCAAGTCCTTTAAAACGAAGTAGCTCCAGACATCATCGTTTATGAGATGAAGCCTGGAGCTACATTTTTTTATTGATAGCCGTTTAGATCCCGCCACCCTCATCATGAATGGTGCTGTTTTCTTTACGAATGTTGGCATAAAGGCTTAGCGTCCCTAAAGCAGCGATTAACGTACTTACTATGACGATAATATTGTAAAAATTAGTCTTGATCAACAGATTAATTAATGTATAAGAAATAACCAATGAAGCTAACGGTGAAATCAGCCAGACTTTTAAAATCTTTCTAATCACCGCTTTTTGCCAAAAACCAATCCTATTTTTGGATGCTCCAATTCCTAAGATCCCACATGTGGTTACTTGAGTTAAAGGAATGGGCAGCCCAAAGATAGAGGCAATCGTAACTAAGGCTCCACCAGTAAATGAAACCGCACTGCCCTCTAATAAGGAAAGTTTCGTAATTTTCTTACCATTTGTTTCGATTACTCTGCCCCCCAAGAGAATTGCACCTATAGCAACAAATAATCCGCCGATCCAAATCCCTTTAGATGCGGAAAGCATCCCTGCTCCTACTAACGGTCCCACCGCATTGGCGACGTTATTCATCCCTGCGGAAAAGGCTTCAAAGCACCCACCTAAGACAAGGATCCGCCCCAGCCATTTTTTCCACTTTCCTTGCTTTGTCAAACTTGGCCAGCGCTTTTCAGATTTGGCAATCAGCTTTCCAAAAATAAATGTAATCAGAAATGAAACAACTGGAACAATGATCCAAAAAGCAATAATAACGATTAGACTATTAATGAACAAACTCTTATAGGCAATTCCCGCACCGACTATCGCCCCAACGGTAACTTCACTTGTCGATAATGGGATTCCCATTAAGTTTGCGATAAACAATGTGAGGGTTGCTCCTGCTAGAATAAGAGCCACTAGTTCAATCGTAAGGATTTTTGAAGGAATAATCCCACTTCCAATGGTCTTTACGACCTCTCCGCCACCAAGAACGGCACCTAAAAAAGCGGCGATTGCTACTAATACCATAGCAAGCCATTTATTCCTTATCGCATCAGCACCATAGGCAGATCCCATTGATGCGGCAGTTCCGCTTGCGCCAATGTTCATTGCGAAGAAGAATGCTATGATAAAAGCTAAATACGTCCAAAACATATCAATCTCTCCTTATGTATCTCTATCTATCTAGTAGAATAAATCTCGCAATGTTCCGAAACTTCAATTCGCACTATTCAGGTAGGATTAATTTTATATTATACAATTCCTTTTCATAATAAGCAACATCCAAATTACTTATGTAACAGAATTTTTTAAATTTTTCAAAGAGAGCTATTTAATGTTGACCTTTCCTAGGCAAGAAAAAAATGCTATAACCCATACGGCTATAGCATCTTTTATCATTTTCATAACTCTATTTTTGTACTCTCAAAGCCACCCTGCGGATTTTTCCTGAGTCGGTTTTAGGCAGTGCTTCCATATATTCTATCACACGTGGATACTTATAAGGAGCAGTTAAGTTTTTTACGAAGCTTTGCAATTCTTTTGTTAACTCGACTGTACCGTCAATCCCGTCTTTTAATACCACGCATGCTTTTACGACATTACCTCTAACAGGATCCGGTGAAGCCACAACAGCACACTCTTTTACGGCTTTATGCTTCATTAACGCATCTTCGACTTCAAAAGGTCCAATCGTATAGCCGGAGCTGATGATAACATCATCTTTTCTACCCTGGAACCAATAATAATTGTCCTCGTCTCTAAATGCACGGTCGCCAGTTAAAAAGTAGTCACCAAGATAAGAAGCAGCAGTGGATTCTTGATTTTTATAATAGTGTTGAAATAAGGCTGGGAAATCCCTTTTAATCGCAATCGTCCCAACTTCTTTCACTGGAGCTGGCTGTCCTTCTTCGTTTACAACTTCAATATATTCAGGCATTAATGGCTGGCCCATCGAACCTAATTTGCTCTCATCAATATTTAAATTAGCAATTAATAAAGTACTTTCAGTCTGGCCATAACCGTCACGGATGAGGATGTTAAATTCATTCTTAAAGACATCAATGACTTCACGGTTTAGTGCCTCACCTGCAGAAACAGCTGTATGTAATGGGCTGAGATCGAATTGAGAAAGATCATCTAATTTTGCCATCATTCGATACTCTGTTGGTGTACAGCATAAAACATTGACCTTGTTGTCCTGAAGGAGCTGCAAGTATTTATGCGGCTGGAATCTTCCATTATAGACAAAGCCAGTTGCACCTGAACCTAAGATCGATAAGAAAGGACTCCAAACCCATTTCTGCCAGCCTGGTGCTGCTGTTGCCCAAACAAGATCGTCTTCACTAATGTTTAGCCATTTTGAAGCGGCGATTCGTACGTGAGCGTAACCCCAGCTATGGCTGTGAACAACCCCTTTTGGCTGCCCTGTAGTACCAGATGTATAAGCTAAAAAGGCCACATCGTCTTTTAAGGTATCTGCATCTGTGAAATTTTCTGACTCTTCTTCCATCAACGCTTCCATTGAGAGCCAATTAGGTACTTCCTGGCCGAAGGCAATCTGATATTGAAGGAAAGGAGTTTCCTCTGTGATATTTTCAAATTCATGAATTAAATTGTAATAGGATATAACAGCTTTCGCTTCGGAATGATTTAAACGATAAACTAAATCTTTTGCACGAAGCAATTCAGATGAAGGGCTTATGACAATCCCTGCTTTTAAACATGCTAAATAAATCACATAAGACTCGATTAATCGAGTTGTCATGACAACGATACGGTCGCCTTTACTAAGACCTAGTTTCGTTAAACCATTAGCCAGTTTGTTTGCCTTCTTATTAAGCTCATTATAAGTTACTGTCTTAGATTCTCCTGATTCATTTTCCCATTTCAAAGCAATCTTATCGGATGCATGCTTTGAAATTTCACTTGCTAAATTAAAGTGTTCTGGTGCAATTAATGAGTTCAAATCCACTTTTGTCAATCTCCAATCTGATAATTTAAAAACAACATTCGATTAATTTGTCAGGTTCTCTATAAAATCAGTTATGAAAAAATTCTATAGATTTAGTACCTAGTAATAGTACAAGCCTCTAAAAAACAATATACTTACAATAATACCACTTTGAATTTTAAAGTAAATTATTTGACTTCAACGTTCACCTAAAAGTTTTATTTACTATTGCTCAAAAACCGTAATTCATACCATTAAAAAAAGGAAAGGAGGTGAATCCTTTCCTTTTGACCATTATTCGCTTTTTACTGTTTCTATTAATTCCCTAAATTTACAGCCTTGCTCGGATCCATCGATTTAATCGCTTCATTTAGAGCAAGAGCGGCAAATATGGCTGTATCTTTACTGATATTGGTCGTACTATAACCCGAATATTTCGCACGAACCCCCAAAGCATTAATATAAGCTTTTTGGAAGTCCTCCTGCTTCAACTCCCATTCAGGGCTATCCCAAACTTGAACAAAACCTCCACCAGCAGTTTTATCGCCTTTATAGGCAGAAATCGATTTTGCAGCATTTAGTACAGCAGCAAGTGTTTGATCTCCGCTATAATCAGTACCTGAAGCAGTAACCGTAACGGTTGTCGTAACAGGAGGCAGACTTGGGTTTGCCATACTTGTTCCAGTTATCGTTACAGTACCGGGATTACGGCCAATAACTAACCCATTTTTATCAACCATAGCAATATTTTGATTGCTTGATGTCCAAAGGATTCGCTTGTCATACGCATTGCTCGGTTCAATTGATGTTGTCAGCTGCAATCTGTTCGTACCAGTAACCTTCGCTGTAGAAGAATCCGTGCCTTTAGCAGGACCGTAAATGGTTGCAGTATTTGGGCTGACCAACTTTACATCTGTTGGAACAGTTGATACATCAGCGACTTTAACCATTAATCGTTTCTGTGAGATTTGGATCTTGTTTACTTCTCGCAGTCACGTTTACATTGGCAACCTTTTCCTCACCCGTTCCAACCGCTTTAATCGTGACAGTCTTTCCTTTGCCACTAACTTGGACGATGCGATCATTTGAAGACTCCCATGTTAGCGTATCATCAGGATTACCGTTAATAGTTGCATTAACAGTTGTGGAATCTGATCCGTTTTCTCCATTAAATATAAGAGTGGAAGAATATTTGTCAAAATCGATTCCGGAAACATTTTTAACATTATCGTTTCCATCGTTCATAACCATGTAACGAGTACCCTTCTTGGCATTAAAAATAATTTTTCCGCCTTTTAGGTTGTAATTGACCGTATCCCCTAAGGTGTTGTCCTCATTCACTTCCTGGATAACTGGATTTCCTGTTTCCCATGGATTCACCAGGGCAATTTTTCCATTGCGCTTGCTGTTTAAATCCACGTAAGGAACAGTATGGGTATCCGCATCGTATTCACTCGAAACTTCAACATTTCCCTTCGCCCCTAATCTTTCAAAGCTGACGTCTTTGTTCATATCCCAGTTTGGGAATGCCCAAATTGTACTTGGAACACTTGGAGTCGTACTGCTTTGAATAAGCATTGAGTCCAACCCTTCCATTCCAGCAATCGTTTCAACGGCACCGCCATTACCATAATAAGTAAGGTTACTATTGCGGATTTTAGCAGCAAGAACAGCCTTAAACTTGTTAAGCAAATCGTTTGCCGGCCATCCTGATCTCGCCATGATTTGGTAAACCTTAGGGAAGCCATTGTTTTGGCTGCTCCAGCCGGAGAAGCTCTTTTCACCCCAGGCATTCATGTACTCAAGGGTGTTACGAACTTTTTGCAGTAATTCTTTATCACCATCAAGCATTTGTACATTTTCAAATGGAAAAACAACGCCCTCCAGTTCAACTGGCTGATCACCAGGTTCAATCATGTCCACATGGGCTTGATTTGGTGACTGATAATCGGTCGCCAGCAAGGTCGGTACCAAATTACTGTTATTATTGGCATCAAATTTACCCTTTGGCAGCATCGCTTCCGGGTAAGCAGTGTGATCTGAAAGATCCTTCCAGCGGTTAATATTTGCTTGATCTTCATTCATTTCCTCGGCATGTGTCAACAGGATTTTCGCCAAATATTTGATCGCTCCAATATCTAAATCCGGATTGATATCGGCCGCATCCCCCTCATGGATGGAAGAACCCTGTACGGAATAGTGGTATTGCCCATTTCCATCATCGGTTTTTAGTACGTAAGAACTATAAAATTTCATTAATTCCTTGAGATATGGATAGAGAACATTTTTTAGATAGTCCTTGTCCAATGAGTATTCATAATAGAAAACCATCGGAACTGCTGCATACATACCATTTGATTTCTGGTCAGTCGAGCTAGAGTTAAAGCCATATCTCTTTTCTGCTGCTTTTCCAATAAGAGCTGGCTGCGGATTGGCCATTAGATCAAACGGTGTGGTCGAGCGAATATGGGCTGCACCCTCAAATCCCTGTTGCGCAGCATTGTTCAATGACCAAGGAAGATCATAAGCGATCACTCTGTTATACGGAATAGTCGTATCAATCCTATTTGTCGTACCAGCAGCATAATAGTGTGCCTGCTGATTATAGTTTAGGAAGTATCTGCCGCCCCAGCCCATATTGTCGGCAGGGATCCATGAACCATACATTGGTGCAGGCAAATTCTGCGGATTTACCTTTCCATTTTCACTTGTCGGCCGATTAGAGCTTCCGAGAATGTATAGAGATGCATAGTAATACTTGTTTATCTCTGGATCATTAAATTGGGCAAAGCTTTTAAGCCAATAATTTTTCCACCAGTTTAAATGATCATTTTTAAGCTGATTGATTGCTTCAGGAGATTGGTAGGCAGAAATGCCTTTTATCGCTTCGGCTTGAACTTCATCAACGGTTTTTATTTGATCATGTTCACCACTGCTGCTCGCAAAATAAGAAACCACGTACACCTTTGAACCTGCCTTTACGGTAAAATCACCAGACTGGCCTAGTGAATCTTGATATTTCTTACTGTAAGCATCATAATAATCATTTGCTTCGATTTTCTCTTGGGTATTATTAAGTTCTGCACCTACAACCGTTGTGGCTGTTGCTAATCGGCTTCGATAATTTGAGGTATTACCGTCTTCGCCTGCTTCAGTATCTCTGGTTGTCCAAAGGACTGGATTTTGCCCTGTTTTATCTATCCCGCCGGAATATGGGTAGGTTTTTTGCGCATCATCCATTTGGTCTGCTCCGGAACCAGGATAGGCTTTAGCGGGTACCCATAATTTTGAGTTTAACGTAATTTCCTCCGATCCGGTGTTGGTGATTTCTGTTACAAAAACATTATCCGTATCGGCTGTCCACGATTTCATTTGAACCGTTGCATCACTACCCTTATTGTCCTTTAATTGGATATCTGTGTTAACCTCTGCGTTCAAGAGGTCCTGCTTCATCTTGAAAACGGAGGCAGCACTGCTTCCAGCACCCGTTGTAGGCCAAATATCTAGACCTCCTCCAGATAATATACCTGCCTGATCTCTTATTCTTCCGGCTTCACCATGCGTAGTGCCCCAAAGATCGTTTTTACCAAAATAAAATTGCTGTGAAGTGTTCGATACTCCCGCAGCGATAACACCAATATCACCATTACCCATTAATTGGCCTTTGGTATAATTTCCCGCGCTGACATCGGTGATTTTTAACGGAGTTGTAATGGAGCCATAGTAATTGGCTAACATTTTCTGAATAACTGCCCAGTCATCTTGCTTTAAGTGGTCTATTACGGCTTGTGGTGGTTTATAGCTTACATTGTCCTTCGCATATGTGTGGTAGCTTCCCAGCGTAAAACCTGTTAAGCTTGTAGCGATGATGGTTGTTGATAGTATTTTTTTCATCCGTTTCACTGTTTTGGATTTCATTTCCTTCCCCTTCCAGTCATCATATTTTTTTGTTTTGTTACCAGAACTTCAATATGTATTCCGCCATCTCCCTTCAGTCAATAACTTGAAAACGCTTACTCCTTGAATTTTATCATGGGAGAAAATGAATAAATATGCTACAAATCTATACTGAAAGCGCTCATTTCTCTTATTGATTTTGAAAATAAAAAAACGTCCTGTCATTGAATGATAGGACGTTCATGTTTTTTACGACAAAGCTATGGAAGTGGACTGATTAAATTGCGGCAGCCATTCACCATGTGCCTCTATTAAGTCATCACATAAGGAAACAATGTCATCAATCGATAATTCTGAAGCTGTATGAGGATCTAACAGTGCTGCCTGATAAATATATTCTTTTTTAGCAGTCATTGCTGCTTCAATGGTCAATAATTGTGTATTGATGTTTGTACGATTTAATGCGGCAAGTTGTTCTGGCAGGTCTCCGATATAGGTTGCAGAAATGCCGCTTCTATCGGCGACACACGGCACCTCCACACAAGCCTTTTCAGGGAGATTACTGATGAGTCTCCCCGTATTCAGTACATTCCCGCCGAATTTAAATGGAATATTTGTCTCAATCGCTTCAATAATACGTGAACCATACTCTTTTGAACGTACATGTGTTAATGAGTGATTGTTGACTAAGTCCTCCCTCATCGATTCCCAATCTTTAATTTGCTTCTCACACCGACGAGGGTATTCATCGAGAGGGATATTATATTTTTCAATCAGTTCAGGGTATCTTGATTTTATAAAATATGGATGGTATTCAGCATTATGTTCTGAGGATTCCGTTACGTAATAACCAAATTTATCCATCAATTCAAATCGGACCATGTCTTGATGTTTAGCTTTTTGTAACTCTCTTGCCCTCCTTTTAATTTCAGGATACAGGTCTTTTCCATTTTTCTTCACTTCAAGCAGCCATGCCATATGGTTAATGCCTGCAATTTTTTCTTGAACTCCTTCCGCATCCATTCCTAGAGATTTAAACAATTCTTTTGTACAAACTTGGACACTATGACATAAACCAATGGTCTTGATTGGGGTAAAACGATTCATTACACCAGTTAAAACGGCCATAGGATTGGTATAATTTAAGAATAGAGCGTCCGGGCAGACCTCTTCCATATCACGGGCAAAATCGAGCATAACAGGAATGGTTCTTAGGTTTCGAAAAATCCCGCCAATGCCAATCGTATCCGCAATGGTCTGTCTTAACCCATATTTCTTAGGGATTTCAAAATCAATGACAGTACTTGGTTTATATCCGCCAACCTGAATCGCATTAATCACATATTTTGCGCCTCTTAATGCATCCTTTCTATGTAAATAGGCTTTTATTTCAATGTTTCTGTTTAAACTTTCTTTTAAATTCGTAAGCATTCTCTCTGAATCTCTTAATCTCTGTTCATCAATATCAAATAAGGCAAATTCAAAGCCTTCGAGGGCGGGAACGAGCATACAATCACCAAGAACATTTTTAGCAAATACGGTACTGCCTGCACCTAAGAAAGTAATTTTTGACATGATAATTCCTCCTTTATTAAAGGGCAGTTCTTAAGCTTTGTAAGAACTGCCTTTTCTTAATTTGTTCATGACAATTTGTCTACTAAGATCTTATTTCTTAATATTTTCATTATGCGGAATGATGGAAAGCGTTTGTCCTTTTTCAAGCGATAAAGAAATTTCACCATTAGTAATTTCTTTATTCTTTTCTATTAAGGTTACTCCGTCTAAACCAACAGTAAAAATATCGACCTTTTTAACATCTTCCCAATCTGCAGGGAACTTCCAGGTTCGGTTTTCATAGCCATCTTTACTGAAGACGAGAATTTCACGGTATTTATCTTTTTTCCATAGGGCAGGAACAAAGACATCATTGCCATCTCTAATGACGTGGTCACCTTGTGTAATTTTTGGTTTTCCATTTTCAATCCAACTTTGTACACCTTTTTCAAAAGTAACTACCCCATTTGAATCAGAGATTCTTTTTAGGGAATTTAAAAACTGCCATGGTAATGTTTTTGTAGCAAAATCAGTTTGAAAACCGGTTAAATTTATTGGGTCGGCTTTAATGATATTTTCACCAAGCATACTTTGGCCATAGCGAGGGTCGCCGCCGTCACCTCCGACATATAAGGATGCGGGAACTTTTAATTGATTGATTTTTAAGCCGTTTAACCCAGTTCTTCCAAAATGCCAAGCAAGCGGCTGCAGCCCCATGAGTGGATCTTTACGGTAGCCGGCATCCATTTCTGACGTTACGTCCACTCCATGGTCACGCCAATACCTTAGAATTTTTTTCTGCGTTTCTATATCTTGATCCATGGTAATTCCATGGTAAGGACTAATAGGGCCAACAGGTAACCCTGGTATATATTGATGGAAGGCATCGATATGGATCGTCCCAGCTTTTTCAATAGGAAGCATCGCTAATAATCTATCAATTCTTTTTTGTGCAAAGCCGGTTTCCCATTCACTTGTATAGCTGATTGGATAGCCCCATTGGTATTTTATCAAGTTGCCATTAACATCCCTTGCAATTAAATCGTTATTTAAATAGGTATCCCATAATGGACTGGTTTCATTGATATCAAGCATGTTAATGTGCAAACTGACAGTGGTATTGTATTTATATGCTTCTTCCATTAACCATTTCAGACTATCAGTTGCTGTCTCATCCTGTTCCCGCTTTAGTTTAGGGTTAACTACATCCCAAGCAGGGTAGCCAGTATCATGTCCATCGTATTGCCATCCGACTAAATAGATAATTTTAGGAATTCCTCTTGTTGCTTTATCAATTTTCTTTATGGCTTCTAGCCCCTGTTCAAATGTTGTAAAAACTTTTCCTGTGGTATCAGCCATAAACATTTTCATTGTTAAAGTTTCATGATATTTATGAATAAATGGCCTATCAGTTGCCAGATTAACCTTGATTGGAACGCTGGCGGTTTTCGTTTCCCCATCTGTAGTTTCAACAGTGGCCGTTACGGTTGCTTCCCCATCTGTTATCGTACCAGCTCTGACAATCGCTCCATCTGTTGTCTTTTGGACGGATGAAAGTACCTTTGGATCACTAATGGAATAATGAATATTGGCATCTTCCAAGTTGGCATTGCTTCCATCTTCCATGACTCCCTTAAGCGTTAATTGAGTCGTTCCGTCCAGATTAATAGACGTCTTTTCCGCAGTTAAACTAAGCTGTTTAACAGCGCTAAGTTCCATAGCGTTTACACTGTGTAGTGAAGGAAACAGCAGAGGGATTACTAAACTGGCAGACAAAAAACCTGTGACAATCTTATTTTTCTTCAACAAATTCTTCCTCGCTTTCAATCAATTTAATTTGTCAGCGTTGCTTGGAACATCTGCACTCCAATTATAGGAAACGCTTCCAAATTAAGTTTATCAAAGAGCGGTCACACACCGGCATGCCCCAAATCTACACTCTCAACGCTCATTTCTACATATAGTTACAACTACCTAACAACAAAGTCCTATTGGTACAGAACCATTTCCCCAATAGAACAGATACGACCCAAATAAATTGTATTTACTAAACAGTTAAAGCACACCTTTTTTCAAAATGATGTTTGCATAGAGGGATTTTTCGCTTGTTGCAATAATGGCGTAGGCTTGTTTGGCACGATCATAGAAGGCAAATCTCTCAATCTTTTCAAAATCATCAAACACTTCAGAGTAGTTTTTAACAATGGTTTTATATTCATTCCAAATGAAGGGAACTGCAGGGTCACCAGGAACTACTTCCATTAAGGATAATGGCTTTTCCACATATTGATCGAGTGGAAAAAGCTTCAGTACCGCATCGAGCAATTCTGGAATATTGTGACCATCCGCACGAATCAATCGTTGCGCACAGCTTGCGGCCGGAAAATTTCCATCAGCAAGCACAATCTCATCACCATGACCCATCTCTAAAAGAACTTTCATTAAATCAGGTGAAATAATCGGAGGGATACCTTTTAACATTGCTTTCTCCTTTATTTAAAATAGAAAAAACTGGGTATAGCCCACAAATAGAGGAGTATACCCAATTACCAGAGCTGGTTTAACTTTCTTCTATAAAACGATTTGTCAATTTCCCTAGCTTTTCGATTTCGACAGATACCACATCACCAGGCTTAATATAAACCTGTTGTTCTGCCGGAAGCCCTAATACTACCCCTTCTGGAGTTCCTGTTAAAATGAGATCTCCAGGAACTAATGTCATATGTTGCGAGATATAGCTAATAATTTCCGCACATGTAAAAATCATATCGGATGTATTCGAGTTCTGTCTTACTTCCCCATTAACAATTGTTTTTAATTGCAGATTTTGCGGGTCGCCTACTTCATCAGCCGTTACTAAGTAAGGTCCTACTGGACTGAAATCATCACATGTTTTTCCAAGCAGCCATTGATGGGTCCTCATCTGTAAATCTCTTGCAGATAAATCATTCACGGTGCAATAACCAAACACATGATCAAGAGCTTCTTCTTTCGTTACATATTTTGCAGTTTTTCCGATTACTATTCCTAATTCAACTTCATAGTCGAGCTTATCGGTTACTTTGGGAACGGCGATATCTTTGTTATGAGCCGTGATGGTGTTATGGAACTTATTAAAAAGAATCGGCACCTCCGGGTAAGGGGCATTAGTTTCATCTGCATGCCTGCGGTAATTAAGCCCCACGCAAATAATCTTTTTGGGTTCCGGTACACTTGGGCCCCATTGGATGTCCTTTTCGTTTAGGACATATTCATCATTCGTTAAATCAAGGTTTTCTAAATAATTTTCGATCTGACGAACTGCCGATGGTCCTACAGAAATAACAGTCATGATATCGGTCGGGATATTTTCCGAAGGTACAACAGATAAAGCGGATGAAAGATCGACCACTCCTTTTTCAGTGTCTACTCCAAGAACAGTTTGATTATTCCTCATTAAGGTTAATAGCTTCATAGTTTTCTACTCCATTCATGTTTTATTTTTTCATTATGCATTTTTCCCAAATACCACACCGCCATCTATGTAAAGAGGAGAACCCATCATGAACTTAGATTCATCGGAAGCTAAGAATAAGGCGGCAGAAGCTACATCTTCCGGTTTCCCAAGGCTTCCGCTAAGCTGGCGTGTTTTGATATTTTCGATTGCCTCTTCAGGATTATCATAAGATGATTTTAAATAGTTTTCAACGAACGGTGTCATAATAGTACCGGGAAGCAGAGCATTAACACGAATATTATAAGGGGCATAATCGACCTGCATCGCTTTTGTCAGGGCAAGAACTGCTCCTTTTGTGGTCGAATATGCCGCTCTTTTCGCTAGTCCCATTTCCGCCGCACATGATGACATATTAATAATGTTGCCACTTTTCCGTTCCATCATATATGGAATGGTGTATTTACTAGGGAGATATACACCCTTTACATTGACACTCATTATTTTATCCCAAGCATCCGGCTCGACCTCGTGCAAAGCGCCGACATTACTAATGCCTGCATTGTTGAACAGAACATCAATTCTACCAAAAGTATGAATACACTGTGCTACCATTTGCTTAACTGATTCTGGATTGGTGACATCAGCATGAATAAAGAGCCCTGTACCGCCAAGCTCATTAATTTCTTGTACAGTACGTTTCCCATTTTCTTCATTTAAATCGTTAACAATAACAACAGCACCTTCTTTGGCAAATAACAATGCTGTACTTTTACCAATACCCGAACCGGAGCCAGTAATCAAAGTAATTTTGTCAGCCAATCTCATTTCCCCAAGTCCTTTCTAATAACCAATTTGTTTTATAAACTTATTCCAATCCGATTAATGCTGAATTCTTCATGTCCAAGTACCTCCGCTTTTGTCAGTTCACCAGAGGCCACCTTTACAATTTCCTCCAAAATCTTCTGTCCTGCCTGGTCGAGCGTTTCAGTTCCTTTCAGTACAGCACTTGTATCAAGATCAATATTGTCACTCATCCGTTTAGCGGTCATTTCGTTGCCTGTAATCTTGATAACAGGAACAATTGGGTTTCCTGTCGGGGTGCCTCTTCCTGTCGTGAAGCAGACCAGCTGGACACCCGCTGCCGCCATACCGGAGACACATTCAATATCATTCCCAGGTGAATCCATGAAATAATATCCTCGTCCTGGTATTGGCTCAGCGTATTCGACCACTCCCTTCAGTGGAGCAGTTCCCGCCTTACTTATACAGCCAAGTGACTTTTCTTCAATGCTGGACAAACCGCCTTCAATATTACCCGGACTAGGATTTCCTCCACGCATGTCCACGCCCATTCGTTCAATTTCCTTTTCAAAGCGTTCCACGCAAACATATAATTTGTTTCGTACTTGGTCGGATTCTGCTTTTTCCGCAACAAGATGTTCTGCCCCGATGATTTCCGTCGTTTCCCCCATTACAATGCTTCCACCCTGCTGAAGGATTAAATCGGAGGTCCTTCCTAAGGCAGGATTACTGCACAGACCGGAGGTTGCATCTGACCCGCCGCATTTCACGCCGACAATTAGTTCTGCAAGGGAAACATCCTCCCGCTGTACATCCTGAACCTGTAAAACTAATGAATGTGCGATCTCAATTCCCCTTTTAATGGTTTTAACCGAGCCGCCTTCATTTTGAATATCAAGCCAGACAACAGGCTTGCCTGTCTCCGCAGTAATTTCTGCTTGGATTTTTTGTGCGTTAATGACTTCGCATCCAAGACTAACGATTAAGACTGCACCTACATTAGGATTCTTTCCCATCCCAACAAGGACTTGATGTGTTCGTTCTTTATCCTGGCCGACCTGACTGCAGCCATGTTGGTGAGGGATCGCAACGGTACCAGGTACCTGCTGCTGAATTCTGTTTACGACCTGATTGGCACACACTACCGTAGGCATCAAAAGGACATGGTTTCGAATCCCTATTTTTCCATTTGCTCTTCGAAAGCCTTTAATCATAATGGTCATGATGGTGTTTCCTCCCCTGTCATTTTTCGATCTCCCCTGCCCCGGATTCCTTCTATATTATGGACATGTACATGTTCTCCAACTGAAATAGCCGTTGTTGCGGCACCGATGGGCTCCCCATATTTAATGACCAGCTCACCAAATCGAATCGGAGAAATGGCTATTTTATGCCCGAATTTAATATCCTGCTTAACCATTAACGTTCGGTTCTCCCCGGCAACCTGAAACGTTAACTCTTCTCCTGCGGTTGTATCTCTTAATACGGTAGCTACATTATCCTTTACATCCATGACAAGGCATGTCATGCCTGCTTGTATTGACGGATCTGCCATTACATTCAACCTCCCCTATTTCTATTAAATGTTGACTCTGCTCCATTCAGGTTTCGGTCCTGCTGCGTAGCCAAGGGTCGCTCCCCCATCAGTCACAATATTCTCTCCTGTCACAAAAGAGGAATCATCACTTGCCAAAAATAAAGCAACCCTAGCAATCTCTTCGGAAGTCGCGGTCCGCCCGAGCATATGGGACTGGTCTTGTGCCTGACTTGCCTGCTGTGGATCGTCCTGTAATTCCAGCCATTTCTCTAATAAAGGTGTTCTAACTCCGGCAGGGCTTATCGAATTAATGCGGACTCCAAATGGGGCATAATCAATGGCCAAGGCTTTTGTCAAGGCAATAATCGCACCCTTAGTTGAGGAATAGGCAGCATTATTTTGCTGGCCAACCACACCGGTCATCGAGGCCATATTGATAATCGAACCTTTTGTTTGTTTAAGGTACGAAACGGCATGTTTCGTCGTATGAAAGATACTCTTAACATTGATTTGAAAGAGGCGATCCCATTCCTGCCCCTCGATCTCTTCTAACGTTTTGGGCAGAATAGTCCCCGCATTATTGAACAAGACATCGATTTTCCCACATTGCTGAACGGTCCTATCGATTAATCTTTTTACTTGTGCTTCATTTGAAACATCACAATGAACCCCATAGGCCCAGTATCCCTTTTCCAATAATTCATTTACAAACTGCTCTATTTTTTCTTCGTTAATATCTGCAATGATTACCTTTGCTCCTTGTTCGGCAAATAATAATGCCGAAGCAGCACCAATTCCACTTGCTCCACCTGTAATAATCACAACCTTGTCATGTAACCTCAACAAGAATCACTCCTTGGTGTCAATTTATAAAATTTAATGGCGTTCTCACCAAATATGTTAGTAAACTCACACGTTGTTAAACTAGGCGGTAGTTGTGCTAGTAATGTCTGATAGACATCGCGATAACTCCCTGCCAATAAGCAAACAGGCCAATCACTGCCAAACATCACGGCCTCTGTACCAAAGCACTTCAAGATATGGTTAATAAAAGGCTTTAATTCCGTGCGTTTTAAGGGCTGCTTCATCTCTGTAATCATGCCAGACATTTTACACATGACATTTTGATAGCGAGCCAGTTTTGCTATGCTCTCCATCCATGCTTCGGTCATTCCTGACGAGATATCCGGTTTTGCGATATGGTCAATTACCGCTCTTAGATTTGGAAAATACTCCATCAATTTTTCGATATATGGTAAGTGGCGCGGAACCACCAAAATATCAATAGGAAAATCATCGCTCGCTAGTTGTTCTATGCTCTTCAGTACTTTCGGACGCAAAATCCATTGATCATCCTCTAAATCCTGAAGCATCGGCCTAATGCCAATAAACCCTTCTTCCTCTCTTAGTCTTCTGTATTCATCGATAAAGATTTCACTCTCAAGATCTAACCAACCGACCACCCCTGCTATGAATGGGTTTCTTTTGTATAAGCTTAAAAGATACTCCGTTTCTGCAATCGTTGGGGCAGCCTGCACTAGAATCGTTCCGTCGATTCGATGTTCCATTAAATGAGGAACAAGATCCTCCGGCAAAAAATCCCGATATAATACCTGCAATTCCGGGTTCAACCAATCGTAATCTCCTCGATTGATTTTCCAAAAATGCTGATGGGCATCTATTCTCATCCGACTGTCTCCTTTAAGTAGTGTAATTGGGAAGAGGAGACATGTATTCTCCACTTCCTCTTGAGAGCTATTACTTTTCAACAGCCTGGAGTTTAAAGATTCTTGAGGAAAAATCTCCCCCCTCTTGAATACCCTCTGTTTCAATTCCTGAGAATTCACCTTTTAGTAATATTCCGGCATTCATTAAGGTACTTCCAAAATGAATGCCATCCTGATCAACAAGGTAGGCAAAATCTTCATTCAATCCTTTTAGGAGAATTCTAGAAAATCCGGGATTTGGTTTTGCCAACACCTGATAATAACCCGCTAAGGCCTCTTTTTGGTCCTTGGAAACTACGATCCATGCTGTACTATTTCCATCCCCTTCAAATGGACTTTGTAAGCGATAAAAGGTGCCGGTCTGAATTAACTCCCGATTGTTTTTAAAAAATGCAATCTGCTCTTTTACCTGTTGTTTTTCAGCAT
This sequence comes from Bacillus sp. URHA0034, assembly GCF_056280405.1. Taxonomy (NCBI): domain Bacteria; kingdom Bacillati; phylum Bacillota; class Bacilli; order Caryophanales; family Bacillaceae; genus Bacillus; species Bacillus sp. URHA0034. The sequence continues at coordinate 5,522,074 of NZ_JBWCDK010000002.1, read as the reverse complement.
CGGTCATTTTAGTAACGTCTAGCTCATACCCAAGCATCCCAAAACAGGCAACATTGGCTCTCGTATCTAAGCTTGTCACCCTCTTTACCTGGTGGTTTGGAACTGCGGAAATATGGGCTCCCATTGAGCTTAATGGGTAGACGAATGACGTACCATATTGAATCTTAAGGCGTTCCATCGCATCGGTATCATCACTTGTCCAGGCCTGTGGTGCATAATGTAGTAAACCTGGATCAAAGCGTGCTCCCCCGCTGGCACATGATTCAAACAAAACATTCGGAAAATTATTAGTTAAACGATCATATAAATCGTAGACTCCTAATATATAGCGATGGGCCACTTCTTTTTGCCTCTCAGCTGACAGAGCAGGTGAACCGATTTCCGTCATATAGCGGTTCATATCCCATTTCACATAAGAGATAGGTGCATCTGTTAGGACAGCCGCCATCTGATTGTAAATATGATCGACTACTTCTTCACGGGAGAAATCCAATACAAATTGATTTCTGCCATGTGACGGTTTTCGTCCTGGGACATGGACAATCCATTCCGGATGTTCTCGGTAGAGTTCGCTTATCTTCGATACCATTTCCGGTTCAAACCAAAGACCAAACTTAAGACCTAAATCCGTAATTTTTGTAGCTAAACCGCTAATTCCGTTTGGTAACTTCCTAGTATCTGTAAACCAATCGCCAAGTGAGGTCTTATCATTATCCCTTTTACCAAACCAGCCATCATCAAGGACGAATAACTCTACACCCAGTTCCTTGGCCGTTCTGGCAATTGTCAAAATCTTTTCTTCGTCAAATTCAAAATAAGTGGCTTCCCAGTTATTGATTAATACTGGGCGTTCCTTATCACGCCAGGTTCCTCTTGCCAGTCTTGTACGGTAGAGAGTTTGATAGGTTTGACTCATCTCATTAAGGCCGTTAGAAGAATAGACCATAACGACTTCAGGTGTTTGAAAGCTCTCGCCGCCTACTAGCAGCCAATTAAAGTCAAACGGATTGATTCCCATCAGAACACGGGAAACATTGTATTGGTCTACCTCGACTTGGGCTAAGAAATTCCCACTATAAACAAAATTGAAGCCAAACACCTCACCTGTATGTTCAGTTGTTTCCTTTCTTTTTAAAGCAAGAAAAGGATTTTGCTGGGTACTGCTCGTTCCCCTAGTACTCGAGATACTTTGAATGCCGGGTTTTAGCTCCCTTCTATACAGATGTCTTTCCCGCGCCCAAGCCCCTGATAACTGCAGCATTTCAAAGTCTGCATCAAAAAAGTCCACACTCATACTCATTGCTCGGGTAAGATTCAGTTTCTCAGTTCCATAATTAGTGAATTTACTGTTTCTTGTCAGCACATTTAAATGTTTATAAACGGTATAAACTAACGTAATTTCCGTTTCAATTAAGGAATCATAAAGCTTTATTTCAAGCGTTTCTGCCTCATCTTCATGTTCCACATATGTAGCGGGAAGTCCTGCTAATTTAGGCTTCCCTTTATAAATTGTATGGCTTTGATATTCGAAATTGGTAATACGGCTTCCGTTTGCCTGTTCAATCTGAAAAGCTGGATCACGGTAATCGCTTGTTCCATAGGAAGGATATTCCTGCTTGAGAATGTCCAGTGAAAAAGCGATATCCCCTTCATATACACAGGAAGTCGTCGCTTTCGGTTCAGTTGATGTATAAAGATGGGAAAAGGATGTTTCGTGGTGAATTCTTTTCCCGTAATATACATGGCCTAATTGATTGTTTTTTAAAATCGTAAATATATAGCTAAAATCCTTCCCCTGTATATGAAACTCTTTTTCTTGCTTGTTAAAAAGAATCCCAGCTTCCTTTATCGTTTCTTTTACACTTTGCATTATGCCACCTCATGAAAATTCCAATTTTATTTTTAACATGCAGCTTTCTACTTAGTCTTTAACTGCCCCTGCTGATAATCCCTTAATAAAGTATCTTTGCAAGAACAAGTACAGAATCGTAAGTGGAAGCATACCTAGTAAAGATCCTGCGGCAACCCAGCCAAGATTGTTGTTGTATTGTGAAAAGAACTGCGATAAGGCAACAGTAATCGTTAACCTGTCACTGTCTTGCAGGAAGAATACAGAGAACTGATAGTCATTCCAAACCGCTACACCCGTTAAAATAATCGTTGTAACTGTTACAGGCTTTAGGATTGGAAGAATTATCTTAAAGAACAGCCCTATCCTCGACGCTCCGTCAATCATGGCAGCCTCATCCAGCTCTCTTGGAATGGTGCCAATAAATCCTGTATAAAGGAAAATCGTGATTGGTAAATTAAACGTCACATTTAATGCGATCATTGCCCAGTATGAATTCAATCCCCCGAGGTCAACGATAAATTGATATAACGGTACAAGGATGGTTAATGGAGGAACAATTAATGCCGAAATAAACACAATGTACATAATTTTATTGAGCATGGTCTGATATCTAGCAAGAGGATAAGAGGCCAGAGCACCAATGATTATGACAAGGATAACACTGGTGACAGTAATCACAATATTATTGATGAAGGCACTCCCGAGATTGGCATTTTCCCAGGCATTTTTAAAATTATCGGTATACAAATAGTGTGGAAGCAGCCACTTGGAGCTGCTGTCACTTTCATTTTTAAACGATGTACTAAAGAGCAGATATAAAGGGATGATATGAAAAATACTGATAAGAATTGAGATTAAGATAAAAATAGGCTTCTTATTATTTTTCATCGTACAATCTCCCTTCTTCTTAAGAACACGAGCGCAGCTAAACTGATAATACTAATGATGACAAACATGAGATTTCCTAACGAAGCGGCATAACCGGCATCCTGTCTAGCAAAATATGTTTGATACATCATCGTCGATAACGATTGGGACGCATATCCAGGTCCTCCGTTTGTCATGGCGATAATTACATCAAATAGCTTCAGACCCCCAATAATATTCAGGACAATATTAATGGTGATGGAGGGGGCGAGCATTGGCAGCGTAATGTGTCTAAATCTTCCAAAGTTCGATGCCCCATCAAGGTCTGCTGCTTCATAATAATCCTGGGGAATGGATTGAAGTCCGGCTAAATATATCGTCATGGCGATCCCTAAGAACTGAAACGTATTCACAAAGGTGATAATCCACACATTCACGTTTGGCATAGATAATAGATTGATAGGTTTGTCCCTGAACAGCAAAATGATGTCATTTAATGCACCACCATTGAATTGGAAAATAAAATACCAGATATACCCCATAATTAAAGGGCTTATAATGACTGGCAAATAAACAATCGTTCTCGTTATTCCCTTTGCTTTAATGCTTTGATTTAATAACAGGGCATAGGCAAGACCAATAATATTCTGTAAAAGGGTGCTGCCTACTCCGTAAATAAGGGTGTTCTTGATGACGGTTACAATATTGGTGTCGGTTAACATTCGCTTATAATTTTCCAGGCCAATCCATCTTGATTCTTGAGAATACCCGTCCCAGTTTGTAAACGAGATGATAATCCCTTTAAAAAAGGGATAGAAAATAAAAACACAAAACAATAGTAGGGCTGGTAAATATAATATGTTAATCCAAAATACCGACTTCATTCTTCTTTTTTTTACTCTATGTGCCGCGGCTGTCGTCTGTGGAGCAGTGGAGACTCCGCTATTATGGCTTACTTCATTCTGCATTTCGTTTCTCCCCTCTCTCGTGCATAACTATGTACTTAAATCTTAACTATACGGATGCTTTGTTAAAAAGGGGGAGTAAACTCCCCCTCTGTTATTTCTTATTTAATCGCTCTACTTCCGCTTTCATTTTTTGTGAATATTCTTTTGCCGTTATATTACCAGCGATTAAATCTTGGCCAAGCGTACACATGACATCCCACATTCCATTTGGAAGGTATAGACGGTCGAAATAAGGAAGGACTCTTACATCTTTGTACTGATCATAGAATGGTGCAAACTCTCCACCAGCTGTCACATCTTTAAATGGAGCAGGGGCAAGTGTAGTGTCAGAGATTTTCTTAATATTTTCTGGTTTAGCCACGAATTCTAGCAATTTCTTTGCTTCTTTCTCATGCTTGGTATCCTTCCATAGACCCAAAGTAAAGCGTTCCCCGCCAACGAATGTCGGCGTGTCTCCAGCTTCAATCGACGGGATTGGGAATACACCCATTTTGGCGTTTGGATTAATCTTCTTAACATCCGCAATTGAAGCTGGTGCGTGAAGTGCAAAGGCTAATTTATTTTCCGCAAACAGTCTTGCTTCGTCTACGTATTTAGCAGTTAGCATATCTTGATTGATTAACTTTTTATCATAAAATTTCTTGAAGTTTTCAGGCAGGAAGGTCCATTTTGACCAATCGAATGATCCTTTTGTTAACGCATCAGCTTCATTTTTTTCCGGGCTGATTAACAATGGATTTGCAAAGTAATCAAAATATTGTCCAATTGTCCAAGAGTCTAAAGCCGCAAAGTAGAATGGTGTAACCTCGCCTTTACTTTCTTTTACCAATTTCTCAGATGCTGCTACTAACTCATCAAAGGTCTTTGGTATTTCAATGTGATACTTTTCTAGTACATCGACGTTATAAAGGACGCCCTCTTTCGCTTCGTTTAAAGGAAGTGCATATAATTTTCCTTTATCATCTGTGATAACCGGTTTAATTGTGTCAGATAAATTTGCTGCCCATTTCTCTCCGCTAAGGTCTGCTAGATAGTTTCCGTAGCGCTTAATCGCCCATCCATGTGTATCAAATAAATCCGGCAAGTCGTTCGACGCCATTTTCATTTTTAAAATATTTTCGTAGTTTGATCCAGGAAATTGTAAATCTACCTTAATGTTTGGATTTTCTTTTTCAAATGCCTTCACTACATCCGTTAAGGCGGTTTTCATCCCCTGGTCTGCTGTGGAAGACATGACCGTTAATTTAACAGCGTCACTGTTTGCTTCCGTTTTTTCAGAGCCGCTGTTCGAGCAGCCAAAAATACCGACGCATAAAAGTAAAATCATCGCAAAAATGAGACCCTTCTTCATTCCGTTTCCCCCAATATGTTTTTATTAGCAGGTTGTTTTCTGCTGTTATTTAAAGAATACCAGCTTAGAAATCGCTTTCACATGTCACAAATCTACACTGAAAGCGCTTATTTTTAATATTGACACATATTGTCCCTTCTTTTATCCTTTATATAGATAAAGGAGACCATAAAAATGAAAACAAATACCCTGCAATCTAAATTAACGATTTTTTATGGCATTACATTTATTGTTCCAATCCTGATCATCTCTTTTATTATGCCTTACTATTATCAATTTCTAATCGGGAGAGAAACTGAAATCTTAACAGAGACCACATTATCCTCTACTGCAAGAAACATAGAGTCCTATTTAGATGACCTGGAAAGATTAACGATTGTTCCATACTTTAATGATCCGTTAATGAATGCGCTTGAATTAAAATCATCCATGACTTACCCGCAAGCCAATCTTTCTACCAAAATGTTTGTAGAAAAAACATTAACTTCAACATTACCACTATATTTTCAAAATGTACGGAAGGACATTGTAGGTACGATATTACTAACTAAAGACAATTCAGTATATATTGAAAACACATCACTATCTAGTTCATATCCCAATTATCCATACAACCAGCAAGTCTGGTATAAGAAAGCAATTGATGCAGACGGAAAAGCGGCCTTCATCAGCACACATAAACAAGACTATTTGATGTCACCCTCTGCCGATGAAGTGTTTTCTGTTGCCCGTTTAATTAAAGATCCAGAAACCCTTAACCCATTGGGTGTCATTATGGCTGATGCAGATACGGTGATCCTTAAAGAAATTCTTGGCGACTTGAATTTTAATGTTAAATCGTTTTCAGCCATTTTAAATGAGGATAATGATTTATTCTATTCGAGTTCACCATTTTCTGCAGGAGTATTAAAACAATTAAATGACGGAAAAAAAACGATAAAAGGCAAACATGATAAATATGTTGTGGTATCAAAGGTAGTAAAGCCAGCAAATTGGAAGATTGTCATTCTTCTTTCAAAATCAGAGCTAAATAACAAGGTAAAATGGATGTATTTAACCGGTATCCTATTTGCTTGCGGCGGGCTGCTATTAACTTATCTATTATTCTTTTTTCTATCCCGCTCTATCACCAAACCTTTCAAAAAGATGATAAAAGTCATGAAAAGGGTTCAAGAAGGCGATTTAAATGTACGAGTTAACATGACAGGAAATGACGAAATTACTCAGCTTGGAAACTCCTTTAATACGATGATTGAAAAAATTAATGAGTCGATTAATCGTGAATATCGGGCGGTACTAAATCAGCGGAACGCCGAATTCAGAGCACTACAGTCCCAGATTCATCCCCACTTTTTATTCAACACCCTTAATGGTTTTATTGGTTTAAATCGTATGGGTGACCGGGATACGCTTGAGAAGGCAATCTTATCATTAAGCTCACTATTGAGGTACAGTCTTACCCAGGAGGATTGGTCAACCGTTAGAGAATCCTATCAATTATTAAACAGCTATTGCAGCCTTCAGCAATTACGATTTGATGATCGTCTTTCCGTCGAATATTTAATGGATGAGGAGGTTTCCGAGTATATAGTCCCGAAACTAATTATTCAGCCTTTGGTTGAAAACGCCATCATTCACGGTATTGAACCATCCTCTACTCCTTGTATATTAACAATCTCTGCAAGGCAGCTGGTTGAAGACAATGAAAAATACCTTGAACTACGAATTGAAGATGATGGGGTAGGATTTAATACTGAAAGATTAAGAGAAAGTAAGAGTATTGGTATTACCAATGTCCGCGACCGCCTAAAATTGCTTTACCAAAACTCTTTATTTAGCATTTTCAGTATTGAAGGGCAAGGTACAACAGTTACGATCAAAGTTCCAGAGAGGGAAGTGAAGAAATGAAAATCTTATTGGCAGATGATGAAAAACTAGTGAGGGCAAGTTTAAAAAGTATGCTAAAAGAAATTGATTTCTCATTACATACAATTGAGGAAGCAACGAACGGAACAGATATGGTAGAAAAATTAAAAAACTTTCAAGCCGACATTGCCTTTGTAGATATTCAAATGCCTGGTCTTACTGGGCTTGAAGCCATCAAACTCGGCAAAACTATTTCTCCAGCGACTCAATGGATTATTTTAACGGGATACTCTGAATTCAGTTATGCCCAAAAAGCCATAAAACTTGGTGCTTCCGATTATTTATTGAAACCAGTCTGTCCTGATGATTTACATAAAGCTCTTGAAAAAGCGGCAAATTATCAACGAGAAAGTTTTAGTAAACTTAATCGACAATTTGAAAACGATATAAGTTCCTATTTTCACGGTATTAATACCATTAGTGAATTACATCAAATATACCAAAATACAACCTTTTCCAGTCATATCATTATCATGGATAGCGGTCTTGAGGAAAAAGAAAAAACAAATCGAATCACCCCGTTTTGTAACCGACTACAGCATATTATGAACGATGGACAGACGAATGAGGTAAGATTTGCACTATTTCCTCTATCAAACAGAGAATTAGCGTTCATAACAGCATGGACTGCTCAAGAAAGTGTGGATTTTATTGACGAATATATGACAAAGGTCAACGAATTACTGTCTACGTCGGGTGACCAAGGTTTTTCGATTACCATGATATCAAGTACGCCATCACCATTAGAAAATACCAAAATACTAATGGATAAGATGAAAGATTGTGCTTCCTTTCGTACTATTTTAGGAATAAACCGACAGTTGTTTTTACATGACATAGAAAATGCAAGGAAACATAAGGATTTATCTGAATTAAGTCAAATACTAATCAATTTATCGGAAAATTACCTAGCAAAATCGTCTTTAAATTATTTTAAACTTTTAGAAGAGTTAAGCTCCCTACTCCCAAAAATAGAGGTTAACAATGTAAAAGAAAATCTTTGTACATTTCTTAGCTGCTTGATTCCATGTCAACTAGACGAGAATGAAAATGCCGAGCAATGGATAAACAATTTAAGAAATTGTGGAGAAAAATTGTTAAAGAACACTAGTAAAGATGAGGATAAAAGCCAATTTCTAGTGGATCAAGTTATTGCTTACGTGGCGGAGCATTATATGAATGACATTGGGATCGGACAGATCGCCCAAGACCTTCAGGTAACCCCCAATTACCTAAGCACTTTGTTCCATAAAAAAATGGGAACGACCTTTATCAAGTATCTAACCAAAATTAGAATATTAAAAGCACAAGAATTATTAACAAACCCGAAAAATCAGGTTCAAAAGGTTGCAGAGGCAGTCGGTTATTACAGTACAAGACATTTTACAAAGCTGTTTACCGAACAAGTCGGAAGTTATCCATCGGAATTTCAAAAGAATTTCAGGACTAAGGCAGCAAGTAGTATCCAATAAAAAAAACGGAGCCAGACTAGGCTCCGTTTTTGATCATATTCCTCTTCTAAATCTGAAACTAATAAAATTATATTTCAAAGTCAACTATGATACTATCTTCTAAGCCAATCTCCTTCAAATAGCTAAATACATCTTGATGTGCCGGATGAGGACCATAGTTTGCTAACGAGGTTTTGTCCTCAAAGCGGACCGTCAGGCCCATTTCATAACCCTGACTCCGGTTTGAAAAATTAGCCCCCTGCTGAATATCGACAATCCCAGGTATCACATTTTTTAAACATAACGTCCGTCGAATCAATTCTTCCTTCTCTTCATTAGTCGTTTCTGACGAAAATTTGAGTAAGACAATATGCTCAATCATAATTTGACTCCTAGTTTACTATTCAGCTTCTCCTTATCGAAACCGGCAATTTGCTTATACCTATTGGAGATTTCCTCTAATTCCTCATATGAAACCACATCTTCTAGATCATCGGTAAAACCACTAGGGGCCCGCTCTTCGACAATTTGCATAACCACTTCTGGCCCATTCTTCCGGTTTGATAAGACAATGTTTGCTGTTGGTTCTAACCTAGCCTCTTCGTACGCCTTCAATGCTAGTACAGCTTCATGATGTGTCAAAATTGCTTCTCCCAGAGCATCAGCGTCAAGTATGGCTTGTGAAGCACCATTGGAGCCAATTGGATACATGGGATGTGCTGCATCCCCTAATAAAGTGACACGCCCAAAGGTCCATTGCGGCAGGGGGTCACGGTCAACCATTGGGAATTCATAAACGGCATCTGTTTCATCAATCAACTTTGGCACATTCAGCCAGCCAAAATCCCATGACGCAAAGGCCGGGGCAAAGATCTCCTTATCAATTTTCCGATTCCAATCTGCCCTAGATGGCATTTCCTCATCAACCGCTAGCTCCGCAATCCAGTTAACAAGCGAACTTCCCTTTGCTGCAGTATCGGGGCAAACGGGATAGGCGACAAATTTTTGATCCTGATAGCCTGCCATAATCATGGATCTTCCTGTTAGAAAGGGTGTAGACTCTGTAATCCCGCGCCATAAAATACGACCACTAAATTTAGTTTTGCCTTCATCCGGATAATAAAATTTCCTTACAACAGAGTGAATCCCATCGGCCGCAATCATGACGTCAGCATAGTAAGATCCAAGACTCTCGCCCGTTTTTCGGTTTTCAAACTGCGCAGCCACGATGTCGCCAAAGGTTTGGAAAGATTTTAAATGATGTCCGGTAAGTACTGATGCCTCTCCAAGTTCCTTTTTTACTGCTTCCAACAACAACATTTGCAGCTTTCCATGGTGGATGGAGTATTGCGGCCAGTGGTATCCCGCTTCAACTCCTCGAGGCTCCCGCCATATATTTTGACCAAATTTGTTAACATAAAGGAGTTCGGCTGTAGGTAGGCCTATTTTTTCTAGTTCGCCCTCTAAACCTAGTTCCGTTAAAACTCTTACTGCATGTGGCAAAAGGTTTATCCCAACACCGAGAGCTTTAATCGTTTCTACACTTTCAAATACACGCACTGACACGCCAACGCGGTGAAGTTTAAGGGCAGTCACAAGTCCGCCAATCCCGCCGCCAACAACAATAGCTGTTTTGATATTAGTCATCTTACTCTCTCTCCTTGTTTTTCACAACTTGCTGACTATTCTTAATTATTACACAATCTTAAAATATATCAATATTATATTTTTCTCGTAACGTACGGTTGTCTTTACCCAAAAAAAGGGTAGAATCCAAACCGGATTCTACCCCCACTCTATGTATCTCTTAATTAATGGAATTTGTTTTCTTATTAGAAATTGATGCCTTGGTTGAAGCCTGATTTAAAAGGTTACTAGCAGGCATCAATCCAAGAACAACCGCTATCACGATAGCAACAATCGATCCTACGATCTTTGAGTCCATATTTTCTTAGGTAGTTGGTAATAGAACAGTATTTAGTTTTTCTAAACAATGTTCACAAAACGTTCACTTATAAAGAGGTTACTACTATCGCTATAATACAAAAGATAAAAGGAAGGGAAGATTGAGAAATGCCTACAACTAAGAAAGAAAGTATTTTATTTGGAACAATGATGTGTTTTGGAATGGTTCTAATTATGTCGGTTTATAATTTATTTCTAAATGGATTGATTGATGAACTGTCGGTAGGAAAAATGTTGATCGAAGGGATTATTGGATTCATGATTGCATTGCTTTTGGATTTATTTCTTGTTGGTCCAACAGCAAAGAAAGTGGCATTTATGCTTCCTTTTGACAAATCAAAAAAAGTCTATGTCATTTTAGCGATATCTTTTTGTATGGTAATAGGAATGGTACTGTTTATGTCTTTATACGGACTCGGAACCTCCTTGCTTACTAACGGAGTACCGACAGGATCCATGATTACAAGCTACTTCTCCATCGCCATTAAGAACTTTATAGTCGCTTTTCCTCTGCAACTATTAATTATGGGACCAATTGTTCGTTTTTTATTTATTAAGATTGTTAAAGGGAAAAATTCCATGAATGCATAGTGTCAAAGAATAAAGCTGCCTTTGGGCAGCTTTATTCTTTGACACTATTAACTATAATTCTGATTGAATCGTCACACCAGCTTATGTGCATACCACTTCTTTCCTTTAAACCGCCAAACAAAGATCAATGTCCGCATCCCCCATTCGATATTCATCGCTACCCAAACTCCGATAATCCCGAATCCAAACGTAATTCCCAATAGATATCCCAGGATTACCCGCAATAGCCACATCGAGAGCAGGGAGGCAATGGATGTAAAGCTGGAATCCCCTGCTGCCCTTAAAGCCGATGGCATAATGAAGCTTGCTGGCCATAACAAAGGATGACCCACCGCAGAAATTAAAATCATCATAAAAACCGTTGGGATAATTTCATCCGGCGGACTGAACAGTTTAATTAATAACGGAAACAATGGGATCAACACGGCGTCGGCCACCACAAATAGAATCGTGCCCAGTCCAATTAAGGAAATAATAAATTTCCTTGCATCCTCGATGTTCCTTCTCCCGATACATTGTCCCACTACTGTTACAATCGCAATGCTTAATGAATTGGGTCCAATTTGAAATAGCAGGGCAATCGAATTTCCAATCGCATAAGAGGTCAAGGCAAGGGTTCCTAATTGAACAATAAAGGTTTGTGTCAACAGCTTCCCGCCATTGAAAAATAATTGTTCCGCCGCGAATGGAAGTCCAATAAACATAACTTTCTTTAAAATAGCAGCATCGATATGCACGGCATTCTTCAACTTAAATCGGATTGTATCATTGTATTTAATAATATAGATTAATGAAGCAACCACACCTAGTAATCTTGCAAAAATGGTGGAAATGACAAGCCCTTCCACCCCCATATCAAAAATGGTAATTAGTAAAACATTGAGAATGGTGTTGGTTAAATTCATTAATAAGGATAAATTCAAGCATGGTTTGGTCTCACCGACACCTCTTAATGCGCCCGTTACGGCTTGAAATATCGCGATGAGCGGATAAGAAAGACAACTTCCTATTAAATAAATTCTGGCGTTTTGAAACACTTCTGCTTCCGCCTTACCGAATAACAAGTTTAAAGTTGGCGTATGAAAAGTGATAACCAGTGCACTAAGCACTACAGAAAATAAGGTAACCGCTGATATCGCTTGTGTAGCAGTTTTGGACACCATCTCTGAATTCCCGTTGCCTTTATATTGGGCCACCATGACCGTACCACCCGTTGCGACCGCGATAAAGACGTTAACCAAGAAAATGTTCAATGAGTCTACCATACTGACTGCACTAACGGCAGCAACCCCGGCGGAACTGACCATGGCGGTGTTTAATAGACTCATAATGATCAAGAAAGCCTGATCTACAAAAATGGGCGTAATAATCGCAAATAATTTCTTATAATCAATGGATTCACCAGTAAAATACTTATCTAACAAAAAGACGGTTCTAGGTTTAATCTTCACTGCGAGTTTATTCATACCGCTACACTTCTTTTCAATTTATTATGTATTCAATAATAATCATCAAATTAATATGGACTATTATAGCACGATTTTTGGAAGATAAAAGGGATTTTTTTCTTAAAATCTTAACCTACTGAGACCGCTAAAAAAAGTCAAGCTACGTTCCTACCCCAGAGTATGGTACACAGCACTTTAACTATATGAAAGGATTCAGCAAATTATTATTTGAATTAGCTGAATCCTCCAATTGATAAAAACGATACTAAGCTTACGTTTTATTTTGTGGATTATTTTTGTGAATCTTACCATTTTTTATTTAAAATAGTCTATATTAATTAAATGAAGGGTAAATAAATATAACTGGGATATCAGCCTCTACTCTTAAGGGAGTTTGAGAGGTGATGATAAATTTTATTGAAGGATAAGGAGGATTATTTATGTTTTTATCCTGTCCCATTTTGGCTGCCCTTTTGGGGATGCTGATTGCGCAATTTGTAAAAATCCCGATACATTTTATCTCAACAAGGGAACTAAAATGGAATTTGATGTTTAGCACGGGCGGAATGCCTAGTTCGCATACCTCGACCATTATCTCCTTAACAACGGTGATTGGATTGATGTCTGGATTCAAATCAAATGAATTTGCCATTTGTGTTGTCGTTTCCGCGATTGTCATGCATGATGCGACTGGCGTTCGCAGACATGCCGGCTATCATGCGGAAATCTTAAATGCTTTATTGATTGATTTTAATTCATTAATTGAAACATTAAAAAACCCGAAAATAAAAAAACCCGAGTCTCGTGAAAAACTAAAAGAATTATTAGGCCACCAGCCCATTGAAGTGTTTGGTGGGGCAATCACTGGTATCATTATTGGTTTGGCTACATATTATCTTTATCCGTTCTAACCTAAACCATCCACCCAAAGAAAAAGGGTGGATGGTTTTTGCGCATGCAACCTCTTTAAAATCTCTATCATACATAACCTTTTTTATAATTTTATCGTTTCAGCTATTGATGGAGTATTTTAGCAACCAAATGGATAATACCACGAATCATCCACCATAAGATTTGTCCTATAACTTCAGCAACATCAAATAAATCTAAAAGCCAATCCCATTTTCTCTTTTTTCGTTTCTTTTTAACTTTCATGAATGCTCTCCTTAAGAACTTCATTCATCCCTATATTAAGACTTAAAACTATTTTACCTCATATCGTGTCAAAATTCTGTTCTCTCTATAACAAAAAAGCTATAAAAATTGGATGGTCAAATTTACTGTAAATTGGATGGTTCATTTTCTAACCAGGTAAGCTATTATTAAATCTATGAGCATAATTAAATTTTTATTAGTTTGCGAGGTGTATTATGAATATAATGTTCGGTTTAGTTACATTGATTTTAATAATTGCAGTAGTCGCTACGCTATGGTTAACTGGGAGGTCTGACGAAAATTACAGTAGTTCAGCAAAAAGAAATACCATAAATTTGACCTTAATTTATGTCATCATTATTTTTCTCGCGATAATTTCCCTGGGGATCTACATTTGGTTAACCTAATTAATTAATATGGTATGATGATAAACGGAGATGATCTATATGACATGGACTATTATTTCAATAATCCTTATTAGTTTGGTTAAAATATTAATTACCTGTCTTCCAACCGGTCCTGTGAATTGGTTAATTAGGAAATTTGAAACACACGCAAAACTCAGTGAAGAGAATGTCACCTTAACGATAGACGGAAAAACGCTGGAAGACGAAAACAAAACGAAAGTAATTAATGATTTTAACGAAGCAATATTTTTAAAGAAACACTATATTTTTCCAGGAACAGAGGAATTATTTTTAAATCCCGACAACAGTGAACCTCCACTCGTCATTGATACAAAAAGAGGCAAAAAAGAGGTCAAGTTATTTTTGTACCGATATAACGATCGCATTGATGTAGTCAAACAGGAAAAGAAGAAAATAATCGCCTATAGTCTTCTTTCTGATAACCTTCAGAAATTTTCCTATTATAAAGAAAGACCAAAAATGCACTATGGCTCAGTTTAGTAAACTGAGCCTTTTGTTATACCTAATTTTTTAATAATCTTGTGCCTTACTAGTCTTTTTCTCTGATTGCCGATATGATTTTAACTTCCATGGTATGGTACACTAGTAGATACAAAGTATGAGCTAACATAAGAGGTGGCAAGAGTGAAAACAATTGTAGTAATCGGTGGCGGAATTACAGGATTAGCTGCCATGTATGAATTACAAAAATGGAAGAAATCCACTAGAAATGATATAAGGCTGGTTTTAGCAGAAGCGGAAGATGAGCTTGGCGGGAAAATCAAAACCAAAAAACAAAGTGGATATTGCATGGAAACAGGAGCAGACTCCATTGTGGCACGTAAAATGGAGACAATGACTCTGATCGAAGAACTTGGTTTAGAAAAAGAAGTGGTCTATAATGCGACAGGCCGTTCCTATATTTATACGGATGAAAAATTGAAGCTTATACCGGAGGATGCTGTTTTTGGCATTCCTGCAAGTATTGAATCGCTGGCTAACAGCACACTCATTTCTGCAGAAGGAAAAGTGGCGGCACTTAAAGATTTTTATATTAAAAATGAAACATTTACTAAGAACGATTCGATTGGTTCCTTTCTTGAGTATTTTCTTGGTACCGAATTGGTTGAAAAACAAATATCCCCTGTCCTTTCAGGTGTATATTCAGGTAATCTCAGTGACTTGACACTCACATCTACCCTTCCGTATTTGATTGATTACAAGGAACAATATGGCAGCATCATCAAAGGTCTTGAAGCTAATAAACAGAAATTTAAGGGTGGGGAAAGAAAATTTCTTTCTTTTCAAAATGGCTTAGGTTCACTGATTGACGCGTTTGAAAAACAACTTGATGAAGTTGAGATTCTAAAAAAGACGAAAATCAATAAAATTGAAAAAGAAAACTCGCTTTATCGAGTATATCTTAACAATCAGGAAATGATCGCCGCCGATTATGTGGTACTAAGTATTCCAAATACAGCTGCTGAAGACTTAATTGATGATCCGGAATTAAAATCCAGGTATTCAAATTTCAAAAACAGTTCACTTATTAGTGTGTATGTTGGCTTTGATGTGCCTGACAGCGTTCTTCCTGCCGATGGAACAGGTTTTATCACCGCAAATTCAGATGAATTGTCATGCAACGCCTGTACTTGGACAAGCCGGAAATGGGAACATACTTCAACATCCGGCAATCTGCTTGTCAGACTCTTTTATAAAAGCAGCCATCCTTCATTTACTTCTTTAGAAAAAATGGATAATAAAGAGCTCCTTGAAATTGCGCTTAATGATATTCATAAAAGTCTAAAGATTAACGCCGAGCCCGTTGCAAGTATTGTCACGAAATGGTCTGATCAGATGCCCAACTATTTGATTACCCATCCTAAGAGTGTCGAGACGCTTGAAAGCAAAATGGCAGCCGACTACCCTGGAGTTATCATTGCCGGTTGTTCCTATTATGGAGTAGGGATCCCAGATTGCATCCAAAACGGATTCGATTCTGCTAAGAAGATTATTCAGATGTTTTAATTTAAAAAGGATAGCTCGTGGACAGCTATCCTTTTTCTAGTTTAAAATTTCGTTTAGTGCGTCTGCAAACCTTTTGATTCCTTCATGGATATTCTCTTCATTTTCCCTAGAATAAGTAAACCGGACACATCCTTTTATAGACCCCATCGTCGAACCCGGCACAAAAATAACTCCCTTTTTAATCGACTCTTCTAGCAATTGAATTTCATTCAGTTCTTTTTTTATCTTGCACCATATATGAATGCCGCCATTAGGGATCGTAAATTCAACTTCTTCTTTTAAAAAGGACTGCAGGCTGGCAACAATTTGATCTCTCCTGCTTTCTAATTTTTCAGCTAGCTTTTTAATATGAGCTGTAAAATCCCTTGAGTCTAAAAAGTCATTGGCAACCCATTGGCTGTAGCTGGCGTGACCAAAATCTACTTGCTGCTTCGCATCGGATAATCTCTCGATTACTGCTCTGGGTCCGATAATCCAGCCAATCCGTAATCCGGAAGCTACGATTTTTGTAAGCGAGCTAATATATAATACATTGCCATTTCGATCCAATGATTTAAGAGTCTTCATCTGCTCTCCGCTAAATGAGGTTAAACTGTACGGGTCATCTTCTACAATAGGAATTCCAAACTCAGATGATATTTCAAGCACCCTTTTCCGCTTGTCTAAATCCAATAAAGTACCAGTCGGATTTTGGAAAATAGGGCTCAAAAAAATCATTTTAATTCTATGTTTTTTATATAAAGCAGTGATTTCCTCTGGGTCTATTCCGTCCTTTTCCACTTTTAAAAAATACGTTTTGATTCCTGCTGATTTAAAAACTGGCAGATTATAATGGTAGGAAGGATCTTCAATCACTACTGCATCCCCAGGTTTTAACAAGCATTGAACGACGAGATGCAAAGCTTGCTGCGCCCCTGATGTAACTAAAATCGAAGAAGGATTCGTTTCGATCCCACGAAACTGTTTAACATGGTTAGTTAGTGTTTGCCGGAGAATGGCATTCCCCTGTGGATGATCGTATCCAAGTGATCCAATAAAAGACCGATTAGATGTAATTTCCCTAAGTGAATTCATTGGAAATAGATCCTGAGACAATTCCCCGCTGGCTAAATTGATGAGTTTGTGCTCTGCCATTTCTTTATGTATTCTTTGTGTTACAGGCAGGTTAGGCAAGAATGAACCGGCCTCAATATACCTGTTCCAACTTGGAATCCGTTTCTTGGTAATTCCCCAGATATCTTTACTGATGGTTGTTCCGCTTCCCCTGCTTCGATTAATCAGCCCATTTGATTCTAACTCGTCATAGGCCGCAATAACCGTACTTCTGTTTATTCCCACCTCTTTCGCCAAGCCCCTTTCCGAGGGCAAAGGCTTATCAGCTGGAAAAGTTCCGTCAGCAATTCCATTCTCAATATAGACAGCAAGTTGTTTATAAATGGGTGTCTTTGATTTTTTATCAGGTGTCCAATCCATATGTCAGATCCTTCGGTAAATATTCATTTATCTTTCTGTTAATCTATAGTATCCATCTTATTATGGATTAACTTACGTTTACAATGAAAAAGCTTTGCTCCTTTCCTTCGTGTTGTTTAATACATACTATTAAAAAAGCAGATTCAGAAAGTTTGAACCTGCTTTTAAGAAATTATTCCGCTTTTGGACCTTTAAAGAAGTGCATCATTCGTTCTTTATGTGGAAAAAGATCTAACTCCTTTGCCTTATCTGCATGTTTTGTCATAATTTCCGTAAAGAGCTCGTCAGCTGATTTATTTTTTGTGTCTATTCCTAACTTCTCAGCTGCTTGAAAGATCTTTTTATCGCGTACTTCATGGGCTATTTGATGAAAACCCTTATTGGCCGTTGAAATGCCTAATTCTTTAGCTTCTTTATTAATTTGAGTTTTACGAACTTCTCGGGCTATATCACGGAGGTCCTTCCCATCTGTCGGAATTCCCAGCTCTTTCGCCTCTTTTTTTATTTGGGTTTCATGAATTTCTCGCGCAACATCACGAAGGTCTTTTCCTTCTGTTGAAATCCCCAACTTTTTGGCCTCATTTTTAATGGTCGTCTCAAAGACCTCTTTCGCTAGTGAATCAATCTGTTTCCCTTTCGTACTGATTCCGAGTTCCTCAGCTCTCTTTTTAATCATAGCTTCTTTAACTTCTTTGGCGATGGTCTCTGTATCTTTGCCATCCGTTTTAATCCCCAGTGATTCAGCCTGCTTTATAATAAAGTCTGGATTATGTCTGAAGTGACCATGACCATGGCCATGGACCTCTTCGGATTGATTTTGTTCACTTGGCTGTGTGGCTGCAAACACCTGAATTGGTCCCAAAAGTCCAATCATTAAAGGAATAGCAAAAAAATAATTCATCAGCATCTTTCTCATCTTGTAACTTCCTCCTAAAAAATGGTTTTAAGTTTTTACAGATGGTAGGATGCCCATGAATTATTACCAAATTATGAACAAATTGTTAAATTAATATCATAACCAAATAAAAAAACCCCCTAAGCTGGATCGTTAAGCCCAACTCAAGGGGGTCATTTCAAATCAGTAAATCCTGATGAACAGCTTTTTTGTTTATTAGAAAACGATCGTCTTATTCTGATGAACGATAATTCGGTCCTCAACATGCCATTTTACAGCTCGAGCCAACACACTTCGTTCAATTCTCCGGCCAATCTTTTTAAGGCTATCAACATTGTCATGGTGCCCCACACGGCTAATATCCTGTTCGATAATCGGTCCTTCATCAAGGTCATTCGTTACATAATGGGAAGTCGCACCGATTAATTTTACCCCGCGGTCAAATGCACGTTCATACGGTCTAGCTCCCACAAAGGCAGGTAAAAACGAATGGTGAATATTTATAATTGTATTGGGATTTTCTTTAATAAAATTAGGCGTTAAAATCTGCATATAGCGGGCCAGTACGACGAAATCAATTTCATATTCTTTTAAAAGCTTAAGCTGTTCAGCCTCTGCTTGTTGACGAATATCCTTATTCGCTGGAATATAATGAAATGGGATATTAAACCCTTCAACAACCTCTCGCGCATTTTCATGGTTACTTATGACTAGGGCAATTTCAGCTATTAAATCCCCACTTTGCCATTCCCATAATAATTCAAGTAAGCAATGAAGTTCCTTAGATACAAAAATCGCGGCCTTTTTAATATTGTAGGCATGCGTAAATTTCCATTCCATTGAGAAATGCTCAGCAATTTCAGCGAACTGTTTTTCCATTTCCTGAGCTTTTTCTTTAAGTCCTGGGCACTCAAACTCAATTCGAATAAAAAAGATGCCCCCTTCTGGATTGGTAGAATACTGACTAGATTCGATAATATTGGCGTTATGGGAAAATAAAAATTTCGAAATCGCAGAAACAATCCCTGGTTGGTCCGGGCAGCTTACTAAAAGCCGTCCACGATTCTTATTTTGAGCTTGAAATAGTTCAATTTGATTTTTAATAAATGCATTCATGTTATAAACCTCTCTATCTTGTTTGAAACATTATACCTGAAAAAAAGTTAATAGTTAATAATTATTTGAAAATTCTTTACTAAAATAACGTCGCGAAAAAATAGGGACTTCCCTCAAGTTTCCTGGTCGGTTTGTCTAAAGAAGTCTTTCCGCACCAGCAACCAAATCTCTAATCAGCTGCTCAGCTGAAATCTCATTTCGTAATAACCTTGTCCCCTGCCCCGCCCATAATGACATATATTCCGAATTATTTTGAAAAGCAGCTTCCCTTCGAATGTCATTCGTCAGAGTATTTTGCGTTGGAAAGTCCGCGGGGGCAATCTTCGCCTTCTGGTACTCTTCGATAAAAGCATTCTTAATCCCTCTTGCGGGACGACCTGAAAAAACTTTCGTAATCACCGTACTTTCTTCCGTACTATTGAGAAGTGCCTGTTTATAGACCGGATGCGCTCCCGACTCGGATGTCGTTAAGAAAGCTGTTCCCATCTGCACTCCTTGTGCCCCTAACGCTAATGAGGCAACCAGGCCGCGGCTATCCATGATCCCCCCGGCAGCCACCACTGGCACGGATACTGCATCAACTACCTGTGGAACAAGCGAGAAGGTTCCGATAGCGGCACCAAGCGTGTTTTGCTCAATTTCAAATGTTCCCCGATGGCCGCCGGCATCACTTCCTTGTGCAATTAGGATATCAGCTCCCTCTTTTTCTGCCAAAAGCGCCTCCCGAACCGTCGTCACCATCGTCGTTACCGTCATTCCTCGTTCTTTTACTGCAGCCATTTTCTCACGGGGAAGGACCCCGAAAGCCGTAGAAACGACGGGTACTTTTTCTTTCAATAGTACATCAAATTGCTCTTCAAAAAAGTTATTTGTTACAACCCTTTTTTCCATTTCCTTCATACCTAACTTTACCCGAATCGAATTTAGTACTTTTTGAGACTCATCCACTCCAGTATATTGATCTTGCCATTCTGTACAAAACAAGTTTACAGCAAATGGCTTAGAGGTTTGCTCCTTAATCCTCCTTATAGCGATTCTTATTTCTTCTGGTTTCAGATAGGCTGCACCCAAGGTCCCTAATCCGCCGGCGTTTGAGACACTAGCTACAAGATCTACTGTCGTAGGGCCTCCAGCCATGCCTGCTAGAATAATTGGATAGTCAATTCCAAGTATTTCGCATAGTTTCGTGTTTAGATTCATAGTGTTCTTCCTTCCCTTCATCTTTTGATTGTTACATTCCTTTTCCCCTGGTTATTTAGAATGATTATCATGTTGAAAACAGTCTATTTGATTTATTTGCACTGCTGCTATATAATACTAGTATACACAGGTTACTTTTTGTTCCCTTGTTCCTTTTTGTATAAAACTATTATTAGAAAAGAGGTAATTATTGTGAACTTAATAGATTCTAAAGTGATCCAAACCGAATTAGAAAAAGAAATATTTATTGATCAAAGTTCAAACATCGAACTTACAAATTTTCGTTATCCTGATAAAAATTTCCCGTTTTATGAAGTGATGATTAGCATCGGTATGCTGCGGATTAGAAATAATGAATATTATGGAACAAAAAAAGAGCTATTTGGCCTTAGAATGTCAGAAGATCAACAATCTATCTTTATCTTTGAGACTGATAAACAAAATATTTTCGCCTTAAAGAACGAAAAGGAAAGACAAGCGGCCAGCGAATTAATTGAATATATTTTAACAAATTCAACCCATTTTAACGAATTAGTATCGACCACGATCGATCAGCTTAAACAGGCAAACGTGATTTCTACAAGCGAAATAAAAGAGACAAAAGGAAAGCTAGAATTATTAGAAAGATTATTAACAATCCATTCTGAAGATATCACATTTCCTAGTCAAAAAAGAATTACAGCTTGAGTTCTTTTAAATAATGAGAGAAATGCTTTGGGGAAAAGCTTCCATTTAAGAAAGGCTTTTCCCTATTTTTCTATTCATATTCGAATCAAGCTTCTTTTATTTCCGCTGCCTTTCCTCATCGTATCCTTCTAATTTTGTCGAAATGATTACAAATTCATTAAACAGAGGTTTTTCTTAAAAAAATTTAATAATTTAGCTTTTTAAGAAATTAATATATGGTTACAATAAGTATATAAGAGACAAATTATATCTAAATTATAAATAGAAAGTGCGTGATGTGATGGAAGAGGAGGCAAACCTTTGCCCAGAGGTTGAACGATCTTTTGGGCTAATAGGGAAAAGATGGACAGGATTAATTATATATGTATTACTTAGCGGCCCGAAGCGTTTTAGCGAAATAAATGCCCTGATTCCTGACTTAAGTAAACGAGTTCTCACGGAGAGGATGAAAGAATTAGAAGAGCATGGAATCGTCCTTCGCCATGTTTTGCCTGACCGTCCGGTAAGAATTGAATATTTATTAACACAAAAAGGGACCGAACTAGGAAAAATATTAGGACCTATTAGTCAGTGGGCAAATTGCTGGATGAAAGATAAATAACAGATTTTTTTGTCCGTTAAAGAAAGATTTTATTTTATAGAACAAACGACCATCCTTATCAGTATAGATATGGATGGTCGTTTTATTTTTATTTAGAAATGCGGTTTAGAACAACTAAATCACATCTGCTTATTGTCCGTATTAAATGGAATTTTTCCAATCGGCAGCAAACTTTTCAATTCCTTGATCTGTTAGTGGGTGTTTAGATATTTGCTCAATAACTTTAAACGGAATCGTAGCAATATGTGCACCTGCGAGTGCTACGCGAGTTACGTGGTCAGGATGACGAACGGATGCAGCAATGATTTGTGAATCTAATTTTTGAACACGGAATAACTCAGCAATCTTTGCAACAAGTTGTACACCGTCTTCGCTAATATCATCTAAGCGGCCCAAGAATGGGGAAACATAGGTTGCCCCAGCACGTGCTGCTAATAAAGCTTGGTTAACCGTAAAGATAAGGGTAACGTTTGTTTTTACACCTTTTTTAGTTAGGTAACGGCATGCTTCTAATCCATCCAGCGTCATTGGAAGTTTAATGGTGATATTTTTATCCCCGCCATTAATTTTGATTAACTCGTCGGCTTCCGCAATCATTTGATCCGCTGTTAAAGCGTTTGGCGTTACTTCTGCAGATACAGACTCAACTTCTGGAACCGCATTTAAAATTTCTGCAATACGATCTTCAAATTTAACTCCTTCTTTTGCAACCAAGGAAGGATTGGTCGTAACACCAGATAAAACCCCGATTTTGTAAGCCTTTTTGATTTCGTCTAAATTAGCAGTATCAATAAAAAATTTCATGATGTTTCTTCCTCCTATTATTTAATCTATTCTATTGTCTCGCTTTTTCGACTGCATGTCCACCAAATTCATTCCTTAAGGCGGCAACTACTTTTCCTGTAAAGGTGTCATTCTCTAAGGAACGATAACGCATCATCAACGACAAAGCGATAACAGGTGTAGCGGTTTGAAGATCGAGGGCTGTTTCAACCGTCCATTTTCCTTCACCTGAGGAATGCATAATCCCTTTAATTTCATCCAAATTCGGATATTTTGAAAAGGCATTTTCAGTTAATTCCATTAGCCAAGAACGGATGACAGAACCGTTATTCCAAACTCTGGCTACTTTTTCATAGTCATAATTGAAATCACTTTTCTCAAGGACTTCAAAACCTTCACCAATCGCAGCCATCATCGCGTATTCAATTCCATTATGGACCATCTTTAAGAAATGGCCGCTGCCGGCTTTGCCTGCATATAAATAACCATTTTCCACAGCTGTATCTCTAAAAATAGGTTCGACAATATCCCAAGCCTCAGGGTCTCCGCCAACCATATAGCAGGCACCATGGCGGGCACCTTCCATACCGCCGGAAGTACCAGCATCCATAAAATGAATTCCAAGTTCCTTCAATTCGTTATATCGTTGAATCGATTCTTTATAATGAGAATTTCCCGCTTCAATCACGATATCCCCTTCGTTTAAAAACGGATGAATTTCTCCAATCACGGAATCCACGACGGCATGTGGAACCATAATCCACACAATTCTTGGCTGCTCAAGGGATTGAACAAGGTCTTTTAAGCTTGAAACGCCTGACGCACCGAATTTTTTCATTTCTTCGACAGCACTCGAATTGACATCGAATGCAACCAGTTCATGATTGTGTTCCAATAAATTTTGTCCTAGATTAAAACCCATTTTTCCTAAACCAATTAATCCTAGTTTCATAATCCATTACCCCATTTTTTACTTATTTAAAACATTTTTCGTGATGTGAACGACATTTTCAGTCGTAAATCCAAAATGTTTCATGACGGCTGTACCCTCTCCAGAAGCACCGAACGACTCAATTGATAGTACTTCTCCTTCAAAACCAACATAGCGTTCCCAACCTAACCGGATGCCCATTTCGATTGCCACCCGTTTGGTTACAGAAGAAGGAAGCACAGTCTCTTTATATTCAGCTGATTGCTTGTTAAACAATTCCCAGCTTGGCATTGCGACAATCCGAACAGAGGTATTTTCTTTTTCCAGTTCGGTTTTTGCATTGACTGCCAATGAGACTTCAGATCCTGTTGCAATTAAGATCACATCTGGATTTGCATTAGTTTCTGTTAAAACATAAGCCCCTTTAGATACATTTTCTAAATTCGCTTTCGTTTCACTAAATATTGGTAAGTTTTGGCGGCTTAGAATTAAAGCCACTGGCCCTTCTGTTTGTTGAAGCGCATAGGTCCAAGCACTAGCTGTTTCATTAGCGTCTGTTGGTCTAATAACCGTTAAACCTGGGATGGCGCGAAGTGCAGCCAACTGTTCCACTGGCTCATGTGTTGGTCCATCTTCCCCTACTGCGATCGAATCATGTGTAAACACATACGTAACTGGAAGCTTGGATAAGGCAGCCAAACGAATAGACGGACGCAAATAATCATTGAAAACAAAGAACGTGCTGACAAATGGCTTTAACCCACCATGATAAGCCATCCCATTTGCCGCTGCACCCATGGCATGCTCACGAACACCAAAATAAACATTGCGGGCACCATACGATTCGACGGCAAATATTTGCTCCCCTTTTATCTCAGTCATAGTTGAGTGAGATAGGTCGGCACTGCCACCGAAAATAGCTGGTACCGTTTTTACAAAATGATTAATCGCTTCCCCACTCGCTACACGTGTTGATACAGCTTTGGCGGTGTCAAACGTTAAAATATCGTTCACATCGATGAGAACTTTTCCAGAAATCGCATTAGTTAACTCGACGGCTAAGTCTGGATTCGCTTTTTGATATGAATCGAATAATTGATTCCAGGTTTGTTCCGTATCCATTCCTTTACGCTTTAATTGTTCAAAATGGGCTCTTACTTCATCTGGAACATAGAAATCCTCTTCATAAAGCCAGTTATAGGCTTGTTTGGTTACTTTCCCTTCATCAACTCCAAGCGGTGCACCATGGGCCTTATTGGTACCTGCTACCTTGGGACTTCCAAAACCAATAATAGTTCTGATTTCAATTAAACTTGGCTGATCTGTATTTTCTTTCGCCGCTTGGATCGCTTTTGTAATCGCCTCAATATCGTTGCCATCTTCTACTCTTAGATAGTGCCAGTGGGCAGATTCCGCTCTTTTCTTGACATCTTCAGAAAAGGAAACATTTAATTCACCATCAAGGGAAATATCATTAGAATCATATAGCACAACCAGTTTCCCAAGTTTCATATGCCCAGCCATTGACATTGCTTCATAAGAAACACCTTCCATAAGATCGCCGTCACCAACTAATGCATAGGTGTAATGGTCAATCAGTGGAAATCCTTCTTTATTAAACTTAGCAGCTAAATGGGCTTCCGCCATCGCCATCCCAACTGAATTGGCAATCCCTTGTCCTAATGGACCAGTTGTCGCCTCAACTCCAGGGGTATGTCCGAATTCAGGATGTCCCGGGGTTTTGCTATTTAATTTTCGGAAGCCTTTTAAATCATCCATCGAAACTTGATAGCCGAATACATGTAGCAAGCTGTATAATAAGCTCGAACCATGTCCTGCAGATAAAACGAATCGATCACGGTTAAACCAGTTCGGATTTTCCGGATTGTGATTTAGATGGTTCGCCCATAACGCATAGGCCATCGGTGCTGCCCCCATCGGGAGAC
The DNA here is from genome assembly GCF_056280405.1 of Bacillus sp. URHA0034. NCBI lineage: Bacteria > Bacillati > Bacillota > Bacilli > Caryophanales > Bacillaceae > Bacillus > Bacillus sp. URHA0034. The sequence continues at coordinate 5,496,433 of NZ_JBWCDK010000002.1, read as the reverse complement.
CTGGATGACCAGAGTTTGCTGCATTAACCGCATCGATAGATAAAGTACGAATGGTTGTAACTGCTAAGTTTTCAATGTTTTGTGCCAAGTCAATTTCCTCCTAGACTTTTTTATTTCTGAAGTACGGCCTCTTTGTCATCTTGAATAGTTTCATCCAGCCACCACTTGAAGCCATTTTCAGCTAACAAGGAATCAGCGGCATCAGGTCCATACGAACCGGACGGATATTCATAAAGAGGCAATTGATTTTCCTCAAACGCATTCAGGATTGGCTGTACCCATTCCCAAGATAATTCAACCTCTTTCCAATGAGCAAAAAAGGTGGAATCACCAATTAAAGCATCATAGATAAGTCTTTCATACGCTTCCGGTACACTTGATCCATTACGTTCTGAATCCTCACAAGAAAAATTAATTCTTACAGGTTCCAGTTTCCCGTTATTCAAATGGTTTTTACTGTTCAACTGCAAGGTAACATTTTCATTTGGGCTGATTTCAATAATTAATAAATTAGGCTCTACTTTTTGATCAATTTGGTTATATAGAAGTTTTAGCGTATTTTTAAATTCAATAACAATCCGAGTAGATTTTTCCTTCATTCGCTTTCCTGTCCGTATATAGAACGGCACTCCACTCCAATATGGATTATCAATCCATAAACGTGCGGCCACAAATGTATCGGTCTGCGAAGAAGGATTTACGCCCGGCTCCTCAAGATAACCTGCAACTAATTTACCATCCATCTTTCCAGAAGCGTATTGTCCTCGAACAATTTCGTATTGAGCCTCTTCATTACTTACCGGACGAACAGCTTCCATTACCTTTCTTTTCTCATTTCGTATTTCGGCAGCGTTAATCTTATAAGGCAAGTTCATGGCGGTCATCATCAGCATTTGCAGCATATGATTTTGTACCATGTCGCGAATAGCTCCTGCTTGATCGTAATAACCTGCTCTTTGTTCGACACCAACTATTTCACTCGCGGTGATTTGAACATTTGCAATATGTTCTTTATTCCAGATTGATTGGAGAACTGGGTTTGCAAACTCAAGCGCTTCGAGGTTTTGGACCATTGGCTTTCCTAAGTAATGGTCGATCCGATAAATCTCTTCTTCATCAAAGGCACTGCTCAATTTTTCATTAAGTTCGCGTGCCGATTGAAGGTCATGTCCAAATGGTTTCTCGATGATTAATCGTTTCCAGCCCTCCGTTTTACCGAGGCCGCTGCTATTAATATTCAAAGCAATGGTATCAAAAAATTCTGGTGCTACCGATAAATAAAACATACGATTTTCTGCTATTTGCAATTTTTCTTCTCGTTCCTTAACCAGCTTAAGCAATTTTTTGTAATCCTCTGACTTACTTACATCCAACGTACTAAATCGAAAAGCCTCAAGAAATTCTCCTAATTGACTCGCATCATGCTCTAAGCGGCGTGAAAACTCGATAACTGATTCTTTTACTTTTTCCTGAAAATCTAGCTGTGTTAAATTACTTCTGCCAAGTCCAATAATCGAAATGGGCAGTGGCAGCTTTTGATCTATATATAAATTATAAAGAGCAGGGTATATTTTTCTCTTTGCTAAATCCCCTGTTGCTCCAAATAATACAAACGTCATTGATTCCATGTTTGTTTCTCCTCATAATTGAAAATTATATCTATATATCGTATTACTTAATTATTTTCTCTCATCCAATCCTGATTTATTTTCGAGAATTAATGTCAATTTCCTTATGTAGATCTAAGGTAATGACGATGTCAGCCATTCCAACAAATAATCCATTATCGACAACACCAGGAATGAGATTCAGATCTCTTTCTAAATCTCCAGGGTGGGTGATCTCTCGGAAGCTGCAGTCAAAAATATAATGACCATTATCTGTTTGATAAGCGGATCCATTTTTTTGCCGTAGTTTAGGTAATCCGCCAAGCTCTTCTAAATATTTTCGTGTCATTTCCATCCCAAATGGAATCACCTCCACGGGGAGTGGAAAGGATCCTAATGTATCGACCATTTTGTGTGAATCGGCGACGACAATAAATGTGCCAGCCGCTCTCGCAATGATTTTCTCTCGTAATAGGGCACCCCCGCCTCCTTTTATGAGGTTTAAATCTGGGTTTACTTCATCGGCACCATCGATCGCTAGATCAATTTGTTCTATTTCATTAAATGAAACCAATGGTATTCCTAATTCTTTTGCCAATTTCTCGGTTTGTAGAGAAGTAGGGATTCCTTTAATCGAAAGTCCTTGTTGAACCAATTGACCAAGTTTTGTAAGGGTATAAAATACAGTGGAACCTGTTCCTAACCCAATGACCATTCCATCTTTAACATAATCGGCAGCTTTTTCTCCGACTTTTTTTTTCTCATTCAAGGAAGTTTTGCTCCTTTCAGAAAGAACCTGGAGATACCATTTGCCTTTTTATTTTACCCATTGCTTCTTAATTTGTTCCCTTGCGATACGCAGTATTTGTTTTTCTGGTGTGCCCTTCTCCACCATTACATTCGTTAAATAATTTTTACCTCTATAATGAATCATCAAAGTAACCTCCACCATATCTATCACTCCTTTAACGTTCAATTTTATTATCTATTTAGGTAACAATTAGTAACCTGTATCAATTAACGTAACCAATCATACTCCCAGACTTTTTTGTGGTCAAGAAATATAACTCGATTCAAAGATATTCGGAAATAAAAATAAACCGAAAATGGCCAGGTATAGCTACCTTGGCCACTTTCAGTTTAATGTTAGTTTTAGTTTTGCAAAATAAGATCCATTGCTTTCTACGATGCTGATTTCCTGCAAAAAATAGTTTGCCTTCCCTCGTGTTCGTTTTCTTCATAATAAAGAACTTGCCAATCACCAAATACTTTTAACAACTCTTTAGGCTCCAGTTTATAATGAGTGGATATCGCCTTGTTACCTGCTTGAGGTGATTGATAATAAGTCTCCATGAAAAAGTAACCATTCTCTTTAAGACTTTTTTTTATAGAAGGAAAAAGCATCCGATCTAAATATTTGGTGATAACAATCATATCAAAAGATTCGTTGTCCCAGCAGAAATGGTCGAGCGCAGTGAGATCGGCTATCTTGGCATCGATTGAGAGGTTCTTTTTTGCTGCTAGTTCCTGAATATAAGTGATAGCAACATCCGAAATATCGATGGCTTGTACTTGATAGCCTGTTTGGGCAAGAAACATACTGTTGCCTCCAAGTCCGCAGGCAAGATCAAGCGCGCTGCCCCCACTTAGATAAGGAGCTAGCGTTAGTAATCTTGGATTGGTTGCAGGTTCCTCGAGTTGCTCGATCCGTTTCTTATGTTTGCTGTTCCATCTTAATTTACTGTTCATTAATTACACCTTTACTATTTTTATAATGATCATAATCTGTTTTAACGTAATGAAAAACTACTGGATTGCCCCCATGGTCAGGGTGGGTGATTTTTAAAAGTTTTTTATACCTTGTTAAAATTTCCTTCTCACTCGCCGTTTTTGATAATCCTAACTTTTGGCGGTAATCAAGAGTTTGGTCGGATGTGAACACCTGGGCCTTTTCCGGAACTTTTTTTCCTTGTTTAGAAAGTTTATCTTTTAAGTATAACAATTCGCTCCGTAATTCAATATTTTCCTTTAGTACTTTTCTTGTTTCCTTTTGTAATTCATTTTTTTCCAGCTCTAAGTTGAGGATCTCTTTTTGTAATTTGTTTCTTTGCTGGATGAAAGTCTTGACAGATGTTTTATGGAGTTCCTCTAACTCTTTTATATGGTCATCCTGTACTTTGATTTTTGCCTTTAATTCCCGGATCAATTTATCCTGGTCTGTAGGAGAGTTTAGTAAAGGCTTAGGATTTTTCACGCTTGCTATGTATTCAGTCAGCCGATTGCCGTTTCCTACTTTTTGAATCTTACCCTCATACAGCCAGCGTTGAACGACTTGAATCCCTATATTAGCCGCAACACCTGCATCATTTAATAGGTTAATAGCCTGATTGGTATCATCAAGTATATAGTCTGTTTGATGAAACGCACCCTTTGCCTGGTATTTAATTTTCCGTTCTCGCAGCCATCTTCTTACCGTTTCGACGCATTGATCGTCTGAAACTCCTGCGGCTTTTAAAAAGTCAAAAGCTTGGTCTGTGTTCACATTGCTCTCCTTTCCCTCACGAGTTAAAAAGTTGCTCAATAGTCTTAAATTTATAGTTGCTTTTAATCGTGTTCACATTATTTATCTTATCGGAGTTAATGGTTAAAGTGAATGGCTCAAATAGACTAAGAGTAGAGACCCATGACCGGTCTTTTAAGTAAAGGTTGAATAGAGAATGAAAGTCGACATAATTATATTATGTTAACTCAAAAAACCTAATAAGTAATAAGCTGGTGTAAACAAAGTGAAAAGCACCCATATAGGATGCTTTATGTTTCAACCAACTATTACCCTGTTTACATAGAAAATTAAAGGAATTTACTGTTTTTGAATGCACATCTTAAATGCAAGCCAGACAATCTTGACAGAGATCGTATAGAACTATGTTAAAACAGAAATCTTATTTGGCGTTTGCATCTGGCTGATGTATACCAAATATATTTTCTTCCGGATCAATATAGTAACCTTGCCACGCCATACCAGGAAGGGCGTACTTCGGCATGGCAACCTTCCCTCCATTGTTTAAAATTTTCGTTTCCGCCGAATCGTAATCGTCTACACCCATTGTACATGCAAATCCATTTAACGCTTGATTTGTTTCTGGAGGAGCACTTTGGCGCTGCATTAAAGCACCATTAATTCCCGGTTCATCTTTACTTCCAGTTACGGCTCCAAAGTAAGGCATACCTGCATAATCACTCCAGTCCTGAAATGACCATCCAAACACCTCGCCATAAAACTTCTTGGCCCGTTCCATATCATTCACATGAATTTCAAAATGAACTAATCTACCCATAAGAACCTCCCAAAATTAACGTCGCTCTATTTTATGATTGTGTTGTTTTATTAAAATTAAGCTAGTCTATTTTCATCTCTATTATACAGGAGGATATGGTAGAATATCCAGTTTTTACAAGTAAATATTCACAATATATCATACATGATTCATAATGATATTAAAAAAGCCCTTACTGCTAAATGCAGAAGGACTTTATATAAGATTTACAACCGATTATTTTTTCTGATTAATTCATCCCTATCGGATGCGATTGGTGGCTGTTCCAACCATCGATTTTTAATCATGATATTAGCTCCATCCTCAGCATACATCTGAACTTCTATGGATAGTCTGTTATACATTGAACTTAGATCGCCTCGAGGACTTTGACTAACAGCTGTACCATAATAGCCAATGCTCAAAGAAATCAAACCACTTGTGAAGAACATCATCAGTTTATCAGAAAAAGTAGGGGTAGTACTATTTGTTATTTCTGAATCCCAACCCATGGGTGCAGGAAGTTTACTTTCCTCAAGCTTACCTCTTAATAATTTAATATGTTTATTGCCAACTTCTAAACCCTTTAAAAAGAATTGTTTTACATCCTTATTCTTTGCGACCTGACTAAATCCAGTAAGTGCAGCTACCCCCATGGCATTTCTTTGTAGATTCGTAAATAAATTATCGACTTCGGCGGCAACTAATGGTCTTTTTTCTCCGATCACATCTAACATAAACCATTGCTTTTTTACAAATTCAACCTTTTCTAAATTTGGCAGGCTCGGAGATCTGATAAACAATCCTTTAGACAATAATAATTGAGTTGACTTATCATATAATTGCATGGTTTCTGTAAGGCAATTCATGTAATAGGATTTAATATCACTTCTTACAGATGTTGCAACACTACCAGCATAAGTTGTAAGTCCTACCTTAGACATTTGGTTTAAATAATTTAGTACAAAACTGTCGGAATAAAGTCTTGGAGCAGTTAAATCTACATCTTCTTTAATACTAAAACCATATGGAACCACATTTTTTTCCTCTGTTAGTATGGCTGTAATCTTTTGAATATGTAACTTTGATAATTCTAAAGAAAATTCAATTATAGGCTTAATTTCAACATCCTCCACTTTTTCTAAAAAAAATGAAAGAATACATATGCTTGAGCTATCATTTAAGTATTGAAGCCAGAGTTGACCAATTTCACCCGCTGTTAGCCTAATCTGTTTTTCTTTTTCCTCCATAAGTAACCTCCAAAAAAGATATACTACATAATACCTTCCCCATAAATTCCTTTAGTATGCAGTAGTTACCTTAATACCCCAACCTTACCTTTTATATCCAGGGGATTTTTGGATTAAATATGAATGACTCCAGGTGATTATCTTGGGCATAATACAGGTTATATACATTTGAGGTGGGATATTATGAGGCTTAGAAATGGAGATTTTTATACAAATGTTTTGACAAATAAGTTATATAGGCTAAATGAAGATGGCGATAGCAACTGGTACTTAAGTTTGCGTGATGAAGAAGGTTATCATGAAACAGAAAAGACCTCAGGGCGTGATATGATTAGATTGGTAGAAAGTGGGTATAAAAAAAGCAAATAAAAAAAGCTACCTATTTCTGTCAGTCAGGTTCCCTGTAATCAGATGCTGTAGTAGAAAGTCGGTAAAACTTGAAAAAATATAAGAAATTCCAAGGAAAAAGTCCACTTTATGTCGAATATAGAGCTAAAGGGGATGACCAATGAATAAAGTTGAGTTATTAAAAAGATTATTAAATTGTAGTCGAGGGAATATGTTTACATTAGAAATTCCTACTACAAAAGAAGATGAAAAAAAGATTCAAGAATTGGTTAGAGTTTTAGAAACAGAACAAAAAATTAAATTAAGAGAATATGTACAGAGAGAATACTCAGTTTATTTACATGGAATAGTTAAGTATGCATCCGAATAATCGGATGCTTCTTTTTATTGGGGATTTACCATTTGATATACTTGTTTACATATGCCCTACTCATTCATGAGTAGGGCTCCTTTTTTTGAAAGAAAAAATAAAAAACAGACTCTATGAAGAGCCTGCTTTCCCTTGTTCTAATTATTAAGCTTTACGAACGTTAGCTGCTTGAGCTCCACGTTGGCCTTGCTCAACGTCAAAAGTAACTGTTTGACCTTCGTCTAAAGATTTGAAACCTTCGCCTTGGATTGCTGAGAAATGAACGAATACGTCTTCTCCGCCTTCACGCTCGATGAATCCGAAACCTTTTTCTGCGTTAAACCATTTTACTTTACCTTGTTCCATTTTGTTTCCTCCTGCTGTGTGCTTTGCACACAATGTGTTACTATCCTTGCACTCAGTGATCATCAAGACGAAAAGTTAATCTTTTTACTATCCTTTACACCGAACAAAAATAATTCTTCTTAAGTTTAACATTTTTCAATAGTAATTGCAAGAAAACATAAACACAACCATTTGTTTTCTTATTTCCTTTCTATTTTGTACTCATCTAGAAGGTTTTTTATCGACTGGTTCAGCTCTCCTATATCCACATTTTCCATGTTCGTATTGTTAATTCCATATTTCCTTTTTAACATGATAATTCTTCTAACACTATCGTTAATTCTTTGTTCAGAAATCACTCCATTGTGAACAGCGTTTTTTATGGATGTAATCGTTTCGACAATTTTGTTATAATCATGAGCCACTAAAATGATGTCACTGCCGGCATTGATGGAATCCACTGCCGCCGCGCCCATTTTAAAATGGTCAGCGACCGCCTTCATTGTCATGTCATCCGTTATCACAACACCGCTGAAATGAAGCTGTTTTCTAAGGATATCCGTAATGATTACCTTGGACATAGAAGCTGGATAATTAGCATCTAATTTTGGCAGTAGAATATGTGCGACCATGACCACATCGGCCCCATTATCAATGGCACGTTCAAACGGGATTAATTCGAGTTTTTTTAGCTCAGTCAGATTTTTATAGACGATTGGCAACTCGAGATGGGAATCAACCGATGTATCTCCATGACCTGGAAAATGCTTAATCGTAGCGATTATATTTTGCGACTGAATACCCTTCATGGTTTGAATCCCAAGCTTACTGACAACGTCCGGATTGTTTCCGAATGACCTGTCCCCTATTATTGGGTTGTTCGGATTGCTGTTGATATCAAGTACCGGAGCGAAATCAAGATTGAAGCCAAACCCATGTAACTCCTTACCTAAAATCGTTCCAACTTTGTAAGAAAACTGAGAATTATTTATTGCTCCAATCTCTTGATTGGCAGGAAAATTGATAAGTCCTCCTGGCAGCCTGGTAACGCGTCCCCCTTCTTGATCAACACTTAAAAATAACGGCAGGCGATTGTGAACATTTTCAGTCTTTATTTCATTTAGCAGCTGAACCGTTTGTTCCGGATTGGCTAAATTGTCCTGATAAAAAATCAACCCGCCCACTTTGTAATTCGTGATTAAACTTTTTATTTGTGGATCCATTTTTGTACCCGATATACCTGCGATCATCATTTGTCCTATTTTCTCATCTAAACTCATTTCCGAAATGATCTTTTCTACGCTCTGATCTCCTTCTTGATTTTCAACTTGGGTATACACAGAAATATGATCCACTTTGGGATTCGGCTCCTTTTCGGTTGGCTTTGGTAATATCCATTTTAAATCAGTTTGAGAATTAACATGGTATATAAGAATAATTTGGTTATTGAATTGATCTTTATAATACCGAACTTGATCGGGTTCACCGCCTGCCTTCTTAATTTCATTTAATGGAATAGTCTTTAATTGCGAATCATAGGACCTGATATCACTCAATATTTCTCCAAGATAGCCAACGACAACCTGGTGCTTTGTATATTCTTCGTACCTAACACTTGAAGTTTTCGTTGTTTGATTTGGTCTTCCCCATTGATTCGTAACCTCTATTTTTTGGGTCTTGCCGGAAATGAACGGAGAGTTTACTACCTTTCCCTCCTTAGACAGTAAGAAGGTGTTAAGTACTAATGCGCTTAGATTCAAATGTTTATCTTCATTTGAATCGGATGGTTTACTACTAGCCGGGGGGGATGTGCTGGGAGCAGTCTTGTCGGGAGCCTTTTCACCTCTCACCCCACCGAAAAAGTAAATGCCAACAACTAGAATAATAACGAGTAAGAGCGCCGAAAAAATAAGCGGTTTTAAAATGGAGGTACTGCGTTTACGCATAAGATAATTAATTCCTTTCTGCGTCATTTTTTTTAAAAAACATGTGTCCCAATGATCTAGACTGGTATATTCATAGTAACCTATACACTATATATACTCAAATAGAAAAAAAGACCACAGTACCAATCCATCTTTAGAATTATATATGAAATATTTTAAGAGGTTTATTTAGTCGAATTTGAGAGCACTTTTTAGCGCCTAACAGTAAAAAACGCCTTCAAATTCGAAATTTGAAGACGTTTTTTTGCCATTTAGCATGAATTTTGAACTTTTAGTCTGCTTGAACTTAGCCATTCTTCCGCCTGTTGGTGGAACACATAATTGATATATATTATAACAATCTGTGTCTACTATTTAGTCTAGCATCAATATAGAACCTCCGTTAAGCAAAATGTTAACGGAGGTTCATCATGGTTGACCCTTTATTATTTCATTTTATCATAAGTTTCTTGGTAAGCTTGAACGTATCCATCTACGCCAAGTGTTTTGATCTGCTTTACGTAAGCATCCCAATCACTGGTAAAGTTCTTTTTACCCATAATAAATTGAACGGCACTTGATTGAACATAGTTTACGATATCAGTTTTAACCTGAGAAATTTCACTTGCCTTATCAGGATCAACAACATCATTTAACAGGATTTCTGCTGGATGGTGTCCATCATATTTTTCTTTTGTTTGCAAGTATAGATATCTCTCATATCCTTCAACATTATTAACATCTTGTGATGACTGTTGGCCATTATACATATCTTCTGTTAAGAAGGTAAAATCATTATCCCAAAGGATATTGGATGGTTCATCAGGGTTTGTATTCCCTCTGCGGAATAGAGCCGGCTCTCCATTTGCTCCAAGGTCTCCCGGCTTAGGCTCGACCCATCCTTTCCCTTTGATACCAAACATTTCATCAATCGCGCCTTCCTTGGAGTAAATGTAGTCAGCAATTTTAATTGCGGCAATTTGCTGTTCCTTAGATGCCTTATTGGTAATGGCAAATTTGGAGCCATAGATTTGATGTCCATTGTATACGGTTTCTTGTTTTCCATCAGGACCCGTTAACGGAGGAATAGCTTCATAATGTGTCCAACGGGTTGCTTTATCATCGATGGTAAGACCGGCACCCGACCAGAGCCCTGCAAACACACCAACTTGTGGTACATCGCCACCATTTACTTCTTGTTGAATTCCTTCTAATTGTTGTGTAAATGCTTTAGGATCAATTAATCCCTGCTTATATAAATCACGCATATACTCAAGACCTTGTTTCCACTCCGGAGTATCGGCAACAAAACTGATCTTGCCATTCTCAACTTTGAAATAGTTGCCATGATCTGTGTAAGTATAGGCGTTCATGATGAAATTGACCGGGTTCATTTCTTGATCATTCGGGATACCGGTTAAAGGAATTTCATCCTGTTTGCCGTTTCCATTTGGATCCTTTGTCTTAAACGCTTCCAATACCTTCTCCAAATCCGCTGGAGTTTTCGGCATCGGCATATTTACAGCCTTCAACCAGTCTTTGTTAATCCACATTTTGATAGGATAAGTACAGTGATAGCACCCCATCATGCCAGGCAAACCGTAAATTTTTCCATCCGGCATGGTAATCGCCTGCTTAAGCCAAGGCATCGTATCAAATGCAGCTTTGATATTTGGTGCATACTTATCAATCAAATCATTCAACGGCAGCAGGATACCTTGTTTACCATACTTTAACTGGTCAATCCCACTGAAATTTCCGCCGATAAAGGCGACAGGATAATCACCGCTGGATAATAGTAGTTTTTGCTTTTGATCGGCTCCATCTTGAGGAGTCGTCTTGAATTGAATATCAATATTCAGCTTTTTCTCAATTTTTTTGGTCAATTCGTTATTGTTATAATCCGTTACCATTGGTGTTACAGCAGAAAATGCCGTTACGATGGTTTTTCCATCTTTCGTTTTCTCGGTTGCTGTTTCTTTTGAACTGCATCCGGCTAATACAGTTAACAAAGCTGTGATTGAAATTAACGTTTTAATTAAACCCTTTTTCATTCACTAATCGCTCCCCTTTTTGGACTTTAGTTAAGCTTTGAAAACAGGAAACCATCAAGTATCATCACATAACGATCCCCTCCCTTAATACACCTTCAAAAAGAACGTTTAAGGTAATAACAACTATTCTTTTATAGATCCAATCATCATACCCTTGACAAAATGTTTTTGAACGAAAGGATAGAATAACAGAATCGGCAGGCTGGAGATAACAATTAGCGCATACTTAAGAAGGTCGGCTAACCCTTGTAAATGTTGCAATTTATAGGCTACTGCTGGAGAAAGCGTATTCATTTGATTCAAAACCAAGATATTTCTGAGCACTAATTGTAATGGATATAATTCCTGTGAATTTAAGTAAATCAAAGCATCAAAATAGGAATTCCAGTTTCCTACTGCATACATCAGCACCAAAACCGCAAGAATTGGCTTGGAGAGCGGCAAAACAATCCGAGAAATAAATTTGATGTCGCTGCAGCCATCAAGTTGGGCACTTTCATAAAGTTCGGTTGGAATCGTGGTCTTAAAGAAGGTAACTGCGATAATCACCTGCCAGACACCAAGTGCCTTCGGAATAATCAAGGCCCAGCGGGTATCAACCAATCCTAAGTCTTTAACAACCATATAGGAAGGAATTAGTCCTCCTTCAAAAAACATCGTAAACACAATCAGCAACATGATGACTTTTCTTCCAACAAATTCTTTCCTTGAAAGCGGGAAAGCAATTAGCACCGTTAATATAAGCTGAACAATAGTTCCGACAACCGTATAAAATATTGTATTAACAAAGCCGGTTACCACCTGGCTATTGTTAAACACCGTTTTATAAGCGATAAGGGTTGGCTTGATTGGAAAAATCGTCACTTCACCTTTTATGACGGCATTAGGATTGCTAAATGATGATGCTACTATATTAAGCAGAGGGTATGTGACGATAATCAAAATAAGTGTTAATACTGTGTAAATGATAATGGTTAATATTCGGTCACCTAAGGGTTCTTTAATCGCACTTGATTTCATCAAAATAAGCCTCTCTTTCCATTGAAATTACCATAAGCTGTTTTCTGAAGTTCTTCGGGCAATCCAGTTCACCACAAATAACAAGATGAAATTAATAACAGAGTTAAACATTCCTATTGCGGTTGCATAGCTATAATTATCATTTATCAGACCCATCTGATAAACATAGGTTGCGATAATCTGAGAACCAGGTAAATTCACCGGATTTTGAAGCAATAGAACTTTTTCAAAACCTACACTTGTTAACTCGCCAATTGACAGAATTAAAAGAATGGTAATGGCAGGCATAATCCCAGGAATATCTACATGGATAATCTTTTGCAATTTCGAAGCCCCATCCACTTTCGCTGCCTCATATAACTCGGGATTTACCCCTGCCAAGGCGGCCAGATAAAGGATCGAAGAATAACCAGTATGCTGCCAAACTTCGGTTAAGGCATATACATACTTAAAGCCTACTATACTTGCCAAGTAATTGGTCGGTTTCACGCCAAAAAGATGCAAAAGCTTTGACACGATCCCGTTATTGGGATCAAGGAACAAAAGAATCATACCGCACATAACGACCACCGAAATAAAATGCGGCGCAAAGGTAATTGTTTGGCTTATCTTTTTATAAAAGCCTGCTCGCACTTCATTCAATAGCAATGCCAGAATAATCGGTGCAGGAAAGGTAAAAACCAAGGTCACGACGCTGATCATTAATGTATTTCTTAAGGAATCCCAAAATTGCGGGGAATGAAAAAATCTAGTAAATTGATCAAATCCAACCCATGGGCTATGCCAAATTCCACCTACCACATTGAATTCCCGAAACGCAATTTGCAATCCGGCAAGTGGGATATATTTGAAAATAATAATATACAACATCGGCGGGACAATTAATAAATAGAATTGCCAATGCTTTTTCATTTTCCTCCAAGTTGTACTTGACCTGGTCACTTTTGTTTTGTTCACTGCTTTCTCTGTCACGACTTCCAAGGAATAACCCTCCTTTTTATTAATCTATCATTGTATTCTATTGTTCCGTCAGGGCTGTCCTTATTCCATATACCATTCTGCGAGGGAACCCAAAGGATTCAGGGTCCCTCGAGGTTCCTATTTCATTACGAAGCTAGCTCTTAAAACTTCGATGATTTGCTTAAATAATTTCAAATCCTCTTTATAATCTTCGATGGAGGTTTTTGGTGTCATTCCCTTGGTGATTACATCATATAAGTATTCAAGTTCATGTGTGTAGGGATCTTTGAAGGTAGGTCTAACGATCGTTTGATTAAATGATTCATCTATCGTTTCAGCAATATGAAGGTTCGTTGGCAGATGTCTAATGTAGGGGGTATCATATTGAACCTTAAGTGTTTTGGTCGGGCTGTATACCTCAAGAGAGGCATCAAATCGTCTTTGCTTGTCAACGCCTGTTTCGAAGGTTGTGTAAAAGCCGTCATATTCAAAAATCGCAGTTATAAATTGACCTGAGTTCGATTGTACCGCTGAGACAACTCGTTTTGGTACACCGATTAGTTCTCTCATCGCCGATAAGTCGTGGCTGCCTAGACCGCATAACATTCTGTAAGTACCGTATAGCTCATCAGGAACGTCCCCGATTGCCTGTCTCACCATCTCTTTACCTCGAAGATATTTTTCTTTGATGGCGGACTCAGGTATGTCACTAAAGCGGTGGACTCTACTGGATTGTTCAATCATCAATCTGTTTTCGCCGATAATATCGCGAACTCTTACGTAATTAATTTTTTCTAATTTTTTCACTTCTTCAACCGCTTGAGTGAACGCCGGGGCATAGCGTCTCATATAGCCAACCATGACTTGCACACCAGCTTCATTACGAGCTTTGATAATTGCGTCTGCTTCTGCCAAATTTAACGTGACCGGTTTTTCTACAAACACATGTTTTTTATTCTTAATGGCTGATAGGACACAGTCAGTATGGTACTCATCAGAATTTAGGACCATAACCAGGTCTAAATCGTTTTGCTTTGTTAGTTCATCGGCATCGGTATACAGATTATCAACTTGATATTCTTCTCCTAAGACGCTGAGCAATTGCGGGGAAATATCGCAAAGTGCGGCGATTTCAAATTGATTGGATAACGCTCTTAAAATAGGTAAATGGATGATTTGGGCCACTTCTCCCAACCCTATTAAACCGACCTTTACTTTTGTCAATATCATCAACAACCTTTCATACTGTTATTAAAATCTCCAACTCTAGCGAGTTGAGTAAGACGGCCTTCCATTAGTCATTTCTAATGACTGCTTTAATAAAGCCATTTGGTTTGGCGTTGGCAGTTTCAAAAGCTTCATTAATTTGATCAATCGTAAAAAAGTGTGTAACAAGCGGCTCCATTTGTAATTGATGATTATTCAACAATTTTATGCCCATTCGCATTCCATCAATGTATACCTCAGGATCACGTTCATGCGCATTGACGACGTCAAGCCCCTTCCAATTCCAGGTTTGTACGTCAATTGTTCTCGGGCCGCCTTGATGGTAGCCAAAGATAACGATTCTGCCTCGAATTTTGACAAGCTTGGTTGCCAAATTCAGCGGTTCCTGATAACCAGTACTCTCGATGACCACATCTGCACCCCGGCCATCAGTAAGCTCGAAAACTTTGTCGACAATGTTTTCCTTGTTGGGATTTAGAAAAACATCGACACCGAGCTTTTCGGCAATCTCCTGTGATTCTTCGCGGGGATCAATCGCAATGATTTTTGACGCCCCTTTCAATTTGACTCCTTGCAATATCAGTGCGCCCATGAATCCTAGGCCAATCATTACAACGGTATCTCCGATCTCGACTCCGGATCTTTTAGTCCCATTCATCGCACAGGCGATTGGTTCACCCAAAGCCAACTCAAATGGGACATGATCGGCAATTTTAACGACGGCTTTTTCAGGGACAGTTATATATTCAGCATAGCCTCCTTTTTCTGTAAAAACAGTGACACGGTCACCAGGCGTAAATTGGGTAACTTCTTCACCAATTTTTTCAACTACACCGCTGACTTCATGGCCAATAAAAAGTGGATTTTCAACATTAAACTCTTTATTTCGCCACATCCCCAACTCCGAGGAACAAAGCCCGCAGGCCTTCATTTTAACTAAAACTTCATTTGGTTTTGGCGTCGGTATTTCAATGTCATAGACTGAAAAACTTCCCGCTTTGACCATTGCTGCAGCCTTCATATTGTCAACTCCTCTAAAGATAATAAAAACGTTTACATTACAAATCGTAATAGTGTTTTTATTTATCAATTTGATAGTTCTTTTACCATTGCACCGGAACTTTCCCTAATAACCAAATCCATTTGAAATAACAAATTTTTGGGGATTATTTCCTGTTCCTCATCCGCCTCAATCAGTTCAATCAATAAATCAACGGCAGCCTTGGCCATTTCTTTAACTGGTTGTCTAATGGTCGTCAATGCCGGCTTGATCATTCTCGCGATATTAATATCATCGTAACCAACGATAGCAACATCATCCGGAACCTTTAGGCTATTACTTTCAATCGCCTTCAAGGCGCCTAACGCAATGAGGTCATTTCCACAAAATAGTGCCGTAAATTCCTCCCCTGAGTTAAGAAGCTCCTGCATTGAGGCATATCCAAAGTCGAAGGTGGCAATTCCTCGCCTTATAAGCGATTCGTTTACGGTTAAATTATTAATAACATGGGCATTTCGATAGCCAAATTCCCGGTCGGGATTTAACAAACTTCCTCCGATATAAGCAATTTGCTTGTGTCCTAACTTAATAAGGTGGTTGACAGCGATCTGAGCACCATACATATGGTCGCCATTTACTTGGCTGACACCGGGAATTCGTTGGTCAAATGCCACAATTGCCACTTGTTTTTCCGCCAATATGGCTTTAATATCGGGGTGTTCAAAACTGCTGAAATCATTCAGTGATCCGAAAATAATCCCATCCACATGTCTTTCCATAAAATTCTTCAAAAATGCGACTTCCCGATCGACTGGATTTTCAACGACTGATGTGGTGCACAACATCACGGTATACCCTAACTGCCACAGTTCTTCTTGTATAACTTCCGCAACCTGTGACCAGTATTCATTAGACAAATGCGGGACAATCAGTCCAACAGACTTCGTCTCGCCGTTTATCATGGTACGTGCAATTTGATTTGGATTAAATTGCAGTTTTTTGATAGCTTCTTCTACTTTTCTTCTGGTCGAATCTTTCACACGGTCTTTATTGTTTATCACCCTTGAAACAGTAGCTATTGAAACTCTTGCTTCCTTGGCAACATCCTTAATTGTACTTTTCATTCTCTTACACCTATTCTTTCAAAAAAACGTAAACGTTTTTAGTTTTCTAATTTAAAAGCTTTGTCACTTTTTCATCAACCTATTTTGTAATCGGAAGCAACAATTTAAGGTGAGAGGAGATTTTCATAAGCAGTGTTGCTCCTTTACAGATTGATCAGATTGATTTTTGATTTATAGAGTTCCGAGATCTTCACCCAATTTTTTGTGTTTACGGATTGTTCAACTGCTGCAAGTACAGCCTGATTTTTTACGCCGTCATCAAAATTAGGTGTTGGACTAATACCTTTTGCAATCCCATTCATTAGTTCCACCATTAAATTGATGAAAGTGTGTTCATAACCAATAATGTGCCCCGCAGGCCAGTAAGCTCCTGCAAATGGGTGATGCTCTTCCGTGCAATTAATCGTCCGGAAACCTTGAAGACCCGGTTCATCATCTGCAAAATAAACCTGCAGGAGATTCATATTTTCCAAGTCCCAACGGATGGAGCCTTTTTCACCGTTGATTTCAATGCGTTACCATTTCGATTGCCGCCGGCCAGTCTTGTCGCCTCAAATACACCTGTTGCCCCATTCTCAAAGCGAGCAAGAAAAGCCGACGTATCGTCAACGGTTACGTCTCCCAATTCTGAGTCCCCTCGGCTTTGGCGCTTAACCCCCCGCTTGTTTCGATAATGGGCCTCTTCTTAATAAACGTTTCCATCATCCCCACCACATCTGTAAATTCTCCGACAAGGAAACGAGCAAGGTCAATACTGTGTGCCAAGATATCGCCATGAGCACCCGAGCCAGTAACTTCTTTTTGCAGCCGCCAAACAAGCGGGAAATTTGGGTCGAGAATCCAATCTTGCAGGTATGTAGCATGCATATGATAAATCCTTCCCAGTCTTCCTTCTTGAATCAACTTTTTCGCGTATTGTATGGCTGGAGCAAATCGATAGTTGTGACATATCATGTGAACAACTCCCGATTTTTTTACGGCCTGCTGCATTCGCTCAGCCTGTTCCACGGTCAGGGCCAGGGGTTTTTCGCAAAGAATATGCTTCCCTGCCTTTGCTGCGGCAATGGCAATTTCCACATGGGCATTGTTCGGTGTCACAATATCGATTAAATCGATATCATCGCGTTCTATTAAGCGACGCCAATCGGTTTCATAGGTGGCCCACCCCATCTGTTCTGCTGCCGCTTTTACGGCTTCCTCATTGCGGCCGGCGATCGCCTGCATAACAGGTTCCACATCTGTATTAAAGTAGAATGATAGATTTCGGTACGCGTTGCTATGCGCCTTCCCCATAAACTTATAACCTATCATTCCGATTCGTACCTTTTTCTTTACTATGTCCACCAAACTTCACCAATCCTTTCTTTAATCAAGATTTGATTAAAAAAGGAAACCGCTTTGTTAAATTTGTCCTCATTTGCGATTGGCCTTTCCGGTTGACAATGAGTATCACTGGGATATCCCCCAGTGCCAATTTCAATCGCTTTTAGCCCTCTTGAAGCGATATAGTCAAGTGCTTCTTCAAAAGGTTTATTCTGAAATAAAACAGCAAAAACACATAATTTCACTATACCTGCACCCCTTTACGAAAATGATAAAAACGTTTACCCAATCATGTGTACGGTATTTTATTAAAATATGATCAATGATTACTTGCCACATATATGTAAACGTTTCCACATAAGTATAAAATAAATTTGTTAAGGTAAATTCTTAACAAACTTATTCAATCAAATATGTTTACAATTCAAAGGGTATTATGAAGTTTTTTATCAATGTAAACGTTTTATCTACTCTTAGTTTAAATTTTGTGGACGACATTATCAATGATTATTTTTCTGCACTTTTCGACTTACTAATTATTCCAAATTTCGACCTATCCTTTTTATATCGTATACGCATGCCAGCTGTCATTTATCTGTTTAATATTCTTCAAGTCACATTTTAGCTTACGTTCATAGGTTAATAGACCGTTTTTTTCCTGCTCCACGTCTGTGAGCTGAGTGTAGCAATAACCATATAGAATCCTTGAACTATAAATTGCGTTGAGAATGCGCTTATAGTCAGCAATAAAATCTTCTGCACTCGACACGGACGTATATCCCCAGCCATCCTCTTCATCGACCTTGTATCCAATTCCGCCAAACTCGGTTAAGAGAATCGGCTCTCCCTGATGGTTAAAGCCATTGGCATAAATCCCTTTTCCCGCCGGACTCGAATGGAGGACTGCATCTTTTGTCGATAACTCCAGTTTGTATTGTTCGTACTTTTCCACCTGATCCTTATTACCATGATTATAATTATGAACGGCACAAATATCGGTTTTTGTCTGCTCCCAGCCATCATTCGAAATAACCAGACGGGTTGGGTCAATTGAATGGATCAAATGGTACATCGCCAGTGAATGATGCTGCTGTTGCCGGTTTTCTGAAATTTGGGGAACACCCCAGCTTTCATTTAATGGTACCCAGGCAACAATGGACGGATGATTATAATCACGTTCGATAATTTCAAGCCACTCTCGGGTCATCCTTGCAACAGCATCCTCATGAAAAGAAGGCGCGGAAGGACACTCACCCCATACAAGAAAGCCGAGGCGGTCGGCCCAGTATAGGAAGCGGGGGTCTTCTACTTTTTGATGCTTGCGGCAGCCATTAAAGCCCATTTCTTTAGCAAGTTCTATATCTTTTTTCAACGCCTCATCTGTTGGTGCAGTTAAAAGACCTTCTGGCCAGTAGCCCTGATCCAATACCAGTTTCTGATAATAGGGGCGATTATTTAAGTAGACCATCCCGTTTTCAGTATGAATCTTTCTCATTCCAAAATAAGAGCTGATTTCGTCCAAAACGGTATTTTCCTGTTTCAAGGTTATTTTAACGTCAAACAGGTTGGGATGTTCTGGTGCCCAGTTCCACCCGGGATAATGAACACCCGTTCGAAAGATTTTATGGTTGTATAAATCAAACGAACGCCTAAAATATTCTTCGTCGAGGTAACAGCAATCTTTGACAATCTTTTTTCCTGCAAATTCGATTTCGATTTCCACTTCTGTTTTCTCGCCTGTTACTGCCAATTCAACTGTTACTTCCCCTTGATCAATATTCGGGGTAAACTTTACTTTTTGGATATGAACATGACTGACAGCCTCCAGCCAAACGGTCTGCCAGATACCCGTTGTCCTTGTGTACCAAATGCCTTCTGGTTTCTTAAGCCAAAATTGTTTCCCTCTTGGAATCGTTTCATCTTCCGAAGGATCCTCCACTTTGATGGAAATTTTTTCTGTGCTTCCAGTTAGTTGGTCGGTAATATCAAAGGAAAATGGAACGTGTCCGCCCTCATGGAAACCAACAAATTGTTCATTCACATACACCCATGCACGGTAATCGACGGCACCAAAGTGGAGGATGACCCTTTGGCCCTGCCAGTTCGAAGGGATGTGAAACTCTCTTTTATACCAAACAACATCATGAAAGCCTGGTTCATGAATTCCACTTAACGGTGTCTGGTAAGCGAATGGGACGTTAATGTTTCTCGTAAATTGATCATTGCCCCTCTTGTACCACTTTTCGGTTGTTCCGATTTTTTCATCATCAAACGCAAATGACCAAACCCCGTTCAAATTCAACCAATCCTTGCGAACGAGCTGCGGCCTTGGATATTCATTGCGAATGCTCATGTTTTTCCCTCCAGTCTGTTTTTTTACAACATTAAGAAATTTTAAGCCGGCTTCTTCTTTTTTTAAAAGAAATATGCTAATTTAATATTAATACAGAAATTTCAGAATTAATAGAATAATAAAAGGGTGATGGAATGAAATTTTTTGAAAGCGCTTTATATCAAATAATCAATACAATCTCAAACTTTTTCCTATTAAATATTCTATGGCTGCTTATGTGTCTGCCAATTGTAACAATTTTCCCAGCTACTAGCGCTCTTTTCTCCGTGGTCAGGGAATGGCAGACGAAACGAAGCACCCAACTATTCACTCTATTTTTCCGTTATTTTAAAGAAAATCTTGTCCAGAGTGTAATGCTTAGTATTATTTGGGCTGTTTGCTCCAGTATTTTGTATGTTGATTTTTTATTCACAAACCAGATGACTTCCAACCTAAAGCCTATTTTTTCCATCACTTTATTCCTTGTAACGATTCTTTTTTCCTTTACTACGATTTACCTTTTTCCAGTAATGGCACAATATAAATCAAGTGTCATTAAGCTAATAAAGGCATCCTTTTTTCTATCAATCGGCAATCTGCCATTAACAATCCTTTGCTTAGTCGCTCTGGGACTCATAGCTGCTTTGGGTTATGTTTTTCCGTTATCCATTTTTCTTTCTATCAGCATTGGGGCCTACTTCATTTATGCGATTTGTCACAATGCCTTTAATAAAGTTGAAAAAGGAAAGGAAAGCTCCTATACTCAATAATTCTTAAGTTGTCTAGTTATTACATTAAATAAAGAGGTGGATGCACGTATGAAGGTCACTAAATCTAATGAACTATTAATCTTAAAAGATGGGGATTTCCATTGTAAATTTAATAGTCTTACTGGACAGTTGTTAAGTATTGCTAATAATCAATGGGAATGGACAACAAAAGGACTCTTCATTGATGTCGGTTGTGACAAAGAATTTAAACTTGGTCTGCTTAACTACCATTCATTAGATCCTCTCCATACATGGGAAATGCCGCCAATTGATCCGATTAAACATCCCCAAAAAGAATGGGAATTTATTGGATACAACTCTTCGCTCAATGAATTACATATCAATTTTGCTATCGATGATCTCGTCATCACCGTCATTTATCAGATTAACGAAGAAACTTTAGAGGTATCCACTCGGGTAAAAAATACTCGTTCTACCCGAAGGATGATTAATGGTTTGGCTTTTATTTTACGTGATTCCGGTCAAGCGCGGGAAGTTCAATTTGAGTTTCCCGGAAATGTCCCTCACGATGAATTTCGAATTTCACAGCTGAAACCTTTTGAACCAGTTGTCACCGGCCTTGTGAATCCAATTATTCGAACCGTGTCTGATTATGGAAATCTCAATATTTTGTTTATAGACGAAGAAGAAAAATGGAGCTCTGGCGTTTATAAGGATGATGCAGGCATCCCGCATTATGTTAATATCGCCTGTCTAGAAAGCTATATCGAACCGAATGAAACAATATACTGTGGGACGCTCTATATTCAGCCCATCGGTCAAGAAGACCCATTTGTGCCAATTCGAGAACTTTATAAGAAAAAAGGCTGGAATCCACCAACCGATGGTCATACGGAAGGGATATTATATTCCTGTCATCCGCATGGGACAATGGATTCGGGCTTTCAGGATCGTAAGACAATGCGAGAATATGCAGAAGAATTGGAAGGTCTTAAAAAAATAGGGATTGACCACGTCTGGGTTTTACCCATTTTTGAACATCTTGATCGAGGGGTGTACCATCCGACCGATCAAAAAATCATTGATCCCCGCTATGGCACAGATGAAGATGTCAAGTTCTTCAGCCAAAAACTGCACGAACTAGACATGACCTTGCTGTTTGATTATGTTCCTCATGGCCCGGAGAAGGATGATCCTCTAGGAATTGAGCATCGCGAATGGGCTTCATTGTGGAGGGATGGTACACCTAAGATTGAATGGAACTGTTTATCATTCGACATGACGAATCCAGACTATCGGCAATATACGACAGAGCTTGTTGAGGACCATGTGGAACGATTTGATATTGACGGAGCAAGGATTGATTGTGCAATGGGCGGTCTATCCAATTGGAATCCCGTAATGGGAAATCGGCCGAGCAGCTCGAGTCTGCGAGGCGGGGTAAGCATTTCAAAAGCCATTCGTGAAGGATTCCTGAATCAAAATAAAAAGCCAATCGTGACGCCTGAAAACTTTAACCCGGTACCCGTATATGCTCCATATACAGATATTTTCTACGATATGCCGTTATATCGAGTATTGTTTGAAATGGAAGAGGCAAATTTAGCTCCAGAAGACTATGTCAAACGCTTGACAAGATGGCTGCACCACCAATTACTGACAACACCAGAAAATTATCTCAAGTTACGTTTTCTCGGAAACCATGATTCAGTAAGCTGGGTTTGGCAAAAAGCACGGGCAACAGCCGTTTACGGAGTTGAAAAAGCAAAGGCGCTTTGGGTGTTAATGGCTACGATTGATGGCATTCCTATGATTTATCAAGGAGATGAAGATGCATCCATCTATAGGAAGGAAGGCCCGGTGCTAAGAGAGTTTTTCACAGAGCTATTTTATGCAAGGAAAAAGTACCTCGGAAATAAATACGATATAAATTATTTATATACCGGAACGTCCATCATGGCCTACACTCGTTCAAAAAGTACTGATAAACGGCTTATCGTAATCAACCTATCCTCGAATAAAGAACAATGGTCCAGTGACTTACCATTTCAAGAAACTTTATTCGGACAATCACAAATGGCAGGAAACCAGATTTCCCTTGACGGTTATAGCTACGCAATCTTACGAATAAATTAAACTTTAATATAAAGACAAGGCTGAGATTTCTCAGCCTTGTCTTTATTATATTAAAATCAGGCTAAGCGGCTTAATAACAATTCAAAAAATTGCTTTTCATTGACTTGACATGCAACCGATACATGCCCATCCTGATCGGGCGAGGCCAGTGTCTGTCCTGAGGAACGGTCATGGGAATATTCGACAACCACATTCATTCTTTGCGTTTTGACCAGGTTTGGGTTTATCACTAATGCGAGTGCTAACGGATCGTGCATGGGCGTAGCTTCCTCTCCGATGAACGTAAGCCATCTTTCAACAATTCCTGCCAAAACATCATTCAACGGAGTATACTTATTTTTTATTTGATTGAGCATATCTTTGGTCAACATCAGCATCATTGTAACATCCAAACCCACCATTAAAATGGAAGTCCCAGATGAAAACACAACTGATGCCGCCTCAGGATCACATTTTATATTATATTCGACTCTCGGTAAATCTATATAGTGTTCTCCTATACCTGTTACTCCGCCCATTAAATAAATTCTTTTAAGCATCCTAGAGATTCTTGGTTCTCTAATCATCGCCGCCGCGATATTGGTCAAGGGACCGATGGCCACCAAACTGATTTCACCTGGATTATTCATCACTTTTTCAATGATGAAATCTACAGCATGTCCGTCAAATGTAGTAGTATCATCCGGAGAAACAAACCCCTGGCCTTCTTGGCCGTTAGCGTAAAGAGTCCGGTTTTTCAATAACGAATTTGATATCCCCGGAATAACCCTGATATCACTGCATTTTCCGAGGGATAATATTTTGTGAGCCATTCTCGCTTTACGCTCGATATCTCCATTCACAATGGTGATTCCTTCGATGATGATTTCGGGTGATTTCATCGCAAGTGCAATTGCTAAGGCGTCATCGGGATCCGAGCCGATATCCGTATCAATAATGATTCTTTCCACATGAAACCCCCTCCGTTACTTTTGCACTTCAGAACTGATACTTTTCACTGAACCTCTTTCAACTAAATAAGGAACAAAACATTTTACTTTTTCCTCAACAGGTATATTCTTCATTAGCTTTAAGAGAACCTCCATTGCGTAGTTGGCGATTTCCAATGATGGCTGTTTGATCGTAGTCAGCTTTGGATCTGTCAACTGAGTTAAATAAATATCGTCATAGCCAATAATGGAAATATCCCCCGGACACTTTAAGCCATAATCTTTAATGGCATTCAGTGTACCGAAAGCGATAAGGTCATTGCCGCATACAACCGCTGTAAACTCCGAACCGTTTTCTAAGAGCTGCTGTGTATACAGATAGCCCGTCTCCATATGATAATTGCCTATCTTGATGCGTGAATAATCTGCTTCAAGGCCATATTCGGTGAGCGCTTTTAAGTAGCCCTCCAACCTCAGGTTCCGGCTTCCGTGCATACCTTTCCCGCCAATATAGGCAATTTTAGTATGGCCATTTTTGATTATATGCTCAGTTGCAATGTAAGAGCCCTCCAGGTTGCCGACGTATACTCGGTAATCTGCATCCCCAGGCTCACGATCGATCGAAACATACGGAATACTATAATTTTGCAGCTCTTCTATACTGCTTGTGCTTGTCGATTTTTCACTACCTGTAATAATGACACCATCTAGATTGTATTCAAGAGTCATATTTATATATGAACGTTCTTTTTCTTCATCCTCATCCGTATTACATAGGATAAGTTTATATCCAGCTTCATCCGCTCGATTCTCTATTCCTTTTGCAAGCTCCGCAAAATAGGGGTTCGTGATATCCGAAACAAGTAAACCGATAATATTGGTACGATTATTGACTAAGCCTCTCGCTAATCGGTTTGGCCTATACTTTAGTTCCTTTGCTATTTGAAGTATTTTATTTTTTGTTTCTTCACTTACATTTCGATAGTTACCATTTAATACCTTGGAAACCGAGGCAGTTGATACCCCCGCTTCCCTGCTGATATCCTTAATAGTTACCAATTCACAGAGCCCTCCATATACATTTTTTTGAATCTAAAATCTAACTACTCAAAAAGCTTTTCTCCGAGTGTATTCCAAGAATTTGTAAATCGGGGATCCAAGCTTCATTTTTGGCCGTGCAGCATTTTTTTCATCATAACATTTTATTTTCAAACACAAAAGACCACTGCATTCAATTAATCTATCAATCAAATGAACGAAGTGGTCATGCACTTAAGTTTTTGTAGTTTGCGAATCCTAAGATTGGGGGACTAATAAGTCTCTTTAGGTTTTGCTAGAAACGTTTACACATGGGTTTCCAGCCACATTTTCTCCACGTGCAAGCCAAAATTTCCAGCCCTCATTCATTTCCACTGGCAGCACTTTTGTATCTGCAGAGATATAACGCATAGTATATCCAAGCCGGCGCTTAGGGCTGGTATTTGCGTTTGCTCCGTGAATGATCCGGGAGTCATGGATGGAGCATTCTCCTTTTTTAATCTCAAAATCTACTGCCTTTGATTCGTCAAGATTTTTTATTTGAGCATGGAACGTATTCACTGACATATCGACATCTTCATATTCGGAGAATCCATTGGTATGGCTTCCTGCAATGACCCGCATACATCCATTTTCTTTTGAAACGTCATCAAGGGCAAGCCAAATAGTTACGATTTTATCATACTTATCAAAACGGCCATTCCAATACGCCGAATCTTCATGCCATGGTGTATTCCTGCCGACGTAGGGATCCTTACAGATAAAGTGACTGGTCCACATGATGATATTCGGGCCAAGGATCGGCTCTACCAAATCAAGCGCTTCATCACTCAATAAATATTCCAATAAACGTTCATCCCGGAAATGAGGCGTATCAAGTTCATCTGACAATTTGCTGCCTTTTTGCGCAAGGTGTTCCTGAAAAATCTCCTCTAATTTCTCCATTTTCTCTTGCGAAAATAACGGTCTATGATATAAAAAGTAACCATTCTCGTTAAAGAATTCGACTTCCTGTTTTGTTAGTTTGGACATCGGAATTCCACCTTTTTCAAAGAATTTAATAGTATTCTTCGTGAATCAAAGAATTGACAAATCACCTTCAACGCAATCAATGAATACGGTTTCAAAAATTAGGTTAAGTAAAAAGGAATCAATAGAGTTTGGAACATTTTGTCAAAAATTTCTCTGTCCTTCCCCCCTTCTATATACTGTTAAACGTTTAACAAAATACAATACAACGTTTGAAGTAATCTTAAAAGATGCAGGTTCTTTTGTCAATATTCAAAATTCAAAATTTTATAAAAATTTAATCTACCAATCTAACTTGCTACCAATCTAACTTTCTACCAATAAAAGGAACTTTCAATCTTTTTACCGACTAGAACTATTAGTAATTCCTAGTGATAAATTTAGGAACCACTCTTCACGCAAACATTCTTTTAAAGTGATTACGGAAATACTCCGCCATCCATAAGTTAACTTCCCATACATCCGTGACCGGCTGTTTTGTGAAGGGAAAAGTTGGCATATACCCGGGTGGTCCAAATTCCGGCGTAAACGTCATCCACTCGGCACCACTCTCTTTTCTTGCCTTGCAGATCTTTTCCCACCACCTCATATGAACCTCTAGCTCATGAGTATATTCGGGTGCCCGTGGGTCCGAAACCTGCGGACCTTCCGCATGGCCAATTCGGCCGTGGATATGGATGGACTGCTCACACGATTTCACTACATTTTCCTCCTGGTCATCAAGCAGCGACTCACACACGCAGCACCAATGGCTAAAATCAGCATTCAACTTAAGTCCAGGTACGTCTTCTAACAACCTAACCGTATTCCACGGCACATATAATGCCCTTCCACGATGGGTTTCATGAGCCACTGCAATCCCATACTTACGTTCAACCGCTACAGCATGTTCAAAATATTTCCTTTGTTCTTCATAGGCAATCGAATCTTTGGAGCTTTGCGAAACGATGAAGAGCGGGTCAAAACGAACCGCCTCACGCACCTGATCTTCGAATGAAGTGGCATGCGGGTCCACTGTTAGGACCTGTGCAATAAATTCCAAGTGGTATTTTTCTAGGAGTCTTCTAAATAAATCTTCTTGTTCAGGAATAGGAAGTGGTGACTCAACACCCGTGTATCCGGCTTCTGCTACAGAGGCTATGTAGGCTTCTGCTTGCTCATTTAAGCGGATCCTAAGTGGAGAACCAGTAAATCCAACAACCTCCCAAAGAGATTTAAAAAGTTTTAACTGCATGGCTGTACCTCCATTTCTCTACTTTATTAAAAAACGCTTACACAGATAATGTAATCGCTTTATATATAATCCGTCAACCAATAATGTTTAATGCTTTTCCGGGATGACGATTTTACGGTTTAAATTACGGTATTTTGCTGGAGAGACCTGAAAATATTTTTGAAACCTGTGATAAAAATGGCTTAAGTTTTCAAAACCGGATTCCATACAAATCGTCAAAATCGAATCATCTGTGTGCAAGAGTAAATTCGCAGCATATTGAAGCTTACATTTATTGATCCACTGAGTTGGTGTCATATCAAGATGCTTTCGAATCATTCGGGTGACATGCTCCGGACTTTTCGGAGAAAGCTCATACAGCCTTGTAAGACCAACAGTAAAGTTTTCTTTATGCTTCATTTCATCAATGAGATCCTTCAGCCACTCCGGCATGTTATCCGCCACTATCTTTTTTTGTCCGGAAAAAAATCGAATGAACAAATCGGCTAGCAATGCCCTCACTTCCGACCTGATTACTTTTTTTGAATCATTTGGGATGGAGTTCAATACCTGAAATCTTGCTTTGACGTTTTCTATTTCGTTTTTCTCAATAATGCTGCTTGGAGGGGTTTCATCATCCAACAGCCGTTCCCCATCAAATCCCTCTCCTAAAAAATTAAATAGTGCTTCCAAGGTTGTTTCAGGAAAAGCTAAGTTCAACAGCTCGCATTCTTCATTTCCATCATTTTCATAACAATGAATATCATCAGGGCGAATCAGGACAAGCGAGCCCTCGACAAGTTGCAACCTTTTTCCATTTACTAAATGATACACAGAGCCTTTTGTAATCAAAAATATTTCAAAAAAATCATGGCGATGCAATCCAGTTACGGTTTGTAAAGACCGATGGTAAGCGTAATGAACTTCTGCATCAAAATCAAGGATATCGTCTCCGCGCAAAATAATCATTTGGATCTTCCTTTCTTGGTTCAATATCAAAATAGCACAATTTCATGCAAAAATAAAACAAGATTTTTATTTATAGTGACTCTACAATGGAATCATATTAGATGAGATTGGAATGGAATGGTGAGAACAGATGAATACATGGAGAGAAGATCATGTTCATGCAATCCTGTTTACCAAGACTTACCGTATGTTTGAAAAGGAACATCAGGCAATTTGTTTTGGGTCAATTCGCTTTTATCAGGCGTCACGACCTTTGATCAGCTATTCGACGCTTACAAGCAGCAGATTGAATATTTTACGGAAATCATGGCTGAACAGGAAGAACTCGGATATCGAGTAATCGGCGAAACCGCTCCTTAATTGTTCACAAGCATGCTGTACGATGATTGTTTGGATCGGGGCAAATCCATCTTTGACGTTGGCATCACATACTTGGGGGGCACATTGGAAGCTTACGGAACATCAATACAGCTGACAGTTTGACAGCTATCCGGTCCTTAGTTTATAAGTAGAAACGGTTCAGTCAGTCTGGAACAACTCGTACAATGGCTTGATGCTAATTTCCAGGGATTTGAGGAGGAGCGGAAACAATTGCAGAGGGTTCCTAAGTATGGCAACGATGATGAATCTGCCGATGAAATCGCCAAGAAGGTGCATGAGCACATCTGCCATACTATCAAACAGCAGAAAAGCCGGACACAAATGCATTCCTATTTAACCGTTATTATCAATAACCAGGCGAATACGATTCTTGGCAGATATACGTGTGCATCGGCAGATGGCCGAAAAGCAAAGGAACCGATAACGAATGGGAATACTCCCTTTGGCGGCAGTGACAAGAACGGCATGACCGCATTGCTCAATTCAATTGTCAAACTCGATCCGCGAAACCACGCTGGGGCGGTTCATAATTTGAAAGTCAGCCGGGAACTGTTCACGGAACGAATAGAGCAATTTAAAGCGGTTTTGGAAACCTACTTTGCCAAGGGCGGCACACAGCTGATGATTTCGGTCGTCAACCGGGCCGAACTGGATCGGGCAATGATGGAACCAGAAAAATATACACACGTATTTGTCAGAGTTGGCGGATTTAGCGCCATATTCGTTGAATTAGAAAGAACGTGCAGGAAGAAATCTTAAACCGGACTCTTTATTGAGAGGAGATGATACGTTATGGCGATGGATGAGCCTGTAATTTTCGATATTCAACCGTTCGCGTTGAATGACGGACCAGGGATTCGCACAACGATTTTTCTGAAAGGATGTTCATTAAAGTGCAAGTGGTGTCATAACCCGGAGTCGCAAATGCACAATCCGCAATACTCCTTTCATTACGGTTCATGTGTGCGATGCCTTGATGAAGGCCGGCTCTGTCCAGCTGGGGTCTCAAAATCAAAGAGTGCTGCTGAGACGAATGAAACGATGGAACCCATCCGGACCGGGAACAGGATCCGTTTCCATAATCTGGCTTACATCAATGAAACGAGTGTTGATGCCTGTCCTTATGATGCAATAAAGCTTGTCGGTTATGAAACGACTGTGGACCAGGTGCTTTCGGAGGTATGAAAAGATGCGGACTACTATGCAAGGTCGGGTGGCGGGGTAACAATATCCGGCGGAGAACCGATGACACAGTTTGAATTTGTCAAATAGCATGCTTCCAGGCTGCAAAAGGAGCATATTCGCGTCTGCCTCGATACTTCCGGGCATGCGCTTGCACAAAAGTTTACCGAGATTGCCCCCTATATTGATATGTTTTTGTTTGATTATAAAGAAACGGATGAAAAACGCCATCGGGCGCTAACGTGGGTGTCGAACCGGCTCATTTTGAAAAATCTCGATGCACTATACAACGCGGAAGCATCGATTATCCTGCGCTGTCCGCTGATTCCCGGCGTTAATGACTCATCTGAACATTTGGCTGGTATTACCGGAATGTCCTGCAAATACCCGAATTTGAAAGCTATTCAGATTATGGCTTACCACGAAATGGGCAGTCATAAAGCGGTCAGGATTGGTGCGACCGCTCCACTCGACGATCTAAAAACGGCGGATGAAGCGTTGAAAGCAGATTGGCTAAAGACGCTCCACGATCTCGGCTGTGAACAGGTTTCACTCGGATAGAACACACTTGGAAAGGTTTGAAAAGGTGTGTTGCAATACTCTAAGATGATTTACTCCCCTGTTGATTGAAGCGGAGGGCACTCGACTCCTGCGGGATAGAGAGGTCACTGGAGACCCCGAAGGTACCAAGCGCCGAGGAGGCGGAGCGGAAATCAACAGGCCCAATTGCAGGGACAATCTAGAAGTTTGTATTTAGATTCTAAAAACATAAAAAATTGCGAGAAAAACTAAATCTTCGAGAGTATGTTCTACACTTTTACTCCCTGCCACAATTACTCCATTTACCCATATTTGGCGCAGGATGTTTATGTAAATTTGTTCACGCTCTGTTTTCCAATCGCTATTGCAGAGGATCAGGGTTTAGCCGTTTTTTATTGCTGCATATCCCACTCCTCTGGATACATCTGCATAAAATGGGTTTGAAACATCCAGAATCAGCATTCCAATTGCATTTGTTTTTCCACTTACCAGCCTCCTTGCTATGCCGTTTGGCGAAACCCCCAGATCATTCATTGCTTTCGTAACTATATCCAACAGAAACGTATCTTCAGTTTGCCCAACAGACCTTATTTAAGAAACAATTGTAGCTATTGAAACGAAAAAAACGGCGATTATACATCTGTACTCGCCGGTAAGTTAATGTTGATAGTTTTACTTTTAGCAGAATCCCATTTGAATCTATGATATCGCCAATAATTAGCAACCCCGGTTATAACGTTCATACTGCATAATGCAGCCCATGCTCCGACTTGGCCTAAATCATACACCTGAGTAAGAAGAAGTGTGCCGGGAATAAACAGGATCCAATTGAAAACTAAAGATGCTCGAGATAAAAAGGTCGTATCTCCTACACCTCGCAAACCACCGCCAAAAATGACAGTAGCTCCACTAAACAATTGCATGAAAGCAACAATGTAAATTAAGGATAAAGTATGAGAGTAAACATCCGGGTCGGTAGAATAGAGCTTGGTAATCGGCAAGGCAAACAGGAATAAAACAATTGAAACAAGTATCATAAATCCCATACCCAAATACGCCGTGACCAATCCAAATCTCTTGGCCTCCTGCGGTTGGCCTTTTCCAATCTCTTGGCCTATTCCAATAGTAGATGCCGCACCAAATCCATTGGAAGGCATATAACCAAATGAAAGAATGTTTAGCGCGATTTCATTTGCAGCAACTGCGGCCGTTCCAAGTCTTGTTATACAACTTGTAAACACAAGCATACCCAAACTATTAGACAATTCTGCAATACTAAGCTTTACACTTTCGCTCATGAATAAACGAACTTCGCTCAAGTCAATCGGTACCCATTTCCGTGTCATATACCACTTATTTAGAACACCGTAATATACGAGTAAATTCAAGAGAAACGCAACACCTTCAGCTGCTACCATACTCCATGCTGCACCTTGCAGACCAAGTTTTGGAAAGCCAAATTGACCGTAACAAAATACATATGTAAAAGCCACGACAGAAAAATCAGCTAATAAGGATATGATCATAGGTGTTCTTGTATCACCGATTGCCCGCATATACGCGAAGAATGCAATGTTAAAAATGGTCAACACGAATGCAATCATCCTAACCTGAAGGTTCGGTGTTCCAAGGGTTAAAAGGGCTAAATTTGCGCCCATTGCTTTTAAAATCATGTGTGGAAAAACAAAACTTGTAAAAAATACAAGAATCGAAATTCCCAATGAAGCAATCAACGCAATTTGCATTCGTTGATTTCCCACTTGCATGGTATCCGATCCATTGTTTTGTGCAACCAGATAATTGATGGCGCCTTGGATACCTGAAAACAGAGCCCACATGTTGTACATTAACATATTTGCAATGCCCACAACTGCAAGCGCAGCTGCTCCTAACTTCCCGACAATCATTAAGGTGAGAAGCCCCATAAATGTCATCGATGAAAAAGTCGCGATAGAGGGAATTGCCAAACGAAAAATTTGTTTGATTAGCGCCATGATTAAAACCCCTCTATATTTTGCTGCTTATTATGGTTCAGAACTTATTCTCTTCACCGAGCCTCTATGAACTAAATCCGGAACAAAACATTTTACTTTTTCTTCAACATTTTCCTTTTTCATTAGCTTTAGGAGAACTTCCATTGCATAGTTGCCAATTTCTTCCGATGGTTGTTTAATTGTAGTAAGCTTAGGGTCTGTCATTTGAGTTAAATAAATATCGTCATACCCAATAATTGAGATGTCCTCCGGACACTTTAGTCCACTGTCTTTTATGGCATTGAGTGCACCAAAAGCTATAAGGTCATTTCCACACACAACAGCGGTGAACTCTGAATCGTTTTCGATAAGAAGCTTAGTATAATGATAGCCTGTTTCCATTTGATAATTACCTATTTTAATAAGTGAATTATTAGGTCCAATACCATAATCAGTTAGCGCTTTTAAATAACCCTCTAAACGCAAATTCCGACTTCCGTGCATTCCTTGCCCACCGATAAAGGCTATTTTAGTATGGCCATTTCTTATGATATGCTGAGTGGCAATGTAAGAGCCCTCAAGATTCCCCACATATACTCGATAGTCTTGATCGCCCTGCTCACGGTCGATTGAAACATACGGAATATTATAATTTTGTAACTCTTCAATGCTTCGACTATTTGTTGTTTTTTCACTACCTGTAATAATTACACCATCTACATTGTATTCAAGAATGACATTAATATATGAAAGTTCCTTTTCTTCATCTTCATCCGTATTGCAAAGGATTAGTTTGTACCCAGCAGCATCTGCCCTGTTCTCAATTCCTTTTGCAAGCTCAGCAAAATAAGGGTTCGTGATATCGGAAACTATCAATCCGATAATGTTGGTGCGATTATTGACCAAGCCTCTGGCTAATCGGTTCGGTCTGTATTTTAGTTCCTTTGAAATACGGAGTATTCTATTTTTTGTTTCCTCACTTACATTTTTATAGTCACCATTTAGTACCTTAGAAACTGAGGCGGTTGATACTCCTGCTTCCCTGCTGATATCCTTAATCGTTACCAATTTACTTTGCCCTCCCTTCAAATATATCGTTTTCTTACGTAGTATTTTTTAAGCGAATTGAGTTCTGCAAATTCAGGCCAAAAACCGCTGGATTTGCAGAACTTTTAGTAAAATATATACTATTTGAATTCAATTACGGTATAAATGGGTACATTCAAAAGCTTCACAAAAGCTTGGTTGTCCTGAACTTCATAAGTATATTCAATTTGACTGCCATCGAGTGTATAAACAAGAACGCTATTATACGACTCTTTAAATTTTATATCTAACTTTAACTCTTCTAACGTATTGATTTTGTCATGTTCTTTTGAGTAATTATAGTTGATAACATGGACAGCTCTACCTTCAACCGTTTGGTGCATTTGAATCCCTATTTCCGCGTTAGAAGCTTTAATCTGCCAAACGTCTGCATATGCATTATTAAAGCATTCTATAAATGTCTCAAGTGCTTCCGATTTGTTGGTAGGATTTTCGCAATAGAAAACATTGTCCAATTGTTTCATCGTCTCAAGCCATCCATGTACATTATCGGCTGCACGTCCAAAAATTAACAGCTTAGAACCCTGGTTTACAAATTCCTCGAACACTTTTGTCTGGTTTTCCGTTAATACATCACAATCAGGCAGTACTAGAAGTTCATAGTCTTTGATGTCTTCAAGGCTAAATTCATCTTCTCTCATATCTCCATCCGCTGCGAGCATAACGTCATAGTTCACTTGGTTGTCCGATAAATTCTTGATTACCTCCCAGAATGGCAGCCTAGGAGTATTTGCATCATTGATATCATCTACCTTATAAGATAATAAGCCGGATTCATTATTATCCACCAGATTGCCTGAATAACCTGAAGCTGTTTCTCTCCAGTAATAGCTTGGCCAGCTGTATAACACAGCCACATTTGAACCAGATTTTTTGGAAAACAACCTTTCTTTATCAGCAAGGAAGGTTTGAACTTCCTCTGTTACACCTCTTGGGGGTGAAAAGGAATCTTTAATCGTATTTCCCATCCAACCGCCATAAGGTACAGCCATATTACAACCATAAACCGATGCTTCCAACAGGAATATTCGATACAAATCAAAGCCATTTCCGGTTTCTAGCATTTCAACAAGTTCAGGAACAATGCCACCATATGGATTTTCCGCTACTACGATGGTCTTATCACCAGCAAAACCTGCGGAATAACGATACCAATATGGCTGTTTAAATACTGTCTGTCTCATTTCTGTTATGATGACATCTACTTTATTTTCAATTGGGTAGTACACAGGCATTAGGTTAAAGAAATTTCCTGACACTAAAATGTCTTTTCCCTTTTTTAATCCATATTCCTTCGCATGGTCGACAAGTTCAGTAAAATATTTTTTCACAGCGCGAACCTGGAAATGCCAATATTCTTTAAAGAGTGGTACTCCCTTTGGATCATTTGGAAACTTAAGATCTCTTTCATTTAAAAACACTTTGTAGTCAAATGTTTCTATATCAATATCCTGATACTGGGCATCTAATTTCCCTTCAGCTTTTATATGCTTCAGGTACTCTGTAAATTGCTTTCGGCAATCGTTACAGAAGCATCCTCCTGCTTGCAAGGCTGTAATAGGCAATTCACATTCATCAAGCTGAATGCCAGGCACACCGGCGTCAATTTGAATTTCCATGATTTTTTTTAAATATTGTCTCCACACAGGATTATTTCTGCACATTTGGTACGCAATATGCTTATGACCCACAACCTCGACCCAATTGGAATGAACCGGTTCTCCTTTATAATCTCTTGCTGCACATTCTTCCCAAAGATCTTTAACCTCTATCCCTTCGCTATTAAATAGGCCTTCCGGGAAATAATCCTTTAATCTTTTTCCAAACACTCCATCATACTTTCCGGAAGTGAATTCCCTGAGCCCATACCAATCATGGTTTGTATCATCCCTTAGAACATTCAGGGCCTTAAATTCCGTACCGTCCTCGTTAAACACTGCCGGAAACTCCCAGCCCTGCACTTCAAACACAATCCCAAATACCTTTATCCCTCTTTTATTGCACTCTTCGATAAATTCGCTATCGTTCATAAATCCATAAAATCTTAAGCGCGGGTCGACTTCTCCATAGGCTTCGTGCTCAAGAAAAGGCAGTGATATAGAGCCTCCTCCAAGAGCTGACCAAACCAATATGGTGCCCTTATATTTTTCCAAGTCTTCAATCATCTGCATGCTGCGAAATGGCAAACTTGGATGATAACAGTGGTTATTTTTATACCAGCCGTCAAAGTAAATTCCTCTTTCCATATGATTCACTCTCGTTTCTTTTAATTGTTAAACTAGATTAACTTTTCAATAATTACTGCCATGGAAGCTATAATTCTATCGAAATTCTTCTATCAAAAATTTATAGGACAACTATAATAAATCCTTAACCGGCAGGCCTTATTGATAATCCATAGAAGTATTACCCTTTAAATGTTATTTCTCTGAAATGACGAATTTAACACATAGAAATTTCAAATATCCTTGCTGAATTCCTCGTGGGCATCGTAACGGTTAACGTTCCTCTTTTTTTATTCCATAAATACATGCAGCTTTCCTTATCAGGATAGGAACATTTGACGTTTAAATTGGTGCCTTTGTATTCCTGTAAAGGTAATAGGCAAGTATTTTGTTGGTCTTCTAGTCTCCATACAGCCAGATAGATTTTTCCTGCACACTTAAGACCTAAACATAGCCATCCGTCTCCATAGGTTGGGATACCTAATGGCCAAAATGGGAAACTTTTGGGAATGTCGCTTCGTATCGATTTATAATAGTCGATACCCTGCTTGATCCGTTCACGGCCTTGATTCTTTATTCCAAGTATATTCCCACTTTGTTGAATTCGGAGAAGCATCGTATTTACCATATTAAAGACAACTTCTTCATCATCGCCATCCTTTAATGGATACGACCATACTCCACATTGTTCAGGTGTTACCGCAATCGGAGCAGCTGCAGAAATAACGGCGTATTTTTTATAATCGGACTGGTCGCTCGTGGATTGGATACTGAATCTTCTTAAGCCAGCATAATCCATACGCATACCTCCGCTGCCACAGTTTTCAATAATAAGCTCCGGATATCGCTCAAATATACTGTCAATCCAACTTAAAAAGGCCCTGTTATGCTCCAAAAGTCCATCACCAAAGCTATCAGCAAGAATTTCGGTTCCGATTCCACCATTGATGTTATAATCCAGCTTGATATAGCCTACACCATATTCGTTTACCAGCCTGTCTACAACTTGGTCCGCGAATATTACAACCTCAGGGTTGCGGAAATCTAATTGGTACCGTCCATGATCAATGATCCGTTTCCCGTGCCGGACAAAAAACCATTCATCAGGAACTTTTTCTGCAAGTTGGCAATCGATCCCCATTACCTCTATTTCAAGCCACAATCCCGGTATCATTCCCTTTGAACGGATATAGTTCAGCGGTTCCTCGATTCCTCCTGGGAACCTTAGTTTAGATGGCAACCACTCGCCTACGCCGGTCCACCAATCTCCATCAGAATACCAGCCTGCATCAATGCAAAATATTTCACAGCCAACCTTGGCTGCTGCATCAATAAGCGGCTTCAGTTTTTCTGTGGTAGGATCCCCATCAAGACAATTAGCATAATCATTAAAGATAACAGGCAATTTTTTATTGTCTTTGTTTTCCCTTCGAATGAGCCTTCTATATTTCGTGAGTTCAACAATAGCCTTTTCAAATTTACAGCTAACGCCAACAGCTGCGGGTACCGAAGTAAAGCTTTCTCCAGACTTTAATTCTTTCCACCAATGGCTTTCATTTTCAGAAGGCCCGCTCAATTGAATATAAAGGTGTTCCGCTTGTTCCCCCAGTTCCCAATGCCAGGAACCATTATGTTCAATTTGCCAAACGAATGCGCTCCCACTTTCCAGATTCTCAAAGCATCCCATCGGAAGAAACTCGGATGAAGACCATGTGCCTGTACTGTTATAGCTAATTCGTTTTAAGGTGACATAATTGACTGGGGATAATCCCAACTCCGGAAGTGAGTAGCTTCTCCACTGCATTTCTCCATACCAAGTGTTATGTGGTACATGGAGCCTGCATGTTTCGCTCCAGCATTGCAGCCCTTCCTTTTCGATTCCCGATAGAGCGAAGGATGATACGTATTCAATTCCCTTTGAGGAATCAGACTTATTTGTTACATCGGTCCATGACCTAACGACGGAAACATTATCAAAGAACTGCAAATGGCTAATGACAATAAGACCATCTTTTTCTAGTTCAATTTCAAGCTTTCTGCCGTGATGATTCCTAAAATCTCTGTATTCCTGGAATTCAAGAAGAAATCCTGGATTCGTTCTTGTGTGCTTGGAGCCGTGATGGTCGTCTTGATTTTCTCCCGTGACCTGAACCTCTACAAGCCGAGATCTTTTTCTTTGCTCAGCATTTTTATGTGTTGCTTCATCGAAAGGAAGCGAAGAGAAGTGAAGAAGTCTTACATCCTTTTCAACCGTAACTTCAAGCACGACATGGATTCCATTTTCATTAAGAGATATGAATTGGCTCATGGTTTCTCCTCTTTAATTTTCTTTATTGATATTTTAAACTTGATAGGTTCAAGAGCCGTTCCTGCTAATATAATCATCAGGCCAATGAATTGAATGTATTGTATTGACTCTCCAAGAAAAATCATAATGAAAAATAAAGTGACAAATGGAGTAATAAAAGATAAATTTGCTACTATTGAGGAATCCGCCACTTTTAGTGCCCGAAACCATAAATAGTAACTAAATACGATATTGCTTAAGCTTAACCATAGAAGCCCAATAAACTCATGAAAACTGGGTAAAACAAATTCTGAATAATAATTCATACACAATGTAGTAAGAATGAAGGATACGGTGGTATAAATATAATTGCTCAAAAACGTATCTACCTTATTTTTTTTACCTAGGTTTGAAAAGATTCCCCAGCAAATCGCTGCCCCTAATGCTAACAAATCACCCATTGCATTTGACATCTTTAAATGAGCTAGATTTCCATTAGTTAAAATAATAATTACCCCAATAAATCCCAATAGTAATGAGAACACTTTCAATCTGTCTAGCTTTTCCCCGTTCATAGGGATAGAAAATATAACTATCATAATAGGGAAGCTATAGTTCAACATCGAAGCTTCCACAGCAGGTATTAACTTTAAGGACATAAGATAAAACACATAATATAGAAAAGAAGGAATGGAATAACCAATTAATCTAATAACTTCTTTTCTATCTAAATGCTTTAATTCTTTAAACTTGCCGTTTTGTATGCAAATCCCTGTCATACATATAAAGGCTAAACAGAACATATAAAATTGTGCTTGAAGGCTGTCTAGTGAGCGAAGGGACATTTTGCTAACAGCAGCAAAAGTCCCCCAAAGAATCAAAATTATGGACATAAGCACATAAATATTATTAGAAAATTGGTTTGAAATCTTAGAAAATCTAAGCATATCTATTACTCTTTCGTTTATATGATGTTTTTTTAACCAAACACACGGTCCATAAAAAGTTTGGTAAACTTCATATGATCGACATTTTTCGCCGTCCATATGTTAGAATTTACAGGATCCGTATTGCCCCATCTGTAGCTGGTTTGATTATGTGTGGCGCCTCTAGTAAATTCACCTTTTGTTTCGACAACAATTCTTTCTTCTTTAAATTCTAAGAGTTTCTTGTCAAAAACGGCACAAACTGCTAAAGGGTCATGTAAGATTGGCAGATAATTATTAATGCTTCTCCAACGCCCGATCAGGTCGGATAAAAACTTAGTAATTTCACTATTTGGATGCTCAATTCTTTCTACATCTTGCTGAGTGAGCTGGCACTTAAGCGTAACATCGAGACCTACAGCCTGTATTTGAATGCCTGATTCAAATACAATCCTTGCGGCCTCCGGATCACATTCGATATTATACTCATTGTAATGGAAGTAATAGGCTCCCCCCATCATAACAATCCTTTTGATCTTATTCTTAATTTCGGGCTTCTTGATAATGGCGAGCGCGATATTGGTAAGAGCGCCGATTGGGACCAGGCTAATTTCACCCTCTGATTTCATCACCGTATCGATGATATAGTCTACAGCATCCATTTCTGTATTGAACGAAATTCCGTCCATATCCTCTGAGTATTGATTCGGTATTTCATGGTCATCTACTTTACCTATTAGAGGCTGTCTGGATCCGATATAAACCGGAATGTCGTCTCTGCCAAGCATTTGTAATACTCTTTTTGCCAATCTCGCCCTGGCTGCAGTATCTTTCCAAACTGTTGTAACACCAATCAAATCGATTTCAGCTGATTTGACCGCAAAGGAAATAGCGAGTGCGTCATCAATATCATCGCCTATATCCGTATCGATAATGATTTTTTCTTTGGTCTCACTCATGCTTTTAAATCCTCCTGCTGATTTTTATTTGTATAAATTCATATACTCCATGGCGGTATCCAATGTTAGATGTGCTTTACTGCAGCCGAGCTCAGTAGTAGAATAGCCTCCTACGATATTTCCCATCCTCATGCATGTTTCAATATCCCAATCCTGCATCATGCCATACATGACTCCAGCTAAGAAATTGTCCCCTGCTCCAGTGGTATCCACTGCTTGGAATACATCCAAGGCCGGAACTTGAAGAATTTCATTCCCTGCCTTTGTAATGCAGCCTTTTTTCCCAATTTTAACGATCGCGTGCTCCACATACTGGCTAATGACTTCCAATGCTTCTTCAACCGTAGCTTTACCTGTCATTTTTAAAGCTTCCGCATCATTTGGGGTAAACACTTCGACATATTGTAA
This sequence comes from Bacillus sp. URHA0034, assembly GCF_056280405.1. Classification (NCBI taxonomy): domain Bacteria; kingdom Bacillati; phylum Bacillota; class Bacilli; order Caryophanales; family Bacillaceae; genus Bacillus; species Bacillus sp. URHA0034. Next base: position 5,456,219 of record NZ_JBWCDK010000002.1, on the reverse strand, counting down.
TGTTTCACGAAGACTTTCAATATTCAGGTCATCGCTCCACGCCACATCGTATGCGATTCTGGTCCCTTCATCCTTTAGTTTCTTGAGCACTTCATTATGTCCGTCCAAACCTCTGCATACTTTGGAGCCGGTAAACAATTGATAAATTTCCTCATCCGTACTGTCGATTTCTTTCCATTCGGGAACATAGGTAATAAAAAATCGATCTTCGGGGAAGGAAGCAATACTGGTAACGAGCACCGGTATATCACTTCCTTTATATAAATTCTTAAACTTGACGCTATTTTGCACCAGGATGTCCTTTGCAAAAGTACTCATTAAGTCATTGGAGAGAAAGGTTCCAAATTCACAATGAATCCCAAGCCTCGCTAACGCAATAATAGTTGCCGTAGGTCCGCCACCTAACTGCGTGTCGAATTGCTTGGAATAAACCTCTTCACCGAGATTCGGCACTCTAGAGAGTCCGGAATATAAAATATCGATGTTGATGGGTGCAATTGCTGAAACAAATGGTTTCATTAATTCCATTCTCCTACAAATTCCTTATGTGCTTCCAGATAATCTTCCACCAATGCCTTTGCAAGCGAATATGAATTTACTAAAGGATGGATCATCAAAGCTTGTACAGCCAGATCTTTTGAACGATTCTTGATTGCTGCTACAGTTAAATTCTCATATCGTTTGATAACATTGATAAGGAGCATATTATTTTCCGGCACACTTTCCACCTTGATTGGATGCGTTCCTTCTTTATTCACAATGCACGTCAACTCAACCACATCATCATCCATTAATTCCGGAATCGCTCCGTTATTGGCTACATTCAGAGGAATTTCCATTGAGGTATTATTTTTGACAGCTTCAATATAATTGAAAGCAACCCCTGCATAACCCTCGAAATTTTCTCCTTCTTCCTCCACTTGTTCTAAACCTTCTATACATAAAGTGGATAAATCGAATTGCTTCGATTCAAGCTTTTTACCTGCAAGTTCAATTGACATGTAGCTGCTTTCCCTCTCATGAAGGAACTTTTGATAGGCATCAATGGCTTCTTCCGGATTATTCTTTACATCAATTTCTTTTAATCTCTTAATCATTCTGCTATTAATATCTCGGATGACCTCACCGCGTGATTGACCGGATGTGAGGATATTCTTTAGAGCCTTTTCACTATAATAAAAATAATACAGGTATCCGTTTGGTATTTGGCCAAGCATCTTGATTAATTCCTTGTCAAAGTACCCGAATTCCCAGGAGCTTTCAAGGAACGCATCACTTGCTAGGAGTTTATCAATAACCTCAATGCCTCTGATTTTAATACTGTCCATCCAAGATAAATGATTCAAGCCGTACATTCTGGTGCTGATGCTGTTCACACCTAAGCCTAATGCATGTGCGACCTCCGTCTTTAAGGTAGTCGGATTATCACATACCCCTACCACATTTGTAAAACCATGTGCATGCATGGCCTGGGTGACGAGCCCTGCCGGATTTGTGAAATTAAAGATAACAGCATTGTTGCTATGCTCCTTGATGATCTTGCAATATTCGACCATGACTGGGATTGTGCGGATTGCAAAAGCAAAACCTCCGGCACCAGTTGTCTCCTGGCCGATTACCCCATGTTTTAACGCGATTCTTTCGTCTATCACACGGCCTTCGTCGCCGCCAACCCGCATGGTGGTCACGACATAGTCAGCATCTGTTACTGCCTCGACGACATCTGTGGTTAACTCAATTTTTAAAGTGTCATTTGCCTTCATGGCAACGTATTTTGCCATATTTCCAAATATCGCTAATTTCTCTTCATCGTTGTCCATGATGGAAATCTGTGTAACACCGAGTCTGTTTGCATACTTCGCGACAGCTTCTGTAAAATACATGGTCCGGACTCCGCCGCCGCCAATAAGTGCAATCTTCATCTTATGCTTCCCCTTTCGCTGCCGTTTCAAGAAGATGTAAAAGCTGGTTCATTTCTTCGATTTTTGAGTCTTTTACTGAAGCCTTGTTCGCTAACTCAATTGTGAGCCTGCTTTCCTTTACAGCGGCTTCTATATTAAGCTTTTTGGGCTCCGCTTTCACGTATTTAAAGAAATTTTTATAATAAATTTTTTCTAAAACTTCCCGGTCAAGTTTAATTCCTTTAAAGGTTAAATCCCAAACCTGAAATGTATCATCTGTCTCGAGGAACTGCCGCATAATTCGTACAATTTTCGTCATAATGTCCAGCTCTTCTTCAGTGCCAGGATCAAAATTATCGGTACCGAAAAGAATGCGATCTTGATATTTCAGGAAAAATTCTCTCGCTTTTTCAGGATTTTTTGAGAGGTTTACAAACATTTCGGTTCCCGGGGTTAAGTCGATACTGACATTTTCCCATTTATCAAGAAAGGCAGCAGCCTTTTCGAGATCTGCCGATAGGAAATAAAAATGGGCAAAAATGCCATGAATTTTTGGAAACTTAGTCAAAAATCCATCGACTTCCCGATACAAATCTTCCTTTGAGGTATAGGTACCGTCACCCCAAAACCAACCATTGTTGTATGCCCACTCCGGTACTTTTTCGCGATCCCAGAATTCTTCAGGGTCGGCAACATGGATTAAAAGCGGCACTTTTTCCTCTTCAAGGAATTTATAATATTCGTCAAAGGAAGGGTCATCTAAAGGTTTTTGCAGTTCTTTTCTGATTTCTGGCTTTCCCTCGAGCATCTTCATTCCGTCAAAGCCAAGTGCAATTAAATTTTTGGCTTGTGTTGCGTAATCATATCCTGCTTCGAGCACTTCTTTGTTGTGAATGAGTCCGCCAAAAATATAACTTTTTTCCGTAAAATGGTTCTTAAATACCATCATTTTAAGATTTTGTGCGAAATCCCAAGTAGGGATACTCAATACATTCATCCACTCAAAGTTAAAAAGTTCCTTTATAACCATCGCATTTTGAATGCCTTCAGGACCATGCATAATATGAGTATGACAATCAAATACCGGGATATCTTTATACTGCGTTTGATATACTTGATCTCTAAACTTTGAAATCGTTTCTTTATCTAAAATGGTTTCTGAAAACATATGAACACCTCAAATTCGTTAGATTGATGAGCGCACTGTAAACTTACCGACTTCCTCAGCCGTTGGAAGTGATGGTTGTGCCCCCATTCCGGTAACTGTTATGGCACCCACGACATTCGCAAACCGAATCGCTTCTTTAATATTTCCACTTGAAATGTATTTTACTGTCAAGGCAGCTGTAAAGGCGTCCCCGGCTGCAGTGGTATCCACAGCTTTCACCTTATGAGCAGGGAAAAATTCACCTTGGCCATCCTCATACAGATATGCACCTTGGGCCCCCATCTTCAAGACAATTTTTTTTGCGTTTGATCGTTCCTTTAACACTTTGGCTGTTCTTTCCGCGCTTTCAATTGAATGAACTTCCAATCCTGTTAAGGCAAATGCTTCTGATTCATTTGGACTTAATATTTCCAAACCATCAATGGCCTCTAGTGGAAAGCTTTTTGCAGGACCTGCATCCAAAATAACCGGAATGTTCTTTAACTTACCCAACCTGCAGGCTTCTAGAACGATTTCATCCGGAATTTCAAGCTGAACAATAACGGCATCATATGTATGTTCAAATGCGATTAGCAAATCCTCTTTTGTTATATTCATATTTGCTCCAGGAATGACAATAATTCTGTTCTGTCCGGTTTCTTCTAGCATGATGGCTGCTAGTCCTGTACTGCTGGCTGGATCTTCTATAACAAAATCAGCGTTTATTCCTTCCTGTTGCAAATTTCCTTTTAACTCTTTGCCGTTTGTATCTTCGCCTACTCTCCCTACAAAGGTAACGTCTGCCCCGAGCCTTGCTGCCGCAACTCCTTGATTGGCACCTTTTCCTCCTGGAATGTAAGCGTAACTATCCCCAAGTACCGTTTCTCCACCTACTGGTATTTTCGCCGACTTCAAAACCAAATCCATATTAATGCTTCCAATTACTAAAACTGAAGGTTTACTGTTCAACGGAGGATCCTCCTGTACAATAATATATAAAGTGATACGCACCAAATGAAAACTACCGTTATCATTTGGTGCGTGCATGATTACAAGTCGTATGTCAGTTAATTTTAACTTTTATGACGAGGTCCTGCTCTTTCAGATTTTTTACGATTGTATCTTCAAAGGAGGTATTTTCTTTAAAAAACACAAGCGTTTTGACAGAACCCGATAAAGTCATCGGAGCGTGATGCCATATGCCCGGATTTAGACTTACCGCCATCCCTTTTGGCAGCAGGAACGCTTCAAAGTCTTCCCTTGAAGGCATTCCACCGTCAAACGCTGATTTATTTCCTACCAGCACAATCACATTATCATCAATTGGTACCAATACTTCAGGCGTATGGTTGTGCGCTTCAAAAACTTGCTCCGAAAATTCCGGATTAAAATTCGGCCGCACGACTCCTACAGAGATTTCACCTTCTATATCGATGATTCCAACCGCATTCCACCAATTAAAGGCTGAATCTGAATAGGTAGGAGTGATATCACTTTCGTCGAGATAGGTCCCGTAGTCACGAAAATTTTCTTTATTGATTTTTTTCAGTGGAATTTCGTATATCATCATGAAGCCTTCCTATTCTCTAGCGCCCATTAATGATTGATTACCAGAAACCACGTCTGAAAGTTTAAACTCATAGGTATCATAAGGCACCAAGCTTAGATTAAATACACCTGAAGCTTGTTCAACGGCTTCTAAAACATTGATCAGCGTATTTGTGATTTTCACTGTTACCGTGTTTTCCCCGGCATGAAGGAATGGAGTCAAATCAAACTCGTATGGATTCCAAAGACGGACGCCCGCTTTTTGTCCGTTTACCCAAACCTCAGCCACATCTTTACCGCATTCGACTCGGAGCTTGAACACTTTTCCAATATAGATTTCATCAACCGAAATCGTCTGAGTATAATCACCCGCACCTGAGAAGAATGGATAGCCTTGTACTGTCCAGCTGCCAGTGTTAATGATAGTTTTAGGAGCTGTAATGATATATTCATCATCCTTGCTTCTTAAAGCAAAGTCTCCGGTAATTTTTAATAGATCAAGAATTCCATCACTTTTCGTATTTACAACGATTCTGACAACAACACTGTTTACTCCGGTTTTTACATAATTTTTAATAGGAACTGCCTTAATTTCTGCATCCAGATAACTTCTTTCTGGTGTTTCATTAACTATTTGTTCATTAATATATAACTCATAGCTGCTGCCTTTAAATCCATCGATTAATAGTTTCAGATCGTTTGGAATATATTCTGCTTGAAAAGTCGTTCTATACCATAAAGCTACTGGATAAACCTTTTCGTCACGCTCTTCAGGCAGCTGCATTTCCCAAGCACCCATTTTAAAGTCCAGCCAGTTTTCATCATTAAAGCTGCTTAAATGGTATCCCTGCTCCTCTCCTTGTTCGGCCTCATCTATAGCAACCTTCCAGTTGTTAACCAGCAGGGCATTTTCATGGTCGGTGGTGAACTCCCACTCATTTCCGAATTTAATAGGAGCTAATGGCGTTTTGGCTTCTGCACGTAAATCCATAACTGTTCCGTTTTGGTTAATGACTACGTAAGCATCGTCCTCCACTCTTCCATAACCATGTACTTCATCATTATTAATAGAAGAAATCGTTATATTTGTTTTTTCAATATGTGGAAGTTCATCAGTTTCAGAGAATGATACCATTGCAGAACCGTATGGCTCTAGAGCAAGCTTAAAGCTTACTTTTCCCCCATTTCTTTGGAATACAGGCATATCTTTGATATCACCATTTTCAAGGTTCCAAAGCTCAGGTCTGCCATTTGACGTGATCGTAACGTTGATCTCTCTTCCATCTTCAACAGGGTTAATGATGAAGAAGAAGTCTTTGTCATCTTTCACACGGTGCAGATAAAATACCTCTTCGCTATCGATTTCGATTTCCGGAGTCACACACATGAGCACTGCTTCTTTCAATACTTCCATAGGCTTATTTACGTAAAGTCCTGGTCCATCGATAAATACGACCTTACCGCCATTACTATTTTCATTGACTTTTAAGCTGTAGACCTGTTTACTATTAGCATCGAAATCCTTTTTCACTTCAATTGGAGATACCTGGAACAAGTTCTCGATTCGATCTGTAAAGCCTTCTTTATCGCCTTCCAAGCAGTCAAATGGAAGGATTGCATCTCCCATGACATTTCCGCCTGCTTCGTACAGCTCCTCCATCGTCTTCAATGTGCTTTCTTTGATGTGAGTCACTGGCGGAAGTAATAACAATGAGTATTCCTCATCCCTAATACAGATCTTTCCGTCCTTAACAACAGCATCCTTCATCACATCTTCATCGATATAATCAAAATCCACATGCAAACGGAGCAATGTATCCGTAAGATAGTTAAAGTCAAATTCAATCGCATCGCCGACTGCATTTGTTGCCTGCGGGGTATAGTTTGTCCAAATGCTATTTAAAGGGTATAAAATGGCGATCTTAGCGATATGCTTTCCACCGCTTAACAGGTACCCCATTCTTGCCATATAATCATTGAACAATGTGTAATCTTTCCACCATGTATGGTGATAGAACTGTGAAGGCGGCCAATCCCTCTTCCGTTCTCCTTCTATTGAATAGTGGAAACCATGTGGGTTAAAGAGATTTACTCCGAGTACATATTCCCAATCTGCAATCCATTTCATTCTCTCCATTGTGGCATCCCAGTAGATACCGCCCAATGATTCACACAGTAATCTGGTGCTTCCAAATTGGTGAGCTGCAGAGCTTGCAAGCTTTAAAGCTACATGCTCATCCGGCATTTCTCTCGTACCAATTCGTGGATACAGATGGTCAACCCCGATCATATCCAAATGTCTAAGCATGTGGAACAGGTTTCCTCCTGTTCTTGCATGTTTTCTTAACCACTCTTCATAAAGCAAATGACCAGTGAACACTACCTCGTTTTCTTCACACCAATCAGCAACTTGCTTATAATACGCTTCTTCATACTGCTTGCTTAAAGCGCTCCAGAAATCATAGCGTACCTTCGCAGTATCCTCTCCACAATCGTAGAAAAGTTTAATAAGGTGTTTTTTCAAATCATAACCATTGGCATCTTTGAAGATTTTGAACATCTTCCTTGACCAAGGAACAATCGGATTGTCTTTTCCTGTTGCGAAATAATGCATCGCAGGCTCGTCGGTATAGAAACCTTTTATATTTCCTTGGAAACTGCCATTCATCGTTTCTTTATATCTCTCATGTGTAAGTTCAAGGAATTTTTGGGTAGTTTCTTTATCTAAAACATCTGTATACCAGGAAGCTTTTCTCTCTATAAAATAGAATAGTTTCCAAGGTCCCTTTGGTGCTTCCCAGGTGATTACTTTATCAAACGAAAGCGATGGCATTAAATCAATGTAGTTGTTTACACCATTTTTTAAATCTTCCGTCAAAATCGCACAAGCAAAGATCGGTTCTGATTGCTCCAAATCGTGATATCTTGAATCTGTGCCCTCAAGAAAGGTAAAAAACTGTCCCGGAATATCCACTTCTACAAGTTCAAGATAGCGCTGTGTAAGTTCCGGATTCTGCTTTTGTACCTCGTTATTGGCAGTACCGCTTGGCCAGTTGTATTCGTCATACACCCAAACTTGAAGACCAATTTCCTGGGCCTTTTCTACTGTAAACTTGACTCGGTCGAACCAATCGTCGGAAAGGTAGCCGATTTTCTCCTTAACTCCGAATCTAGCATGAATATAAATACCTGGTATACCTTTATCATAGTATTCTCTTAATTGATACTCCATTTCTTCATAACTCATTTCTCCATTCCAGAACCAGAAAGGCATGATCCCAAATTCCCTAGATGGAGTTTTAAATTTAGCCGTAGACAACGCTTCACCATGTACTAAAATGTTCTGTTCCATTTGCTACACTCCTTGATTCATAAGATTAGCTTTCTATTTCAGGAATCCGCTTGATTCTAACATCAGTAAAAATATCCGACTCATCATGAGAGTTTGTAGAGAACTCGGATACAATCGCACCTTCTTCACCAGCTTGGAACCAGTGAAGCGTATTTGGCATGATCGTGTACTGTTCTCCTGGGTTTAATACGACCTCATGCCAGACTGTATAATATTCCTCACTGCCAGCTGGAGGCTTACAGGAAGGGTTTGCAGTCGGCTCTCCACTTACATATAAATACACTTTCCCATACCTGCACCTGAAAGTTTCCTCTTTGCCGGGCTGTCCATTTCGGTCGGGGTGTTTATGCTCAGGACAAGTTTGAGAAGGAAATAAAACAAGCTCCTTAGCACATACCCGCTCGGTATTTATATAAGTTATTAACTGAAGGCCTGTATTTTCGATATCGTTTAAGCCAAAATCTGCCACTTCAATATTTTTCTTCTCTTCCTCGGTTAACACTATATTTGATTGATTCAAGTATTCTAGTGTTTTTTCTGCAAGCTCATCATAGATTTGTTTGTTTATCATTTCGTTCACCCTTTTACGTCGTACTCGAAATTTTATTCAGATAAGTCCTTGCCTTTTTCAATCTGGCCAAGCATCTCGACTCTTGTTTGATGCCTTCCGCCTTCGAATTCTGCATTCAGCCATCCGTCAACGATCATCTTAGCAAGGTCAACACCAACCACTCTAGATCCAAGTGACAATATATTCGTATTGTTATGCTGTCTTGACAGAACTGCCGTATAGCAATCGCTGCATACAACCGCCCTGATGCCCTCTACCTTGTTGGCTGCGAGTGAAATACCAACACCTGTTCCACAGAATAAAATTCCCTTTTCACAATCACCTGAGACTACTGCTTTAGCCACCTTTTGTCCATATATTGGATAATTCGTTCTCTCTGTAGAGTCACAGCCAAAGTCTTTATATTGAATTCCCTTTTCATCTAAATACTTTTTGATTTCTTCTTTTAAAGTCAAACCCACATGATCGCTGCCAAGTGCTAACATAATGAACCTTCCCTTTCTCCCTCTTGCATGTTAAATAGTGGATCTTTAAACAGCATTGCCGCGCCGATTAAAGGTGCGTATTCTCCCAATCCTGCAGTGGTGATCTTTACCTTGTCTGACAAAAGGCTATAAATCTGCGAATAGGCCTTTTCAATCAACGGATTGATAAATAGTTCTTTTTCCGATCCAATACCGCCGCTAACAATAATGGCTTCTGGGCAAATGAGATTGACGGCATTTGTTATCCCCATGCTTAAGTAATCTATTGCTTCACTTATAACGGAGAGCGCCAGTTTGTCTCCTTGTTTTGCTTCAGCGAAAACATCTTCGGTTCTTATCTCATTCATAGTTTTTCTTTGAAGCAGGCTGGTGTGGTTACCAGTTTCCAACTTCATTTTAAAGCGCTTTAATATAGCGGTACCTGAAGCATATGCTTCAAGACAGCCGTTTTTGCCACAGTTGCACTGTAACCCGTCTTTTTCAACCAGAGTATGGCCAAATTCACCGGCTGTAAAAAATTTTCCTTTGTACAATTTCCCATTTAAAACTAAACCACAGCCAACACCAGTTCCTACAGTGATGCAGACAATTTCCTCGAGCCCCTTCCCGGCTCCAAAAAGAAATTCTCCTAATGCAGCGGCCTCTGTGTCTTGACCGACAAAAATAGGCACAGAAAACACTTCTCTAAAAAGCTTTTTGACAGGTACATCCTTCCACCCCAGATTAGGAGCAAGTAAAACGATACCTTCTTTTCTTTCTACAGTTCCAGGGACGCCAATCCCAATCGATTCAACTTCGTATTCTACCATGATCGAATCAACCAGAGATTTTGTAGTTTCTATGATTCTCTTAACCGCGTTTATGCTGTCTTCACTAGGAATTTTCGTTGTTATCCTTTTACTTTGCAGAATCTGTCCTTTTGCATCTATTAATCCTATATTGGTTTTTGTTCCGCCTATATCGATGCCAATATAATGACGCTCGCGCATTAATACGCCCCCTAAACCTACTTTGCTATTTAACAGAAAATCCATAAATCTTATTTTTAAACTCTATTACAGAGGTGTATAAATCTTTTCCCTCTTTAAATATGCTCGCTGTTCCAAGAACCAAAATATCAGCTCCTGCTTCAATACACTGTTTTCCTGTAACTTCGCTAATGTTGCCATCTACTTCGATTAACAAATCTTTATTATGACTGTTTCTCAATTCACTTAATTTCGCTATCTTCCCTACCATATTCGGAATAAATTTTTGACCGGCATATCCTGGCTCTACCGTCATTACCAGTACATAATCCAAATCTTTTAAAATATACTCCAATGCATTCAAACTGGTACTTGGACTAATGGCTGCTCCTGCCTTGATATTTCTGCTCTTAAGCTCATTGATAAACCGAATTGGGTGATTCAGAGTTTCAATATGGAACGATACGTATTCTGGCCTGATCTTCTCTAGAATTTGTATGTACGATTCCGGATTATCCACCATTAAATGAACATCAATCGGCGTATTTGTAGCAGTTTTTACACTTTTTATCAGGTCAAAATTTAAGGAAAGATTTGGCACAAAGTGCCCATCCATAATATCAATATGATAGAGATCAACTTTAGCCCTATCGAGATCCTTGATATCCTTTTCAAGATGCAAATAATCTGCGCACATTAACGATGGAGAAAGTCTTACCATTCTCGGCACCTCTTTCAAAAAAATCAATCACACTCTTTTGTGTTTTATACGTTAAACGCTTAACAGTATTTTTAAAAAATATATTGAACTATCTTTTTTTCTCTTTATATTGATGGAATTTTTTTTATCCTTTTACCGCACCCACAGTAATGCCCGAAATAAAGAATTTACTCGTAAACATATAAAATATAATTTGAGGTACTAAAGCTATAGCCGTTCCGGCTAACATTAGGTTATAAGCGGAAGAACCAGCACCCGAACTCGCAAGCGATGTGACACCGACAGTTAATGTTTTAATGTTATCATTCGAAAGACTGAAAACCATTGGCATCATATAATCGTTCCATGTTGCCTTAAAAACCAGCAATGCAATAGTTGCCAAAATTGGAAGACACATAGGCATAAGAATATGGAGATACGTTTTGAAAAAGCCGCAGCCATCCATTGCAGCTGCTTCATCGATTTCTTTCGGAATACCCTTGATATATCCCATGGTCAAGAAAATATTGGCGACATTGACCGAGAATACATATACGGTGATCATTCCAAATATACTTCCATTTAAATGGAGTGCCTTAATAATTGAAAATGTAGGAAATATCGTAATGGTACCGGTTGCTAAAAACATTGTAGCTAAAAATGCACCCATGATGAACTTCTTTCCAGGAAATTCACTTCTCGCAAACACATACCCAGCCATTGATGTCATGATCAAGGAGCCAATGATGGCCAACGCTGTAATCACCACACTGTTAATCGTATATCGCGAGAAATTTGCTTCTTGCCATGCTTGTACATAATTTTCTAAATGCCATTCCGATGGAATTAGCCCACCGTCTCCTGTAATAAAGTCCATATTGGATTTAAATGACCCCATAATCCCATAAAAAATCGGGAATAATGTGATAATTAACATGATAATTAAGAATAAATAAACAATTAGATCCCCAACTGACCTCTTAGCCAATCTCATTCAAAACCCTCCCTTTAATAAAAGACCATTCTCATCAATTATCATCCATTTTTCTAGTGGTATAAAGGTAAATGACTGTCACAATACCGATAATGATTGAAGCAACAACGCCTAATGCACTTCCATACCCCATTTGAGGAATCGCATTTTGGGCAAATGAAGGCGGGAAATAATATTTGAATAGATTAGTCATCATGACTTCAGTTGTATTGGACGGTCCTCCACCAGTAAGCAGCCACTGTATATCGAAAACCTGCAGGGATCCTATGATGGCGAGCATTAGGATGACTTGGAACATTCTTGAAAGCATTGGAAGTGTAATTTTAAAGAAACGTACTAGGCCCGTCGCCCCATCAATTTCTGCGCTTTCATAAACCTCTGCCGGAATACTTTGTAATCCCGCTAATAAAAGAATCATGTTTAGACCAAAGTTTTGCCAGATCGATACCCCCATAACCGTTAACATCGCAGCAGGAGAAGTGCCAAGAAAGTCAATTTGTTTCATGCCGAAACTAGTAAGCAAGCCATTAATATAACCATTTACAGGCATTAATAAAACTGAAAAAACGGTACACATAATCGCGATACTTACAACATTTGGAAGAAAGAAGATACTTTTAAAAAAGTTGTTTCCTTTTCTTTTAGCGTTATTCAACAGGACGGCACAAAAAAGTGCCAAAGGAATTTCGATTAACAATTTACCAAACGAGAAAACAATTGTATTCAATACGGCTTTCCACCACAATGGATCACGAGTAAACAGGCGAACATAATTATCAAAACCAATAAATTTAGGACTATTTACACCGTTATATTCGGTAAAAGATAGAACAATCACCCAAAGGTTAGGATATATTGTAAATACGAGGAACCCAAGTACAACAGGCGCCAACATAAAATATGCGAGTTTATTTTCCTTAATTCGATTCCAAAGAGTTTTCTTATTTGTATTTTTCAACAATGATGCAGGACTTGCTGGTACCGTTGCATTCTTAAAGGCTTCTACTTGATCAATTGGTTGCTCAATCTTCATGTATTCCTCACCACACTTTTTATTAATAGAAAAGAGGAACAGCCTTATAGTAAGATTGTGTACTGTCCCTCTTTTTTTAAGGATCAAATCTAACGAATTGCTATGGAAGAGCTATTTACTCTCCTTTTGGAGCTTGAACACTGAAATTCTTGACAATATAATCATCCGGATTAAAGGCTTTAGATGAAATACCTTTCTCAACCGCAGCATTGTAACGTTTGGTTAGATCAGCTAGTCCTTTATCCACAGATACTGATCCGTTCATGATGTCATTATAAACATCGCCTATGCCTTTACCTTCTACCTGTGTAGGCGGCTCCATTGGGTATAAAGCATCGTTGCTAATATCTGCAAATCCGGCAGCACCGTTTTTACTCGGTGATTTCGCCTTATCTGTGATTCCTGGATATACTGGGATTCCATATCCTTGTTCATAATACTTCGTAAGTTCTTCTGGGCTCAGTAAGAATTCATAGAATTCCATCGCAGCTTTTTTTACTTTTGAATTATTATTGATCAGTAAGTAAGAACCAAAGTTAAACTCTGCCTTACCTTGTTGTGTCCCAGTTTCTGTTGGAAGCGGAGCTACACCCCAATCAATTTTAGCAGGGAACTGATCATTAAATACTCCAACATCCCAAGATGCAGCGTACATCATACCTACATTTCCAGCAGAGAACTGTGCACGTGCAGGATCATTCTTCATGGAAGTACCGCCAGGATATAATGATCCGTCTTTCTTCATCTTGAGGTACGTTTCTAAGATTGGTTTTGCAGCTGAGTAATCATACTTTAGAGTTTTCCAATCTAAATGGCTTTTACCGCTTGCATAAGATGGTTGGTTACCATAAATCCACCAAATCCAACTTTCTCCAGTAGGCAACATGAAACCATATTGTTTTTTCTTTTCATTCGTAAGCTTTTTAGCATAATCAACTAACTCAGCATAAGATTTTGGCGGTGAGTTCGGATCAAGACCGGCGGCCTTAAACATATCTTTATTATAAACAAGACGGAAATTGAAACCTCTCATCGGTAATGAATACCAGTTTCCATTCATCCAGTTGCTACCCAACGCCTTAAAATTTTGCACGCGATTTTTCAAATCGCTACTCATCAAATCGTCCAAAGGTGCAACATAATTCTGACCTACAAGCTGCGGTAGTTGAACACCGTCTGCAAAAATATCCGGAGCGTTAGTGTTGTTTTTCAGCGCCAATAACAACATGTTATTGTAGTTATCGTTGCTTACCATTTTAAACTCAACTTCAATTTTCCCGTCATGCTTTTTGTTAAAATCAGCCACTGCCTGCTCGGTAAACTTCTGATCATCTGTATAGTGAGTCCAGAAGACTACTTTTTGTTCTTCTTTTGATGATTTTTTCTCTGAACCGGAAGATGCGCTATCCGAAGTACAACCAGCAAGCAAGGACATTCCCATTAGAACACTCATTCCAACAGCTAACAGTTTCTTCTTCATTATTACTCCTCCATAGAATGAATAAAATAATTTCATCTTTCTTGTTTTGATTACTATATGTAACCGTTTACACCAACCTTTAAAAATTTTAAAGACAGTTTCAGCTAAATAGTGAATCTATAATCCTCACTATTAATCTAGTAATAGCTCAACAATATCCTTAATAGTCTTCCAAGGTTTAAATCATATGCACACATTATTCAGAGAATTCCTAGTCCCTTACATCCCTCCTAGAAGTTATACTTTGATTCAAGAACACGTTAAGCGTTTAACTTAAGCGTTTAACATAATTGTAAACGCAATCAAATAGCTTGTCAATAATAAAAATTTTTAACAATTCTCAAAAATATTAAATTTATAAATTATTAAATATTGATATCTAAACTCTCTCTTTTTGATCCGGATGAGACAAACCAAGCGTAGAAAATTTCCGTTCCGCAAACCAATAAGTCAGGTATGCAGAAAAGCTGAAAGAAAAGAAGACCAATAAGTATGTGGACATGAAGGATGCATAAACAATTGCTGAAAATGTGATTAAGTTTAACAAGGTTAAATGTGGTTTATACATAATCAATTTAACTGCATTCAAAAACACCTCTTTCATTGTATAGTAGGAGTTTACCATCAGAGGGAAAACACTTAATAAAAAAAGAATGAAATATATAGTGATAACAACTAGACATGCAAATAAAATTGACTTTAAACTAGATTCGATTTGGTAAATGATCCGAAAATCTACAAAAAGAAATAAACTGATACATGTTGAAACAAGCCCAATCAGAAAACTCTGCTTAAAATTCTCAGCAAAAAACATCCAGTATCCTTTAAAAATACTAGTTTCGTTGTTTTTTACAAGTTGCCGAACAACAGCAAAAAGGGCTGCGGCAGCTGGAAATATTGTAATAATCGGAATACAACTGATTAAAAACAAGAGATTGAGAATCGCAAAGTTCGAGATCCATAAACATAAACGATATAATTTTCCATTAATACTTAACATACGGATATTCACATCCTTAAAAATTTTTCGGAAACTGAAGTAATTTAAGTAATTGTAGCTTATTGTTTTAGTAGAAAAATGTCAATGTGAAAACATCCCAGCACCATATTCTTCCTCTAGTTAAGTAGGCACCGTTCAAATATCGAGTACCTCAATGAATAAGCAGTTACCTCTCACCTGAGAGGTAACTGCTTATTTTCTCTGGTATTTAATGTTTCAAGTTGTTATCAAAACGCCTCAGAGAAAACAGAGAAAGATCTAATGTACTGGAGCCAGCGATAATCATTTGACTAAGTTGTTCTCCAACCGCACTAGCAAATTTAAAGCCATGCCCTGAGAAACCACCTGCCATGACTACATTTGAGTAATTGGGATGGTGATCAATAATAAAATGTTCATCCGGGGTTACAGTATACATACATACTGCACCCTTTAGCAATTTCCCTTCAGCCTCAGGCATGTAATGTTTAAGGAATCTACGTACGTCCCCTTCATCTTCGACGATTGAACCAAACTCTCGGTTTAGGTTATCTGGATCGATTTCAATGCCCTGGTCGTGTCTTCCGACCTTAATACCTGATTGATTAAAACTAGGGAATCCATAATAGATTTCACGACCAAAGTGGTAGTTAAACGCAGGAAAATTATTTGATTTATATAGTTGTTCGTTACACGCAAACCACGCGATAGTCTTACGAATCGGTCTTACCGGAATGGATAAACCAGTCTCAGCAAGTAGTTTGCCCATCCAAGCTCCTGCAGTAAGGACCAGGGAATCCGCATAGTATGTATGGGTATCTGTTGAGACTTGTACCTCGTGATCCCGAATCTGAATGTTGCAAACCTTTGAATTGGTTTGTAACTGAGTTCCAAGCTCAAGAGCTTGCTGACGATAGGCTGCAATGGCCGCTTCACTAAGCAGGACTCCGGAGCTGGATTCATAACAACCGACATAATCTTCTGGAACATAGATACCGGGCCATTCTTTCATAATTTCGTCAGGTTTCAGATATTCAAGGGATAATGAATTGGTCTCAGCGGAATATGCCACCTCTTGGATGAATGGTAAATCCGCTTTACCGATATTCAAAACACCAGTTTGATAGAAAAGCTGTTTTCCCGACTCCTTTTCCAATTCCCCCCAGAGCTTTTGGGCTCGTAAAACCAGTGGAACATAGGATGCACCTTCTCCATACGCGTGCCTAATCATTCGTGTGTCGCCATGATGGCTGCCAAAGGGATGCGGAGGATCAAAAGCATCAATAAGTAATGTTTTCACGCCTTGTTTCGCCAAAAAATATCCAACAGCCATTCCCATAGAACCCGCACCAATAACAATTGTCTCAAATCGATCCATCATTCTGAACATTCCCTACTTTTCTTTTCTGATAATCATAGCATTTTATGTATAAACACAAAAGACCACTATTCAAATGATCTTTCAATCAAAGAAAAAGTGGTCTCAAATGTAAAATGTTCGTCGTTCCCAAACAGGTTAATGGGAAGTTAGGACTTGGAAAGGACGTTTACACATGGGTTCCCAGCTACATTTTCTCCTCGCGCCAGCCAAAACTTCCAACCTTTATTCATTTCAACCGGCAGTACTTTTGTATCAGCCGAGATATAACGCATGGTAAATCCAAGACGGCGATGCGGGCTTGGATTCGCGTTTGCACCGTGAATGATTCGAGAGTCATGGATAGAGCATTCCCCTTTTTCAATCTCAAAATCAACGGCCTTTGATTCATCAATATTCTTAATTTGTGCATGGAACGTATTCACTGTCATATCGACATCCTCATATTCGGAAAATCCATTGGTATGACTTCCGGCAATGACCTTCATACATCCATTTTCTTTTGTAACTCGATCGAGAGCGAGCCAAATTGTCACTATTTTGTCATATTTATCAAAGCGCCCATTCCAATATGCAGAATCTTCATGCCATGGTGTGATCCTGCCGACATAGGGATCTTTGCAGATAAAGTGACTGGTCCACATGATAATATTCGGGCCAAGGATTGGCTCCACCAAATCGAGTGCTTCATTGCTCAACAAATATTCTAATAAACGCTCATCACGAAAATGGGGCGTGTCAAGTTCATCAGACAATTTGCTGCCTTTTTCCTCCAAGTGTTCCTGAAAAATTCCCTCTAATCGCTCCATTTTCTCTTGCGAAAATAATGGTTTATGATATAAACAGTATCCATTTTCGTTAAAAAAATCTACTTCCTGTTGTGTAAGTTTTGGCATCTCAAATTCCACCCTTTTTAAAAGATTTCCAAGATAATCTAACGTAAATTTAAAGAAATGTCGGGTTCACCTTTATGCGAATATATGTATCTAGTTTCACAAAAGGTATTTAATACATATGTCTTACCTTAAACCTCCCTCTCTACTAATTTCCCAATCATAGTTAAACGTTTAACAAATGTAAGCATTTAACGAAATCTTATTTGATGTAATTTATATTGTCAATATTAAAATATAAAAAAATCATTCTACCGAAAAATATAATCTATCTAATGATATTAACTTAAACGTAAAAACAACGTTTGAATCAAGGATCTGGTCCCCATGCAAAATGGATTCTGATTTTCCTTTCTTGTATTAACATCAAAATAGTACAATTTCACACAATATAGTACAAGATTTTTATGTACAAGGCCCTTAAAATGAAATCGATCAGGATTTTTTAGATATTTATTAAAAAAAGATTATTCACAAATATTTGAAATTTCAGTAGAATGAATTAAGATTTTGTGTCCAAGTCTATAAGAAAATGAGAAAGATCTTTTATTTTATAAATATATAATTGAAAGGAATGTGATGATGAACATGTCAGCCTATTCAAAAGTTATTGATGTTGATGTACATAACCAACTAAAAAGCTCAAATGATTTGTTGCCTTTTTTACCGGAGCCTTGGAGGTCCCAAGTTGCGCGGTATGGTATCGGTATTCCAGATAGAGGCTATCCGTCTCCTGTCGGTGTACTTCGTAAAGATTGTACACCTCCCTCTGGGGGCCCAGCTGCATCTGATCCAGAATTTCTGGTTAAGGATTTGATTGATCCATTTAATATTGAATACGCAATATTGACCGGTAACATGATGGATGTGTCTACCATGCATGACCCTGATTATGCTGCAGCAATCGCTTCGGCTTATAACGATTATTTGATATCGGAATGGCTTCCGATGCATCCATCTTTTCGAGGTTCTATCGTTGTCGCAACTCAAGATCCTCTTCTTGCAGTAAGAGAAATTGACCGCATGGCAGAACATCCTGAAATAGTTGGCATCGTGATTGGCAGTGCACAGCGTACCCTGCTTGGACAGCGACATTTCCATCCGATCTATGAAGCAGCTGAACGTCACCGCCTACCAATTGCCATTCATCCAGGTGGGGAAGGTGCGGGTATATCATCTGCGCCGACAGCCTCTGGCTATCCAACACGATACATCGAATATCACACGATTTTGTCGCAGAACTATATGGCGCATATCACTAGTCTTGTATGTGAAGGGGTCTTCGAAAAATTTCCAAATCTAAAGTTTGTATGTCTTGAAGGTGGCATTGCCTGGTTACCTCACCTTATGTGGAGGTTAGATAAAAACTATAAAGGATTACGTTCTTCGGTACCATGGCTTAAACGACTTCCGAGCGAATATATTCGCAGCAATTGCTTGTTCTCCACACAGCCAATTGAAGAGCCTGAAAATCCAAAAGATTTGCTGAGAATCTTTGATATGATCGATGCTGAAAACATTCTGATGTTCTCTAGCGACTACCCACATTGGGATAATGATGATCCATCAAAAATATTAAGAGGATTAAGTGCAGAAGCAAAAAATAAAATTTTCTATCAAAATGCAAAAAATCTATATAAATTATGATAAATGTAAATGAGGTGGGATTCTATGGCTGTGCATTATGTAGCAGGAATAAATGAAATTCCTGAGGGTACCCATAAAATAGTTGATGTTAAAGGATTTTCAATCGGTATTTTTAATGTTAGAGGTGAATTCCATGCATTAAACAACTATTGTCCACACCAAGGAGCTAAGCTATGTAAAGGACCTGTATGTGGAACGAATTTAGAATCAGAAGTATATCAGTATATTTATGGTAGAGATCAAGAAATTGTTCGTTGCCCGTGGCATGGATGGGAATTCGATATTAAAACTGGTAAATCTTTATTTAGTGACAAAGTAAGAACGAAAAAATTTCAACTTGTTATAGAAGGGGAAAAAATAGGCGTTGTTATCGGAGCATAAAAAAGGCCAAATCAACCGGCCAAATTGATAGGCTCCGCAGGGGAAAGCGAATTTATTTGATTCGAAATCCTTGAACAAGTTTAAATCGATTAGAAGAGACTATCAGTATCAGCAGCTTTTTGATAATTATACGCAGAAAAAGAAGCTTTTAAGCTTCTTTTTTTGTGGGTTATTTTTTAAATTTTTTTACAAATTATTCCCAAGGCTTAAGCAATATCTTTGCTGCTTGCTGTGAGGATGAAATTTCAAAAGCTTGCTGGATTTGACTCATCGGAAATACGTGTGTGATTAATTTATCCACTACCGGAGAATTTTGTATGATTTGCATGACCTTAGGAAAATCATTCAAGTTATAATGCCAAGATCCATAGAGCTCGAGACCTTTGCGAATCATATCTCTGCTGATGCCAAGCGGAGTTTCGCTATGACATTCCCCTATGAACGCTACTTTGCCTTTGCGTTTAACGGCATCAATGCAAAGGCGGTGCGCCGCTACTACACCAGAGCAGTCGACTGCACAATCAGGCCCGTTTCCGCCGCACAATTCAACAATCTTGCTTAATGCTTCCGGGTCGCGGGGATCAATCACTGCCTCGGCCCCTAAGTCCAACGCAAGCGCAGCCCGGTAACTATTCGATTCGACGGCAATCACACGAGCGCCACGGTAGCTGGCATTGACGATAGCCCCAAGTCCAACAGGTCCCAATCCTGTGATCAAAACAGTATCAAATGCATTCAGATTCATTTTTTGAAATGCACACCAAAGGAAGGTCCTAATCCACAACACGCCAAGGAGGCCTTTTCATACGATACATCATCTGGAATCTTCTTTAGAATAAATGTTGGTTTTACCACGTATTGTGACATGGTTGCATCTGGGGTTTTCAGGCTCTCATAACAATGAATGTAGTCGCCGGATAAACAGTATTGGCAGGTTCCGCATCCAAACAATGGCATCGCCACCACGCGGTCTCCGACTTGAAGCGGCCCTGGATTCGGAATCTCCACGATCTCGCCAACTGCTTCATGTCCCAAGCAATCACTTATATTACCATCTAAAAATCCTTTGTATTCCGCACACATAGGTGCAATATGAACTTTAACGAGCGCAGAGCCGGCTGGTATTTCCGGTAGTGGTGCTTCCACCAATCCAGCTCGTTTTTCTCCTAGAACAGCTGCCTTTTTCATAAAATCCCCCTTAATTTTTAATGAATGTTATCCATTCCTGCTGAAGATTCCGGATAAAACATGGTCAACTGCCTGTTTGGTTTTTAATGCTGCTTGCTCTGCACCAAGCAATGGCAGTTCGTCACTAAACGTTTCAATGGATAGATAACTGTCATAACCAATCTTTCTAAGGGATGTCAGCATCCCCGATAAATCAATAATTCCTTCCCCAGGGAGCAGTCGCTGGTTATCAATTTGTTCGTCAGCCGGTTTGTCAGGGGCATCATTAATGTGAACTAAAATAATTTGGTCTGCTGTTAAGGCTTCGATATCCTTCGTTGTTGCCCCAGATGTATACCAATGGAAACTATCAAACAATAAACCGACATTGGATTCACCAATCGCCCCAATGAGATCAAGAGCTCCTGGAATGGTATGGATAAATTCATATTTTTTCGTTGCTCTAAGCGTTTTTGGTCCTACCCATTCAATACCAAATCGAATTCCATGATCACCCAAAATCTTGGCACACTCACGCAATCTTCGGACGAAACGGCACGTATACTCTGCTACCGGTTCATCTGTTGCTGGAAACAGCCAAGTACAGCATCTCGTTACGCCTAATTCACGGGCAAATGCGGCGATTGCGCCTAGTTTTGCCAAGTCGCTTTTAAACGTCTCCTCATCCAGGCGAAATTCAACAGGCAGGTGAAACGAACCAATCTCCAGTTTTTTTGATAGTAAAAGTTGCTTTACGTGATCAACCGATTTCTCTTGAGCAATTTGATAAAAAGGTGTAATCGAGTACTCAATTGCAGGAAATCCTGTTGTTGATGCGGCGTTCAAAAAATCCATAACAGGTACGCTTTGACCGGTAGTCACCGGATTTAGTGTAGGAATCATATTTATCCTCCTCGTTTCTATTAAAATTTAAAACTATTTTACCCGCCAATTTTTATCTTATTGTTACAAATATCTATCTCAGAAAGCGTTTTCAATTAAACTTATAAAAAAGTTCTTTCGAAGTCACATTTTCCTGGGTGTATATATCTATGATTTTAGACTACAGTTGATGGAACAAATAAGGTTTTTAAGAAGTTATAGTATTTTAGAAGGAAACATTTCGTGAATTTTTGAAACCAGTTGTATATAGTGCAATTGATTCTCTCATTACTTTGAAATAACATTATACGTGGAATTGCGAATAATCAATTTGGGGCGAAACTGAACTTCTTTATGGGAAAGATCCCCTGTTTTTATTATGCTTTTTAACAATTCAAATGCAGATTTTCCCATTTCATATCCAGGTTGATCAATGGTGGTTAACTTTGGGGCAATATATTGTCCCATTGCAATATTATCGAACCCTATGACAGAAATATCTTCAGGCACGTTAAAACCCAAAGATTGGACCGCCTGCACCACACCTATTGCCATCAGGTCATTAGTGGCGAAAATTCCATCCGGGCGCTCCCGGGATTTCAACAAATGCAGTCCGATTTGATAACCACCTTCAAAACGATAATCACCTTGAACAATTTTACCCTGTACTAATACACCTTTTTTCTGATAAGATTCAATCGTCTGCAAGAACCCTATTTTCCTGCCGTTTGCAGAGGGTGATTGCTCAGGGCCGGAAATATGGACAATGTTTCTACATCCTGTGTTGATTAAATATTCCGTTGCCATCATGGCACCCGTTTCGTTATCCATCCAAACAGAGCCACCGATTGGATTATTTTGTCTGTCAATGACCACTAAAGGTACCGAACCAACTAAATCTTCGAGCGCATGTTCTTCACTTTTACTCCCTGCAACAATTATTCCATCTACCCATTTTTGGCGCAGGATGTTTAAGTAAATTTGTTCACGCTCCGTTTTCCAATCGCTATTGCAAAGGATCAGGGTATAGCCGTTTTTTATTGCTGCATCTTCTACACCTCTGGATACATCTGCATAAAATGGATTTGAAACATCCGGAATCAGCAGTCCAATAGTATTTGTTTTTCCACTTACCAGCCCCCTTGCAATTCCGTTTGGCGAAAAACCCAGATCATTCATTGCTTTGAGTACTTTTGCTTTTGTTTCTAATCCAACATAGCCACTTTGGTTTATTACCCTAGAGACTGTGGATATTGATACCTCTGCAAGTCGAGCCACATCTCTAATGGTTGGCAATGAAATCACTCTCTCTGTTTTATAATTGTGGTAACGTTACCACATTATATAAACAATATTATATGAATTTTTCGAATTGTATGTCAATCATTTTCTGACAGATTTGTACCAATCATGGTAATAAGGCACCTTAACCTTAGGTGCCTTTTTTAAGGTTAAGGTCGTTAATCAAATTGTCCAAAGTAAACTTTACAGTAGATAAGTGCCAACTTCCTAAATGATTCAATATTCATTTCGCTTAAAACCTAAATTCATCTGAATTTAGGAATCAACTAAAATGTGTTTGGCAATTAAAAAATGATTTTTCGGCAGTTTGTTTTTTGATTATAAAAAGCCCCAGACAGTTAAGTTAAAACCTTCACAATATTGCAACAAAAAAAGCCTCTTGGTTTTCCATCTTTTGTATAACCCCCCAGACAACGAGGGACTTTAAATCTATGACAACACAGCAAATGGGACGCAGACGAAGAGCATACCTTGGTACGGCTCATTTACATCTTATACATTACACGAATCCATGGGCTTCAACCAATTGACTTTCGGCTCTTCTCCCTAACTGCCTTCGCTTAAAGACTAAAAGTTACCCGTTAATCCGACACGCTACACAGCGAATGGCAAGTTCTTACTCGACGGGAATCCTACCCGCTCATGATATGACCTATTCTCGGCCGCACACCCTGCCCTTTACTTTAATAAGAAAAGCCTTTTTAAATTTTGCCCCCAGTAATACCTTTCTAATTATATAAAAGTGTCGCGCAGTTTAAGAAGCATGTTTTTTAGTAACCAACGTCTGAATACAATTAAAAAATCAGCTTTGGTGGAAAATAAGATTACTGCCATTAAAAAATACTTATCTTATGGAAGGGGGAATTCAAAAACATGCGAATGGATTATATGATTCTGGCAGCCATGTGGCTGTTCGGTTTTATTGGCTTTTTTCTGTTTATTCCAAACAAAGATTGGCGCAAGGGAATATTAGCTGCCCTAATTTTTCAATCATTCATTTGGCTGTGTGATATGCCTTCTTTTACATATGGTTTGTTAAGTGCGCCTGTTCGGTTGTTTCCTAAAGCAACAGACCTCACGGTTACAATCAATTATTTCTTTTATCCTGTATTGTTTGCCATTTTCTATGTACATAGGATAGCAAAGAAAAGTCTATGGTTTAGATTTGCATACTTTATCGTATGGATTTCTAGCCTCACGATATATGATACCGTTCTCGAAAGATATACAGATTTAATAAAATATAATTCCTTGACTTGGTTTGGGATGTGGATTTACATTGGACTTCTTTTCTATTGTCAACACCGGTTTATTTTTCCCCATTTACAACAGTCAAAAATTCCCCAATTTCAGCGTTCAACCTTAAATAGGTTGAACGCCTGCCCGTTGTTTTTCTCTTAATCTATATGATTGTCCTTTAATATTAAACGTTGTAGAGTGATGCAATAAACGGTCGAGGACAGCAGTTGCTAAAACGTCATCTCCAAATATCTTTCCCCATTCAACGTAGGATTTATTGGATGTAATAATGACCGATCCATGCTCATATCTTTTTGAAATGATCTGAAACAATAAATTTGCACTAAGGTCATCAAATGGAAAGTATCCCATTTCATCAATAATTAAAACATCGGGCTTTGATAATTTATTTACCAAGCGACAAGTAGTTCCTCGCTGCTCTGCCTTTTTACATGACAGAATAAAATCATCGCATCTTGTATAATAGGCTGTATTTCCTTGTTCTAGTGCTTCTATTGTTAAACCGATTGCTAGATGAGTCTTTCCAACACCTGGAGGGCCCAAGAGTAATATATTCTCGCCATTTTGTATGAAGCGGCAAGTCATTGCTTCTTTAATTCTACGTTCGCTTATACTTGATTGAAACTCAAAATCAAAATCCTCAATTTTTTTATAGAATGGCAGTTTTGATTTTTTTAGCCTTCTATCTAGATTTTTCCTTTCTTTATTTTCAATTTCTTGTAATAACACCGTGTTAAGAAAGTCAGAATATGATACATTATTCTTAGAGGCATCTTCCAAAATGCCTTCTATTAAATTTGAGGTTATATCAAAACCTACACTTTTAAGACGTTCAGTTAAAAGGTCAGTGTTCATTCATATTCACCAGCCTTTGACTGTTCTTCATAAACCAGAAGGGAACGCTGTTCCACTTTTGGACCAGAGAGAGGATTGTGACCGGTCGCCAAACCTTTAGTTGTCACTTTCGTCTCTTCTTTTTCGTTCTCTTTATAATGTTTAAGTTGTGCAATTGATTGGGTAATCCCTTTGATTATCGGATGTGTGGCAATGCAATCAAGTTCGTAGTAAACCTCAATATGATGCTCTAAGGTCTCTTTAATTTTTACTTCTGATCCTTTATATCGGAAGGGGACAGAATAAAGTTTGTTATCGTAAGAGATAAATCCCTGTGGGTCAACTGTTGTAGTTGTCCACTTATTCATAGGGAATAAAGGTCGTTGGTTCCAATTTAGTAATTTCTCTTGCTCCACTTCAAAACGATCAAAGGGGGCTTCTTTAGTAGTTTGATTTGGTTTTTTATTAGCTATTTTATTCAGCCATTCTAGTAGACTCTCATTCATCTTTATCAAGGAAGGCTCCAATTTCCGCTGCATAAAGTTCTTCTTCATATATCCGACTGCACTTTCCACTTTACCTTTAGATTGAGG
Source organism: Bacillus sp. URHA0034 (assembly GCF_056280405.1). Lineage (NCBI taxonomy): Bacteria > Bacillati > Bacillota > Bacilli > Caryophanales > Bacillaceae > Bacillus > Bacillus sp. URHA0034. The sequence continues at coordinate 5,430,724 of NZ_JBWCDK010000002.1, read as the reverse complement.
TCGTGCTGGTTTACAAGCTTTTGGAACAATACCATAGTAAGCTAAAAATTCCTCAAATTTGCGATTAAACCGAATTTCTGTTGGACTATGTTTTATCACTACAGTTTTCATATTATCGTAAAGAATCTGAGAAGGAACACCATTAAAATACGAGAAAGCATTCATGTGACACTTCATCAGTTGTTCCATATTCATAGAGGTTGTGATCTCCATGTATTTCATTCTCGAATACCCAAGAACAATGACAAAAACATAAAGTTTTTTCCTCTTACCATCGACCTCATGCTCTCCGAGTTCGCCCCAATCCATTTGAGCTTGCTTACCTGGAGGAGTTTCAAAACGAATACTTGATTGTTTATTTGGTTTTGCCCGGTAGGGGCTTATAAACTCCCTTAGGATAGTGATTTGACCATCATAGCCCATTGCTTGAATCTCTTCTAACAAAACAACACAATTTGTTGTTCCTTCTTTCAATCGCTTTAACAAATAATCTTTGTATGCATCTAATTTACTTACCTTACTTTTTTTACTCCCCGATCTTTTAGGAAGCTGATTTTGATTTATGTACTTCCTAATAGTTTTTCTATCAAACCCGGTTTCTTCTGCAATTGCAGTTTGAGTCCATCCTTTCTGGTGTAACTCTCTAATCATAAAAAATTCCCCATCCTTTAACATATTGCCTCTCCACTCAAAAAGATTTTTGATGTATCGAGACAATTATCCGTTATTTTTGGGGAATTTTTAACCGTTTATATTGGGGATTTTAACACCGTTTTTTACACTATATAAGCTTAGTCTGCTGTAATTGGTTCTATAAGGAAAAAACTCCAATTAAGTCACACGTTGGAGGCACTAATGAAGATTGAATGGTGGATCTTGATATCGGCTTACGCAGTAGCAACAGGTTTTCTTTTTTTGATACCTAAAAATAAAATTCGACTTGCAGTAGTGGCATTTGTGTTCAAACAAGTTATTACTTTTCTTATAGGTCTATTGGTCGTAGAGTTGGGCCTGATTGAATATCCTGTTCGCTCATTTGCTTCGATCAATCGAACTAGCTTTGATTATGAGTTTTATTTCTTTCCTATCGCTTGTGCAGTCTTTAATGTATGGTATCCAAATGATCGAAGAACCTTTATTCAATTAGGTTATTATATCGTTTTCAGTACGGTGTTGACGATCGGTGAAGTCCTTATCGAAAAATACACAGAACTCATTAATTACATACATTGGGAATGGTATATCAGTTGGATTACTATCCTTATTTCCTTTTTTATAGTGCGCTTATTTTGTGTTTGGTTCTTCTCAAAAGCTAGAACCTAATCTTGTGCAATAAGTATTGTAGAGCAGCTCTAAGCTTAAATTACTATATCAATAAATGACCGCCTAAAGCAGCTCAATTATTATATAAAAGACACCAAATAGCGGTGTCTTTTAATGTTTATAAATTATTGTTCAACTAATTCTGATACTGGAATACTTTGTTTGTTGTCAGGTTCTCCAATCGGATGGATGATCGCCATTTCTTGACCTCTGTCCACATCTTCAATGTAAACAGGTATATCTTTGTAGTTCACATTTATTACCGCAGAAGCATTTAATATTTCTTGTGCCCTTTGTACTTTCATAACTACACCACCCTTCTAAACAGTATTCAGGGAAAAGTATTTGTCTAATATCCATTTTATATTCATTTAAAAAATGTTTCCCTTGCCTCCATTCATGTAGTCCTTAGCATAAATAATACAGAAAAAAGAAGGTGTCCCAAAAGTATAACTTTTAGGGTCACCTTCTTTTTTTAGTCTGTTGATTTCCGCTCCAGGCGCTTCGCTTTCCGCGGGCGGAACGGGAAGCCTCCTCGTCGCTTCGCTCCTGCGGGGTCTCCCCTGCCCCGTACTCCCGCAGGAGTCTTCGCGCCTTCCGCTCCAATCAACAGAGTGTGCAAAAATTATTCATCAATCACCTTTTGGGTCAGCTTCTTTTGTTATATTTCTACTATTTATATTGAAAATCGCAATTAACTTACTCGTGTATCCGGTGAAAGGCTGCGCATTTTTTCAGTATTTCTTTTATCCTTCGCTTTAGGTGTCCCATTTCCTGGCGCCTTGATCAACATGGCGATGATAACAGATATAATGGCTAAAACGGCAATCAACTTAAAGGTAGGAATAAATCCGCCTAAAGAGGAAGCAATAAATGACCCTGAAATCGCACCAATACCAAAGCCTTGGTAAATGATTCCATAGTTTTTACTTTGATTTGTCAAACCAAAGAAATCAGCTACAATCGCTGGAAATACCGTAATATTACCGCCAAAACAAAACGCAATTGCTGCCACACAAGCAAAGAACAATCCATAGTTTAGTTGAACAAAACTTAATACCGTTACCGCTGCTGCCGTAACAAGTAATGCCCCTGAAACGACACGTAAACGTCCCACTTTATCGGATAATGCTCCAAGAATGATTCGGCCGCAAGTATTAAAAATGGCCACTAATGCCACCGCATTACTTGCTGTTGCAATATCAAGCCCCGCCATTTTTACACCAATATCCTTCACAATTCCAATCAAGAATAATCCACTCATGCATGATGTAAAGAAAATGACAAATAAGAGATAAGCTTCCTTCGTTTTCAACATTTCTTTAACGGTAAAATCCTTTTGAATGCTGCCATTTTGAATTTTCAATTCGTTACTTATTTTGGCTTCCCGAACTAGAAATGAACCACCGACGATCATAATCATGACGATTAATCCCCAATAAAAGAAAGCGTGGGTAACTCCTGCTGATTGAATGAATGACCCGTTAATAAACTTGAATATCAAACTACCTGTACCGTAAGCACCAACCGAAATACCAGAAATAAGTCCTTTTCTTTCCGGGAACCATTTAATTAGATTCGATAGTGATGTGATATAGGCGGTACCATCAGCTGCTCCAACAATGACACCTGCTAAAATATAAAGCATCCACAATGATGATACTTGGGAGCTAATGATCAATCCTGCACCGACGATAATTCCGGCACAAGCAATTAAGCGGCGAATTCCCCATTTATCTTGCAGCTTCCCGGCAAACAGCGTCGATAAGGCCAGTGCTAAGCTGGTAATTGAAAAAGTAAAAGCAACTGAATTCAGCTTCCAGCCAAAGTGGTCTACCAAGGGCTGGTTGAAAAGACTCCATGTATAGATAGTTCCTAATCCCATTTGCACGATAATGGTTCCTACGACAATCAACCAACGACGATCTGTGTTAGTTTTCATCACAATCTCCTCTTTTCTTCCTCTAAAAATAATCATGGTTAACATTAGTAATCTTTATTTGTTATCGTTTACATGATCATAATACCACTGAAAAAAAGGGAGAAACCGTTTTCGGAATGAAATGCTTATTATTCGGAATGAATGGAGGTTATAGCTTCATAATTTGTCGAAACGCTTTCACCTTGCTTCTACTTACCGGAATTTCGATTGAAAGATCTTTTAAACGCAATTGGTAGGTTTGGTTAAACCATGGGACAATTTCGTGGACTTTTGTTAAGTTGACCGTATAAGACCGGTGACAGCGAAAAAACATGTCCTCCGGCAGAAGGGCCTGAAACTCGGTTATACTCATCTGCATCGTATACTCCTCATCTTGCGTATAAACCAATGTCACCTTTTCACTTGCCTCCGCATAATAAATGTCATTTACATCCGTCACAATGATTTTATCGTTCTTTTTTAAATTGATTCTGTTTGATTTTGCATGGCCCTCCACTTCCTGTACTTTAGCATTCGGTCTACTTTCTGGGACGGCTGCTTCTGCCTGATTTCGTTTATAAGCAGCTTCAAGCCTGCTTAACATTGTTGCCATCCGCTTTTCATCATATGGCTTGAGGACGTAATCAAAGGCTTCCAATTCAAAGGCTTGAGCAGCATGTTCTTTATAGGCAGTGGTAAAGACGATATACGGTCTTTTCGTGAATTTGCTAATCGTACTAGCCAGCAACATCCCATCAAGTGATGGAATATTGATATCTAAAAAAATCACATCTGTTTCCCGCTCCTGCAAATATTTTAAAACATCTAGGCCATCATCAAAGAAATGAGTGACCTCAATCTCACTATAGGCTTCAATTAAATACTCCAACTCCTCACGAGCTGGAATTTCATCCTCTACAATAATTGCTTTCATAGCTACTCCTTTACCATATCAAAAAAAACTTCTGTTCCTGGTGACAGTTGGTTAATCACCAGTCCTTTTCCATAGATCAGTTTGACTCGCTGATGAACGTTATACAGGCCGATTTTATTAGCTGGGACCGTATCATGCTGCAAATGGTGGATGACCTCCTCACTAATTCCCGCACCTGTATCCTTGACGCTCACTCTTATTCTGTTTCCCAAATCCTTGACTGAAATGGTCACCACTCCGGGTCCCTTTTTCTTTAAGATGCCGTGGATGATGGCATTCTCCACTAAAGGCTGGATAAGAAGGCTTGGGATGTTTACATTCACTTCATCAATATCATATTCTACGGTCAAACGACTGCCGAAACGGGCCTTTTCAATTTCCACATAATCGCGGATTTGTTCCAATTCTTTATGAATATCAATTAATTCATCACTTACCTCTAAATTGTAGCGCATATAGCCAGATAAATTGATGATTAACTCACGAGCCTTGTCCGGATTCCTGCGTGTCGTGGAGGCAATCGCATTGAGCGCATTAAACAAAAAGTGCGGATTTATCTTTGTCTGGAGTGCCTTCAGCTCTGCCTTGTTGGCTGCTTCCTTCATCTGTTCAATCCGAGAAACTTCCATAAGGGTAGAAATAATCTGTGATAGTCCAATCGCCATCGTCTGTAGCGAGTATGTCATCTTATAGGCTTTGCGATAGTAGATTTTTAGGGTTCCCGTCACCTCTCCGTGTTCCTCAAACGGAACAATCAGCAGTGAATGAATTTGGGGCGTATGGTGATCGGCAATTTGATTCCGGATGATGAATTTTCCGGTTCGAATCGATTCTTTCGTCAAATCACTGATGATTTCCTGACCAATCGAATAATGCTCTTCTCCAAAGCCCACATATGCGAGCACATGATCAATATCGGTGATGGCCACAGCATCGGCTTTGATATCATTTTTGATAATACTGCAGATTTGCCGTAAGGAATCAGAATTGATGGAACGAAAATAAGGCAATGTTTTATTGGCGATATCTAATGCTAGCTTGGCGTGTCTAGCCGCAATCGTTTCCTTCTCACCCTCCACACTCATGACCAGTAATACGATTAAACCAATGTTCACTTCTCCTGCTATCATCGGAAAGGCAATTTTCGAAACGATATCCAAACCAAGTGAAAATGGTTCTGCCATCGCGAGAATCAACAGCATGGTCAATACTTCACAAAACATCCCAGCGGCGATTCCATACACCCAGCGTAACGACCTCTTAACTTTACGGTTAATATAACCCGAAACAATTCCCGCCAAAATACTCGTAATAAGGCATGGTACCGATGTGACGCCGCCAATATCAATCAAATAGCGATGCACACCCGAAACAACGCCAGAAATGATCCCTACCCAAGGTCCAAACAAAATACCACCAGACACAACGGCGATAATCCTGGTATTCACCAGTGAACCTTCGACATTGATCCCTGAATAGGTACCAAAAATGGCAAATAAGCAAAACAAGATGGTAATCACAAGCCGCTCTGTCAGCGAATGCCGATCTTTTTGCAGGGATTCCTTAAACCTTGGAATCCTAATCATAAAGAACAGACAAATCAACAGCAAGGCCGCCCGCTCAAATAAATGGATCAGCATTTCTAATGATGTATTCATCGAAAAATCCTCTCAAATTATGCACCAATAAATTTGGTTGATAATAGTTACCTATATCTTTATTTTGTGCATGTAGGTTCAATTGTAAAAGTCTGCCTCGACTGTAGGCAGACTAAATGATTCACCAATATAGTTATCGCCCGCAACACTTTTTATATTTCTTGTTACTTCCACATGGACAAGGGTCATTTCGGCCGATTTTCTGTCTGATTGTAAAATCCACAATCCTCTCTTTAGGATTTGGCAATGGCTGCAGTGATTGCTGCTGCTCATTTGCCCTCGATAGCTCTCTTGGTGAATATCCTTTGAGAGACCATTGTTTCGTGTTATTTACTAGATTAACAACCTTGTCCATGCAAGCCTTCACCATTTCTATATTTTCAATTTCTATTCTGCTTTCTAAATATTGAAAGATTTGATTTAGACTCTCTTCAAGGTTTGCCGCATAGACGCATTCTTCTACCATTCCATCCGCTTCTTGTCTGTTCATTTCATAGTTTTGAGTTAAAAAATGAACAAATTGAAGATAGCTATCATTTCGTTCAATATACCCTGGTTCACCCGCCCTTAGTAATTGCTGTTTAGTGAATGGGAAAAATGCCAAGTCTCTTCTCGCTTTGTGTTCTCTTCTTACTTTTTCTGGATCGAACACCCGAAGATTGGAAAAGCCATACTGATCCCTTCTTATTTGGTCGTAGTAGGAGATAGCATGATCGATCACAGCTAAGTAATCGGAAAGTCTGACAGGTTCATTCATGTATTTTTCTAGTAAATTGTGTAACTCACTGAGGGTCAAAGTCCCATAATAGTAAAGCAGTCCTTGCGTAACCTTGATCCATTCGGTATTTCGGCGGCATATGGTGATTAATTGCTTTTGGTTGTCTTGAAAAAATTGATTAGTAACAATTTCTTCGGGCATCGCGATGATCTTTTTGCCTTCAAAGGTTCCTGTGAAGATGATCCCTAAATTGCGAAAGTAGTCTAGTTGATTCGCCGTTAATTTTGGCGCTTCCATATATCCGCCATGATGGACTATTTTTTTGATTAAGTTGTAACGCTCTTGGTCCAGATACATGCAGATCTGTTCCAGCGAAAGTGGAATCTTTCTATTTAATAAGTCTATTAATTCCGCTTTTTTTAGCTGACTAGCGCCTTTTATATCTAAACGCCTTCTGATGGCACTTAAGTCATCTTTCGAAAACCTAGTAAGCGCATCGTTTATGGTTAATGGAACGGACATATCATTCCACATTTTTAGTTCCCGTTTCTGCTGATTCTTCTGGGTCATTTCTTTTAAACCTTCCAAAGCGCTTTGTAATCTTTCATAAGTTTCTTTATCCATGATGCTAGTATTCAAGATGTTCACCTTCTGAAAATAGTAGTTTAAGTATTTTTGGCTATATGTAAAAAAGGGCTCTACTTTTTAAGTGTTTATTATATCAGAAAAAGGTCTCAATATTAAACTGTTTAGCCCATTCCATCTACGCCCTTAACTTGGGCTCATTCTATAGCTACTAATTTTGTAGTTTCGGCCTAAACGATTGATAACCTTAGAGCTATACCAAAACTCCCACCAAATGAATGAGTTATGAGGTATATTTCATCAATTTTATTGGTAAGATTTTCTGCGAGTTGTTATTTTGGATGGAGAAAAGCCCTTAACCTGTTTAAAAACCTTGCTGTAGTAGAACATGTCTTCAAAGCCGCATTTTAGGGCGACCTCGCTGACTAGGAATTCTCCACTCAAAAGCATATTTTCCGATTGGTTAATTCGGACCTGGTTAATGTATCTTTTGACGGATACACCCATGTACTTTTTAAATAGATTTCCGAAGTAGATCGGGTTCAATCCTGTTAGATTGGCTAAATCATCGAGTGTGATGGTATTGACGTAGTGATCATGGATATAGGTTAAAGCTTTCTGTATGCGGGAATCGATTGGTTCAGAAAAACTTTTGTAATAAATCATGCTGAAATAACGATGGAGGATGGAAAGAAAGATTGATTGTACCTTCATTTTGTATCCGGGGTCTTTTCTCAGCCACTCTACACTCAGTTCTTTATAAAGTGAAATCAATTCATCATGAACACCAACCTTTGAAACAACGGGAAAAGGCAATTTTACATCCTTACCCTTTAAGTCAAAGAACTGAAAGTTAGCGGCAAAATTGACCATCAGGTGATTTGAATCAGTAATGGCTGCACGGCGGCTGTTTTTTGGAATGCAAAGCAGGTCACCTTTTTCAATTTCATATGGCTGTCCGTCAATTACATACGTTGCTTTTCCTTCGACGATATACGTTAAATCGATAAAATCAATTATGGTTTCACCTATTGCCCAGTTGGGCATACAGCTCCGGCTAATAAAATATCCCATTTGCGGCACCATTTCTTCGTACTCTATCATCAATTTTTAAGTCCCCCACTTAAAATAATCTTTAAAAAATACAAATCTGCTTTGGTTTGTCCATGGATTTCCTTATTAACTAATTATACAATCATCTCAAAATAAGAAGCCTTCAGTTTAAAGTACTAATTTCGGATATTTTTGTATCAGTCTTTCATCCTAGTTTCCTAAATTAACAGGTAATACGAATCTCTTTTAAAAAAACAAATGGGGTTGTACAGTGCCAAAAACACTGATGAAATAACTAATTTAATAGTACAAGGGGGAATTTCCGCTAATCGATTCAATTGAATGTTGCGGGAAACTAATCGTTTTCCGAAAAGATTAATTTTAAATGATTGCCGTTAACCCAAATTGTTAAAAGGAGGAATCAGAATGAAAAACATCAAACGAGTAAAACCTATCAAACATTTTTTCTCGGCGGCGTTGAGTGCACTATTGGTGTTTGAAGCGGCTCCCGTAACAAGTCTAGCAGCATCGTCAGAGATATGGCCGGGATATCCCGGAGTTGACCAGCTCCCCTCTATCAACACCATCCCGGATCCTTTTAAGTTCTTTGATGTCAAAAATGACCCGAACGGTAACGGCTCTGTTTCTACTCCCGCGGAATGGGATGCTCGCAAAAATGAGATTAAAGATCTTGTTCAGCACTACTGGCTGGGCTACCGTTGGCCAACTCAAGTGAAAGACGTGGTTGGCGAATATAATAAGGTCGTAGAAATACCCAATTCTATTAACGTCTGGGGGACAGATATCAACCTGAGAGATGAGTTTGATAAATTATCAGCAAAACTCCTGGCTGGGCAAGTAGTCGTCAATAATACCACTTTCGGGCCGGCAAAAGACCAGGATGATGCCACTCGAATGGCTATCGATGCTTGGAATGCTGGTTATTCCATCACCATCAAACTTTTTGGGTGGTTAAACTGGAATGTAATTTTTAAGGATAATGGAGGTACAATCAATAAGGCACCCGATCCAACGAAAATGGTAACACGCAATGTAGTGACGATTACCAATCCGGACACAAAAAAGACAGCAAGATTCTTTATTACCATAAACAATCCGACAGACCAGCAAAAGATAGAGGTTTGGGGCAGCAAGGACGTCCAGGTTCCCGCCATTATTGAAATCGGCAGTACCCTTTCCCAGGCTCATGTCGCTACGATGAACAAGCAGGGGTATGCAGATATCGTTTTCACCCCGACAGATATCTATGCGGATGACTCCGATCCATCCGACGGAATAAACCGCAGCGGCGTATACACCACACTGTATCCCTATAACAAAGACCAATACGAGTATGCGTCCGGCGCGGAAATGGCGTGGGGCTGGGCTGCGAGCCAAGTTATCAGTGCTCTGGAGCAAAAAACACCGGACGGTGAGGGTAAGCAAACATTCGGCCAAGAATTGGGTATCGATCCCGCCAGAACACTTGTTACAGGGCATTCCCGCTACGGCAAGGCCGCGTTATTTGCCGCAGCGTTTGATGATCGCTTCAGCATATGCCTCCCTAGCGAATCAGGCGGCTCTGGCATCCAAAGCTACCGCTATAAGGTCGAGGGCAAGATTTTCAACTTTAATACCTATCCCAAAGCAGACAGGGTTTACGGTAAGACGGAAATACCGACCGTTTCATACGGCGGAGGCAGCAGCTGGTTCCCTGAACAGGCGGCTAATTTTGTCAATAAGGACAACCAGCTGCCATTCGATGCTGACGAAATAATCTCTCTGGTTGCACCGCGTCCCTTCTTCGCGACGTCTGGAATCGACGCTCACTGGCTAGGCAACGAAGGCAGCGTGGCGTCCGTACAAGCGGCCTCCGAGGTTTACGACTTCATTGGCAAAGACGAGATTGAAAAGACCAACATTGCCGTCCGTGCCCGTGAGAGCAATCACGCGCTATATAACCGCGATTTGCCGTTTGTAGTCGCGATTATGGACCGTGAATTCAAGCAAAAAGATGACAAAAAGCTGCATGTTCAGGATCTGTACCCGACAGGTGACGGCTCTTTGAACAGTATGTCTTACCCAGCAAAGGACTATAGCAATGTCAGTGAATTCAATTCCTATCCATTTGACATTAACAGTTCCTACCTGCCATGGTCGAGCACTAACAAGTACACCTTGTGGACCACTCAAGAGAACTTCCTTGTGGGGCATGCAGTAACAATCACGGCTCATTCTAACGCGCCGGACGTTAAGCTCTACCTCCCAGATGGTACAAATGTAAGCGCCGCCAGTCACAACGGAGAAGTGTTTACTTACAACCTTACTGAAGACCAGGCAAAATACGGTCGCTATGAGCTGAGGACTGTTGGTGACGACAAAGCAAACAGGGAGGTATTCTTTGCAGCTGTCAGCCTGTCTGACTCTCTGCGCCATGCTACCTCCAAAGGTGATGAGGGTGAAGAAAACCGCTTGATAGGCTTCTCGAGTAGGCTGGATAACAACGCCGAAAACCCACCGGAGGTCTATATTGACGGCAAGCAGACCACCATGAGCTTTACACCAAACCGGATTCCTGCTGAAGAAACTACTTTGCTCGAGTACGGCATCCAGTTCCACGACAATCTATTTGCGCGTATCGCGAATGAAGGTTGGTCAGCATCAAAGACATTTGATATCAAAAATCTTAAGTTTGTCACTATTCCAGGGTATACGTTCGAAATTTCTTTCAGCAACGTTTACGCTTCGGCAGCAAACTCAGGCAAGGACGGTGCCGCTAATTTTACTCAGCCAATAAGCTGGAATGTGGAAAAATACAACAACGGTCCAGCAGGGATGTGGCCGATCATCCCCGACACAAAAACAGAGAAAGACACATTGCAAGCGGGTGGATCGGTTTCCCGACTGGATGCTCCTGCGCCGAAAGCGACAAATTTCAAAGCCGAAGTCACCAGCGTTAAGCCAGTCATTAATGGAGACAAGACCGACGTTGTTATTAATTTCAGCGAACCTCTAAACAAGGGTGAATTTGGTTTCGGCTTAAATGTGGCTAAGAAATGGGAAACCCTTTGGAATGAAAATGGAACACAAGTAACCCTTTCCATTGGCAATGGTGATCTCAACGCGGACTCCACAAACGGCGGTCTCATTATCTTCCGCCTGAAGGATGCGGCAGGGAATCTGATCGGCGGACCAATTGAGAAAACCTTTGAATTACCGTACATTCCGTCTAGTGTAACTAAAAATAAAAACAGTCAGTCCGACATAGATTTTGACATTAAGTCCGCAAATGGCAAGGGATACGCCGTGTATCTCTCTGATACGGAGAAAAAAGGCCCATATAAATTGTATGGGAACGTTAACTATGATGCCAATGGAGTGCACATCAAGGGATTGACCAACAATAAGACCTATTGGGCTTATATCGTCTACAATGAGAACGGTGTTTCGGTCGCTAAAAGTGAACCTGTTCAGTTGAAGCCAACCAAGTAAGTTTCTCGAATCATTGTTATTTTGTTTGAGGCGCATAATATTCTCACTTAGTCTAATGGTATTGGTCACCGTACTCTCCAGCTATTTGTAACAACTTTGGCCGGCTTCTGGTCATTGTTGGCGTCGATAATAGGATAAAAAAGTAGAAATAATGCATCAGAACCAATGAATAAAATAAGAGCGCAAAGTAATTACCACTTAAGGCAGTTACTTTACGCTCTTAACGTCTAACCCAAATCTAAGGAATCGGTTTATAGGACCTTACTTAAGAAAGCCTTCGTTCTCTCATGCTGAGGGTTACCGAATAAAAGATTCGGTTCATTTTCTTCGACAATATAGCCTCCATCCATGAAAATAACACGATCGCCCACTTCCCGGGCAAATCCCATTTCATGTGTAACAACTACCATTGTCATTCCTTCTTTAGCAAGCTGCTTCATGACCTCTAATACATCACCGACCATTTCCGGGTCTAGTGCAGAAGTCGGTTCATCAAAGAGCATGATTTTAGGATTCATCGCCAGTGCCCTTGCTATCGCAACCCGCTGTTTCTGTCCGCCCGATAGTTCTCCCGGATAGCTGCTTGCTTTTTCTTTCAGGCCAACCTTATCGAGTAACTCAAGGGCCATTTTTTCAGCCTCCGCTTTACTAATAGAAAGAATTTTAATAGGTCCTAAAGTGATATTTTCTAAAACTGTTTTATGAGGAAATAGATTGAATTGTTGAAATACCATTCCAACTTCTTGCCTAACTTTGTTGATATTAATTTTTGGGTCCGTTATGTTATGCCCGTTAATCACTACCTCACCACCTGAAATATCTTCAAGGCGATTAAGACAACGAAGGAATGTACTCTTTCCTGATCCAGAAGGGCCTATGACACATATTACTTCTTTTTCTTGCACTTCTGCATTAATATCTTTTAAGACCTCTAGTTTCCCAAATGATTTGCTTAAGTTTTTTACTGATATAATACTCATCGGACTTGAATCCTCCTTTCAACGAAATTAGCAAGAAGGGTTAACAAATAAATAATGATAAAATAAATGATACCTACAGCCAGCCAAATCTTAAATGCTTCAAAGGTTGCTGAAGCCTGAATTTGCCCCTGCTGTGTTAGATCAGCAATACCAATAACAGATAAAAGAGAAGTATCTTTTAAACTAATTATAGATTGGTTTGTAATTGTTGGGAGCATTCTTCTAAAAGCCTGAGGCAGGACCACGTAACGCATAGTTTGTGCTCCAGTAAAACCAATTGATCTAGCCGCTTCTGTTTGACCCTTATCAATCGATTGAATGCCAGCTCTGATAATCTCTGCAAAATATGCCCCTGCGTTAATGGCAACGGTGATAATACCGGCCGTTGTACTGTTCAATGAAATCAAATGTAAAGAATTTACTCCAAAATAAATAAAAAACAGCTGTACGATAAATGGAGTCCCTCGAATTGCATCCACATACACCTTGGCAATCCAATTTAAGATTTTAATAGGTGCAAGTCGTAACAGGGCCATCAGTAAACCAATTAAAAAGCCCAGAATAATGGCAATAACAAATATATAAAGTGTAACTTGAAGGCCTTTTAATAAAATTGGTATAGATGCTGTAATTACGTCCATTTTTTCATCCCCTTTCAAAAAGAAAGCGCGCTTTATGCGCGCCCGTTAGACTAAACTTATTCACCAAGATAGGTTTTAACAATTTTATCATATGTACCATCTTTTTTGAGTTCAGCAAGACCTTTATTGATTTTTTCTAATAAATCCTTGTTTTGCCCTTTCAAAACAGCAATTCCATATTGGTCTCCATTTAATCGGTCACCCACAATTTTCAAACCAAGGTCCTTTTGAGCAATAGCGTAGGAGATAACCGGATAATCTTCAATAAGTGCATCCGCATTTCCATTTGAAACTTCCTGGAACATGGCTGGACTATCGTTAAATTGAACGACTTTAATTCCTAGTTTCGCTGCATTATCTTGTGCAAATTTAGCACCCGTTGTGCCTTTTTTAACGGCAACCGTTTTTCCTTTAAGATCATTAACTGATTTAGTAGTTGAATTCTCTTTTTTAACAACTACTGTTAATCCTGCATCAAAATAAGGAGTTGAGAAATCTACTACCTTTTTTCTATCATCTGTAATGCTCATTCCGGCAATCGCTACGTCAAGTTGATTGGCTTGCATGGCTGGAATAATACCACCGAAGTCCATTGGATTAAGTTCAATTTTAAAGCCCTGATTTTTCGCGATCGCATTGATCAAATCAATATCAATACCCTTATACTCATTTCCATCTTTATATTCGAATGGAGGGTAAGTCGTGTCCACGCCGACTTTATATACCTTTTCACTATTCGTTTTTTCTCCTGATGTTTCCTTGCTTCCGCATGCTGCGATAAAGAGAGTTAGAATTAAAAATAAACTAAATAAACCAAATTTCCTCATCAAATACACCCCTACTTTTTAGATTATTTCTAATATAATAAAAACAATACTTTTTTAATATATCACATATATCAAACATGAAAAAGTTTTTTTTGTGTATTAATCTATCTATTTAATAAAATACAAAAAAACTTTTTAACCTTTGAATATCTTCATAGTAACTAATAAAACAATTAAACAGAATTTATTTTTTGAAAATGAATTGTGGATATTATTTTAATATTCTAATTATATTATTAGGTTTCGAATAGACCAGTTTGCAAAAATATCCGGCCAAAAAGCGCCTCAGCGAGCTAGCTAATTTTGAGGGGCTTTTCATTATTTGAAATTTTGTCAGTCTTTGAAGAGGAACCTTTATTCAAAGCCAACAATAATATCATTCCAATGATACAAACTGTACCAATCCATTGGAAAAATCCAAAGGTTTCTTTTAACCAAAAGACTGTCGTTAAAACAGCCGCTAGTGGCTCTACGCTTCCTAGCAGGCTTGATTCTTTTGGTGTTAGACTTTGCAAACTTTTGATGTAAAACCAAAATGCTATCATCGTACCAAAAATAATAACGAAGACTAAGTAGAAATAAGTTTCTAGTGTTAAGCTTTTAAAGTCAATTTGCCATGGTGGATGGATAAAACTTAATGCTAAACCACCGATCATCATAGCCCAACCAACAATGACAAGGGAATCGTATTGTTTCAATAAAGGAATGGCATATAACGTATAAAATGCTAAAGCTATTCCAGATAAAACACCCCAAACGATTGCTAGTGTTGGTACAGATAATTGAGAGATTGAGCCGTTTGTTAATAAGAAAAAACACCCTATTAAAGCCAGGGAAACAGTCAACAGGTCATTTCGTGTTAAAACAGTTTGTTTGCGGAAAATTAAGTAAACGATAATCATAACCGGTGCTAAATATTGTAATAGAGTTGCAACAGCAGCATTACCATGTTTAATAGAAGCCATATACGTATATTGAACCGCAAGCATGCCGAGTAACCCAAAGATCATTAATCGAAAAGCTATCCTTCGATTTTTCCAAACACCAAGTATCTGGGAACGGTCCTTTCCGAAAAATTGAACTGTTAGGAGTAAAAAACCAGCTACGAGCAAGCGGGTGGTTACAAGCCAATCTACATCGATTTGATATTGTTGAAAAAGCTTTTTTGCAACAGTTCCACCAATCCCCCAAAATACGGCTCCTATAATAACAAGAGCGATACCCTTTTGTCTTTTCATGATTGATTCTCCACCTTTAAAATATATAAATAGTGATATACTATTTTAAATAATAAGTGGAAAACCGCTGAAATGATACCCAAATCGAATGAAAAAATATAAATACATTGAGGTGGTCAAATGCAAATGAAAGATTTTTTAGTGGACCAAAGTTTAATAGAATTAACGGTCCATCGAACAGTTGTATTACCACTTTCATGTTACGAAACCACGATTTATCAAAATATAAATGGATATATACCACTTCATTGCTTAGTAAGAACGATTTATATGCTGCACTTTTAAATTATTCCAAGTTGATTTCCAATTCTTTTTTGTTATGCGGGCTTCGTAAATTTCTATTCGTTCTTTAGTTTCTGTAAAAAAAAGAGTCGGCTTCACTTCTAGATTAATAACATCACTAGTGCCGTATGGGGCGGTTAATTTCACATTTTCGTCTTCATCTAATTTTACTCCTAAAGCTGTGGCTGTTTCTGGGAACTTGGAAATAGCATCAACGGAAGAAGAATAGGGAGGCATATTGCTTTTAATGTGCATCCTAGCTTCATTCTTTACAGACCAAGGAATGTTAGGTATAAGGGTTTTAAGCTTTTTCTCAAGTTTCTTTTCCTTTAATTGATCAAGATTAGTAGGATCAAAATAAATTACATCAATATCGGGGATTGGAGTTCTTTCACTAAAATTATGTAGTGTATCCCATATTTTTGAACGAACAAATCCAGCACAAATCCACCAATCAGGCAAATTCAATGATTTTGCCGCTTTCAATATATTCATCATCCATTTATCTTCTGTAATAAGTTCAATGATTTTTTCCTCATTTATCATTGCAAAATTACTCCTTAAAATATGTAGTACATTAATAATTCGTTAACCTTCAATGCTTATCCTTCCTTAACTAACATGAGCCGGTCAGATGAACAGAAAAGCGACTGCCCTAATTGAACGATCGTTCCTCGTTACTTTATGTTATAAATTTCGCAAACTGCCCTGGCATTAAAAGGAAGGATTTTGTATATTAAAATCCTTCCTACCATTATTTTTGTAATTCTTTTCTAACAAATAGTTGCCTATTTTTATAAACAATTGTACTTGCCAAAGCTAGTATTACCCCCGATAAAACGAATACAATTCTTAACCCTAACAAGTCTGCTAATAACCCCATAACCAAAGAACCAGCCCCGAACATTCCCGTTCCAATAGCTCCTAATAAGGTATAAACAGTAGTTAACTGCTCTTTGGAAACACTAGTCTGGATAACCGTTTGTTGCGGAATGCTTTTGATTTGCCCGAAAAACCCTATAATCAGCGATAGAAATAAGGCTATGGTTGGATTGCTATTTAAGCTAAAAAAAATAGTGACTAAGAAACCGGCGAATGAACCAACAAAAATAAAAGTACCTAGTTTCTTTTCCACAATATAGGAATAATGAATACAAAAAACACTTCCTAAAATTAATCCTAGAAAGAAAGCACCATTGATAAATCCCCACCATTTTTCATCAACGTTTAAAGCATCGTAGACGAAAACATATAATATAGCTGCAATCCATACCGTCCCTGCAATCGTTTCTAAGGTGTCTATCCAAGCAATTTTTCGTAAGACAGGAGTATTGGTTAAAGTTCTCCATCCCTCTTTAAGTTGTTCTAATTTCCCTTTTGACTCGGTTGTCTTATGACTTACATTTTCTAATAAACATAGCAAAACACTTGATATTACGAACAAACATCCAACTAGCCAATTAAGTTGTTGCGGACTTAAAATCATTAAAAACAGACTGCCTACGAACCACATCACTGCTTGGATGAATTGAGTGACTGTTTCAGCAACGCCATTAGCTTTTATTAAATCAACAGGGGGTACATAGTGTGGAATCAACGTCTGTCTTATAGGATGTGCACAGCCGTCAAGAAAAGCAATCATTCCAATCAATATAAAGCTTAAATAATAATTAGATGCTGTAATACCAACTAACATCAACCCCAGAATAACAAGCAGAATGGTTTTTCCAATTTGCGACCAAGTCATTAACCATTTTAAATTCACTCTTCCAACCAAAAGAGGAGTTAGGAGGCTGGAAACAAACATGGATGAAGTAATCGTAAAGGGAACTAATGATGATGCTGTTGCAGAATCGGTTAAGTTATATATCACACTAATAACACTTACGATATATAGGACATCACCTATATTTGCGAAAGATTGACCCAATAGTAATAAAGCAAAATTTTTATTTAATTTCATTCTAAATCCCCCGATTTTCAAATTAAATAATGTCTATTGGGAGATCTTAGATCGGCCTATTCATTTAACCCAATCTCCTTTCAAAAGCGGATAAACCTGGGGGATTTAGATTTATCTCAAAATTTTTTCTTAATATGATTATATGAATTTTAGCTTAATTAAAACACTTACTAAATTATAGTTTAATAATCTTTACAAGGTGAAACATCTTCGGAAATCATAAATTAAATAATTCATGATATCTTGGTTAAACTTCCTCTTTTAAGTCAGTTACAACGAATAAAAAAAGAGCTCATTTCAAAATTAACTAACTGATGCTTTAACATAATTAGAAGTAATAATTTTGAAATGGAGATTTTTATACAAATGTTTTTACCCATAAGTTGTTTTTTTTCTCTTCTTAAAGCAACTCCTCTTCCCTTCCTCTATTTATGCTCACTTTTAAAGGGTATATTTCCCAAATGATAATCATAACTTATATCAAAAATTTAATATTATTCTTTAGGAAAATGCCGAGGAGAGTGTATGTAATGGGTTTTCCGCCTCAACAACAAAGTAAACCTGGCATTGAATCATTAATGACACCCAGACCTATATTTGATGACCCCAATTACCAACCAGCCGGTAAACTTATGAATAAGGTAGCTCTTATTACTGGTGGAGATAGTGGGATTGGGAGAGCTGTTGCGGTCGCCTTCGCGAAAGAGGGTGCAGACATTGCCATCTCCTATCTTAATGAACACAGCGATGCCAATGAAACAAAGTTTTATGTCCAAAAGTACGGACGTCGTTGCATTACCATCCCAGGTGAGATAGGGTATGAGCAACCTTACCAACAAGCTGTAATGCAAACGATTCACCAATTTGGCCGGATTGACATTTTGGTGAATAATGCCGGTGTACTGCACATTAAGAACAGTTTGCTGGATATAGATTCGAATCAACGAGCAAGCACTTTTCACACAAATATTTTTTCGCAGTTCATTTTGACGAAAGCTGCTCTGCCGTACATGAAGTCAGGGAGCTCCATCATCAATACAACATCCGTTAGTGCCTATCTAGGAGATCAAGATTCCATTGACTACTCGGCATCAAAAGGAGCGATTGTTTCATTTACACGCTCTCTATCATTGTCACTGGCATCACAAGGGATTCGAGTCAATGGTGTTGCTCCGGGGCCCATTTGGACTCCATTGATTCCATCGTCCTTACCTCCTGAACAGATTGCCACTTTTGGAGATAACGTTCCCATGAAGCGAGCTGGTCAACCATTTGAAGTGGCACCTGCTTATGTATTCTTAGCCTCCAATGATGCATCTTACATATCAGGGCAAATACTGCATGTAAATGGCGGACAAATTGTAAACAGTTAAACTCATCCAATTCGGAATTGTAATTTAGAGAGATGCTTCCGCTGATCGCCGGCATGATGAGGAGAAAACCGCCAGTCGTTGGTGTAAGTGCAAGATAAATATCGTTAATGATGTTAATTGTTTATTTGCCGCTCTTCGGACTTCCGTGGGGCTTTTTCATTGTAACTATAGGCATCTGAACCGAATATGATAGGGTGGTTATAACCCCATCACAGGAGGGAATACTAATGTATCCAGGAAATTATGGAGATTGGACGCCGTATTACAGGATTCATCCGGCTATCGACCAAATTATAGCCAATTGGTCCGAATCTCAAAAAAATGTTGTGCATAAGTTAGTCAATAAATACGGGCTGCCAAACGAAACTAGTTCGAGAAGACTCATTTGGCATCATAATGTCCCGTGGAAACGAACGATCGTTTATCTTGATACGGTTCCGCACAACTTTCCTACTCCCCATCTTGATTTCTTGAAACAGACCATTAATTACAAGGTGCCTGTTGAACTTTTTGATGAAATTGCCCAATTTGACGGAAGTGTTTATCCTGATCGTACGGGCGGCGAAGCTTCGGCGAAATGCGACAAAGAAGAAATGAATTTTCTAGCATTGAATATGTTAAATGAAATTGTGACTGGAAAGCGCACCGTGGAAGAAGCAAAACGTTTTTTTGCCGACACCGCCATAAGATATCATCAAGGTATATCTTCACCTTATATTGAAGGATTCCTTTTCCCACAGCAAACACATACGGCCGATCCCGATGTACGTCTTTTCTGAGCCTTCTGGAGCTCCCTAAAAAACTAGGGGTGCTTTTCAGTATGGATGTTAACTAAAGCATAATGAATTTAAAGAGGGCGTCCCAAAAGTACAACTTTTTGCAAAAAAATAAGAAAATCGTTCTCCTTGGTCTCATTAGTCACCACAACCAACTAACCAAGCAAGGAACGATTTTCATTTGTATATACAATATGAAACGAACCAATTATCACTACCAAAGGATATTCAAGTACCGTTAATTATATAGTAAGCTATTTTTTACCTATAGAACTAATTTCAATAAGATTACTACAAAAATGACTGGACTCCTCCACTTGATACTTTAATATTCTCCTTTAATTACAAAATATGAGCCCCGAATGGTTCCAGCTAGTTTAGACTTCTGCCTAGCAAACTTAAACTTCCCTTCTAATTCCTTTGGTACCTCCATCCCCTCAGAAAGCTTAAAACCAACGGCACGCTTCTTAGGGTCATCAACTGTATACAAAACATTGACCTCAAGCCCATCCTCATAAAAGACGTAGGCCCACTTGATATTTTCCACTTGAAAACGAGATGTTTCTAATGGTTTGGCGGCAAACTCAATATCACGTTCTTCTTTCAAAATTCGGTTCACATAATCAAGGGTCTCGGAGGATTCACTAGCTGGTACAACCGTAAATTCATGCTTGTATTTGTTCATAAAGTAACGGGCTTCATGAGCACGTAAACCAGCAAGTGCTTCTACTACAGGTGAAGACTCTAAACCAACCGTAGACACATTTTTAAAATCAACAGTATTGGACATTTGTATTTCTCCTTTTTAACTCTTTATTTCCTAACAACAGGAATCCACATTTCACCATATACTAAGCCATTTCGCTTCCCCATCTCAACCGTTGCATTTGGGCCGCCAACATAGGCAAAATTCTTTGCTTCTGGCAAGACTTGACCAAAGGCAATACCAGTAAGCATATTATTCAATTCTTCAGCCGTCTTCCCTTCCCCTTTAACCACTAGATATTGGCCCTTTGGAAATTGGATCACTCTGGCTTCTTCTGGTGCTGATGCCTCTGTCATAACGCCAGCATAATGCATCAACTTGTTATTCACTGCTTCGTTAACGGCAAAAACGTAGTCATTTATGGCTGTTGCTTTTAATGAGTCAAGCATTCCATCTTGGCTGATGGCCTGCCAAAAGTCTGACTTTTCCCTGGTTAAGCCAGCAAAGTCTGTGTAATCGCTCTTAAGCTCCGTTCCAATACCTATAACGATAAAGCTGTCTTTTTCTTCTAGGGTATAATCTGCCATATTTAATACCTTCCTCGTTTTTAAATTAATCAAATGATTTGTCTTCTTCACTTGATGTGTATATGATAACCTTAAATCATGTCAAAAAATGATACTGTTTAGGAGTCCCGATGAAAAAAGTTGAACGGATTAATATCATCATGCGGTATATCAACAACCGCACCCACTTTACAATAGCTGAAATCATGCGGGAATTTAACATCTCTCGTTCGACAGCTATTAGAGATATCAGAGAAATAGAGGCAATGGGGATGCCACTTGTCGCTGAAGTTGGAAGGGATGGGGGTTATTTTGTCATGCACAACTCTGTCCTTCCCGTCGTACGCTTTACCGATAATGAGGTCAAAGCTCTTTTTATTGCCTTTATGGCCACAAGAAATCAGCAGCTCCCTTATCTAAAGAGTCGTCAGTCTTTAGCTGAAAAATTACTAGGCCTCATCTCAGAAAACCAGCAAGATGACCTTGTTCTTTTAAATGAAATCTTGCTTTTTGAAGGGACCAACCCCCATAATCCCGACCTGCTTGATCTTACAGACCTCCCCGATCCGATGTTAGAAAAACTCATCCAAATCCTTCTTTTGGATAGCTATTTATTGATTACCATCAATGAAGAGAAGGTAAGAAAGTCTTATCCAATCTATCTCTTGCACCTTTATCATGAAAAAAGCCTTTGGCTGATTGAAGGATTTGACTTAGTGGAAGAAAAGAGGATGATTTTTCCTGTTGACCATCTCACTGATGTCAAACCCTACCCAACGGAAAAAAGATTAAGTAAGAAAAAGATTTTAGAAAAACTAAGTAAGCGGAAAGAAGAGATTAACCTTGTCCTTGAACTTGGTCCAAAAGCAATTGCCCAATTCAAAAAATACCATCCTTTAAACGTTTCAATTTCCTATACAAACCCATATCAAACCACAGCCATTCTAAAGACTTTCATCCATGTTAATAAGCCCGAAGAATTGACCGAAATAACGAATTGGCTGCTTTTTCTAGGTGGGGATATCAAGGTCAGGGAAGTGCCGGAAGAAGTCTTAGAAGTTTTACAAGAGAGATTATCCTTATACTCCCGATAAACCAGCGACCAGTTTTGTAGCTCCCACCCCGCTATGTACGCCAGCTGTTGAAAACATACTGATTTTAACTTTGAAGAACTTAAAGGTTAGTATAGTAATCGATGAATTTGCCCCAAATTAGAATGAGCAATTATCAAAACAATGGGGTAAAAGATGCATACATTTTTTCAAGTTCATTCTACTCTTCCTTCTTTTCGTCTTTTTTCAGTTGAACACTTTTTGCCACTTGGTATCATTTTAGTTTTATGCACTCTCCTATTTATTTTTAGAAGACAGCTGCCAGTAAAAAGGAAGAGAAGAACTTTAAGATTCTTTTTAGCCTGTCTCCTTTTTTTATCTACGGTTTTGGAGCAAATTTGGCTCCTATATAAGGAAGCATGGTCATTGAAAGAGGATTTACCGCTTCAACTTAGTGATCTTTCTGTTATACTCGCTATTGTGATGCTGTTTACCAAGAGTAAAAAACTTTTTCAATTCCTCTACTTTGCAGGGTTAGGCAGTTCTATTCAAGCTATTTTGACTCCTGACCTTGGGAGATATTCATTCCCGCACTTTGAATATTTTGAGTTCTTTGTATCACATGGAGGCGTGGTGCTGGCATGTATATTCATGATATTGGCTTTTAATTACAGACCGACTCTTCAAGTGATGTGGATAAGCATTTTGATTGTAAACATTTATTCAGGCTTTGTCTTTTTCCTCAATAAATGGCTGGGAGCGAATTATCTATATCTCATGAAAAAGCCAAAATCGAGTTCTCTATTAGATTATCTTGGACAGTGGCCCTGGTATCTGCTCTCCATTGAGATGGTGATCATTTTAAGTTTTTATATTTTGTATAGTCCGTTTTGGATAAAAAGAAAATATTGATGTAGTCAGATGTCTTCAATCTGAAAGCTCACTGTAGCCCAGGGAGTTTTTTTAAAAGGGGATACTAAACATTAGATAGTCTCGTTGTTAATAGCAGTGCTGCTCATACGCTGATCTCAACCGACATCTTTTAAAATTTATATGTATATGACAAAAAGGAGAAGTGAGTTTCCTTTAAGTAGTTCAGTTATCGAGTAGAGATTTCCTGACTTCGGACAGAACTGAAGTAATTTAGCCATCTGCTGTCCGAAGTTGTCTCGACTTTGGACAGGACTGAAGTAATTTAGCCATCTGCTGTCCGAAGTTGTCTCGACTTCGGACAGAACTGAAGTAATTTAGCCATCTGCTGTCCGAAGTTGTCTCGGCTTCGGACAGGACTGAAGTAATTTAGCCATCTGCTGTCCGAAGTTGTCTCGGCTTCGGACAGAACTGAAGTAATTTAGCCATCTGCTGTCCGAAGTTGTCCCGACTTCTGACAGAACTGAAGTAATTTAGCCATCTGCTGTCCGAAGTTGTCTCGACTTTGGACAGGACTGAAGTAATTTAGCCATCTGCTGTCCGAAGTTGTCTCGACTTCGGACAGGACTGAAGTAATTTAGCCATCTGCTGTCCGAAGTTGTCTCGACTTCGGACAGCACTGAAGTAATTTAGCCATCTGCTGTCCGAAGTTGTCTCGGCTTCGGACAGGACTAAAGTAATTTAGCCATCTGCTGTCCGAAGTTGTCTCGGCTTCGGACAGGACTGAAGTAATTTAGCCATCTGCTGTCCGAAGTTGTCCCGACTTCGGACAGGACAGAAGTAATTTAGCCATCTGCTGTCCGAAGATGCCTCGACTTCGGACAGAACTGAAGTATTTTAACCATCCGCTGTCCGAAGTTGTCTCGGCTTCGGACAGAACTGAAGTAATTTAGCCATCTGCTGTCCGAAGTTTTCTCGACTTCGGACAGGACTGAAGTAATTTAGCCATCTGCTGTCCGAAGTTGTCTCGACTTCGGACAGGACTGAAGTAATTTAGCCATCTGCTGTCCGAAGTTGTCCCGACTTCGGACAGGACTGAAGTAATTTAGCCATCTGCTGTCCGAAGTTGTCTCGACTTCGGACAGGACTGAAGTAATTTAGCCATCTGCTGTCCGAAGTTGTCCCGACTTCGGACAGGACTAATATAATTTTTCCTCATACTGTTCAAAGCTGCCCTATTTTCAGAGACTTTGCCCTTCTGATCTTTTAAGTAGCAAGCGGCAGTTAAAATTACTTATCGTCCACCTTCTTTGAATCATAACTAGGAAATCAGCATTACGTTGTAGCAGCAAATAACATATGACCAATAACTATTGTCCATATAAGAATTTATATGCCATTTTTATTGCTAATTTAGATATATCTCATACTAACCTTGATCTATCACCAAAAAAGAAATAGTCCAATTCTATTGCGAATTGGACTTAAAAAATACAGTTAAAATTTAGTTTTTCTACCTTAAAACTGAACTACTTAGAGTTTCTTCACTTTATCTTTCCGCCTACTCTCCTGTATCAGGTGTTGGTACAGTGGTAGTCTTCACTGTTTTTTGCGGCTTATCTTTAGGTCCTAAATATTGAAAATCATCTGGATTAATCGGCTTGAAACCTGGTGGCTGGTAGAAACGCAATAAGTCTCTTTGAACCACTTCATCTGACATTTGAAGTTCTGTTCGAACTTTTGTGTCTAGACTTTTAGATTCCGGAGTAGATGGGATTTTCAAACCTGTTTTTGGATCGTAAATTTTATCGCTTAATTGGTACATAGTTGGTGATACATAATCGCCATTTCTGAATAATGCCCAATTACGATGTTGTGGAGATAATAAATCAGATCCAAATTCAATATAATCTTTTGTATCGACCCCTAATAAGTGTAGGACAGTTGGTCTAACGTCAACTTCTCCACCATATTGGTGTTGAATTCCACCTTTAACTCCTGGTACATGAATGTAAAGTGGAGTTTTTTGCAAGTCTGCATCCATCGTAGGTGTAATTTTATCAACGCCAAGTACTTTTGCCATTGCTTTGTAATGGTTAGAAGATAAACCATAGTGATCTCCGTAAAGGACGATGATACTTTTATCGTATAAACCGTCTTTCTTTAAGCTATCAAAGAATTGTTGTAATGCTTGGTCCATGTAATGAGCTGATTGGAAATAATTATCGACAATAGGGTCTCCTGTATTACCTTTCGGGAAGTCTGTATCACCTGGATCCATTTCAAATGGGAAGTGGTTCGATAATGTAATAAACTTCGTATAGAAAGGCTGCGGCAAGCTCTCTAACATTGACATCGATTCCGCAAAGTACGGCTTATCTTTCATACCGTAGTTCTTTACATTACCAGAGCTCATATCATAATAAGAAGCATCAAAGAATTGATCGTAACCTAATGATTTATACATTACATTTCTGTTCCAGAATGTTTTGTAGTTACCGTGGAATACAGCTGAATTATATCCTTGTTCGTCTAATATAGCCGGTGCTGATTGATACGTGTTCTGTGCTTTATTAATAAAAACTGCCCCAGTAGACATTGGATATAGCGAGTTTTCCATTAAGAACTCTGCATCGGATGTTTTACCTTGCCCTGTTTGGTGAAAGAAGTTATCAAAATAGAATGTATTTTGGTCGTGTGTTAGTGAGTTTAAGAATGGCGTTACTTCTTCCCCATCTGGCATTTTGTAATTAATCATAAAGTTTTGGAATGATTCCATTGAGACGTATATGACGTTCATTCCTTTTGCCTTACCGAACAATGCAGGGCTCGGCTGTGTAAAATTCGCTTTACGATAATTTTCTACATCGGTAATATCGCTGCTGCTTGCAAAAGCCTTCTCTGTGGAAGATTCTGCATTTTCAACAATATCATAAAGGGTAAAGTTTGGAATACCTAAATACTTAACTAAGTAATTACGGTCAAAAGTACGTGTTAAAAGTTGTGGGCGGTCTTTTTCAGCTAAACCTAAGTTAAATAAAAACACGGTTACAGCGAATAAAAGCACGAGTTGAAATGATTTTTTACTTTCTACTTTAAATTTCTTAAATACGGTTAGAGCAAGGAATAATATAATGAAAAAGTCCGCAAAAAATAATACATCATATGGTGACATAAGGGCAGCGGCACTGCTTCCTAATTCACCCGCATTGGACTTTCCTTGCATGATAACAGGCACCGTAATGAAATCACTGAAAAATCGATAGTAAACAATGTTAGCATATAATAAAAACGATAATAGGAAATGGATTACGACCATAATGGATTTTGCATGTTTTTTGGATAATAACGCTAATCCAAAGAAGAACAATGCAGAACTGAATGGATTAATTGCTAATAAGAACTTTTGAAGACCATCGTCGATTCCTAATTTAAATTCAAGACGATACACCACATAAGATTTAATCCAGAATAATACAACCACTATAGCGAAAAATAATAAGTGGTTTTTGTTATTAAATATTTTTCGAGAGCCAATGTTATTCACATTAATCCTCCTTTTAGCGATTAAATTTTTCCGTAAAAAAGACTTGTCCTACTTTATCACATTTTGTTTAACTTGAAAATGAAAAATAATTCCATTTCATGATTCCTTTACCTATACAGCAACATCTGGATTTTCCTATAAAAATACCACAATAGTAAATCGTTTAAACAAGGCTTGATACAGCTGAAAATTGTAAAATACCCCACTTCCTTTAATTCATACTTTAACGTTACTTTAGTTGGTTCTTGATATTCCCTGCTTACTAATATACACCAAAATAAATCCAAAGCTTAGTATTAAGGCTTGCAGGTTGTTCAAAAAGTTTCACTAATTAAAAGGAACAATACCCAAAAGCGGGAGAATCTATCATATTTAAAAATGAAAAAACTAATAAAAAAATCTCTTTGCTTAGCAGGGAGATTTACTTTATTACTGCCACATTTTAATTATTCTAACTGTTTTGGTAGGCAGTAAAGGATTCCTTCTCCATTTATTCTCAATCCAGCCTGACCGTTTTAATCTTTCCAAAAAGTAATGCATCATAATATTTATTTTCAATAAAATAGTGGTCTTTTAATCGTCCCTCTAATTCATATCCATTCTTTTCTAATATCCGGGCAGAACCAATATTTGCATCCACAACACTAGCATGGAGCTTGTGAAGATTAAGTGATTCAAATGCGTAATCACTCATTAAAGCAACACATTCTGAACCATAACCCTTGCCCCAATTACCTTTATCGAAAACATAACCGATTTCAGCATGGTTTGCTTCTTTGTCAAAATTGAAAATCATCGCTGTCCCTATAATTTCCTGAGTTGATTTTAAAACAATGGAGGCATATAAGTGAGTACCTGCTGACTCGCGTTTTAGCATTAATTCAATAAACTCACTTGTTTGATTCAACGTGTTCATTAAATTCCAGCCAATAAATCGTGAGACCTCCTCATTTGAGGCAAACTGGTGTATAGCTTTAGCATCCATTATACTTAAAGCTTTAAAACAAATATTTTTACCTTCTAACATGTGAAATAAACTTATATTCATATTTTTCTCCTTTAATTTTCATAACCCATATCCAATTAACCTAAACTACACAACCGCTTCCATTTGTGAAGAGCGTATGTGGCAACACATAGGGTGCTGGTGCGTTTTTACAAACAAGCTTATCCGGCCAAAGGTCTCCCATGACACTTACAATAATGTTGGGGAATCTTCTTTTTTGTATATTTATTGAGTCCTGATAATTTTCTTAAAATCAGGAAAAAAAGCCAAAGTTATTAAAACTACTACTATTAATAGTATGGAGACTTTTTTATCCATTACCATGTTCACAGATAATTATTATTGTGTGTTAATGATAATAGGATAACAAATCCCTTAAAGAAATATCAATCTTACACTTCTTTAGTCTATCTTTTCTAATCTTATACAATTCCTCAAGAATCCCCTTCTTCTCATCAAAAGTATCATCATGATGAACCTTCTTATGACAAAGTGGACATAATGAAATAATATTTGATCCAACATCCAAACTTTATTAATACTCTTTCCTTCAAAACATAGCCAATTTTATTTTCGTAGATATGATTTAAAAAGGCGGAGGATGTCCCATTATTAATGATCACTTGACTATCTCTTAACTGGATATTTCTCTGCATTTTTATAGTAATAGAGACTCAAAAATGTCCATAAGAAAAAAACCTCCAAATTTGGTAATTGGAAGGCTTTGATTAAACACAATTTTCTTTTCTAGATTACAATATTAATAGAAGATTACGGTTGATTACCTATTTTTGTCGGATTCAGGTAGCCGTCCCAAGGATTGCTGCTCAACTTGGGACCCAACATGGTTTTTAATAACACTGGCCCAGGACCTCTTGCATACTCCACCAATGAAAAGGCACCGGCAGGGGTTTCCACTTGAACATCCACTCTTGCCGGGCTTTTCTTTAATTCTTCCACAAGCTTCCTCGCAATACAAAACTCCAATGGTTCTGGTGAACGAATAATTAGGTCTAGGTCACTTTTTGATGTTACTGTTTTCACACCACTAGCAAGCTCAAAACCGACACTTCCTCCAGGCCCCCATGAAAGCCTGTGAGCATTGAATATCTTTTCTACGAACTTCAGAGTCGCAAAAACCGGTGATTGCTTATCTTTCCACAGTTCTTTTCCGGTAAGGTCTTCAGGTTTTATTTGTTTTATAACACTATGTTCTGGTAAAAATGCCCCAAATCTCTGGTTTCTTTGCTTGCCCCTAATCCCAATGGCTGCCTGCCCTCTTGGAGCATGTACCCTCCGTACCACAACAAATGGTGCAATCTCCAAAGAATAAAACACCCATTCAGGGATTAGAGAGTGGCTGAAAATATCTTTTGGATTAATCTTTAGTAAATCATGTGGTTCTAGCACCATTGTTCTGTAAGCTTCTCCCTTACAAGTATAGAAGCTGTCCGCCCACCCTCTCGTGCAAAAGAAGTGTTGAGTCTGTTGCTAAGATCCCTTGGACTGTTTTTTGTGTCTTCAATGGCTTCAACTAATTTACTAAATACTGCTGTGCGGTCGGAAATCCCTGGGGAATCTGCATTTATACCACTCATGAGGGCAAATAGTGCACCTAGTTTTTCAAAAGAACGAATATCATAGGCCATTGCAGGAACTTTTTTTGTGGCTTCTTCCAATTCATCAATCGTACGCTGTGTAATTCTAGCTGCTGATTTTTTGGACATAACATGAACATTTACACCCTCATCCTCTAATGCTATCAGACGGCTTGCTTGCATTCCGTGGGAAAGAAATGCACCTGAAATAGCCTTTCCAGGTATAAAGGCAATGACTGGATGCCCTGCTAATCTAGCAGAAGCGTAAGCATCAACTGCCGCAGCACATGCCTGATGAATCCCCAGAAGTTCCTCCCGATAGCCGTAAGCCTGGCTTGGTACATCAACAATTGCGACAATTGCCCGCTTCTCCTGATGCCGATCCTCTTCGATCACATCCCGTACATGTTTCGCGATCATCCATCCTTCTTCAAGGCCCAATTCACCGGATCGTGCTCTTGGGAAGCGGCTACATTTATCCGGTACCACTGCAAGAAAACGCGCAGGAACATTCCCAATAAAGGCATCTGTACATAGAACAGAAGGGATTTTACTGATAGTTGGGGCCCCCTTTGTTAAGAGAGTAAACCATTTATTCCCTCTGCTTACTATCCCATTGTCCTGAATAGTCCTCGTAAAGCTATATTCATCTAGAGTATTTTGTCCGGACTGTTTCCATAAATGACGTGCTTTTTCCGCGTTAATGAATTCTGAAGGATCGACCGTTTGTAAAAACATTAGATACCTTTCAATCTGGGTGCTTCTTGGGGGTTGTCCGGCCGCTTTTTTGACAGCAGATAGAATAGCATGTTGAAAGGCTTCAATATCATCATCCACAACTAGATCGGCGAATCCCGTTGTGTTTCTTTGATTCCCGCCAATTGTATTCCAGATTAACTGACGATCCATGGAATCGAATTCCTCAATACCGGCTTCTTGCTCGATAACCTCAGGTCCATTTAATCCAAGCCGTCCTTCACGGGTCATAATTAAGATACTGCATAAACCAGCCGTAATGGACATCCCGCCAAATGCTCCAATTTTCCCTGGAATAATACCGATAACCGGTACATATTCCCTTAGAGCGACAATAGCAGCCCCAATTTCTGCAATGGACAATAGTCCATAGTTTGCTTCCTGCAGCCTTACTCCTCCTGTATCAAACACAATAACTGGGTACACTGATCCACCTGCTTTATTTTCCTCCAAAGCGAGTTCCAGTGCACCGGCAATTTTAGCACCTGAGACCTCACCAATGCCTCCCCCCTGGAAATTTCCTTCTATAGAAATCACCAATAAAGGTAGACCATGCAGTTCTCCCCTTGCAATCACCACACCATCATCACTTTGCGGAACTATGCCCTGGGGTTCCAAATGTGGTGATTCAATACCTGTGAATGGATCCAGTAACTCCCTATAGCTGGCTTCATCCAACAATGCACGTGCCCGATCACGTCCACCGCATTCAACAAAGCTATTTTTTAACGTATCGAGCATCGTTAGCCACCTCCAAAGCTTGTGATAAACGTAATGATACAACTCCTGGAGTTGCACCGAAATCATTAATCTTAACGATTGCTGAAACATCATGCTGTGAAAAAAATCTCTCTAAAACGGAGCTCCATGTTTCTTTAAAACCCGTTGTACCAGTACGTACAATGATCTCTGTATATGTCCCTTCTGAAGGTTCCATCAAAATTTCCAAATCTCCAGATCCAACCACACCCACATGTGAAATCGAATTCAATTTTTTTGTTGCAGGAAAACGAAACAATAATTTTTCCAATTTGGCACCCTCCTTATTTTCTAATGAGCGAGTACTTTTTGAACCCACATAAATGGCTTGTGTTATTTTTATAGAGATAATCAAGGAATAATGTAGCCGCAAGCAAATCCGCACTACCCCCTGGGGAAGCATTGCACGTAATTAAGTATTGACTTAGTTGCTCTAAAACCTTCCATCCGGTCTGTGTCCAAACGCCGCCTAATAGTAGGATTTCTGAAGCAAGTTCCTTGGCAGCGGTCAAGCTTTGAGCCCCTCCCCGATGTAAAATACATGTATCATCAAGACTTGCCATAAGTGCAATTAAGGTATTCAGCCTGCATAGGTCCTCTTTAATCCCCCTTCTCCTCGAATCATAAAGAACAGGTAAAGATATATTTCTTATATGAGGGAACCCTTGCTGAGCTTCCCCCAGCGCTCCATTCACCCCATATTTTTCTTTTATCCTTTTACCATTTGTTATTTGTTGTGGCAGGTTTCGATCCGGGAAGAGGGCAAGGTTTCCTGCGGTTTTAGCAATGAGTTCCAAAGATGTCTCTCCTGGGTTCATGGCTGCGCTTGAAATAAGCAGGCCCAATGCCCAGATAGCACCTTTATGTGTATTCACGCCACCAGTAGCCTGGAACATATCGATTTCCCCTTGGCGCCCGATAGCCGCAATCTCTTCCCTTAAATCCTGAGAAGGGCCCCTTCCATAGCTTACCTTGGCAATTTCCCTGAATGCCTGCTCTAATGATCTGGCTGATTTAATCATTAATTCAATCGACATATCATGATGGGAACCTGTGCTTTCCTTGTCAACAAGACCTGGCTTCGGCGTCAGTTCTGCCTCTTCGATCAGCGCTTGCACTGCTAAAATTGCAAGATTCTCTGTATAACGTAAATTTTCCATTTGAACTTCACCCTGTTACCAGCTGCGGAATTTAGCAGGTGGTTCATATAAACCATCTGACCATTCCACCAGCTCCTCTACATTTTTAGCAGCTAGCAATGAACGCTTGGCATCGGTTCTTCTAATCCCAAGATCCTCAGGGAGGGCAATTAGTCCTTCCCTTCTCAACTTATCCGTCTTTCTAACGTCATGTTCAAGCCCAATCGGAGTAACGCCTGCGATTGCTGCGATGGCCTGCCTGCGTTCTTCCATGCTGTTCGCTTTATATAAATAGGCAATCCCTTCTTCCGTCACAATATGTGTGACGTCTTCACCATAAATCATCACAGGTGCAGTTGCGAGATTTGCATCATTTTTTACATCCAATGCATCTAAAGATTCAACAAACACTGGTTTATTTCCGGTTTGGAAGGTTTCTACTACCTGAACTACCAGCTTTTTTCCACGTGCAAGCGGATCATCATTTGTCTTCATGTCCAGCCACGCCTCGGAAGAATGTCTCCTCCCACCTGGGTCGTGCCCCATATTTGGTGCCCCGCCGAACCCTGCAAGCCTCCCGCGAGTAACTGTCGAGGAATTTCCGTAAGCGTCAATCTGCAGACTTGAACCTACAAACAAATCAACAGCATATTGCCCCGCCAGCTGGCATAATGTCCGGTTCGAGCGTAAACTTCCGTCACGGCCTGTAAAAAACACATCGCGCCTTGAGGCCACATATTTTTCCATTCCAACTTCCCCGCCAAAGCAATGGACGCTGTCTACCCAGCCACTTTCGATGGCAGGAATCAATGTGGGATGAGGGTTTAACGCCCAGTGTTTGCAGATCTTTCCTTTAAGGCCAAGCTTTTCTCCATATGTAGGTAGTAACAATTCCACGGCAGCTGTATTATAGCCAATTCCATGATTTAACGACTTTACCTGATGCTTTTCATAGATACCACGGATAATCATCATCGCTTGAAGCACCTGGATATCTGTAATATGTCGCGGATCACGGGTAAAAAGAGGCTCAAGCTGATATGGCTTGTCAGCAACTACAACGTAATCAATCCATGAACCAGGTATGTCAACACGTGGAAGTTCATCCACTAATTCATTCACTTGCGCAATGACAATTCCATCACGAAAAGCTGCTGCTTCAACCAACGTTGGAGTTTCTTCTGTATTCGGTCCTGTGTATAAATTACCGACGGCATCGGCTTTGTCAGCAGCCACCAGCGCAATTGATGGAATCAAGTCGATAAACAACCTTCCATACAACTCTATATAAGTATGGATCTCACCCATCGTAAGTTTCCCATCCTCCAGCATTTGTGCAATCCGAAGACTTTGCGGACCGGCGTAAGAAAAATCTACTTTTTTAGCAATTCCATATTCAAACAAGTCCAAATGCTCAGGCCTGGATATACTGGACATAATCATATGCAGATCATATAATTTTCCCGGGTCTGCCTTGGCAAGGGCTGATGACAGGAAGGATGCCTGCTTCTGATTGTTACCCTCCAGAACAACGCGGTCACCTGGCTGAATTAAAGTTTCAAGCGCCTGAACTATTTTATATGTAGGGATAATTCGGCTGCTCGTAATGCCTTTCATTTTCTCCATTCTCTTTTCTTTTGCCTCTAATCGTTTTTTCCATGAGTGTTTTTTTATCGCCTGCATTTCCTGCTATCCCCTTTCTCCTATCAAACTTTTATACTTAAGAATGTTCAGAACAGAAACGCCTAGCCAAAACCAAACAATTTCCAAACCCGTTTTCATCCACAGAAAGAGAACGGGCACCAGGCAATGCTTTTTTGGATAAACTAGCAAGAACATTTCCTGGAGGCATCTCAATAAAAAGCCTTGTACCATGCTCACAAAGGATGGAAGTAATATCATGCCACATAACTGGATGGGAAACGTTAAAGGCAAGATCCTCCCTAACCTGTTCCGGCGATCTTAAAAGCCTTGCCTTCCGGTTACAAGCATATGGAATGATTGGCTGTCTAAATTTAATTTTTGACAATTCCTCATATAAAGAACTAGAAACTGAGTTTAGTAAAGAGCAATGGGATGGTATGTTCACATTTAGAAGTTCCGCTTTTCTTGCCCCACTAGTACTGGCACGGTTAATGACCTTGTTGAGAGCAGTAATAGAACCTGCAATCGTGATTTGATCCGGAGCATTGACATTTGCCGCATAAACAGGTTCTGCCTCTGTAAAACAAGAATTTGCAAGCTCTTTTACTGTCTCTTCATCCATTCCTGTGATGACAGCCATTCCATAGCCGCTAGGAAAGGCCTGTTCCATTAGCTGCCCTCTTAGCTTTATCATTTTTAGAGCATCAGCAAACCCAATGGCCCTACATGCAACGGCTGCACTATAAGCACCTGCAGAATGGCCTGCCACAATATGGGGATAGATCCCTTCGGCTTCAAATACTTTTAAGATAGCAACAGAGGAAACAAGCAGGTTGATTTGAACAGATACGGTCGATCTCAAAGCTTCATAGGGATTAAAGTTGTAAACGCTTTCTCCAAGTACATCCGTCGCTTCTTGCAAGACAGCCTCAACTGCAGGATGTTCAGGCAGTATTTGAAGCATATTCGGCTTTTGAGAACCTTGGCCAGGAAATAAGAATGCGAGTTTCACCAACATTCACCACCTTGTTTGAAAACTCAACTACTCTATAATCTTGAAAAAACTTATTTATTTTGTGAAGCTAGCTTTTTCTTCATACTCGAAATTACATCCTCGTTATGCCGTTTTAAAAGATTCGTTGCTTCCTTGATGTTTTCTTCTCTCAAAAAATTGATTAACATTTGATGCTCTCTAACAGACTTTTGAATATTACCATCGTTTGCAAACGATAGGCTTTGGATTCTTAGCAGCGGCCATCCGAGCCTTGAATACATCGTTTTAATCGTCTCACTTTTACTCATTTCTACAAGTTTCATATGGAAAGAGTGATTAAGTTGAGTATATTGATGAACTTCCGCCTCATCCTCCATATCTTCTAAAATAGCAGCCATTTTTTGCAGGTCCGTTTGGTCTACTCCGTTTCGGCCAATACGTTCGATGGCCATCGTTTCAAGCATGTTACGTATTTCAAGAAGATCATAGATCTCATTCTCCGTATATTCTTTAACCACAGCCCCTTTTCTTGGAATTCTTTCCACAAGGCCTTCTATGGAAAGTAGATAAATAGCTTCCCTAACGGGAGCGCGGCTAGTTCCGTACTCTTCTGCATAAATATGTTCGATTAGTTTATCCCCAGGGATAAGTTCCCCCTTAATAATTTGATCTGTAATATGTTCAGCAATGTGATTTGATAATGCATTTTGAGTAAATTTATTCGTTTTCATGACGAAGTCTCCTCCAATCATTTTTAAAATAGTCGACTGTCGATTTTTATTATAGTCTCAGAATTCGTAGATTTCAATATATTTAGAAAATTTAAAAAAAGATTGACATTTTATTTTCTCACGATTTATTATGAGTTTTAGGAATACAGTCGACTGTTGATTCTCTGTTTTGCAAACGCTTTCCTTTGTTTCGATTTTCTTCTCAGTACAGACATACGTAAAATTGTTCTGTTCGCTTTTCGTTTTATGCTTAAAAGAAAAAATTGAAAAGGAGAAATTGCATGGTTATTTTTGGGGTCGCAATATTATCTATTTGCTTTTTATCCGGGGTGTTTTTTGGGGATCTTTTAGGACATCTTCTTGGAATTGACGCAAATGTCGGCGGTGTGGGTTTTGCTATGCTTATGCTGATACTACTTGTGGAGTACTTTAAAAAGAAAGATAAGCTTAACAAACAGACACAAGAAGGATTAGCTTTTTGGAGTGGAATGTATATTCCGATTGTTATTGCCATGTCAGCACAGCAAAATGTGGTTGCGGCCCTAGATGGAGGGTTTCTGGCTATTATAGCTGGAGTAGCTGTAGTACTGATTAGCTGGGCCGTTGTTCCTCTATTAAGCAAGGGTAACCAGGCAGAGATTCTTGAAATCGTTGTGAATGGAGGCGAACAGGATGTTAGAAATATTAGGTAATCTTCTGCAAAATAATGGGTTAATTGTTGCTTTTGCCATTGTTGGCTTAACTATGTATCTCTCTTATTTTATCTCTAACAAATTAACTAGAGGTCGCATCCATGGGTCTGCTATTGCCATTACCCTTGGTCTTGTCCTCGCTTACATCGGCGGAGTGGTTACCGGAGGAGAAAAAGGGTTATCAGACATTACCCTTTTTTCTGGAATTGGGCTAATGGGCGGCGGAATGCTCAGGGACTTTGCTATTGTTGCTACCGCCTTTGGGGCGAATTTTAGTGAAATAAAGAAGGCTGGTGTAAACGGTGTCTTATCCTTGTTTGTAGGCGTGGTTCTCTCTTTTGTCGTCGGTGTCATTATTGCACTTGCCTTTGGATACAGAGATGCTATTAGCTTAACGACCATTGGTGCCGGCACAGCTACATATATTGTAGGACCAGTAACAGGATCTGCTATTGGTGCAAGTTCTGAAGTTATCACCCTTAGCATCGCAGCAGGACTGGTAAAGTCGATCTTGACCATGATAGGTACACCATTTATTGCAAAATATATTGGATTAAATAACCCGCGTACTGCCATGGTATACGGCGGAATGATGGGCACAACGAGTGGAGTAGCAGGAGGATTAGCTGCAACAGATCCAAAACTAGTTCCTTATGGAGCGGTTACGGCTACTTTTTATACTGGCCTAGGCTGCTTACTTGCCCCATCTGTTCTATTTTTACTGACAAAGGCAATATTCGCATAATAGTACGTTTATCCTTCATAAAACTATGTACTCTTAGAGCAGTCTTTTAGTAAAGAGACGCTCGTCAGAAAACTGACTATAAAAAGAAAGTTTCTAAGCAATCTTGGTATATCTGTACTCTACGGGACTAAGATTGCTTATTTTTTTGTAATAATATTTCAAGGAAAATATCCACCTTTAAAATCAATAGTAAAAACAATTTCCTTTATCACTTTATAGCTGCAATTAGAAACGGCAAAATAATAAAAGAGACAAGTGTTGTCCAGAGTATACACCTAGATACAATATTGGGTGATGCATTAAATTTTTCCGCGAGAATGCCGGCATTTACGGCTACTGGCATACAAGCTAAAACAAAAAGAACCGATTGCAATATGCCTTTTATGTGCAAAATTGATAAACAAACTAAAGCAACCGCAGGAGAAACCAACAAACGAACGGTCATCCCAGTCCAAAAGGCTCTTTGAGATTTCCATTCAAACTTAGTGGTTTTTACACTTACAATTTGTGCCCCTAATATAGCCATGACTACTGGGGAGTATGCATCTGCAACCATGGAAACGCCTTTCGCCACTCCGCTAGGTAAGGAAAGATGGAAACCGCGAAGGACAAGTGCCAGCATCGCAGCATATATAGCTGGAAGTGAAAATACCGATCGCACCGCGTTTTTTATTGAAAATTGCGAGCGTGCCGCAAAATAAACCCCGATTGTATTGACAATGACCATTTGAATGACAACATAAACAGATGCCTTTTCAAGCCCTAATTTCCCGAACGCAAGTAAAACAAGAGGTAGCCCATAGTTGACACTATTTGTAAAGGATGACACCAATACCAGAGCTGCCTTTTCATTCGCAGGAAAATGAAGAGGCTTACTTAAACTGGTGGCGATAGCCCAAAGCATAACTAGATTAAGCAAGGAAAACGCGAGGGTATGAAAAATATCACTATGAGAAACATGCGCATTCATTAATGTATCTAATATCATGGCTGGGCTTAGATAATATAATGTAAGAGTTAATAATGGCTTGGTGTCTAGCCGTGCCCATCGGCCAAGGATGGCACCAGCACTAACCGGTATCATAAGAGGAATCATCACTTGAAAAAGGGTCGCAATCACAGTTTTAATCAAAAAAAACATCCTCTCTACTCATTTAAGACATTCTCATGCTACCATTTTGAAAAAGGGAATGTCCATCCTATAATTCGTCTCAGTTATTCTCAAATAATATTTGATTTGATAGAAAAAAAACAGTTTAATAGATAGGTAATGCTCCTTTTTCTCGCACTAATATTCAGAATATTTCGTTGACTATTAAAACAACTTCACCCTATAATTTAATTGTGATGATTTTATCACAATTAAACTATCTAGAATACACTTCATTTTTGAAAACGAATACAAAAGGAGTGTTAAAATGAAAGAACGTGTAAATCCAGAGTTATTAGCTGGTTTAGAAATGTTTCAAGGCCTCGATTTACGACCAGAGTTTTTAACAGCAATCAGGGAAGGCGCAGCTCAAATGAGACCACCTGCCATTGTTGATGATTCCCTCTCATTAACAAATGAAATCATAGTTGGACCTGATGCTAATCCATTACCGTTAAGAATTTATCGTCCAAAATCAATGAATGAATCCTTACCTGCCCTGTTATGGATACATGGTGGCGGTTATATCTTAGGTTCAATTGATGATAATGATGATCTTTGTATGAGGTTTGTAAAAGAAGCCAACTGTGTGGTCATTTCGGTAGACTACCGTTTAGCTCCCGAACATCCTTATCCAGCCCCAATTGAGGATTGTTATGCCGCATTAAAATGGATTGCTGATCATGCAGAAGCATTAAACATTGATTCGAATCGGATAGGTGTGGCAGGCGCGAGCGCTGGCGGTGGACTAACAGCAGCAATAACTTTATTAGCCCGCGATCGGCGGTACCCCTCCCTTTGTTTCCAAATGCCGCTCTATCCAATGATCGATGACCAAAATAATACATCTTCAACGAATGAAATTAAACAAGGATTTGTTTGGAATCAAAAGACAAACGAAGCTGGATGGAAAATGTATTTAGGAGAATTATATAAAACGAATCATATTCCTGCCTATGCTGCCCCTGCCCGAGCAGAGGATTATAGTAATTTGCCATACACCTATACATGTGTCGGTCAATTAGACCCATTCCGAGATGAAACATTAACCTATGTAACTAAGCTTGCACAAGCCGGTGTTGATGTCGAATTTCATTTATATCCTGGGGCCTATCATGGGTTCGAATCAATCAATCCAAATGCCGACATATCCGTTCGTGCTATGACTGAATATATACAAGCCGTTAAGAAGGGATTCGAAAGAGTCGCAAAGGTAAAGGCCTAAACTTTTTAGCTTTCAAAGCCCTAATCTATCTGTCTATGATTTTAAATAAAATTAGGAACATATTAAAAGAAGACCTTCAACTTTTTATTGAGGTCTTCCTTTTTATATTAGACATAAAAGGACTATCATTTCAAATCGCTAGAAAGCATACTGTTTCCATTTTCCCTTATCCGTTAAATGGAACTTTTTGAATATTAATAATTACGAATTTAGGAAAGTTTCAATTTCAACTTTTTACGCTTTCTTTTCTCTTGACATTGTAAGCTGTTCGGAAATCTCCAACATATCCAACGGCTTCCCGGTTGTACTAGGGGCAAGTAATGCCACGTCCAATATAACAATTAACATGGCAGCCGCAACAACTGTAAACATCATGGACGCTCCGCTATGCTGCAATACTGGCAATAGGATAAATGGCATTAATCCACTCATTAATCGGCTTATGCTATAGGCACCACCGGAAGCAGCTGCACGAACAGGCGTTGGGAATATTTCAACCTGGAGTGTATGATACGCATTTGAAAAAATATTGCTGACAATGGTATAGATGAATCCAGCTATAATAATAAGTGAAGGGGAATTTGCCATACCAAACATAAGACCGAATACCCCCATACAAAAGGCACCTGAAACAACAAGCCATTTTCGATCGATTCGTTCCATTAACGGTACCGAAAGCAATGAACCCAATGGATAGCCGATAAAGGATAAAGCAACATATTCAAGCGAATGAGTAATGGTATACCCCTTTGAAGCAAGCACAACTGGGGCTAGTGTTCCAAATCCATAGTAGCCGATCGTTTGGAAAATTTGGAATATATAAATCATTAATGTTCCTTTTAATAACGGTTTCTTAAAAATATCAGCAAACGGTACTTTTTCTTGCTTAATTATATGGGAACTTGCTAGAACAGCCTCTTGAGCCTTAACGCCAGCACCTTCTGCGAAATCTCTATATATCCTTTCCGCCTCTTCTGTGCGTCCAATTGAAGCTAACCAAAGAGGGGACTCAGGTAAATTTCGGGCATACATAAATACAACAAATGCACCAACTGCTCCGATGACAAATATCCATCTCCAGCCATCCACTCCAAGGGGAGAAAGCGGAACTAACCAACGAGCAAGCATTCCTTCGATCGGTACAGCAAGAAATGAAAGCGTATAGGCTAAGGCGATGTATTTCCCCCTTTTAACGGCAGGGATAATTTCACTTAAATAAGTATCACAAAGAGCAGGCTGTGATCCAAGCCCTAAGCCGGCTATAAACCTAAACAAGATGACAAGCGCTACGTTAGGACTAAATGCTATCAATAATGAGGCAACCGAATAAACGGTTAAATTCACGATAAAAACCTTTTTTCTTCCAAACTTATCAGCCATACCACTCAAGAAAATAGCCCCGAAGAACATTCCTAAGAAACTGGAACCAAGTAAAAGTGGCATTAATCCTGCCTCTATATGGAATTTCTCTTGTAAAACACTAGATAATACGCTCGCTAAAAACAACTCAAAAAAATCAAAAAATAAT
This sequence comes from Bacillus sp. URHA0034, assembly GCF_056280405.1. Classification (NCBI taxonomy): domain Bacteria; kingdom Bacillati; phylum Bacillota; class Bacilli; order Caryophanales; family Bacillaceae; genus Bacillus; species Bacillus sp. URHA0034. Next base: position 5,390,252 of record NZ_JBWCDK010000002.1, on the reverse strand, counting down.
CCGATGCCAATTATGGTTGTAGCCTTTTTATGGACTTTTCCAATCGGAAGATTATTCATACGTTCCCCAATTAATGTAGACATGCTAGTTCTCCCCTCCAAATTTCCATCCATTAAATAAATGAAATAGTTAAGTATAAATCTCCCAAAAACCCCTGTTCTGTCTTTCGGGATCAGTTATTGTGTTTCTCTATTTAGTTTTGGCAAGCTTTTACTTTGTGAAGATGACCCTTCAATTCCCGATTCGTAAATGGTTTCAGTAATTCCATGCAAGCTAAAAGCTGCTCGAAATCAATTCCCGTATCAATTCCCATTTCATGCATCATGAAAACAATATCCTCTGTTGCCACATTACCAGCTGCACCAGGGGCAAATGGGCATCCGCCAAGACCGCCGATGGAAGCATCAAATCGAGTGACCCCCGCTTCTAATGCAGCCTTAACATTTGCCATTGCCATGCCATAGGTATCATGAAAATGAGCAGAAATAGAGGCCTTTGTTTTTAATGAAATGGCAGCTTGAAATACATCCAGAACCTGCTTTGGATTCGCTCTGCCAATGGTGTCGGCCAGAACAATTTCATCTACCCCTAGCATTTCTGCCTCCTCAACCATTTTGAGAACCAAGCCAGTATCTATTCTTCCTTCAAATGGGCACCAAAAAGCAGTTGCGATATTATACCGTATAAAAATATCATTTGTTTTTGCTTTTTCGATGACCGGAGTGAAATTTAAAATAGATTGCTCCCGACTCATTTTTACATTTTTTAAATTAAAGCTGTCACTCGCCCCTACTACAAGTGATAATGCATTAACACCGCTTTCAATTGCACGGTCATACCCCTTAGCATTTGGAATCAGCGCCATATATTGAACGTAAGAGCTTTTTTCTATCCCGTTTAGCACTTCCTTTGCGTCCTTCATTTGTGGCACATATTTCGGATGGACGAAAGAAACAGCTTCCATACGTTTAATTCCTGTTTTACTAAGTGCGTTGATTAGCTCTATTTTCTTTTCAGTCGGAATAAAATTAGCTTCATTCTGAATCCCATCCCTGGGTCCGACTTCTATTATCTCCACTTTATCCGGAAGATTCATAAGACATCACCTCTTCTAAATTAAGAACTTCCATGCTTCATAATTGGATTGGATAGTTTTTCTCTTAAATAACCCCTTTTGCTTTTAAATCCTTTATTTGCTCTTCAGTCAGGAAGAGTTTCGTGCCCAAAACATCCTCAGTGTGGTGCCCCAAATTTGGGTCCTGCCCACTCGATTTCACCAGGTGTTTCACTCATCTTAGGCACAATCCCGGGCATCTTCAACATTCCAAGACCATCAACGGCTACTTCTTGAATCATTTTCCTGGATTGATAATGCGGGTCATTTACTATATCCTCCACAGAATAAATGGACCCCGCCGGGACCCCGGCTTTATCTAAACATTCCTTTACCACCTCGAATGGCAGACTTTTAGTCCATTCTTCGATAAGATCGTCTAAGAATTCAGCATGTTCAGATCGTTTGGCATTGTTTTCAAAACGCGGATCCTCGGCAATGTCCTCTCGCCCCATTGCATACATAAGCCTTTTAAAAATCGCATCTCCATTCGCACCGATTACCATAAACTTCCCATCTGCACAAACATAGGTATTCGATGGTGTAATTCCCGGAAGCATACTTCCCGATCTTTCCCGAATCATTCCTGCTCGGTCATATTCGGGGAGAACGCTTTCCATTAAACTAAACACCGATTCATAAAGGGCAACGTCAATTACCTGTCCTTCACCTGTACCATGCACATCCCGATAATAAACAGCCATTAATGCACCTATCACTGCATAAAGTGACGATAAGGAGTCTCCAATACTTATACCTACTCGTACCGGCGGTTGATCTGGATATCCCGTGAGATAGCGAAGACCTCCCATCGCTTCCCCGATCGATCCAAAACCCGGTTTATCTTTGTAAGGACCATCCTGACCATATCCGGACACCCGAATCATAACCAGACCTGGGTTGATTTTTTTTAATTCCTCGTATCCGAGACCCCACTTTTCCAATGTTCCCGGGCGAAAGTTCTCTATTAAAATATCAATTTCTTTTATCAGGCCGCGAATCAACTCCTGTCCTTCATGGTGCTTCAGGTCAATTGTAATGGACTTTTTATTTCTGGATTGAACATACCACCAAAGACTTGTGCCGTTTTCCACAACCCGCCATGTTCGGATTGGATCCCCCTTACCTGGAGGTTCAACTTTTATAACCTCAGCGCCAAATTCAGCTAATAATCTAGAGGCAAATGGACCTGCAATTAGCTGTCCCATTTCAAGCACTTTTAAACCTTCTAATGCTTTTTTTCCCATTTGTGTTCATCTCCTATAAACTAAAGCAGATTCTTCTTATAAAGTGATACTAGTGCCAATAAATCATGCTCAATGTGTTCTTGCATTTCTTTTCCGGCTTTATCCCCATTCCGTTGTTTAAGCGCTGAAAGGATACGAGTATGCTCTTCGATAAGACTCTCATCTCGCATTCCCCCTTTAACACCACTGTTCCTGAAATAGGTAACTTTATCGCGAATCATATTTGTTAATGAAATCAGCTGGCGATTTCCGGATGACTCCAGGATAATCTCATGAAATTGAATACTCAATTCCACTACATGGTTTTTATCCTGTTTTAACCATGCTGTTTTGGTTTCTTCAACGATGTTTTCAAGCATTTCTAGTTTTGAAGATTCAATATTTTGAGCAGCTAATTTAGCTGCAAGCGATTCCATTTGCTGCCGGACTTGATAAATCTCAATCATATCGGATAATGAAGGATTGAACACATGGATTGCGTTCCCTTTTTGTACAAGCAATTCATCTTGAATAAGCATTTTTAAAGCTTCGCGCACCGGACCGCGACTGACTCCGAATTCTTCTGCAAGTTTCACCTCTACTAATCGTTGACCAAGAGAATAATAGCCTTCCAATAAGCGCTTTTTTAATAATTGATAGATTTGGGCATTTAGTGTCTCTTTCACAATCGATAACAATGACAGCACCCTACTTTCTGAACCGAATTTTGAAAACGCTTGCTGTGTTTATAATGCTAAGACAATTTAAGTTGACTGTCAACTGTTAACATTCAGTATTTTTTGTATTTTCTAATTTTAATAATATCATCCGTTTTTGCGAAATGTTAAAATATAACTTAGTTCACATAATAACATTATGTAAACTGTAGTGATCATTCTATATGAATTTAACAGAAATAAATAAGCAACGCATCTCGACTGCGTTGCTTTAGGTCAATCTTGCACTGCTTTTTTCTGTAGTTTTAAAGAACACAACAAGTGAGGACTTGTAAGGAATGAAAGCTCAAAGAAAGCTTTTTTCTTGGATCTATATTTTATCTATTATCTGGATGTTCCCTTTAAATCGTTACATCTTTATTTCAAATTCACGAATAGCTGTAGCCTTGATTGATTGAATTTCAGCCATTTGTTTGTTTATCACCTCAGCTCTTGCTGCCATTGGTGAATCACTCTTGACAAAGCTCCCCTCCTTTAATGGGGAGATATAAAGATACATTCCTTTTGCTAACAGGTCTTGTTTATGCTGTTGCAGGCCGATTTCCCATGTATCATGATTACAAAAATTATCATGAATTAACTCTCCATCGATAAACGCATATCCAATATCCCCTACATATTCAATTTGAAGAAGAAGTTCTTTTACATTGTCAAAAGCCTCGGGCTGAAACTGAATCACAGCTTTATTTTGGTTGACCATTTTAACCTCTAGGCCTGTATGACTTAAACTAATGGTTTTCTTATATTCCTTAAAGAAGCCATGGTTCCGATTATAAACCTCCTCTCCAGCTATTTTTAACGTACCATTAAAGCCTGGGAATGATTTGATTTCAACAGTCTCTAAACCTTTACTTTCCAGTCTTATTTTCTCTTCTTCTACAAGCAAGGTTGCATTCGTAATAAAAACCTGTTCTTTTCCTCTATATGTAAACTTCCAAAAGTTTAAGCTTTGTTCATTTGTCAACGTACAAACATGCAGCCTCCTACCTGATTTCAACATGATATCGATCAGACTAGTTTCCTCATTACTTACTTGTATCAAGGTATTTTCATTAGAAATGATGTTCCCATTATCGACACTTACCTCTTGGATATCATCACTTTCAAAATAATACTCACCCTTCATTCCTTTTGGAGTAAAGAAGAAAAAGTATGTTTCACCATCATGCTCCAAGCTTGTTAGTAATTGTGTCGTAGAACATATAAGATTTAGTCCTTTTAAATCTAAGTTAAATGGAAGGATACAGCACTCATCCTTCGCTAACGACATATTACCAGTTTTAGGAAGACGTATCTCTTCATTCTCAAGGTTAACTGTGATGGCAAAGTCTTTTTGGTCCTTTGTTTCAACATGATCCTGATAATTATTAATAAAAACAAAACCAGAGTTTCTATGTGCTCTTACAGCAAACCTCAATGTATCAATATCATACGGATCCATATCTTTTGTATCATAGGGAAGGACGGTTTTAGTTTTGCAAAAGCTTTCCTCCACTGTTTTATAAAAATAGTGTTGCCGCTTTAATCTCTTATATGACTCTCTGATTTGTCCAAACTCTCCAATTGGAGCTTGATAGTCGTATGATAGTTTAGGAGTAGCATTCTCATTCAAGAAAGGTGTTTTTTTCCCCTTGGGATTTGAACCACCATGGAAAACATAGTAGCCTACAAAGTTACATCCACCGGCCACTTTCATTTCTGCCATTGCATCGACACTTTCATATGGTAACTTGAATCTATATTTATAGAAAACGGTCATCCCTCCACCCATTTCACAGCAAGCAAATGGGAGACTCTCAGGACAATAAGCAGGAGTAAACCCGTAGTTTTTTTGTTGATTATTATGATAATCTCTAAAAATAAATTCGGGTGTAGCAGGGTGCTCTTTCACATCTCCATAAAAAATCCATGGCCAAAACGCGTAGCCTCCCCACAATGGGAGTACTTCTTCAACAGGTGCTGCTGCACCTCCCCAGCCAGTACTCGTATAGATTGGAATTTGAATTCCAGCTTGGATAGCTAACTCCTTTAGTTTGATAATATGTACATTGCCACTTCTGCCTGCGGGTACCCACTCATTCCCAGTTCCATTTGTTATTTCCCACGGTGCACCTGCATGTTCATACTCATTCTCAATCTGAGTTCCGATGATAGGGCCGCCCTCTTTAAAGAGGAATCCTTGAACCTGCTTGCCAATTTCTTGATAAAACCTGTTCACATATGTCATATACTCTTGATCATTTGAACGAAGATCAAAAGGCCTTCCGAAGAGCCAATCAGGAATTCCACCATTTCTTGCCTCACCATGGGCAAACGGACCGATTCTCAAAATGACGCCCATCCCATGCTTTCCGCAAAGCCCGACAAATCTTCTAAGGTTTTTATTAGCTTCCCAATCAAATATTCCTTGCACCTCTTCATGATGGTTCCAAAAAATATAGGTTGGGATCATATTAATACCACCCATTTTCATTTTGATGATTTCATCTTCCCATTTATCACAGTTATATCTACTGAAATGGAATTCACCGCTTATACCGAAAAAAGGCCGGCCATTTTTCTCCATATAATAGTTTGTAAAGCTATAATTTTCTCCTGCTAGATTGGATCCACCAAGGTTTGTTTCAAGTGGGTATATCTCTTTTTGTGCATTTTTCACGTCAATACTATATGCTCTCATGAAACCATTTCCCCCTTAATGAGTGATTTACCGATGACTAAGAAGTTGGCATACCCGTTTTCCTCGGCAACAAACTGTTCCTGCGCCTTATGGCTTAAAATATAAGTCTATCAACGCACCCTTAAAATTGGTGCATGGTGTTTTCTCACTTTAGTGTGCCGCGGTAAATTTATGATTCTAATCCGAAAAAGCCCTTGACTTACAAGGACTTTTCCAATTGGCCAATAGGTTGTAAAACCTGAATATGAACCTGCTCTTTTTTGGTTAAACCCGTTCCCATAGGGAGCGAGCGATCCTTGCAAACAGCAGTGATTGCGTCCAGCGATCGCTCACCTCGGACTGCACGTCGCCCTTGCCGCACACCGTGATTGCATAAGGTGGCGGCCCCAGCTCGCAGACAAATGGCAGCACCTCGTTTTCCTTTGCGGCTTGACGCCAGCTGCGCATCCCACTTAACCACCAACGTTGAAAATGCTTCAACATCGGGTGTTCGAACCCGCGGTCAGCGGCACCCTGACCATCCACGCTTCCAAACATGGGGATATCGATCTGCACCTGCTCCCCGTTCGATACGCGCGCGTGTATGCTCTTCGTCCGGGCGAGCAGCGTCTGGAGCAGCTCTTCTGCCTCGTCCGACACCGTATGCATTTCCCCTGCCACGACATAATGTGAGAAGTCGATCGTCAGCTCAAGCTCTGGCAAGGCTTCAGCATACTCTACCGTGCGCAGCAAATCCTGTGTGATCGTGCCGCGGTGCGTTTCGATATACGCCGGGATGCCCACAGATCGCGACACTTCCGCCATGTCATCAAGCAGTTGCACCGCTCGCTCTCCGACTAGAAACGGTCTTATCACCTGTACGTTGACGAAATCGACCCTTCCGAACGATTTTGCCTTGCAAAGAAACACGTCCAGCTCCTCCGCCGTTTTCGGATACGCGTTTACGCTGTATGAAAGGTTGTATTGATCCAGCAGCTGAGAAAAGCGTTCGGCCTCCCTGCCCTCCGGCAGCATACCGTTAATACCGTCGTAGCCCGCTTCGGCGATGCGCCGTACCTTCTCCTCCATGCTCCATTCCACACCAGTTCCGTTTTGAACACCCAGCCCGTTCATCCCCCACCAGGACATTAGCACCTCGAGCCGCGGCTCACGCTTAGTGGATATACGGTGAATCGTATTCAACGCCGCACGGACCTCCATCCGGATTGCTCTCTATTTCCACCGGGGTGCCGTCAGCCCGGAACAGAGGACGATAATATGTGGAAATGCGTGTAGCCGAGCTGTTGGCATAGTGGCATATGAACGAGCGGCGGAAACGATCCTTTGTCTTATTGCGGTACGAGCCGTGAATCAGATTCCCATTGAAAAAAAGCACATCGCCCCTCTCCATCACTGCCGGAACTGCCTTCTGATCCTTCGGCGGCTTCACGTAGTGTGTAGTGAACGATTCCTTAGAATCGGACACATCAGGACATACGATATCATAGGCACTCGTCTTTGGCACAACTAACAGCCCGCCGTTCTCCTCATCCGCCGAATCTATTGCCGTCCAAGCAGCGATACAGTTGCCCGGCTCTACCTTTAAGTAAAAGTTATCCTGATGAAGCGCCTGTCCCCGTGCGCCCGGAGGCTTGTAATAGAACATGCTTTGAGCCGCCAACGGTTCTTCCTCATACAAATCAGCAAGCACATTCATTACCGGTTGATGCAGCATATACCGCTTGGCTGTTTTATTAAACCGGTGCGGATGCATGACCCTTGGAAAACGCTTTAGCGGATCGGTCGTTTCCTCTTGCAAATCCGGCTCAAAATGCCCCGGGATCACCTGATGGCTGATGTCTTCAAAGGTTCTGTCAATTTCCGCCAGTTGCTCCTCCGAAAACAATCCTTTAACTAGCAAATATCCCTCCGTTTCAAACTGTCGCTTTTGTTCATCCGTTAATACTCGAAGTTTATACACCATGTTTTTACCCTCCCCTATTTCTACTGCAAGTGATATTTAGCACATCTTCATTTTACAGTTAGAGTAACCATTAGAAGAAGGATGGATTTTGCTAACAATGCATACGATTCTGCTATTTCTCCACAAATGCACTTGTGTGCAGCCATCAGTTAAGCTAAACTATCCTTGAAAAAGTACTATTTAGAAAAGGAGGATGACAATGGAACTGGATCGTCCCTCCAACTATGACGGATTGGCCTACAGCATGGTGATCGCCGGGCATTTCCATGAAAGCGACACCTATTCTACCGTACGTCCGGACGGCATGAGTGACTGGCTTATCACGTACACACTAGACGGTGAAGGTTATTTCGAGGCAGACGGCTGCGAGAAGCGCGCAAGGACCGGAGACGTAACACTGTTGAAGCCGGGAACACCCCATCGTTATGGCACGCCTAAAGGAAAAAGCTGGCATTTCGTTTGGGCCCATTTTACTGGCGGCTTCATGGACGCGAGTCTACTGCCGCTCGACGCACTAACCATCCGGCAGGTTGAGCAGCAAGCGGTAAGGGAGCGAATTTACCAAGCTTTCCTACGGATTCTGTCTGACTCCCGGGAACGAGGCGCTTTTTGGCACGAGCTGTGCTTAAGTGCACTGCGGGAGGTCCTGATGCTGCTCGCAAAACAGCAAACCAGCGGGTTTGATCCGCGGATTGAAGAAACGCTATTTTTGCTGGCACAGCGGATGCAGGAGACGGTTCGAGTCGAGGATTTGGCCCGCAGCGTCGGGCTATCAGCATCGAGACTATCTCATCTATTTAAAGAAAACACCGGCGAATCCATTGTAGAGGCACTTAACCGTATGCGAATTAAGCAGGCTGCCTTGCTTCTTTCCCATACGAATCGGAATGCAACGGAAGCAGCCCATGACGTAGGCTTTCAAAATTACAACCACTTTACTCGGCAATTTCGCAAATATATAGGGCTCACTCCAAGCGAATTCAGCCAAGGAGTCCAGTCCAAAAAGAAACAGCGCCCTAATTAGATGTTTTCCAGGGAACAAACGTGCCTCGCTTGTCGAACCTGACCGGCTTACGGAACAGGAATTATTTCCTATGGATCTATTACATTCAGAATTTATAACCAAACAAATACGGGAAGAAAAAAGTATCAGTTTCTTCTCTCGTTTGAATCTTTTCAGCCCTTATCCGCCGATTCCAGACGATGGTCAAGTTTCCTTCGAACCATGATGGAATCTGATGGATACTAGTAAGTATGACGTGTTCCTCGTTTACAACCACTTCCGTCTGCAAAGATATCCTGTTATTTTTCAAGGTTACATCATAACGTCCAGGTGCAGGGAGTGTATAGTCCGAGTATGGTGTTAAAACCGATCCAGCGCATTCGCATTTTAATTCGTAGGAGTGCCCGATGAGATTGGGCAGTTCCTCGACATTTCCTGCTAACAGTTGTTGTCTGATACGAGTCGAACTAATTTTTTTCCCTTTGTACTCCACCTTGTCGACCGTAGTTACATCAATCCGATCTCCGGAATCTTGTTTCAATGTTTCCATATTCCCTGCACCGCGGCTGCCATACGAAAAATCATATCCCGCAACTACATGAATAACACCCAGACCGATCAAGTATTCCTTAACAAATGCTTGAGGTGACAAACCCGCAAACTCTCTATCGAACTCCACAAGATAAAAAGTATCAACACCTAATTCACAAAGCTTTTTTTCTTTTTCGGACTGCGGCATTAAATAGTGAAAACACGCCTTCCCCCCGATGACCGTTTTCGGGTGAGGAAAGAAACTCATTACTGAAAGAGACAGTCTTCTTTCCTTTGCTTTATTCAATGCGGATTGAATCACTTTTACATGTCCATGATGGAGACCGTCAAAACATCCAAGTGCCATAACATTTGAGCTTGCCCTTTCCTGATAAGCAGCTAAATTCTCCTTATTTAAATAGATCGTTTCCATCCAGTCTCCTTTCATGTTCCAAAATGAAGGCAGCTATACTTCTGCCAATGCACGATATTTACCGTTGAAGAAAACAAGCGGTTCCTTCTCTTCAAGGTGAATATCGGTTACTTTCCCTATAAACAAAGTATGATCTCCTTCCACATGCACCATGGATACTTCACAAGCCACCTGTGCACACGCTCCTTCTAACACGGGTTTACCATCTAACCGATCAAAAACAACTTCACGAGGTTCCTTGATTTGTCCCGCAAAAATCATTGATAGCTCTTGTTGATCTGCAGCCAAAATATTCACCGTAAAGATCTTGCTTCCCTTGATTTTATTTAATATTTTCGCCCTTTCACCAATTGAAATGACCACGAGCTTTGGATCAAGGGATACAGACATGAAGGCATTCGCCGTCATACCATGTACATCGCCATCATGTTCTGTGGTAATCACGGTTACCCCTGTTGCGAATTTTCCCATTGCCGTTCGAAATTGACGATTATCCACTCTATGAACCTCCCAAAATTATTTTAATATTAGTAGGAATCTTGGTATTAAAAAGCCTCCATCACGCCAAGGGCTTAGCTTTATAATAGGTCATTTTTTAATAAATCTTAAAATATTATCCACGAACGGCTCGGTTTTTTCGATTTGTGTCCAATGCCCACACTCATTAAATACATGTAGTTCTGCATGCGGCAGCAATTCAATCAGACGATAGCTTGTGGCTTCAATGGGAATAACCTTATCATTTAAGCCATGGAATAATAGTGTTTGTACATTAATGCTTTGAATTTGTTCATCGGTTAACGCCATTTCGTCCAGTTTTTCTTGGCGAGGCGCGGGGAACATCGCCGAAAAGGCCTCTTTCCCCTCTGGATCCATACTAGCTTCATAGCGAAGACGGACTAATTCTTCATTTTTCGCCGCTTTTTCATCGTACGAAAATAATTCAATTAATTCTCGCATGGATTGCAAACTAGGCTCGTAACCCCAAACTCGTTCTAACCCTTCTGAAATTTGGTGCTTGATGCCAACACTACCCATTAAAATTAATTTTTTCACAAAGTCCGGCCTTTGATAGGCAACATGGAGAGCTAATGCACCGCCCATTGAGTTGCCGACTAAATAAACAGGCCCATCCGACACGGATTCAATAAAGCTAATTAAATGTTGTACCCACAATTCAACGGTATATTGATGATTGGGGAGTTTATCCGTTTTACCAAAACCGATAATATCTGGTGCAAATACATGATAGGATTCACTTAAACGCGGGATAATTAAGCGCCAGTTTGCGAAGGCAGATACACCTGGTCCTGACCCATGTATTAAAATAATTTTATCTGCTCCTCTCCCTTCCTCATGATAGTGTGTGTTAATCCCATTAACATCCATATATTTTGAGATAATCGTCATAACGCATTGCTCCTTTCATCTATTAAAAAAGAGATAGAGGAAACTAGTGAAAGGTTCCTCTCGCTTTTATCCATCCATTGTGAACTTGTCCGTTAGGGGGAAGTCCATGTTTCCCGCTTTCTAGAAGCTCACCTTTAACGATTCACCATCGTTTATTTTAGTGGTGCAACTGCCTTTTTCCGCACTGGTGTTCCATATTCAAAGAACTCTTGTGGTAAATTAGAGCCGTACCAAATAATCGCATGCTCTAAATCTTTCCCTTTCCATTCAACCGTTTTCCAGTCTGGGTCAAAAATTTGATACCCCGTGTCACCGAATAATTCAACACGATTGCCTCCTGGCTCAATCACATATAGGAAGTAAGCCTGAGAGACACCGTGCTTGCCAGGGCCTGCTTCAATTTTAAAGCCGTGCTCTACCAATAATTCACTTACATCCATTAAATGTTGAGGATACCCGTACCAGTAACAAATATGATGCAATCTTCCCTTTTCAGCTAACGCGTCTCCCATGATTGCCACTTCATGTACTAATGAGTTTGAACTTAACCATGCTGCTACATCTGTATTTTCATCATTTAGAATGCGTTCGCGCACTTTAAAGCCAAGTGCATTTTCTAAAAACTCAACATTTTTGTTTGTTTCGGCCGCCAGTACATTAACATGGTCTAAGCGGCGGACTGGTACTCCGCGACGTGGACGTTTTTGCGGACGATTCAGAAGTGGTGTTGCTTGTTCTTTATTCGGTTTGAAATAGTCAACCTCCCAAAGAATTTCCATTTTATGACCATCTGGCGTTGTAAATTGATAAGCTGGTCCATGGCCGACATCGCCATCAATCCATCCCATTCCATAACCGCTCGCTGCAATCTCTCGGACACGACGCTCTAGAGCTTTTGGTGAAGTGGCCCGCCATGCCACATGCCCAAGGCCAGCTTCTTCATTTTTGGTAATGATCAGTGTATGATGATAAAAATCCTCGTAAGCACGCATATAAACAGAATCACCTTGTCGGTGCGATTCTTCCATCCCTAAAATCTCTTTAAAAAACCAAACAGACTCTTCTACTTTAGGACTATAAATTTCAATATGTGCCAGATGTGCCACATCAAAAATAGGTTCTTTCATCATTTCACATTCCCTCCAAAGTTTTATTTACCAGATTGGGTTTCCTTTAAAGCCAAAGATTGACTTGCCGTATGAGCCAAGTGCATCTTCGTAATGGTGCGTCGGATGAGAAGCGGCTGTCATGATGTCACGTACAAACAATTCGGTAGGCTGCCCTTTAAATACGGAATTTCCACCTAATGTAAGTAAAATACGGAGCGCCATCTCAGAAGTCATTTTTGATATATGACCACGGATCCCGAACAATCTTTCACGCTCTTCTTCATCCAATGTACGAATGCGATTTTGTTGGTAATACGTTAACCTTTCAACGTAATCATTTGCTAAGCCTTTTAAAGCACTTAATTGTATTTTTAATTCCGCCAGTACGCGTTGACTGCTAGCTGCTTCTTTTTCATTTGAATTATGGTTAAAAATACGAATCCGGTTCTCTGTTTTTTCTTGGAAAATATCAATCAATCGTTCAATGCCGCCGATTTGAATAAATTGGAAGCCCATTAAGAACCATGGGATATAGGGTACATTGAAAATTTGATAGTCAGGCTCAAAATTTCCATCTACTGGGCCTGCACCGTTAATAACACGGGTTGCATGGAAAATTCGATTCGGCAATATGTAAACGTTATCAACTTTCACCGCGTTACTTCCTGAGCCGCGTAAGCCCATTGCATCCCAGTTATGGACGATTTCCGCATCCTTTTTATTTACAATAAATAAACAATATTCCGGCTCTGTTCCATCCTTTAGCTTGGTGATTGCGCCTAGTCCTATCCAATCACTCCAAAGCACGCCACTACAGAAGTTCCACTGCCCTGAAAGGCGGTAGCCTTCGCCATCCTCTGTTACTTTCCCGACAGGGGCAAATACATCTGCCATTAAGCCGCCATGTCCATACAATTCATCACGGCTTTCTTTTGGTAGAAACGCCACCCAGGTTTCGTGAATAACAAAGAAATAGCTTATCCATGCAGCGGCGATACTATGATTCGCGATTGTGCGGATAATTTCACCAAAAGTAAAGTAATCTAAATCTTGGCCGCCATATTCCTTTGGCCGTAAAAGTTTATGAAAACCAGCTTCTTTTATTTTTTCAATTACTTCATCTGGGAGCTTTGAATCTTGATCTGCCTTTAAAGCGTATTTTTCAGCTAATAAACCAACCTCTTTTGCCCTCAATAGAAGTTCTTCTTTGTTGGGAGTCTTTTTCACTTCTAAAAGATTAACTGCCATATTCCTTCCTCCTTTAAAGTAAACGTTTTCAAATTCCGCAAAGCAGCTGCTGTTGAATTGAATTATAATAGTTAGAATATTTTAAATATACCTACTGAAGATATTGAATTTAGCTTATTTTTAAAACGTTTCCTACTAAATACTATTTTTATATATTTAATTGGATTGCATAAACTACGAAAAAGCCTTGTCCATCAACACGTGAATGGGCAAGGCCTTATCGTTAAATCTCTATTTTTCCTTTTGCTTTTAATATATTGATTGCTAAATAAAGTGTGAAGGCATATTGTGTGTCATTCAGATCATGGCTTAAAATCTCACTAATTTTGGCCAGTCGATAACGTAAACCGCTAATCGACATTGATAATTCCTTCGCAGTGTGCTGTATACTACTTCCGTTATCTATATAGGCATATAACGTTCTAATTAACTCAAATTCCTCACTATCTACTGCTAACAACCTGCCAATATGTTGATTCACAAAACGATCAATCAACACATCATCCTGTAGTTGAAATAAAACGCTTTCAATACCCAGTTCTTCAAAGTAATAGACGTTTTTACGATTGTTTGTTGCACGTAATGCTGCCAAAGTTTCCTTGTATAGCGTGACAGTTTGTGAAAACTCCTGGATGACAGAACTAACACCGACAGAGATTCTATCCTGTGGGAAACGCCTTGAACAATGCTTTAACAATTGTTCAATAAACGTAGACGGTGATACATGTAAACTTTCAAAAGTTGGATACTCCATTAAAATAATAATTTTGTTAAGTTTTTGTGAAACGATTGAATTGATATTGCGCTCATTTAAAAATACATGAATATGACGAATCAATTCTTCATTAAACGTTATTTCATGTTCTATGTTTGATTCCTTTACGAATCGTTCAAACGTTAGCATCCAATAGGTTGAGGACGGATTAAAATCTAAATAATAAGCGATTTTATACATTTCTTCCTTTGCTAAACGACCTTCCAAGATATCATTTAAAAAACTTCGTTTAATCGTTTGCTCGGTATTAATTTTTATACTTTCATTCAATAAGATAAGCGAAGACGTCATGGCCGCCTTTTCAATAATCATATAATCAAGCTCGCCAGGCTGATTCTCTCCTGTATAAACAAAAGAACAATAGCCTTTAATTTGCTGTTCATAATAAATGGGGGTGCGTAACAATGAAAGTTTATCTGAATAACGTACAACTGTCGTGTTCGAATCTCTTAATGTATGTAAATTAAGCTGACCCGGAAGTTCTCCTGATTTTACAATTATTTTTTTATATTCATCCTCAATAAACACGGTTAAACCAGTCGCTTCAAATAAAATATCAACCACTTTTTGTAACCCTTGGTTTGAAAGTAGTTCCTCAATTAATTGTCGGTGGATATCGCTCGCTTTACTTAAATGGTCCCGCTCCATTTTTAATTTCGCAGTTATTTCATCGAGTTCTTTGATCATGCTATTAGCTTGATAATAACTTAAGTCACTCGTGATTTCTTCTCCCCATTTTTCGATTGGCATGCAAATGCATCTGCATTGCTCGTGCCCCATTGCACGGCATTCGACTTCCTTCACAAGGATAGGCTGTTGCAGCACTTTTGACAGGTAACCGCTTGCATATCCGCACAATGTGTGACAAACAGGCTCTTCACTCAAACCTTTGGCTTTTAAATATTGAGATGCCTCAAACGTATTAATCCAGAGCACTTCTATAAAATTGCATTTCTTTTGCTCATCCAATCTCATTTGCAAAATTTCCACTTTATCTAAGTAACCATGCAACTTGTGAAATTTAGGACCTGCATTTACTAAATCCATCTCGTCGTCCCATTGTAACGACATGGCTTTTTCCGCATCACTCACCCCACAATGCCAGCCATATCGAATAAACACGCCCCTTGTTCGTTCATCGCCAATGACGGTACTGAGCTCATTTTTCAAATTTGTTCTTGCTTCAATAGGGATTGTAATCATTCGTTCATAAAATTCATTCAAAACGGTTTCTTGAGGTAATTCAAAAGCATTGTTAATATGCATTTGTTTAAGACTCATTTTTTACTCAACCCCTTAGTCAGTACTAAATAAGACAATGAACAGATAACGTTCCACGATGAAAATTATATTCTTTCACTTTCAAATATATTTAGTTTTGCACTCTATGCTACCATCATTTACAGGTACAATTTTTATTCTAACATATCTTTCTGAAAACTTAGATATTATTAAATATAATCTAAGCAAAAAAGACTAAACGGCCTTAGTCCCATAGAATACAGGGCTAACGCCGCTTAGTGTCTTTTATTTATTTTCGCAGTCTACTTGACGGAGGGCACTTCACTTTCAGGACTTCCTCTTTTTCTCATTATATTATTAACAATTTATAATTTTAATGGCTGACCCTCAAATGCTTTAACCTCTAATGGTGCAGCTAAGAAATCTTTTGCTTTAGCTACGAACTTGGTGAAGTGATTGCTAGAATTATGACTAGCAACAGCTTGCATATCCTGCCAAACCTCCACCATCATAAATACATGATCATTTTCTACATCTTTTTGAAGACGATAAGAAATATTTCCGTTCTCTTCTCTTGATGCGGCAATAAGCGGCTGGATTTCCTCTAGAAACAGGCTCTCCTTCGCTGGGTTAATTTGGAATGTAGCATGAATGATTATCATTACACCTGTATCCTCTCTTGTATATTTTTCATTACTTCCATTGTGCGACTTGGTCAATTGGGAGACGTACAGATGGGTGCCCGTTATCAGCTGCTTTTCCAAGAGAGATCAACATAACCGGAATATAACGGTCCTTATCCAATCCAAAAGCCTCAGCAATTTGGTCTTTTTCATATCCTCCAATTGGATTTGTATCATATCCATAAGCACGGGCAGCAAGCATTAACTGCATTGAAACAAGACCTCCATCTACTAAAACAACCTCTTTCATCTCTTCACGTGAAATAGCTTCAAAGTAGCTAGAAAAGGATGCCTGAATTCGCTCCTTTACCTCTAAAGGCATAAATCCCTTTTCTACAGCTGCCCCGTAGATTTCTTCGAATTTCTCAAAATTATTCAAATCACCAAAAACCGCAATAACAGCTGATGATGTTTCAACCTGGGTCTGATTGAACCGAGCTAGAGGGGCAAGTTTTGCTTTTGCCTCAGGGCTTTCGATCACAAGAAAACGCCATGGCTGCATATTTACGGAAGAAGGAGCACGTGTTGCGAAGGTAAGAATTTCTGCCATTTCTTCGCGGCTAATTTTTACGGACGGATCGTAATTTTTTATGGAACGGCGTTCTGTTACAATTTTATTAAAATCATTCGTTACTGTTGCTGTTGTCATCGTGGTCATTCTTATATTCTCCTCTTTTCCCATTGAGCTATTCTAATGTTAGTAAAAAACACTATCCATTTTAGACAAAATCAATATAAAATGTCTAAAATGTTAACTGTATATAAACATACTCCACTTTCTGTTAGTTGTAAACTAGGAAGAATTGGAATATCAAGATCTTCATTCACTCTATTGGATTATGATATAATTTCGTGATAAAGGAAGTGGTACTTTGAGAAAATTCGCACCTGATGAAAGACAGATGATGAGAAAAATCCATGTAAAAAAATTGATCCACCTTGTTCGTATTCAGGGATTCCTTGCCCTTACCATTCAAGATATCGCCCACACGATGAATTTGAGCCGGGCTACCTTATATAATTATTTTTCTTCGAAGGAAGACATCATCATGGAGCTGACGAATCTCTGTATTGATTATATAAATGAAGCGGGTCAAACCATTACCAACGAAGAGTTATCGTATCCACTTCGTCTTCAAAAAGTGTTTGAACAGGCTGTTTTCTCAGCTGTATATGCTTCAGATATTTATTTGCATGACCTAAAAAAAAGCTGCCTCCATCTTTATGAAAAAAAGAGGCAATCAAGAAAAGAACAATTGTCCATTATTCATACTTTTTATCAAAAGGGCATGGAAGCAGAAGTGTTTAACGAATTGAATGCCTCAATCCTCATTATTCAGGATGAAACGGTACTAGGGAAATTAGTGAATACTTCCTTCTTAATGGAAGAGGATTTGTCCTTGAAACAGGCGCTGTTCGATTACTATTTGGCGAAGAAAACCCAGGTCCTTACGCCTGCATACCTGCAAAACACAGAGGATGAGGATGTCCATGCCATGGTGGAGTCTATCCTGAATAAACTAGCAGCCATCTAACTACTGTAAAAAAAAGGGCTGTCCGATAAGCCCCTTTGATGATCTAATAGCCCACAGATCCTTAAAATGGAGGGTGCACCCTTTGGTGGAGATCCCCTCCTTATCGCCAGCCATCTTGCATCATATTTTTATCAAAATAAAAAGTAGCTTGGGGACTTCCCATGCTACTTTGCATTCGATACACTAATGAATTGCTTTCCGGCTTACCCGGGATGATTTCCTTAAAAGCTTTTAATTTCATTTTTAAAACCAAACCAAAAATTGTTCCAGATGTTTATTATCCTTGGTTTCATTTTTTCAACACCATAATAAGATAATTCAATAAAAATCCCGTCAAGTAAACAATAATATGACACGATAAAATCATCAATGTTTCCCTTACGGATTTCTCCGTTTTCCATGCCTTTATTGATAATTGTTCTTAAAATAGCAGACATCGCATCTTCTGCGGCCATAAACTGTTCATGCAATTGTTCCTTTAAGTTCTCTGGGGAGAAGAAAACTGATCTTTTTAGAAAAGTAGATTGCTCCTCAAAATCAATATAAAATTGAAACGTTAAGTCTAGTATTTGAAAGAGCTGCACTTTTGCATTTAAACCCTTTATATCTTCTATTAATTTTTCTACTTTTTGTTCATGCAGCCATAAAATATTCTCATAAATGGTAAGGAAGATTTCATCTTTACTTTTAAAATGATTATAAATAGAAGGTTTTTTTATACCAACTGCCTTTGCAATTTCAGTCAAACTGGTTCCTTCATATCCATTTTTTGAAAAAAGCGTTAGGGCTGCCGCAATAATCTTATCTCTGGTCATATTTGTCCTCCGAAACTAACTCTAGTTGTCTAAATTATAAACTGGAAATAGTAGATAATCTAAGAAAATACCTTATTGAAACCAAAAAGTCCTGTTTTCTTTACAAAAACAAATCTTTTTCATTTTTTAATTCGTTTTGACAAAATCCGGATGATTCGAAAAAACAATTTCTCCATCACAAATTGTCATTTGAACAGAGGTTTGGATGATTTCTTTTAAAGAAATATCAAAAAGATTTCGGTCTAATACAACAAGATCAGCAAGCTTCCCTTCTTCAATTGTCCCAAGTTCATGCTCTCGGAATGTCCCAAACGCTGGACCGTAAGTATAAGCCTTAAGCGCATCAGCAAGTGAAATTCTTTCCTGCGGATTCCATACATCCCTTCCACTGCTATCGATTCTGGTAATTGCACGATATATTTGTATCAAAGGATTCAACGAATCAATGGGGAAATCTGTCCCAAATGTTAATTTTGCTCCAGCATTTTTTAAAGAACGGATGGCAAACACATATCTTTCACGTTCCAAACCAATTCGTTCTGTATATGTTCCCCTTTCTGACAAGGCAAAGTGATTGGGTTGCATTGAGGCAATGACTTCTAACTCACCAAAACGTGGAATATCTTCTGGGTGAATTACTTCAATGTGTTCAATGGCATGCCGGGAATCTCTTTTTCCATTGATATTTCGCGCAGCCTCATAGGAATCAAGTGCTAAACGGACTGCAGCATCTCCAATCGCATGAAACCGAATGCTAAACCCATGCTGATCGGCTTCCGCCACCCATTGTTTAATTTCTACAGCTGAATGAGCAGGCATTCCGTTCGTTTCAGGCTTATCTGTATATGGCTCCAGCAGGTATGCAGTTCTGCTAGTTACCACACCGTCAATAAATTGCTTTAGTCCTGAAACACATAATTTATCCGATTGATATTTTTTTCGTAAGTTTACAGCTTCCTCAATATCACCATCAAGAGCTGGAAATAGGTGCATCCGTACGATGAGTTCTCCTTCTTCCTCAAATTCTTGGAAAATCTCAAAATCATCCAATTTACTAAGCGTTTCGGTACCATATAAATTGTTAACCGAGGTCACACCGAATTTAGCTGCCTCATTTAAAAAGGCTTTAAATAGTTCTCTTTTTTTCTGTTTTGAAAAATCATACGCATATTTTGTAATAAGTGATGTGGCCTCCTCAATTAAGATCCCTGTAGGCTCACCATTCTCATCCTTCTCAATTATGCCATTAGGGGGATTAGGGGTTTGACTGTCTATATTAGCCATTTTTAATGCTTTGGTATTTACCCAAGAATAATGTCCCTCTGCATGAAATAATACAACGGGCCGATCAGAAATTGCATGGTCTAAAGAGTAGCGGCTCGGAAACTTTTTGTCTTCCCAATAGCTCGAATCCCACATAAATCCAATAATCCATTCTGCTTCCTCATGCGTTTCCGCATACTGCTGGACCATTTCAACAGCTTGTCTTTCGGATCGGGCTTCAAAAAGATTTAAGCTTTCAAGTGAAAGTCCGCCCATCATCGCATGAACATGAAAGTCGTGAAAACCCGGAATAATTAATTGATCACCATAGTGATGGACTAACGTTTTTTCACCAATGAACGATTCAATTTCATCAAGTGGGGCGACAGCTATGATTCGATTGCCTGAAATTGCGATGGCCGCTGGCTTTGGTCCATCCTCAAGTCCAGTAAAAACCGCCTCACTTGAAAGAATAATATCTGCTTTCATATATATCTCTCCTATCTTGGAATTTTACATTTGCACATCAAAATTTGTTTCATCAAAATCTAACTCAGGTGGCCGTTGCTTGAAAAATTTCGTTAAGTACAAGAGGTAAATAAATCCAATCGTTCCCCAGACACTCCCAAGGATCATGGAATGAATATCTAATTTTGACCAGAATAATGCTGTGATTAATGCACCTACTAACGGAATAATGCAGTAACAAATAATGTCTTTCACCGTCCGCTGTTTTTTTCTGCCAATAAAATGAACAATTACCGAAAGATTAACAAAGGTAAATGCAAATAATGCACCGAAATTAATGAAGGCTGCAGCTGTATTTAAATCTAAAAATAATGCACTCAATGCAATAATAGCAATCATCAAAATATTATAGACAGGTGTCCTAAATTTGGGTGAAACATAACCAAAAACCTTAGTAGGAAGAATACTTTCCCTGCCCATAGCATATAAAACTCTGGAACCACTTCCTCCAGAGACAACAGCTGAAGCAATAGATGCTGTCACCGAAACACTAAGGAAAAACGCGTTTAAGAAATTGCCGCCAGCATTGACTAAAATATCGACCGCTGCCGATTCTGGATCTTTAAAGGATGTAAAATTAGGATAAATGGATTGAGCAAAATAAGTCGAAGCAACAAATAAAATGCCTCCAATTATAGTGATCAAATAGATGGCCTTCGGTAAAGTCTTTTTTGGATCGTTCGTTTCCTCAGCCAACGTTGTCACGGCATCAAAGCCTAAAAAGCTAAAGCATAATAGCGGTACAATCGATAAAATACTCGAAAAATGCACAGTAGAATCAAAAAATGGTGTAATCGACCATAAATCGCCTGTTCCTTTTCCATGCAATAGCCCTTTCATACTAAAAATGCAAAAAGTAATAATGAAAAGGATTTGAAAAGCTAGCAATATAGCGCTTACATTTGTTGCCAACTTAATTCCTAGGATATTGATGACAGTAATAATCACAACGAAAGTAATAATACACACTGCTACTGGAATCATCGGTAAATAGGCATGAATAAAAATTCCAAATAACAATGCACTAATCATGGGGCTAAGTAAATAGTCCAATAAAATCATCCAGCCAACAAGAAAGCCCATTGAAGAATTGATTCCTTTTTGTACATAGGTATAGGCAGAACCAGTTGTTGGAAACTCCTTTACCATTTTCTCATAGCTGTATGCAGTAAAAAGCATACTACATAAAGAAATGATATAAGCAGTTGGGATCATGCCGTGCGTGCTTTTAATCGCAATCCCATACGTACTAAAAACAGTTATAGGAGCCATAAAGGATAGTCCGAATAAAATAACATGCCCAAATGATAATGAGCGTTTTAGTCCTGGAGAATTATTCATCCCATTTATCAACCCTCTCCTAAAAAAATTATGATTAATTTTTGCTCTCTTTTGTTATTTTCAAGGTGACCAAACTAGCAAATTCGTGAACAAGTGTGGCGGCTAGAAGTGAAGTAATTTGAGTAGGATCATAGGATGGCAGCACTTCCACTATATCGAAACCGATAAAATTAAAATCTGTTAACGAGCGAATCATTTTCAAGGTCTCTAAACTATTGTATCCCCCAACTTCTAGTGTCCCTGTTCCCGGCGCACAGGATGGATCGACAAAATCAATATCAAACGTTAAAAAGCACGGTGCATCGCCAATCACTTCTTTCATTTCAAGTAGAATACTTTCAAAACCTCGTTTGTGAATATCAGGGGTAGTGATGACGTTGTAACCTAAATCATAGCTTGCCTCTAAGTCCCCAGGATGGTTCAGTGTCCCTCTTATTCCGATTTGAAATACCTTATTAGCGATCAATAACCCCTCTTCATGCGCCCGGATAAATGGCGAACCGTGCCAATATTTTTCATCATAATAAGTGTCCCATGTATCAGTGTGTGAATCAAAATGAATCATCGCCACCGGCCCATGTTTTTTAGCCGCAGCACGGAGGTTGGCTAATGTAACGGAATGGTCTCCTCCTAAACCTATAGGAATAATTTTTTTATCCATCAACTCAAACATCGCCTCTTCAATCAATTTATAACTGCGATGGATATTATGAGGAATAACGGATACATCCCCAATATCAATTGCATGGCTATCTTCAAATGGATAAACCTTATGAATCGGGTGGTATGGAAATAATGTCATCGACGCTTGACGAATGGCTTGCGGCGCAAAGCGGGCTCCCACCCGAAAAGAAGCTGCCGTATCAAAAGGCATTCCTACAATAGCTAATTTTGCACCCTCTTTGGCGGAGGGTAACCTCATAAATGTTCCCGTCGTACAAAACTCCGGTTTTACATCTGGTGATAGCGGATATTTCATCTTTCCCATCTCCTTATTCCTCTACCGATTAACTACCGGTAGTTAGTTTAATATGATTATATTTTTATTTTTATCAATAGTCAAACTATTCTTGAAAATAGTTTCAATATAGTAAACTGTTTTCCTTAAAAATCGAGAACTAGAATCTGATATTACGGTCAAACATACCTGGCAGGTAATATTCAAGTTAATGAGGCAAAAGAGTGTGGGCATTATGAATAAATGACTGGAATTATTTAGTTTTGAATCATTTTAAAAAGGATAAAAAATGCATCTTACATTGAATGTAGAATGCATTTTTCACTTATATATCTATTGAATTTCTGCTTCTTCCGCTACAAATTGAGGAGGTACTGCTCGAAAGGCCTTTGTTAGATAGGCTAAGTAAACAAATCCAACGGCAAACCAAGCGATCCCCATGATGATGGAACTAGCCTCAAGATTGAACCACAGGATACCAATCAAAGCAGCTCCCAGTAATGGCATGATCACGTAATTTATAAATCCCTTGGGCGTTCGGTACATTTTTTTACGGAACGCAAAATGACTAATAACAGATAGATTTACAAACGTAAACGCCATTAATGCGCCAAAATTAATTAGTGAAGTTGCTGTCACTAAATCAAAGAAGCAAGCGGATAAAGAGATAACACCGACGATTGCAACATTAATCGTAGGGGTTCTCCATTTTGGATGGACATATCCAAACCACTTTTCGGGAAATACTTTGTCGCGCCCCATTACATACAATAGTCGTGAAACACTTGCATGTGAGGCAAGTCCGGAGGCTAGCGTATTCACAAAGGTTGTACATAAGAAAATCGATTGGAATAGCTTTCCACCGACATAAAGAGCGATTTCTGGCAGAGCAGCGTCAGGCTCCTTGAACCTTGATATATCTGGAAAAAATGATTGAATAAAAAACGATGTTGTGATAAAAATACTCCCGCCCCATAAAGCTGTAAGCATAATCGCTTTTGGAATCGTCTTATCTGGATTGCGTGTTTCTTCAGCTAGAGTCGTAACCGCATCAAAACCGAGGAACGAAAAACAGAGAATCGTTGCACCTGTAATGAGAATTGGCATGTTCATCCCTTCAACAAAAAACGGTTGTAAACTGAAAACTGTGCCTGTTCCCTCACCAGCATTTAACCCTTTTATAACAAGGATAATAAAAACGATTATGATGAGAATTTGAACAAGAACAAATAATGTATTAAAATTTGCCAGAACATTTACGCTTCGCAGGTTTAAGAAGGTAACAATTCCTACAAACACTAACACCCAAATAAAATCAGGAACGGACGGAAATAAAGCATTCAGGTAAAGTTTTGTTAACAAAGCGTTTACCATTGGCAAAAATAAATAATCAAGTAGCGAAGACCAACCAACCAGAAAACCAAGATGCCTGTTCATTGCTTTTTGAGTATACGTATAGGCTGAGCCTGCCTGAGGAAAAACCTTTACTAGCTTCCCGTAGCTAGCAGCAGTAAATAGCATCCCAATCAATGCAACAATATAGGCTGTTGGGACATGACCTTTCGTTATACCAGACACAATTCCAAATGTGTCAAATACCACCATTGGTGTCATATACGCTAACCCCATGATAACAATTTGCCACAGCTTTAACGATCTTTTCAGCTTTACGCTATTTTCCAAATATCATACCTCCCCTTGTTTAAACCGCCTTCATTACAAGATAACACCTTTGCCTTCTTAAAGTTTTTTACTCCCCCTTACTTTTTTGAAATTTCAGTATGTATACTTGCAATTTTTGTGCCGAACTACAGCACTTCTAAAACTTTTACTGTTTAGTTAAAGACCATTAAAGGCAATGGAAGATTTATAGTATTTAGAAAATATGCAATTATTCAACCTCGCATACATTATTCCATATTAATTAGAAATTGTGATTATAAGAACAGTGGAAGCGCCTTTCTAGCAATGTATGGACTGGAGCCATTGGAATGAGATATATGAAAAACTCGTCGATAGGGTTAGACAGGGAAGTAGCTGAATTTATACTTATCAGAATTTAGGCAAAAAATTCTGATAAGTATAAGGAAGCACGGAGAGCGTACAAATTTTCCAAAAGTTCTTCTGGCACAAAACTTGCATAATTATTTTTGAAAATAAAAATGGGGGGAAATTAAAATGCAATATCCATTATCACCAGATGTTAAACCAGAATTTTGTACGACCGGAACCTTTATGAGGTTACCATCTCATAGAGAAGATGCTAAACTGGCCATCGTCGGTGTGCCATTTGATACAGCAGCCTCCTTCCGTGTCGGAGCCCGGTTTGCACCACAAGCCATTCGTCAGGCTTCGATGACCTTATTCCCTTATCATCCGACACACAAGGTTTATCCATTTGAGGATTGTAATGCCATTGATATTGGTGATGTATCCGTCATTCCGCATAATATCCATCGAAGTTACGAAGTAATTGAAAAAGCAATGAAGAATTTGATGGAGAAGGGAATTATCCCCATTGGTCTTGGAGGAGATCATTCCGTAACATTAGCCCATCTTCGTGCTGCTGCTAAAATACACGGTCCTGTAGCCTTAATCCATTTTGATTCCCATACAGATACTTGGGATACGTATTATGAAGAAAAATATTGGCATGGTTCGCCATTCATTCGTGCATACGAAGAAAATCTACTCATAGCAGATAAAGTTTTTCAGGTGGGAATTCGCGGAACACTTAATCATCCAGGTGACATTGATGCAAGCACAGATTTAGGATACCATGTGATTACAACACCGGAATTAAAAGAACGCGGTATGGAAAGCGTTATTAAGGAAATAAAGGGAAAAATCGGTGATACTCCATGTTTCCTAACCTTTGATATCGATTTCGTTGACCCATCATGCGCTCCTGGAACAGGAACACTTGAGGTCGGTGGTTTAAATAGCTTTGAAACCTTGCAAATCATCCGATCTTTAACAGACTTTAACTTTGTCGGCTTTGATTTGGTCGAGGTTTTACCTTCCTATGATCCAACTCAAATTACTTCATTACTTGCTGCCACAATCGTACATGATTTTGCCAGCCTCGTAGCACTTAAAATTAATAAGGATTCATTATCTCCTAGTTCGACCAACAATAGTTCCTTATAAAGGCAAAAGCAGTAGATTCATCTTTAAGAATCTACTGCTTTTTTGTATTCTAATTTATTATTTTACTTTAGGACATATAGTTAGTTGTGTGCTTAAACATAGTTTGGTAGAATTTAGATAGGACATGAGAAAGCGTTTTCCTTATTGGAACAATTCGAAACGGTTATGAAACGGAGGCAATAGAATGGGACAAACAAATGAATTTGCACACCGTATGGCCAGCAAGACAATCAAACTTGTGGATGCATCAGGTAATCCTATTACAGGAAAGGAGGTCGCACTTAAACAGACAAACCATAAGTTCTTATTTGGCTGCGGCATTTTTGATGCAATCCAAGTAGCCAATAAAAATGTACCAGCAGCCAGACTTGCATTTCAGGAAGAAAAACTAGAAAAGTTCTTGGATGTATTTAACTCTGCCACATTACCTTTCTACTGGGGAACGTTTGAGCCTGAAAAAGGAAAACCACTTACTAAAGAATTAAAGGCCGCTGCGCAGTGGTTAAAAGAAAGAAACGTCACCGTGAAAGGACATCCTCTTTGCTGGCACACTGTCACGGCTCCATGGCTTCTGGATATGAGCAATGAAGAAATCCTAAAGGCACAATTTGCTAGAATTGAACGTGAAGTATCGGATTTTAAAGGATTAATAGATATGTGGGATGTGATCAATGAAGTGGTGATCATGCCTATCTTTGATAAATATGACAATGGTATTACTCGAATTAGTAAAGACCTTGGCCGTGTTGGGATCATTAAAGAAATGTTTGCAAAAACACGTGAATTCAATCCGGGTGCGACCCTATTATTAAATGACTTTAATACATCGATTAACTATGAAATCTTAATTGATGGATGTTTAAATGCAGGTATTGCCATTGATGCGATTGGTATTCAGTCACACCAGCATCAAGGATATTGGGGACGTGAAAAATTAGAAGAAGTCTTAGAGCGTTTCTCACACTTTGGTCTTCCTATTCACTTTACAGAAAACACTTTAACATCTGGTCATCTGATGCCAGCTCAAATTGAAGATCTGAATGATTATCAGATTCCCGAATGGCCATCAACACCAGAATTCGAAGAACGTCAGGCAAAAGAAGTAGAAGAAATGTATTCTATTCTGTTTAAACATCCCCTAGTAGAAGCCATTACAGCTTGGTCCTTTAGTGATGATGGGGCATGGCTTGGTGCTCCTGCTGGATTTATCAGAACAGATAATAGCCCAAAACCATCATATGAAGTTGTAAAGAAACTGATCAAAAATGACTGGCATTCAAACGTTACATGCAATACAGATGACAACGGAATGGTTTCATTTGAGGGATACCTTGGTGATTATGATCTTGTTTGTGGGGATAAGAAAGTAAGCTTCAAACTAGATAAAGATTCTGATACAGTACAGTTGGTAATCTAGTCAGGGCTGTATAGTTGCAAAACTTCCGGCCAATTATGGCCGGAAGTTTTGCAGCATGAGTAAAATCGTATTTACTTTAAAATCTAGCCCCCATTTAGCTTAAGTACATTTTCCGTAAAACTTTTTAAATAATAGAACCGACCACATTCCTTTCCGTGGATAAAGAGCTTTTTAAGAAATTCAAGGAAGTTTCTAAGCGATTTTTAGCTGCTTCATCTATTTCATATTGGTTATTTTCTATTTTTTTGATTTGACTATCCAAAATAAAAGCACCTTTTAAAATATGGGTTGCGCCAAGTGCTGATAGCACTGGCTTCAATGCATAATCCAACATTAATAGATGTCCAAAGGTTCCACCAACAGCAATTGGTAATATGGTCTTACCTTCAAGACCATTTTGCGGTAACAGATCAAGATAGGTTTTTAATACCCCAGTATAAGACGCTTTATAAACAGGTGTCAGAATGACAATGGTTTCTGAATCCTCAACCTTTTTATTGGCTCTAACAATTTCTTCACTGTCAAATTTCGCTTGAATTAAATCCACGGCTGGAAGGTTTCGAACATGGATAACTTCAGGAATGATATTCAACCCTTCTAAATGCCTTACAACTTCATCTAACGCCCCATTTAATCTCGTATGTTCCGAGGGACTTCCAGAAATAATCGTTATTTTACTCATCATGTAATCTCCCTTTCTTAAGTGAAGCCGCTATCTATTTACGTGTTTTTTCATATAAATATAGACTAAGCCTATGCTTTCTTTATCTATTATCGTTAAAAAATCTGTAAACTGAATGGTCAGTCCCCCATCCAGGAAAATGTTACTCAATTTTTGTTAGTCTTAAATCACTCGTTGACATTTTGTCTTTTCCCAAAATCCGGTGTAATATTTGGCTGACGGTTGGAGAAAATAATGGATGTTCTCTCTGCCGGGGATATGGTAGTTTAATAGGCTGGTTCATCACAATTTCTCCATCTTCAATTAAGATGACTCTATTCGCGAGAGCTACCGCTTCTTCTACATCATGCGTCACCAACACGGCAGTAAACTTTTTATCCAACCACAATTCTTCTATGAGCTGATGCATTTCGATCCGTGTCAGTGCATCGAGGGCCCCAAGTGGTTCATCTAATAAAAGGATATTTGGCTCATGAACTAATGCTCTTGCAAGTGCGACTCTCTGGCGTTGTCCCCCTGATAATACAGAAGGCCAATCATTTCCGCGATCCGCTAATCCGACTTGTTCCAATACCTTTTCAGCACGCTCCCGCCAGTCTGTTTTTAAACCTAAACCGACGTTTTGAAGTACTCTTTTCCAAGGGAGAAGTCTGCCGTCCTGAAACATGATTTTTGCTAATTGATTTCTACCTTCTAACCGTTCACCATCAGTATAGATTTCTCCATCACTAGCTGTCTCTAATCCAGCAAGTAAGCGTAATAACGTACTTTTACCACATCCGCTTTTCCCTATAATCGCAATAAATTCCCCTTTTTTAACTTTTAAATTAATGTTTCGAAGTACTTTATGATTGCCAAATGATTTTTGCAGGTTAGAAATTTCTAATATCGTTGATTCACGGTCTATCCTTTCAGTCATTGATTTCCCTCCTCCCTATTTTCGATAAGATGGATTCCATTGTAAGAATCTTTTCTCGGCTATTTTTGCGATAGCATCTGATAGTTTTCCAAGAAGTGCATAGAGAATAATACTTAAAACGACGATATCTAGCCTCATAAATTCTCTAGCGTTCATGGCCATATACCCTATACCTGAATTCGATGCAATCGTTTCAGCGACAATAAGGGTGACCCAGGTAATACCTATTGCATACCGCACCCCCACTAATATAGAAGGAAGAGCACCGGGCAAAATAATATTCCAAAATAACGAAAACCCTTTAAGTCCATAAACATTTCCCATTTCGATAAGAGTTTTATCGATCGAACGGATTCCGTGAAAGGTGTTCAAGTAAATGGGAAAAAAAGTACCTAATGCGACGAGAAAAAGCTTTGCCTCTTCTTCGATTCCGAACCATAAAATCACAATCGGAATCATCGCAAGATGCGGAATATTCCGAATCATTTGTAAAGAACTATCCAACAGACTTTCTGAAATTTTCGACAGGCCGTTCAACAAACCTAAAGCAAATCCTATTCCCCCGCCGATTATAAATCCTATGATCGCCCGTTTACTGCTTGCACCAATGTAATCAAAAAGTTGACCAGAACGCCCTAGTTCAACTGCCGACTTGAATACATCAACAGGGTTTGGCAGCACACGTGAAGATAATAGCCCAAATTGGCTTGATAGCTGCCAGGAAGCTAGTAATAAAATGGGGACAATCCACGGAACAATCTGTTTTTTATTCATGTTCATTCACCCTTCACTTTAAGACTTTCGGCAATTCGTTGTTTGCAACAATTTCTCCAAAAGGACTGATGATATTAGTTGAATCCGATTGAGGAGCATCCTTTGCTAATGGAAGATGCGGGAATAATAATTCAGATACACGGTAGGCCTCTTCCAAGTGTGGATATCCTGAGAGGATAAAGGTTTCAATTCCAAGGTCAGCGTATTCCTTCATTCTTTGTGCGACCGTTTCAGGATCGCCTACTAAAGCTGTCCCCGCTCCACCTCTAACAAGACCTACTCCTGCCCATAAATTCGGGCTGATCTCTAATTGGTCCTTACTTCCATTGTGTAATTCCGACATTCTCTGCTGTCCAACCGAATCAAACCGCGAAAAGATCTTTTGAGAGGAGGCAATTAGATCATCATCTACATATTTAATCAAATCATTCGCTGCCGCCCAGGCTTCCTTGTCTGTTTCTCTCACAATGACATGCAATCGGATTCCAAAGCGAACGGTCCGGCCCTGCTGAGCCGCTAACTTTTTTACCTCGTTTATTTTTTCTGCTACTTTCGCAGGCGGTTCCCCCCATGTTAGGTAGTAATCCACATGCTTCGCAGCTATTTCTTGCCCAATTTCAGAAGATCCTCCGAAATAAAGAGGCGGATAAGGTTGTTGTACAGGTGGATAGAGCAATTTTCCATTATCTATTTTTAAGTAGTCTCCAGAAAAGTTGGCCTCTCCTTTTTCTAACAAGTCCCTCCATATGGTTAAAAATTCATCCGTTAATTCATAGCGTTCGGTATGGCTTAAATGGAGACCATCTCCCGCCAGCTCAACAGGATCGCCGCCGGTTACCACATTGATTAATAACCGGCCATTTGATAAGCGGTCAAATGTGGATGCCATTCTGGCGGCTTGTGATGGCGAACTTAGACCAGGCCGTACGGCGACTAGAAATTTCATACGTTGGGTAACTGAAAGTAAACTTGAAGCTACCACCCATGAATCTTCGCAAGATCTTCCTGTTGGAAGTAACGCCCCAGTAAAACCTAACTCATCTACTGCCTGAGCCACCTGTTTTAAGTAAGGCAAGGTAACTGCTCTGCCTCCTGTTGTTACGCCTAAATATCTTGAATCACCGTGTGTTGGAATAAACCAGAATACGTTCATTTTTTTGTCTCCTTTATTAATTATTAGTTTTTATTAGTGCTTCTTGCACCTTGATTTCTTGTGGAATTAATTGAAGCTTGTAAAATGTATCTGCGATTTGTTGTTGATCCTTTGCTGTTTGATCACTTACTTTTTCTAATCCAAATGTTCTTCGATTGAGTGTTAATTCTAATGTGTCCACACTCATTCCAATTTGAGGCGCAAGGAATTTGGCAGCTTCTTTTGGATTCTCTTGAACCCATTTATCTGTCTTTTCCAGTTCCTTATAAATGACGTCTAATACTTTAGGATTGTCCTTTGCAAATTGATGGGTGGCTAAGAAAAATTCACGATTGCTAACTAATCCTTCTCCATCAGCTAAGATCCTTGCCTTTGTAGCCAGCTGGGCATCTGCTAAGAAGGGATCCCAAATCACCCATGCGTCTACATCTCCTTTTTCAAATGCGGCCCGCGCATCTGCAGGAGCAAGAAAAATTGTTTTAATATCACTGTAGGAAATACCTGCTTTTTCCAATGCTTTGACTAATAAAAAATGGACATTTGAACCTTTATTTAACGCGATTTTTTTTCCTTTTAAGTCTTTCAGCGTCTTAATTGGTGAATTTTCAGGTACTATAATCGCTTCTCCTTTTGGATTTGCGGTTGCATTCGCATAATACACGAGCGGGGCTCCTGCGGCTTGAGCAAAAATCGGCGGCGCTTCTCCTGTATGACCAAAATCTAAACTGCCTACATTTAATGCCTCAAGCAACTGGGGGCCCCCAGGAAACTCGGTCCATTTCACCGAATATCCAAGTGTTTTTAAATCTTTATCCAAGGTTCCCTTTGCCTTTAAGATGTTTAAGGTACCAAACTTTTGATAACCAATATTAATGACCTTTGATTCCTTACTACTTGATGCCTTTTTTTCTCCTGAAGCGGAAGAACTGCATCCACTTACTAGAAAGGACAAAAGTAAGATGAGTGTCAACCACCATAGATTTTTGTTTTTGTTAATCACGTCAGACTCCTCCATTTTCTCTATTATTCTGGTAGATTCTAAAATACTTTTACTATCACACAAACAATCACTTCCTTTCAGTAGACTGATAAGAAAATTAACTCCATTAAACCTATTTACTTAGTCGGAATAAAGAGTATAAAAAAGGCTCCTGATCTCATAAAATCGAGATAAGGAGCCTTCGGTCGTCCGATCAGCTTTTCTTTTGTATTTTCATAAACCTTAAAATCACTTCAATTGGTTGAAAATTTAATTATTATTTTATTCATACTTTTCCTACCTGTCAAGTTGAAATAACTATTTATCTAACTTAACCAACTTGTTTACTTGGTTTTAAAACTATGATTAAACTTTATATTCCTACGCTCCAATTGTCAACTAATTTTTTAAAATATTTTGAAGGTTTTTTAAAATCCTACTTTTCTCCTGGGATTAATCGTTATAGGATTAAGTAAAAATACTATGAATTATTGTCTGGTGATTGGTAAACCAAAAGCACCTAACACTATGTTGAGGAAGGTGTTTTTTATTAATTATGAAAATAGAATGGAAAAGAGATTTTAGATGCAGGAACCACACCATTTTTGTAATGGGTAATCATATATAATATGTCTATTAGACTAGAGGATTTCGGAGGTATTATGGAATGTGGAATTTTGCAGTTTTTCTATAATTTCTTGTTGCCACAAATAATCATTAATACTTTTTGCATAAAGATACAAATCCAGATAATCATTTATCCACATTTTTTCCTTAGTATCGTTCATAAGTATGCCCCTTTCAAATATTCTACTTTTTAAGCCGTTTAAATGTCCTTATCCCACTAGAAACTGTCCTAGGTTAATGCAATGCACTAATCTTAGTAAAAGAAAGAGGCTCTATTTAGAATGACGAAATTATCCTAAATTAAAGAGCCTCTAGTGAACCAGTCAGCGTTTATTAAATTTCCTAATCATTTTTTATAATTAAAAAACACATTAATCCTATAAATCAAGTCGGATTTTTAAAATAACCGAAACTATACCGTTTCTTTTACGGACTCAATAAGTTTATTAACTGGCCGTTTTAATCCGAGATTCTCCCTCAACGTTTTGCCAGTATATTCTTTACGGAACAATCCGCGTAGTTGCAATACTGGAATAACCTGATTGACGAAATCCTCCAGGCCACCAGGCAAATAAGGGGGCATGACATTGAATCCGTCCGCTGCGCCATTTTCGAACCATTCTTGCATTTGGTCTGCAATTTGTTCAGGTGTCCCTTTGATTTCCCGATGTCCGCGTGCACCGGCTATTCGTTGATACAATTGGCGAATGGTCAATCCCTCACGATCGGCAAGATCCTTTAATAATTGGAAGCGGCTTTTCCCGCCATTTATCTGGCTCACTTCAGGCAAATCAGGGAGTGGTCCATCCACCGGATATCCTGATAAATCAACACTTATCATTCCAGACAAAAGAGATAACCCCGCTTCTTCCGGAATAAGATCCTCAAGCAGTATCTTATTAGCTTCTGCTTCTTCCTCCGTTCTTCCAATAACAGGGAAAATACCAGGCATGATTTTTAGGTCCTCTGGTGAGCGGCCGTATTTTGCCATTCTTCCTTTTACATCTGCATAAAAGGCTTGTGCTTCTTCTAGGGTTTGCCAAGCTGTGAAAATAACCTCTGCAGTCCGCGCTGCAAGCTCCTTCCCTGCTTCAGATGAACCAGCCTGGATCACTACCGGATGCCCTTGTATCGGACGAGAGATATTTAATGGACCCGCAACGGAAAACCATTCTCCTTTATGATTAATAGAGTGTATTTTGGAAGGATCAGCAAATTGGGCTGCCTCTTTATCAATAATTAAAGCATCATCCTCCCAGCTATCCCATAGCTTCGTGACTACATCCACAAACTCTTCAGCCCGTTCATAGCGTTTTTCATGAAGTAGCTGCTGCTCTAAATTAAAATTTTGGGCTTCTACGTCAGTACTCGATGTGACTACATTCCACCCTGCACGGCCGCCACTTAAATGATCGAGTGAGGCGAACCTGCGGGCAACATTAAATGGCTCATTAAAGGTAGTTGATACAGTACCGACAAATCCAATATGATTTGTTACCGCAGATAGCGCAGATAAAAGGGTAAAGGGTTCAAACAACGTATTTACGGTTTGGCCAAGGGCCTTTTGATTGTTCCTTCTCACCGCATAGTTATCTGCAACAAAAACCATATCAAACTTTCCACGCTCTGCTGTTTGGGCTAATCTTTTGATAAAATCAAAACTCATGATTTGATGAGATTCCGCTTTTGGATGACGCCAAGCTGCGACATGATGTCCAGGAATCATAAAAAATGCACCTAATTTCATTTCCCGATTAGTTTGAGTCATGTTTCATTCCTTCTTTCTTTTATTGTTAATTTCTATTTGTTTTCCAGCTTGAAAATTTCTTTTCTAAAGAAACCAATAGATAATTTATGAACACACCAAGCAATGAAATCGTAATAATGCCTGCATACATTTGCGGGATTTGAAAGTTCTGTTGCGAATAGTTAATCAGATATCCCAAACCTTCCTTAGCACCAACCATTTCGGCAGCAATCAATACTAGAATGGATGATGATCCAGCCATACGTATTCCGGTAAAAATAGTCGGAATTGAAGCTGGCAAAATGACCTTAATAAACAACCTGTACGAAGGCAGAGCCATCGATTTCGCGGCCTTAATGAGTACCGGATCGACATTTCGAACTGCATTAATCGTATTTAAAAGAATCGGAAACGTACAAGCAAAAAAGACAATTGAAACTTTAGATGTTTCGCCAATCCCAAGCAACAGAATAAAGACAGGTAATAACGCTAAGGCAGCCGTATTACGAAAGACTTCCAGCACCGGATTTAACAATTCACTCGCTAGTGGATACCACCCAATGATTAGCCCCAAAGGAATAGCGATAAGGATCGCCAACCCAAATCCGAATAGCGAACGGAGAATGCTCGCCTGAAAGTGGGCATACAGATCACCCGAAATCACTAATCCCCACCAGCTCTCTGCCACTTTTGTAAAAGGCGGAAAGAATGTGGGATCCACTAACCCTGTTCGGGGAGCAATCTCCCAAAGAATTAGTAAAAGCAAAATGACAATAGATTGTTTTACAAGACTTTGCACCCAATGAAAAGAAAATCGAATCCGATGGGATGTCTGCATTGGCGCTGTAAATGATTTACCGAAATCAGGCATTTCCTCACCTCTTCTATAAATTAATTAACTTTTGTAAAGCAGACTGGTCCTTTTTCGCAACTATTTGCGCTTTCCCTACTTCTTCACGAAGTAAATCCCAAATTTGGTGACGCGCATTTGCAAATTCTGTTGTCGAACGTAAGTCCTCTTCGTATCTGGCTGAATGAAGCGGGTTATCAATAATTTGTTTGATTGTTCCAGGGCGGGAAGTCATTACGGCCACACGCTGTCCTAGATACACAGCCTCATCAATCCCATGTGTAATAAAAACAATTGTCTTTTTGGTATGTTCCCAGATTCGAAGTAATTCTGTCTGTAAAGTCTCACGTGTTTGCGCATCGAGGGCTGCGAACGGTTCATCCATTAATAGCACATCAGGGTCAAATGCCAAACTTCTGGCAATGGCCACACGCTGTTTCATTCCACCTGAAAGTTCGTGTGGATAACGATCAGCGAAACCCGATAACCCAACCAGTGACAAAAAGTAACAAGAAATTTCAGCCCGTTCCTTTTTGGGAACACCTTTTGATTCTAAGCCAAATTCAATATTTCCTTTAGCTGTCTTCCAAGGCAAAAGCGCATACTGCTGAAAGACAATCCCCCGATCTAAACCGGGTCCCTCAATCGGTTTTCCATCCAATAATATCCGTCCGGAGGTTGGTTTCGTCAACCCGCCTAAAAGATCAAGCAAAGTTGATTTTCCGCATCCTGATGGGCCTACTAATGAAAGAAACTCTCCACTGTTGACTGAAAAATGAACATTTTTAATGGCTGTAAATTCTTTAAGGGCTCCCTTTCCTTGCTCTAAGTCCCTTACTTTAAAGACCTTATTGACATGTTCAAACTGAATTTTTGCTGTCATCCTCTCACCTCTTTACTTTTTATCAATTTCACCCTTATAAGGATTAAATTCATTGGTGTACAAGTCACTTAGTTTCACTTTGACATCATTGAACTCACCATTTTTCTTCAGCCAATCAACCCAAATTTTAAATTCCTTTTCCTGAATAACTCCACCTTTCTCTGCAATACCGGTACTTTTCCAATATTGCAATGTGTTTGTATCTTCCTTGCGACCCCGTTTCTTAATAATGGATTCATAACGGGCTATTACTTCTTCTCGTGAATGGGTTTGTGCCCACTCAATTGCTTTTGCTGTAGCCTCAACAAACTTTTTCACCGTAAGTGGATTTTGTTTGATGAATTTTTCGGTAAATACATAGCTGCCGGCTGTGAAAGGTCCCAACAAATCATAATCACTAAAAAGCATTTTGATCCCCCCATTTTTTACAGCCAGATTCCCTAACATCCCAGTCAAAACAGCGACATCGATTTGTTTTTGGCGCAGTGTTTGTTCTGTGCTTACAGGTGGCAGAACAACTAAAGTAACTTTCTTAATTTCCGCATCTGTTAATCCATTTTGTTTTAAATATTCTTTTAAAACGAATTCAGCATGAGCTCCCATTGTGTTCATACCAACCTTTTTTCCAATTAAATCGCGAGCATTTTTTATCGAACTGTCATTCAATACATAATAGCCGGTATATGTATCCTTATCACTGCCGTAATAACCAATGACTGATTTTATAGGTGCACCGCTCGCTTTTAATTTGGCAATAGCCCCATTAAACGCACCGCCAAAATCGGTTTGACCCGTAGCTGCGTTTTGAATAGAAGCAGGCCCACTTGTTTGATTTCCGATCCATTCTAGTTTAATCGGACCAAGATAGCCTAAATCCTCCGCTAACTCTGGATAAATAACTGAACCAACTGACCCCTCATATTTAATTTTTAGTGTTTCATACCCGCCTTTTTCTTTAGCGCCTGTTGCTCCTGTCTTCTTCTCCTGGCAGCCAGCAGATATAACGATTGATAATACCACTAACATAAAAAGTACGTTTCTTCTCCAAAACTTCATAACATTCCCTTCCTTCTCAATAAGATTAGTACCAGTCCATCCAATCGGTTGATTCTTTACTGGCTAAGAGAAATACTTTTATCTAAGGACCCCATCTATCTCTTGATGCCTATTTCTCAAAAAAAATGGAGACATCTCTTTTTAAAAGAAAAGTCTCCGGTTGTCCGGTAGTTATTTAGTTATTTCCTATTGGACTACTTTGCTTTCACCAATCCTATCAGTTCTAATCCGACCCGTCAACGGAATATTAAAAATATTCTAAATTGTATTTTCCTATCAGATTAATAAAATTTTATAAATTGACAGAAGTATTTTGACAATTTAAAATCGCTTTAAACCGATAGGGATTACATAGTTAACATTCAAATGAATTGCTGACCAGTCACCTGGAAGCCAGAGCCATATGCTCTGGCTTTCTTTTGTCTTATCGGTCCACTATTTAAGCGCCACTTTTGCGGTGAAAAACAAGGAGGAAATGAAATGAGTAATGTTAAAGAAGTGCAAAATGAAGCAGCGATTGTAGTAACACCAGTGGCTGGACGTATTGGAGCAGAAATTTCAGGGGTGAAACTTACCGGGGAACTAGACTCCAATACAGTTAAATCGATCCGTGGAGCCCTGTTAAAGTATAAGGTTGTTTTCTTCCGTGATCAGCATCAATTGGACGATCAAGGACAAGAAGCTTTTGCACAACTACTTGGTAACCCAGTTGTTCATCCAACGGTTCCAGCAAAAAATGGAACAAACTTTATTTTAGAACTTCATTCAGATCACGGCGGTCGCGCTGATTCATGGCATACAGATGTAACGTTTGAAGCAGCATACCCTAAGTTCTCCATTTTACGGGGAGTGGTCATTCCTGAGGCAGGAGGCGATACCGTTTGGGCAAACACATCTGCTGCCTATGAAAACCTGCCAACAGAATTACAAAATCTAGCCAATCAGTTATGGGCAGTCCATACCAATGCTTACGATTATGCAGCCAAGAAAAATAATGTTTCTGCGGAAGCAAAAAAACGCCATGATGAGGTCTTTACATCCACCATCTATGAAACCGAACATCCCGTTGTCCATGTACATCCTGAAACAGGAGAGCGCCATCTCCTACTCGGTCATTTTGTGAAAAACTTTGTCGGGCTTTCTTCCACTGATTCTGCACATTTATTCTCGATCTTGCAGGGACACGTCACACAACTCGAAAATACGGTCCGCTGGAAATGGAAAGCGGGGGATGTCATCATTTGGGATAACCGAGCAACCCAACATTATGCAGTGAATGACTATGGCCATGCACAAAGAGTTGTCCGAAGAATTACCATTGACGGAGAGGAACCTATTAGTTTAGATGGCCGCCGTAGTATTACGAAAACGAAAGTAAGAAAGATTCAATAGATTGATCTTCCTTGCCTTTATGATAAGGTGAAAAACGCAAATAATCTCCCAAAATAGGAATGCGTAAGGAAACGTTATTTCAATGTTGCAGATATCCGAAAATAAAAGGCCTAATTTCTCGGCTAAATACTGAGAAATTAGGCTTACATTTATTAAAAAAGAAGACGAACATAAATTGTTCGCCTCCTACTTTGCCCCTGTGTATGCCTCTTATTCTCTCACTCTCGTCAAAGTAATCCATCGGTTTTGCCCCACTGGCTTGTCAGTTGGTCAAGTTTTTCCATACAAACTTTAATTCGATTAACCTCAGCCTGGAGCGAAGAAATATGATGGTTTAGACTAGCTTCTCTTTCCACAATGGCCCTCTTGATTTCCTCTGGTGCTGGTCCGCCAGGCAGCGACCGAATTTTAACAAAGTGTTCTGGGTCCATTGCTGTACGAATGATCTCCTCCGGTAAATTCAACGGAATTCCGACAACTGCTTTTGCCGCTTCATCTACGAGTACTGATGTGACATGGGTGGCATTCAATCCTCTTGCCAAGGCAATTTTCACCACCTGGCTGGCTATAGAATGTGAGGTCCGAAACGGAATGTTTGCTTCCCTAAACAGTGTGTCGGCTAATTCCGTTATTGTCGCAAAACTTTCTTGGGCCCTTCTTTTTAACAGTACTTCATTTACTTCAAGTGTTCCAACCACCACTTTTGTTAACCGAAAAACTTGATCAATAAGGTGCAGTCCCTTCCATAAATACGGCTGAAGGTCATCCTCGGTATCGTTTATGTCTCCATATGGTGTGTTATGTAACATTTGAAGTACGGTTTGGGCATTCCCAATTCCGCTAGAGCTTAATGCACGGATATGCTCTAGTGAAACTGGATTTCTTTTTTGCGGCATAATAGAACTCGTTTGAACATAGGGATCTGCCACACGAATTGCTGAAAATTCCTGGCTGGACCATAAGAGAAGATCTTGTGAAAATCGGCCGAGATTGATAAAGGTTAATTGGATCGCTGTGGCAATTTCCCCTAAATAATCAGCACCGCTAATTGAATCATAAGCACTCTTGATGATTTTCGGGAATCCTAATAACTCTGCTATCCTTTTTCTGTCAATCGGAAATCCGGTCGTAGTGAGGGCCGCCGCGCCAAGAGGACTAGCATTGCATGTATCATAGGCTGCTTTCAATCTTTTTAAGTCACGGTCAACGACATCGTACATACCCAAAAGATAATGGGAGAACGTCATCGGCTGGGCTTGCTGCGTATGAGTATGGCCCAGGACAATCGTTTCCTTATAGTTGTCAATCACCCTCAAAAGTGTTTCTTGAAAGGAAAACAGCGCCTCAATGGCCAGGAGAATTTTGTCCCTTAGAACCATCCTGTACATCGCAATACCCATATCGTTCCGGCTCCGAGCAAGGTGCAAACTCCCCCCCACTTCGCCGGCAACATTCATAATTTGACTTTCTACAAGGAAAAAGAGATCCTCATACTGTCCATCATAGGTGGATTGGAGAATTGTCTCTTTATCAAGTGCGCAAATAGCCGCATAGATTTGGGAACCTAGACTCTCCTGCAACACCCCTTGTTCTACCAGCATAATCAGGTGGGCTTTATGGACTGCTAGCATTGGCTCTAGTAAAGATTGCTTGGCGTGCTCATAAGCAGGTGCTAATACTACCTCTGAATAGGTCGCCCCTGGAAACTTCTGCCCTTCCTTTTTTAAAATGCTCTCCTTACTATTCATCACAATCCCTCCTAATAATCGATAAAACAGGCTTTGATCTGAATGACTTAAATGACTAGTAAACTTTTGAAAATAAAACAGAAAAAAGTTCGCAATCTTTTGTTTATTTTATGTCTCCAGCTTTTTTAATGTTAATAAAACAAGCATGAACATTTTATGTAAAAAACTACAAGTTCACTCCGACCGGATAACTTTATAGATACGCAATAAGGTGAATGGAGGATTATAGTTTCTAAAGAAACATGAAAAGACCGCAAAGCTTTCCGTAAGAAGTGTTTTGCAGTCTTTTTATTTTTACCTTTTTAAATTCCAGTCATCGGAGGAATATTTATTTTTCGATAATTGATGTGAATACCACTCTTCTTCATTTGTTAAAACATATGGTTCTAACTCAACGTTTAGACCGAGCTCAAATCCTTTTCGAAAGGCTTCCTTTGCTTCCTTAAGTCCGATTATTCGATTGGAAATCGAATTAATCGCCACCGCTTTTTCGCGAAATGCACACTGCATTCGTTCTTTCACTCGTTCGTTTGAGTAATTAAAAATACTAAATAACTTTTCTTCATCTAAATCAAGTAAGATCGAGCCATGCTGCAGGATAACACCTTTTTGGCGTGTCTGGGCGCTTCCGGCAATTTTCCTGCCTTCTACGACAAGTTCATACCAGGAAGGTACGTCAAAACAAATGGAAGAGCGTGGTTTTTTTAAACTATTATGATCTTCTTCCGTTTTTGGTACAGCAAAACAAGCATCTAGACCTAGAAGTTTAAAACCTTCCAGCAATCCTTGAGAAATAAACCGATAGGCTTCCGTTACGTTTTTAGGGATACCAGGATATTCCTCCGCGACAATGACACTGTAGGTTAGTTCATGTTCATGCAGCACGCCGCGTCCGCCTGTCGGCCGTCTTACAAAACCAAGGTTATATTTTTTAACCATTTCAAAATTTATTTCTTTGTTCGCTTTTTGAAAATAACCAATAGACAGCGTAGCAGGATTCCACCCATAAAAACGAATGGTCGGTGGGAATTTCGCCTGGCTATGCCAATCTAACAGCGCTTCATCAAGTGCCATATTATAGTAAGGATCACAATTTCCTGAATCGATAAATCTCCACTTTTCTGTCATCAGCTTCATTCCCAATCGAATATTGTTGTTTGTAATACCATTGCTTTCAAGAAGATTTCATTAAAACTAGAAAACATGATCATCCTTGCTTTTTAAAACCACCAGCTATTAATCACTTTATATAGTGAATTCATTAAAATACCAACAGCAAAAAGCAGCAGCATGATATGTATGTAGTTTATTGTATGATTTCGTTTACTTTTGAGAAAAAAACATATCCAAAGAATAGCTAATATGAAATGAATGAAGTCTAGTACATGTTCATTTTCTGCCAATAACCTCATCTCCTATCATCTACCGTTTTAACTCATGTAAAAACAATCGTTTTATTACCATGGACAAGTACTTTATCCTCAACATGCCAGGAAACAGCTTCGGCAAGAACTCTCTTTTCCACATGACGTCCGGCCGTCTTTAGATCTTCTACTGTATAGCGATGATTAATCCGTTGGACATCCTGTTCAATAATAGGTCCTTCATCAAGATCATTGGTTACGTAGTGGGCCGTTGCTCCGATTAACTTTACACCTCGATTGAACGCTCTCACGTAAGGATTTGCCCCAACAAATGCCGGTAAGAACGAGTGATGGATGTTAATAATTTGATTAGGAAAATAGGATATAAAGTTTGGGGAAAGAATTTGCATATACCTTGCCAGGACAATAAAGTCTACTTTCCCTTCCAAAAGTTCCAATGCCTTCTGTTCGGCCTCTTCTTTCGTTTCATGTGACATGGGGATATGATAAAAAGGAATGCCATATCCCTCAACGACTTCTTTTAAATCCGGATGATTACTGATGACTAAAGGAATATCCACCACGATTTCCTTGGATTTCCAGCGCCAAAGCAGCTCATTGAGACAATGGTCTGCTTTGGAAACAAAGATGGCCATTCGCTTTCTTTTTTCATTACTGCTCAGCTGCCAATCCAAACTATAGTCCCGTCCCATTACATGTAAATCCTGTTCTAGTTTTTCAAATGAAGAATCAGATTCTTTCATTTCAAACTCAATCCGCATAAAAAATATACCTGAGTTTGGATCTGTTGTATGTTGGTCAAAATGGACAATATTCACTTTGTGTTCTAATAAGAAATTAGTTACTGTTGAGATAATGCCAGGCTTTTCTGGACAAGAAATTAATAATTTAACACGGTTCAGTTTAATTTTTGTCATTGATTCCACCATCCTTAGGCCTATGATTTATGTAAAATGAATGGAATAGAAGGGCTAATCGCCCCAACCAAAAGGCATCCACTCTTACTCTGAAATAGTTGATCTATTTTGTAACACTATCAATCTTAGAGTATACGACTTATCCATGAATTGCCTTTCCATCTACAGCTAACGCTGCTTCACCAATCGCTTCAACTAATGTGGGGTGTGGATGAATCATATCAGCAATATCCATTGAAGTTGCATTCAAAACTTGGGCTAATCCAAACTCTGTAATCATATCTGTTACATGGGGACCCACCATATGGGCGCCTAACAGTTTATTCGTTCCTTCTTCGACTACAAGTTTAACAAATCCATCTGACTCACCAAAAACGAGCGCCTTTCCGATTGCCCGGAATGAGAATTTACCGGTTTTAACTTGAAATCCTTTCTCCTTCGCTTCCTCTTCTGTAAGTCCAACACTTGCTACTTCTGGACTGCAGTATACACATTTCGGAACTTGAGTTGGATCAAGCACTTTCGGATTATTTCCTGCAATATGTTCAATCGCAATCATTCCCTCATGTGAGGCGACATGGGCCAGCTGTAATCCCCCAATAACATCACCAATTGCGTAGATGTTAGGTTCATTTGTTTGATAGAATTGATTGGTTTTGATAAAAGTCCCATTCATTTCAATGCCTGTTTTATCAAGCCCAATCCCTTCTATATTTGGCAGCCTGCCTACCGATACTAAAAGTTTGTCTGCAGAAAATGATACATCTTTCCCTTTATGTTCTGCCTTGATCATGACACCATCGCCTTTTTCAAGCGTTTCTGAAAGCACCTTTGCGCCTGTGACGATTTTCACGCCTTTTTTCTTTAGTAAGCGCTGGATTTCCTTGGAAACATCTTTATCTTCAGTTGGTAAAATTCGATCAGCATATTCAATCACTGTAACCTGGATGCCGAAGTCTACTAGCATCGATGCCCATTCGATTCCAATTACTCCGCCGCCCACAATGATAATCGAATTTGGCAACGCTTCCATTTTTAATGCTTCATCTGATGTCATGACATACATTTCATCTGCTTC
Source organism: Bacillus sp. URHA0034 (assembly GCF_056280405.1). Taxonomy (NCBI): domain Bacteria; kingdom Bacillati; phylum Bacillota; class Bacilli; order Caryophanales; family Bacillaceae; genus Bacillus; species Bacillus sp. URHA0034. The sequence continues at coordinate 5,346,901 of NZ_JBWCDK010000002.1, read as the reverse complement.
CAAGCCATGAAATGTTCTTGGGCGGGAACCTGTTGCAATTAGGATATTTCGAGGACTTAAGATGACTTCCCCTTCCTCATTGTTTAATTGAACTAACACATCCCTTGACTCCAAGATACTCCCTCTCCCCGCATAAATATCGATTTTTCCTTTTTGCATTAAATGTTGGATCCCTTTATACAGTCGGTCCTGAATTTCTTCTTTCCTGGCTTGTACCTTTGTAAAATCAAGTCCGACTTCTGGGGCAATTACCCCAAAACGATCGGCATTTTTTGTTTGTGTGTATAATTCTGCACTTCTTAATAAGGCCTTGGTTGGGATACATCCGGCATGAAGGCATGTTCCACCGATTTTTCCTCTTTCGACTACCGCCACTTTTAATCCTAATTGTGAGGCGCGTATGGCAGCAACGTAGCCTCCCGGTCCCCCGCCGATAATCACTAAGTCATATTCTTTTGTCATTTTCATTTCTCCTTTCCATAATACCTATATTACCCACAGGAAAACTTTGATTTATAGTGATAAAACACGTGATTCTCCTAGGGAATTAACATTAGCCAGGTTCCTATTAATCTATCTCGATTGCACACGCACTTGAGATAAAGCTGTCTCCGACTAGAAAGCCATGGTCGTCTTGATAATCAATTACTGTTTCTTCATCTAAATAACGTTTTGTAAAGCGATCCAGTCGGATCTGCAGCCCTTCTATCTCTATGTATAAATCGTTTCGACGCGGTTCATCAAAAAGAATCGAAAACTTAACTGTCATCCCGCATCCGCCGGCTACCTCCGCATCAATCCGAGGAATTCCCTCTTCATTCCCAGCTAATTCTTTTAGCTTGTTTATGGCTGCTTCTGTCATTTTTACTGTCATGGGACCTCACTTCTCCTAACGCTTATTTCCTTGGCTACGCGTTCGCCTTTACTGCATTGACCTGTTCATCGGCATGATAAGAGGAGCGAACAAGCGGGCCTGCTTCGCAGTGACTAAATCCTTTTGACATCGCTATTACTTTCAGTTCATCAAACTCCTGCGGACTCCAATATTTTTGAACTTTTAAATGATGTTTGGTCGGTTGTAAATATTGGCCGATCGTCATAATATCGACATTGTTCACACGAAGATCATCCATCGTTACGATAATTTCTTCTTTTGTCTCTCCAAGACCAATCATAATGCTTGATTTTGTTGGAATAGCAGCATTTAGTTCTTTTGCCCGGCGTAAAAATTCAAGGGAACGCTCGTAGGTAGCCCGTGCTCGAATTTTTGGTGATAAACGTTTTACCGTCTCAATATTGTGATTTAAAATGTCGGGCTTCGCATCCATTAATGTCTTTAAGTTGTCATACTCACCCTTCATATCGGAAGGAAGTACCTCAATACTACAAAATGGATTACGGCGTCTTACTGCTCTGACCGTTTCTGCAAAAACCCCGGCTCCCCCATCCTTTAAATCGTCGCGGGCAACCGCGGTAATCACGACATGCTTTAACCCCATCTGCTCCACAGATTCAGCGACGCGCTCCGGCTCTCCCCAATCAAGCTCTGTCGGCAGCCCTGTTTGAACTGCACAGAATCTGCAGGCCCTTGTACATATACTTCCTAAAATCATAAAGGTTGCCGTTTTTCGTGATGCCCAACATTCATGAATATTCGGGCATTTGGCTTCTTCACAAACTGTATGAAGCTTTTTTTCACGCATCATCATTTTTAAACCTGTATACTGTTCATTCGTATTTAATTTTATCTTGAGCCATTCTGGTTTACGTACATACTCGGTGACCATCATATTCACTCCTATGAACGGATCGATTTATTAACTTGAAAAACATCTGTGCAGCGTATCCCCCTGCACAGATGGAAGTTTCATTTTAGGCGTTTATTGTTTCTTTTTCTTTCACTGCCGTTTCCTCTTTTGTATAACGCAAAATCGGTTGTCTGGCTGCCTGCACCTCATCCAATCGGCCAATCACCGTTGAATGTGGTGCCTCTAATACAATACCTGGGTTTTCCTCTACCTCTTTGGAAATTTGAATCATCACATCAGCAAAGGCATCCATGGTTTCTTTTGACTCTGTTTCCGTCGGTTCAATCATCAAACACTCCTCCACATTGAGTGGGAAGTAAATGGTCGGCGGATGGTAACCAAAATCCAACAGACGTTTGGCCATATCGAGTGTTCTTACCCCTAACTTTTTCTGTCTTGACCCGGATAGCACAAATTCATGCTTACAAATTTGTGAATATGGTGCATCAAAATACGGCTCAAGCTTTTTGCGAAGATAGTTCGCATGAAGGACGGCACCTTCCGATACTTGACGTAATCCTTCGGGTCCCATGGTGCGAATATAGGTGTAGGCACGCAATAGAATTCCGAAGTTTCCATAATACCCTTTCACCCGGCCGATGGAGAGAGGCTGGTTATAGTCTAGTTGATATTGATTATTTTCTTTGACCACCCGTGGAACTGGTAAAAACGGAATCAGCTTCTCTTTCACGCCGACTGGACCCGCACCTGGGCCGCCCCCGCCATGAGGAGTCGTAAAGGTTTTATGAAGATTTAAATGCACGATGTCAAAGCCCATTTTACCAGGTGTTGTTTTTCCTAAAATCGCATTTGCATTCGCACCGTCATAATACAATAAACCGCCCGCTTCATGGACAACATGAGCAATTTCAACAATTTCTTTTTCAAACAGTCCGAGCGTATTCGGATTTGTCAGCATCAGTGCGGCAGTGTTATTGTCGAGATGTTTCTTTAATTCTTCCAGGTCGACTAACCCATGCTCATTGGATGGAATCGTTATCGTTTCATAACCGGCAACCGATGCACTTGCAGGGTTGGTTCCATGTGCCGAGTCCGGAACAAGGACTTTTGTTCTCACTTCACCTTTTTGTTTATGATAGGCTTTGACCATCATTAACCCTGTCCATTCACCTTGTGCTCCTGCTGAAGGCTGTAAAGTTACTGCATCCATTCCTGTGATGACCGCGAGCTCCTCCTGTAATTCATATAGAACTTCTAATGCACCTTGGACCGTTTCAATTGGCTGGTAGGGATGAATACGGCTAAACCCTTCCAAACGCGCTACATCTTCATTAATTTTCGGATTGTACTTCATGGTACAAGAACCAAGTGGATAGAAACCGTTATCGATCCCATGATTTTTATTCGAAAGCGCTGTATAATGGCGAACAAGCTGCAATTCTGATACTTCCGGGAGTTCTGCCGGAATATCACGAATCAGATGCTGCGGAAGTTTATTCTTTATATCCACTTTTGCAACATCACTTTCCGGAAGGCTTGAACCCACTCGTCCCTGACGACTAATTTCGAAAATCAGATTATTATAATCCACCATTTACAACAGCCTCCAGTACCTCGATAAATTGGTCTATCTCTTCTTTCGTCCTCTGCTCGGTTACTGCGATCAGCATTTTATTATCAAAGCCGTAATCTCTGTCTAAGTCAAAGCCTCCGATGATTCCCGCCTCAAGCAATTTTGCGTTAACTTCTTTAACAGGAAGGGGAAGTTCGACCACAAATTCATTAAAGAATGGTGCTTGGTTCGTAATGATAAAGCCTTTCTTTTGCAGGCATGTTGTCATGTAATCAGCTTTTTCAAAGTTTAATTGAGCCATCTCACGAATTCCTTGCTTCCCAAGTGCACTCATACAAACAGCCGAAGCAAGTGCATTTAAAGCTTGATTTGAACAAATATTGGATGATGCCTTATCACGGCGAATATGTTGTTCACGTGCTTGAAGTGTTAAGACAAAGCCACGCTGTCCTTTCTCATCTGTCGTTTGCCCGACAATCCTTCCAGGGATTTTCCGCATAAATTTCTTACTAACGGCAAAATAACCACAGTGCGGGCCGCCGAAGGACATCGGAATTCCTAATGGCTGCATATCGCCGATCACAATGTCCGCCCCCAGTTTACCGGGAGCCTGCAGGAGCGCCAGCGCCAGCGGATTGGCACTTACAATAAAAAGGGTTCCGTTAGCTGCGGCAATTTTCTTAATTTCTGCCAAATCCTCAATCGAACCGAAGAAGTTAGGATATTGAACGATTACAGCGGCAGTTTCCTTATCAATTTGTTCCTGCAATTTTTCTAAGTCGGTAACATCAGCAGCAAGATTCACATCTTCTACTGTATACCCTTGACCACTTGCTACCGTAGTTAAGATTGCGCGTGATTCAGGATGAACGGCCTTTGATACAAGCACCTTCGAACGTCTTGTCGATGAAACGGCAAGTGAGGCCGCTTCTGCAAGTGATGTAAACCCGTCGTACATGGAAGAATTGGCAACATCCATTCCCGTCAGCTCACATACCATCGTTTGAAACTCAAAAATCGCCTGTAATTCACCTTGGCTGATTTCCGGCTGGTAGGGAGTATAGGCTGTATAAAATTCAGAACGGGAAATCATGTGGTTGACCACACTTGGTATGTAGTGATCATAAGTTCCTGCCCCTAGAAAGGTCGGGTATTGATTCGCATGTTTATTCTTGGAAGCAAGGCGATTCATTTTCTTTTGTAGAAGGACTTCAGGATCCGCCTTTGGTATATTTAGCTCACCTTGCAATTGAATTTCCGCAGGAATATCTTCAAACAACTCATCAATAGAAGACACTTTTAAAAAAGCGAGCATTTCTTCTTGATCTTGTTTCGTATCAGGGAGATATCGGTAAGTAGATGTCATTCTATTCCTCTCCTTCATTTATAAATGCTAGATAATCATCTTCATTTAACAGGGATTCCAGTTCTTCGGGGCTAGACATTTCTACTTCTACTAACCAGCCTTTTCCGAATGGGTATTCGTTAATGGTCTCAGGTGAATCATCTAACTCATCGTTGATCCGAACAACTGTACCTGATACGGGAGAATAAATTTCAGAAACTGCCTTTACTGATTCGATTGTTCCCATAGATTCATCAGCTGTTACTTCATCATCTACTTGCGGATTTTCAACAAATACGATATCTCCTAACTGTTTTTGTGCATAATCAGAAATTCCAATCCGCACTCGATTTCCGTCTAATTGTAGAACCCACTCATGTTCCTTGCTATATAGTAAGCTTGCAGTCGCTTGTGCCATTATATTTACTTCCTTTCGATTTTTAAATTTGAGTTTACTATTTTTAGATTATTTTTTAATTCATTTACATCAGGCGGCCTTGCTGCCGTCTGTACCCGAGGTTAACTGGTAAATCCTGATATTCTATTAACCTCTTTTATAGAATGGTGTTTTCACCACAACAGCATCAATAAGCTTATTTCGAATTTCTACTCTTAACGGTGTCCCTACCTCAGCATGTTCCGCTGCTATTAATACTAGTCCAATGCTTTTCTTTAATGTCGGTGATTGGGTTCCAGAGGTCACAACACCAATGTCGTCTCCATCTTCTGAAAGGACTCTATAGCCATGACGCGGGATCCCCCGTCCTGTGGCTTCAATCCCCACTAATTTTCGTTTTAATCCTGCTTCTTTTTGCACTAAAAGAGCAGCTTTTCCGATAAAGTCACTTTCTTTTCTCAGTTTTACCGCGAAGCCGATGCCTGCTTCAAGCGGACTAATATCACTTAACAATTCTTGACCATAAAGTGCTAGACGTGCTTCTAAACGAAGCGTATCACGTGCTCCAAGGCCACATGGCTTTAGGCCGTCTTCATATCCTGCGTCTAAAAGGATTTCCCAAAGTGCTTCCGCTTGCCGAGCTTCGAAATAGAGCTCAAAACCATCTTCTCCTGTATAACCCGTACGGGATACGAGTACCTCTGTTACACCGCCAAGTACAACATGTTGGGCAAAATTAAATGAGCCTATCTTGGATAGATCGAAACCCGTTAACTTTTGCAAGATCCCTTCCGATTTTGGTCCTTGAATCGCAAGCTGGGCGGTTTCATTGGAAATATTTTGGAGCGTCATCTCTCCCTTTACATGTTGCTGCATCCAGCTGAAATCTTTTTCTATGTTGGCGGCATTAATGACTAGTAAATATTTTTCATTCGCTAATTTGTAAACTAGTAAATCATCCACTGTTCCGCCGTCTGGATAACACATGGCGGTATACTGTGCTTGATTGATGGCTAGCTTTGTCACATCGTTTGTGACGAGGCAGTTGAGGTAACTCTCTGCATCTTTCCCCTCAACAAGCACTTCACCCATATGAGAGACATCAAAGAGTCCTGCTTTTGTTCGGACTGTCTCATGCTCTTCTAAAATGCTCGAAAATTGGACTGGAAGTGCCCAGCCGCCAAAATCTATCACCTTCGCACCAAATTTTCCATACGCTTCGAAAAGTGGTGTTTGCTTTAAAGCTGATTCCGTACCCATCTTGGTCCCCCCTATTATTTCCTGCAAAATAGTCGTTCTTTGACTTGTTTTCCTGTTTCAGTCGTTGCCAGGCCGCCAAGTGCGGTTTCGCGAAGTGTCCGAGGCATATCCTTTCCGACCCTATACATGGCTTCAATTACTTCATCACAAGGAATACGGCTCTCAATCCCGGCAAGGGACATGTCAGCTGCTGAAAATGCGATAGAGGTTCCGATTACATTCCGCTTAATGCAAGGAACTTCAACAAGACCTGCCACTGGGTCACAAACCAAGCCCAAAAGTGACTTCATCGCAATGGCAGTGGCATTTACAGCTTGCTGTGGTGTACCCCCTTTCAACTCAACAATGGTTCCGGCGGCCATCGCCGTTGCCGAACCGACCTCCGCCTGGCAACCACCCGCTGCTCCCGATATGAAGGAACGGTTTGCAATCACATAGCCAAGCATACTTGCTGTAAATAACCCCATGACTAAATCCTTAAAAGGCGTACCATCATTTTTATGAAGTGAAAACAAGACCCCGGGCAAAATGCCGGCTGCCCCGGCAGTTGGCGTTGCTACAATAACCCCCATCCGCGCATTGTTTTCTGAAGTTGCTAATGAAAAGGCCATTGCATTGCTAATATAGTTTCCTGACAGAAATTTACCTTGATTCAGATAATCATACATCTTGACGGCATCACCGCCGGAAAGACCGCTTGGGGCGGCTGATGCATCATTTATACCGCTATCAACAGCATCTTTCATTTTGATCAACCGTTCTTCCATCATGTTGATAATGGTTTCTTGGTCTTTTCCTGATCTGTTTACTTCCATCAACAACATCATTTCACCAACGGTTTTTTGTTCTCTAACGCAAGTATCGATCAGTTCTCTCATAGATTGAATTTCCATCATTTTGCCCCCATCAATCTTTTCCTTTTCGGTTGATAATGACGAGCAAGAGCTGTAAAATCATCCCCGGCACTCAAACGAATATCGACCATTTCGTCGTTAATCATAAAGATTTTTGATAAGCCTCCACCGAGTGAAACGCCGCCCACTTTTACGACATGTTCCTCCCATTTTGCTGTGACGATGGCTATATTTGGATGGTCATAATACTTACAGTCTTCTGCAAATTCGAACCGGTACTCCATCCCATCCTTTTTAGCCCACTCCAATGAATACTTTATTCGTGGATCATCCGTCTCCATCCCCAATAAACCGCCAAGAAGTGCTTTATCTGTTCCATGGCCTTGATAGGTTTCAGCAAAAGAATCATAAAAGACAATTTTTGCTTCTTGCGGACAATCTCCCAATAATTCGTAGATAAACTTTCCGATCGAAACGACCCCTGCTGTATGAGAGCTCGACGGTCCAACCATGATTGGACCGATAATGTCAAAACAACTCTGAAATTCCATCCCCATGACCCCTTTCTTAGACTGTGATTGCCTGCTCGAATAACGGAAAAGCGTCACATATGGTTTTAGTTGTTTCCTTTGCTTTCTCAAGGACAACTTGGTCCCCTTTACTCTTCAGTACAAAAGCAATGACTTTTCCGATTTTCACCATTTCGTCCTGCTTCATGCCTCGTGTTGTTAAAGCCGCTGTTCCCATCCGGATACCGCTCGTTACAAACGGTTTTTCCGGGTCATACGGAATCGTATTTTTATTAACGGTTATGCCTGCTTTTTCTAATAATTTTTCAGCTTCTTTTCCAGTTAGGTTCCACGGACGTAAATCTAAAAGAACAATATGGTTATCTGTTCCACCAGAAACAAGGGCCGCACCTTCATTCTTCAATGTCTCGCCAAGCGTGGCTGCATTTTCAATCACTTGTTTCGCATATTCCTTAAAGCTTGGCTGTAAGGCTTCTTTGAAAGCAACCGCCTTGGCTGCAATGATGTGCATGTGCGGGCCGCCTTGTATCCCTGGGAACACTGATTTATTAATAGCTTTTATGATCTCTTCATCATTTGTTAAAATAATGCCACTGCGCGGGCCTCTTAACGTTTTATGCGTAGTGCTCGTTACAACATCGGCATAGGGAATCGGAGATGGATGGAGTCCGGCTGCTACAAGTCCTGCAATATGCGCCATATCGACCATCAATTTTGCGCCGACTTGATCAGCAATTTCTCTAAATCTCGCAAAATCGATCTTTCTAGGGTAAGCACTTGCCCCTGCAATAATCAATTTCGGTTTTTCCTGTTTCGCAATTCGCTCGAGTTCATCATAGTCGATCAATTGAGTATCTTCTCGTACCCCATAGGACACAATTTCAAACCATTTGCCTGAAACACTTACAGGGCTTCCGTGAGTTAAATGACCGCCCTGTGAAAGGTTCATCCCCATCACTTTATCACCAGGCTGAAGGAGGGCGAAAAATACAGCAAAATTTGCTTGTGCACCCGAGTGTGGCTGGACATTTGCAAATTTGACACCAAACAGCTCTTTTAGGCGATCAATCGCTGTTTGTTCTGCTACATCGACCACTTCACATCCTCCATAGTAGCGCTTCCCTGGATAGCCTTCCGCGTATTTATTGGTCATCACACTTCCCATTGCTTCTAACACATCTTGGCTGACAAAGTTTTCAGATGCAATCAACTCCAAGGTTTGAAGCTGGCGATGCTGTTCTTTCCTAATTGCTTCAAAAATGGTTGAATCATTTTGTTGTAATCCCATTCCTACTCCTCCTTGAAATATGCTCAAGCTACCCTTCGGTGTGTGTCGAAATAGAAGACTCATCTGCTTCATCATTCCAAGTTATTAATAGTGAAACACTGCTTTTTTTGCACGCAAAAAAGGACAGCAGAAGGGTAGCTAAAAGCTTCATTATCCCTTCTCTGTCCTTTTACCTGAGAGTTTAGTTCCGTTTAGAACATTCCCCTTTGGTGGCATATATTGATATGCGCTCTCCAGAGTTGCGTCCAATTGTGGTTCCATCTACCTGAGAGATTAATTCCAAGGGTTTTTTTGGAACTTGCTCCTTCGGTGGCGTGTAAAAAGTGCACTCTCCCACAACTGTCATCCGCTCTATTTTTTTGTTATTTTCAGAATAGTTGTTAAAGGAATTCAAGTCAAGCGTTTTTTGTTTATTTTTTGAAAACGGTAACATTAATGAAAAAATATGACTGTCCTTGGTGATGCTAATTAGTTTTCTGGTATAGTTTTGTGATTCGCTTGTTCGACTTGATTTGAATTCATACTCCGTATCTTATAAATAGCAATCAGCAAAATAAACCAGACTGGCGTAACAAACAAGGCAATACGGGTATCTTCCGCTAAAGCAAGCACGACAAGAACGAAGGCTAGGAAAGCAAGGATCAAGTAATTGGAAAATGGATAAAGCGGTAATTTAAATTGGTTGACTTTTGCCAGGTCGGGTCTTGTTTTACGGTATTTTAAATGGCTGATGACCGTTATTCCCCAAATAAAGATGAAACATACAGTTGATATACTTGTAATGAGTGTAAATACTCCTTCTGGCATAACATAGTTTAAAATAACAGCAATTAAAATTACCACAGTTGAAAAGAACAAGGCATTTGAAGGTACTTTTCGTGACGTAAGTTTAGCAAATGATTCAGGTGCATTTTTATCTTTTGCAAGTGAATATACCATCCGGCTAGTACTGAAGACCGCACTGTTACAGGCTGAAGCCGCGGATGTTAGGACGACAAAATTGACAATTCCGGCAGCAGCTGCGATACCAACTGCAACGAAGACTTGGACAAATGGGCTTTTCGCCGGATTTATGGCGTTCCAAGGATAAATGCTCATGATGACTACTAGCGCACCAAGGTAGAAAAGAAACACGCGAATGGGGATATTATTGATTGCCTTCGGGATGACTTTTTCCGGATCTTTGGTCTCACCTGCTGTAAGTCCCACCAGTTCAATTCCTACAAAGGCAAAGACAACCATCTGGAAGGATAATACAAATCCATTGATTCCATTCGGGAACATTCCCCCATGTTTCCATAAATTCGTGAAAGCGGAAGGTCCGGAATTAGTAGAGAAGCCTTTAAGGATCATGAAAATACCAACTACAATCAGGGCAACAATCGCGATGACCTTGATTAAGGCAAACCAGAATTCCATTTCACCAAAAAGTTTAACAGTTGTAAGGTTCATTATTAACAAAATGACCAAGGCAATTAAACCCGGCATCCACTGTGGAACAGTAGGAATCCAATATTGAGTATAGAGACCAACGGCTGTTAAGTCTGCCATAGCAATAGAAATCCAGCAGAACCAATAGGTCCAGCCAGTAATAAAGGCTGCCATATTACCTAAATAGTCTCTTACAAAGTCAACAAAAGAATGATAGTTCAAATTGGATAAGAGAAGTTCGCCAAGTGCACGCATGATTAAAAAGCAAATGGCCCCCGTAATCATATAAGCAAATAAAATCGATGGTCCTGCTAAATGAATCGATTTTCCCGCACCAAGAAATAATCCCGTTCCTATGGCTCCACCAATAGCGATTAGTTGTACATGCCTGTTTTTTAGGCCTCTTTCCAATTTTTGTTCCTGCATTCGATTTCCCCCTTTACTTTTCAAGGATGTTTACAATTTTCGCCAATTTAAATCTATTAAATTTAAATCCTATTCATTGCAAATTAATACCCCAATAAAAGTTTAATTTAAAAAAGCGCTTACAATTTTAAAGAAAATAATACTACCAAGACCAGCATGTCCTACAGCGTTCACCCAGTGACTCATCCCTTCTTAGATTTAATAGCACAATCCTCCTTTTTTTAGTTTGTGCTATCTCTCCCAACAAAAAAAAGACAGGGGGAAAGATAGATGTTCTTCTATCTTTCCTCTGTCCTTTTACCTGAGAGTTTAACTCCTTTGGTGGCACATGGCTCTCTCCAGAGACGCGTCCTATTATGGTCCTTTTACCTGAGAGATTATTACCCATTTTATTGGGTACTTGCTCCTTCGGTGCCAAACAATACGTTTGGTCTCTCCCATAATATTCATCCGCTATCATACATTTAATTTACATACTACTCTACGGAAAGGATGATGTCAAATTAATAATCAGAATTTATTAATTATTCCAAAAAAGTATATCACTATTAGATAAACGTCACACTTTTCAACTTAAGCTTACCCTTGCTTTACATTTCATCCAAGATTCTGCCATGCTTTTTCAAAAAAATGATCCATCTCCATATATGTGGCTTATCGTCCTTGTTTGTTTTTATTATTTAAGGGCTTTACTAACTTTTAACTTCTTTCCTTTTATGGTTGCATTCTCCATAGCTTGTAACACGAGCGAGCCTTTTCCATTTAGTATATCAACATAGGACATTTGATCCTGGATCGTAATAATCCCAATATCGTCTGCAGTTACTCCAGGAATTTTCGCTATTGTTCCAACAAAATCTACCGCTCGAAGCTTCTTCTTTTTTCCACCGCTAAAATATAGTTTCATGATATCTTGGTTAATTCTTGCCGTTTTATTATTTCTTACGACTCGCCGTCCGCTTATTTTTTCGTCGAAAGCAGCCTGGTTACCAGCCACTTCATGTGGATTTGGTGCATCCATTATTGGAATCTCAAAGCCAATATACCGTTCTATAGCTTTAACGAATTTTCCTTCATAAGGTGTCACAAACATAATCGCTTTTCCTTCATTACCGGCGCGACCGGTTCGGCCTGTCCGGTGGACATAACTTTCTTTTTCCATCGGAACATCGTAGTTGATAACAAGTGTCACATTATCAATATCAATTCCTCGTGCAGCTACGTCGGTGGCCACTAAATAACGGAAATTCCCCATTTTGAAACCATCCATTACAGCAAACCGATCTTGTTGTTCTAATCCGCCATGGAGTCTTTCACACGAATAATTGGATTTTTCCAATTCGGTATAAACCGTATCGACGTGTTCTTTTGTTCGGCAAAAAATAAGACAGCTGTCTGGATTTTCAACGACGGTAAGGCTTTTCAAGAGTGAAATTTTTTCATCTTCCTTCACTTCGATTAGACGATGTTCTATTGTATCCGTCGTAATCCCACTAGCCTCAATCTCGACATGAATAGGATTTTTCATATACTTATGGCAGAGATTTTCCACATCTTTCGGTAAAGTTGCCGAAAATACCATTGTTACTCTGTTTAAAGGAAGTTTATTGATAATTTCTTCTACTTCATCGATAAAACCCATATTAAGCATTTCATCCGCTTCATCTATTACTAGATACTTGATTTTATCTAAAACCAGGGTCTCTCTTTCAATATGATCGATCACACGGCCTGGGGTACCAACAACTATATGCGTTTTTTGTTTCAATTCTTCTTTTTGTTTCGTAAAAGGTTCTTTTCCGTAAACGGCCATCGCTTTGATCCGTTTAAACCTTCCAATATTCGTCATGTCTTCGCGAACCTGAACAGCCAGCTCTCTCGTTGGTGTCAGGATTAAGGCCTGTGGCAATTTTTCTTCCCATTCAATCATTTCGCATATTGGAATTCCAAAGGACGCAGTCTTGCCGCTTCCTGTTTGCGATTTGACGACAAGATCTTGATTTTCCAATGCTAATGGTATGACTTTACTCTGAACCTCTGTCGGAGCTTCATATTTTAATACCTGTAAAGATCTTCTTATTTCACCGCTTAACTTATAATCCTCAAATTTTGTTTCACTCATGTATTAACCTCGTTTTTTTGTATTATCCGGCTTACCAATAGGATTTCTCTCAAAGAAATATCATATGCATAATCTGAATATGGTTCATTATACTTGAAACTTCCGTGGGCATAAACGTTTCTTTTAATGTTTTGCTTTGTTAGGTGTCTTTTCCCTTTAAGGAATGTCTGGGTTGATACCGTTTAGCTTCCTTTGCCTTCGTATAATAATGGGCATATTCCGAAAACATTTCTCAAAAGCCGATTACCTTTTTGTATCTTGTCTTTATATCTCTGATTAAAGGAAAGCCCAGTTCCTCTGAGTACCTTTTTCTGGCAATATGTTTTATCATTATTACAATAAGATTTAAATAACATTTACAAAGAAAATCACCGGAGGAGAAAATTATGTCTAAACCAACCAAAAGCCGCTATCTTTTTATTACTGCCGTTGCTTTGGGAACGTTGCTGAACCCCTTGAATTCTTCGATGATTGCCGTCGCGCTTTCCCGTATCCAAAATCAATTTTCTCTTTCATTTACCGATGCATCATGGCTTATCTCCACTTATTATCTTGCCAGTGGTATCGGTCAGCCGGTAATGGGAAAACTCGGCGATGCGTTTGGACTAAAGAAAATGTATTTAATTGGGCTGATTATGATTGCAGCAGCATCAATTGCCGCTCCCTTTTCTCCTAGTTTTGGTTGGCTGATTGCGATCAGGATCATCCAGGCAATCGGAAGTTCAGCGCTTTTCCCGGCAGGAATGGGAATCATCCGCAAATCAATCACGGAAAACCAAGCGCAGGCACTGGGTGTCCTTTCGATTTTTTCATCCGTATCAGCTGCATTCGGTCCTTCCATCGGTGGATTTCTCACACACTACTGGGATTGGCAAGCGATCTTTTTGGTCAACTTTCCATTCATTTTGGCAGCCTTTTTTCTAGGGCTATTTATTCTTCCCAAAGATAGTAGAGATAGAAGCCGGAAAGTCACCATCGATTATATTGGAATCCTTCTATTTACTTTGTCTATTTTAAGTTTGTTATTGTTTTTGCTGTCATGGGAAACCGGTGTTAACTGGGTTGAACTTTTGGTAAGCATGGTTTTTATTTTCGTTTTTTATACATACGAAAGCAAACAAACCCAGCCATTTATTAATGTACTAACTCTTAAAGAAAACCTGAATATGAGTTTTGTGTATGTACAATTTATCCTGGTCAATATAATTTTCTATTCAATTTTCTTCGGGGTGCCGCTCTATTTGCAAAATGTTCGCCATTTCGATTCCAAGACTACCGGTCTTATCATGCTATCCATTGCGGGTTTTGGCATTATCGTCTCGCCATTGGCTGGTCGATGGATTGACAATCGGGGTTCGAAACCTGCTTTAATCGCAGGGACATCCTGCATGATTGCAGGTTCTTTGCTTCTTCTTACCATCCACGGTTCATCGTCCGCGGCATGGATATTCTTTTCTTTATCGGTCCTTGGATTAAGCAACGGCTTCAACAATCTTGGTTTGCAGACGGCCCTTTACACGTTTATTCCTCCTGCCGAAACAGGTACTGCTTCGGGGCTTTTTATGACATCTCGTTACATTGGGACGATTTTTTCTTCTAGTTTACTGGGGATCCTATTCGGGAAGCAATTTACCACCAGCCATTTCCATGTAATGGCCATCATCTGTGTAATCATCGGAATCTTGATTATGCTGTTGACAATTCGGATGCCTCAGTCATTGAAACAGAGTCAATAGCAAAAGGGACACCGAATCGTGTCCCTTTGTTATAATTGATATTCAATAATAGTAGCACTAGATGTTAAAATTCCACTGTATTTATTAGGATAAACTAACTCGTTAAAAAGAATGATTTGTATGATGTACTTTTAAATGATTCCACTTTTAATTCCAATTCTATTTTAATGCAATCCAAATATATTGCCACAGTGATTAATCACTCTATTATTTTTTCCATCAACAGATAGTACCAATCTATAAAGTTCTTTTAAAATAATTCCGCCGAAGAATCAGGAATTGGAAACAGTTCTGATAACCTTTTTATTTTTCCATCGACATCTTTAAATACAATGTGATCACGATTGAATTTACGGGGGCTATCAATTCCACAAGCGGCAGCTAAGGCAAACAAACCTTGACGAACATTAATGATGTAGTTCATGACTCTCCATTTCTTTTCCTCTGGTACAAGGGCTTCTTGATATTTTTGATCAGTGGTCGTTACGCCTGTAGGGCATTTACCCGTATGGCATTGAAGAGCCATGATACAGCCGTTAGCAATCATAAATCCTCGTGCAGAGTTCACCGCATCTGCACCAATCGCAAGGGCAATAGCAATTTTATCGGCTGAAATTAACTTTCCTGATGCAAAAATTTTCAGCTTATTTCTCAGACCAAACTGATAGGCCTTATCAACAACCGCAATTAAAGCGGGATATAAGGGAAGCCCCATAGTATCTGCCATTGATTTGTAAGTGGCGCCTGTTCCACCTTCTCCGCCATCAACCGTAATAAAGTCCGGATAAATCCGAAGCTTATTCATGGTCTCGAAAAATTCGTCCAAGTTGGATGGATGTCCAACGACAATTTTGATTCCGACAGGTTTTCCACCTTCATCTTGCAGCATTTTGATAAATTGCAACGTTTCGAGCGAATTATGCAAAAATGGAAAGCGATTTGGTGAATTAATGGTTTTCCCCACTGGAACCTTACGAATGTTTGCTACCTTCGTTGTAACCTTCGATCCCTCCAGATGTCCGCCACGGATTTTTGCCCCCTGGCCGAACTTAAGCTCAAACGCTTTTATATTCGGTTCCTGGGCTTTAAACTTAAATTCATCTATGGAAAAATTCCCTTCGTCATCGCGGAAGCCAAATATTCCAGGACCAATTTGAGCGACCACATCTACACCACTTTCTAAATGCTCTGGTGCAACTGCGCCCTCGCCCGTATTAATCCATGAACCACCGGCCATACGGCTGCCATGACCTGTTGAAAGGATATAGTTTTCGCCGACTGCTCCGTAAGATGTGGCAGAGGCTCCAAATGGACCGCGAAGTCTCCATGGAACTTTCCGATTACCGCCAACGATGATTGTCTCTTCTTCATGGTAAAGCCAACGTGTTGTTTGGTCCTTTTCTAGCTGTTCGTGACGAGTAAACAATCCTTCATGATCAATTTTATATTTCATAGAGTGGACATTTTCTTGATTGTCAACCCTTAACTCTTCATTTAATAAGGGAAACAAACCATTTGCAATATAAAAACCTTGCTTATCAAAGTCACGTTTGGAACCGAAACTTAAAAGATCACTTCGATATTTGGCAGAAAAAACAATCCCTAAAAAATCTGTTCGTGAAAATGGTTTTCCACTATTGTCATCATCAAACCAATATTGCCTGAATTCCGGGCCAATCTTTTCTAATAAGTACCGCATCCATCCCAAATAAGGATGTGCTCTGATAATCGAATGCTGTGGTTTCCTTGCTAAAATATTTAACCACAAAAGTAAGGCAATGGGCCCTATAATAAACACAATCAATAGAAAGATAAAAATAGTCCATACCATCTAACAATCCCTCCTTTTCTAACTAATATTGAAACAATATATCCGTAATTCTGATGCTGGGCGGTTATTTTTTCATTACTATCATGTTTATTTAAAACTCCCCTTTATGTTGCATGATACAATTGATAATTTGTTCCTTTCATACGAAAAACGACCACAAGCTCCTTATCAAGCTTGTGGTCGTTTTTCGGTTGTTCTTTATTTGATTAATGCTTTATAAAATTCGAGCTTGTGTATTCTTTACTGACAAAGAAATGATACAATGCCCCATGAAGGTTGGCATCATTATGAAACTTACAAGCAACTACTTTAGGATTGGCTGTATGCAAAGGGTTGACCCTTTTTATTTCTTTAATTGCCCATTGAATTCTTTCAAGCAGAATTGGCTGAACACTAATTCCTCCACCAATTGCAAAAACTTCCGGATCTAATATATAGTTTAGATTTAGTATTTGTGCGGCTAAGTAAATGCAATATTCATTGAAAATCGTATTGGCTTCTAAATCGTTGTTCTTGATATATTTAAATACCGTTTCTCCATCTGTTGGATCTTCAAGTTTCTTTATTTCGGCAATCCTTCGCACCATATCAACAGCAGAACAAACCAACCCAAAATATTCTGCTTTCCTTGTATTTGGATTGATTTGATTCATTATATAACTTACTTCACCTGCAGATAATTGAACCCCGCGGTGAACCTTTCCATCAATAATGATTCCACCTCCTACTGCACTTCCAAGTACGAGTACCACCGAATTTTTAGCATCTTTCACACTTCCAAGCCATAATTCGGCTAATGCTGCACACTTTGCATCATTTTCGATAGTTACATCTTTACCATATCTCTTTTCAATGTTATTTTTCAAATTTACTTCATGTAAAAAGGGGAAGGAACCACCATAATAAATGGTTCCGGTATCCACATCAATTGTTCCTGGGCAACTGATTGCAATTCCCTTTATATCAATTAAGTCATACCCCTCAATAATAGAAAATATCACTTTCTCAAAATCATTTAAATTTGTCCTAGGAGTTGGCTGTTTGCCATTGCTTACAATATTTGCCGCTGCATCCATTAATGAATATTTAACAAACGTTCCTCCTATATCTATTACCAAATACATAATAAATCTCCTCTAATTTTCCCATAAGTATGGTTTAATCTGGCAACAGTCGTTAGTTTTCGTAACCATATTAACCAAATAACAAACTTAATATTAAGGCCTTAGTCCTTATAGTTAAAATCAGGTATGACTGTCCAGCGTCTTCTCAGCTCGTGTGCTACGGACTTAGGTTTACGATCACGTGTAAAGATACCTTTTTTATTTCCCTGAACACGGATAATTCCTTGGCTAGTTGCAAAATCAGCAAAGTTCCATACCTGCTCGCCAACAAACTGATTAAATTCATCAAACACTTCGTGGTTTGCTCTATAGAATTCTACTTGATATTCTTCAGTAAACATAACCGGCTCAACATCGTGCAATCCTGCAACGGTATCAGCACCATATTCGGTCATCATGAACGGTTTGTTAGGGCATCGTTTTAGCCAGCCATTAAATTCGGTGCGAAGCTTTTCTTTAGCTGATACTAAATCACCGCCATCAACATACCAGCCGTAGTAACGGTTAAAGGTAAGAATATCCAATAGTTCCGCAACTTGATCCTTTTCAGGTGAAGATTCAATTTGAGTAACAATAGTAATAGGACGTTTTTGCGGATCCAGATCTTTTGCCAGTTCGATTAGAGGCTTAAAATATTCATATGCCCCCTCTTCCTCCGAGGCAGGTTCATTGGCGATATTCCACATAACAACAGAGGGGTGGTTCTTGTCGCGTTCGATTAATTCCTTGATAACCTGTTGATGATGTTCGAATGTTTTAAGCTCCTTCCAAGTACTTCGAAGTTCTCCACCGTTATACATCACCATCATGTTCAAGTGCAATCCTACTGCTGGAACTTCATCAATGACGACAAACCCTTCACGGTCAGCAAGACGCATGATTTCTTCCGAATACGGATAATGGGCCGTACGGAACGAGTTTGCCCCAGTCCATTTCATTAGGTTGAAATCCATAACATTTGCTGCTTCATCAAACCCTCTTCCATGAATAGGCGAATCTTCATGCTTGCCAAATCCTTTGAAATAAAAAGGCTTATTATTAATAAAGAACTTGCCCTCTTTTATCTCTACTGTCCTAACACCAAATGGCTGTTCATAAACATCAACGATTTCACCATGCTTTACCAACTCTACCCGAAGTGTATACAAGTAGGCATTTAGCGGCTCCCACAGCTTTACGTTTGGGATTCTAATTGTCTCGGAGACTCCTTCAGCCTCTCCAACGATAACACCTAAATCATTTACAGCTTTTACTTTTACTTGTGCCGAACCTACTATATCAATAGAATAATGAACCTTCCCATCTAATGAAGTTACAACCGTTACATCCTTAACATAAGTAGTCGGTGTTGTATAAATTTTCACGGGGCGATGTAACCCAGCGTAGTTGAAAAAATCGAAATTAGGCTGGTTGCGAATAACCTTTCCAACGCCAGGAATATTTTTTTCCGTTACAAAGCCAACCGGTAAGGTTGTTTCATCCACAATATTATTGACTGCAACAGTTAATCGATTTTTCCCCTTTTGCAAAAAGTTATTAATTTCTGCCTCAAATGGCAAATAACCACCTTTATGCTCGACAACGAGTTCTCCATTTACATATACCTTTGCAAAATGTGTGGCAGATCCAAATCGCAGAAACACTCGTTCAGCGGTAAGAATATTCGGTAGTGTAAGTTCTCGTTCATACCAAACCCAACCAACATGGTCACGTATACTTGCATTCACTCCAATTTCATTGAAAGATCCAGGAACTGCCATACTTCTTGTATCGTTTAATTTGGCCTTTTGCCAATTTTCTTGAATTCCAATTCCTGGGTCCAGCTTAAAATTCCAAATCCCGTTTAAATCAATTATGCTTCGTGTGTCTGTAACAATAGGATATAACATCTCTAAATCTCCTTTAATACAATAATAGCTTCAGTGAACTTTGATTCAATTGCAAAGAAAGTAATTTATCTATTAAATTGATTTTAATTTTAGGGAGATAGTTAAAAGTGTGTTACAAGCTATCTCCCTATTTTTCATGCGGTTTTACCAGAATTCACTTCATTTCTTTTTACTTCTAAATCATTTACAAGTTGTGCAGTACGTTTTTTGTTTAAAGGGTATAAGAAGGAAATAAATCCAAAAACCAATAATAGACCAATTGCTGGTATTAATGTAGCAAGTGTATGAATGCCTTGGAGTGTACTTTGAGTTTGTGACTGAAGAGCTGGATTATAGCCAACAGCTGCAACCGCTGCACCACCTATACCGCCGGCAAGAGCTTGACCTACTTTCCGGGCAAAAGAATATAGCGAGTATATGGTTCCATCCTCGCGTAAACCAGTTAAATATTCATGATAATCCACTAAATCAGTAATAAACGCCCAACTTACTAAGTTAAATAAGGCATAACCAAACATACCTATAGATAAAATCCCAATAAATTGTATGGCTGTTAAATTTGGCAACAGGTATAAAATGAAGTAGACAATTGATGCAAGCAAGAATCCTGTTGAAACGACTTCTTTTTTTCCAAACTTTGCTACCAAGGGTTTAACAAGCGGCATCCCTATAAATATAGTAGCTGATTGAACAAGGCTGAGCATGCTTAATATTTTTGCATTTCCGAAATAATCCTTAAATAAATAAGTATTTACAGTACCCATCAACATTAAACTTATTAAGAAAATAAGTGATCCAATTAGGAAAACTATTAATGGCCTATTCTTGGAAAGACCCTTTAGGGTTTTTGCCAAATTAACATTTGGTTTCGCGGATTCATTCATTACTACTCGTTCAACACTTAATTTATAGCAAGCCATATAACTTGAGATTGATAGAATTCCGAAAATGATGGCTCCCATTAAAAAGTGATTAGCATCAGCTTTATTATTTACGAACATGAGCAAGGGTCCGACTACTCCAACAATTAATTGTGCCAAAGTTGCTCCAAGAGATCTCCAAGTTGATAAAGTTGTACGCTCTACCGGGTCCGCTGTAATTACCGAAGCCATTGAACCGTAAGGAATATTAACCGTACTATACAATGTTCCCCATAGGATGTAGGTTACATAGGCATACGCTGTATAAAATCCATTTGACATCCCTGGAATATGAATAAACATTAATATACCTGAAATCACAAGCGGGAATGACATCCTATAAACCCAAGGCTTGAATTTCCCATTTTTCCCTGCCTTTCTTGTATCAACAAAACGTCCCCATGAAACGTCTGCAACAGCATCCCACAGACGGGCTAATAGGAATAACCCCCCTACACCCGCAGGATTTAGATGAAAAACGTCAGTATAATAGACCATCAAGAATGATGCTACAAGACCAAAAAAGAAGTCATTTCCAAAATCACCAAACAAGTACCCGATCTTATCTCTGAAACCAAATGGACGCATACAAGTCACCTCAAGAATATTTTGATATTAGATAGAATGCGAAAAATAAATTATATGGTAGCATCATACATACGTTGAATCCGTTTACATTTCATTAAAAACTTACTAAAGAAATTTGAATTATTTTTAGTAATCCTTTTCCCATGTCACCGTTTGCATATAATAAGTTGTATTACTTCAAACCGGGGCCCTAACTTGACAGCGTTATCAATGCTTGCGAGATAAATCTCTCCACTCTTGGTTCTTAGCTCTACCTCCTTATTAAACTTTTGAAATCGATTTCTTAAAGAGATTATAGTTTTTATTCCGGCTATTTTATGGTATGTTTTACAGATAAAAAGTAAAAATTACATTTTAATTTGATTTCCTTTTTTACAAAAATGGGGGTATACGAATGCGTATCTTTAAACAAGAGGATTTAGAATTTATTTGTAACTTAGCTTTTAACATGTATAAAATACCCGTTTACTACTTTAATAATAATGGAGATTTAGTCTATGAAATGGCTCCTAATTTTCGGCATAATCCCTTATACCCTTCAAATTCCGCTATAATTGCTGAACTATTTTCGGGAATCGGGCTTCATCATTTTCCCGTACTAAAGGAAACAGCTTACCTTGAAAAGTTTTTTTCAATCAGTATACACTCTAATGATCAATCAAGTGGAAATATAATTGTTGGCCCTGTTATTAATTTCAGGATGACAGAGGATACCATCAATGGTACCTTAAGAGACCTGCAAATTAGAGGAAGGAAAGAAGAAATGGTTAGTTATTATACCGATCTTCCCGTTCTAAGTAATTTTAATTTAATAAATATGAGCATGGTTATTTATTACATGGTTTATCAACAAAAATTGGAATTGGCAGATATCTTGCAGAATAATGAGGAAGTAGAAAAGAAAAAGATTGAGGTAGAGCCTCCTGATATTCAAATAACCGAAGGACGCCAAAATAAGATTGTTCATACCGACATATCCATTGAAAATAACTTCTTAAATTATATAAGAACAGGTAAAAAGGATGAATTATTAGAAAGTTTTCACGCTATTCAAAAACAAGGAAAAAAAGGAGTTCTTTCAAAGACTAGTTATCTGCGAAGCCAAAAAAATCTAGCAATTTCAATTATCACCCTCGCAACAAGAGCAGCAGTAGAAGGTGGACTTTTTCAAGAAATAGCTTATAACCTTAGTGATTTATATATCCAGAAACTCGAGGAACTAACTGAAAGTAAAGCAGTTGATCGATTAACAGAAAATGCCTTATTAGAATTTGCTGAACGAGTAGAAAATAGCAAAAAACGTAAATACTCTAAGCCTATTAATATGTGTCAAAATTTTATTTTTAACCATCTTTACGAGAATATAACCCTTTCCCAACTAGCTGAATTAACTTCCTTGAATCCCAATTATCTATCTAATCTTTTTAAGAAGGAAGTAGGAATTTCAATTCTGCAATTTATCCAACAGACTAAGATAGAGGAAGCAAAAAACCTATTGTCTTATTCTAGCTATACTTTAGCTGAAATTTCCACTCTCCTAAACTTTCATGATCAAAGTCATTTTGCGAAGGTTTTCAAAAAATTCGCTGGAGTTACACCAAAACAATATATAAATGGAAATATGAAGGGCTAAAAATAATTCTATAGGTATTCGCCCATGTTTAGGGCCTCTTATTTTTTCATAACAACAAGTTATTAAGAAAGCAGGGAATTTGGACCATGCCTCCCTGCTTCCTTCTACTATTTTTAAAGACCCGCCAAGGGACTTGCAGAGTCTATATATATTCTTCCTACAAAGAACGGGCGTTTTTCATTCTATGGATATATTTAACCTACAAGGACAATCGCTTGGGTAGAGCTTTGGTGTCAGCCCGAAATATAATGTAACTTACTCATTTCCCTATATAATAAGTTTCCGTCGGCCCGAGATAGCTGCTTGCAGGTTTGTTTCCTTCCGGATAAATGACCAGCTTTTCCAAAACAAATCCTGGGCTCACCGCATAAATCCTCAGGTTATTTAATCCCGCCTTACAATTTATAACGCTACAGTGACAGCGGATGTGATTCAGCACCCCAGCTGCCCAGTTTCGATCATCAACGCGATATCCTTCCGGAAGTGTATTAATAATGTTAATGTCATCCTCATTTGCTTGAATTCCACAGAATAACATATTATCTGTAGTGACCGGATTGGAAGGTTGCATATATAATTCCAATTCATGGACTCCAGCTTCCTGAACTACAAAATAGTATTCCAGATACGGTGCGTCCTTTCCTACTGTAAAATATTCCGTTGTCGGAAAAGCCTTCATGGCAGATAATGTCTTGCCGTATCCCTCAAGCACTTGAAATCTATTAACATCACCCTGCTGATTTGTTGCTTCCTTATTCAGAAAATAATGTTCGGCTTCTATGGAAATATATCCATTGGTCTCGACAAAGGTCATATTAGGTAATTCACTAAAATCATTCTTCGATACGTTGACAATGATTGTACAGATCCCATACGGCATCTCCACTACAATACTGCCTTCTGTCTCGTCATTCATCGCACTGCGATCAATCGTTACAGTAATGACTTCAATCGTTTTTTGTCTTCCATCTAAGCTGCCGCTCGTCTTAGAACACATCAGCCACTGATTTTTACAAGTAATCTTAAAATCTGCATTTATATCACTAATACTAGAGATCGTAAAGGAAGCTTCCTCCACATCTGGCCGTAAAAAGTCATTTAAATATACTTTATTTTTATGCCATGCGCTACCCTCAGAGTGCTGATCTGGCCCATCCACTGAAACTACCAGTCTTGGCTTATTAGCAGGTAATACGTGCATTAGTACAGGGTTCTGGCATTCATCCTCATTCCAGCGAGTAAATCCGATATGCTCAGATAGTCCCATTCCGTACCACTTACCATTTTCAATCGTATGATACTCCTCAACCAGTTCCCTATCTCTTTTCAGGCATTCTCTAATCTGATCAGCCAGTCTGTTTGCTTCCATTTTACCCAGCTTTGCATCGTAATGGTTTTTCCCGGTAAGCAGCCACATCTTCTGCAAATTTAGATTTCCTACAGCAGGGTAATATATAAGTGAGAAATAAGCAGAAAAGTTTTCGGTATCAACATTCTTATATAGTTCCTCCGCAATATCCAAAAGATATTCGATTTGCTGTAATGTATGATCCGTTTCTTTGTAATTCACCGGGTGATAGACTTCGGAATTCATGTGTTCAGGTCTACGTTTATGAGCAATTTTTGTATATCCTGTAAGTAGTTCGAATACCTTCTTCTTTTGATCCTCACCGAACACACCATCAAACTGCTTTTCCATCCATTCCTTTGTATAATTATCGTTCTTATTAACTGCACTCGTTCCCCATTTTTCAAAATCATAAGCTAAATCTAAGAAATAAGATAAAGGAAATTCCTGTGTACAAATATCACCTACATTCACAATCCACAAATCCCGAATACCAAAGTCGTAAGCCATCGTCATTTGTTCCCATATTTTAGGAAGGTAGGAACTGTTGATCCATTCATACGAGATGGGTCCGCCATGATAATCAAAATGATAATACATACCATAACCGCCATTATGATTACGCATTTCTTTGGTTGGTAAGGTCTGCAAGTTTCCATGATTATCATCACAGAGCATCAGTATGACATCTTCAAGCTCCTCTGAGTTCATTAACCCTGGTGTATCCTTATCTCCATAAAAGAAGGGTTCCACTTCTTTATATAATGCCAGCATTCTTGGCACTTCCGAAAGTTTAGGGTTAATATTTTCCCGAATCAACTGGTTTTGTGTTCTTAGTACATCTCGCAGCAATTCGATATTTTCTGCCAGTGTCGCTTCTTTACCCATGATGGAAGTGTCTTGTTCGCCTCGCATACCAACCGTAATGACATTTTCAAATTTACCGCTGCGCTTCAGACCGTCTTCCCAGAACCGTGTAATCCCTTCTCTATTCGTTTTAAAATTCCAGGCATCGCCATAAATCGAGTTCTCTCCACGCAGATATTTATATTCCTCACCATACCGCAGACAAGGCTCATGATGAGAGGCCCCCATTACTATGCCATATTCATCTGCTAATTCAGCATTTGCTAACCCCGGACCGTCATCACTAAAACGAGCTGACCACATGGCTGGCCAGAGATAATTTCCTTTCAATCTTAGCAACAGTTCAAAAACGTGATCATACATATCTGCATTAAACCCGCCAAAATTCTTCATTGTCCAGTTACCAAAGGCCGGCCATTCATCATTGATAAAAAAACCGCGGTAACGGACAGACGGCTCTTTAGATATGTATTTCAAGTTTCCACTTAAGGAGAATGAATCTTTATGCTGTGGCTTCACACCGCACCAATCTACCAACGGAGAAACACCAAGTAACTCTGATAAATGAAAAAGACCGTATATGGTACCGCGTTTATCACTTCCTACGATGACCAATGCCTTATCAACGCCTTCAAATGGATGATGAATCACTTGAAATAAATATACTTCTCTCTTTCCTTTTATTTCTGACAGATCAATCAGCTTATTCTCTTCAAGTTCATCAAGTACTGGGCTATGATCTACAGTTCCATACAAAACAGCATTCTTTCCAAGCTTATGTCGGTCCGTGGTTGCTTGTGGTGCAAATCCGAAAACCAACTCTATATCATGCATAACCTTTCTAGCTATTCTATTTACACCACTGAAAGCTTCTTTTTCCTGATAAAATAATGAATTATCATTTGAAACAGATACATTTTTTAACATTTCTTGGTTGATTGCAAATTCCATAAACAAATCCTTTCTTAAAACTCCTGATTTTTCATTTAAATTGTAGTAGAATTCCAACGACCTTTTTAAAATTCAGGTTCCACGCAGGAACCTGAATTAGTTACAAAGTATATCCGAATCCCAAAATGGTAAAAAATTTGTCTTCATTATCGGAAGCCATCTTGATTTCTACCTGGTGTTCCCGGCAGACATTTTCCTGATACAAAATGACAGCATTGCAATGAGTCCAGTTAACTTCATGTGGGTCGGCGGATTTTAGTTTTTGGCCATCTACAAATATATCCGCTATACCAAACTCACTACTTCCTGAATCCTTATAAACAAGAATGAGACTTCTGCTGTTGATCGTCATTTTGAAACTTTCATTTCCCGATGTCGTGGTATTCATCCAGTTATTTGGGAATTGAGGAGTAACGAAAGGGTTATCATCCATCTCAACCAGTTGCAAATCTTCATCTGTTTCCGAAAAACCGCCCATAGTTATCCTTGTATCTATTCGGTTATCTTTCCTATCAAGTAACTGAACATCTTTAAAACAATTACCGATAAGCGGTGATTTATCTATTACAATGTCAACTTGATCTTTAATGGACTGCTTTGTTTCGGAAAATAAATAAGAAAGGCAATCTGCCATTATAGTATGACCGTCATTAGTAGGATGATAGATATCATAAAAAAATTGCCTCTTGGTTATGATGTTTCCCTCTTCCTTTGTAAGCCTAAACTGCTCAACCACTGCATCCTTTACACTTACCATAGGAAGATCATAGTGCTTTCCTACAGGAGAAAGCCTGTCCTGTAGATTCCAGTCATTTTCAAACACACTGAATAATAAAATAACAGCTGGTTTGTTTTCTGAAGAAAGTATTTTTAAACAGAGGCTCTCATAACAAATTCCCTTTGTTTCGTCTCCGGCATCATTTACTGCAAACTCAACAATCACGATATCCGGCTCTACTTTTCCATTCCTTAAAATATCGCGTTCATATCGAATCATGCCGAGCTCGGATGGGGTACCTCCTACTCCGGCCTTTACAAAATGGACATTCTTCCCATCATCTTTCCCAAACATTTCTCTGAATTTCAGATAAGATTGATAGGCATAACAATGAGTAGGGATTGGTTTTGCTCCAGCACCCTGAGTAATGGAACCCCCTATGTACGCGATGGTAACATCCTCGCCTGTTTCTGCTTTTTCAATTGCTGCTTTTAATCTTTGATTGTTTCCTTTACTTAAAAGGGATTTTCTAATCATGGCATGGTAACCCTCTGAGTCGAATGCGACCGGCGGTTCCAACGCTATCTCAGGTACGTTATAGGCATCATGCAGATAGAATTTAACACTTGCTGTTGCTAGTTCACCTGGATGGTCAAATTCAAAGGCAAATTTGCCAAGCACATCATCATCTTGGGACCATTGAAAATCCCCAAGTTCTAAAATCATCTCGGTTCCATCTGTAGGACATGGCATTCTTAGTAGTGTTCCAGTTTCATATTTATTCTCTTTTCCATAATTGTGTAAGACAAAATTGATTGTTCCTGCATGTTGATTTCCTGTTTTTATTATTACACCTATACTGTGAACCAGCTTATGAAATCCCTCACAACTATCAAGAAGAGTCAAAATTCCCTCATCTCTGACGCCACCTACAAGGTTTGCAATACTTTTCAATCTTCCCTCATCTAAATAGATTTCCTGTGATGGATTACCATCATTACGGGGAGTTGCCTCAATCACTTTCTCAAACATAACGAAAAAGCTATCCCGTTTGTCCACTGGATCCTTTGGAGCCTTGAAATCATTTCTATCGTCATTTTTTAATAATCTGCTTTTATCAGTCATTTTTACCTATCCCTCCTATGAATGATCTATTTTTTTACGACAACATAATTTAGTCAATTTTCATAATAGACACTTGACTCCATACAAATGGAAGTGGTTATAATGAAAGGTAATAACCACCTTTTTGTTATCACAGAACAAGATTTACTATGTTTGACTAATCAACAAACAAACCTTTTATTAACTATCATTTTATTATAATTTTTAGAAAGGTCAATTTATTTTTGAAATCGCTTTAATGATTTCGAAACCCTACTTGAATGAACCTATTAAATTAATCCTATAAAATAATTTTATTTCTTTTGGAATTCAGCTACAGTACTTTATTTAAGAAAACAAATAAACGCACAAATGAAAAATTTATCGTTCGTCTGAAAATTCGTATACTGTTGGAAATAGAGTCCTAGTTCCAATTTTTAAGACGTAATTGACGAAATTCACTTGCCGTTACACCTACTTTTTCCCTAAAGTAACGGCTAAAATGTGTAGCACTTTCAAACCCAGATTCGTATGCTACATCTTTTATTGGTTTAAGCGGTTCCATTTCTAGTAAATATTTTGCATGAGTAAGCCTGCATTCCATTACAAACTCCATAACCGTGTAGCCAGTCTTTGTCTTTATTACGTGTGCAACATAAGATCTGCTTAAATTCATGTTGTCTGCTATACTCTGAAGTGTCAATTTGTTCATAAAATGAAGCTGAAGATAATCGACAATCTTTTCAGCATAAACAGCTTTCTCTTCTTTTTTATTTGGAAGGTTAATCGAATCATTCATTTGTAGAAGCTTATGTACAATAATTAATGCCTGAAGCAGCAATATTTTTATTTCTGTCTCAATCTTAATGTCACGCGAGTCAGATCGGTTTAACTCTGCAAGACGGATATACACCCTTTCCAGTTCCTTTGATTCTTGATTTTCATTCGTTCGAATCAAACAATGGTGCAATCGTTGAAAGGTATCCAGTAGATAGATGCTTCCCATTTCCATTAGAACACCTTTAATCCAATGTGGAGAAAATTGAATAACACTACGGACATATTCACTAGTTGGGTTAACATTTGGCTTATGCAAGGTCAAGCCATCCATTAGAATAATATCCCCTGGCTTCAGGTCATAAATTTGATTGTGTATTAAATATCTGCAGTCCCCTTCATGGAAGAAATAAATCTCATAATCGCGATGAGAATGGTAATGGAAGGGAAGCTCTACTTTCCTAGTATTTCGATATCTCACTATTAGTGTTTCATTCAAAACCCTTCAGACCTCCAATGGAACTATTTAATAACATTTGAGTGACTGCACTCTTGATTGACTTATGAGTTTAATCTAATTTTACTTTTATTGGATTTCTTGAATCTAGTAATCTTCATATACCTAAAGTGTTTGATTCAAAAGCAAGTTGCGTTATTCGGTAATGGTGTGCAGAATCTTGTTTAAGTTTAAAATTATTTTAAATAGTATTTTGCTTGCCTATTTCTATTATTGTTTTGATTATTTTTCCCTTCAATCAGACATTTTTGATTTGAAGGGATAAATTAGATATTAAATGCATTTTGTTAATTAATACTTTTTTGGTCAATTAATACTTTTTGTCACCAAATCTTATTACCATCTTGTTAGAGTTGGGCTTTACCCGCTTTTATCTTTCATATCATGTACAATTACCGAATTTCCTTTTATTCTTTTCTACAGGAAAAGAGAAAAATCCCCAAAAATGTTAAACTAAATTGAGAGAAATTCCTATTAAATTAGAAGCTATTTGTATCTTGAAGTTGGAGCTGTTAAAAATAAATGGAGGTGTTCAGATGTCTGATTATTCGTTTGTAAAAGAAAAAGTCGCAGTTGTTACAGGAGCTGGAAGCGGGATAGGACAAGCGGTTTCAATCGGTCTAGCGAAAGTGGGATCGATCGTGGTCCTAGTGGGACGATCGGTTGAAAAGTTAAAAAAAACAGCTGATCTGATTGAAGAGATTAACGGTAACTCTGTGGTAGTGCATGCAGATGTAAACAGCATCGAAAGTGTGGAACAAATGGCGTCAACTGTGTTAGAAATGGTCGGTGTACCATCTATTCTTATTAACGCCGCGGGGGTTCATGGCGAGATAAGATGGATAAAGGAAAGCGACCCGCAATTATGGATCGAGACGATGATGATTAATACGACGGGACCGTATCTTGTTTGCCGCGCTTTTATGAACCAAATAATTGAACAGGGCTGGGGCAGAATTGTGAATGTGAGTTCCGCCGCTTCACTTGTAAAACCCAACGGCGTAAACAGTGCCTATGCAACAAGTAAAGCTGCCCTAAATCATTTTACTAGGCAGCTTGCATCAGAGCTGGAAGGAACAGGGATTACGGCCAATCTCATTCATCCTGGTGAAGTAAAAACTCAAATGTGGGCAAATATAAAATTTGACGCTGAAAAATCAGGAAATCAGGTTATGACAGGGTGGGCTGATATGGTTGGAGAATCAGGCGGCGATTCTCCCGAGAAAGCATTGGAAGTCATCCTAGATTTATTAAGGCCCGAATCAAATGAAATAAATGGAAAATTTCTGTGGATAAAAGATGGTATAAAAAAGCCTATGCCAAGCTGGGATTAA
This sequence comes from Bacillus sp. URHA0034, assembly GCF_056280405.1. Lineage (NCBI taxonomy): Bacteria > Bacillati > Bacillota > Bacilli > Caryophanales > Bacillaceae > Bacillus > Bacillus sp. URHA0034. The sequence goes on along the minus strand of NZ_JBWCDK010000002.1, from coordinate 5,316,569 downwards.
GAAAATGACTTACCCATCCTTCTGCTGTCCGCCAAAGTTTTCTATGCATATATCAAAAAAGCATAGATTACCCAATTTAAAAGACTGCTTCCTAGTGTTTAGGAAGCAGTCTCTTTTAGGAATAATGTTTTTTCCCTATTTTAAAGAACCATAGTTGGAAGAATTACTATTAAAGCTTTTATAAATGAATCAGGCAACTTCATGGTGCCATTGCACTGGAAACACCCACTATGGTTGTATGGGGTACTTCTCCCAGTGGAAATTCCTTATTTGGTTATTAACGCATTCGCCTCTTGAATAAGATAATTTGCTGATTCCTTCTCTATATGCTTTCCAGATTGCGCCTCTATCTCATTAATAAACGAAGATAGATCATGGTTCTTTAGTTTCATCTGTAGGCTGTTTGCGATTCCCTCATTATCTATTTTTCCGTCTTGATCGAATAATGTTACTAATTCCTGTAAGGATATAACGGGATCTTTGTCAGCAAGGTAGCCTAAACCGTATTGATAAAGAGAACTTGTCGGTACTGGACGCATAAATGCAATATCAGGTAAACTTCCGTCCGGTTTTCTAGGTGCCGATAATTGGCTTATATCCAGACTTACAAAATCTTTAGTAGTGATTTGAAGACCACCATCTATTGTCCAAGAATTATTCGTTTCATGTTCTGCCGGGGTATTATCACTTTCTGTTAAAATACCCTTATAAGCAATGTTATTGTGTAAAACTTCTCGGTAACCATCGATGTTATCTACACTTGTTGGACTAACACGCTCTAGCATATTGAAGTTAGCACCATAATGAACACCATTATTATAGGCCGTGTTATTCGTCCAGTTAGCTGATTGCCCTGGCATATGGTTCGCATAAAAGCCATTAGCTCCGTTATTGACAGACAAACAATACTTAACGGTATGTAATGGTAATGGGTCTGGAAGTCCAGTTGTTGCATAAGCATATCCGCCGACTTTAAACCCATTTTGGTCACCTATACCATTCTGATTACCCTGATTATTAAAAGACCAGTCATGGTCATAAATCACTGATCCATGTGAATTGATACTGTCAAATCCATCATCACTATTATGCCAAGCACGGTCGTTAATGAACGCAACGGCATCTCCATGAGCACCAAAACCATCTGTATTTCCTGCATTATTAGCATTTGGTCCTATGTTGTTATAAGAATCACTATTAATAACAGTTCCTGAACCATGAACATTAAAGTAAAAACCATTGGCTTCATTATCATGAGCAGTCATATTTTCGAAATTGGCATTACCTCGAATATTAAAAGCTTCGGATTGTTTTTGAGCACCGGCTTTAACCCCGATCACATCAAATCCTTTGAATGTAAGATTGGTTGCACTAGGATCTATAAAAAAAGCTGCCACACGTCTATCTGTTGGTACATTCTTGAAATCAAAAACAGGTCTTGGATCCCCCGGATAGGCCTCATAGGTAATTCCACTCTTAGTAAAATCATTTACATAATGGTAAGTATTATCAGTTTCTGCACTAGTAAATTCATCATAAACTCCGCCCCGAATATATACAGTATCCCCAGGGGAAGCAACGGATTGTGCCTTCATTAAGCTTTGGAATGGCGCGCTTATAGTTCCTAGATTGCTATCACTTCCAGTTGGTGATATGTAGAAACTTTTCGAACCTGTAATTGTCGCACTCGTACTTGGTACTCCTTCTGCATAAACAGCACTTGACATAAACGATCCGGCAAGCATACTGCCGATTACAAATAAACTCCCTATTTTTTTCAAAGATGATTTCCCCTCTCGTCAATGTTATGCGATCCGAGCTGACTTGTCCTTGGTTAAAGCTTTCATAGATTCCTTGTTTCCCGGAACAGTTAGCATAGGGATAGGCAACAACAGTTGCGGATAAAGTCACCTCCTATTTATCATAGCGAAAAATCAGCCATTCTTTCCCATGCTGTGCATCCATGCAATGCCTTCTTATCACTGCTTTTCCAATTAAACGGGCCAACTCAAATCTGTAACCTTCATCCTGGCCATCGATCGATATGATTGACACATTTCCACAAGCTGCCTAACTCTTTTACGTATTTACTTCGAAAAACCAGTTAAATGTTAACGGTTACTTTTATAACACTATAGTGTAAACATTCAGTTAACTCAATGTCTGAAAATCTCTTATTTTCTTTCAAAATTATCTGAGAGTCGTTGCTAAACCTCTTTTTTTAAAACACAACCAAAAACTTGGCAAACAAAAGGCATGCCAAGTTGATTATATGTTACTTTTCTTAATTAATTATACAAAAGAGCCTAAAGATTATTTTTGTCAAGAAGGTCAATCCCATAAAATTTAAAATATTTACATGTAATCTCTTTTACTCTATTTATTGATTCAGGCTTACTGTTTAAAAAATTATCAAGAACAATAAGTTCATAACAAGCATTAAGCAATTCTATACAAGTATGACTACCAATATAGCCTGCCCCACCTGTTACTAAAATAGCCATTAATCAATATTTTCCTTTAAAAATCAATTATTTTTACAGGAATATAAATAAGGTAAAATAATATCAATAACAAAATTACCCCTTTAAATATAATCTTATTAAAAAAATTGTAATTTAAAGTATGACTCTAGCATCCTCTTAATGAGAACAAAAACGAGGTGAAATATATAAAATATCTTATATCAATCGTTTACAATTAATTTAAGAATAAGAGTACTGAATCTGTAACATTCAGTACTCATCAGACATCTTTAATTAAAATACTATTTTAATTTTTATTTGATCATTTCAAATTGCAGTATTGTATCTTCCGAAATATCTACTAAAGCTTCTTTGCCAATAACATTCATAATATTTTCTGGGGGAATACCCGTCCCTGGCCTCTTAAATGTAATCATATCTTTAGATATAATTGTTCCTTTTTTTATATCACAATCTGCAATCAAAGATCTTCTAGCATTTTGCCTAGCTGAAAGTTCAGTATCTAAACATGTAATTTCATAGCTGCCTCTTATTTCATCAATAAATGATATACCCTTAATGATCTTATTGGCATCCTCAGGTGCCATTGCATGATAATGGTCATTCCCCGGAAGTGACTTGTCCAAAGTAAAGTGCTTTTCTACAACAACAGCCCCTAAGTTATATGCAGTTTTAATAACATCTGCATCGTTGTCCGGCTTCGTGTGGTCAGAATAACCAATAATCAGCTCAGGATATTTATCCTTTAAACTAACAATCTTATTCAAATTTGCATGATTATATGGCGTGGGATATTCTAAAACACAATGCAACAATACAATTGGTCGATCGTTATATTCCCGTATAGTCTGAACTGTCTTTTCAATTTCTTCTTCATTAGATGCTCCAACCGATAACAAGATAGGTTTACCTTTTTTTGCTTGATATTCAACAAAAGGTAAATTATTTAAATCCGATGATGATATTTTATAAACATTCATTAAATCATAAAGGTAATCAGCCGAGTCAATATCAAAAGCTGTTGATAAGAATTCAATCCCAATCTCCTGACAATACTCACTTAACTCCTTATATTCAGAATTAGAAAAGCTGTCATACTTTTTAAAAAGTTCATATTGCGATGTAGTTGTCTCTTCAGTAGTGTCCCAATATGAAGGCGAATTTTTTGCAGCAAGAGTTTCAGCCTTGTAGGTTTGAAATTTTACTGCGTGAATTCCAGCTTCCTTTGCCTCTCTTATCATCAACTTAGAAGCTTCCATAATTGATATGTCCATCTTTTTGGCAATATCATAGTAATTAACACCTATCTCAGCAATTAATACAAACTGTCCACCTTTAGCTCTTTCAATAATTGTGCTGCTCATAGTATATAGTCCTCCTTTAAATATTTTATTGTTCAATCAAATACTTTTATAAATTAATTTTAATTTTTTCTTCTCATTTGTTATATAATAGATTAAAAAAGCTTAGTCGTTAAAAATAATCTCCATAACACGACATATACCTTTTGTTAGATCATGATTCAACATTCTTTTATTCATCCGCTTTCTAAGATCTACATCATTAATAAGACGATTTAGAGTATTCAATATTCTTACTTCATCAGTTTCATGATGTATTCCTAAGTTAATAAATCCATTATAATTATGACCAAACAAATGAGTCATTTCTCGATAATTTTGAGCGCAGATAATTGCAGGAGTACCCACCATTGCGATTTCATACATCGTTCTTCCTGCTGAAGAAAAGATAATATCTGCATTTACCATATGTTCTGCCATATTTTTCACTGAACGATATACATGTATTTCCCTATTAATATACTTTATCTTTTCCATTAAAGATTCCTCATTAATATAACCAGGTCCTAGTATAATAGTTATATTAAAGTTATTATTTGATTTTGAAATTGCATTAAGAGTCTTTAATGTAAGATTATTTGGGTCAGTTCCACCAAAAGTAATTAGTACACTTTTAACTGCTTTATTTATATCTTTAGGTTTAATATTTAAGAATTCATTTTTTCCACAATAGTATTTTTCACCTGTATAAAAATTTTCACTTGGAACAGAGCCAGGATACAAAGCATTAAAAACACCGTCAGCGAACTCAGCTCCGTTACCTAAATCTTCAAAATTAAAAACTTTAATCCCCATTTCTTTTAGAGATATAATATAATCAATGGTTGTATCTAATATATCGTTAATAACGATATCAGGTTTAATGGAATTAATTATCGATAAAGGGTCTCCATGAAATGTTTCCACCTTAAAGTTTTGACCGCGTATCATATTTATACCTAACTTATGTTGTTCCTCCATGAGAAAAATTACCTCATGATCGATCATGTTGTTAGCTAATGTAATGGTACGATAAATATGTCCAAGCCCAATTTCCTTATATCCATCTACTCTTATAATAACTTTCTTTTTCTTTAAGAGCTTTTCTGCAATCCACCAATCCGTAGGTGAATCAATATCAACACTTTCATACTTATCGACTTCAATTAAACTGACATTTTCTCCAAATCGGCTATCTGGAGTTATAACATTACGTCTTGAAGCTAAGACAGCACCGGTTTCACGGTACTCTGAAGGTAGATATTGTCTATTTTTTCTTTCTGAGTAATTAGGCTTAAATATTTCCCCATCTTTTCTCCAGGACAAATGGCGATCATCAACTGCAGTTAATACTGTATCATATTGTTCAAACACCAATTTTTCAATCACCTTTTCCAAAGTACCAGTTGTAAGTAAAGGAGAGGTTGGTTGAATAGTAACAACAATATCAAAGGAAAAAATTTGTTTCTCTGCCCTCTGCACTGCATCAAAAATAACTGGATCTAAAGGAACTTCATCTGAAGCTAAACTTTCTGGTCTTCTAATAGCTTCTGCCCCATACTCTTTTGATATAGCTGCTATTTCATCATCATCTGTAGAAACGATAACCTTGCTAATATATGAGGAATTTAATGCTGTTTGTATCGTGTAAGAAATCAATGGTTTTCCATTTAAATGGCGTATATTTTTCCTTGGAATTCCCTTTGAACCTCCCCTAGCTGGAATAACTGCCAAAACTTTATAATTAAAGATATTCATTTTTTATCACACCTTTTTTTCAATATCATTGATAATTGAACATTCTTTTATTTGAACGAAACATTTTGTATATTAGGTTGCTTTATTTTAAGCCAAAAGATTAAATTCATAATTATAGAGTAAAATGTAAATGATATAGAAGTTGCAAGGGCCACCGAATTTATGGATTTATTAAAATGTATAAATGTAATACACAACAATACATTAAGAAGAATACTCATTACTTGGATTAATAAATATGTTTTTTGATTATTAGTTGAATTAAAATAGTTCGCTGCTATGTTAACGAGAGCTAACGGGTAAACACCAATTATTAATATTTGTCCAACCATTATTCCCTGGATATATTTCGGCATAAACCAAGTTATAAAATAAGGTAATAAAAAATAACCTATTATCACAAAAAATAACATGATGATTGCCAGCAATTTATTAACTTTCATATAGAATCTTTTAATTTCGAAGAAATCACCGGTACTGACTAACTCAACCACTTTAGGGTAAAAAACTTGACTTAATACTTGTGGAAAAAGCATTACCATATTAAATACCATCATCCCAACGCCATAATTCCCCATATCCTTTGGAGCCATATAAATAGAAATGATAATTCGATCCGTTCCTATCATTATGCTCCATACCAAACCCACAATTAGTATTGGAAGACCAGTTTTTATTAGTTGACCATATTCGCTAAGCTTGTACTTTACTTTTAATTTAGGAAAAATGCCTTTTGCCATAAAACATTCAATTAATAAAGATAAAAGCATTCCTAAATAGAGTCCTATATATCCTATAAAATACACCAATAAAATCGTGAGGATCGACTGTGAGATACTTTTTATTGAGATCAATTTAGAAGCTTTATTAAAGTTTTGTGCAGATTTATAGTACATTTCCGCATAATCTGATAAATAAGTAAAGCCTGCGATTAACGAAGCTAATAATAACCCAACTTTGTACTCAATTCTAATTTCTGTAATGAAAAGAACGCCACTTGAAATTAAGAGAAGTACTACCAATAATAATGGAAATGAAAAAATAAAGGAGAATACTGTTTCTCTTATACGCTGTACTCTATTAAAGTCGTTCCTTGCTAAATAAAACGGTACCTCTCTATTCATTGCATTCAAAATGCCAAATTGGAATAGTGGAGTAAATGTAAAAATAAGTGATACAGTCAACCAGTAACCATATTGTTCAGGACCAAGGATATTCCTGGTTATAACACCTAAAACAAATGACAAAGCCGCAGTAAGTAATGTTGCTGATCCAAGTGAAGCTATGTTATTTAATAATTTATTGTTTTTATACTTTTTTATCATAAGTGTTCCAACTAACTATATTATTTTTTATTGATTCTTTTTCCATTTAACTTATAAAATAGTTTCAGGAGTGTATATCGTTACACGATTTATGTTTTGTATTTTAAATTAGAGAAACAATTATTATTTAAAAATGTTTTTAATTCATCTAAATCATTAGGTATAAAAATTTTTGATTTATTTCGATAGGTTTTTATGAATTTTTCTACAAATTTCAAATTATCATCATTTAAAACACTACATTTATCAGATATTTCTTTTAGATTAAATAACAAAACTATGGTTGGTTCCTTATCAAATAATATTTTGCTTGAAAAACATGCCGTAGAATAATAAGAAATTAGTATTTTCTCTTCAATTTCATTATTTAAGCAAATTATCTCCCATGGAACAGAATTATTTTTATAAAGATTAAATTTATTATATAAATTTTTAGAACTCCTAGGATGTAACTTAACAATATAATCTTCAGTGATTGTTAATATTTCATCTGCAATTTTCTTAATGATTCTATTCAATTCTTCAGATACAAATGGTTGCTCTAGAAAAATTACTTTTTTATCAATCTTATTTTCACTCTTATAGTCAAAAATAGAATTTATAATTTTCTTGAGTTTACCATTATATATATCAATGTCTGGAATTTTTTCTATAGGAATACTTACATTACTCGAATAAAGTTCAGGTTTAAATACTAAAATGTTATCATAACGATCTATAACTTTTTCAAAGCCTAAAACCTTATTAAACATCTTTTTGTAAATGGTGGTTCTAAGTATTTCTGAATTGTACCCACCAGTTCCATCTTCGTACAAAACTATTTTTAAATTAGGATTAATGTCGTATAGTTTTCTAATACCTAATTGAATAATTACATCTGGAAAAGTAAAATAAACTTGTTTGTATTTTTTTCCATCAAACTGAAAGTATTTTTCAGCTATCTTATCATAATACAAATAATATTTTATTTTTTGATAGAATTTAATAATCCTATATTTAGAAAAAGAATGAGTAAATTCTACACAATCAATTAACTTAACATTATTAAAAACTCCTTCGTCTTTAACTCTATTTACAACTTCTTGAGCTTTTTGAAAATGATTTAATATATATATATCTGCTTCTTCATCTATTAATTGACTTTTTATATTAACTGCTATAAGTACTTGATAAGGTGTTGAACAAAAAAAAGCTATCATTATAACTCCCCTATTGGAATAAGACTTATAATAAATTTGTTGTCTATTTAAAAAGACATTCTATACTGAGATCTCCATTCGCTTAACAGTAGTGTTTTACAATTGTCTTATTACGCTTCATTTTACGATTTTCCTTGAGTATTCTAATTAGTTAGTGATAATGTCAGCATCATCCTAAAAGCTAGCGTAATTGGATTTCAAAACTTGACATCTCGACCTCTATGTAGTTTCCAATAGTCATAGTCACGCATTATCAAATACCTCCAATGATGCACGAATACGCTTATGACTAGTAGCTAAGATAGAATGACCATTATATACTATCTTGTCAGGGTAAATGTCTTCTTCGTGGAACTGAAGTTTAAGTAACACATTATCAGTGTACTTATGTATAGCCATCTCTGTTAGCGTGCTAGCCATCTCTCTTTTCATATGACCTACTAAATCAATATTCGATCGTTGAATCTTCTCGTGGCTAATCTCACCATTTGTAATGAATGAATCTCGTTTTCTATACTCCATAAAATCACTCCTTATTAAAAGTTAATAGTTTTTAAAATAGATTAAGTCCTTGTAAACTTCCTAAGGATTGATTCAATGTTCTTCCAAGAAAAAGGTATGAAGGCATTGGTGTAACTATTAAAAAATCCGTTCTATTTACTTGGACAAAGAAAAGCGATAAAAGTATCTTTCCAAGTGCTATCGTAGTGGCTTTTTTTTGCTAAAACGCTGTTTATTCATTGTTTTCCCCCGACTTAGCAAATATTTTTTCTTCACATATCTATTAAATAATATGAATATTAACCTAGGGTTTTCATTTTGTTAAGAAATTGTAAAACCCTAATCTACCCTAGTGTAAACCTCAATTATTATTTCCCTTGCTGTTATTCTCGACCAATATAATCCATAAAGTATAAGAAAAAGTTCGGAGAGTGTCCTCCCTGAACTTTTTTATTTACGGTACTGAGTTATACTGGTTAGCAGCTTCTAACGTAAATCAAATTCGGATTATCAAAAAGTAATAAAAAATCCCCTTCCGCAAATTTAATAGCGTAAGAGGACGAAAATTTAAACAACTATCAAAACAGCTTTATCCGTCTGCCTTTCACAGTTGCATGGAGAATGGGTCGGAACTGTGTAAGTTAACGGATCAATCAGCGGCAACAAGCACCGAGTCAATCATCGTCAAACCCTTACGGGAGTTTGAACGATGGCGGGACTGCGTGGAATTCGAACCCACCTGACTTGGCATGTCAACACCGGTTTATTTTTCCCCATTTACAACGGTCAAAAATTCCCCAATTTCAGCGTTCAACCTTAAATAGGTTGAACGCCTGCCCGTTGTTTTTCTCTTAATCTATATGATTGTCCTTTAATATTAAACGTTGTAGAGTGATGCAATAAACGGTCGAGGACAGCAGTTGCTAAAACGTCATCTCCAAATATCTTTCCCCATTCAACGTAGGATTTATTGGATGTAATAATGACCGATCCATGCTCATATCTTTTTGAAATGATCTGAAACAATAAATTTGCACTAAGGTCATCAAATGGAAAGTATCCCATTTCATCAATAATTAAAACATCGGGCTTTGATAATTTATTTACCAAGCGGCCAGTAGTTCCTCGCTGCTCTGCCTTTTTACATGACAGAATAAAATCATCGCATCTTGTATAATAGGCTGTATTTCCTTGTTCTAGTGCTTCTATTGTTAAACCGATTGCTAGATGAGTCTTTCCAACACCTGGAGGGCCCAAGAGTAATATATTCTCGCCATTTTGTATGAAGCGGCAAGTCATTGCTTCTTTAATTCTACGTTCGCTTATACTTGATTGAAACTCAAAATCAAAATCCTCAATTTTTTTATAGAATGGCAGTTTTGATTTTTTTAGCCTTCTATCTAGATTTTTCCTTTCTTTATTTTCAATTTCTTGTAATAACACCGTGTTAAGAAAGTCAGAATATGATACATTATTCTTAGAGGCATCTTCCAAAATGCCTTCTATTAAATTTGAGGTTATATCAAAACCTACACTTTTAAGACGTTCAGTTAAAAGGTCAGTGTTCATTCATATTCACCAGCCTTTGACTGTTCTTCATAAACCAGAAGGGAACGCTGTTCCACTTTTGGACCAGAGAGAGGATTGTGACCGGTCGCCAAACCTTTAGTTGTCACTTTCGTCTCTTCTTTTTCGTTCTCTTTATAATGTTTAAGTTGTGCAATTGATTGGGTAATCCCTTTGATTATCGGATGTGTGGCAATGCAATCAAGTTCGTAGTAAACCTCAATATGATGCTCTAAGGTCTCTTTAATTTTTACTTCTGATCCTTTATATCGGAAGGGGACAGAATATAGTTTGTTATCGTAAGAGATAAATCCCTGTGGGTCAACTGTTGTAGTTGTCCACTTATTCATAGGGAATAAAGGTCGTTGGTTCCAATTTAGTAATTTCTCTTGCTCCACTTCAAAACGATCAAAGGGGGCTTCTTTAGTAGTTTGATTTGGTTTTTTATTAGCTATTTTATCCAGCCATTCTAGTAGACTCTCATTCATCTTTATCAAGGAAGGCTCCAATTTCCGCTGCATAAAGTTCTTCTTCATATATCCGACTGCACTTTCCACTTTACCTTTAGATTGAGGTCGTGCTGGTTTACAAGCTTTTGGAACAATACCATAGTAAGCTAAAAATTCCTCAAATTTGCGATTAAACCGAATTTCTGTTGGACTATGTTTTATCACTACAGTTTTCATATTATCGTAAAGAATCTGAGAAGGAACACCATTAAAATACGAGAAAGCATTCATGTGACACTTCATCAGTTGTTCCATATTCATAGAGGTTGTGATCTCCATGTATTTCATTCTCGAATACCCAAGAACAATGACAAAAACATAAAGTTTTTTCCTCTTACCATCGACCTCATGCTCTCCGAGTTCGCCCCAATCCATTTGAGCTTGCTTACCTGGAGGAGTTTCAAAACGAATACTTGATTGTTTATTTGGTTTTGCCCGGTAGGGGCTTATAAACTCCCTTAGGATAGTGATTTGACCATCATAGCCCATTGCTTGAATCTCTTCTAACAAAACAACACAATTTGTTGTTCCTTCTTTCAATCGCTTTAACAAATAATCTTTGTATGCATCTAATTTACTTACCTTACTTTTTTTACTCCCCGTTCTTTTAGGAAGCTGATTTTGATTTATGTACTTCCTAATAGTTTTTCTATCAAACCCGGTTTCTTCTGCAATTGCAGTTTGAGTCCATCCTTTCTGGTGTAACTCTCTAATCATAAAAAATTCCCCATCCTTTAACATATTGCCTCTCCACTCAAAAAGATTTTTGATGTATCGAGACAATTATCCGTTATTTTTGGGGAATTTTTAACCGTTTATATTGGGGATTTTAACACCGTTTTTTACAGGCACGCAGGTCACAAGCAGTTTTGAAGACTGTTAAGGACACCAGTGATCAAACCAACTTTATAATTTTGGGTAACATCAAGGGGTATCGGCAGTCTCTTGTTCATTTTTTAGACCGTTTTCCCTCAACCTCCATTCTCCCCCTCTTAGATAGAAGCTATAATTGATACAGAAACTGTATAACATATCTAGAAATTAGGAAGAATAAAATCAACAAAAAAATGAATTGTTTTTATTCTCTAATTGGTTCCAATAAGATTGAAAACAATAAAATTAGGAGGTTATTTATGCAACAGAATCAACAAGCAAAAGAGAATCTGGGCTCCGGTTCGATTCTGAATCCAGAATTTGCTGGAACAGATGCAAAAAAAGTAAAACAAGAAATTCAAAAAGATGTTAGCCAAGGAGAAGGGGCAATGACTTCCCGAGAGGCAGGAGCAATGCGCGATTAAAAAACCACGCCAAGTGGTTTTTTATTTTTTTGCCTCGCACTCTTAATTTTCTCATTTTTTGCTATTCTTAGTAATGGCCCGTCTCTCTTCCTGCATAAAGATGTATAAAGGGGGATTTTTCATGAAACCGTATTTATCTACAAATAAGCTTATCAGATATACAGTGGCCTATGTTTTTATTACCTCTGCACTCATGAAATTAATGAGTCCCGTAGTAGCCAATCATTTTCTTGGATTAGGACTACCCTATCCTCACCTAATGTTAAAGCTTGTCATTTTCCTCGAAACAGTTTGCGGAATTTTACTTATAGTTAATAAATCTGTTAAAAATGCAGTCATACCTCTAATTGGAATTATGATCGTAGCCCTTCTATTAACAAAGGTTCCCTTGCTACACACAGGATTCCTCCCATTCGCTTTTCAGTCTCGACTCGACATCATGATATTAGTTTTGCTAGTTTATCTATACAAGCATTCTGCTAGGTAATCCATTCATGTGTTAAAATACTAATATCTATTTATTATTGGTGAGTGAACACACTATGAAACTAAAAGAAAAGGTAAAGTCGCTGCCGCATACTCCAGGAGTGTATTTGATGAAAGACTCCCATGGACATACTATTTATGTGGGAAAGGCCAAAAACTTAAAGAGGCGAGTGCAGTCTTATTTTCAACATTCAAAAGCCCATCCTCAAAAAATAAAAAAGATGGTGGCTAACCTTAACGATTTTGACTTTGTGCTTACCGACACGGAATTTGAAGCCTTCCTGCTTGAATGTAAATTAATCAAGGAATTAAAGCCACATTTTAATAAAAAAATGAAAAGTCCCCAAGCCTACATTTATCTCATGATAAAGATGGATGCAGGCAGGCGGGTTCTGGAAGTATCCAACTCCTTTAAGGAGAATGACGGGAATCTATATTTCGGTCCTTTTCTTAGCAAGTACACAGTAGAAAGAGCCATCACTGGAATAAAAGACGCTTTTAAAATAAACTGCAGCAACCCCTCAATGAAACATGGTCCATGTTTAAATTATTCGTTAGGATTGTGTATGGGAATGTGTCTTGGTGATTCGACTTTAGAACAATATTATCAAATATTGGACAATATCATTGCATTCTTGAATGGGACAGACACCGAAATACTGAAGGAAATCGAGCAGAGGATGTTAACTGCATCTGAACAATTCCAGTTTGAAGCAGCGGCAAACTATCGGAACATCCTTGAAACGATTAATGTCCTACTCTATAAGGAACAGGTGATCGAGTTCACAGAAGCAAATCAAAATATTGTCATCGTTGAATCGATAACTGAATCGACCTTTAAGCTTTTTCTCATTAAGGGTAACAAACTTTTATATAGTGAAAAAATAAATAACCTACAAAATCTTGAAACAATTAAGAATAACATTTTTACTTATTTTAAAAATAGCAGTGTCAGCTCTCCCCTTGTCATCAGTAAAGATGATATCGATGAGGCACAAATTATCTTTAGTTATCTGAACAGCGGCAATTGTCACTTTCAAATCATTCCTAATCTTTGGCTTGAGACAGAGAATGCTTCGTTGATTATTGATGCAGTGGAGAATCTGCTTAATGCTGAAGTTAATGCCCTCGAAGTATGAAAATGCGAGGGCTTTTTTCTATGTCAGTAATTCAAATGCAAAGAAGGAAAATAGAAGGTAAGAAAAGAATTGAATTATAGGACGACGAACAGAGGTGATAAAATGTTAACGAAAGAAGAAATAGCTTTTATTAAAGAACTTCAAGCCGCTTGCGAGCAAGACGGCGGCTTCAAACTGAAGCTTAATTTTGACATGCTTGAAAATAGAGATGGAAAAGAGAAAGAAGACTTCTTTCATTATGAAGACGGTAAGCTTGTCGGTTTTCTAGGCAGCTATGGCTTTGGCAACAAAGTGGAACTTTGCGGGATGGTCCATCCAGATTATCGCCGTAGAGGTATTTTTACTAAATTGCTAGCTATCGGACTTGAAGATTCAGAAAGACGAAAATTCCAAACGATTTTATTAAATGCTCCAACTCACTCAAAATCAGCAAAGGAATTTTTAAAAAATATCCCATGTACTTTTTCGGTTGCCGAATATCAAATGAAGTGGCAAAAAACTGAATTAATCGAAGACCCTGCTGTTTCCCTTAGACCTTCTACCACACAGGAGGATTTTGAAACCGAAGTACAGCTTGAAGTCTTGGCCTTTGGATTTGAGGAGGAAGAATCTCGGGAGTTTAATCTGAAGCTCAGAGAAAACCATTTTGAGGAAAATTTCATTATTGAAACAGATGGGAAACCTGCCGGCAAAATGCGTGTAGCTGAATCTGACGGTGAAGCCTGGATTTATGGATTTGCCGTGTTTCCTGAATTCCAAGGAAAAGGAATTGGCAGAAGAGCTCTTACCAAGGTTGTCAAGCAGGAGGATCAAAAAGGATTGTCTGTTTTCCTTGAGGTAGAGGCGAAAAATGCTCATGCCCTCAGACTCTATGAATCATGTGGATTTAGAAGCTACCATTCTCAGGATTATTATCTATATCAAAAATAGTTTGAAGAGCCTTTGTATGATGCCCATAGAAAGGCTCTTTACCTTTAAAATCCTTGGAAAAAAATACCCTATTTGTCCATTAAGATACACTTTTCGACTATCATTTATGTTATAATGAAAGTGTTTACATAAACATTAATCTATCTAACTAGCTCTCAACATCAAAGGTCTGGAGTTGATACAAATGAATAATATCGTAGAACGTATAAATCCCCTTCTTGAATGGATTGCAAAGCTTGCGGGTACAAATCTCTTATGGGTTCTATTTAACTTCCCAATCGCATACCTCGTATTATCTTTATTTATTGTCAAAGAGATGTCGCAAATTGCCATGTTGATTATAACCATTGCGGTGCTGGCGCCATTTATTTTATATCCGGCAACAACAGCTATGTTTGGTATTGTCAGAAAATGGGTCATGCACGAAGAAGTGCCAATTTTTCGATTCTTTTGGAAATATTATAAGGAAAATTATAAGAGGAGTCTTGTGGGGGGATTAATTCTTACCGTTCTTTGGGCGATTGTTGGCGTTGATTATTATTATTTTCATTCCCGGATTTACCTTGGCAGTTATCTATTTCTATTCCTTATGGTTTGGCTCTTCATCATTACTCTTTTCTTTTTTGCTCATACCGTTCATACAGAAACGAGACTTGGACAAGCATTAAAGAGTGTGTTCATTTTATCGATTGCCAGCCCATTACTCTCGTTTGGGATTGCCATTATCAGTATGATTATTCTATATATAAGTTTAATGAAAATAACCTTTCTACTGCCATTTTTCAGCGGAGCGGTTATCTCTTTTCTAGGATTCTTTGCCTACTATAAAGTATTTACAAGGATTGTTCAAATGGAACAAAAGGCTTCAGTCGAAAGTTCTATGATGGAAAGTTAGGTTGGTTGCGGATCGTGTGCGTTAACTTGTTAAAAGCGTCCATTAATTTAATGGCGCATGTATGTAAGTAACTGGCGGATGACGTCAATAAGTGACGCATGCAGCTGTTTTAGTGGCGGATAAGACAAAATTACTAGATTCTGAAAAATTTAGTAGCGGTTGATAGCGAGTAACCAAATAAAAAGTCCTCTCATTTGAGAGGACTTTTCATTTGACCGTATTCTATTTAATCATGAAGATCCACTCTGGGCTTAATAACCTTAAAGCGATCCTCCGTTTCCTCTACTTCATAAATCTTTGCCCGTGATTCAGGTGTACTGAATGGATGATGAAGAATAAGCATCCAGTCCCCTTCAAATGTTTTGAACAGCATCCCATGTCCACTATCACCAACAACTAACGGATCCAGTTGCTCCCAAGGTCCTTCTAGCTTACCAGACCGAGATCTAGCCATCGTTTGGACATAGCCTTCCTTGTTGTAGCTTGACCACAGCATCACAAGGTGACCATCCTTTGTTCGATATAATTGACAGCCATCAGATACATAAACGCTAGGCTTTACATCAGGTTTTCGTTCCACATTAATCCATGGGGCATCTGAAGCTTTAAAGAGATGTTGTGGATCACCATCTGCTGCAGATAAATCAGTTTTAAGTGGAAGGGCTTCAAACGTACCATCGATTACCTGGATCCATTCATGACAATAGACCATCCATGGCTTGTTATCCTCATCCACATATAAGGTTCCATCCAATGTCATAAAGTCTTTAGGCGGCACTGGCCCATCCGTTTTTAGTAATTCAAACGGGCCGTCTGGCGAATCAGATACGGCAATACTTGTACCACGAAGATGATTGGTGTGCCAAACTTCCGGTGGCTCTGCAAAGATTGTATCTCTATTATGGAGGGTCACGAATAAATAATACTTTCCCTGATATTCGTGAACCTCTGGTGCCCAAGTGCCATGCTGTGGATGTGCCCATGTTCCGTCCGGGACCTCAAAAACTACATAAGGTCCCTCCCAGTCTAATAAATCTTTACTTTTATAAGCTAATACTCCATTTCTCTCTAAATCTGTTAACTCTGGAATACCGGTAGTATATAAATAGTAAGTATTAGTTTCTTTATGGGACACGACAAACGGGTCGTGGGCCGGAATATCTCTGAGTCGGTGCCCCTTCCTAGGGTTAGATGGATCGGAAGCAGTGTTATACGGCATGTATGCATCTCCTAACAAATAATTTCTTACTTTTAATCAACCTTTATTTCTACAGATGAACCTTCCAAACCAACAGAAGAAGTTTTTAATGTAATCGTCCCCGGTTGCCCAGTAGACTTCACATAAATCAATACTTTCCCATGATAGGCATTTCTATAATTTGCTTTATAGTCCTGATGGCTGGCAGGGTTACTGCATTCCATTCCGATAATCTGACCAGGTCCCTCAATCTCGCAATCTATTTGATTTTCTGCGTCATAAACAATGGTTTCGTCTTGATCAAGGATATTAACTTCTACATGTGCCACATCCTGTTTGTCAGTTTTAAGAACAAGTGTATCCGCATGTACCTGTAACTTTGTTGGCTCACCAGCAGTCTTTAGTTCGTGTGAACAACAATTTTCTCCATTTCTTTTACCTACTGCCTTTAACGTACCCTTTTCGTAAGGAATGTCCCAATAGATCGTTCCACCTGGGAAGTCCTCCCGTTTTTTCAAGCCAACAGATACTCCATTTACTAATAGGTCCACTTCAGGGCAATTGGTACAACAAGCTACCCTTACTGTTTCTCCTTCAATCCCTTTCCATTGGCAGACTACTTCATGATCCCAATAAATTCGACCAGGATCTTCTTCCTTAATAGAAGTCAATCCTAAATGGACCATATCCTTTTCAGACCATTCACTTTGTTTAAAAAAGTATAAAGGTTTTTTGAAACCGGCAAGGTCGAGTAATCCTGGTGTAGCGTGGCGAAGCGGCCAGCCACGGGCTTCTCCTAAATAGTCAATCCCCGTCCAGATAAACTGTCCTGAAATAAAGTCATTTTTTTCAACAGCAAGCCATGCCTCGTGATCCCTTCCGTTTTCACTTCCATAAATCACCCGATTAGGGTATTTTTTATGGTCTTCATGATATAAAAACTCTTGATAGTTATAACCAACCACGTCCAGTGCATCTGGGAATTCCGTTTCATTTGACATACTCACACTTGCTAGAGCTGCAGTCACAGGCCGCGTTGGATCATATTGTTTGACAACCTTTGCCAGCCTTTTCGCGATCTCACCCATTCCCTTTGCTTCAGGTCTTTCCGCTTTGTACCGATCTTCGAGGACTGGATGTGAATAGGGATCATTTGGATAATCTATTTCATTCCCAATACTCCAGAAAACAATCGACGGATGGTTTCGGTCTCTTAAAATCATATCCCTCAAATCGGTCTCTGCCCATTCCGTAAAGTCGGAAGCGTATCCGTCAAGTGATGGTTCACCTTTATTCCAACCCTCCACCCACTTGTTCTTTGGATATTCCCACTCATCAAAAGCTTCATCTTGGACTAAAAAACCATAAAAATCACACATATCTAGCAACTCGGGTGCAGGTGGATTATGGCTCATTCTGATTGCATTTACACCAGCTTCTTTTAGTAGCTGCAACCGTCGATGCCAGACCTTTTCAGGAACAGCCGCTCCAAGACAGCCTGCGTCATGATGGAGGCAAACACCTTTCATTTTAAGGTTCTGTCCATTAAGATAAAATCCTGAATTTACATCGAAATGAAAATATCGAACGCCAAGCGGGATCGTTTCAACATCAATCACTTCACCATCTTTTTTTACCTTCGTTTCCACACGGTATAAATATGGATTTTCCGGTGACCAGAGATTTGGCTGTTCTAGACAAATAGAATGAGAAAAGTCTTGTTCACCATTAGCAGCTAGGGTCTCCACAGATGAACAAGCGATGATTTCTTTGCCGGCAGCATCTCTAATTTGATGTTCAATTTGGAATTTGGTTTCATTATGATATTCATTTTTGACACTTGTTTGAATTTGGATTTCTGCTTCTGATGCTGAAATGTTCGGAGTGGTGACAAAAATACCATATGGCTTGATATACAGCTGATCAGTCAAATGGATAGAGACATTTCGATAAATACCAGAACCCGGATACCACCGAGAATCAGCAAAATCTGTGTGATCGACTTTCACCGCAATCACATTTTCTTGTGCTTCGAAGTTTACATAGGGGGTTAAGTCATAATGAAATGAACTGTATCCATAGGGCCTTTTACCAAGAAATTGTCCATTAATCCATACTTCGCTATTTTTATAGATCCCATCAAATTGAATAACGATTCTCTTTCCTTTTAAACTGTCAGGTACGATAAATTTCTTCCGGTACCAGCCAATTCCTCCTGGTAAATACCCTGTCGAACTGGCATATTCCTTCTTAAAAGGACCTTCAATACTCCAATCATGCGGCAGGTCTAATGTACGCCAACTTGAATCATCAAACTGAATGTTCCATGCATTAGGCTGGTCACCTTTTAAGAATTTCCAATCAAAGTTAAACATTCTACTTTTAACAGACAAGTTCCATTCTTGAGATACTACATTTACCATAAAAAGCTTACACCCCTTAGCTATATACTTATTTTTAATAAATGGCAGACTGATAGGTAAAGGGCTATCAAACAGAGATGATAGCCCTTTTTATCCTTTACACTCAATCTCTCATTACTTACCTTCTACTTGTTTTTTATATGCATCCATTTGTTTTTGGATTTCTTTTAGAACCTTATCATAACCTGCATCTTTTAATCTCTTACGGAAATCTTTTACAGCCTTTTCTGGATCGCCTGCTTTACCAAATGCAATGGCTGGTACCATTTGGGCAGTCACTTGTGATAGAGCAGAAATTTCAGCTTGTACAGGGGTACTATCAAACACAAATCGTCCATACGGATAAGGCTTCTTAATTTTATCGTACTTTGCGTAAATCTCAGAAATCCCATCATATGAGTCGGCACTTGGGATTTCGTACTTGTCCATACGGCCGCCCCAGAAGTTAGTAGAGAATGAATCTTTTGTGTCATCATAACCTTCAGGTTGAACCCGTTTTCCGTCTTTAATTTCGTATTGTACACCTTCAATGCCGTAGCTCCATAATCGATAAAGTTCCTGATCGTTTCGAATTAAGTCGTATACCATTAGAGCACGCTCAGGATTTTTACTATGAGCTCCAACAGCCATCGCACCATGTGTAATCGATGTTGAAATTAAGTTGTTTCGTGTATCAGACCAAGCAAACATATCGATTGCTGAACCTGGTTGTTTCACGTCCATTTGTGGGCGAAGACCTGAGAATGTTTGGGTATGATGCTGGTCAGCACCTGTTTTTCCTGCTTGGAATTCAGCTCTGGTATCACCTTTATAGTTCAAAACGTCCTTACGCCAATATCCAGCATCTCCCCATTGTTTCATCATTTTTGCATAATCTACAAAAGTTTCCGTGAAAATAGGACTCATCACGTTATACTTTTCATCATGGGATTTAGCCCAGTAAATCGGGAATACTCCTGTAGTGATTGGCAGTTCAATTGCATCTGAATAAGAAGTTACATATCCCCATGCAGTCGTCACGTTTGTTCCTTGTGCATCCCAAGGAATAACACCTGGTTTCTTGTCTTTAACACCTTGGAAGTATTTACCCATTGTTTCAAAATCGCTAATATGTTCATTGATTCCAAATTCTTTTGCCCAGTCTGTACGATAGAAGAATCCGTGGTTAACCCATTGCGTATATTGGTCCTCGGGAATCATGACAATTTTTCCCTTATACTTTGATTCCTCCCAATCTGCTTTAGGAACCTCTGCCCATGTCTTTGGTGCATAGGTCGGAAGAAGATTCGTAAGATCCATGAATGCACCTTTTTGTGCATTTCCCCATGCATCTAACCAGTCAGTCGCTGTGATGACTAAATCAACAGGTTCACCAGAAGCTAGAGTTAGATTATATTTTGTCGTATAATCGGCCCATTCAATCCATTTTAATTGAATCGTAGCGTTTACTTTTTCTTTTAATTTAGCATTCACTTTTTCCAATACTTTTTCTACTTGTCCATTCGTTGGTTTATCCCCCAACACCATCATCGTAACGGTCACAGGTTTAGAGGTGTCAATTTTCCCATTTTTGTCTACCTTTGTTCCTGCGTTTCCTGAACTGGTTTTACTTGAACCGCTACAGGCTGCAAGGCTGAAGGTCAGTATCATGATCATGACCAGTGCCAGGATTTTTTTCAACTTAAACATTCTATGTCCCCCTTAAATTTTTAAAATTTACTCTCTATGATACGAGGAAAGATCCCCGGTCATACTCGATTACCCCTTCACTGCACCAACTGTAATCCCTGTAATAAAGTACTTTTGTACAAACGGATAAAATAGAATAACCGGTCCAGTAGCTACAACGGCTGTTGCCATTTTCATAGATTCCAACGGTACGTCTTGTGGCGGCACATTGGAGGATGCTGCTGAATTCCTAATGAAATCAGCACTTGTGATTACGTTATAAAGAAACAGCTGCAGCGGCCTATATTCCATATTAGGTGACAGGAAAAGCATGGAATTATACCATTCATTCCAATACCCTAGAGCAATGAATAGTCCGATTGTCGCCAACGCTGGCGTAGACATAGGTAGAATAATTCTTAAAAAAATGGTGAAATCCCCTGCACCATCAATCTTCGCAGATTCCGTAATCTCGTGTGGAATCGACTTTGTGAAGGATTTCATCATAATAATAAGAAAAGGACTCAGCAATCCTGGCAGCAGTACAGCCAAGTAATTATCTTTAAGATGCAGAAACTGCGTAATTAATAGATAAAACGGGACAAGCCCACCTGAAAAAAGGGTTGTGAAGTAGATATAAAATGAAATCTTATTACGATACAAGAAATCCTGACGCTGCAGGGCATAACCTGTCATAGCTACAATAAACAAACCTAACGCAGTCCCGACAATCGTAATACCCAACGTTACGATATAGGATCCAATGACAAGTCTTGGATTCTGGAAAACAATCTCATAGGCAAATGTTGAAAACTCTTTAGGCCATAAAGAAAATCCATGGTCCATAATAGCCTTCTCTGTTGAGAGTGAAGACGATATGATCAAGATAAAGGGCAAAAGACAAGATAGAGCAAAAACACCTATAAAACCATATCCAATAATACGAACCATGATAGTAGACATATCTATATTTCGTCTGGCCGTATTTTCCATAAATACGTCCCTCCTTTAGAATAATGAGTTATCTGGTGAAACCTTTTTAATAATCCAGTTAGCTACTAGGACAATAACGAGGCCAAAGAAAGATTGATATAAACTTACCGCACTTCCTAACGAGAAGTTGAAATTCGTCATCAATGTTCGGAACACATAGGTTTCAATAATATCAGTCGTAGGATAGAGCATGGTATTATTTGCCCCAACCAAGTTATAAAACAAACCGAAATTTCCTTTTAAAACTCCACCTAAAGAGAACAATAATAAAATGATGAAAGTTGGTTTAAGCCAAGGAATAATGATATATCGAATACGCTGGAAAGCATTAGCCCCATCGATTTCTGCAGCCTCTAAAATGGATTTATCTAGACCCATAATGGCAGCAAAGTAAACGATTGATCCATAACCTGTGGATTGCCATAGGAATGTAATGACAATAATATAAGGCCAAATATGCGGATTAGAATAAGTTTGTACTGGATCCAAGCCGAGCATTTTTAAGAATGAGTTTAATAAACCATAATCGTAACTAAGGATGTTATACGCTAAAAGTCCAACGAGAACGGCGGAAATAAAGTGGGGTAGAAACATAATCGTTTGAGATACTTTTTTGAACCATTTGTTTTTCAGTTCGTTAAGCATGATGGCTACGGCAATTTGTAGAAAATTACCAAGAACGATGAAAACTAAATTATAAGCAATCGTATTAAAGGTTAACTTCCATAAATCTCCAGTCATGACCAAAAAGCGAAAATTATCAAATCCTACGAAAGCGCTTTTAAAAATTCCAAGGGAATAATCATAGTTAACAAACGCAAGATATAGTCCCGGCATTGGCAGATAAGCAAAGACAGCAAAGAAAATAATAGCAGGCAAACACATAATAAGTAGAGTTCGATTCTTCCACATTCTTTTAAATGCCGATTCTTTTGTTTTTGTTTGTTTTTCAACAATTGGTGTCTGTGATTGTACAGTGATGGTCTTCAAATAAATCCCCCCTAAACAACATAATTTTGACTCGAAAGCAGCAGATCTTAAAAAAAGGAAGCGATAAGTTGGTCTAGTAGATTACTACTCTATTTCCATACTACAAATCAACAGGGATATTGAAATGGGTTTCATAAGTTTCTACAAATTTTTAAGTCACTTTTTTATTTATGTATTGACATGGGAGAACGATGAAACGGGTTTCATTTACTAGTAAACCACAACCGTTACTTATTCAAAACAACGCAGTATCCTTTAATTGCTTGGATTGAAAGCGGTTACTATAGTTAGATTATATTACTGGTGCCATTAAAAGTAAATACCGTTATTTTGATTATTTCTATTATTTTAAAAATTTAAATTATTTAAATGCAATTAAGTCTTCCTTTGATATCACATCTCTAGAAATGGGTTTCAGAATTATTTTGTAGCTGTTAGGCATATGTTCCCTTGGATTAAGGCTAACTAATTCAAGGGAACATACCAACTTCAAGTCAGGAGGTTCCTAAGCAATTCTTCCAACCACATTGAAAAAAACAGCATTTAACAAGAGTTATAAATCCCTTAGATTAATCCCCTTTAGTTTGAATGTATAAGAGTAGCATCGATTGGCAAAAAGCGTGAATTCAGGATGTGTTTTTTGCCCCCAGCTATCATCTCCCCCTACACCCATTTGTTTATAATTAATCCGTACGACCGTCTTAGTGCTAGGCGGTAATTTATATCCGTGATCATGTTCTTCAAGTTCAAATGGAGTATATGGCAAGGCATTGACTTCAACTGTAGGGCTCCCGGATATCTTTAACCCTGCCCCCTGTTGATTGGATAGCACAGCCCATCTTACGCCCGTTTTATTGCCGCATTCCTGCGGTCTTAAATATGGAACATATTGATCTTTTACTCTGCCAGAATATAATCCAATTTTTGCGCCTTTTTCTTTATCCCAATAATTTTCATACGGGCCTTTTCCATACCAAGTGATGGTGTCAAACGAGCCATCTAATGATGCCATCATCCCAATCTCCGGTAACTCAGGCAGGTCGTTCCCCGGATTTAACTGATAGTCTACTAGTATTTCTCCGTCACCCGTAATGGTATAAACCATCTTGCAAGATGACAATGTTGTTAACAAATTGTATTCGGTCGTAACGACAGTTGTCGAAGAACTTTTATTATCAACTAAAAAGGAGGTAAGAACTTTATTCATCCCCGCTTCTCTCCATACAGAGCTGCGTTCATGCAATTTATTCCCACGGTCGTTATCTGTCATCGCCCGCCAAAAATTTAGCCCTAACTCATTCTCAAGTAGAGGAACACCATTGAATCGATAGGACTCAAGAGCTCCATTGGTTGTATTGAAGAGAACCTCAAAGCTGTCACCCTTTATCGTTACAAACTTTTCCTCCTTGTGAACTTCTAATGTAGGGAAGTCGACAGGGAGACTTACTGATGTTGCTTTCACTGTTGGAATCGCAAATTGTTCAAAAGCAACTTCATGACCCCTCTGAGCCCACATGGTGTTATTTTTCAACTGTAAGCTAACCGTTAAAATGTATTCAAGTGACTGTTTACTGACTTCTGGAAGAGAGTAAGCTAGTTTAATTGTTTGAGAGGAGCTTGGTTCTACCTTTATTTCTGTAGTTCCCTTTTGGATGAACACACCATTTTCTGCTAGCTGCCATACTAGTTCGTACTCTTGAAGATCTGTGAACAAATAGTTATTTACCACCTCAACTAGACCCTCGTCAAGATTTTTGGCTGTAAAACGAACATTCTGATAGCACTTTTTCACCTCGATAATCTTGGGTGAAATCGTACCATCGGCAAAAATCAACCCATTTCCTGAAAAATTCCCATCATGAGGGGTTTCTCCAAAGTCACCGCCGTATGCTAAGAAAGGTACACCATCGGTGGTCTTTGTTAGTAAGGCCTGATCCTTCCAGTCCCAGATAAATCCACCTTGTATAATAGGATATTTTTCGAAGAGGTCTGTATATTTATATAGGTTTCCACAAGAATTCCCCATCGCATGGCTATACTCACATAGAATGTACGGTTTCGGATTTTCAGCGTTCTCCGCATATTCAGCATATCTCTGAACACCTTCAGGACTCACATACATGGTGCTTTCAATATCTGAAGCTGCTTCTGATTTACGGTAATGAAAAATTCCTTCATAATGAACAATTCTAGTCGGATCATGCTTCTTTAATAAATCATGCATTTTAATGAAATTGTCCCCGCCAAATGACTCATTACCAAGCGACCAAATAATAATCGAAGGATGGTTTTTATCTCGTTGAAACATGGAATTACATCGATCAAGGACGTTCTCCCGCCATTCTGCCTTGCTTCCTGGTACTGTGTCGCCTTCCTCTTTTTGCCCATACTTCCATGTTCCGTGAGTTTCAAGGTTTGTTTCATCAATGACATACAATCCATATTGATCACATAATTCATACCACAAGGTATTATTCGGATAATGGGATGTTCGGACGGCATTAATATTATGCTGCTTCATTAGTTTAATATCATTGATCATATCATCATAACCAATGGCTCGCCCTTTATCCGATGCAAACTCGTGGCGGTTTACACCTTTCAGGACAATTCGTCTGCCGTTAATCTTCATGAGACCGTCTTTCATTTCAAATGTTCGGAATCCAACCTTACAGCTTTCCGTTTCTTGGATGATTCCGCTTTCATCTTTTAAAATAAAAACGAGTGTATAAAGGTAAGGACTTTCTGCACTCCATTTAAACGGATTTTTTACATTGGTTGAAGCATTAATCGAAAGTAAGGATCGATTATTCATGTCCACCATTATTTGAAGCGAGTTCTCAAAAACAGGATTATTTTCTTGGTCATAAAGCATTGCTTCGACCGTAAAACCATTTACTGCCTGCTCAAACACATTTTTGATTTTTGCTTCGATTTTTAATTCAGCATCCTTATACGCTTGATCCAACTCTGTACTCACAAAGAAATCATTTATGTGAACTTCTGGAGTTGAATACAGATAGACATCACGGAAGATCCCACTCAATCTCCAAAAATCCTGGTCCTCTAACCAGCTCGCATCACACCAACGATACACCTCTACTGCTAATTTATTTTCCCCGTCAATTAAGTAAGGCGTTAGATCAAACTCTGCCGGTGTAAAGGTATCCTCGCTATAGCCAACAAGTTCTCCATTCACCCATACATAAAAGGCTGACTCCACTCCTTGAAAGCTGATATAAACCGGTTTGTCCTTCCAATCCTCTGGGATTGAGAAATTCCGAATATACTGGCCAACAGGATTATATTTTGTTGGCGCAAACGGTGGCTTTATATCTTCTTTCCCTTCCCAAGGATATCGAAGATTTGTATATTGAGGATAATCGTACCCCTGTAGCTGCCAGTGCCCAGGCACCTTGATTTCATCCCATTCACGAGCATCATAATCCTCTTGAAAAAAGGTTTGATTTCTTTTGTCAGGGTTCTCATAAAAAGCGAATTTCCAGTTTCCATTTAAGGACTGATAAAATTGAGATGAGGTTCGATCCCCTTTTAATGCTTCCTCAACCGTCTTGTACGGCATCAATGTTGCATGAGCGTCCAATCGGTTTAACTGAAAGATCTCGGGATTATTATTCCACTCTGGATACCCATTTTTAGGTGGGGTATACCTATATTTATTCAGCTGTTTGAGCATAAAACTACCTCTCTTCCATACTATTTTTATTTTTGAAACCCATTTCAAAATTAGATATAAATAAAGAAATATAAATGATCACTTGTAGCAACATGAGTTGCTATGAATTTATATTCCTCCCTTTACGAAACCCATTTCATTATTATCGTACTCTAAAATTTAGTAGGGTGCAATATATTATTTTAATATTCTGAACATAATTTGCAAGAATCCCTTAATACGAGTGATGTCGGAACAACTGTTTCCTCCTCTGCTTCATTCTCATTAATTAAATCTACTAAGACATTAATAGCGGTTTGACCTAACTGATCATAATTTTGGCTTACGGACGTAATGCCCGGCGGGAAATGTTGTGCCAAATATATATCATCAAACCCAACAATGGAAACGTCATCAGGGACTTTTAGCCCGAATTTAGTAAGAACCTTTATAATCCCGATTGCCACTAAATCATTGGCACAGATAACCGCGGTCGGCCTTTCTTTTAAATAGAGCAATTGTGCAGCAACTTCTTCACCGGATTCAATATTAAACCCAGTACCAAAAACCCAATCGTTGTTGACAGCTAACCCTTTCGTTTTCATCGCTTTAACAAACGCATTTTTTTTCACGTCCGTTGAACTTATTCCTTCCAATCCACCAAGAAAACCAATCTTTCTATGTTTTAGATTTACTAATAACTCAACAAGCTTTTCAATCCCTGCCTCTTCATCCGTTCTAACCACATGGGCGTCTACCCCGGTCATTTGACCATTCACAAAAACAACCGGGATTCTTTCCATCACTTGTTTCATTTCTTCGGCATATTCCCGATCGGTGTTCGTATCATTAATTCTTCCACCCAGATAGATGATCCCGTCCACTTGTTTTTCTACTAAACTTTGCAGGTATTTTGATTCATTAGCTGAGTTGTTCATCGTATTGCACAAAAAGGTTGTATACCCTAATTCCAATGCATGTGCTTCACATTTTTGAACCAGCGTTGAAAAAAATGGATGATTGATGTCTGGCAGGATAAAACCAATCGTTTTCGATTGCTTATGCAATAGGCTCCTTGCTAGACTATTAGGTCTAAAATTATATTTTTCGATTACATCAACTATTTTCCGCATGGTCTGTGGACGCACTTTTGCATTTCCAGTTAAGACTCTCGAAACTGTAGCTGGAGACACATTAGCTTCTTTAGCAATGTCATATATTGTTATATTTTCCTTTTTCATAACTTTCCTCCATCGCTAATGATTTCATTGCATTCAAGAAGGAAGAATGAAACCGATTTCATTTAATTGTAAGGCTAAAAATGCTACAAGTCAATACGTTGGTTTTCCCTCCTTTTAAATAAATCAACTTTGTAATCTCGTTGTCACTTCAGCGGCCGCTTGCTTTACTTGTTTTATTAATTTGGGAATAGTTCGCTCGTTTATTCTAGTAATCGGACCTGCGATACTAACAGCGGCAATTGTTTTGTTTTTACGATTCCTGACAGGGCAGGCGATCGATACAACACCTTCATGGAGTTCTTCCTTACTCACCGCATATCCTGTAGTTCGGATTGTTTCTAGTAAATTCTTTAGCTTTACCGAGTCTGTTATGGTTTTTGATGTAAAGGATACTAGTCCCCTCTCCGTTACTTGCTCGATAGTGGACATCTCTTGGCAGGCTAACAATACTTGTCCAGTACTCGTACAATGAAGAGGATTTTTCTTCCCTGCATGCGACAATAAATGGACGGGATGTGCACTATCGATTTTAAGGAGATACAGAAGCTGTAAATCTTTCAAAATACCAATATGGGCCGTTTCACCTGTTCTCACTGCTAGTTTTTCAATAATTTCAATCGACAAATGATAGAGATTTTCCTTTTTAATAAGCGTATGTCCCAAAGCCAATACAGATGCAGCAAGACGGTACGATTTAGCGGATGGATCCCTGACTATAAAACCTTCCATTATTAATGTATGAACTAAGCGATATGCCGTGCTTTGCCCAATTTCTAACTGGCGAGCAATCTCCTCTAATTGTAATTCAGGTTCTTCGACGGAAAATAGATTAAGGAGACGAAGTGCATTTCTAAGAGATGAGTAATGGTAACTATTCATAGCAGGGTATCTCAATGTACCGTCCACTCCTTGTCAGGTATATATCCTAATCTTATTGATAGTTCATTTGCTGCTTCTATGGTACTTTCTATAAACCTAGTTAATTTATCGTCTTGAATTCGAACCCGAGATCCCACAACACTAACCGCTGCTACAACCTCTTCCGTATAGTCCCTTACTGGAGCAGCGATACTCACAACATTCTCATGCATTTCATCGATACAAATGGCAACCCCCTGTTTTTTTATTTGGCTTAATTGATCGGTTAATTGTTCGGGTTCTGTTGGGCTGTTTGGTCCCATTTGGGGAAGTCCCGCCCTAATTATGTGGTCAATGAAATTCTTTTTCTGATAAGCTAATAAAACTTTTCCAGAACTTGTACAAGTGATCGGGTTTCTTTTTCCAATTGAAGATAACAGCGGGACCGGGTTGTTGCATTCTATTATATGGACGTATGTTATTTCCTTTCCTTCTAAAATAGCAATATGAGCCGTCTCCCCTAATTCGGCAACTAATCTTTTTAATACGTCTTTCGATTCTCGGTGGATTTCTAAATGGGAAGTAATCACGCCGCTAATAGCAAGTAACGAAAATCCAAGACTGTATTGTTTGCCCTCTTTTTGTAAAAACCCCTCCTCTACCAAATCGGCCATTAACCTATTAACAGTACTTTTACTCATTTGAAGCGCATGGGCTATTTCTGTCATTCCCCAAACTGGTTTTTCCACTGTAAAAAGTTGTAGTATTTGTAGTCCATTCTGGACCGATTGTAAAACTGACGTTTTTTTATTAGTCGGTATGATATCCATCACCTCAAAAGATTCAATTTTGTTCCGTATATAAGAAGTTAATACTACTATTCAGAATATTTTAATTATATTATATCTTTATAAAAAGATAAAACGCTTTCAATTAAAGGAGCTGAAAAAATTGAAAACACAGGTTGGGATTATCGGGGCTGGACCTGCTGGTCTTATTCTTGCACAACTTCTTCACCTACAAGGGATTGATTCTGTTATTTTGGAGCGTAAATCCAGAAATAATATCGAGGGTACGGTAAAGGCTGGTATTTTAGAACAGACAACGATTGATATGTTAAGAGAAATTGGGGTTGGCGACCGGATGGATCGTGAAGGTCATTTTCATAATGGCAACTACTTCCAATTCAGTGGACAAAGACGCCATATTGATTTAAAAAGGTATTCTGGCGGCAAGCAGGTTGTTGTCTATCCACAGCATGAAGTGATAATCGACCTAGTCAATGCCCGCTATGAAAATGGCAAAGACATTATCTTTGACGTGGAAGATGTCACACTACATGATATCGATTCAAACCAACCGAAAATAAGGTACCGTAAAAATGGGATGGACGAAGAGCTTGTTTGTGATTTCATTGCAGGATGTGATGGCTATCATGGACCCAGCCGTCTTGCGATTCCTGATAGAAAAGAGCATGTTCATTTTTATCAGTATGGTTGGCTAGGAATCCTCTCCGATTCTGCACCTGCTGCAGATGAATTAATTTATGCGAACCATGATCAAGGCTTTGCTTTGCTAAGCACACGGACACCTATCCTGCAGCGTCACTATCTTCAGGTTGACCCATTCGATGATATTGCCAATTGGTCGGATGATCGAATTTGGTCGGAATTAACGGCACGTACCAAAACAAATGACGGCTGGCAGGTGCCAGATGGACCTATTAATTCAAAAGTAATTTTTCAAATGCGCAGTTTCGTTTGTGAGACGATGCAATATGGCCGCCTGTTTATTGCAGGTGATGCCGCTCATACTGTCCCGCCAACAGGCGCCAAGGGACTTAATCTTGCTGCTACGGATGTAAAAGTCATGGCGCGTGGCATTACCGAGTTTTATCAAAATGGGAGTACTGATATACTGGATCGTTACTCAGAAATTTGTCTTCGTCGTGTTTGGAAGGCTGAACGTTTCTCCTATTTCATGACCAGACTTCTTCATACTAATCCAAAGTTTGATTCATTTGAACGGGGTGTTCAGCTGGCAGAACTAGATTACTATACCTCATCTGAGGCAGGATTAAGAACGATCGTTGAAAATTACGTGGGCTTACCGATTCAGTGGGAGAAAGCTGGGGATTTTAAGACTTTAATTAAATAAAACTACAGGCAGGAAAAAAGGAATTTGATTCGTGATCAAATTCCTTTTTTCTTTTGGGTAAGTGGATAGCCCCCGTTTTCTACTTCAAATCTCCAATAGAATCGATGTCCATATACTTCGGAACAACCAATCCATTCCTTGTTCCATGGAGGTTTGCTCCCAGATCTAGAAAATCGTTTTTATATTGATCGTAATATTTCTTATGGGTACTTGGCAGCCATCCAGCAACCATAGCGTCGGCGCTTCCATTAGCCACACCGGCAAACATTGGTCCCACCTCGACTTGACTTAGTTTCACTTCATAGCCATTGTCTTCTAACACCTTCCCAATCACATTGGTACTAGCTATTTCTGTGTCCCATGCGACATAAACAAGATTAACGGTTTCCCCGTTTCCTGCTTTAGCCCCATTGGTCCATCTTGCCACTTGATCTCCGTTTGCCTTTATCCATTTTTCGGCTGCTTTAGCGGAGTCCATCCCCTTTTTAATGTCCACCATTACTTTTTCCATATCAGCTGGCTTCCATGAAAATTGATCAAGGATGGTGTAAGCACCTGGCGCATCTTGTTCGAGACCTTTTCTTACAATGGTATGAATATCTTCTACCGCCCCGAATGATTTGTTTGGATCTTTAAGAAATTTCAACTCATAAGTGGAAAACATCCAATGTGGTGCCCAGCCCGTAACAATTATCGGTTTCTTCTGACCATAAGCCTTATCCAATTCAGCTGCCATCGCGGCTGATGATCCTTCCACTACCTGCCAATCTTTCAGTTGATAATCCTTTAGTGCGTTACCCGCCTGAGACATGATACCTGCTCCAGGTTCGATTCCGATAATTTGATAATCGGTTTGCGCCCCAATGCCGTTCCCTTTCTTATCCTCAGCCGTTTGCTTGGTGATACCTGTCACAATCGCAGTAAGAATAACCAACAACGCAACGATAGAAAACACGATTTTTTTCTTGATGAGATGCTCATAAGCTGGCTTCCGTAAGTTTTGCGTAATCCGGTCGAGAATGACAGCGATAAAGACGATCGATAATCCTGCTTCAAATCCTCGTCCTACGTCAATTTGACTGACCGCCCGGTAAACATCCGCTCCCAGTCCGGGTGCTCCCACTAAAGAAGCGGTCACCACCATAGAGAGGGCAAGCATAATACTTTGATTCACCCCGGCCATAATCGTTGGGGTGGCGATCGGTAATTGAACCTTAAATAATTTTTGGCTGCTACTCGAACCAAAGGCATCTGCCGCTTCAATTAAGTCTCTCGGGACTTCTTGAATACCCAAATTAGTCATGCGAATCGTTGGAGCAATCGCAAAAATAAAGGAAGCGATAATTCCAGGTACCACACCAATGCCAAAAAATAAGATAGAGGGAATTAAATAAACAAATGCCGGCATTGTCTGCATAAAGTCTAGAATCGGTGTCACAATTCTTTGGACTGTTTTTCTTTGAGCACACCAGATTCCAACTGGAACTCCGATAATAATCGTGATTAATCCTGATAATAAAACAATCGCAATCGTTTGAATACCGGAATCCCAATATCCGAGATTATCAATCAAAAGTAAGCTCAGGAGCGTAAATACTCCTAATGGCCACCTGCTAGTGTAGGTTACCAACAGTGTTAGGACGATGATTAATAGGATGGGAGGCCCCGCGCTTAGGACATCAACAATGATAGTTAACAATCCCTCGATGGCTGTCGTTAACAAGGTGAAAAAACCGGCGAATACAACGGTGACCCATTTGACTAGAACATCTACCCAAGCTCCTAAAGGGATTTTCGGAACGTTCATCTTATTCACCCTCCAAATCGTTCAAGGAATCTTTATTTCCTGCCAAAGCCCCAATGACGGCCCCGCGAATAACAATTCCTTCAAGACGGTTATTTGTATCAATAACTGAAATGGGTAGACTGGCTGTTGCCATTACATCCATAAGATCCGTCAGTAATGTATCACCGGGAACCGTTGGAATATCGGTTGTCATCACTTCCGCAATCGTTTGATTATGTTCAATTGCCTGCCGTGCTTGCTCAGCCGTAATCGCTCCCAATAGTTTTCGATTTCGATCCACGACAAATACACTGGAATACCCCTGTTTCCGCATGATTTCCAATGCCACCCGCGGACCGCGGTCGACCCCTATTTTTTCTGCCCGCTTCATGACATGGGAGGCAGTTAATATTTTCGATAAGTTTACATCTTCCACAAACTTCTCGACAAATTCATTAGCCGGATTCATTAAAATTTGTTCAGGTGTTCCCAGCTGAATGACACTGCCATCCTTCATTAAGGCAATTCGGTCCCCAATTCTTAGCGCCTCATCTAAATCATGGGTGATAAAAATAATTGTTTTTTTGTATTTTTCTTGAATCTCCAGTAATTCATCCTGCATATCTTTCCGGATTAAGGGATCAAGCGCACTGAATGCTTCGTCCATCAGTATGACAGCGGTGTTACTTGCTAGAGCCCTTGCTAACCCCACCCTTTGCTGCATACCACCGCTCAATTGTTTAGGAAGCTGGTTTTCATACCCTTTTAACCCGACGACTTCTAGTGCTCGCAATGCTTTTTCTTTTCGCTGTTCTGGCGGCACCTTCTGAATTTCCAGACCATATTCCGTATTTTCTAGGATGGTTTTATGAGGAAACAACGCAAAGTTCTGAAACACCATGCTGATTTTTTTCTGTCTTACTTCCCTCAGCCTTGCGTCATTCATCTTTACGATATCTTCATTTTCAATCAAGATTTCACCGATTGTCGGATCAATCAGCCTGTTAAACATACGGATTAAAGTGGATTTCCCGCTTCCAGATAAACCCATGATGACAAAAATTTCACCAGGATAAATTTCAAAGGAAACATTTTTTACCCCTACCGTCTGTCCAGTTGCTTGCAATATTTCCTTTTTGGTCTTCCCTTGTTTTAATAAATCAATGGCAGCTTTCGGATTATTACCAAAAATCTTAGAGACATGTCTAACCTCTATGTAGGGATTCATGTTGTCACCTCATTCATATAATCGAGCGTATCTTATACATTTTTTCCAGAACTTGTTGTTCTATGTTCGTTTATATAGAAAAACAACATAAAAAATAAAAAAAGGATATACCCAGTGGGCATACCCATAAATATAAATAATTACTTACTTACTTCTTAGGATGTTATTTCAACTTCATTATTAGATGTTTTATATGAAGGGAGAATTTTATAACCTGCCCAATATAAAACCGCACTTATTGGCATGCTTACCATCCACGAAATGGATAAGAAAAACACACCGATGATCCCGCCAATTAAAAGTGAACCTAATCCTAACCAGTTGTACTTAATATTTTTTTCATATAGAGCATGAACATCAAAGTTTTGCTTATGAACGAAGTAATAATCGGCAATTAAAATTCCAAGCAAAGGCCCAAGGAATGCTGAATAAAATGCGATGAACGTGTTAAAAGCTGAGCTAGTGATCAATAACCATGGGAATGTAACTATACTTAATACTCCAACAATGATGACTGACAAACCCCAAGTAAAGTTAAAGGTCTCCATCAGTACAAGTGCGGGTGGTTTAATATTGATGGTTAAATTACTGGTAAACTGTGCAACAACGATAAAAATCATCATTGCGACTGCAACAATAGGATTAGGAATGACCGATACAATTGCTTGGACAGGATCCCATATTCCGGTAGCTGCAGCGGCTAAGATTCCAATGACGAGCATGATAATAAACATTGGGACAATTCCAAAAAAGTGACCAATTGTGTTATAGCCTGGTTTATTCTCAAGATATCTTGCCAAGTCAGCATTATTAATAATGGCCGTAATTAAAACACCCACACATGCAGTAATCGCTGCAAAAAATGGCATTCCCCACGAACCAGTGGTATTCCAATTATCTGCGATCTTTAATCCACCTACATTGATTAACTGTACAGTGATATAAATTAAAAATCCAAGAACAACCACCGATAAGAGTGAATCAAACCATTTGATCGAGTTCATACCGAAATAAGCGATTGCTGTTTGGAGTACCTGAAATAAAATGAAATATAACCAGATATTGCTATACCCCCAAATAGTATCGGTAATGTAGTCAGTTGCTGATGCACCAATCCATGAACCGATTCCATACCAAAATACGGCCGGTAATACCCTTATCAAAGAGGCAATCCTGGCTCCATTGTATCCGAACGATGATCTTGCTTGAACGATAAAGGGAATTCCATATTTGATCCCAGGACGAGAGTTTATGATAAAAAGGTAACCAATAAACAAGGCGGAAATAACCGTAACAACACCGGCCTGAAACAGGTTTAATTTTCCTGCAGGCGGTAAGAATGACTGCCCAACCATAAAAATTTGAATCACGACCATGGATGAAATCCATAGCGTAATATAGGTGGTTAGCCCAAATAACCTATTTTCATTTGAAACCGGGTTCAGTGATTCTCTCTTTGAATGAGATGTAATATCGGTAGAATTAGCCATAAAAAACTCCCCCATTTTTTTAATTAACTAAAAAAGAGGATGCTCTTTTTAAAGGAACATCCAATATCAAGGTCTAGTTTGATTATTTCTTTACTGAGTCGTAACCGAAACTAGCTAACTTCCCGATATACTCCTTCTTTTCAGGATATTTATAGGTTTTTAGTTTACTAGTTTTCTTTCCTAAATCAACAATTGATTCCGCAAACTTAACAGCTGCTACGACACCGTCAATAACAGGAACACCTAGTTCTTTTTCAAGGCTTTCGGCAAATTCCGCCATGCCTGCACATCCTAGCAGTATGGCTTCAGCATGATCCTCCTCTACCGCTTTTCTTCCCTCTAATCGCAGTAATTCCATACCCGCTTCTGGGTCTCTTTCAAAATCCAATACTCCCATAGGGGTGGTTCTAATATTCACAACACGCTTATGCATGCCGTAAGAATCCACTAATTCTTCAAGCATCGTTTTAATTCTTGGTAAAACGGTTACCACGGAAAATCTTGCCGCTAGGATGGAGGCTAAGTAAACAGACGCTTCTGCGATTCCTACAACAGGTTTATCTGTTACTTCTCTAGCCGCTTGTAAACCTGGGTCACCATAACATGCGATGACAAAGGCATCTACTCCCTCTTCTTCCCCTTTAATGACCTCTTCAAGGACTCCTGGAATGCTTAAATACTCATCGTAATAGGATTCAATTGAAACAGGACCCATTTTAGGGCTGACAGATAGAATCTGAGTGTCCTGCCGTGCAGCCGACTTAGCCGCATGCTCAATACCCTTTGTCATCGCCATTGTAGTATTTGGATTAATCACTTTAATTTTCATTCTCAGTCCCCCTATAATTTGAATTAATAGCTTGAAAACATTTATAGTTTTTGATTTACTTCTTGGACAATGACAGGAGTGTTTGTTATTTCTGGCTGGTCGTAGATTTTACATATCCAGTATTTCATTAATCCATAGTAAAGAACCCCTGATAGTAACAGTGCCGTAAAAAATCCATAATCAGGTAAAAGAAAGACGGAGAGGCCGGCTGGAATATAACTAATAATGGCTGCGGGATTCACATTATTCCAATACTTATATTGACCATTCACCTTATATAGTTCACCAATATTCAATTGTCGCTTCCTCAGTAAATAATAATCTGTGAACATGATCCCAACTATTGGTGCGAGTGAGGCTGTAATCGCTAAAAGAATCTGTGGCACATAATCTGCGTAGTTCCATGGCTGGATGAGTAAACCAATCACACCAGCAATAATTGCTCCCTTCGCAAACGAAATTTTTCGAGGAAATAGATTGACAATAATATAGCCTGGAGGTAAAAGATTCGCACTAATATTAGTTGACCACTGTGCTAAAATTACAAATGCTAAACAAACAATTAATAGAAATGGATTATCCTTCCCCATGGTTTGGACCATGGCATCGATTGGATTCCACGTTCCTGTCGCGACACCACTGGTTAAACCAATAATCGTAAAAAGCAGCATGGAGCCGATCAGGCCAAAAGTATGAGCCCAAAAACTGCCTTTATTGATTTTCCACCAATGGGTCTCCCTGCTATCAAACTTATTTTTCAAAAAACGAGTAAAATCAGGCGCATTTAAAGCCATCGTAATATACGTTCCCATCATGACCACTACCCCATATCCGAGCGATATGCCGCCTTCTCCAGCTTTTGAAAAAATCACACCAAAAGTAATATGATTTTCCTTCATGATATACACTTGCAGAATAATACCGATAATAAGAATACTTGGTGAAGCCAACCACTCAAATTTGGTAATTGCCTCCATGCCCATTGCAGTATTAATAATTTGTACAGCACCAAAGATGATAATCAGTAAGGTAAGATTGGAGTATCCAGTTAGCATTTCCATAATCGTATTTAAGGCATAGGCCCCCATCCAGGTTTGAAATCCGAACCAAAAAATGGCAGGAATGGCTCTAATTAAAGCTGGAATATGTGTACCTAGGTAACCAAAACAGGCCCGTATATAAACTGCATAGGGTATTCCATATCTGACCCCTATATCTCCGAGCAGAGTTAAAAGAACGGCTACGATTAAATTTCCTAAGATGCAAGCGATGATGATTTGTGCTGGAGATAAGGCAGGATATAGTTGTGCTGCTGTAATAGGAGTAACTAGTTGAACCGCGATCCCAACCCATAGAATAAAATAAGCAAGTGCTGACATATTCCTTTCATTGGGTGTAGAGGGCATTATATCCTTACCAGTAAGACTAATTCCCTTTTCTGTTTCTTGACTCATGGAACTACCTCCTATTGATAGTTTTATACATATTGAATGAATTTTCAAAATATTCCGGCTGTGTCTTATCCTATTTCCTTTGCATGGCAGCCATGGACTGCCATGCAATGAATTTTATATATACTTTAATACGGTTTCATAAAGGACATCGGTACCATTTACGATATCATCCATTTCCGCCCATTCCTCAGGGCTATGGCTAATTCCCTTCCGACAACGGACAAAAAGCATTCCAATATCCGTAATATCGGCTAAGAGCATCGCATCATGTCCAGCACCGCTGACCATGACTGGAGCGGTCAACCCTTTTGTTTTACAAACCTCACTTAACGTATCTACAACCTCTTCCGAACACTCGACTGGGTCGACTTGCATATTACAATTAATCGTATAGGTTAAGCCTCTTTCTTGACAGATCTGATTCAGTTTGGTTTCTATCTGATTAAAGACCCTGTTTCGTCGTGCCAGGTTGATATCTCGCAAATCAAGTGAAAACTCCACTGCATTTGGGATGATATTACTGCCGCCTGGGTAGGTCTCAATAATCCCCACGGTCCCAACTGTTTGCCGTTCCCGCTCGCCGCTGCAAATCTTATTGACTTCCACGATCACTTCTGCGGTCCCTACGAGCGGATCATTCCTTAGGGACATCGGAACCGTTCCCGCATGGCCTGCCACCCCTTGTACTTTAATGGTATACCATGCTGGACCAGCAATCCCTTGGACTACGCCAACAGACTGATTGGTTGTATCTAAGTAAGGTCCCTGTTCAATATGCATTTCTAAATATAACTTAATCTCCCCACGGGTACGTATCGATTCTTCAAAACAGTCAGGATTGATGCCATAACCAAAGGATTTAAGAGCTTCATATCTAGTAATATCGTTTTCATCGACTTTATTAAAATCTTCTTTCGCTATTTTACCAACCATACCTCTGCTTCCAAACAGGCCATCATTAAATCTAGAACCTTCCTCTTCACAAAATGCGACGACTTCTATCGGATGTTCATGGTCGAGTTTTGACTGAGAAATCGCATGGGCAATTTCGATTCCAGCTAAGACTCCAATGATTCCATCAAACCTGCCTCCGTTTCGAACGGAGTCGATATGTGAGCCGATCATTACCACCGGTAATTGAGGATTGGTTCCCTCTTTACGTCCGATTAGATTCCCAAAATGATCATGCGAAACGATGAGACCCGCTTCTTTCATCCATCTGGATACTAGAATATGAGCCTCCTTGTCTTCCTTACTTAACGCACGTCTCTCGACTCCATTTTGTTGGTTTTTACCAATCTCCCCTAGCTCCATAATGCGAGTATAGAGCCTTTCTCCATTTATTTTGCTTACTGTTTGCATTTCATACCCTCTTTTCTCGCAGCACTCCTGAAATGTATGTTAGCTCTAGCTATTTTTTCTTAGCACATCCGTCTTGTCATAATCAATGGTTTCTTCAACAGTTATCACGACCCCATAATCTGAAAGAGCTTTTTCTTTCGTGATATATCCATCAAAATAATCGGACAAGACTTTCTCTGGGTTCCTCTCGAATGGGTTTCCATATCCCCCGCCACAAGGCCCTACTAACTGAATCGTACTGCCTGTTGAAACCGTTCGGTTCGGAAGCTTCGATGGCAGGTTTACGATTTCACCTGTTTCCTCTTTACGGATGGATAAACCGCCAACAGAACCTGATTGTCCCTTATCAAAACCCCACGGGGCAAATTTGTGCCCATCTGCTTCAACAGAGAAACTTCCATCGCTCAAGAAGGTAACCTCCCGAACAGATCCAATCCCTCCGCGCCATTTACCCGGGGCACTATCATAATCTCTGAGTTCATAGCGGTTTACTCGTAATGGATAGTGCGATTCGATATCCTCAATTGGGTTGTTCCTAGTGTTAGCGTACAACGTGTCAACGGCATCCATACCGTCCTTACCGTAACGGCCGCCATAGCTGCCCTCCATAATATCCATGTAAACCCAATAGTTTTCATCTTCTGTCTTTCCACTAAATGCCACTACTTGAAGGTTACCTACTCCTGCACTTACTTGGTGTGGAACTACCTGGGCCAATGCCTTCATTAGTGTATCCGCCACAATATTACCTGAGTTAAAACGAGCAATGGTTGGGGCTGGGAATATCGGATTACACATAGTACCTTTTGGTGCCACGATATTGATTGGCCGTGTTAAACCAGAGTTTTGTGGGAAGTTCCCATATTTGGTGGAATCTAATAAAATAGATCTCAATGTCAAATATATGGCAATATCCACCGTACCAATTAAAGGCATATTGATCGGTCTATCAGAAACCTGAGGTGAAGTCCCTGTTAAATCAACCGTTAGATCACTACCATTGACCCTCACCGTTACCGCAATTTTTAAATCCTTTTTAGAAGGGTCGTCGCTATCCAAGTATCCATCCAAAAACCCTTCAGCTGAATATTCACCATCTGGCAGTTTGTTAATTGCATCTCTCATCATTCTTTCAGAGTAATTCATCAATTCCTCTGTGGCAGCTTCAACCGTTTCTAAACCATACTTTTCTATAATTTCGATATATCGCTGCGCTCCGATTCTAGCAGCAGCAATTTGGGCTTCCATATCCCCGACAACCAATTTTGGAGCACGAATATTATCCATTAATATATCCCAAACATAGCGATTTTTTGTTCCTTTTTCATAGACCTTGATGGCTTTAAATTGAAGTCCTTCAGCATAGGCATCAACCGCATCAACAATCCCGCAGCTTCCTGGTGTGGAGGCGCCAATATCTAGATGATGGGCGGTTGTCATCGAAAAGCCAATCAGCTTATCTTGATAAAATACCGGGATACAGAACCCGACGTCAGGCCCATGGGACGCGCCATGATATGGAGAGTTATGCATAATCACATCACCAGGCTGGAAGGTATCATTCCTTTCCTCCATAATTTGGCGAATTCCCTTCACATAGCCTGGGATTGGGCCGGACTGAAGTGGAGTACTATGAGATGATTCACATAATTGTTGTCCCTTAATATCGACAAGGGCACAGCCAAAATCCTCCGATTCTCTGATAATACTAGAATAAGACATTCTTGCCAGCTTATGTCCCATTTCAATTGCTACGTTTTCTAAAGCTCCAAGCACGACCTGAACTGTGATAGGGTCAATTTTTTTTACTTCTGTTCCAACTTGAGTCTGTGTCATCATTTATACACCTACCTTGATAATCATATTTCCAAACTCCTCGATAAACGCTGTACAATTAGGCGGAATAACAGTAGTCGTATCTTTTTGAAGCACAATACAAGGGCCAGCGAACTCTGTTTCAACC
Organism: Bacillus sp. URHA0034; assembly: GCF_056280405.1. Lineage (NCBI taxonomy): Bacteria > Bacillati > Bacillota > Bacilli > Caryophanales > Bacillaceae > Bacillus > Bacillus sp. URHA0034. Next base: position 5,275,821 of record NZ_JBWCDK010000002.1, on the reverse strand, counting down.
GGAATTTTTTCTCTCTGATAAAACTTGGTTTCAACGTTTTCAAGATTTCCGTTAATATTAAAAATTGTTGTACCAGTCTTTAACAGAGCATCCTCCAATTGATGTTGATGATGGACAGCTTGTTTCTCTATTTTTGGCATGTATCCTAGCCCTGTCACACGAATGTTGACGAATTCGATTGGGCTATCAAGGAAGTTATGGCCATATTCTCCCTTATGAATTTCATGGAAGTTATTTAATGCTTCAACGATAGTTTCTTGATCTAATACTCCACTTGGCAGATCGACCCGCAGTTCATAGCCTTGACCGGCGTATCGACAATCCGCGCTGCGGAGAATTTGAACCTGCTCCTCCTCTACTCCATCGTCTTTTAATTGGCTTTTGATTTGTTTCTCTAACGCAATAAAGTCTTCATTAAGCCCGATAAAATCAAATTGAGTGCTTAACATAAATTCTGTCTTGATTACGTCATACTTTAGATCCGTTGTTAATAGTCCAGTAGCTGAATTGATACCAGGATATAACGGGATAATGACCTCTGGGATATTTAAGATTTGTGCTACCTCTACAGCATGAAGTGGTCCTGCTCCACCAAAGGCAACCAAGGAGAATTCTCTTGGATCCTCACCCTTTTGAATCGTTTTTTCACGAATCGCATTGGCCATATTATTATTCATGATTTGAAGTATACCTTCTGCCGTTCTTTCTCTGCTCAAAGCTAAATTTTCTGCTAGCTCATCAATCACTTTATAAGCCGCATTGCTATATATTTTCATCTCGCCGCCTAGAAAATTATGTTCATCTATTCGTCCTAACACGACATTGGCATCACTCACGGTCGGCTTTGTCCCGCCATGTCCATAACAAGCAGGACCTGGCCTCGAACCGGCACTTCTTGGCCCAACCTTAAAAGCACCACCTTCATCAATATGGGCGATACTGCCGCCGCCTGCTCCAATCGTATGGATGTCAATCATCGGAACCATTACAGGATATCCGGCAATCCATGTATCACGAGCAGAGGATTCACTATAGCCGCTACCGGTGATAATGCCGATATCTGCACTCGTACCACCCACGTCAAAGGTAATTAACTTCTCTCTGTTCGTCAGTTCACCGGCCCAAGCACCGCCTAAAATTCCCGCTGCCGGACCTGAAAGCAGTGTGTTAACCGGTTTTTCTGAAACAGTTTTAGGTGTGGCCACTCCTCCATTTGAGCACATAATATGTAATTCAGCCGGGACTCCGGATTCTTTTAACCTTACTTCTAGGTTTTGAATATAACTTTTTACTTTTGGCCCGATAAAGCCGTTAATTGATGAAGTAGTAAATCGTTCAAACTCACGAAACTGTGGCGAAACATCAGAAGAAATCGTGATGAATGCTTCCGGGTATTCTTCTTCGATAATTTCTTTAACTCTTTGTTCATGTTGTGGGTTGATATAGGAGAATAAGAAGTTAACGATAATAGAATCAACGCCTGACTCCTTTAGTGTAGCGACAGCGCCTCGAACTTCTTCTTCATGAAGTGGGGCAATAACCTGATCTTTAACTGGACCCATTCTTTCAGAGACCGTTAACCGGTGTCTTCTTTGAACGAGTGGACGATCTTGCCAAGGAATTTCCTGCATAATCGAATAGTTTTGTGGACGCTGGTGCCGGCCAATATGAATGATATCCCGATATCCTTTTGTCGTAATCATTCCTGTCTTTGCACCATCATTCTCAAGGATGGCATTAGTGGCAATTGTGGTCCCATGAAAAACATGATCAATTTCTGTCCGGTCAATGTTTTGACGTTCACAAAGTTCCAGAATCCCTTGGACTACACCCGTGGATGGATCCTCTAATGTTGTGGGAACTTTATGAATAGAAGTATTTCTTTTTTCCGTGTCTGTAAATATTACATCAGTAAATGTTCCTCCGACGTCTACGCCAAATAATTTCATTCACCCTTACCTCCTTATTTTGCTTACACGTTTATATTTGCAAGAAGTATGCCAAGTTTGAAAATGGGATAAATAAAGGACTTTTGTTTTTCCTAGGTTTCCAAGTAATTGCATTTTGGCAATGACTTATTTCCAAATTTTCAAAATAATCAATCTTGGCACCGGATAATAAAAAATTGCAATTTCACAATTGAAATTGCAATTCTGCAACGTTAATTTTGTGTTTCCTCACTTTTCGTGTAATGGTCGATGCATCAACTCCTAACTTAATACTTGCTTCCTTCATCGTTGCTGATGTCTCAAGGACTTGCAAAAGAAGCTGTTTCTCATATCGTTCCACTTCTTCCTTCAGATTTACACCATCCCTTATTTTTCTTGTTTGTGATATATAAGATGGCGAAAATTGATCCGGGAGATGTTTCAATTCTATCAATTGAAGAGGAGAGGTGACGATTAACCGCTCGACCGTGTTTTGCAGTTCACGGACATTTCCTTTCCAGTGAAAATCTATAAAACTTTGAATCACCTCAGGATCAAAGGATTTATTTAATCTATATTTTTGATTGAACATCTCGGTAAAGTGATTAATCAAAAAAGGAATATCCTCCTTCCGTTCCGCTAAGGAAGGAATGTTGATTGGAATAACGACTAAGCGGTAATACAAGTCCTCTCGAAAGGAACCATTCTTCACCATCTCTTCTAAATTTCGGTTGGTTGCTGCAATAAATCGGACATCGACTTGAACCGGTTCAGTTCCACCAAGAGGAGTAAATTGTTTCTCTTGTAATAGCTGCAATAATTTCGCTTGCAGGCTTAGAGGTAACTCTCCAATTTCATCTAAAAATAATGTTCCTTTATCAGCTGCAAGAGCTAAGCCCTTTTTTCCTTCTTTGTTTGCACCAGTAAAGGCACCTTTCGTATATCCAAAAATCTCTGATTCCATAATACTTTCAGGAATCGCTCCGCAATTGACTTTAATAAAAGGGGCTTTTTTTCGATTACTTAATTGATGTATCGTTCTTGCTAACACCTCTTTCCCTACCCCTGTTTCACCATGAAGGTAAATCGTAGCATCCACATTGGCCACCCGGCAAACCAGTTCGTAAACTTTTTCCATTGCCCGCGATTTGAACACCATTTGTTCAGTCTGTTTTTGTAGATGGCTTAACTCGTTCTGATAGTAATCTAGCAAATCTCTCGTTTCTTGCAACTTTTCTTCAAGATTAGATATTTCTGTCACATCTTTAGAAATATTGATTACTTTATTCAGTGATCCATCTTCATGAAAAATTGGATGGCCTTCCACCATTAAACGACGTCCCGACTTAGTGGTTTGATGCATCGTGATTTTACGCTGCTTTTCTAAGACTTGCTGGGTGGAGGAAATATTAATGACCCCTGCTTTTTCTAAGTAATTGGTAGATTTCCCAACAACGTCAACTTCTTTTACTCCAAAAAAGTGCTCACATGTGTTATTTACCCGTAATACGATTCCACTAGAATCTGTAATAGTAACTAATTCACCGCTTAAGTTCATAATCGCTTCCAACTCTTGCTTTAATTCTATTACTTTAGGTAAATTATGGACAAAATCTTGAAAAACATCTTCTTGGAAAAATAGAATGGCCCCTAATTCTTTCTTTACTATTGGGAAATTCATTATAAGCATACTTTGGTTTAGGTCATGATTGGTGATCTCAAAATTTCCTTCTTTAATTACCTTAATGATAGAACTGCCCGGTAATAAATCGTGGATAAAGTTGGATTTTTGTAAATCGAGGAACTTCTCACAAATTTCGTTAGCAAAGGTTATATTGCCTTTACTGTTCACTACTATAAATCCAAAGGGCAGTCTCCTAGCGATATCTTGTGGATCAAACATTTACGTCCTCCTCTAAAAAACAAAATATCTGAATTTTCATTATTTAATACTATATTCTACCTTAACCTTTGGATTATTTATACTAAAAATGACATAATCAACAAGAATGTGGATTAACTTTTCCCTTTACTCTCATTCTAATCAGAAAAGCATTCACCTGATTACGATGAATGCTTTCAAATCAGCCCCGTTTTGGTTTAAAAGTTTTACAACAGGTTTCCGCTGAATGATCAGCTGTATCCTGATGGTTCTTTTCGCCTAACTCAGACGACATTTCAGTATCATATCTTGCATGGTTATCTAACTCAACCATGATCTTATCAGCAGTACAAACATTTCCATCGCCATAAAACGTACAGTTCGAAATCGCACAAGAAACTTCTACTTTGGGCATTTTAGTACCTCCCTTTTGGTTTTCCTGTTGCTATATTATTTTCTGCAAAAGTCGATTTTTCATTCCATGTTGTTATGTTGATAAACATTTTTAATTTACTGAAATGTTATAATAAAAAAGGGCATTTTAGATAAAGGAGTTTGTATTATAAAGGGGATTTTTATGGATAAAAAAGCGTTTGTTATGGCAATGATAACGGTAATTATATGGGGATCAGCATTTGCTGCCATTCGTGCAAGTTTGCAAGGAGGCTATTCTTCAGGACATTTGGTATTATTTCGCTATTTAATTGCCTCTTTTTCATTTGTCCTGTATGCGCTCATTCCCGGGGTGAAATTTAGATTTCCAGCCAAGAGAGACTGGATTCGACTTTTACTCTTGGGATGGATTGGAATTAGCACCTATCATATTGGAGTAACCTTTGGTTCGCAAACTGTTTCTGCTGGAACCGCTGCGATGCTGATAGCTTCTTCACCCATTTTTACCACCATTATTGCAATAATTGTGTTAAAAGAGCGGCTTGGGCGAATGGGTTGGATTGGACTTTTTATTGGTTTTGCCGGTATAGCCATTATTACCCTCGGTTCAAATGACACATGGACGTTTTCTCCAGGAATTATCTTTGTGTTAGTTGCTGCGTTAGCGACTTCTGTTTTTTTTGTTTTACAAAAACCACTCTTTGAACGCTATACGCCGATAGAATTAACGGCTTATTTTACCTGGGCAGGAACGCTGCCATTTTTATTTTTCTCACCTGGCTTGATTGAGGGAATTCAACATGCGACGGTAGAAGCCAATATGTCAGCGATCTATGTAGGGATATTCCCAGCCGGTATAGCATATGTAACTTGGGCTATTGCGCTATCTATGGGAAATGCAAGCTCGGTTTCAACCCTTCTTTATATTGAGCCAGTATTTGCGATTTTGGTGGCTTGGATATGGCTTCAAGAGCTTCCAAGTACTCTTTCTATTGTTGGAGGAATTGTTACCGTTTCAGGTGTGTTATTGGTCAACTTGTTAGGCAAAAAGAAAACAGTTGGTATGTCAACTGACTATTAATCTAGTAATCATCCTATAAATGAATATTTTTGTTTTTGAAATAATATTGAGGTTAATTCTTAGACCCTCAAGAGATACTAATCCTAAAAATATATTTAGGAAGGGTTTAATGAATTGGAACGGGATAAAAAGGAAGTATATATTGAACTGACTTGCACTGAAATCGGTGGTCTTTGGGGTGTTTTTTTTCAAGAGAGCATGAGTACTTGTTTCCTAATTTATTTTTTGCATCACCTTCGGGATGAAGATATTATTCCGTTAGCACAAGAGTCTTTACAAATTTCACAAGGGCGATTAAATAAAATAAAAAATATCTACCTTGCCGAAAATTTTCCTGTGCCTGCTGCTTTTTCAGAAGGGGATTTGAATTTGTCTGCTCCACCTTTATTTAATGATGCATTTGCTCTAAGTTACATTTACATGATGAATCGGTTGGGAATGATTAATTTTAGCTATACTGCGTCAAACAATGTCAGACTTGATGTACTTGATTTTTTTACAGAGTGTATTCATACCTCTTCTGAAATGTTCGGTAAAGCAGTGAAGATGATGTTGTCTAAAGGCATTTATGATCGCCCGCCTAAAATGACCTACCCAAAAGAAATTGAGTTTGTTCAGAAGGAATCTTTTCTATCGGGAATGATAGGAAATAAACGTCCCTTGAATGCCATTGAATTATCCGAAATATTCTTTAACATTGAGCGGAATTACTTTTCCGTTCTTATCATGATTGGATTTGCTCAAGTGATAAAGGATAAGAAACTGATAGACCACATTATGAGGGGTAAAACTCTTAGTGAAAATCAAATTTCTTTTTTTAACAATTTATTAATGAAGGAAGACCTTCTTGGAACCGTAACCGTGAACATGGAAGTAACGGACTCTACTTTGTCACCTTTTTCAGATAAACTTATTTTTTCTATGATAAATGCATTGAATTCTGTTGATATTAGCTTAATTTCGCACGCAATGTCAGTGTCTATGCGAACCGACCTCACAGCTCAATATACTAAAATTATTGCAGAGGTAATGCTCTACGCTAAAGAAACATTTGATATTTTGGTTCAAAAGAAGTGGCTAGAACAACCTCCTCTAGTGACAAATAGGAATAAGCTTATACATAAGAAAAAATCGTAAATAAATTACATCTCCATTTTCCGGACATATTGGAATTGGTTCGGTTATTGAAGATCGGCATTGATTTATTTTCCAGACTTGTGTCTTCAACGAGGCTTATTGACGACTGGCAATGAATTATTTTTCAGATTTAGGTCGTCAATCAGGCATATTAACAACCGTCTTTGATTTAGTTTGCACGCTTGGGTAGTCAATCAAGGCTGTTGACTACCCTCTTTGTATTATTTTTCAAGATTGCGTCATCAATCATCTAAATCTCTTACTTCAAAAGGCATCAAGCCTTTCTCAATCTGACCTCTATATTGTTCATACTGTTCCGGAAGCATTAATTTTTTACCCATGGTCTCAAATGATTCGTCATGTGCGAATCCTGGAGGATCTGTCGCAATTTCAAATAGTATTTCACCATGTTCCCTAAAATAAATCGCATTAAAATAATTTCTGTCTTTGACAGGAGTGACCCCATATCCGTTAGCTGCAACATGCCGTTTCCAATCCAATTGGTCTTGATCATCCACGGCCCGCCAGGCAATATGGTGTACGGTTCCTACCCCCATTTGTCCGCGTCCAATCGGCGTTAATTTAAGGTCAATCACATTGCCAATATCGGCGGTAGATCGGAACCGAGTGAAATCTCCCTCATTCCCGATCACTTCAAGACCTAATACCTTTTCTAACAATTCAGCGGTTTGGTTAGGCTGGGTTGATAATAAGGTCGCTCCGCCAAAACCTTTAATAGCAACCTCTGGTGTTACCTCACCAAAGATCCACGGATTGATTTCGCCTTCTTTTCTTTCCACTAATTCCAAGTGAAGTCCATGTGGATCATCAAATTCCAGATATTGCTCGCCAAAACGTTCGATTTTCGTAAAAGGAATTTGGAACTTTCCGAGTCTTTGTTCCCAAAACACAAACGAACCCTTTGGAACAACATATGAAGTAACTCCAACCTGACCATCACCAATGATTCCTTGACGAGCCCCAGCCCATGGAAAGAATGTAATAATGGTTCCTGGTTTTCCACCTTGATTCCCGAAGTAAAGGTGATAAGTCTCTGGATCATCAAAATTGACTGTTTGTTTCACTAAACGCAATCCCAAAACTCCAGCGTAGAAATCCACATTTTCTTGAGGATGACCGACAATGGCTGTGATATGATGGATACCCATTATTTTTTTAGTCATGGTGGAACACTCCTTTTTCAACATTCATTGTTTATTTTGTTCCTAGTTCAAACATTAAAACCTTAAATTTTCATATTAATTTAAGAATCTCCAATTCAAGATATTTAAAATAAAAATGTATCTATAGCATACTGACCAGGACCTATTAGCGCTATACCAATCGTAACCGCTAGCAAGGTTAAGTTATATTCATAGCCATTTGATGTTGCCCATAATCCATTGGCACCATGTACCTTCACGATTGCCATTACCATAGTCCCAGCAATTATGATACCAGCTAGCGGCGTCAGAAGACCCACAGCAAACAAAATTCCGCCAATAAGTTCAGCTAATCCTGCAAAAAGTGCCATGGTTACGCCTGGCTTCATTCCAATCGACTCAAACCATCCGCCTGTTCCTTTTAAACCGTAACCGCCGAACCAGCCAAATAGCTTTTGCGCCCCGTGTCCCACAAAAAGTAAACCTATTACTAAACGAATAATTAATAAACCAATATTTATCATCTTAAAATCCTCCTAAGTGTTTTTTTATCTCGAATTCGAGGTAATTATTAAAAAAATTAAACTTTATTCCTTACCTTTTTCAACAAATGAACCAATGTCTCTGCCTCTTCGGAATCTAACGAATCAAACATATCATCCACTACCTGATGATATTTAGGCATAATTTTATCCATAAATTCATTTCCATCTTCAGTTAATGAAACATGGATAGCTCTTCGATCACTTGGACAGTCACTTCTATTCAATAACCCTTTTTGTTCTAACTTATCTATCACATAGGTCATGGAACCACTTGAGATTAAAATACAGTTACCAATCTGCTGGATGGTTTGTTTCCCTTTATGATAAAGTACTTCCAAAACCGAGAATTCCGTAATATTTAGCTTGTTTTTTGACATTTCTTCCTTAATTCGATCATGAACAGCTTTTGATGTTTGCATTAATAGCAGAAAGGGCAAATTCGTGCATTTCTTCTCCATTTCACTCACCTCCCATAAATCTCGAATTAACATATCTTGAATATGAGATAATCTTAATACTAATAAAGTTATTTGTCAACAACATTTTGAGTGTCGTATTTTCGATGGTTCTACTATTGAAAGATGCCCCTCTCGCGCATGAGTTTAAAGAATAGCTCTTGAAACTACGTTTTCCTATAAATAATAACGAAAACCACGGAATCATGATGATAGCGAGATCAAATACCTTGTGTCTCTTTGATACCATATGTAAATTCACCTCAACCTGCTTTTTCTATACTTGTTTAAGTTATCCAATAGTTTTAAAAAATTCACTTTATTCCCTTCAAATTTTATCTTCATACTTGCTTAATTGTTAACTTTTTTTCCCATTCCTTCTTGTATAATAGATATACAAATAATTTTCCGCTTATCCAAATGATACGGTTTTTAAAGGAGATGTTTGTTTGATAAAAAGGAAAATCAAAAGCGGCAAAAAAACCTCTTTAGGAGTAATTGGTACGATTGGTGCTGTACTATTGGGGAAATTAAAATATGTTCTCGTAGTCTTAAAATTCCTTAAACTTCAAACACTTTTAAGCATGTTTATTACGCTCGGATCCTATGCCTTCATTTTTGGCTGGAAGTTTGCCGTAGCGATCGTCTATTTATTATTTATTCATGAAATGGGTCATGCCTATGCTGCGAAAAGGATTAAACTTCCCGTCAGCCCAGCTATATTTATTCCTTTTATGGGGGCGGTTATTGGGATGAAGGAAATGCCAAAAAGCGCAAAGGATGAGGGCTATTTAGCGTATATGGGGCCTTTATTTGGATTGTTATCCTTTTTGCCGGCGATTCCTTTGTATATATATACACATGAACCTTTCTGGGCGCTTCTGATTATTTTGGGTGGGATGATCAATTTATTTAATCTGATCCCTATTACTCCATTAGATGGCGGAAGGATTGCCGCTGGGATTAGTACTAAGCTATGGGGTTTAGGAATCATTTTGTTATTGGCTTACTCCATTTACAATCTTAGCTTCATAGGCTTTATCATTGTCATCCTGGGTTCATTAGAATGGTACAAATTATATAAAAAACAAAAACGTTTAAAGGATGATCAACTAGAAGTTCAAGAACTCGAAATTCTAATGGAGAATGTATCTCTAGAATCTCATTCTCTAGATTCGACTTATGACATGGTTAGAAAGGCAAAATGGAAAATCGCAAATCTAGAGATTTGTCAGCTATTAAATACACTGGCTTTGGAAATTGAAAAAATGAAAAAGGATCTTTATCTACAACAATTGTCTGGTACTTATAATCTGAGTGAAGAAGCTATCCATGACAATCACCAAGTCATTTTAGATATTCTTAACCAATTAGAAAAAAAATTATCAGCCTATAAAAAAAATATCCTGTTAACGAAAAGTTATTATAAAACAGATAGAAAAACGAAGCTGCAATTATTTTTGATTTATATTGGGTTAGTCCTTGCCCTAACGATTAGTTATTATTATGGCAATGAAATTCTCATGAATCATCCAGATATACAAAAAGAGTTGAATAGATAAAAACGTAATCTCAAAAATGAAATGCAGACAACCAAAAAAGGGTACACACACAGTTAATCCGTGGTGTACCCTTTTTATTATAAGAGAACTGATTGAATCGTATCCAGCACTAAACCGACAGCAAACTTTAAATTAATTCATCTTTCTTTTTGAGAATTATATATAGGACGATGCTGCACACCGAACAAACAAGAGCTAGAGAAGCAATAAATCCGTATCCTGCCTGTAATCCCACTACCTCATTCACAGTTCCACCATCACTTTTGAACATCTTACTAACTAAATCGATAATAAAACCTATCATTAGATTACCTATTACACTGGCAATCCCCATTAATGTAACAGTAAATGTAATCGCAGTACCTGTACCTTTTGGGTAGCGTTTTGCTAAAAGTGCCATGACAGTTGGATATATTAACGCAATTCCCACTCCTGATATGGCAAATAAAATCGCCCCTTTTTCTCCGGTCAAAATGGCAGCAAGGCCGCATATGCCTGAAAAGGCTGAGGCAATAAAGATCGATAAGGTAAAACCAATTTTATCCGTTACAGATCCTAAAAAGAGCCTGGCGAGCATAAAAAACAGGAAAAACATAGATAACATCTTAGATGCATCGTTAATGTTCCATTTATAGGCTTTTACCAAAAACTGTACAAGCCAACTTCCAATCGCAATCTCGGAGACCACACCGAAAGACAGAACGGCAACGATAAGCCATGCGACTGGGTCACGGATTAGAGAATGATAGGAAGTAGTTTCTTCCACTTCATGCGTTTCTTTTGGAATTTTCCCTAACAGCGAAGGAACAATTGGCAGCAGTGATAATAGTAACACCAAGAGGTACATCCCCCGCCACCCCATTTCTTGACCAAAAACATTCCAGCCCATTATGGATGCTGCAATAGTCGGAGCAACGGTTGAACTAAGCCCGTAAAAAAAGTGGGATAGGTTCATCATTGCACCGGTATTTTTAGTGAAAATTCGAGCCGTCATGATTCCTAGTCCAATCTCCAGAACACCGTTGCCAATGTACAATAAAAAGAACGAAGCAGAGAGAGTGGCGTAATTGGCTGATAGAAAAATAACAAACCCCGCTAACGCCATAGATAAAAATGCGATGACTCCCGTCCATTTAATCCCTATTTTATTGCTAAGTGCTGATGTAAATGAGCATGCAAGCAGATAGCCTAAAGAATTCAAGGCTAGTAGAATTCCAATTTGGGACTGACTTAAATGAAGTTCATTTTGGATGATTGGAATAGCTGGACCTTTTATGTTTTCTGATAAACCAAAAATAAGAAAGCCCCCAAAAACAATACTAAGCAATAGATAATAATTGTATTTTGGATTTACCTTTAGGGAATTGCTATTTTTTTCAGTACTTAGAGAATGTTGTTGTGTTTCCATGAAAGTTCCTTTCTTTTAAAAAAATTAGCTATTCTATCATGTACGTCGTCTTATCATTTACTTGATAGCATATAGTTTGATAAGTAAAGAACCAAAACCGTAGCGATCATCTCGATTTTTTATTCCAAAAGAGATCTGCTGTATGTGACTTATTTTTCGGGCTGGAAAAATATACAACATTCAGTAAAGGATGTGGGCTTAATGGATTTAAACACCTTTATCAGATTATATCAAGAATTTTTAAAAGAATGTGAACAAAATGGATGGATGGTCGAAGTTCTTATTGAAGAATTCGGTAATTATCTTGCTGCCATCACAAATATGGAGGGAGTCGAAGTGCAATTCTATATTGAATTGGACTTAGAAAATTGTGTACACCTTAGTGAGGCTACCAATCAAAGCAGACTGGATTATGGCGTAATAAGGGATGAAGGTAAAGGTGACCTTTTTGCGAAACAAGTATTGGATGAATTCCACCAGTACTGGGTGAAGCATATACCGAAAAGGTACTCGAGCTTTATTCTCTATAAACAATAAAATTTATTCATCGAAGGAGGTATAATTGTGTATTATATCTTCTTTATTTTTTTACCAAAATATGTGATAAGGAAAGTTAGACAAGACAACATAAACTATGCACGTTTGCTGGAGGGTAAATCATTGAAATTAAGCGTTCTCAATCAATCTGTTATATGTAAGGGTGATTCGGCAAGTACCACTTTACAAAAAACAGTAAAATTAGCTCAGTTAACAGAGGATTTAGGATACATTCGCTTTTGGGTTGCGGAACATCATAATACCAATGGAATGGCCGGTTCCTCTCCAGAAATTCTAATTTCGCATATAGCATCAATGACTGGGAAAATACGTGTCGGTTCAGGCGGTGTATTACTCCCTCAGTATAGCCCATATAAGATTGCCGAGAACTTTAAAGTATTAGAGGCCTTGTTTCCGAACCGGATTGATTTAGGAGTCGGACGTTCCCCAGGTGGTTCCGCGACCACGCGGCTCGCATTGACAGATGGAATACGAAAAAGCCTAAATGAATTTCCTCGGCAGGTATATGACCTGCAAGGTTTTTTACAGACCCGATTACCCGAAGACCACCCCTTTCATGAGGTTAAAGCATTCCCAATGACATCAAATTTACCGGAAGTATGGCTTTTGGGAATTACTCATAGAGGTGCAAGGCTGGCTGCAGAAAATGGGACAGCTTTTACTTATGGCCATTTTATCACTCCAGAACACGGACTGCGGGCTATGGAACACATATTATAATGATTTTCAACCATCACCATTGTTGGCGAAGCCAAAGGTGAATGTTTGTGTATTTGTAGTCTGTGCCTCAACACAGGCAAAAGCCGAAGAATTGGCATTAAGCCAAGATATGTGGCTGTTAGCAGTTGAAAAAGGAATTGATACCAGGATCCCTTCCATTATAGAAGCAAAGAACCTACCGTTAACCTACGACGACCGAATTAAGATTAGAGAAAATCGAAAGCGCATGATTATTGGTACACCTCAAAAAGTTAAAAGCGAACTTCTTCGGTTGAGTGAAAAATACCAAACGGAGGAATTTATGATTATAAGCAATATCCATGACTTTCAGGACAAAATTGAAAGCTATACTTTGTTAGCTGAAACATTTCTTTAACCTAATCCGATCAAATAAATGATTAAATACTATAGAATGACTTCGTATTTTCTAATAATCTTTCGGAAACTTCTTCTTCTGAAAGATTTTTTATTTTAGCAATCATGGAAATGGAATGCTTCATCATGTCAGGGTGAGTCATTTTTCCTAAAAAAGGACCTTCGAACGGCCATGGACCGTCTGTTTCAATCATCATTTTCTCTAATGGATAGGTTTGGACCAAATTCTGAATTTTTTCCTTATAAACAATTTCAGGAGTAACAGAGATAAAATATCCAGCTTCGATCATTCTCGAAATCGTTTTATCATCCCCTTTAAACCAATGGAAATGTGCCTTTGTCACTGAATGCTTTTCCAAAAGATCACAAACAATCGGTGCATCATCATAGACGGCATGCAGAGCAATCGGCTTGTCCCACTTTCTTGCTATTTCCACAAACGTTTCAAGATGGTCAATATACTTTCCATACTGCGATGTAGATACCTTTTGGTCCTCCCTTAAATAGTAAGGCAAACCTACCTCTCCAATAGCAATCATTTCTGCTTGATGTTGAACCATCCATTTAATCAGTCTGGAAAATTCATCTTCTGTTGGCAGACTCTGTTCTGGATGAAACCCAAATATAGGTTTAATTTTTTGATATTTCCTTGATAATTGAAGATTTTTCTTACAAGATTCAAGATCAAATGAAACCGATAGCAAAGCCTCAATCGAATCTGTTCTTTCCAATATCAAGTCTATTTCTTTATCTGGATACCGCTCTAAATGAATATGGGCATCAATCATTTTCATTTGGATTTACACTCTCTTTCTATCTTTGTTTTAATATATTTAATCCTGTGGTTTTATCTTCTTAAAAATAGAGATTAATTACCTAACAAGACAAGAATAAAGGGCTGCCAGAATCACTGTTTAGAACAGATGACACAGCTGCCCACATCTTAAATCTCAAAATTTATCTATTTGAAAGAGAAAATCCTTTACCAATTGTAGGTTCAACACTAGATACCATGTTATTAACGGCACTAAACAGTGCTTTTATCGAAGAGGCCATAATATCGGCATCAATCCCACAGCCCCAATAAACTGCCCCATCTAACGCAGTGAATCCCACATAAGAGACAGCATTAGATTCCGAACCTCTTTCTAATGCATGTTCCTTGTAAACTAAATCTTTAAAATCGAGCCCCAGTGTGGTGCGAAGACCATTGCTGATGGCGTCAAGTTTTCCATTCCCGATGCCAGTCAATTCGTGAGCCTCACCGTTTATCTTGACTGATACAGTCGTTTCATATTTTTCATTCTGAGTAAATCGATAATTGATAAACTCAACAGGGTTATTAATATTGACATATTCTTTTATGAAAATATCATAGATTTCATTTGGCATAAGTTCCTTATGCATACGGTCCGATACATTTTTAACACTATAGCCAAAGCTTTCACGCATCTCCGCCGGTAGATCAAGTCCAAAATTCTGCATCAGCACATAGCCGATACCTCCCTTACCTGATTGGCTATTAATACGGATAATATCGCCTTCATACTGTCTGCCAATATCCTTTGGATCAATCAATAAATAAGGGACTGTCCAATACTCATTTTCCTTTTCCTCACGCCACTTCATTCCTTTTGCGATGGCATCCTGATGGGATCCTGAGAACGCCGTAAAAACAAGTTCTCCACCATACGGGTGTCTTTCATGAACTTTCATTCTTGTTAATTTCTCATACTTGGCAAGGATGTGATAAATATTTTCAAAATGAAGCTTTGGATTTACTCCATGTGAATACATGTTTAAAGCAAGTGTTACAATATCTACGTTTCCTGTTCTTTCTCCATTACCAAACAGTGTCCCTTCTACCCTCTGTGCTCCCGCAAGCATCCCCAGCTCTGCATCAGCAACCCCAGTTCCCCTGTCATTGTGCGGATGAAGTGAAAGAATGACATTGTCCCGGAAGTTTAGATGATCACTCATGTATTCAATTTGACTTGCATAAACATGCGGCATTGACATAGACACTGTAGCTGGAAGATTGATAATCACCTTGTTATCTGCAGTAGGCTGCCACACATCAAGGACCCGGTTACAAATTTCAAGCGCAAACTCCATTTCTGTGCCTGTGAAGCTTTCCGGTGAATATTGAAACTGGAAATTCCCCTCCGTTTCGGCAGCGTATTTCTTAACCATCTTTGCACCGGTTACCGCAATGTCGATAATTTCTTCCTCCGTTTTTTGGAACACCTGCTCTCGCTGCGGCACGGATGTTGAATTGTACAGGTGGACGACAGCCTTATTCACTCCTTGAAGCGATTCAAACGTTTTTCTGATAATATGCTCTCTTGATTGTGTTAATACTTGAATGGTCACATCATCTGGAATTAACTCCTGCTCAATCAACGTACGTAAAAAAGTATATTCTGTTTCAGATGCGGCAGGAAAGCCCACTTCTATTTCTTTGAAGCCTACTTCTAACAGTAATTGAAAATATTCCAGCTTCTCCTCCAGACTCATCGGCACAACCAAGGCTTGGTTTCCATCTCTTAAGTCCACACTGCACCATGTTGGAGCTTCCTCAATATACTCCTTTTCCGTCCATTTCAAACTTTTTACTGGAGGCATGAAATAACCTCTGGAATACTTTTCAATATTTTTCATTCTGTTGCCCACCTTTTTATCAATTTAATTTGTCCTTTTTCAATAAAAAAAGCCTATCATCTCATAAGAGACGACAGGCTTTGCCTACGTGGTACCACTCTTTTTGATTCGTTTAAAAAGCAAACGAATCCACTTGACGACTTTATTACGGTGATCAACCGTTAAGGCCTACTTTTCAGCCTTACCACTCCTGGGTGAGTTGGGGGAGTTATTGACTGTCTTTCACCAACCGACAGCTCTCTAAACAATAAATATCCCTTAATACTCCCAATCATCGCGTTTGATTTTTTTGAATTTTCCCCATTTTATTATTAATTTTAAAATCAGTCAACCCTTTAGTTAATTATTTTTCTCAATCACCAGCATATTAATCTCTAATCAAGTGAATTTTATTATTCTTTCGCAGTGGATCCACTATTGAGGACTAGAATATTTAGAATACTTGGATGAGATTTAATGGGGAAAAGCGGAGCTGGAAAAATAAAAAAAGAGCGATTCAGCTCTTTTTTATTGATCCTTCTGCATCAAAACTATATTAACTATTAAAATGAAAAAGAGCTGCCTTTTTTCAAGGTAAAGGAATAAATTAGATTACTATGTGAATAACATCATTCAAAAATTATTCCAAAGATTTAAGTGTTGGAATACTAGCCTTTATAGTTTTTGCACGACCTTATAAACCACAACTATAGAAATGGTGTCTCCGTCCAAACTTGCTACCTTAACATCGACGAAATTCATTTGGTCAAGGGTATTTAAAAAAACATTGACCTGTTCCTCGACATCACTTGGTGGGCCCGTAAATATTTTTGTTCTTATCTTACGAACCGTATATTCCAAAATGCATCCGCTCCCTTAAATTATTGAATCTAATGCTACAGATGTGACTCTTGTTTGTCGCCAAAATTTCTATCAACCTATCATGCCTGCTTTTTGTACATTACTTCAATTCTTCCTTGTATTTATCTTTTTAGCCAACAGCAGAGAAAGACAATTGAAAGAACTCTGCTGCTGGCCAGTTAAAATTTTGTTCTAAGAATTATTGTTTTTTTGCGCCGCGCCTGACCAAATAGCAAGAACTAAGACAATGATTCCAAAAATGACACTATTCCACAAAGCGCCAGCATTGCTGGTGAAACCATACACCCATGGAGAAATGATGAGCCAGACACCGATCAGACCAGTAAGCCAAAGTTGCCACATCATAAAAACCTCCTATTTAATAATTGACGTTAACGTTAACGTCATTAAAATATATGAAATTCATGAGAATTTATTCCAATTCATGTTATTAGTCACCTATACTTTTTTGATCATCCGAAAAAATGGTTCCTCCAATAATCATAAACAACATTATAAATAGTTTGCATCTGAAGTGATGGGGGTAAGATGTTTTAAAAATCTGAAGTATATTGCCAATGGAAGGACTGGCGGAAGTGTGGTACTACTGCGGTTGCTGCAAGGAATTATGTTTATTTACATAGTTTAATATGCTAAAGTCATCGAAAAGAACAGACGAACAGTAAAGGGATACGTATCCTAAATCTGAAGTAGCTGCTTTATCATTTGTAGCTAGACCATTTACTTTTTCTCCAATTCATCCATAAAGTGTAATGAGCGTTCCACTTGCTCTTGGTACAGATCGCGCATGGTTTCCACGTTTTCTATTTTCGAATTCATTTTTTCAATCAAGTTGTGAAGAACGTCGATGTATTGCCTAACCAACACTCTTTGTCTATCGGCACTTTCCATATTCTCTTTAAATGTACGGCGTATTTCATTAAGCGACTCCTCTGCGTCCATGACTTCCTGAATCTCTTGAAGAGAGATACCCAAATAATCCTTCAGGCGGAGGATTTGTTTAAGTCGGTCAATCGTATTTTGATCATAAAGACGATGCCCGCCATTCGTGCGTAATGCAGGAGAAATAAGCCCTACTTCCTCATAATATCGAAGTGTTCTTGGGGTAATCCCAAGTTGCCTTGAAACCGTGTCAATGGTCAACACGTCGTAAATCTCATTATTCGTCAAGCTGAAACACCTACTTTGTACAGAATTAACTTGGATAAAAGGTATAAATCTATTAAAACACATGGATAACTTCCAAGTAAATCCATTTATTCACCACGCTATGTACCTTTTTTCTAAACAAAAAGGGATGCTGCTCAGCACCCCCTTATCATTTACATCTTCACTTTTTTTCCATGACAGCAAAGTAATTATTTTCACTATCTGCAAAGTTGAATACTCTTCCAGAAGGCATAGTGACCATTTCACCAACAGTAACGTTTTTGTTTGATAAGTCAGTATATAATTGATCTAGGTCTTTTGAAAAAAACATTAACGAGGGTGTACCAAGATTTAATTCAGGCTGCATTTTAGAAATTAGTTCCTTATTGTGAAGGACAATACTTGTCCCGGATTCATTTGCTGGAGCAATTTCAATCCATCTCAAGCCGTGACCGTTATCTTCGTCTGAAATTACCTTAAACCCCACTTTTTCAGTCCAAAATTTCACAGCCTCATCTTGATTACCTACATACAACATTACTTGCCCTAACATATTAATCATTCAGTTCACCCTCTATTTCATATTTGAATTTATTACCTCTATTAATTTATTGATAGGATTTAAAAATACTACTATTCCATTTTACCCAACCAAACCAATTAAAGATACATTTTTTATGGAAAATGATGTTAAAATAGGAGTAAAGTTGATTTACCATTATTAATAGATCGACTGAAAAATAAAAAGGAGAGCACTGAAAATGACATCTTCAAATAAAAGTTTACGAACATGCGTCAAAGGCCACAAATACTATAAAAGCAGCGACTGTCCGACCTGCCCAATTTGTGAAAAAGAACTTAAACCTGCCACTGGATTTCTTTCCATCCTTTCTGCCCCAGCCAGACGTGCATTAGAAAACAATGGGATCACTTCTTTACAACAGCTGTCCACCTATAGTGAAAATGAGATCTTGGAATTTCATGGTATGGGACCAGCTTCTTTACCGAAACTTAGAACGGCTTTGGAAGGCGAGGGTTTATCTTTCAAAGCCAAATAGCCAAGTGAATAATTTTTTCAACCCTCTTATTTCCTATAATTAAATATGTAATACTACTTGTTCCGTTCCCCTCGGTTCTATCGAAAACAAAAAGACTGCCATAATGACAGCCAGAATTTTTTGAATAGAATTAAAAAATCCTTTTATTTATTCGTCAAACTTAAATTTTGGTAAGGCTTCTACTGTATCGGTATTTGTTAGTTCTTCCTGCCTTACTTTTGCTTTTTTCACACCAAGAAGAATAACAATTCCAACAAATAGGATCGCAAGTAACAGCCAGAGAAAAACCATTATGAATCGCTCCCTTCAAATAAATAATGACCGCATTAGAATATATGAAGAAGAGCTTGTCTTTTTTAATGTCAAAATAATAAAAATTATTTACAGTTTTATAACTAAGTCGTTACCCAAAAATGTCAAGAAAGTTCAACTATTCTTCAATCCTTCCGCTTTACTCTTAATTAATCTTAAAAGAATAAAGAAATATGGTGAATATATTTTTAACAAATTCCAAACTATATGTTGGTATACCTTAATCAATGGAGGTGATTCCTTTGGATAAAAATGAAAAATTGAATAATAAAAGCAATAATGAAACCTCTACAGATACTTCTAAAAAGCCCATTGTGTTAGACCAAGTTCCTGAACCGCGCGGCAAGTATGGAGGACAGATCGATACCGATTTAGATAATTACTGACATTTGAACGCCATCATTTGGCGTTTTTTTATTTCTCTTTTGATAGGTTAGTAAAACAGTTAGTTTTATTTAATAAATTTTTTTCACCAAAAGACATCATCCATAGGGGGTAATTTTTGATTTTCCATTTGTTTTACTTGCTCTGTTAAATCTGCTGTACCGTTAACCATTACCTGTTCGATGACGGTTCTACGATAGCCGGTCTCTCGTTTAATGTTCTGAATGAACTGATACGCAACCTTGACAATTTCGCTTCTATTCCTTGCTTTAAAATGTCCTCTAGAAAGCATACCGACTTCTTCAATGGAAAGATGGACTTCCAGATGAAACTCCATGCATATCACCTCTTTATATTTACACTTTTATTATAGAACATATGTTCCTTTTTATGCAAAAAAGCAGGGGATCTCTAAATATAATTATTTAGAATAACGCCTCTCATATTAGCTGAACCCAACAACAATCGGTTTCTCGCATTGATAGGCATTTTTATTGTTCAGGAGTACTCCTCAAAAACCCTCCTTTCTGTTATGTTTAAGGTAACTGATTCCAAATTAAGGATGTGAAGGGCAGGTCAGTTCTGCTGTGAAATGAATATTAAAATATTGATAGCGGATGATAATTCGTTTATTCGCGAGGGCATGAAGATCATTTTGAGTACATACGGAGAGTTTGAGGTACTTGCAACCGTAGATGATGGTAAAGAAGCAGTTGAATATTGTCAACATCATCAAGTTGATATAGCTCTACTGGATGTAAGGATGCCCAATTTGAATGGCGTTGAAGCGACAAAACTTTTGACGGAAACAACGAAGACAAAACCGATGATTCTGACAACGTTTGATGACGATGAGTACATTATCGATGCGATTAAGAACGGAGCAAAAGGCTACTTATTGAAAAATACCGACCCGGAACGGATCCGCGATGCCATTAAAAGTGTTTACTTTGGCAACACTGTCATGCAGGATGTTGTGCTCGATAAGGTTAAAGCCAAAATGACTGGAAATGCAAAACCAGAATCCAAGGTGGATGCCAGCCTGTTCACGGAGCGGGAAATGGACATCATGACACTAATTGCTAAGGGCTATTCTAACAAGGCGATCTCTAAGGAGCTGTTTATTTCAGAAGGAACTGTTGCCAACTATATTACTTCGATTCTAGGTAAAACTGGATTGGAACATCGAACTCAAATTGCCATTTACTTTCTTACTGGCTCAATTGATTAAGAGGACGATGAAATGGAATTATGGATCATTTTCAGCAAGTTAATTATTATCCTATTTCTCAGCTTTTCCTATGTTCAATCCAAAACAAGCAGTCTGGCTTTGATTGTCCTATCGATTTTAGTATATTTCAGCCTAAATATTACCCTTTACCTTATTCGATCGGTAAAGGTAAGGATTTGCATCCACCTTGTATCGATGGTCGTTATTTTTATTACCTATCGGGAAGTGAATTCGTTATTCATCCTGCTCTTGCCAAATCACTTCTATGAGCTTGCCTGGCCTTTTTTTCAAAAAAAGTGGGTGTTGTTGGTAATGGGATTACTTCCTATATTCATTGTCCCTCACTTACAAGCGTTTTACGGTCTGGTTGCACTGTTTTGCTTTGTGGTTTATTTCATGACTACCCATTACTCGCAAAGGTTGATTAACTATGAGAATACGCTTGATAAGATGCGCGTTGACATGCAGCGTCTCTCCAAAAGCCTTCATGAAAATAAAGAGTACATTAGGCAATCGGAATATACGTCTCGCTTAGAGGAACGGAACCGGATTTCCCAGCAGATTCATGACAGCATTGGTCACTCCATGACGGGCGCACTGATTCAAATGGAAGCCGCTAAGACTCTTATGGCCATTGATCAGCCTAAAGCTGTGGAGCTGCTTCAGAATGCGATAGAAATTTCAAAAGAAGGAATCGAGGATATTAGGATTACCTTAAAAAATATGAAGCCCCCCACCGAACAAATCGGCTTACAGCGTCTAAAACTGTTCATTGAGGAGTTTTCGATCCAGCACCAATTACGAATGCCGTTGGTATACAAAGGAAACATAGATTTGATTACTCCGATTCAATGGAGGATTATTGCTGAAAATATCAACGAAGCCCTCACCAATTCATTAAAATACTCAGGTGCGTCGGAAATATCGATTGACATTCAGGTATTGAATAAACTAGTTCGGGTCGAGGTCCGGGATAACGGCAAAGGGATTGGCTCCGGCAAAGTGGTAAAAGGACTAGGCATCGTCGGTATGGAAGAACGAACCGCCTCCATAAAAGGCACAGTAATCGTCGACGGAACCAACGGTTTCTCCGTCACCACCCTCCTCCCCATCGCCTAATGAAAGCATTCATATGAAAAACATGAAATTTCTCATGTATAAAGGGTGAACTAATGCACTTATGTTAGTTCACCCTTTTTCCTTATAATTAAATTACAAATACAGGAAATGGTGTCAGGCACCATCCCTTTTGAGGTGAGATTATGAACGTGTTGGAGATTAAAAATTTAACGAAGAAATTTGGCGATTTTATTGCTGTTGATAATATGTCTTTAGTCATTCAAGAAGGTGAAATTTTCGGTTTCCTTGGATCCAATGGTGCCGGTAAGAGTACCACGATTAATATGATCTCAGGTCTTTTACGAAATAACAGCGGGGAAATCCATATCCTTGGCAAGAACATTGCTTCACACAGCAAGTTTGCCAAGATGAATATCGGGATTGTACCACAGGACTTGGCGATTTATGAGGATATGACAGCTTACGAGAATGTAAGATTTTTTGCAGGACTATATGGTTTGCGAGGAGCAGATTTAAAAAAACGGGTTGAAGAAGCACTGGAGTTTGTCGGGCTGTTAGATAAACAAAAGAGCTATCCAAAGAACTTTTCCGGCGGGATGAAACGCAGATTGAATATCGCTTGTGCGATTGCTCATCGCCCAAAGCTGATTATTATGGATGAACCAACTGTTGGCATTGATCCACAATCACGAAACTACATTTTAACCTCTGTCCGTAAGTTAAACGAGATGGGTTGTACCGTCATTTATACGAGCCACTACATGGAAGAGGTGGAAGAAATCTGCTCGCGGATTGCAATCGTTGATCACGGTAAGGTGATTGCGGAAGGAACAAAGGAGCAATTAAAAGCGATAATTACAGATACAAAGGATATCTTGATTGAAGTGAAAAACTCAGAAAACCTTGATGAAACGTCATTAAGAGAAATCAAAGGTGTCAATTCCGTTTCCAGCGAGGAGAACATGGTGAAAATCAACTCCCAATCGGAAATAAACAACTTAAACCAGATTATTCAGTTCTTCATCAACAGAGGTATAGAAATCCGCTCTCTCCAGGAGCTGGCTCCAAACCTTGAAACCGTCTTTCTTACTTTAACCGGTAGAAACTTAAGAGATTAGGAGGAATCAAAAAGTGAATATCATCAATATTGCTCTTAATGAATTCAAACGCAGCATCCGAGATTTTAGGACGCTGGTGTTTATGCTGGCCTTCCCCATTGTGTTAATGCTAATTCTCGGAACTGCTTTGTCTAGTACCTTTGACAAAAACATTAAAATTGGAAAAATCAATGTGCTATATACCGAAAAAAATGATCGTAACTTCTCAGAACAGTTCCAAAATTTTATAAAAGAAGCGAAAAAGCAAGACATCCATTTTTCAGAAGCAGCGAATGGCACTAATGGACAGCTGGCTGTTCAACAAAACAAATATGATGCTTATGTGATCGTTACTGATAAAGGAATTCATTTTTACGGCAGTGAACGGAACAGCATCCAGGCAAGTATGGTGGAAGGCATGCTGACTGCTTTTACCGATAAATACAACTTGATTACCGAAATAGCAAAGGAAAAACCTGAGCAAATACAAGCAGTATTAGCCAGTACCTCGAGCAGCTATGTAAAAGAAACCTCGTTAAATGCAGATAAAGCTCCAGGCTCGATGGATTATTACGCCATTGCGATGACCACTATGATTGCGTTATACAGTGCGATTTCCGCCAGTTCTTTAATACGCGGGGAAAGAAGGAGGAATACAGCTATTCGGCTCGCCATCGCACCTATTAACAAAATGGAAATTTTTCTTGGTAAAATTCTTGGGGGGATTGGAATTAACTATGTATGCATCTTGCTGGTAATGACTTTCAGCCGTTTTGTTTTTGGGGCAGACTGGGGGAGCCATCTCGGATTGGTAGTGCTTATTCTACTCACGCTCGTATTTCTTGCTGTCAGCTTTGGGCTCGGCCTCAGCTATATCATCAAAACGGATCATGGCATGCAAACCATTGTCATGATCGTCCTACAGCTTGCTGCTTTTTTTGGCGGGGCATATTTTAGAATTGACAACGCCGACGGGATTATGAGGCTCGTGATGAATTTATCCCCTTTGACATGGGCAAGGGATGCGTTAACAAAAATTATTTATAACAATGATCTAGCCGCTGCACTACCTGTAATCTCATTAAATATTGGCATTGCCATTGTTTTCCTAATGGTTGCGATTGTTGCATTCAGAAAACGGGAGGGTCTCTAGAATGAAAGAAATCATGTGGCTGGTGACAAATTCATTACGTTCCATCTTTTTAAACAAGCGAAAAATTTTTGCATATGTGCTCGTTCCGTTACTAGGTATCTTTATTGCCTTTATGGTGTATGGCAATACGGGGCCTTCCTATCTCAATACCGGGATTGTGGACCAAGATCAGACGACGATTTCGAAAAATACCGCCAGTTTCATTGGCAGTTTAAAAAATGTAAAGACAAGGAAAATAACAGAATCTGATGTTAAAAACAAAATCGCTTCCGGCGATCTGGATTGTGCCATTATCCTCGAACCTGGTTTTTCACAAGCGATTATGAATGGCGAGAAGCCAGAGGTGCAGGTTGTATCGATTAAAGGAGCACAGGTCACGACTTATATTAAGGCTTACCTTAACAACTATATCGGTAACATCTCGTCCTTAAGTATTGCTGCCAATGGGGATGTAACGGTTTTTAATACTCTCTATCAAGATTACCAAAATTCAGAGTTTAAAGTATCTGCCCATTCTTTAAATGATACATCTAATAACAACGATATGACGATTCAGACAATCGGCTTTCTGCTGATGATTATGCTCAATTCAGCAGGCGGCCTGTCCGAATTGATTTTAAAAGAAAAAGAAAACCGAACCTATTTCCGGATTATGTCGTCACCAATTGACGGGAAAAAGTATGTTCTTGCTAATGTGATTGTCAATATGATCATTATGACCATTCAAGTGGTAGTCACCTTGACAGTTATGACGAAAGTCTTTGGTATTTCCGCTGGGGTCCCCTACTGGGAAATGATTGGCGTAATGATGTTTTTCTCGCTTGTCTCTGTAGGTTTATCATTGGTCATTACTGCCTTTGCAACCAACTCGAATTCGGCAGGTGCCTTGCAAACTCTTATCATGACACCAACCTGTTTGTTGTCCGGCTGTTTCTGGCCAGTGGAAATTATGCCAAAAGCGGCCCAAAAAATGGCGGACTTCCTGCCGCAAAGATGGCTGCTCGACACAATCTCTGAACTGCAAAAAGGACATTCACTCAGCAATTTGGCATTAAATTTTGCAACCTTATTCGCCTTCGCCCTAGTGTTCTTTATGATTGCCATCTACAAGTTTAGCCGGAATAACAATGTTAAGAGTTTTATTTAATAATTCAAATCGAGTATCACCTACAAAAAACCTCACCGAACTTGGCGAGGTTTTAAAAATTCTGGGACATTGACTTGTATCCCCTGTTTTATTTATCAAGATTTCCATATTTTCCAGCAGTACTGTTAAAGGCTGTTTTCAATTTAAGGAATTAATCCAAGCCTCAACCTTCAGCACATCAGCTTGTCGTGGGAACACCTTCTCGGTAAGAACACGATGAACCTCTGGGTCACCATCGAGACAAGCATCCGATAATACCGTAAGTACATAATCTTTATCTGCCGCTTCCCTCACTGTTGATAGAACTACACCACTAGTAGAAATCCCACTCAATACTAACTTGTTAATTCCCATAGAACGAAGGATGATTTCAAGGTTACTTCCAGCGAAGGCACTAA
Organism: Bacillus sp. URHA0034; assembly: GCF_056280405.1. NCBI lineage: Bacteria > Bacillati > Bacillota > Bacilli > Caryophanales > Bacillaceae > Bacillus > Bacillus sp. URHA0034. The sequence goes on along the minus strand of NZ_JBWCDK010000002.1, from coordinate 5,250,083 downwards.
ATCGAAACTTTGTCACGACTGGTTCGTTTGGTTGGGGTTGAAGGGATTCGTGAATTTGCGTTCCTCGGTCTACAACCGTCATTCCCCCAGATTTAGACAAAGCCGAGAACACTTTATTCCGTGGATTGCTTTCAGGATAACCTTCGCTAAAGGCTACACGGACAAATATTACTGGAATATTGCATCGGCGTGCAGCTTCCACTGCCTTTTGAAATGGAGAAAGAATTTCCTGGTTTTCTGAGTAGCGTGACACAATACCATTTTGCAAATCCATCACTAATAGAGCTGTATTTTCGTAAGACTTCTTCATGTGATAAACTCCTCCGAGGATTACTAATAAATACTTTTTTTCATTTTAATTTAAAATCAAGTTCTTTTTAGATATTACCGATTATTTAAAGATAAATCAAAAATAAGCCATAAAGATTTAGCAACGTTTATAGAAACTGTATTTTTATGGCTTCCTTCAATATTATTGTTAGGCGTATTTTAGTCCAGCTTGCTTAATATTATTTTTGTCTGCCGATCCACATGGTGTTACCGCATAGGTCATTTCACAGTTTGGACAATTCATAACGATTGTTTGTAAGATAAAAGTTTCCCCACATTCACACGAAATCTCGTGAGCCACTGTCGGTGCAAAGTTTTCCTTCCTTTTACTTTTCACATGGTCAACGACGTCTTTTCCGTTTTTTAATTTCGATGTACAACCGCAGCTCATATTTTAACCCTCCAAAGTACTTGATTAATAATTTATGTTCAGAATATCACATATTTTAGGAAAGCTCTGTATCCAAAAATCAACAGATTATTATAAAGGTATCCAAAATTAATGAAAATAATATTTTATTCAGCTCGCTGCTTAGTAGTTTTTTCAATACCGTTTAAAGAATAAAGATTTCTCTAGCGCACATTATATTAAAGGCTTGACCATTCAACTTACAAGGGGGATTTTTATGAGCGACTTCTTAGGTTTATTCAGTGATGACAATTCACAAAACACGGAAAATCAAAATAACCAATCCAATTCAAGCAATCAAGGCAATGAAACCAGTTCAACTAGCCAAAATTCTCAAAATGATGGGACACTTCAACTTCATAAAGAAGAACTAGACATTACGAAAAATAGTGTCGATGCTGGAGATGTAGTGATATCTAAAGATGTTGTCGAAGAACAAAAAACGGTTGATGTTCCTGTTATGCATGAGGAAGTTGTCATCACTAGAACCCCCATGAATAATGAACGAAGCGATTCATCTGCGATCTCCCAGGAGACCATCACTATTCCAGTGTCTCAAGAACAAGTGGAGGTAAACAAGTATGCAGTAACGACTGAGGAGATTTCCGCTTCAAAACGTCAAGTTCAGGAAACGCAGCAAGTCCAGGAGTCACTCAAGCACGAAGAAGCCCATGTTGATACGACTGGAAATGTTAATGTCGTTTCCGATGCATCAAGCTTTAGCGATATCAATAACAGCTAAACAAAAACACCTATTCATTGCCAAGCAATGAATAGGTGTTTTACCACTATCAGATGGGGGCCATTAAGTTGACTGAAAAGCAGAATTCCCAATATGATTCCAGCAAAGATGTTACGCTCCAACTACATAAGGAAGAAATGCAGATAAACAAAAAATGGGTTAAAACAGCAGATGTTTCAATCTATAAAAAAACATATACAGAGGAAAAACAAATTGTAGTCCCTGTCACTTATGAGGACCTAATTATTGAAAAAATAGTTGCAGACCCTGAGAATCCTGCAGAAAAAAAAGTTGAAACGATATGTATACCCTTATCAGAAGAGAGGATCGAGGTCACACTGACACCAGCCATTTTAAATGATGTTGAAATTAATAACAATCAATATGAGGAGCTGATTCAAGTACAGGAAAAATTGAAGGAAGAAAAAGTTCACATAGATACAATTGGAGATATTACGGTGGTTGACAATCCTTTATGATAATTACAATAAAAAAGCAGTCTTGTCCTAAACAAGACTGCTAATCAAGATTACAAGTTATTTTTTATCTTTCCCCATAAAAGGAAGCCCTGAAATATAACCAACATTTCCTGGATTTTGTGAGCTATTCAATACGTATGTTCGCTAAAACACACGATTAAATCAGCAATGCTACCCAGTTTTTTGATTGCGTCAGCATTTTCCACTGCAGACTTATTTAAAGGAGTATTCGCAGATGTTGAGTCTACAAGTCCCTTAACTTTTTTCAGGCGAGAATTTCCCCACATATCCTTCTATCATCTCTTACCCATATTTTTTTATTATGTAATTTACATCCTTATTAGAAAGATGATTCTTGTTCCCCATCGATTTGTCTAGTACCTTAGGAGTACCTGGGTTTTGAAAGGAGTAATTATGGAAGAAAACAAACCAACGTTTAAATCAATTGACGAATACATTTTACAATTTCCTCTTGATGTGCAGGAAATCCTAGAAAAATTAAGAGAAGTGATCAGGGAATCCGCTCCTAATTCAGAAGAAAAGATCAGTTATCAAATGCCTACTTTCTATTTATATGGAAATTTGGTGCACTTTGCGGCCTATAAAAAACATATTGGATTCTATCCCACTTCTAGTGGTATTGAAACTTTTAGAGATAGATTATCTGAATATAAAACCTCAAAAGGTGCAGTACAATTCCCGATAGGAAAGCCGCTCCCCTATGAATTAATAAGCGAAATAGTTAAATTTAGGTTCGATATAAATATAAAGAAAGCTTAAGGAAAATGGAAAAAGAAGAAATAATATATTGACACAGTAAGTGTGCACCACTCGTGGACAAATCAGTTCATTTGTCCACGAGTGGTGCCTGACACCTTCATTACACCTTCATAACACCTTCATATGGTAAGTACTACTATCCAATTATTATTTATTATTCACTTTTTGTTAGGTCTTTCGCCTTTTTTCTATATCCATAAAACATTCTGTAAGGAAACCGCATACAATGTTGGTGAACAACCGATGACAGGAGGTGAAATAAATGAGTCATAATCATTATTCCTGGGGAGCTTTTCTTGGATTCTTAACAGGGGTTTTATGGGTGCTATCTGTAGTATTGGGCTGGATTACTACATTGCTTGGAGTCATCGGGCTAGGCGGTTTACTTGTTACCGTTATTAACTTCCTCGTTGCTTTAATTGGCATCCTTGCATTCCTCATCTTCGGATTGTGCGTATTCAAAAAGGCGTGGCATCACTGTAAGTGAAAAAGCCAAGGTTCATAATAGGTATTCATGCAATTTTTAAATATATTAAAGACAGATCTCCATATTTTGGGTCTCTCTTTTATCGAGACAAATAAAAATAGCGGGACAAAGCCGTAATAGGCTCTGTCCCGCTTTTTATTGCTAAATTAGAATTTAGTATGATAGTTATCGATTTCCATGCATGAACGGCTGTACGGTAGCTATATCATACTTTTTTAAGATTATTTAAGTATCAATAACCTTAATGAATCAACACCTACTATTTATAAGACCAAGTTGATAGACGTCTTTTTATTGGATATCGCTGTTTATTAATATTTAGAAATGATATGCCATCACTGTTGGTAAGGAGCTTGAATTAGGTGGCTAACTCAAAAGAAGTATTACTATGGAGTATTGCTCTTCCTGGCTTTGGTCAATTTTTAAATGACAAACTAATAAAAGGTATTGTTTTTGTATTTTTAGTATTCCTTATAAATGTAAATGCAAATTTTAATGTTGTTATAATTTCTAGTTTTCATGGAGGAATCGAAATGCCATTGCTCAAACTGATTACTTATGGCTAATGTTTTACCCTTGTTATTAGAAATATACCCTGAATAATTACCAATATTTTTTGTCATTCTAATAAGAGAAATTAAATAATGAAGGAGCCTTTTGTATGAACGTAAATGAGTTCGGCTTTCTTTGGTATCTACAATCAAGTTCGAATATGTTTAATATTATTTTAAAAAATCTTATTGACACTGCTGAGGATAAAGATTTGAGAAGTGTTCTAGATGAAATCAATTCATTATCTACATTTCAAGAAAAAGAGGCTACAAAGATATTAAATGACAACGGTTATAATGAACCGCCATTTTTCAGTGAAGTTGATTTATATAACTCCTCAGTAAAGCTTTTTACCGATCAATTAACCATTGAAATTCTTAAGCATATTACTGGAAATGGGCTGCGGGTCCTCGCTTCTCAATATTCAGAACTAACGGATATGAATGTAAAGAAATTCTTTAGTGAAGTCCTCACTAAGACTATTCAAATTGATGAATCTCTTTTAGGTTTATTAAAGGAAAAGAACTTGTTACAAAACAGTCCATTTTCATACATGAAAGCACATGAAAGAGAGAGTAAACTGTTTAAGGTTGTATCTACACAATTGAGACCACTTAATGCGGTAGAATTGAGTCATATGTACGGTGCACTTCAATGCAATAATGTTGGTGTTGCTCTATGCGCTGCTTTTGCTGATGTTGCAAAAGATGAAGAGTCAAAGCAATTATTTAATGATGGCAAGAAATTAGCATTTCATCAAGCTGCTACTTTATCGGATATTTTCAGGGAAAACGGAGTTAGTACTACAACTGGACTGGAGAGCTTCGTTCATAGGGTCCATGAATCTCCATTTTCAGATAAGTTAATGACCAACCTAATAATGTTTTTAAATCCTATTGGAATAATAAATTTACAAAGCGCTGCTGTATCTAGTTATAAGAAGAATCATGTCAAAATACTAAGTGAATTAATAGAACAGGTCCAAAGTTTTTCAGAAAACGCGTTTAAACTATTAGTTAAAAAAGGTTGGTTTAATGAACCACCATTAACTAGTAGGTCAATTAAATAATTATAAACTGAATCCAATAGTGTAAATAATAAAGAAGGATAATTAATGAAATACAAAGCAGAGAAAACTATCGAAATATCATCCTGGATAATTGTGTCATTATTATTAATAAAATTTACACCAAAAAATAAAATTCGTGAAACACTAGTTGTATTTTTATTTAAACAAGCACTAACATGGATTTTTGGATTACTAGTGGTAGAAAAAAACTTAATATCCTATCCATATCGTTTATTTTTCAAAAAAGCAAATAAAGCTGCTTTTTCATTTGAATACTTTATATATCCTGGACTATGCGCTTTATTTAGTTTGTACTATCCAAAAAATAATTCTAACCTTTTAAAAACCCTGCATTGCTTTATTAGTACTTCTGTAATAGTCATCTTTGAAATAATTGCAGTGAAATATACAAAATTAATTAAATATAAAAAATGGACTTGGTATTGGAGTTTTTTAACAATTTGGATAACAGATTACTTAACACAAGCTTTTCACAACTGGTTTTTTAAAACTAAATTTCATGAATAAAAAGGGGCAGTTAGACTGCCCCTTGTATTAATTAAATGCACGATAACGCTGAGGGAGTGACAGAAATGGAATAAAAACCCATTTCCCTTATTCCTACATTTGACAAAAAAATTTTTTATTAGGGAAAATTTAGAAATAAAAGAACACTTAGAGAAGCCTATTATTCATTTATATCTAATCCAGATAAATTTAAAGAAAGTTCATCTAATACTAAAAATACACAACCAAAAACAGATCTGTAATCGATATAGTCCCCTTTAACTTCAACATTTATCTCAATAATATTCCTTTTATTATGTATGTATTTTTCTTCAAATTGATTAAAAGCAATACTTGTAACAGATACACTAATTTCCTCTAAGGATTTTTTTAGCTCACTTTCAAATATTGAATTATTAAAGTTTTCCCTGAAGAAAATACGAATAGTAAATTTCATTTCAAATCCTCCTTCTACTTATGATTTGCCAAATCTTCTTTACTTAACCTTTTTTCGAATAACTTGTTTATCTTTTATCCCATTTAATTTATTCAACTAAACTGTACGTAGCGAATAAAAAAAGCGATCCTCTAAGTATCGCTCATTTTACATTAAATTTCTTATTCTGAAAAATTGGATAATTACATAAGCGAACTTCTTGATGAATAGGTCAGAATATCAGTCAAAAAAGTCGGTCAAAATAAAAGTCGGTCAAACTTATGAAAAATTTGACCGACAAAGAATTTGTTGTTATATCAATGGTTAATAGCTTAGAATTTCGAGTGGTAGTTTTCAATTTCCCAAGAATGTACACTCGTACGGTAGCTATCCCATTCTGCTTTTTTCATTGATACATATTCATTGTAAACATGTTCCCCTAGCGTTTTAGCAGCAATCTCTCCTGCTTCTAATTCTTTTACGGCTTCAGCTAAGCTGCCTGGTAAGTTATCGATTCCCCTGAATGCTCTTTCTTCTTCACTCATGTGGAAGATATCTTCATTAATTGGTGCTGGTGCCTCAAGACCTTTTTCGATTCCATCTAAACCTGCAGATGCAATTACAGCAAATGTTAAATAAGGGTTAGAAGATGGATCTGGACAACGTAATTCTACACGAGTCGCAAGACCTCTCTTTGCAGGAATACGAATTAACGCTGAACGGTTTGATGCAGACCATGCGATATAGCAAGGAGCTTCGTAACCAGGTACCAAACGCTTATAAGAGTTTACTAACGGGTTTGTTACCGCTGCAATACTCTTCACGTTCTCTAATACACCCGCAATAAATTGGTACGCTTTTTCTGATAATTGCATCTCATCAGTTGGATCAAAGAACGCATTATCGCTTCCTTCGAAGAATGACATGTTCACGTGCATACCAGAACCGTTGATTCCGAATACTGGCTTTGGCATAAAGGTAGCATGCATGCCAAATTTCTTCGCAACTGTTTTGACAACCCATTTATAGGTAGTTGCAAGGTCAGCCGCCGTTAATACATCCGAATATTTAAAGTTAATTTCATGTTGTCCTTCTGCAACCTCGTGGTGAGAAGCTTCAATCGTAAAGCCCATTGCTTTTAACGCACGGTAGATTTCTAAACGAACACGCTCGCCAAGATCATGTGGAGATGGTTCAAAATAACCCGCTTTATCCGTTAACTCTGTAGTTGCGTATCCATTGTCATCGTTTTTAAATAAGAAAAACTCTAACTCAGGACCTACTGAAATGGTATATCCTTGATCAGCAGCACGCTCTACTGTTTTTTTCAGAACATTTCTAGTATCTCCTTCAAAAGGAGTTCCGTCTGGATTTGCTGCTGAGCATAGGAAACGAGCTTCTGAATATCCCTCTTCTACTGTCCAAGGAAGAACAGCAAATGTAGACAAATCCGGTTGAAGATAAAGGTCAGATTTATTAATAGGAGAAAAACCTTTGATAGAAGATCCATCAAACATCATTTTTCCTTCAACAACATCTTCTAATTGCGCACTTGTAACAGTGACGTGTTTTAAAATCCCTTCAATATCGACAAATTGCAAGTGTAAAAGTTCAACACTTTTTTCTTTGATTATTTCTTTGATTTGTTCTAAAGTTGATTCTGCAGTTGCGTTAGAAATTAGTGTTTCAGCCACGTCACATTACCTCTCATTTTCATGTTATATTTTGTCACATCATTTAATAACTAGATTATATTTTATAATTCCAAGTTTGACAATCCTTTTTTGTATATTTTTTTGAATATTTATTCTAATTCTTTGGGAAGCGTTTTCATTTATAACCCTGTATATAAAGGTGATTCCCTATAATCAGCCAGATGTGGATAAATAAATATGCAAAAACATGCAATTTTTCTCAAGTGTAATCATTAGTTTATTAAAATAAAAAAATGACCTATACAAAAGAATAGGTCATTTTCTTTAAAAAACTTTTTTAGCTCTACAAAAGAGTACTACGAGATTAAATTTTCATTTTTCCCGTATCGATTATTTTTTTCAGATAGTGATATTCTTTTTGCTCAAGAATATCAATTTCATTATTGGTTGCAAGAAGAATCTGATCCCTGCATTTTGATATTCTTTGTATCATTGGATGGATTGTAAGACTTGATAAATTTACAAAATCATATAAGTCATTTAAGCATACAGGCAATTTATAGCCTTTATTGCTGCTGGCTATCAGTAAACCACTGTCACGCAGTTTAGAAACAATGTTAGAGCGGAAATAATGCGGATTTAATTTTACATCGCGAATAGCATTCAGATTATCCAGAATCTCTTCCGTATACACATACTCATCAGGGTTATCTTTCAAATTGAACAAAAGGAACTTAAGGAAATCTAATCTCAGCCTCTCATCATCCTCTTCACTTTTGCGATGTTTTTCAATATATTTATAGGCTAGATTTACAGATTTTTTGATAATCATTTCATCATATCTTGATTGATGGTGCTCTGATTGATATTCGAACAGAAAGTTTTTATAGTCTAGGGGTAAAAGGTTTATTGCAGCAATCTTGCTTTTATAAATTTTAGAAAAAGAACGGTAATTTTCAGAATAGATGGTTTTGTCGTACCCTGTTGCAAGAATCTTGGTGATAAAGTTCGCTAACTGAAGAAGGATGTCGGATTGGGTATGGTTGAACCCGAAGGTGGAATAATTAAATAGATCTGGAATATTTCTAGTGTTTATATAATTTTTAAACTCTCTTAAAAAAAGTTTAGCTTCTTGTTTATCAGCTGAGAGATCAAGCTGTTCGAACGTTCGATTCAATTCATCATAAATCTTTCTATTTAAATACTTTAGGAAAGGCGTTTTGTACAAAATTCCGTTGTCTTCTCTTACTTTTCTTTTATCAATCACATAAGCGTAGATGCTAAATGGTAATTCTTTTATCTCATTTAACAGCTCCATCGTTCGGATTGGATGGTGTTCGATTATGGTGAAATCGATCTCCCCTGTTTGGAAGTATTTTTGGCAAATCTGCTCTAGTTCCCTTTCTACCCACTGCTTATTTGATTCTTTTAGAAGGATAGCCCCGATAATAAAGTGCGTTGTTCCCTTTTCTTTCTCAAAATCAAAACGATAATCTCCATATTCATCTATAAAAGCATATTGAATTTCCTCCATTGTCCCCCTCCTTACCCCAGCATGAAATTTGTATTACTATACAAATTCAACAAAATTTCATCTAAACCTTCTAGAGACTTCCATTTTTCACATTACCAATACACCCAGACTGCAAAACCATAAAAAAGAAGGACACCCAAGTGCCCTTAAGAATTACTTACTATCGCTGTTATTCTTTTCACCAATTTCAGTCGTTCCGATTTTTGGTTCAGATGAAGTATTGGTTTGATTAGGAACCCAGTCGAAACTTGGTTCAGTTGTGCCTGTTGACATTAAAGGCTGGCTGACTCCATCAGCCTTTGATTCACTTTTCGTATTTTTGGAGTTAAAGTTGTCTTCTGCCATACTTTTTTCCTCCTATTCGTTTAAAGCCTTTCATCCATTAATTTAACCCAATTTATTAACTAAAATCCTATAGAAATCACTTTTATCTAGCTAAACAGAACAACAAGTCAGGTGGTATGCCGGAATTTAAGGTGATTTATCTGCCTCTCAGCACCTTCACACTTCAATAATACTACTTCACTCATCCATTCCACCTGACCAACCTTTTCGTTTACTTAATGAGGTAATATGGGCAAGATGGTGGCGGCTATGCCAAGCATATAGGCCTATATTTTTACCTACCGTAACTTCACCAGATTCAGGATGCAAAAATGTTTTTTTCAAATCATTAGTACTTAAATTTCGCAAGAGCTGGACCAATCGTTTATGGAGGGATGTTAGGAGTTCTAATGAAACATTAATTGGCAATTTACTATCGGGAAGTTCCGCCCATTTTCCTTCCTGATAAGGTTTAATCGTAGGATTTTCTTCGGTGAGGGCCAATTTAAAACGAATATAAGCGTTCATATGACTGTCGGCCAGATGATGGACAACCTGACGAACAGTCCATCCCCCAAGCCGGTAAGGGGTATCTAGCTGTTCAATATTCATGTTTTTTACAGCTGCTCTTAAAAGTTCAGGTAATTCTTCAATCTCTTTTATCCAAGTCTTAACAACATCGTTCGTTATTTCTCCCTGAAACTCGAATTTTCCTATTGGATACCTTTCGTCCACGATAATCTCCCCCTTTTCAACCTAATTTTAACAAAATATACCACCTTTTTAAATAATCCTTATGTAACTAATTTGAACTTGAGTTTGATTTACTTTTTTGAACCATACAAAGAAGACTGGTTGTCCCTTGCTTAGATATGATTCAGGAACAATTTTGTTCCATTATCGGACAATTTAAGGAAACCCACCACACATCAATTCCGCCTTGAACTAATTCTTTTCCCCAACATAATGTCCACCTCCTTGGCAATAATAAACAAATAGTTAAAGATTAATGACCGGAGGAAGAGACTTTGGAACATACTTGGCTTTCTCTGCTACCTTTTATTATTGTCATCTCCATGTCAATATGGCTTAAAAACATCCTGCCTGGTCTTGTCGTTGGCTTACTGGCCGGGGCTTTTATTGTTCAGACTCATTTATTAGCCGGCGCCTATCAAACCGTTTCCTATATCGTTACCACCCTGTCCAATGGAAACAATATAAAAATTATCGGGTTTCTTTACTTATTTGGCGGATTGGTCGGTATGATGAATATTTCCGGTGGCATTAAAGGGTTCTCGGAATGGATTGGGGCTAGGATTAAGACAGAACGAGGACTCTTGGGACTCATCTGGCTCACCCTTCCGTTCACGTTTATGATGCCAATGTTTCGGATTATGATGATTGGTCCCGTCGTTAAATCTCTTATCAAAAAAATGAACGTCCCGAAACAAAGGGTTGGCTTAATGATGGATATATCCACTGAGTCTGTCATTGTCCTATTACCCGTTGCAACAGCATTTGTGGGATTCATGGTTTCATTAGTGGAAGGAAGCATCCGAAAGCTGCAATTAGACATGTCAGCTTATCATGTATTTCTGCTAAGTATCTTGTTTGATTTTTTTGCGATTGTGATGTTAGTGATTGGAATCCTGTTTACCTTCTGGAATCCGGAGAAGAGAGGTCATTCTCGACAACGTGACCATGAGCTATTAGATGCGGAAGGAAACGAATTTCATCGTGCGGGCATACAAAAAGAATTATCCTTGGTCAAAGCCCAGCCCTGGAATTTAATATTCCCCGTCTTCTTACTGCTAGGATTATCATTATTCCTTTTATGGAAAGATGGAATGGATAAAGGGGCGAATACGGTATTCGAAGCTTTTTCGATGGCAGATGCCACCTTTGTGATGCTGCTGGCCGTTTTCATTACACTTGTCTTATCGTTTGTGTTTTACATCATGAGGAGACAGGCCTTGCATGAGATCTTATACCATTTTTATGATGGCGGAAATCAAATGATGGAGGCCATTAGTCTACTTGTCCTCATTTGGTCTTTGACATTATCAGCAGAGGATTTAGGTTTTTCGAAGTTTATCAGTTCGACATTAGGGTCATTTCTGCCCGCCTATTTGACCCCTGTTACTATTTTTGTGCTCGGTTCTTTAATCGGCTATTTTATTGGGTCTTCTTGGGGAACTTGGGGTTTGTTTATGCCTTTAGGGATGTCGCTTGCAGTATCTACCGGGGCATCGATCCCGTTAACGGTCGGGGCAGTGTTTGCGAGCGGGGCTTTTGGGGCGTTAACTTCGCCCTTGGGTGATACTACGATTACAACCGCGTCGATTTTGGATATGCCACTGGTGGAATATGCCCGCTTTAAATTGAAGATTTCTGTGATTGGGGCTGGGATTGCGATTGGTTTATATTTAGTTAGTGCTTTGTTTTTTATTTAGTCCATTTCAATAATAGCCCACATACTCATACAAAAAACAGCCAAACAGAAATCTTCTTGCATTGGCTGTTCTTTAACAATCCTTTAAAATAGATTATACTATAATAACAATACCTATTTGAAAAAGGAGATTTTACTATGACTGAGAATAATCAAACCGAAGCAGCAAAAAAGAAGGTCAGTCTTCAAGAACTGATGAAGCAGCAGTTAGCAAACAAAAAGAATCAATCTGCTTCAGGCAAAGGGCAGGCAAATAGCAGCCAAGCAACCCAGAAAATGAAAAGTCAGCAAACAAAGAAGCCTAGTAATACTCGCAGAAAAATGGGTGTCTAATGAACGGCAGAAATCGGAAAGACTTGCAACCAGGCATGACCGTTGATATTGTTTTAAAACCAGACCAAAGAACGGGAAAATTGACTAGAGGGATTGTAAAAGATATCCTTACCAACTCTTCTACCCATCCTCATGGTATCAAAGTCCGACTCGCAGATGGGCAGGTTGGACGGGTACAAGTCATCCACACTCAAGAAAAATAATGAAAGCAACGCTCCTTGGCGTTGCTTTTTATTTAGTCCTGATTAATCCCGAAATGTTGTATGGCCAACTCTTTATATTTTTCAGCTTCAATTATTTCTTTTGAAACCATTCCATCCTTCCACTCAGTCCAAGTCGATTTCGTTAACGTTATATTCCCATTACTAGTAAGACGAGTAAGCAGCGGCCCTTTATTAAAAGGAGACTCCGGATGTTCAGCGATAATGGATTGAATTTCATTAAACTCCGTCACATCGTAAATACGATTCCTGGTATCAAAGGCATAGCCTATTTTCCATTCTGTATCCTTATGTTTTAACTTCATCTCCAACACATAATCCCCATATTTCGTACCGAGTTTGCGAACTCTAAACTCCCCATTATTAGAGGTAACCGACTCCCCTGTTAAGGGAACGGGTCTCAAAGGTAAATTCCCACCAAAGCCAGTATCAATTAAGTAGGTACGACCTTCATGATTAACTAGAATGGTTACATGGGTTCTGCCGAGATCTTGATATTCTTGTTTAGCTTGGTTAAAAACAACACCGCGGGCTAGGAAGGCGTCAAATCCATTTGCGAGTAGATAAAAATAGAAAAGTGAATTTAATTCATAACAGATCCCCCCCTCCTTTCGAACCAAGATTTTATTTACCAAGTTACTCTTTGTAATTTCATTAGTCTTCCCATCAATGATACATAAATTTTCAAAGGGGATTGTTTGGGCCGTTTTTTCTAGAATTGTGGCTAATGAATCAAAAGTTATGTGATGTCCCTGTGACAATCCAATTCTTTCATAAAATAATTTATTTAGTTCATTCATTAGGATCCTCCCTCATCGTATAACCTTATTCTAACAAATAACGTATAAAAACCATCCAAAAGAAATTTTGAAAAATATACTTTTTTACCTTTGATTATTACAATCGTAGGTCTTTTTTTTGGACAATAAAAAAAGCGAGCGAAATCAGCTCACTCTTCAATCTTATCATTGATTTATCTTATTTTTTCACTTTTATTTAGCATAACTTCTGCCACAATCTTGTGCTATCCATAACGGAATTCCGTTCCACAATTACGTAGGCAGCATTGGTAATCGCTTGTGCCAATGTATCTCCGGTTGCACAAAAATCATTAAAACACACCTTTGATAGTCCTTTTATTTCATACATAAAGCCTAGCTCTTCTAACCGCTCTACAATAAGCATTGCATGGTCTATGTTCTGTTCGGGCTGAAACTCAGACTCGTGAATGAATTTCCCCTGGTGGTAATCATACCATCGGTCCCATCTATTTAACTTCCAACCAAGTATACTTCTTGCAATTGCATCAATTTTCATTATCACTCATTCCCCTTTTTATAAATGATCATTTTTATTGTCCATTTTTTGTTATATAACAGCGTTATTAATTAATTGTAATTATATAACAGAAAATTATCATTTTCCAGTATCTTCTGGAAAATTTTCTATAAATCTTTTTCTGTTGGACATGCATCGAAAAAGAACTTAAATGGGCTTTTATAATTTGAAATACTTGAATAAAGACATAAAAAAACATGCCCTAAATGGATTCCATGTTCTAAGATTGTTCATCCCACAGATTAGTTTTTGTTAGCCAATCTTAATTATTATTTTCAGATTAATAGTTAATAAAAAAATGCTTGACCACATAAATGTAATAAGGAGATGAAATAAAGGGGCAAATGAATTGACTGAACTAGTTAAAGTTTTCTTCATAACCTTAGTGAGTGATATTGATAATATGTTAATTTTAGGGACTATTTTACGTCAATATACACATTTAAGGATTACCTTGCCAGCCATTATTGTACTAACCTTCTCGCGGGCTTTCTATGTTTTTATCATCAAGAAGATTTTAGATGTTCCTATGTTGCAGCTATCGATGGGCATCGTTTTACTTTTGATTGCATTTAAACTTGTTCGAAAATCAATCGACGGAGAACCTTTAACAAGACCTTTCAATCAATCCATCTTTTTAAAAATGAAAGTCTTATCTATTCTAGCGGCAACAGACTTTTTAATTTGTCTAGACAGTGTAGTCATTATTGCAGGGATATCGCAACATGTTGAAGCGGTAACACTCGGAATCTTTTCCAGTCTCTTAGTATCGCTCCTATTCCTTCCCTTCGTTGTAAAGCTCGCTTCAAGCTTTTTTTGGATTAATATTATTGCGGGAGCTTTTATTGCTCAAAATGCTGTGATCGGCATTTTGAAGGATCCCGTATTAGCTAGCTGGTTAAGAACAATCAATAAGCTTTTTCCGAATACGAATGTAATCACTATGACAGCAAATGGGGCAATCATTATTTTTATCGTTATCGGTGTCTACTCGTATATAAAGCATCAAAGAATCACGACCCATAAGTAGCAATGTTTCTTTCCTCTCTGCTTGTAAATTGGACTACCATACAAATTTGCGTAATTGGATAAATCAACAGCATTTTTTATAACTTTGCTTCATACATAAAAGAATGGTGATACCAAATAACTCTACAATATCCCCAAGGAGGACTCAAATGATTCAGCAAACAGTGAAAATTAATAACAAAGCAGGATTATACGCCCAACCAGTCAATCAATTGGTTCAAACAGCTTCTCAATTCAATTCGGATATTTTTCTTACCCACAACGGAAGAACGGTTAATGTAAAATCGGTTCTCGGCGTTTTATCTTTAGCCATTCCAAAACAGGCAGAAATTACTTTAGAGGTTTCCGGGGATGACGAAAGCGAGGCAATCAGAAAAGTAATTCAAACCTTGAAAAACTTTGAAAAATAGTAAAAAACAGATAGAGGCAGGCTTTCGTGAAGCCTGTCTCTATCTGTTTTCAGTACATAGACGGACGAAAACCGGAACGAGATAGACAAGAAACCCTTTAGAAATCGAATCATTATTGTTAAAATTAGCTTATAAATATTTGGAGACAACAGCCATTGTAAATCTTAAGGGGGCAAATATGAAGTATTTTGTGGTTGATGCATTTGCAGAGCAAGTATTTGAAGGTAATCCCGCTGGTGTATGTATCATGAATAAATGGATTCCGGACGATTTAATGCAGAAAATTGCGATAGAAAATAATTTATCGGAAACAGCTTTTGCGGTGAAGGAAGCGGATAGCTATAGGCTGCGCTGGTTTACACCAGGAGGTGAGATTAACCTTTGTGGCCACGCTACCTTAGCGACAGCATTTATCATCTTGAATTATGTAGAAAAACACATGGACAGCGTTAAATTTGAGACGATGAGTGGAGAGCTAATGGTTATGCAAAAAGATGGGTTGTATGAACTTGATTTCCCCTCTATTCCTTCCCAAGAAGCAGCTCTCACTGAACAGATGATTGATGCCTTGGGTGCTGTACCGGCAGAAACGTATATTAATAGAGATTTGGTATTTGTATTTGAATCTGAAGATGCAGTGAAAAACATCTGTCCTGACTTTTCTAAGTTAGAAAAATTACCTGAATGTCTTGGCGTATATGTAACCGCTAAAGGAAACGAATATGATTTTGTTTCTAGAGCCTTTTTTCCGAAATTAAAAATAAATGAGGATCCTGTTACCGGTTCGATGCACTGCAGTTTAATCCCCTTTTGGTCAGAGCGGTTAGGAAAGCAAAAAATGGTGGCGAGACAATTATCCAATCGAGGCGGTACACTCTATTGTAAAAATGAAGATGAACGAGTTAAGATTGCCGGTAAAGCCGTCCTATATTCGATCGCAGATATTTTTGTTTAAGGGCTAATAGGATTTTGGATAATAAATAGAGTAGGCGCATGAAAATTTCATGCGCCTCTCACAGATCCGTACGTGCGGGTCATCGCATACGGCTCCTCCACTTTATCCCCTTTGAGGATGTAGTTCATTGTAAATGTCTAAAAGAAAAACAAGTTTAATTTCTCGAAACCTTTCATTAGGAATCGCAAAATGTACTTGTTCGGTTTTAGAATTCCTCCATCTAGTCATTGAAAGACGCGGAAGGTCGCCCTTCCAATTCCTTTTTCGAAGCTCCCTGTGGAGCTTTCTTATTTTTCTCCAGCTTCTTAGCTGAATCATCCTAAGCCTTCTTCGAATCCATGAGTCTAACTTTTGAAATAAAGTCTTTGAAAATCCAACCCCAAAGTATCTTCCCCATCCTCTAACAATGGGGTTTATTCGATTCTTGACGAATTCTTCCAAATTAACTGTTAGGTTTCTTCTCGTTACATCCTTGATACTTTTCTTGAATTTCTTTACTGCTTTGTCTGATGGAGAATGGAAATACCCTTTTTTGAAAACGTAACCTAGGAAGACAAACGGTTCTTCATAATTATCTACAATTTTAGTTTTGTCAGGGTGAACTTTCAAACCTAATTTTTCCTCTAAGAGCTTCACTACGGTTCTTAGTACTCTTTCTGCACCCTTTCGGGATTTGCAACAGATGACGAAGTCATCCGCATACCTTGTAATACGGTGACCTCTTTCCATCATCATTTCATCGAGTGGATGCAGATAGATGTTTGCTAATAATGGACTGATTACGCCACCCTGAGGACTCCCAGTGTCACTTTCATAAAAACTTCCGTTTTCAAGGATTCCCGATTTTAGGAATTGCATTATTAATGCTAGTACGCTACTGTCCACAACTTCTTCTTTGATTAAATCGATAAGCTTATCATGAGGAATTGAATCAAAATAGGTCTTTATATCCGCATCAATTACAAAGTTATACCCATCCATCAAATCCTGTCGGATTTTATCTATCGCCATATGTGCACTACGGTTCGGACGAAATCCAAAACTACAGTCTAAGAATTTCTGTTCAAAGATTGGTTCAAGTATTCTTTTGGTTGCGGCTTGGAGAATACGGTCTTCTACTGTTGGAATTCCTAGTGGACGTTTTGTACCATCAGCTTTTGGAATGAAAACTCTTCTGACTGGTTTTGCACGATATGTTTTTAAACGCAGAGATTCTTGGAGCACTCTTAAGTTGTGTTCCAATTCTATTTCATACTCTTTAATCGTTACTTTATCCACTCCGTGTGAACCGCGATTTTTCTTCACGTCATAAAAGGCTAGTTCCAGGTTTTGATAGTTCCATAATTTGTCCATTAAGCTGTACCACTTGCGTTTCTTTTTAGAATTCTCCACTACACGTAAGCTTCGTTTTCCTATTGCTTCATTCATGCATTCGTTTCCTTTCCCAATACATTATCAACTGAATAGGTAAAACCAATGGCTGATATTTAATATTAGTACTTCGCCCTAAACAACCTACTTTCTTTCGGTCTCGATTCTTCGGCTTTCTGCCTCATCGACTTCTGTTTAGTACATGACGAGTAGATAAGTTCGTATTGCTTATCTTCCATGGACAGACGGGCTTCGCATCAGTTCACTGCCTTTTGGGTCAATGTCTGCCTTATCAACATTGTGATAAGTCACTTGTCTTTGTGGCGTTTCCAACAAGTTTAATCACTACTATCCCCTGCTCTGACTTCTCACCTTCCATAGTCCATTTCTTGTCCTTCGCGGCTTTGAAAAAGAGTTACCACCTACGGTGGAGATGATGAGATCTCCTTGGGTCACGTTCATCGCCTTTCACTCGAAGCCAGTCCTCATAACTAATAAGATACAGTGTGGTATTGGACGTCCCCATTTTGCGCAGGGTTATCCCATCTTATCAGCCAAAATGGTTACAGCCACCTGTTCCGAGCTTTGCCTTCAGGTCCTCCGCACGAAATCTCACGATACTCGCACTACCTGTTAGCTATACATTTCCGCCACAACGGCATGTTAGGGACTTTCACCCATTAGAGCGATGCGCTGCCAAGCGCACACAAAACAGCTAGGTTTCAGTACCTAGCTGTTTCCTATATCCAAGTTTCTTCGTTTGATTGTTTAATTTGAAAATAGTGTGTAAGCAAATGTAACAAGAAACTTGGGGGATTTCTTCCTAAAAACTATAATAGAGTTGTGACATTATTCCTTGAATGAAAACCTTAGTGAGGGAAGGCACTTTGGTTTTCATTTATTTTTTCAAATATTTTGTCGTCGTTTTTGTCTATTTCTTTGTAATTCGCTTTGTTTCCATATGTATTTTTGCATATATACTTTAAGTACATCTTTCATTGACTTTCCGTTTTTTTCAACGGCATCGCGGAAATTATCTCTAATGTTTTCAGGAATTTCGATACTTAGACGGACAGTTTGCGCCTTTTCCTCATTTCTATTGATTTCCGAATTACACTTGTGTACCTGTTGCATGATTGATCCTCCTGTCATAGTTCTCCTCCATACACATTACGATACAATAGTCGTAAGAGAGCAAAAATTGAAAATATTTATAGCCCATCTTATCTTAACAACTGGAAACGGATACATTAAAATTTTTTTATCGTCAAATTTCGACATTGGGGATTCTTTCGTCAACATGGAAAAACGCTGCCTTTTTAATGCAGCGTCATCAAAATTGAATGCTTTTATTTTTAAACTGTTTGTTGGTTCAGCCTTTCTAGCTCTTCTTCAATTTTTGCTGGATCGATCCGTTCGAATAATGGTTCAACGTTCGATAAAATTTCAGCTTTAACTTCGAAAGATTTCCAGTTGGTTTCTATTATATTTAACATTTTTTTAACCTTTTCACTCGAAAAAGGAAGGAATGGGGTTAAAATATGTGCTAGGTTCCCAATTAGATATACGCAATTAGCTAAGGTTTGTTTACATGACTCAGGATCCTCGTGTACCTGCTTCCATGGTTGACGTTCGTCAAAGTATTTATTTGCGAATCTAACCAGCTCAAAAATCTTTTCCAATCCTTGTTTAAAAGATGTATGTTCAATAGAGGTTCCTGCTTCATCGTATAATTGATTCACTTTTTCTTCAATGGAAAGTGTAATGTCTTTTTTAGGTATAACACCATCGAATGACTTTTCTATAAACTTCAATGTGCGATTTACGAAGTTCCCGTAAGCACCCAATAATTCGCTGTTATGACTATAAATGAATTCTTTCCAAGAAAAATCCGCATCACGACTTTCCGGTGCATTAATGGTTAAGAAGTACCGGATGGAATCGGGTTCGTATCTTTCTAAAATATCTGGAACCCAAACAGCCCAATTCTTACTCGTTGATAATTTTTTCTTTTCCAGCGTAAGATACTCGTTTGAAACGATATGTGCAGGTAATGGTTCTTGTTCAAGTCCCGCCAGGATTCCTGCCCATATAATGGAATGGAACGGGATATTATCCTTTCCGTGTACATAATAAGATGTCGCAGAAGATTTCCAAAACTCTGCGTCATTTTGACTCGTTTCTTTCGCCCAAAGTTTGCTGGCTGAATAATACCCTGAAACGGCTTCGATCCAAACGTAGATTTTTTTATCCTGATAACCTTGTACCGGAACACTAACACCAATAGGTAAATCCCTTGACACGGCTCGATCCTGCAAGCCCTCTTTTAAATATCTTTTGGTCAACGATAGTGCATTTTCACGCCATAGATGGTTATTTTCAGCTTGCTGCGTATGGGTTTCCAAAATAGCTTGAAAGGAACTTAACGAAAAGTAAAAATGCTCTGTATTTCTTGTCGTTGGCGTATTTCCGCAAATTTTGCATTTTCCATCTAGTAATTCAAGTGGTTCTAACACACTTGAACAAAAATCACATTGGTCTCCACGTGCCTGTGCACCACAATTTGGGCAAATACCTTCCACATAACGATCAGGCAGGAATTGCTGATCATATTCACAATAGGTTTGTTCAATTTCCTTTTTGTAGAGAAGATTTTTTTTAAGTAAGGCTAAAAATATCTCTTGAACGATTTTATGATGATGTACTGTATCGGTTCTTGTATACGTATCGTATGAAAATCCTAATCTTGAAAAACAGTCTGCAAATTCTTGGTGGTAACGATCCGCAATTTCTTTTGGAGAAACCCCTTCTTGTTTTGCTCTAATCGTTATCGGTGTACCATTACAATCGCTGCCTGATACATATAAAACCTTTTCTCCTTTTAAACGGTAATACCTTGCTAGAATATCGCCAGGTAACAAACTTGAAATGTGGCCAAGATGTAACGAACCATTAGCATACGCCCAAGCACCGCCTATAAAAATACTCATAATGAATAGCCTCCATCTTTAATTTTAATAAAACAAAAAAACCTCGCCCTTAACTATTAAAGTTAAGGACGAGGTTTAAATACCACGTGATACCACCTTATTTCACAAATGGCTTACACCATTTGCCTCAGCAAGTACGGAGCATAAAAACGCTGCTCTTATACCGTGGCATTGATAACGAGTGCCAAAACTCGTCGTATCCTACTAATCCAAATAGTATGTTCAGAACGAAGCTCAGAGACCATTGTTCAAATGATTGTTTTTGCTTCTTTTCAGCATCCGAAGCTCTCTGTCGAAAAACAAATTCATTTTACTTTTTCTCTTCATTGCCTTTATTTGTTAATTACCAATTAGTTTATTGAATATTTAACATGAAGTCAATAAAAACATTGACATATCTATCCACATACCCGAAGTTTTTGAAGCAAAAGAACCGTCCCCATGCTTCTTAATCATGTTTATTTTTCCCTTTACCTTTGTCTTTGCCATTTCCTTTTTCTTTTTGTTTTTTCCATCCCTCTGATTGATTCTTTTTGACTTCACTAACGTTTCCGCTCTTATTAGAAGTGGGTTTTTCTTCGGTGTGTTTGGGTTTAACTGGGATTTCCGCGGAACTGTTCCCTTTTATATATAATTCGTTATTTACTTGATAAACAGTGTCTGGCTGCTGGAAACTAGATGAATCTGTTCCAAAGGATTGCATCATTGCTTTGAACATATATTGGGCAATTTTTGTCGTATTACCTGCCATATAGTTTCCAGGGCCATTTTTGGCATATCCGGTCCAAACCGCCATCGTATATTGTGGCGTATATCCAGCAAACCAGCTATCATTTGTTGCAGTACTTGGGTAACCGTATTTAGCACGAGTCTTTGTATCAAAATTTGTTGTTCCTGTTTTCCCGGCAACATCTAATCCTGGGACATTTGCAGTAGTCCCTGTCCCATCATTTACGACTGATCGTAACATATCCGTTACCATATAGGCAGTGTAATCCTGCATTACACGTTTTGGTTTTTCGGCAAAATTAACGACCTTTCCATTTGGAAAAACAACTTTTTGGACAAAGTGCGGTTTATTGTAGACACCATCGTTTCCAAAAGCGCTGTACGCTCCAGCCATTTCTACAGGATTGACGGTATTACTTCCAATTGAATATGATTCATATACTTGGTCATTTTTAAAAGTAATCCCCAGCTGTTCTGCAAAGTTCTTGGACCGATCAAGTCCAACCTCTCTAAGCGTTAGCAGCGCAGGAATATTATAAGATTTTTCAAGTGCTGTCCTAATCGTAAGTAATCCATGATATTGGTGATCCCAGTTTGAAATGGGCTGGCCGGTTGAATAGAAAGTCGCTTGATCGTTGATTATATGTGCAGTGGACCATTTTAACTTTTCTATCGCAGGGCCATAGTCAAAAATCGGCTTAAAGGAAGATCCTGGCTGGCGATTTAAATCGACTGCAAAGTTGTTACCAAGAAATTGTGCTTTATAGTCGTTTCGCCCACTTCCAATCGCCCTGATTTCCCCTGTCTTTGTATCTAAAAAGACGAAAGCTCCCTGAAAACTCGCATCTGGATAGGCAATGACTTCATTGGTATTCATCATTTTATCTGCATAATCCTGTGCCTTTGGATCCAGCGTTGTATAAATAGATAATCCATCCTTACTGATGTCTACATCCTTAAGTTTTCCCTTTACTTCTTTTACAGCTGCGTCTAGAAATGCTTCATACGGCATACTTTGTTCGGTATTTTTGGCTATAAGTCCTTCTGTTACTGGAACTTTGGATGCTTCCTGCATTTGTTTTGCTGTTATATAACCATCTCTCAGCATCGAACTTAAGACAATATTGCGGCGTTTCGTAGCATCTTCTTTATTTTCTGGCTTAGTTGGATCGTAATTATTCGGGCTTTGCGGCAATCCGGCTAACATTGCCGCCTGTGCGAGCGTCAATTTGTTTAACTCATCTGCTTCTATACCATAGTAATTCTTCGCAGCTGCCGCCACTCCGTAAGAGCGGTTTCCAAGGTAGATTTTGTTTAAGTACATCATTAAAATATCATGCTTGGAATATTTTTGTTCCAACTGATATGCCAAGTCCCATTCCTGGACTTTTCGCTTTAATGTTTTCTCAGGAGTCAAAATAGAGTTTTTAATCACCTGCTGCGTGATCGTACTTCCGCCTTGTGATCCGAAATCCCCTGTTAAATTCACTAAAATAGCCTTGGCAGTCCTTTTTATGTCAATACCGTGATGTTCATAAAAATGGGAATCCTCCGTGGCAATAAATGCCTGTTCAAGCACTTTTGGCACTTGATCATAGGTAATTTTAGTTCGCTTTTCTTTTCCATACTCATATAAGAAATTTCCGTTTTTATCATAAAATTTTGTCGAAAGTGGATCGACCAGTTTTGAAGAATCCAATTTAGGCACATTTTTTATCATTGAAGCAAAAGTTATCGCTCCTGCACCTGTTGACACGAGTCCTAGCACTAAACAGACGATAATTATTTTTTTAAACATTGACCCTTTTTTTGGTAATTGATTGCTCTTTTGTTGATTTTGTCTCGCCTTTTCCGCTGCTTTTCGTTCTTCACGAGATTGATAGGTTTCTTCTGACATTCTACTACTCTCCCCTATACATAGTTACTCAAAGTTGATTTAAGAGGCATATTTTAGTTACAACATATGGATGAGATTATATTTTAGCCGATTCTGTTCATTTACACGAATATAACGGATTAAGGAACTATTAATCCAATAATCTCCTTGACTGTCTCTTGCAAGAAAGTATTTCCGCTGTTCAATTTTTTCTAGTATCTCTTGAACAACATCTTCCTTTTTAATAGTTGACTCTTTCAATATTCTTTCTCGTTTAATATCATTTTCTAATGTATAACAAATCACAAACTCCTTCAACAAAACTCTCCCCTATTCACTAGTTTACTACGTTAATGATTTTGGCAATTAATGTATATAGCTGGACTTTATCTCAGAAAGAAAGGGAATATCCTCCCTTTATTAAGCTATATATAGAAGTTCGTTTGGAACTCATTTTTTATGAGGTAATCTGAATCAAAATTTCATTCTATTTATAATACAGCTAATCGAATAAAAAAAAATCGACCAATTGGCCGATTTTTCATAAGTCTTAATAAATCTTATCTCCATTGAAAATCGAATTCTTAACAATAACATAATCTACATTTCTAATGGCAGACAGCTTATTACCACCAGCATAAGAAATTGAGGATTGAAGATCTTGTTCCATTTCTTCTAAGGTATCCTGTAAGGCTCCCTTAAATTTTACATACATCTTTTTGCCTTCAACATTTTTCCTCTCACCTTTTTGAAACTCAGAAGCTGAGCCAAAATATTCCTTATAAAGCTCACCGTCTTTTTCAACTGTTTCTCCTGGAGATTCTTCATGCCCAGCGAATAACGATCCAATCATTACCATGGCAGCTCCAAATCTAACGGATTTCGCAATATCACCATGAGTACGGATGCCTCCATCAGCAATAATAGGTTTGCTTGCT
This sequence comes from Bacillus sp. URHA0034, assembly GCF_056280405.1. NCBI lineage: Bacteria > Bacillati > Bacillota > Bacilli > Caryophanales > Bacillaceae > Bacillus > Bacillus sp. URHA0034. The sequence goes on along the minus strand of NZ_JBWCDK010000002.1, from coordinate 5,226,137 downwards.
GCTTTTGCACACCATCTAAGTGCAGCTAATTGCCAGCCGCCAGTACCAAATCCAGTTTTAATTTTAGTAATACAAACCTTCCCTGGACCAATGCCGACTTTTGTTGCATCTGCACCTGCATGCTCCAATTCCCTTACCGCTTCAGGAGTTCCCACATTTCCTGCAATAACAAAGCTTCCAGGAATATGCTTCTTGATATGCTGGATCATATTGATAACAGCATTGGAATGTCCATGTGCAATATCAATGGTAATGTATTCAGGTGTAAGATTTTCTTCTGCTAATTCTTTAATAAAACGATACTCATCTTCTTTAACACCCACACTAATCGATGCATACAAACCTCTAGCCTGCATGTCTTTAACAAAATCTAAGCGCTTCTCTGGCTGAAAACGATGCATAATATAGAAGTAATTATTTTCTGCTAAGTAGACGGCAATCTTCTCATCTATAATTGTCTGCATATTTGCCGGTACAACTGGCAGCTTAAATGTACGGCCGCCAAATGTAACCGTCGTATCACACTCAGTACGGCTGTTTACGATCGATTTTGCTGGAACAAGCTGAATATCCTCATAGTCAAATACATTATCCATGTGTTTTCACTCCATATTTAGGTTTTGTATTAAGAATAGTTTTTTTAATTAAAAATAACTTATCTAATATTAATAGTTTTCCGAAAGTGGAACGGTTTCATCCACTTATTCAGGTTTAGTTTGAACCTTTTTATTTGAAACCCAAAATTGATTGTATAACACGAATAATGGTTTGTCAATTAATAATAATGTTCGTCTTTTAGGGAAAAAGAAACCTTACTTGGTAAAAATGAAGCCTATTCTCGGTAATCGAACATTTATGCTGATAATTCTAATATTTCTTCAATAGTAAGGTAATATAATAGTCTTAATGATTGAGGAGCCTAACATTAACAACAATAAAAAATGAAGATCGCTTCGTGTTGATGGGGAAGTTTAGCTAAAAAATGGAACCCTAAAAAACAATACGCAATAAAAATAGTGCTTCACAACAGTGAAAGCACCTTATTACACACTAATCCCAGATACGGATTCTTGGAACACCTGCGGTTCTTAAATAATCTAATAACTGACCAGTATGAACAGATTCGTGATACGCAATGCGTAGGAGCATATCCCCCAGGTCTCTTATGTATCCTGCATCAGAACGGTCAATCTTAATATTTGTTAAGTCTTCTTCAGAAAATGATCTGATTGTATTTATAAAATAATTACGATAGGGTTCAGCAAATTCAATTTCAGAATTTACAGAGGTAAAAGGTCTGTTTTCAAAAGGGGAATTAAAAACGGTTAAACTTCCTTGATTTTTAAGTGCAAGGTGATAATAATGTTCGCTTTCTAATACGTGCCTGACCATTTCTAGACAATTCATTGCTTCATTATCTGGCTTCCAACTTAGTTTTTCTTCAGGAATAGATCTCCAGACTTTTATGCTTCTTCTTCTAACTTCATTTAAGTTTAAAATAATTAATTCAATTGAATTCATAAAAAGCTCCTCCTTTGATAGGCATACTATAATTATACACGAATGAACGTTCGTGCCAATCTGAAGGAGGAATATTTTACAAAATTTAGTTGTACTTTATTCGAACGAGCTGCAAGAGTTTAAGATTTAGCTGTCATGGACGCAATTAATTCAATTTTATTTAAAGAAAATAGCTTTTGATTAAATTTTTTTGAAGAAATCTTTTTGTCTACTACAAAAGATGTGACACTATACAAAAAGCAGCACAGCACTTCAACAATGTTCTTACAGCAACAAATGTTTCCAAAGAAATAGTTAAGAGCTGGAACCTTTTCTATGCTCTTTTGTTTTTCTGTATTTCCATACATAAATCGACATAAAAAAAGACCCTATAGGGCCTTTCTTATTAATTCAAACTATTTCTATAAACATAAGGGTCATTCGGCTTTGGAATGGTTTTGTAGCTTGTTACTTTTAAAACAGGAATTTTGGTTTTCATTTGTGGATAATAAACTGTATCCATTGTTCCTGTTACTTGATACCATTGGTCATTTGGAATGTGTACGTTTTTCGGGAATTGAATCATCATTCCAAAGGCACCAGAGTCAGCGACACAATGAATCAGCCCAAAGCGAAGTAAAAACAGCTGGTTAGGTTGTTCTCCTGGACCATTGTAAGTAAATCCTTTCATGGTAAGAGTTTTACCAGCAAAAGCTCCTGAAAAATTATACATTACTTCTAATCCGACTAAATAGTCTTTATCGGTTAAAATAATATTATCTTTTGGAATATAAGACTTAGACTCTTTCCTTACTAAATCCTGAAAATCAGATTGGTTCATGAACTTACTCATATCAGGATTTAGAACTTGATGGGTCCCGTACTGATCACTTCCGTCTTCTAATGTTGGAAATGAAAACCCCTTTGCATCCACAAGCTGTGAATCAAGAGTTGCCACTGGCAAAACTACTCCAGAAATAGCTGGAATTAACACAAGAGTGTACGCCAAGAATTTTTTAATCTTTTTTCCAGCAGATTGTTTCTTTTTTATGTGACCATGTTCATGATGGTGTTCATGGTCATCGTGACTACAATCACAATCATGATGTTTCTCTTTCTTTTCTCCAGATGACCATAATTTAATTCCTTCCACAACTGTAAGAATGAATAAAAACACGATCATACTTGCAGATAAGAAGCTATATTTCATGTTTATATATTTTGAAATGTTTCCTGTGGAATGAAGCATAAAAAACAAGTTTGTAGTAAGTATTAAAATAAGGACTTTAAACATCATCCGCCATCCTTTACAAAAGAAGTGAACCAATGAATACAAATGAAGAAATTAATGAAACTAAAAGCAGAGCAAATTTTGCTTTAAAAGATCCAAACATCATAAGTAAATTTTTAATGTCCACCATATTGCCAAACACTAAGAAAGATACGATTGAAGTTTGGGGGAAAAAATTACGAAAAGATGCTGCTACAAAAGCATCTGCTTCCGAACAAACAGATAAGATAAAAGCTAAAACCATCATAACCAATACTGCAGTTACGTGCGTACCGCCCAGTGTTGTTAATATCCGTGTTGGTACATAAACTTGCATAGTAGATGCAAGTAGTGCACCCAGCACTACGTATTTTCCCATACTAAAAAATTCGTCAATAGTATGGTTAAGAACACTCATTAATTTTTGTCTAGTATTCTGGTGAGAATGGTCGTGAACATGTATTTCATTATTTTCTTTTAGTGGATTGTCCTTTATAACAAAAGATAATACAAGTCCAACTAAAATTGAGACACCTATTGCTAACCCTGCTCGGTACCCTACCATCGTCCAGCTATCTCCGAATGCAATAAATGTTGCAAATAAAACAATCGGATTGATGATTGGACCAGAAAGCATAAAGGCAATTCCTGCATGAGGGGCGAGTCCTTTTTTTATTAACCGTGACACGATGGGAACAATCCCACATTCACATCCAGGAAATAATACTCCCATAAAACTAGCAGCAACAACAGATAAATATCTATTTTTTGGCAGAATTCTAAGCAGTGTATTTTCAGAAACAAAAACTTCTATCAGTGCAGATATAAAAGCCCCGATGACAATAAATGGGAATGCTTCAATGATAATACTTATAAAAATCGTATTCAATTGTAATAATCGATCCATGCATATTCCTCCTGTGATATAACACAATTGGTTTCTCTAAAAAAACAATTTCTATCATATCAAAATTATTACTAATTTGATATGTTTTGATTTTCCAATGGAGTTTGAAACCAATAATAATTAAAAAAAATTCCAGCACAATGATGGCTGGATTTCTCTTTATTAGGTAATCGTTGGTTTACCCAAAATGATTCTATCACTTAAATGTGAATATTTTATGAATAAATTAAAATAAATGTCTTTAACGGTATCTTTCGGCTTACTCTTAATCGTTGAAATTTTAACTGCTTCCACTGTTTCTTTTATTCATCAATTTTATTACCTGCTCCTTAGGGCTCCAGCAATTAAATTTGTAGTTTGTTTGTGTTTCATACCCTAACCGGCTGCAAAAATAGCTGATTCCTTCTGATTTTTTCTCTATTTTAAAATGACGGCATGTTGCACAGCAATGGAAATCTTTCATGGACACCAGCACCTTTTCATCTTAAAAATAACAGGGAAAAAACTTGTGATTTTTTACCTGTTATTTAGTAATTTATACTTTTAAATTGGGAGCTATTTGGTTAGCCCTTTTTATTATTGAATCAACAAACATTTCACTGCGATGAAAGTCCTGTATTTGGGGAAGCAGTTCCACTTTCAGCGTTGCAGCAAGGTTGGTGTGCACGTATAACATATCGCGAAACAAATTGACTGCTCCACAATAGTTCGGATAAAAGCTATCTCCCGTACCGAAAACCGCTGTGACCAAGTCTTTACAGTCAACCTTCTCAAAGCCTTGATAGAGTTTCCACATTTCTTTAGGGATTTCACCATCTCCCCATGTATAAGTGCCAATCACAATCGCATCAAAGTTACTTAAAAACGCAAAGGGAAAATTTTCAATCCTATAAATCAACACGTCCACCAAACGGCCGATAAAGTTTCGATAAATCATCTCCGCTAATTCTTTGGTATTTCCTGTTATAGACGTATAAACAATCGCAATCTTCATCTTATAATTCGTCAAACCCGTTGGACTGTGAGACTTTTGAGTAGGTTCTTGATTTTTGCTCAAAGAAATCCGACTTCGTCTCATTCACCATGTCATCTCCGAACACTTGAATCCAAGGCATAGGATTTATTTTTTCAGGATAAAGGTTGTTCAATCCTAACTGTCTCAACCGTTTATTGGCAAGATACTCGACATACTCTTCAAATTCCTGTAAATCAATTCCTTTAATTTCAGCTAAAATGTAATGCGCCCACTCTTTTTCAAGTTCAACCGCCTGGCCGATTGCCTGATACACATAGTTAATATTTTCCTCTGTATGAAGAGCGGGATTTTCCGTTAAAAGGATACGGATAAACTGAGCAATAAAGTAGGCATGCTGCATTTCATCGCGTTGGATATAACTGATCATTGTACTCGTTTTCAGCATTTTTTGCTCACGTGCCAGGTGATAGAAAAAGGCAAACCCTGCGTAAAAGTAAATCCCTTCAAGATTGATAGAATTCACACACAATTGGAATAAAGTTTGTGGTGTAGGATTCTCTCTAAAATACTCATATGCATCCAAAATTAATTGATTTCTCTTTTTCACAATTGGATCCACTTTGGCCTGATTGAATCGTTCATTTTGTTCGCCTATCGGGACCAAGGAGCTTAGGATATAGGAATAGGACTCATTATGAACTGCTTCTTGCTGTGAAATCACAGCGAAAATGGCTTTAAAGCTTGAGTCTGTTACATAATCCATCACCTGACTCATTGTCGGAGTTTGCAGGCTGTCAAGTGAAGCAAGCTGTGTGTTTATTCGCAGGAAAACATCTTTTTCAGTATCACTTAGGGAATCCCACTGTTTAATATCATCCTGCATATTAATTTCTTGCGCCTTCCAAAAATTCGCAAGCAGGGTTTGATACAAATCATACATTTTTGGATAGGCAATATCATTCCAATTCAGCAGACCTGAAGACTTTCCATTGATAATTTTGGTTGACTTATTGGGATATTCCGGGTTTAACAGTTTAATTTTCGTTAATGGTGTATGAATCATCTTCTCAATACCTCCTTAATTCCTAACTATGACAGGCTTCACATTCATCAATCTCTGATTGCGATGTACTTCTAATGTAATAAGTTGTTTTTAAGCCTTGCTTCCAGGCTTCCAGATGGAGATTCAACAAGTCCTTTGCCTTAATATCATGACGGACATATAGATTAAAACTAATCGATTGGTCAATATGGCGCTGGCGTGCGGCGTTCTGGCGAATGCTCCAGGTTTGATCTAATCCATGTCTTGTTCGGCGATAAAAGTTATAAGTATTATGGTCTAAATCAGGTGCGGTGACCTTAAATTTAAAGTTCTTCTTCTCTTCCGCGTATTCGACCGCATATAACGGATCAATTCCATCTGTCGACCCACCAATCTTGGCTGTTGATGAGTTAGGTGCAATCGCCATCATCCAGCCATTCCTCACACCGTATTTGGAAACATCCTCTTTCAACTGATTCCACCGTTCACTCTTATAACCTTTCCGTTCGAAATAACGTCCTGTTTGCCATTCTGATCCAGCAAACTTACTATAAAAGCCTTTTTCCTTTGCTAACAGCATCGAGGAACGAATGGTATAGTAGGCAATTTCCTCATATAGCCGATCGGCATAGGAAACCGCCTTATCTGATTCCCAGAAAATCCCCTCTAATGCCAGGAGATGATGCCAGCCAAACGTCCCCAAGCCAATCGCACGGTATTTTTTATTGGTTACTTCAGCTTGTCCAACAGAAATGGTATTAAGATCAATTACGTTATCTAACATTCTTACCTGAATGGAAATTAATCTTTCTAAAACATGAACTGATTTTGGAAGATTAATAGATGATAGATTACAAACAACAAAATCCCCCGGTTTTCGAATGATGACAATATTGCCATCTTCATCCTTAAATTCCTTGACAATGGCAGTAGCTGACATGTTTTGGGCAATTTCCGTACATAAATTACTGCAAAAAATAGATGTACGGCCTTTTCCCCGAACATGTTTGTTAGGATTTTGCCGATTGACCTCATCCCGATAGAACATATATGGCGTCCCTGTTTCTAATTGAGAAATCATGATTCTGGCCATCAGATCCATCGCTCGATACGTTTTCCTCTGGAGTAAAGGATGTCTTACCGCTTCTTCATATTTTTCAGTAAAGAACTTCTCCTCCACCTCATCATAAAAATCTTCCAGACCTAGCGGAGTCCCGTTCTCATCCTTCCAGCCCATGATTTGTTTGACTTGATGGGGGCAAAAGGTATGCCATTCTCCCACGCTTCTCCCGTTTTGATCCACTTCTTCTAGTTTCTTCATAAATAAATCTGGAATGGACACCCCGGTAAAAATATCATGTGCCTTTCGTCTTTCGTCACCATTGTTTGTTTTTAAATCTAAAAAGCCATTCATCATGTCTTTATGAAAAACATCTAAGTAAACCGCGATGGCTCCTTGTCTTTGCCCCAGTTGGTCCACACTCACCGCTGTATCATTGATGAGTCTAATCCACGGGACCACACCGGACGAATTTCCTTTGAATTTTTTAATATCAGACCCTAAAGCACGCACTTTTCCTAGATAAATACCAATACCGCCGCCATCTTTACTTAATCGGGCAATGTCCCAATTGTTTAAATAAATTCCGTCTAACGAATCATCTACCGTATCAATAAAACAAGAGGAAAGCTGCCCAAAACTTTTCCCGGCATTGGAGAGAGTCGGGGTCGCAACCGTCATATACAAGTTGCTTAATGCCCAGTATGCTTCTTTCACAAAGGTTAATCGCTTTTCCCTAGACTCGTTTTTCATCAAGGTCATCGCGATAATCATAAAGCGTTCTTGAGGTAATTCGTAGATTCTTCCCTCGTAGTCTTTCGCAAGGTATCGGTCTGCTAATAAAAATAATCCTATATAATTAAACAAATGGTCCTTGTCCGAATCTATTTCTGCCCCCAGGTTTTCGATCTCTTCCTTGGTATAATCATGTAATAAATTTTCAGAGTAGATACCTATTTTCGTCAGATATGTAAGTAGTGTATAAAAATCACCGTATTTTTCGTTTTGTTGATATCCTCTATGTTTGGCTGCTTTCTCATATAAATTATTTAAAAATAGGTTTGCCGCCAGAAAGGTCCAGTTTGGGTCCTCCATCGAGATTTGATTTAAAGCATAGAGCAGTGATTGTTCATTTCGTAAAGATACCTCTAGTTCGGTTATCTTTTGTACTAGTTCGGTTGTATCCAGATTATATTTTTCGTTTGCTCTTTTTATCGCTTCTAAAACAATATCGATTTCAGGATGATTTTTAACAGTCATATGATTACCCCTTTTTTTGTGACCATGACTCCCCGACTTTTTAGGAATTCGGTCGTAAATTTCTTCTTTTGTAACCATTGGTACACTATTCTCTGGGGCTACGGGCACAATTATCTACTTTTGTGCCCCCAGAAAACGTTTCGTCCAACCGCTCGGTCACCATTACTTGTGTCAAACAACAGTAAAAAACCCATCTTCAGAGAAGATGGGTTTAATAAAACGTGGATTGATCTAGTAAAACAGCAGGATCACTGTATTAGTCAGAATACCCCTCGTTTTATCTTCCCACTTCCCGAAGAAGATAACACGCTATAAAAATGGCAGGTCTCCTGACTTATGCTTTGAGCCTACTCTAATCCCTTCCCGTCCTAAGACAGTGGATACGATTATTTCGTCAGCATATACAGTTGCGGGTACAGTTCTGGATTTTCACCAGATTCCCTATTAAGTCTTAATAGACACCATTTTCATTGGTTATTATCTATATTTAGTATTCATTTATAAAAATAAACACTAAATATTGTATATCAACTAATATAGTACACTACTCTCACTTTGACAAGTATTTTATTTTTTCACAACAAGATTATTTCTCACCTGCCGTGCAGCTGCCACCATTACCGTTAGGGCAGCAACGGACTCCTCCAGCCCACGGGTTTTCAAACCGCAATCAGGATTAATCCAGAACAGCTTCGGATCAAGGACTTGAAGGGCCCTCTCAATGTTTCTCGTCAACTCTTCAAGTGCTGGTACACGAGGACTATGAATATCGTAAACTCCCAGACCAATCCCTTTGTCATACGTATGATCTTCAAAAGCCGATAGTAATTCACCATGACTGCGGGATGTCTCAATGGAAATTACATCCGCATCGAGGTCATTTATCGCATCGATAATATCTTCGAAATTGGCATAACACATGTGCGTATGAATTTGGGTTTCATTTTGAACCGATGTGGTGGCGAGTTTGAAGGCATATACAGCAGCATTCAAATAACGATCCCAGTTCTCACGCTTTAGGGGCAATCCTTCACGTAGTGCAGGCTCATCCACTTGTATCATCCGGATTCCATTTTCCTCAAGTATTTCCACTTCTTTGCGAAGTGCAAGGGCAATTTGATTGGCCACCTCATAGCGTGGAATATCATCGCGGACAAACGACCAATTTAGAATCGTAATCGGACCTGTTAACATCCCTTTTACAGGCTTTGTCGTTAACGACTGGGCAAAAATTGTTTCCTTGACGGTCATTGGGAACTGGAAGGAAACATCTCCATAAATGAGCGGAGGTTTTACACAGCGGGAGCCGTAGGACTGTACCCAACCGAATTTAGTGAATTGAAACCCAGCTAATTTTTCACCAAAATATTCAACCATATCTGTCCGCTCAAATTCTCCATGGACAAAGACATCTAAGCCAAGTTCTTCTTGTATTTCAATCCATCTTTTAATTTCTGCATTGATATATTTCTCATATTCCACATCTGTTAACTCGCGTTTACGCCATAGTTGGCGCTGCTTTCGAACCTCCTGAGTTTGCGGGAAGCTCCCAATTGTGGTGGTGGGCAATAGTGGTAACTGGAATGTGCCTTCCTGAATGGCTTGTCGAATCTTAAATGGCACTTCACGTTCAGCCCTAAATGAAGCCAAGTTTTCCATGTCCTTTTGTACTTGTTGATTGTTTCGGAAGGATGATTCATTCAATTCTTTAACCGCTTTTGTACTAGCTTCTATCACTTCTTGAATAGAGTCTTTACCATGACGAAGTCCTTTTGTTAGAACAACAACCTCGTCTAATTTTTCATCCGCAAAGGATAACGCATTTTTAAGTACCCCTTCCAGTGCTTCTTCACTTTTCACTGTTACAGGCACATGTAATAAGCTTGATGAGGGCTGGACGATCAGACGGTCCTTCGAAACAAACTGAGCAATTTCTGAAAGTAACGATGTTTTCTCATCAAGATTGGCGCGCCAGATATTCCTGCCATCGATAACACCAGCCGCTAACACTTTATCTTTCGGGAATCCCCACTTTTTCAAAGAGGCAAGATTCTGGCAGCCATCATGGACAAAATCCAATCCAATTCCCTGAACAGGAAGAGAAATAATCTCTTCGTAAGAATCGATGCTTTCAAAGTACGTTTGCAACAGAAGCTTTACGTTTGGTGCTGCATCATGCAATTGGTGGTAGACTTCAGAAAATATCTCTACCTCTTCTTTACAAAGGGATGTAGCTAACATAGGCTCATCGATTTGTACCCATTCCACACCTTCTGCCTCGAGCTCACTAAGTATTTCAGCATATAGCGGCACAAACTGTTGTACCACTGTTTTAAAATCACTATACCCTTTTGAGAGTTTGACAAAGGTAACCGGCCCTAAAATAACTGGTTTTCCTTCAATCCCCAGTTTTTGTTTTGCCTCTTTATAAAATTGAAGTGGACGGTTATCAACAAGAGTTGGTACAGCTCCGTCCAGCTCAGGAACAATATAGTGGTAGTTCGTATTAAACCATTTTGTCATTTCAGCGGCCACCGCATCTTTTCTTCCTCGCGCAATTTCAAAATAAGTTTCTAGCGACACTTTTCCACCACTATAGTTAAACCGGTTAGGTACCAGACCGAACATTACAGCTGTATCAAGGACATGGTCATATACGCTAAAGTCACCGACTGGAATCAGATCAATGCCCCGGTCCTTTTGCTTTTGAAGATGGTGCAGGCGAATCTCTCCCATTTGTGTTAAAAATAGCTCTTTTTCAATTTTCCCTCCCCAAAACTGTTCAAGGACCTTTTTCCACTCGCGTTTTTCTCCAATTCTTGGGTAACCTAAATTCGAACTTTTCATCTTGTTTTACATCCCCTTATATTTTTCTTTTTTGTCCCAATAAAAAATCTCCCTTTTCTTCAAGAAAAGAGAGATTGATACGCACAGTCAACTAGAATTGAGACCATCAGGATTTCTCAACACGTATTTCTCACTCCCCCCTATACACCCGTAGAGTCCAAGCGCATACAACAGGCAGGTCTCCTGACTTAGGTTCATCGCTCCTTATCCCTTCCCATTTCAATTGAAACAGTGGTTTTTTGATAAGTCGCTCACCATTACAGTGGCGGGACCGCGCCGGATTTTCACCGGTCTTCCCTTTTAAGCTGTGTAAGGATCACACAGCACCTGATGCATTTTATTATGTAATTTTTACAAACATTTTGAATTTAATAGCCATGTTAGCATGGATAACGAAGACTGTCAAAATATAATTTACTAACCTGCTTTAATATTTTGTTATAATGGTCCTATAACAAATTCTACTAGGAGTAAAAAGATGGAATTAACATATGAAGTAATCTCGGATGAAAATATTGATTGCTGTAGAGAATTATGTTATGAACTTATGGTATTCCAAAAATCAAAGGCGAAGATCAAACCTGAATTGTTTGACAGCATGAATTTTGAAACAAGGATGATTCCGTCCATCAAAAGTGCCCTACACAATTATACGGTAGTAGCAAAAGACGGAGATAAACCAGTTGGTTATGTCTACTCCAACATTTCTGCTAAAGAAGCCTATTCTAATGACTTTGCCACTTTTTTCGATCTAGCTTCTGTTAGTAAAAGTAATGTAGGATGTTTATCCAATTTTTACATAAAAGAGGAATACAGACAATTTGGGATTGGTTCTACACTTTTTAATATGTCAATGGATTGGTTAAAACAATTTGCGGATGTCGAAGATTATTTTATATTTGTCTCAAATGGCAATACAAATGCTTTGGAATTCTACAAACGAAAAGGTTTTTCGGTCAGTCATGATATTTTGGATGGTTTTATAACTGTTTTACGAAAACATAAGAAAGATATGGTGTAAATCTAACAGGTAAAACAATTGTTTTACCTGTTTATTTGTTAGAGTACAGTGACGGAAGCACGATTTCTAATTTCTAGCGGGTCTTGTGGTTCTGTTGGTTGATTGACTTCAACCATTGGTGCCCTTGATTGTGAATCATTCGCGGGACTCATTTCAGCAGGTTCACCCATATCATTCATGGCTGATGGAAAGTTATTTTGTTTATCCACATCTATCACCTCCCTATTTTATTATTTCATACAACTGAAAAAATAATTGTTTCTTTAAAAATTGGAAATAGTAATGGAGTAGAAATTAATGAGTAGGTGGGGTAATCATGGAAGAAAACAAACCAAATTTCCATAAAGAATCAATAACGAGTTCGCACGAAAATGAACCAGCCTTTAATGTATACTTAGATGAAATGCTAGTTGCCGAAGTACGTGGAAGTGATCCTACTCAACTAACCGTTATTCCGATGAGAGAACTGAATGATTATCAAGAGGACAAACTACACGAGTTTATTGAATCCATGGTTTCGGAACAAGATTATTAAGGTGAAAGGACTAACAATCTTTCGTTAGTCCTTTCACCTTACATTATTTATTTAAGCCATAAATGACTTTATCGATTTCGTCCTTTGTCGTGTACCTGCCTGAGCTAAACCGATCCGCCCCATCCCCACATCTTCAGGTACACCCATCTCCTTCTTTATTTTTAATTTAAACACAATAAGATTAATTTAAAAATGGAGGATTAAAAATGTGGACATATTTTTGGGAAGCTATACTATTTGCATCTGTAGGAACGTTTATCCTACGATTAGGAGGAAGAAAATCCATTTCACAAATGACGGTCCCACAATTGGCAATCATTATTTCATTGGGAACTGTACTTGGTGGAGAAGTGGCTGGAAAGGGAATTGGCAACTCCATAATAGCCGCTGCTACTTTTGTTGGATTTCTGGTAGTTACTGAATGGATTGCTCTGCGCTGGAACGGGACAGAAAAGGTTTTGAAAGGCGAATCAGTTCCTGTAATTTCTGAAAGGAAACTATTAATAGACAACTTAAAAACATTAAGAATTACTGTAGATGACTTGGAAAAACGTTTAAGAATGGCAGGAATTAATCGTATAGAAGATGTTCAGGTTGGAACAATCGAAAATAATGGAGAATTAGGTTATAGTCTGATGCCGCATGCCAGACCCGTCACAATGGGAGATTTAGAACGGATTTTGAAAGCTAATTTCTCACAAATTAATATAGCTAATTCGAATAACAAGGATAACATTTTTAATGAAGTAATAACAGGTGAAAATTCTAAAGAAGTTTCAAATCAATTACATTAAATAACATTGAAGACTTTAATAACAGGTCTGCATCGCAGACCCTGTTCTAGTCCTCTTCTTTATTGACGCCCAAGATGGATAAAAACGGTGTTATAGAAAGACCTTGAAAAATTAAAGAGAAGAGAACAACACTAAAGGCAATAATTAACAGGTCTTCCCTACCTTCAAAATTACGAGGAAGACTTAAAGCTAAGGCGATGGAAAGAGAACCTTTTAAACCTCCCCAATTGATCACATGCTTCCATGCATAAGGAAAGTTCTTCGAAAAAAATAAACTAGCATACACCGCAATACTTCTTGCTACAAGCACAATCAATATAGTAAATAAAATTAATTCCCATTTATCGTTGAAATTTATCCTTGTTATTTCTAATCCAACCATTAAAAAAACAACTGAGTTGGCTAGCAACGCAGTAACTTCCCAAAAATTATTTATGTTTAGCTTAGTTGTAGGACTCATACCAATTTTGGCTCCATAATTTCCAAAAATGAGACCAGCAATCACTACAGCAATTACACCTGAAGCATGGACAGATTCTGCTAATAAAAATGAGCTATAAAATAGGATAATACTGAAAATGATCTCTAACGGATAATCATCATATTGTTTGGTTAATTGAGAAAAAACATAACCAAGTGCTCCACCTATAATGAGGCCCAACGAGATTACCTTGAAAAACTCCCACAAACCATAGCCTACACCTATTGCTCCAAGGTCCAGATAGTTAAGTAAATAAAAGGCGGAAATTTTAAAAAGCACAACCGACAATCCATCATTAAATAAGCTTTCACCTTCAATAACAATCGCCAATCTCTTGTTTACCCCGACACTTTTGAAAATGGATATTACACTTACAGGGTCAGTAGCACTCATTAAAGCAGCAAAAACAAATGCTTTTGGAATGGAAAAATTCAACAGCCATATCATAAAAAACCCAATGATCAAAAAGGATAAAAGCGTTCCTCCAAAAGCCAGGGCTAAAATGGGCCCTTTATTCTCTTTTAAATGTGAGTATGGAAGCTTTAATGAGGCCTCTCCTAATAATGCTGGTAAAAACAGGGTAATAATAACAAAATTAAAAACTTCCCCTTCTGTAATAAAATCCTTTAAATGCTCTAAAATTGGAATGTTTACCAGTCCAATAATCGTTCCAACAACCACTAAGGCAATCGGGTAAGGTCGATTGAACTTTTTAGCAATAGCCGTAACACCAGCTGCAATCATGACTAACATTAGACCAATTTCAAAAATGTGATGTAAATCCAAATCATTCAATTTATACATAACCTCCTAAAGGTAAATCACTCTACTTATTCTTTGCGTTTTTCGTGCATGTATTTCATCCACTTTTTAAGTTTATGACTACAAATACAAATACCCTAAATAGAGTAGCAGCAACACCTACAGATTCAACAACTGAAAAAATAATTTTTTTTAAAAGTTGGATATGGAAAAGAGTATAAATTAATGTTTTCGTGCGAACTCTTTATTGTTTCTTAATGGAAATGGAAATGTAAATAGGACTAACAATATCTCGTTAGTCCTAACACCTTACATTATTTTTTTAAGCGATAAAATCACTTGATCGATTTCGTCTTTTGTCGTGTACCTGCCTAAGCTAAAACGAATCGCCCCCATCCCCACTTCTTCTGGTACACCCATCTCCTTTAACACCGGTGATAATTCAATACTTCCGGCATGACAAGCAGATCCTGTTGAAGCGGCTAAAAATGGGATTGCTGAAAGCAAGTCTTGACCTATTTTTCTGACAAAACTTACATTTAGTGTATTCGGAAGCCTTAATTCAGGATGACCATTTAAGACAACCTGTTCTCCGAATTCATCCTTTAGTTGACCCCAAAAATAGCTGGTCAACTCCTGTAGATGCTGATTTGTTTCCTGTTGCTTCGCAATTTCACAGGCCTTGCCTAATCCTGCGGCCAATAAAGTATTTTCCGTCCCTGCACGAAGTCCGAACTCATGCCCCGCTCCGTGAATGAGTGGTTCAAGCTCAATTCCGTTTCTAATAAAAAGTGCGCCAATTCCTTTTGGGGCATATAGTTTATGGCCAGCAATCGTTAAGAGATCCACTTTTAGTTCATTCACGTCAATAGAGACTTTTCCTGCTGATTGAGAAGCATCCGTATGAAAAGCAATTCCTTTTTTCTTAGCTATTTCCCCAATCTCTAGAATTGGCTGGATTGTGCCCGTTTCATTGTTAGAGTGCATAATGGAAATCAAGATGGTTTCTTTTGTGATTGCCTTTTCGATTTCTTCCGGTAAAACTCTCCCGTGCCGGTCGACACCTACGTATGTGACCTTTGCTCCTACTTGTTCCAGAAACTTACAAGGGTTGATAATCGCAGGATGTTCAATTTTAGAGGTAATAATATGATTGCCTTTATGTCGATTTTTAAAGTAAAATCCTTTTAATGCCATGTTATTGGCTTCACTGCCCCCGCTAGTAAAAATAACTTCTCCTGCCGAGCTTCCTATTAAATTAGCCACTTGTTTTCTCGCGTTTTGTAACACCTCTTTAACTGGGCTTCCTGCCCAATGGAGAGCAGAGGGATTTCCATAAAAATCTGTTAGCAAAGGCTGCATGGCATCTACCACTTCAGGTGCCAATGGGGTACTCGCATTATAATCCAGATAAATTTTCTTCATACATTGATCCTCCTTTTTCTAGAGTTTATAAAACAGGAACTTTCATGCTGCTTTTAATAAATTCAGCAAACAAGTTGTTCATTCGATCATTTGTACTTGCCATGGATTCAGGATGCCATTGAACTCCTACTGTAAAAGTACTTGGATGAACATATTCTACAGCCTCAACAATCCCGTCTGATGACCGAGCGACAACTCGTAGCTCACTGGCAATCTTATCGATGGATTGATGATGAAGGCTATTTACTCTGACTTGTTCAGAGCCAAGTAATTGAAATAATTTACTTTCTTTCTGAATGCTCACCCAATGAGTATCACGACTTCTGTTTACAATTTGGGTATGTTGAATCGGTTCTTTAACTTGGCTAGGAATATCCTGTATTAAGGTCCCACCAAGAGCCACATTCAAGATTTGTACTCCTCTGCAAATCGCCAGAAGGGGAATGTTGTTTTCCATTGCATATCTTACAATGGCAATTTCCACTTTATCCCGCTCAGGAATGGTTGGTCCTAATTGTGGATGAGGGTCCTGGCCATAAAATTGCGGGTCCACATCTTCTCCTCCACTTAAAATGATTCCATCACATAAAGGTAGCGTTTCAAGCGCTATTTCTGCGTTAAGAAAAGGAAGAATGATGGGTATTCCACCATTTACGGCTACTGACTTATGGTAATCATGATGCACATAGACACCTTCCATATAATGATTATGGTTAACATAGGCACCGGTGATGCCGATAATAGGTTTTTTCATAACATATCCCCCTTTAGAACTAAAGCCAACCTTCATCTATCGAGCTATTATCTGCAATCGAATAGGCTGCATTTGTGATCGCCTGCGCTAAAGTTTCACCCGTTTCACAAACATCATTAAAGCAAGCACCCGTTGTCCCATTCGTTTTATAGTTAAATCCCAGCTCTTTTAACCTTTCGACAATTAGCAGTGCATGCTCTAGATTTTCTTCAGGCTGAAACTCCGAAACTGGAATAAACTGTTCCTTTTCATAATCGTACCAGCGATCCCATCTGTTTAACTTCCAGCCTAGGATTCTGCGCGCAATGATTTCTATTTTGTTCACACCTGTTGTCTCCTTTTTTTCTACGTTTTATTATTTTACCATTTTCAAACATCCCGTCCTATCAAAATATCACACTCTTTAGTCGAATCGAAAATTTTCACATAATCGCCACAATAGACTATACTTGTACTTACTACCTTTATTTGGTTTTATTTGCTTAAGGATAGGGAAATATCTATATTGAGGTGAGAAAATAAAATGAAAGTTACGATAACAAAAGACGCAAATCAGCAGCTTATAACCTCGCTGGGAGAAGGACCGCTCGTTAGAATAAACGAAATCCGTACCACTGGTTGAGGGGCCACCTATATGTATGAACTTGCTCAGGTTGAGCAGGCAGAAAGTGAAGAAATTTTTAAAACAGATGGGATTACAATCCTGATTGACCCACTGGTGATTCGTCGTCTTGATGGGGATATCATCATTGACCATAACAACAATTATGGATTCATTCTAAAAAATAATTATGAGATCTTGACTTTTGGGATGAATTTTAAAAAGCTCTCCTAGCCTAAAGGATGTTAAACAGCCACTGTTTCAAAATAAACAGTGGCTTTCTCGTGTAATTCGATTGTTAAAGTCCACATTCTTTATATTGAAGTATTAGTGCCTGTAAAGCACTGGTCATTGGCAAATTTTACAGTAAAAGCTGTTTTGAATAATTAATTTTCAAATACATATGCATTAGGGAGTAGATTGATTTTTAAGGAGGTAGTTACTTGATACATTCTTACCAACCTGGAGTAAAGCCCTACCTTAATACAAAGTCCTTAAGGCCTGAAAACCAAGAGTCACCTATCCAATTTTTAGATGGTGAGATTGTCGATGATAAATTATTTTACCGAAGAAATCATTTTTCCTATCCTCAGTTTACTTCATCCTTCTATTTTCTCCCGATTGAGGGATTGGTGCATACTCCAAAAACATTTTCTTTACAGGAAATACATTCATTGCCATCGAAAACTATAAAAGTTGTTTTAGAATGCTCTGGAGATAAGCGTGAGTTATTTCAACCAAAGGTATTTGGAGAGCAATGGGAAAAAGGTGCAATCAGTCAAGGTATTTGGAAAGGTGTTTCTTTAAGGACGTTATTGAAGTCCACGGGCTTGCTTCATACTGCGAAAGAAATCGTTTTTGAAGGCTATGACTATGGGGAAAGACCTGATTCCAACCATATATTTAGCTTTGCAAGAAGTTTACCCATTGAAAAAGCTCTAGAACCAGATACCATAATTGCTTATGAGTATAATGATCAACCTATCCCTTTCAAGCATGGATTTCCCTTCAGATTGATTGTCCCTGGATGGTATGCGATGGCTTCTGTAAAATGGCTTAAAAAAATCACTGTGATTGACAAAGAATTTAACGGGCCCTTTCAAGCAGTTGACTACGTTTACTACCCGAACAAAGAAAACGATCAAGGAAAGTTTCCTGTCACTACGGTCCATGTAAACTCCACCATCCAATATCCATTAAATAGGCAATTATTGCATACTGGGATTTATCAAATAAAAGGAATCGCTTGGACCGGAAAAGGTATCATAACCAAGGTCGAACTTAGTTTAGATGGTGGTCAAACATGGAATATCTGTCAACTAACTTCTAAATCTAAAAAATATGCATGGGTTCATTGGAATTTTAAATGGGAGGCTCTTAAAAAAGGAGAATATACCATAAAATCAAAAGCGACTGATTCTGAAGGCAATGTTCAACTTTCAGAACCATTTTGGAACCGGAAGGGCTACGGTTATAATGCCATTGATACTGTAGTGGTCAAAGTGGAATAACGCTATAATCAACGAAGAAGTTCCTCTCAAAGAGAGATAGTTTATTATGTTAAGGCAGAGGAATCCCCTGCCTTTTTCATATATTAAATTTAGAGAATTACATCTATACCTCTAGCTATATGTATACATCATCCAGAATCCTATGTCTTCAAATCCAATTCGCTTGTAGATAGCTCCAGCTTCAGGATTATCGTAGAACAAACATAGTTCTTTTCCTTCATCTAAAAGTTCGTTGCACAACTTAAGCATACACTTAGTAGCAAAACCTTTTTTCTTGTAGTTCTCTAGCGTAGCTACACCAACAACCATCGCTGACAATGAATTTTCTGCCGCCGTTGAGGCAGTTGATACTATTTTGCCATCTTCCTTAATAAAAAAAGATCGCGAACTCCGATCTTTCAATTCCCGGAGTTTTCTTTCTAATGTCATAGTGGAACCACTAAATTCAGGAACGGAATTTAGTAATTCAACAAGTGCTTCAGCATCATTAGGATGTGCCTGTTGGACAGTCGATAGGTCCACGCTGATCTCATTATTATTTAACTTGGTACACTTGGCATAGTAAAGTTGTCTCTTCCTTTTGTATGGTTGAATCAAGTAAGGCTCAATTTGCTCGGTAATTTCCTTAAGCCCAGACATCATCTTAAATGAAGGATCATTAGACATAATCTCAGCAAATCCTCTAGCATTAAATGATTCTATCGCAAATGGTATATAGTTTTCTTCGAATTTTAATAAGACAGCAATTAGTTCTCCTCTATTGTTAAACTCGCCCCAGAGCTTTTGAAAATTTTGTTCATACCCGTATATCTCTATGTCACCAATGATAAATAAGTTTTCTGCTGGTTTCGTCTTTAACAATCTTAAGCATACCTCATGATCATGTTGAGTTAGTCTTCTTAACAAAATTCTCCCCCCCATTTCTTCGATATTAATCCTCTTTATTTTAACATTAACCAATTGGAGATGGTTGTGCTTAGTTTGAATTTTGACAATTTTAGGTTTGTGATTGGATGATCTTTTAAAAATCCGAAAATACGCTCATGGAACGGAAGGATCCCATTTATTATTGGCGGTTCCTGGGCGGAGAATAGATGTAGAGAGACCTCCTTTACGGGGCCTCTCTACCTTTTTCAAGCATTGTTTTAATATACATAGACGGTATTGCCGCTCCAACTATGTTTCTTGAATCAATTTGTGGGTTTTGTAACGTTGCAAAGATGACCCCTATCACCTGGCCCTTCTTATTGATAACCGGACTTCCACTATTCCCACGATAAATCGGTGCTTCCACCATCATCACCGGTACATCCCATTCGTCTAGTAAGGCTTTGCCAATGACAGTGCCCTCATTAGCAATTTGCGTGAAAGACAATGGATTCCCAATAAAGATGATTTTCTCGTCGATCCATTTATCCCAGTCTGAATCAAAGGCGAGCTGCAAAATAGGAAGGTTTTTTGCTTGAATATCAACAAGCGCAAGATCATGTTCCGGATCAGTTGCAATAACCTTTCCTGGGTAAGATTTCCCCGATCGAAAATACACATTTACTCTTTTCGAATTTCCAACGACATGGTTGTTTGTAACGATTAGCCCCTCAGAGTTTATGTTAAAACCTGTTCCTTTTGCACCATCCCATTCAATCGTCACGACGGCTTTTCGATATTCCTGTACGTCCGCTTGTTTAGACAGTCTATTTGAAACCTTTACAAATTGGATTGCGGGGATATTAAACAGGTTAAACCATACTTGTAATCCGCTTATTAGCAAGGAAAAGGCAAGCAGGGAACTTATGATTTTAATTATCCATTTTTTTCTGTTTTTAGAAGCTGCCTTTTGTTTTTCCCATTCCTCTGAATGTTCATCTGCAAAAAATTGGTCCCAGTCCATTTCTTCCTGTTCTTTTTCAACTTCGTTTTTTTCTACGTCCACTTTTAACCTCACATTATTTTTACTTATATATCCTATTATACATTCAACCCTTTTTATCTGCCGAATTTTACTCGTGACTTGTTTTTCAGGGGTTATCAACCCTTCTTATCTGCCGAACCGTACTCGTGGCATGTCCTTCATGGGTTATAAACGGTTTTTATCCACCGAAACTTGCTCATGATGTTGGCAAAATTATCGTTAAAAGAACATCTTTTTCAAGTACATACTTAATTTTTTTCTAGATTATGGTAGTCTAATAGTAAATTTTCAGTATATTTAGAATTATTAATTAAAACATTTTTTGCTTTCAACTATCACCTTTCACCACAAGATTAAAGCCTAATTTTTTTAATGATTTGGTAAATTAAACAATAATGGAGTGGATGGTATGTACAATTCCCAAGGTGGATCTATTGAGGTTATGAACACACGTGTCTGTCCGGATTGTGGAAGATTAACGTTAAAACATGAAGAAGCTGACTCAAACAAAAAACAAGGAATCATCTATCCTGTATTAGGTTGGACATTCTTCGTCCTTTCACTTGTTTTCATTCCCATTTTGTTTGGAGCAGCTGCGTTCTTGATGGGTTTCTTTACTTTTCATGATCGAAGTAAAGCCCACGGCACAGTCCTGATGATGTTTGCCTCAGTTGGATTAATCTTCGGTTCACTGTTCAGTATCATGGTTTCTGGAACGATGTTTTTATAGTTTTATCAATGGTTGGTAGATCCTCTATCAACCATTTTTTATTTTTAAGGAATAGCTGGAGTATCAGTCGAAGTATAATAAAATACTATCTATCACACCACGCATACAACTGATCTTTTACTGTTGATTTACGATATAATTTGTTTACACTTTTGAAAGGAACTTTTAATCGAAATAGTTGTGATATACTGAGTTATTACATCCGTTTGTTAAGGTACGCTAGAAAGCATCATAGGAGTGTGTTTGATGAATTATAAGGTTGTCATCTTAGATATAGACGGAACTATAGTTCCACATGGAAAAACCATTAGTCCTGCAACTAAGGATGCAATTCAAAGGTTAAAAGATCGAAATCTGGAAGTGGTCATTGCTACAGGAAGAGCTCCCTATTTCTCAACGTCTGTAATCGAGGATACTGGGGTAAATTCAATGATCTTCTTTAATGGTTCGTATGTTTTTCATGAAGGTAAGGAAATTTTTCAAAATGCAATCGATAAAAATATCTTGAAAAGGGTTCAACTGTTATCTGGGGATTTTCAGCATCCGCTTACGTTCTTAAGCAGTTCTAGCTTTAAAGCGACCGACCTGAGTCATCCTTTTGTGGTTGAAGCCTATAGTCGTGATCCATGGAAACCTGAACTGGCATCACCACGGTTTTGGATGGATCAGGATATTTATCAACTGTTCCTTCATTGTAATTTAGAGGAAGAGGTTCATTATAAGGCAAAAATTCCTGAGTTGGATTTCCGAAGATGGAGCTCTGGAGCAAGGACATGTGATGTCAATCTGACAAATTCCAATAAGGCTGTTGGTATCACAAAGTTATTGGAGAAGCTGGGTATTGCACCTGACGAAGCTGTGGCCTTCGGGGACGGTTTAAATGATATTGAAATGCTTTCATTAGTTGGAATGGGGGTAGCCATGGAGGCTTCCTCTGATGAATTAAAACAAGCAGCAAATATGGTGACACTGTCTGCAGAAGAAGATGGAGTTGCCTACGGGTTGGAGAAATTAGGTTTAATTTAACTGAAAAAAGCTTGTAAAATTGTCCTAACAGGACCTATTTTACAAGCTTTTCATTTCTAAATGCTAAGAATTTATTGCGCTGCTTCCCATTTAGCCACTTCTTCACGAACCCGTGGCGCAACTTCTTTACCCAGCAGCTCAATCGCTCTTAAGACATCCCCATGAGGCATGCTTCCAACCGGCACATGGAGCATGAACCTTGTCACTCCCACATTCTTACGGAGATGGATGATTTTTTTTGCAACTGTATCAGGGTCCCCCACATATAGTGCCCCTTCAAAGCTCCGTGCGGCATCAAAACTCGACCGATCGTAATATCCCCAGCCGCGCTCACGTCCAAGTACATTCATCGCTTGCTGTGTAGATGGGAAAAATTTATCGGCAGCAGTATCCATGTCATCTGCAATAAAACCATGGGAATGCGACGCTACCGTTAACTTTGAACCATCATGCCCTGCCTGTTCTGCCGCTCTTTTATAGAGTTTAACAAGCGGTGCAAACTGGACAGGACGACCGCCAATAATCGCTAGAACCAACGGCAATCCTAAAAGCCCAGCACGAATAACGGAATCGGGCGTTCCCCCACTGCCAATCCACACAGGCAACGGATTCTGTACTGGACGAGGATATACCCCTAGATTTTGAATCGCCGGACGATGTTTTCCGCTCCAAGTGACTTTCTCAGACTCCCGTAATTTTAATAAAAGGTCCAACTTCTCCTCGAACAATTCATCGTAGTCTTGCAGATCATATCCAAACAATGGGAACGATTCAATGAACGAGCCTCGGCCTACCATAATTTCTGCTCGGCCGTTTGAAAGGCCATCCAAAGTGGCAAAATCTTCAAATACCCGGACTGGATCATCTGATGATAGGACTGTTACCGCACTCGTCAGTCTGATCCTTTTTGTTTGTGAGGCTGCAGCAGCAAGGACAAGTGTCGGAGAAGACGCCGCATAGTCTTTACGATGATGCTCCCCTACTCCAAATATATCCAAGCCTACCTGATCAGCTAGGACAATTTCCTCCACGACTTCACGCAGTCGCTCTGCATGACTTATCACTTTTCCCGTCTGAATGTCCGGGGTGGTTTCTACAAATGTACTAATCCCTAATTCCACCTAAATTCCTCCTATTTTCTACACCGTGTATCTATTTAGACAGACTCATTTTATCATAGTTTGCACAAGTCCATTGCCTAACCTAACTGGGTCAAAATAATTTTGCGGAGTTTACACATAATAAAGGAAAAAAGGTGTGTTATTGTTTGGATTTTCCTACCATTGAAATGAATTTTTGGGACGCTGTCTTTGCGATCCCAATTATTATGGTATTAACCCAGTTCATTAAAGTTTATTTTAAAATTCCGAAATGGTTTGTTCCCACAATCGCTGTTTTGTTCGGACTTGGGATTTCTATTTTTATTAGCCATAAACACAGCTTCATCTCTGGTGTGTTTATGGGCTGGTTTTATGGATATGCTGCGATTGGCTCTTACGCTTCATTAAAAACCAACGTAACCTCTTTTCGTAATAAAAAAAGGAATAAGAAATAAAAAGGAAGGAATCTTTCGTAACATTTACGTTTGATTTCCTTCTTTTTTATCTGAATCTATAGGAAACTGTTTAACAATTCCATCTGTTAAAAAGTGACCCATATGAATAAGATGGGGCTCATTGATGCCGGCGGTTTTGATATCGGCGATCCTTTCCCCTTTTAATCAGTCTTCCACTTCAGTTGTCGTTAATTTTAAATGGGTATAAAACATATCTGATAGAACCTGTTTGTTCCAATTTCGGTTCGCGTTCATTAAGAATGTTACAATTTCATCGGCATTCCGGATCCAATCTTTATTAAATTGATTAACATTTGCTTGATCACCGGCTTTTGCCGCCTCGATAATTTTTCCGGCAATCATTATGCGACAAGGTCCACAGTCCCAAATCAAAAATGATTTACATGTTGTCAGGAGAAGTTGGACCTAATAAGGATTCATTATAGAGAACAATTCCAGGCATATTAATTTGATGTTCATGAAATACCTTTAATAATTCAAACCTTACCTGTCTCGATACCTCGAAATAATCGTCAGGCCAAACCAGGCCCACCATACAAAGCTCATACCCAACGTATTTCTGATTTGGGTTTAGGTCTGTAATGCCAATAAACTGAAATTCCTGCTCGGGCCTGCCGTCCTCCATTTTCAATAGGTATTGGGAGTATTCTTCATTACAAGTACTGCAGACTTGTTCCATTAACTGCTTCATCTTTTGTGGGTCTTCCTGATAACTGACTGTTATTCGTTCAATGACGCGCATTTTCCCTTTATTAAAATTTTGGATGGTACGTACTTCCCCATGTGGTATCGTCAATAATTTCCCGGACCATTCACGAATTTGCATAAAACGGATCCCTATCTCCTCGATTGTTCCAGAGTTATTACTATTAAATGTGACATAATTTCCGACCCGAAACTCTCGATCGGACAGACGAACCAATCCCAATAATATATCTTTTAAAACCTCTTGAGCTGCAAGACCGACGATAACACCAACAATACCGGCACCTGCTAATAAGCCCTTTAGGTTCATAAATTGGCCGATGAGGTAAACAATCACGATGGTCACAGAAGTGTATTTTAAGGCAGATCGGATAACCCCTTGAATGGTTTGCTCGACTTCATCCTCTAATAAATGTGATTTACGAAAAAACCAATCGACACTCCGGTTAATCACGAAGGAACTCACCGAGAGGATGAGGATCATAAACACAACTCTTAAGATTAAATAGTCCTTTATATATTTTAAGAAGGTCTCTGTATAAGCTAAAAATTCCATCGATTCACATCCTTTAAAAAAATAGGCTCTGTCTGTTATATATGGCTGTTGATTTCCGCTACAGACGCTCACTTTCCGCGGGCGGTCCCCGGGAGCTTCCTCGGCGCTTAAGCGCCTGTGGGGTCTCCCCTGCCCTGTACTCCCGCAGGAGTCGAGCGCCTTCCGCTCCAATCATACGAGTATAAAAAACAACAATTTCGTTTAACAGAGCAAATAAATAAAATCACTTTTTAGGATAACCTATATTTTCCTGATTATTTCTCATAGAGCTTTCCTATCAAACAATTCTTCCAATTAATAATCACTCTATTATTATGTAATGTAATTGTAAAACTCTGTAATACTATTCTAGCGATTCAGTTCATAGAAATAGACATAAATAAGAGAGTACGACTGGAGGAACATACAATGAAAAAGCTAATGATAATCATAACCGTTATGTTATCGCTACTATTTACCTCGTCTGCATTTGCTTATACCGTAAATAGCGGGGACACGATGTCAGCAATTGCTAGAAGTCACAATCTTTCATTACAAGAGTTAGCGAGACTAAATCCGCAAGTACAAAATCTTGATTTCATTTATGTCGGACAAACGATCCATACAGAAAAGCAGGAAGTTAATGCGATTGGACAAGCCGTACATACTGCTTCAAAACCTGAAATAACAGTAGGTTATTCTGAAAATGAACTAGATTTGCTGGCAAGATTGGTCCGAGCTGAGGCCGAAAGTGAACCCTACCAAGGCAAAGTCGCAGTTGCCTGTGTGGTTCTAAATAGAGTTGCCAGCCCAGCGTTCCCTGACTCCATTAAAGAGGTCATCTATCAAAAAGGGCAATTTCAGCCTGTCCGTAATGGAGAAATCAATCAGCCCGCTGATGGAGACTCAATTAAAGCCGTTCAGGAGGCACTAGATGAAAAACGTAATACAGCCGCAGGCTCGTTATTCTTTTATAATCCGTCCACTGCAACTAACCGCTGGCTTGATTCCAGAGCAACAACCCTTGTCATTGGCCGCCATGTATTTAAAAAATAACTTTATTAACCCAGCGCCAGATGCCTTCCAATTAAATGGATGGCATCTGGCGCTTTTCTGCGCTAAAATAAAAATCAATGAACCATATTGAAACAAAGGGGAATTAGCTTGAAACCATATAAAACTATATTGTTCGATGTTGATGATACGTTATTAGATTTTGCCGCTGCTGAAGCGTCAGCCTTAAAGCTCTTGTTTGAGAGTCAGAATATCCAGCTAACAAAAGAAATGGAAGCAAACTATAAAAAATTAAATCAGGGGCTGTGGAAATCATTTGAAGAAGGAAAAATGGATCGGGATGAAGTAGTAAATACCCGGTTTTCCCTTTTATTTAACGAATACGGTCAAATCGTTGATGGTGTTTTATTAGAACAGAACTACCGTGGCTATTTAGAAGAAGGCCATCAATTAATCAGTGGAGCATATGAACTAATTTCCGAGTTACGAAACCATTTTGATTTATACATTGTCACAAATGGAGTTTCCAAGACTCAGGACAAACGTTTGCGTGCTGCAGGCCTCCACCCGCTTTTTAAAGGGATTTTTGTCTCAGAAGATACGGGGTTCCAAAAACCGATGAAGGAATTTTTCGATTATGTCTTTGCCCGGATTCCAAATGTTTCTCCGGAACAGGCTTTAATCGTCGGAGACTCCTTAAGCTCTGATATTAAAGGCGGACAGCTTGCTGGGCTTGATACTTGTTGGTTTAACCCAATAGGTAAACCAAACGATACTGGGATTATTCCTACCTATGAAATTCGGGACCTTAATGAGCTATATCTCATTTTAAATCTAAATCATTAAGCCAGTTCACGATGAATGGCCGCCATGTGATTTCGCACGGCGGCTATTTTATTTATTATGAACCGTTGGTTGTAGGGTGGTTTGGGCCTTCCGATTGTTCGTTCAAGGTTTCTTCAGATTCATCCATTTTTTCTTCATCCCCGTTACTTTTCTTACGATTCGTCTGAAAAATGTCTTTTGATACTGTGTTAAGCTTTTTAACAAAGCGATTAAAACCAAATCCTACAAAGAAAGCTATACTTATTGGTGCATAAGGCGTATCTTGATAATCCGTAAATTGAATTAATAATATCCCGCTTTGGATAATGGTAACAGCTACGACTGCCGTGCCTGTTGCAAAGATAGGATAAAAAATGTACATGATCCACTTTCGATAATCATGTAACTCGTCCTCCATATAGTGAGTGCAGAACATGTAAAGATGTCTTAGTGACCCCCCAATGGCTCCGGCAAAAAAATAATACAAAAAGATTTTAATTTCCGAGATGAATGGCAAAGATTTTTCCAGTGCACCGGTCCCCAACATGCCTACCGCAATAAAACTTCCGAAAAATAGCAGCGAAAGGTATGTCAAAATGACTACTTTTAACCATCTCTTCATTTATGACACCTCCGCTACTATCCTATGTTTCTCTAGATCAGAGGTGTCACTGTCTTTAGTACCAAATCCATTTAGAATCAAATGGCCAAGATATTTTCGCCTTCATTAATTTATGATGCTTAGATAGCATCATCCGGCTGTAATAAGGTTACATTATTAGTTTCAACTGTTTCTGGATATTTAATTCCCTGTCCGGTGTTTAAGCAAACCACTGTTTCATCTTCCTTAATCCAATTTTGTTCACGTAAAATACGTGCTGCTGCAAACGTCGCCGCACCTTCTGGACAAATGAAGTTTCCTTCAAGTTCTGCCACTTGTTTTTGGGCTTCAGAAATCTCATTTTCCGAGATCGCAATCGCACAGCCGTTGGTTTCATAGATGGCTTCTAAGACGAGAAAATCTCCAAGTGCTTTAGGTACATTGATGCCAAACGCATTTGTCTTAGAGTTCTCCCAGAATACCGATTCCTTCTTCCCTTCTTGCCATGCCTTTACAATTGGAGCACATCCTTCCGCTTGGACAGCTACCAATCTAGGAAACTTGTCAGTCGTAATCCAGCCTATTTCTTTTAATTCGACTAGTGCTTTATAAATGCCGATAATACCCACACCGCCGCCAGTCGGATATAAAATAACATCCGGAACCTGCCAATTGAATTGTTCTAAAATTTCATAGCCCATTGTCTTCTTACCTTCAATACGGTATGGCTCTTTCAATGTCGATGCATCATAAATACCTTGTTCCGCAATTAACTTGGCGACAATTTTTCCAGCATCACTGATTAATCCATTTACTAAATATAAACTGGCACCGGAAACGGCAACCTCTTTTCTAGTGATATTCGGTGCATCCTGAGGCATAACTATGGTCGCTTTGATCCCTGCTTTTGCAGCATATAATGCCCAAGCGGCACCGGCGTTACCATTCGTAGGCATTGCCAGCTGTTCCACACCCAGTTCTTTTGCTTTTGAGATTCCAACACTTGCGCCGCGAGTTTTAAAGGAACCTGTTGGAATGATCCCCTCATCCTTGATATACAAGTGAGCTAGAGCATATTTTTCGCCTAGTTTCTTTAGTTGTGTTAAAGGAGTCATCCCTTCATCTAACGAGACAATATTTTCCTCATTTTTAACCGGTAGCAGTTCATGATATCTCCATAAACTATTTTGACGAGTATTTAAATCTTCTTTTTTAATGACTGATTTTGCTCCACTTAAATCATATTTAACTAAGAGTGGTGCTCCACAACGACATAACTGATTTACTTCATCTACGGAATAAATCTCATGACATTTTGGGCATTCAAGATGAGACACATAGCTGTACTTCATGGTTTAGACCCTCCAATAACGTATTTATGTAAACCGAATAGTTACTTCGAAAATCGAAATAAAAAAGTTCACAAGTCTGCTCAATGTCATTATATCCGATAATTCCGATTATATAAATAAGTACTAAGGTAGAAATATAATTTAAATAGAAAAAAGGGAGTTCAACTGGGGCTGTTGACAATCTAATAGGTTTTTTTATTGGGGGAATTATTATGGCCATGGGTCGTAAAGATGAGTATCAAAGTAAACTAGAGTTTATTGATTTAAATGTTTTTGTCCCTTCAAATCATATACTTCGTGAAATCAATGAGAAAATTGATTTTTCCTTTATATACGACAAAATGGAAAAGTATTATTCGAAACTTGGTAGGAAATCACTTGATCCTGTACTTTTATTTAAAATGTTACTGATTGGTTATTTATTTAATGTTGACTCTGAACGTCAGCTGGAACAAGAAGTTCATTTAAATATTGCTTATCGATGGTTTTTAGGTCTTGATTTAACGGATCCTGTTCCAGACCATTCAATATTTAGTCAGAATCGGCGAAGAAGATTTAACGATTGTACAGTTTTTCAAGAAGTTTTTGATTATTTAATTGAACTTTGTATAGAGAAAGGAATCGTTACTGGGGAAGTAATAGTTACTGATTCAACACATATCAAGGCAAGTGCTTCAAAGAGTAAAGTTGAAAAGGTAAAAGTAGAGAAGACTCCTTCTCAATATTTAAATACTCTTGAAGAAGAAGCGAAGAAAAATGAAAAAGAGTTAGAGGAGAAAAGAATAGCAGGCAAAAAGAAAAGTGGACGAAAATCAAAAGGTCCCTCAACCGAAACAACCTCCATCGTTTAAACTGATCCTGACTCTGGGTTATTAAATCGCCCAGGAAAGCCATCTGGACCTCACTTCTTAGCCCATACAAGCATTGATACAAAAAACGGAATCATAGTTGATATTCATCCAAGTGCTGGAAACGTAAATGATTGTGAACCATTTATCGAAAGACTTTTTAAAATGGAATAATTCATAGATAACCGGCACAACCACTATTGTTAACAAGGTTGAAATAGCGAGACCTCCGATTACTACGATACGTTCAAAAGTACTTACCTTGAGTAGGATTTTTGAATCACTTAATCCAAAATGATTGTACTGGTTCTTTATTGAGGAGCCAAAAATGTTTTTTGGAAAATTTACCAAAGCTTCACAAAAATACTTTTCAAATAAAAATGCAGTATGATTATTAAATTCACACTGCATTTCACGCTTTAATCCCTATTTTTTTATTTTGTAATTTTTATGGTTAACGATCGTTGTTAGCGGTTCATCCTTTTCCTTCGAATAACCGTATTGGACGATTACAGAATTTTCCCGAACCCCGGTAACACTTCCTTCGTGACTTTCTCCATCACGTTTAAAAGTTATTATATCTCCGATTTTTGCAGTAGCCATTCTATTCACCTCGCCCTTATCTTTTCCAAAACAACTAATTATCATTCGATTTCCCTCTCCCCTACCTACATAATTTTTTAGAGCTTAACAAAAAATAAGAGGAAAAGTTCAAATTCATTGGGAGAGACTGTATGGAAAAAAGTCAGGACATTGCTCAAAAACATATTGAAGGATACCATT
Organism: Bacillus sp. URHA0034; assembly: GCF_056280405.1. Classification (NCBI taxonomy): domain Bacteria; kingdom Bacillati; phylum Bacillota; class Bacilli; order Caryophanales; family Bacillaceae; genus Bacillus; species Bacillus sp. URHA0034. Next base: position 5,195,484 of record NZ_JBWCDK010000002.1, on the reverse strand, counting down.
TATCAAGATATTTCTATAAAAGCAGGATTGCTATCTCAAAATTCACCGCAGAATCTGTTGGTCTAGGAATATTACTTGCTTTAGTAGGGGGATTCTTAGATGCCTATACCTACGTAAGCCGAGATGGAGTATTTGCCACTTCCCAAACAGGTAATCTTGTTTTGTTAGGTGTGGAGATGGCACGAAGACAATGGAGTCAAGGATTAAGACATATACCACCTATTGTCGCATTTGTTTTTGGAGTAGCCGTGGCCGAAGGATTAAAACATCCTAATATTATCAAGACTTTTCCCTATCCGGCCCGTACCGTACTTTTATTAGAAAGTATTGTTCTTATAATGGTCGGTACTTGGCCAGTTGAGGTTCCGAATATGATTGTTACCATAACCATTGCGTTTGTAGCCTCTGTACAAATTTCTTCCTTTCGCACCTTAGTGAAATGGCCCTATAATTCTGCAATGGTAACTGGAAATTTACGTACTGCTGCGGAAGCAGCCTATAAGGCAATAGTAATGCATGACCGAAAAGGTTTCCATCAATTTCTTGACTTTACGCTCATTATTGTCTCTTTTCTAATCGGTGCGTTATTTGGTACTTTGTCAACCTTGCATTGGGGGGCAAAAGCCATTTGGTTTGCTTCAGGAATTCTTCTATGTGCGATGCTCGTCTTAAATTCAAATCCAAAAACATTACTTAATAAGTCATAAAGCAGCGAAAAGAGGCTGATGATTCCCGTGTTGGGAATGATCTATCGCCTCTTCCAGATTATATTTTCTTTTTAATATCATTTCGGATGGATTCAAGGATTTCTTCAGGTATATTAGCCGGAAGTGACGTGCCAGCCTCGAAAACCCAGCTATTGATGATTTCTAAATCTTCTTTTTTAAATGTAACACTATAGTCTTTACTTTCATGAACGAATTCGGCTGTCACATATTCCTCAACAGCAAAATCATCATCTATAATCAAATTGGTAATTTCATATGACTTCACAAGTATGTCTGCTACTAAAAACATAAACAAATATAATCATTCATTTATGCTAGATTATTTCCTGCTTCTTTGAACCCGATCTCGCCACTTCCTCGCTACTATCGTCTGCACGGCTCTCCACAGGCGTTAGTTCGGATGTAGCCCACCCTATTTTTATACATTACCGTTAAGTGATAATGGTATAGGCCATGGCATATTTCAGATTTAAACTCGCATTAAAATCTCTTTCTATCTCGATTCCACATTGGTCACAAATGAAAATTCTCTCAGATAAGGATAGACATACTTTCTTGTGGCCACAGCAGGAACAAAGTTTGAAGATGGGAAGAATCGACCTACGATTCGCAATTCAATCCCATTCTGCTTGCATATTTGTTCCAAGCATGTGCGGAAATAATAGAAATTTTGTTTTCTATCACGATCGGCAAGATGTTTGTTTTTTAACATGCCTTTGATGTTCAAATCTTCAATCGCAATAAACGAGGGTCTGGTTTTCACTATTCGGGTTACGACATCACGGACATATTCTTTTCGAATATGAGTTAATCTAGCATGTAGTTTCTGAATAACTATCACTGGCTTTTGGATGTTTTTATAGCAGGATTCACCACCTTTCTTTTTGTTTTCATATTTTTGACTAAGTTTTGGCTGCTGACGTTTTAAGCTTTTTTCTATCTAAACTATAGCGTTAACTTAATAGTAGGATTTATTCAGAAGGCTATTCCAAACCAGCTTCCTCATTTGTTAGCTTCGTTAAAGCAGACCAATCCAGATTTCCCCGACCTTTTGCTGCAGAAGAAAGGAGACGATTATGTACTAAATTTGCTAGTGGCATTGGAGTTTTTGTATTGTTTGCTTCATCCAGGACGAGATTACAGTCTTTTAGACCAAGTGCCAATTGAAAACCGGCTGGTTCAAACATCTTCTTCGCAATCATTGACCCATAACCGTTATAAACGGTGCAGTTAAATAAGGTTGACGAATAAACTTCTGCAACTGTCTCACGATCCATTCCATTCTTTTCAGCCAAATTGAAGGCCTCTGCCATCGCTTCCATAGCTGCCATTATCATAAAATTTCCACCTAACTTTACCACATTGGCATTGCCAGGTTGTTCACCTAAATCAAACACACGTTGACCAAGTGCCTCTAGGACAGGTTTAACCTGCTCTTTCGCTACATGGTTCCCTGATGAAAGAATCCACAATTTTTGAGAAGCGGCGGCCTCGGGACGACCAAATACCGGAGCTGCGATATAAAAACTGCCCTTTTCTTGATGGTACTTGGCCAGCTTCCGTGATGTCTCAGGTGACACCGTACTCATTGATAGGTGAATACCATCTGTCCCTAATTTATCTCCAATCCCATCTTGACCATAAACCAATTCCTCTAGTACCTGATCGTTGGCAACCATTGTTATAACAATACCAACAGAGCTAGTCACATCACAAGGACGATTAACCTGCTCCGCACCTGCCGCGATAACCACTGATGCTTTACTTGCTGTCCGGTTGTAAACCTTCACTTTAAAACCTGCCTTTAAAAGGTTCATTACCATTGGTTGTCCCATATTACCGAGACCAATAAAACCGACTTCTCTCATTTTAAATCCTCCTCATTGTTCACTTATTAATTACCATTCCTAGTCTAACATACCCATTTCCTTATATATTCAGATTCAAGATTTTCGTTTTTTTGTCTCTACTGAAAGAAATAACCCGTTATAATAACTTTTGATTTCATTGATGACAAGATCTTTAGTTTTAAGTAATACAAGCGTATCTCGGTTCAAGCAGCATCCATCACAAATTTTTTTCCATGCAGGTGTTAGCCACTCTTGTAAGGCAGCTAGAAATCGATTTTCCATTTTAACATGTTCAAAAAACAGTAATTTTCCTTCCGGCTTACATACTCGCAGCATTTCCTTCATTGCTTGATTCGGATCTGGGATTGTGCAAAGTACAAGTGTAGCTACAACTGTATCAAAACTATTGTCTGCAAAAGGAAGTTTTTCAGCATCTGCTTTCACCAGTTCAATTTGTACAAAGGATTGTTTAAGCTTCTCTTGTGACTTGTTAATCATATCAGTACTTGGTTCGATTGCGACTACCTTTTCAACCGATTTATATAGAGGAAAATTAATACCAGTCCCGGATCCGATTTCCAGTACATATCCTACTGCCTTAGACAAAAGGCCCTCACGAATTCTTTTAAACTTCCTTTTTTCTAAAGGACGCATAAAAAAATCATACCATTCAGCAAACCTACGGCTCAATCTAGTCAACTCCATTATGTATATTCTCGTTTTACACTATCACTATTACATAAAAAGGGAAAGACCCCCTAACTTGGAAGTGGTCCATTCCTAATATCTGAAACGAAAAAAAGCAGTGAATTCATAAATAGAATCCACTGCTTTTTTACAAGAATTAATGACGCGCCCGAAAGGAGTCGAACCCATAACCTTCTGATCCGTAGTCAGACGCTCTATCCAATTGAGCTACGGGCGCATGTTAATAATATATATCTTTTGAGAGTTCGCTCTCTCAAAACTAGATAATGTAGAAGAAACTTTATAAAAACGAGTTATTCGCTTTAGACTATGGTTAAGTCCTCGATCGATTAGTATCAGTCAGCTCCACATGTCGCCACGTTTCCACCTCTGACCTATCAACCTGATCATCTTTCAGGGATCTTACTAGCTTGACGCTATGGGAAATCTCATCTTGAGGGGGGCTTCATGCTTAGATGCTTTCAGCACTTATCCCGTCCGCACATAGCTACCCAGCGATGCCTTTGGCAAGACAACTGGTACACCAGCGGTGCGTCCATCCCGGTCCTCTCGTACTAAGGACAGCTCCTCTCAAATTTCCTGCGCCCACGACGGATAGGGACCGAACTGTCTCACGACGTTCTGAACCCAGCTCGCGTACCGCTTTAATGGGCGAACAGCCCAACCCTTGGGACCGACTACAGCCCCAGGATGCGATGAGCCGACATCGAGGTGCCAAACCTCCCCGTCGATGTGGACTCTTGGGGGAGATAAGCCTGTTATCCCCGGGGTAGCTTTTATCCGTTGAGCGATGGCCCTTCCATGCGGAACCACCGGATCACTAAGCCCGACTTTCGTCCCTGCTCGACTTGTAGGTCTCGCAGTCAAGCTCCCTTGTGCCTTTACACTCTACGAATGATTTCCAACCATTCTGAGGGAACCTTTGGGCGCCTCCGTTACTCTTTAGGAGGCGACCGCCCCAGTCAAACTGCCCACCTGACACTGTCTCCCACCCCGATCAGGGGTGCGGGTTAGAATTTCAATACAGCCAGGGTAGTATCCCACCGACGCCTCCACCGAAGCTGGCGCTCCGGCTTCTCAGGCTCCTACCTATCCTGTACAAGCTGTACCAAAATTCAATATCAGGCTACAGTAAAGCTCCACGGGGTCTTTCCGTCCTGTCGCGGGTAACCTGCATCTTCACAGGTACTATAATTTCACCGAGTCTCTCGTTGAGACAGTGCCCAGATCGTTACGCCTTTCGTGCGGGTCGGAACTTACCCGACAAGGAATTTCGCTACCTTAGGACCGTTATAGTTACGGCCGCCGTTTACTGGGGCTTCGATTCAGAGCTTCGCTTGCGCTAACCCCTCCTCTTAACCTTCCAGCACCGGGCAGGCGTCAGCCCCTATACTTCGCCTTGCGGCTTCGCAGAGACCTGTGTTTTTGCTAAACAGTCGCCTGGGCCTATTCACTGCGGCTCTTCGAGGCTATGAACCCCAAAGAGCACCCCTTCTCCCGAAGTTACGGGGTCATTTTGCCGAGTTCCTTAACGAGAGTTCTCTCGCTCACCTTAGGATTCTCTCCTCGCCTACCTGTGTCGGTTTGCGGTACGGGCACCTTTTATCTCGCTAGAGGCTTTTCTTGGCAGTGTGGAATCAGGAACTTCGGTACTATATTTCCCTCGCTGTCACAGCTCAGCCTTTATGAGAAGCGGATTTTCCTGCTTCTCAGCCTAACTGCTTAGACGCACATATCCAACAGTGCGCTTACCCTATCCTCCTGCGTCCCCCCATCACTCAAACGATAAAGAGGTGGTACAGGAATATCAACCTGTTGTCCATCGCCTACGCCTTTCGGCCTCGGCTTAGGTCCCGACTAACCCTGAGCGGACGAGCCTTCCTCAGGAAACCTTAGGCATTCGGTGGATGAGATTCTCACTCATCTTTCGCTACTCATACCGGCATTCTCACTTCTAAGCGCTCCACCAGTCCTTACGGTCTAGCTTCAACGCCCTTAGAACGCTCTCCTACCACTGACACCAACGGTGTCAATCCACAGCTTCGGTGATACGTTTAGCCCCGGTACATTTTCGGCGCAGAGTCACTCGACCAGTGAGCTATTACGCACTCTTTAAATGGTGGCTGCTTCTAAGCCAACATCCTGGTTGTCTAAGCAACTCCACATCCTTTTCCACTTAACGTATACTTTGGGACCTTAGCTGGTGGTCTGGGCTGTTTCCCTTTTGACTACGGATCTTATCACTCGCAGTCTGACTCCCACGGATAAGTCTTTGGCATTCGGAGTTTGTCTGAATTCGGTAACCCGATGAGGGCCCCTAGTCCAAACAGTGCTCTACCTCCAAGACTCTTACTACGTGAGGCTAGCCCTAAAGCTATTTCGGAGAGAACCAGCTATCTCCAAGTTCGATTGGAATTTCTCCGCTACCCACACCTCATCCCCGCACTTTTCAACGTGCGTGGGTTCGGGCCTCCATCCAGTGTTACCTGGACTTCACCCTGGACATGGGTAGATCACCTGGTTTCGGGTCTACGACCACATACTAATTCGCCCTATTCAGACTCGCTTTCGCTGCGGCTCCGTCTCTTCAACTTAACCTTGCATGTAATCGTAACTCGCCGGTTCATTCTACAAAAGGCACGCTATCACCCATTAACGGGCTCTAACTACTTGTAGGCACACGGTTTCAGGAACTATTTCACTCCCCTTCCGGGGTGCTTTTCACCTTTCCCTCACGGTACTGGTTCACTATCGGTCACTAGGGAGTATTTAGCCTTGGGAGATGGTCCTCCCTGCTTCCGACCGGATTTCACGTGTCCGGCCGTACTCAGGATCCACTCAGGAGGGAACGAAGTTTCAACTACAGGGCTTTTACCTTCTATGACGGGCCTTTCCAGACCGCTTCATCTACCCCGTTCCTTTGTAACTCCATGTAGAGTGTCCTACAACCCCAAGAGGCAAGCCTCTTGGTTTGGGCTAATCCCGTTTCGCTCGCCGCTACTTAGGGAATCGCGTTTGCTTTCTCTTCCTCCGGGTACTTAGATGTTTCAGTTCCCCGGGTCTGCCATCAATACCCTATGTATTCAGGTAAAGATACTGCTCCATTACGAGCAGTGGGTTTCCCCATTCGGAAATCTCCGGATCAAAGCTTACTTACAGCTCCCCGAAGCATATCGGTGTTAGTCCCGTCCTTCATCGGCTCCTAGTGCCAAGGCATTCACCGTGCGCCCTTTCTAACTTAACCTAAAAGGTTTTACTCTATTTAATAGAGAGAAAAAACTAAAATGGCGATTTTACTCGGTTTTTACTTGGTTTCTTCTATACGATTATCTAGTTTTCAAAGAACGATTTAAAAAGGCTTTGAGAGATTGCACTCTCAAAACTAAACAAACAAAAAGCAGTCAACTTTTTTATCAGTCCATAAGGACTGCATAATCCTTAGAAAGGAGGTGATCCAGCCGCACCTTCCGATACGGCTACCTTGTTACGACTTCACCCCAATCATCTGTCCCACCTTAGGCGGCTGGCTCCTTACGGTTACCCCACCGACTTCGGGTGTTACAAACTCTCGTGGTGTGACGGGCGGTGTGTACAAGGCCCGGGAACGTATTCACCGCGGCATGCTGATCCGCGATTACTAGCGATTCCGGCTTCATGTAGGCGAGTTGCAGCCTACAATCCGAACTGAGAATGGTTTTATGGGATTGGCTAGGCCTCGCGGCTTTGCTGCCCTTTGTACCATCCATTGTAGCACGTGTGTAGCCCAGGTCATAAGGGGCATGATGATTTGACGTCATCCCCACCTTCCTCCGGTTTGTCACCGGCAGTCACCTTAGAGTGCCCAACTGAATGCTGGCAACTAAGATCAAGGGTTGCGCTCGTTGCGGGACTTAACCCAACATCTCACGACACGAGCTGACGACAACCATGCACCACCTGTCACTCTGTCCCCCGAAGGGGAAATTCCTATCTCTAGGAGTGTCAGAGGATGTCAAGACCTGGTAAGGTTCTTCGCGTTGCTTCGAATTAAACCACATGCTCCACCGCTTGTGCGGGCCCCCGTCAATTCCTTTGAGTTTCAGCCTTGCGGCCGTACTCCCCAGGCGGAGTGCTTAATGCGTTAGCTGCAGCACTAAAGGGCGGAAACCCTCTAACACTTAGCACTCATCGTTTACGGCGTGGACTACCAGGGTATCTAATCCTGTTTGCTCCCCACGCTTTCGCGCCTCAGCGTCAGTTACAGACCAGAAAGCCGCCTTCGCCACTGGTGTTCCTCCACATCTCTACGCATTTCACCGCTACACGTGGAATTCCGCTTTCCTCTTCTGCACTCAAGTCCCCCAGTTTCCAATGACCCTCCACGGTTGAGCCGTGGGCTTTCACATCAGACTTAAAGGACCGCCTGCGCGCGCTTTACGCCCAATAATTCCGGACAACGCTTGCCACCTACGTATTACCGCGGCTGCTGGCACGTAGTTAGCCGTGGCTTTCTGGTTAGGTACCGTCAAGGTACCGGCAGTTACTCCGGTACTTGTTCTTCCCTAACAACAGAGCTTTACGACCCGAAGGCCTTCATCGCTCACGCGGCGTTGCTCCATCAGACTTTCGTCCATTGTGGAAGATTCCCTACTGCTGCCTCCCGTAGGAGTCTGGGCCGTGTCTCAGTCCCAGTGTGGCCGATCACCCTCTCAGGTCGGCTACGCATCGTCGCCTTGGTGAGCCGTTACCTCACCAACTAGCTAATGCGCCGCGGGCCCATCTGTAAGTGTCAGCCGAAACCGACTTTCAACTTTTCCTCATGAGAGGGAAAGGATTATCCGGTATTAGCACCGGTTTCCCGGTGTTATCCCAGTCTTACAGGCAGGTTGCCCACGTGTTACTCACCCGTCCGCCGCTAACCTTCCGGAACAAGTTCCAGAAGATTCGCTCGACTTGCATGTATTAGGCACGCCGCCAGCGTTCGTCCTGAGCCAGGATCAAACTCTCCAAGAAAGTTGATTAGCTCATAAATGTTACGTTGGCTCATGTTCTTCATTTAATATAGAAGAAACATGATAATTTATTGTTTGTTGACGTTTTTGTTTGTTTAGTTTTCAAAGAACAATGTCACCGAAAGCGACAGGAATACTATCTTATCGCATTTCTAACAAACTATCAATCATCAATTATTTCCAATTTTGATTGACTTACTCACTCTTTTTGAAGAGCGACTTTCCTATCTTAACACGTTGTGTGTTTCAGAACAATAGAAAGTTTTTTCCATTTTTGATTCCTTGATCACTCTTTGGAGGAGCGACTTTTCTATCTTAACACCGTCGGTGTTCACTTACAATAGAAATTTTTTCCAATCCTCAAAATAGGGAAAGAAAAAGACAGAAACGTAAATTCCTGTCTCTCGCCTGGCAACGTCCTACTCTCACAGGGACAAAGTCCCAACTACCATCGGCGCTGAGAAGCTTAACTTCCGTGTTCGGTATGGGAACGGGTGTGACCTTCTCGCCTTAATTACCAGACTTATGAAATTAGAGAGATCGTTCTCTCAAAACTAGATAATATAGAAGAAATTCGTAAAAACGAGTTATTCGCTTTAAAAAATATGGTTAAGTCCTCGATCGATTAGTATCAGTCAGCTCCACATGTCGCCACGCTTCCACCTCTGACCTATCAACCTGATCATCTTTCAGGGATCTTACTAGCTTGACGCTATGGGAAATCTCATCTTGAGGGGGGCTTCATGCTTAGATGCTTTCAGCACTTATCCCGTCCGCACATAGCTACCCAGCGATGCCTTTGGCAAGACAACTGGTACACCAGCGGTGCGTCCATCCCGGTCCTCTCGTACTAAGGACAGCTCCTCTCAAATTTCCTGCGCCCACGACGGATAGGGACCGAACTGTCTCACGACGTTCTGAACCCAGCTCGCGTACCGCTTTAATGGGCGAACAGCCCAACCCTTGGGACCGACTACAGCCCCAGGATGCGATGAGCCGACATCGAGGTGCCAAACCTCCCCGTCGATGTGGACTCTTGGGGGAGATAAGCCTGTTATCCCCGGGGTAGCTTTTATCCGTTGAGCGATGGCCCTTCCATGCGGAACCACCGGATCACTAAGCCCGACTTTCGTCCCTGCTCGACTTGTAGGTCTCGCAGTCAAGCTCCCTTGTGCCTTTACACTCTACGAATGATTTCCAACCATTCTGAGGGAACCTTTGGGCGCCTCCGTTACTCTTTAGGAGGCGACCGCCCCAGTCAAACTGCCCACCTGACACTGTCTCCCACCCCGATCAGGGGTGCGGGTTAGAATTTCAATACAGCCAGGGTAGTATCCCACCGACGCCTCCACCGAAGCTGGCGCTCCGGCTTCTCAGGCTCCTACCTATCCTGTACAAGCTGTACCAAAATTCAATATCAGGCTACAGTAAAGCTCCACGGGGTCTTTCCGTCCTGTCGCGGGTAACCTGCATCTTCACAGGTACTATAATTTCACCGAGTCTCTCGTTGAGACAGTGCCCAGATCGTTACGCCTTTCGTGCGGGTCGGAACTTACCCGACAAGGAATTTCGCTACCTTAGGACCGTTATAGTTACGGCCGCCGTTTACTGGGGCTTCGATTCAGAGCTTCGCTTGCGCTAACCCCTCCTCTTAACCTTCCAGCACCGGGCAGGCGTCAGCCCCTATACTTCGCCTTGCGGCTTCGCAGAGACCTGTGTTTTTGCTAAACAGTCGCCTGGGCCTATTCACTGCGGCTCTTCGAGGCTATGAACCCCAAAGAGCACCCCTTCTCCCGAAGTTACGGGGTCATTTTGCCGAGTTCCTTAACGAGAGTTCTCTCGCTCACCTTAGGATTCTCTCCTCGCCTACCTGTGTCGGTTTGCGGTACGGGCACCTTTTATCTCGCTAGAGGCTTTTCTTGGCAGTGTGGAATCAGGAACTTCGGTACTATATTTCCCTCGCTGTCACAGCTCAGCCATTACGAGAAGCGGATTTTCCTGCTTCTCAGCCTAACTGCTTAGACGCACATATCCAGCAGTGCGCTTACCCTATCCTCCTGCGTCCCCCCATCACTCAAACGATAAAGAGGTGGTACAGGAATATCAACCTGTTGTCCATCGCCTACGCCTTTCGGCCTCGGCTTAGGTCCCGACTAACCCTGAGCGGACGAGCCTTCCTCAGGAAACCTTAGGCATTCGGTGGATGAGATTCTCACTCATCTTTCGCTACTCATACCGGCATTCTCACTTCTAAGCGCTCCACCAGTCCTTACGGTCTAGCTTCAACGCCCTTAGAACGCTCTCCTACCACTGACATCGAAGATGTCAATCCACAGCTTCGGTGATACGTTTAGCCCCGGTACATTTTCGGCGCAGAGTCACTCGACCAGTGAGCTATTACGCACTCTTTAAATGGTGGCTGCTTCTAAGCCAACATCCTGGTTGTCTAAGCAACTCCACATCCTTTTCCACTTAACGTATACTTTGGGACCTTAGCTGGTGGTCTGGGCTGTTTCCCTTTTGACTACGGATCTTATCACTCGCAGTCTGACTCCCACGGATAAGTCTTTGGCATTCGGAGTTTGTCTGAATTCGGTAACCCGATGAGGGCCCCTAGTCCAAACAGTGCTCTACCTCCAAGACTCTTACTACGTGAGGCTAGCCCTAAAGCTATTTCGGAGAGAACCAGCTATCTCCAAGTTCGATTGGAATTTCTCCGCTACCCACACCTCATCCCCGCACTTTTCAACGTGCGTGGGTTCGGGCCTCCATCCAGTGTTACCTGGACTTCACCCTGGACATGGGTAGATCACCTGGTTTCGGGTCTACGACCACATACTAATTCGCCCTATTCAGACTCGCTTTCGCTGCGGCTCCGTCTCTTCAACTTAACCTTGCATGTAATCGTAACTCGCCGGTTCATTCTACAAAAGGCACGCTATCACCCATTAACGGGCTCTAACTACTTGTAGGCACACGGTTTCAGGAACTATTTCACTCCCCTTCCGGGGTGCTTTTCACCTTTCCCTCACGGTACTGGTTCACTATCGGTCACTAGGGAGTATTTAGCCTTGGGAGATGGTCCTCCCTGCTTCCGACCGGATTTCACGTGTCCGGCCGTACTCAGGATCCACTCAGGAGGGAACGAAGTTTCAACTACAGGGCTTTTACCTTCTATGACGGGCCTTTCCAGACCGCTTCATCTACCCCGTTCCTTTGTAACTCCATGTTGAGTGTCCTACAACCCCAAGAGGCAAGCCTCTTGGTTTGGGCTAATCCCGTTTCGCTCGCCGCTACTTAGGGAATCGCGTTTGCTTTCTCTTCCTCCGGGTACTTAGATGTTTCAGTTCCCCGGGTCTGCCATCAATACCCTATGTATTCAGGTAAAGATACTGCTCCATTACGAGCAGTGGGTTTCCCCATTCGGAAATCTCCGGATCAAAGCTTACTTACAGCTCCCCGAAGCATATCGGTGTTAGTCCCGTCCTTCATCGGCTCCTAGTGCCAAGGCATTCACCGTGCGCCCTTTCTAACTTAACCTAAAAGGTTTTACTCTATTTAATAGAGAGAAAAAACTAAAATGGCGATTTTACTCGGTTTTTACTTGGTTTCTTCTATACGATTATCTAGTTTTCAAAGAACGATGTTCTGAGAGATTGCACTCTCAAAACTAAACAAACAAAAAGCGGTCAACTTTTTTATCAGTCCATAAGGACTGCATTATCCTTAGAAAGGAGGTGATCCAGCCGCACCTTCCGATACGGCTACCTTGTTACGACTTCACCCCAATCATCTGTCCCACCTTAGGCGGCTGGCTCCTTACGGTTACCCCACCGACTTCGGGTGTTACAAACTCTCGTGGTGTGACGGGCGGTGTGTACAAGGCCCGGGAACGTATTCACCGCGGCATGCTGATCCGCGATTACTAGCGATTCCGGCTTCATGTAGGCGAGTTGCAGCCTACAATCCGAACTGAGAATGGTTTTATGGGATTGGCTAGGCCTCGCGGCTTTGCTGCCCTTTGTACCATCCATTGTAGCACGTGTGTAGCCCAGGTCATAAGGGGCATGATGATTTGACGTCATCCCCACCTTCCTCCGGTTTGTCACCGGCAGTCACCTTAGAGTGCCCAACTGAATGCTGGCAACTAAGATCAAGGGTTGCGCTCGTTGCGGGACTTAACCCAACATCTCACGACACGAGCTGACGACAACCATGCACCACCTGTCACTCTGTCCCCCGAAGGGGAAATTCCTATCTCTAGGAGTGTCAGAGGATGTCAAGACCTGGTAAGGTTCTTCGCGTTGCTTCGAATTAAACCACATGCTCCACCGCTTGTGCGGGCCCCCGTCAATTCCTTTGAGTTTCAGCCTTGCGGCCGTACTCCCCAGGCGGAGTGCTTAATGCGTTAGCTGCAGCACTAAAGGGCGGAAACCCTCTAACACTTAGCACTCATCGTTTACGGCGTGGACTACCAGGGTATCTAATCCTGTTTGCTCCCCACGCTTTCGCGCCTCAGCGTCAGTTACAGACCAGAAAGCCGCCTTCGCCACTGGTGTTCCTCCACATCTCTACGCATTTCACCGCTACACGTGGAATTCCGCTTTCCTCTTCTGCACTCAAGTCCCCCAGTTTCCAATGACCCTCCACGGTTGAGCCGTGGGCTTTCACATCAGACTTAAAGGACCGCCTGCGCGCGCTTTACGCCCAATAATTCCGGACAACGCTTGCCACCTACGTATTACCGCGGCTGCTGGCACGTAGTTAGCCGTGGCTTTCTGGTTAGGTACCGTCAAGGTACCGGCAGTTACTCCGGTACTTGTTCTTCCCTAACAACAGAGCTTTACGACCCGAAGGCCTTCATCGCTCACGCGGCGTTGCTCCATCAGACTTTCGTCCATTGTGGAAGATTCCCTACTGCTGCCTCCCGTAGGAGTCTGGGCCGTGTCTCAGTCCCAGTGTGGCCGATCACCCTCTCAGGTCGGCTACGCATCGTCGCCTTGGTGAGCCGTTACCTCACCAACTAGCTAATGCGCCGCGGGCCCATCTGTAAGTGTCAGCCGAAACCGACTTTCAACTTTTCCTCATGAGAGAAAAAGGATTATCCGGTATTAGCACCGGTTTCCCGGTGTTATCCCAGTCTTACAGGCAGGTTGCCCACGTGTTACTCACCCGTCCGCCGCTAACCTTCCGGAACAAGTTCCAGAAGATTCGCTCGACTTGCATGTATTAGGCACGCCGCCAGCGTTCGTCCTGAGCCAGGATCAAACTCTCCAAGAAAGTTGATTAGCTCATAAATGTTACGTTGGCTCATGTTCTTCATTTAATATAGAAGAAACATGATAATTTATTGTTTGTTGACGTTTTTGTTTGTTTAGTTTTCAAAGAACAATGTCACCGAAAGCGACAGGAATACTATCTTATCGCATTTCTAACAAACTATCAATCATCAATTATTTCCAATTTCGATTGACTTACTCACTCTTTTTGAAGAGCGACTTTCCTATCTTAACACGTTGTGTGTTTCAGAACAATAGAAAGTTTTTTCCATTTTTGATTCCTTGATCGCTCTTTGGAGGAGCGACTTTTCTATCTTAACACCGTCGGTGTTCACTTACAATAGAAATTTTTTCCAATCCTCAAAATAGGGAAAGAAAAAGACAGAAACGTAAATTCCTGTCTCTCGCCTGGCAACGTCCTACTCTCACAGGGGCAAAGCCCCAACTACCATCGGCGCTGAGAAGCTTAACTTCCGTGTTCGGTATGGGAACGGGTGTGACCTTCTCGCCTTAATTACCAGACTATTTAATTGTTCGCTCTTTTCAGAGGCGACTTTTATATAATACCACCCATACTAAGTGTTAACAATCAGCAATTTTTTCCAAATTTAACTCCAGTGTAAATAAATTAAAATAAACAAAAAGAACATTCCTCATTATAAGGAACATCCCTTTTGTTTATTTTAATAATGAAGAATTTAAGTAATCTGTAATCAACTGTCCTAGCCTTTGAACTCCTTCAATCATTTCAGAATGACCTTCATAACAAAATGAAAGACGAAGATACTCCAATCCATCCTGGGGGTTTAAGAAGAAGTATTTTCCTGGAATAAATGACACACCCTTGTTCAGGGACAGGTCTAGTAAGTCAGAAGTGTCTATTCTTGGAATATGAACCCATACAAAGTAGCCTCCGCTTGGCACATACCAAGTAACGCATTCAGGAAAATAACTTTCCAATGACTTGATTAAAGTTTCACTCTTCTCCCGATACACTTCTTTTAGCATCTTGAGACGACCTTGAAAATCAATGCCTTCTAGATACGATGCCATGGATGCCTGTGAAAACGGATGATCTAAATCTTTCTTAAACCAAGCAAAAGCTGAGATAAATGCCTGTTTTCCAGCTATCCAGCCTACTCGCATTCCCGGAGCAACCACCTTAGAGAGTGAGCCGACATGTAAAACTCTTCCTTCAGTATCCATCGACTTCAAAGGAATTGGACTTTCTTCAAATGAAAGTTCTCCATAGGCATCGTCCTCTAAAATGAGAAAGTCATACTTCTCGGCTAATTTTAATAAATGATGTCGACGTTCCGCTCCCATTGTTGTCCCTGTTGGATTATGCGCAGTAGGGATGGTATATAAAATTCGAGGAAGGGGAAGTTTTTTTTGTTTTCTTTCCTTTAGTACTTCTTCTAATACATTAGTTTGAAGTCCATTTTCATCTATAGGTATGTTAATAATCTTTGTTGTATAGTTTTGGAATATCTCTAGTGCTTCCATATAGGTGGGAGCTTCCACGGCGACGACCGATTTTTCGTCAACAAGAACACGTGCGATTAAATCAAGTGCTTGACACGCACCTGAAGTTATTAACAGTTCTTCTTCCAGGACCTTGATTCCACGCTCCGCCAATCTCTTTTGGATTTGGTTCTTAAGGCCGTCAATCCTTGGGCTCCCAAGATAATGTAGAGGCAAATCCTGTTCTTCTTCCAAAAGTTTTGATACAGCTACCTTTATTTGTTGAGAAGGAACAAGAGATGGATCTGGATATCCCGAGCTCAAGCGGATACATTCATCCGGGAGCTCAGGCATCCATTCACCTGGCGGATCGTTCTTAAGAGCCGCTTTTACGTTATCAGAAATAAAAGACTCTATTTTCACCTTAATAAACACCTTTCATTAAAGTTGAAAAAATATTAAAATTTTCGCTGAATACTTTCCATCTTTGTTAAATTGAACTCTTAGAGTTCCGACCTACTGCGTAAAATTCTTTCAAATTCCATTATTTATTTAAATCAATCTATGGAAATGGACACCGTTTAATTGATCGCTTTTAAGCTTTCTTCCCTAATCAAAGATAACAATTCTTCCTTATATCCTGCAAATTCCACTGACCCTTTAATACTAAAATCCCTTGGTCTTGCCAAAGCGATTGGAACCTTTTTCTTTAGACGCCCAGGTCTTGCCGTCATGACATAAACCGAATCAGCCAGAAAAATCGATTCTTCTACATCATGGGTGATAAACAAAATCGTTTTCTTTGACTCCTCCCATGCTTTCAAAAGGACTTCCTGCATGATATTTCTGGTTTGCGCATCTAGCGCACCAAACGGTTCATCCATTAAAAGGATTTTAGGATCATTCGCCAATGCACGCGCAATCGCCACCCGCTGTTTCATACCGCCTGACAATTGAATAGGATAATGTTTCTCAAATCCTTCTAACCCAATTAGTTGTAAATAATGACGAGCAACGTCGTCCCGTTCCTTTTGTGAAATGCCTTGTAATTTCAAGCCAAATGTAATGTTTTCCTTTACTGATAACCATGGATATAACGTATAAGACTGAAACACCATCCCACGGTCTGGTCCCGGCCCATTTATTTTCTGCCCATCGAGTAATACCTCTCCGGATGTAGCTTCTTCCAAGCCAGCAACAATCCGTAAGACTGTTGATTTACCGCAGCCTGATGGACCTAAGATTGTCACAAACTCTCCTTCACTTACGGTAAAGGATGTTTTCTCTAATGCGGTCGTTTCACCACTTTTAGTTTTAAATACTTTACCAACTTCTTTAATTTCTAACTTTGGCTTTACTAATTTTGGTTGGGATTTATCAAATTCCACATTTTTTGCTGCAGTTGTCACCATCTTACAAACCATCCTTTCTCATCCACGAAAATGAAGCGCGATAAATGGCTTTAAAGACCATATCTGTTAACAGTCCGAGTATACCAATGATTAAAATACCAACAATAATTTTATCTGGCTGAAGGAAACGTGAAGCCTGCATGATCATATAGCCTAATCCACTAGAGGCCCCAACGATTTCCGCTACGACTAAATACGTCCAAGCCCAGCCAAACGTAATTCTTAAGGTATCAACAATTCCTGGAAGTGCTGCGGGTAAAATGACCTTGGTAAACACCTGACCTTTTTTTGCCCCTAAGGTATAGGAAACTTCAATCAAGTCATTCTGAACATTTTTCGTCACATCCATAATCATAAGCGTTAATTGAAAAAAGGTCCCAAGGAAAATAACGCTCATTTTCTCTGGTTCTCCAAGTCCGATCCATAAAATTAATAATGGAATAAAGGCAGAGGCCGGCATATAGCGAATGAATCCAATAATTGGTTCAAAGGCGCCCTCCATAATTTTTAAAGATCCCATTAAGATCCCGAGCGGTATGCCAATAACTGCAGCAGCAAGAAAGCCCACTAATACCCTTGTAAAACTGATCCCAATATCAGAAAGTAAATCCCCATTGACAAATAAATCAACACCAGTTGATAATACTGCCGTTGGTGTCGGCAAAAACAACGGATTGACAATTCCTCCATACGTTAGGACACACCAAACGGCTAAAAATACAATAAATGTAACAAACCCTGCGGTTGAATAAAAACCTTTCGGAATCTCCCTATTAGGTGTAAATAATTTTGCCAGCATTCTAATCACCCATTCTATTAATCTGTTAAAAAGCCTAACATATGAGAATCTCATATATTAGGCCTCGATTCATTACTTATTACTGAAAGCTTGAGTTAATAACCTCTTCTGCTTTCGGTTCAGTTTTTATAATTCCTTGCTCTTTATAAAACTGAATTGCATTTTCAGTTGATTTATAAATGGACCCTTTGCTGCTTTCCGTACCGAATAGTTCTTTGTTATCCTCTTTTGTAAAGAACTGCAGGCCAGATTCCGTTCCGACAAATTCTTTTGTATCAATTTTTAGACCCTTAGCCATAATTTCATCTGCTTCATCTTTATGTTCTTTCCAATAGGCCATCGCTTCACCCATTGCTTTTACGAACGCCTTTACATCATCTGGACGATTTTTAATAACATCTTCTTTAAAGCTAATCGTGTCAACGATGATTCCTGGAAGATCCTTTGTGGATAATAAAACCTTACCATTAGCTTGTGATCCTTTGGATAACCATGGCTCCCAAGTGACGGCTGCATCTACTTTACCTGCGGCAAATGCTGCTCCTGCGTCACCTGCAGACATTTGAACAACTTCGACATCTTTTTCTGTTAATCCACCTTGCTTTAATGCGGTAAGTGCAAGCATATGACTGGTTGAACCTACTTCAAATGCCACTTTCTTTCCTTTTAAGTCTTTCACACTGTTGATGCCCTTTTTAACAAGAATTCCATCACCACCGTGGGAATCATCTAATACCCAAACAACTTGAACAGGAATCTTTGAAGCTGCGAGTGTAACTTGCACATCTAACGCTGTTGCCATCCCATCAATTTTCCCACTTGCCAAAGCTTGTTTACGCTCTGCTAATCCCTCTACGATTGAGAGATCTACATCAATCCCATTTTTCTTAAAGAAGCCCTTTTCTTTTGCCAAGAATAATGGACCATACCCCGTCCAAGTCGGCAGTGTCACCTTTAAAGGTTCGGTTGATTTCTTTCCATCGGCACTGCTGGATGCTTCGCTTTTCCCGCAGGCTGCTAACGCAAATAACAACGTTAATGTACAAAATAACCCTAGCCACTTTTTCATCTTATATTTCCCCCTATATTTCTGTGTATTAGTTTGAAACTACTAACATTTCAGTTCCGATTTTATCGGCCTGACGGACAGACATTACGACCATTTCTGGCGTCACCTCAAATGGCATATTTGCCATGTCTTCAATCGTCACTGTAATTTCACCTAACTCATTCCATTGGTCATCTGTTAATCCATTGATCCCCATTTGCTGCAAGGTGTAAGGCAAACCAACTTGTTGGTAATAGTGAATTAACGTTTTTATTTCTTCTTCATCCGTACCTTCCATACATAACTGCGCTAATATCCCAAAAGCGACAATCTCACCATGATAAGTATGGTGAATTTCCGGAAAGATCGTTAATCCTGAGTAAATCGCATGAGCTCCGGCTGTCCGGCAATCATCCCCACCATAGCCGCTAACACTGCCGCTGACTAATATAATCGCATCAATAATGTCATTAAGTTCCATTGTGGCCGTTTGTGCATTCATCGAACTGACGGCTTTTTTACCTTTTTGGATTAAGCTTTCATATAACTGGCCAGCTATCGCGAGCGCTGTTTGATTAATGGCGTTAGGCACTGCTTTTTTAATGGAACATTTGGTTTCGAACCATTTTGCTAATGTATCCCCAATCCCGGCAATCAAATATCGGACCGGTGCTGCTAAAATGACATTGGTATCGACCAAGACCAGTTCAGGCACTTTTGAATTCCTGCTAATTTCCAGGAATTCACCATCATCACTATAGAGGATACAAATTGGTGTTGCTGCTGCACAGGTAGCAGCAATTGTAGGAATAGCCACTAACGGCTTATTTAGTTGGTACGCTGCTGCTTTAGCGGTATCTAGCGATTTTCCTCCACCAGCAGCAATAATCACATCAAAGGTTACATTGTTTAATTGCTCTACCAATCTATCAATATTGGTTTGTGAAGATTCTCCCCCAAACCATAATGAATGTTTCAAATTTACCCCGCACTCAGATAAGCTTTGCCGGAGCGGCTCGTCGATGACTTGGCGGCTTGTATTTCCTCCGACCAGAACAGCGGTGGTTCCATACCTTTTTATGTATAAACCAGCATCTAATAATAAACCAGTATTTCTGTGATATTGTCCGGGACCCACGGTAACAAACACATCCATCACCCTCTATATAAATGTATATTTATTAGTAATATTCTATTAATATAAATGCATGTCAAATTTATGTCAATATATTATAAAAATATTCTAAATCTTATTTATATAATCTTTTATTCAGAATCATTCAAATTCTTTCACACAGTAGACAATTAAAGTAATCTAGACATAATTTTAAACCGAAAAATTATTACTTTTATTAAATTGGCTTTATACATTTTTATACATATATTAAAAGAACAGACCCAGAATAATCTGAATCTGCTCTAATGCCCTAATTGATAAGCTTTAACGCCTCAGCTATCGGAATCTCACCCGAAACGAGATCAAACGCTTTATAAAAGGTATTTCCTTCTTCTAAGGAAGCGATAATGGTTTTCGCTACATCCTCGCGGGAAATAGTCCCGCTGCTGATATTTTCTGCCACTGAAATAGTTCCAGGACCTGCTGTGTCTAATAAACCGCCAGGGCGGATAATTGTATAGGTCAAATTACTTTGTTCAAGCATCTTATCCGCATAATACTTTGCTGCATAATAAGGCTTGATTGCTTGATGCCAGTTTTCTCTTCGATGTGCTTGAAGAGCACTTACCATGATAAAACGTTTAATTTTTGCTTTTTCTGCTGCTTCAATCGTTTTCACTGCACCATCTAAATCGACTAAAAGTGTCTTATCTGATCCGGTATGACCGCCAGAACCTGCCGTAAAGACAATCGCATCAGACCCATTTGCACAAACAGCAATTTCCTCGACACTATCTTCCAGATTAACGATTGCCGTTTCCACTCCTAAATTTTGCAATACGTGCGCCTGCTCTTCTTTTCGAACCATCGCTTTAACAGTATATTTATTTGAATCTGATAATAATTGGACGAGGTGTTTTCCGATTTTCCCGTTGGCACCAACTACAAAAACCTTCAATTGTTTTAACCCCTCCTGTTTTATTTATCGTCTATCAAAACTACTCAATATCACATTTTAATTTTTTATGATTTTTCTGCTGTAATATCGTTATATGGCAGAATCAGTTTTTTTACCTTATCAAAGCTCATTGAGCTGATTTCCTCCATTAGTCGTGGAATGGACTGCTCAGGATAACCGTAATCGCGTAGTAATTTTTCCATTTTTTCATTTTGTTCCATCTTTTGACTCCTCCAATAACAGATATGATTACCTACCAAATAAATTTATTGTAAATCCAATTAGCCAAAAATATGCCTATACCGATGGCTATATTCATCCAGCCGAAAATTGATGATGCCTTTTGTTCTTTTTTCTGTTTTGCCTTTTTATACATTTTGACATCGATGAAGAGAATGAAAAGCCCCGTTAAGATAAATATCACGATGACATATGGTAAAAACCCAAGAAACATTCTCTGATTCCTCCCCCATTTACTTCGCTTTCATGCCGACCCGATGTATACGTGAATCAACATGAACATCATAAGTAAGATCTTTATATACTCGATTCCAGTTTTCTTTTGTTTTAATTTCCTTATTCCAATATTTTGGATATTCTGCCCGGAAATGTTCGCCAAAACCAAAAATATCACTCTCAGCTTTTTGGGTTTTGGCAATAAGCTTCTTTAGAGATTTTGCAATTTCTTTTGAAGCTTGATTTTGTATTTTCCCTACAATATTTGAATCATTAATATAAATATTTTGACTTGTCTTTTCTTCTATTTCGCTCTCGTAACGAACCTTTATATCGACATGAGGTTTCCCATCCTTTAAGTTAACCTTGAGTTTTGTTTTTCGAGAAATCGCCCTAACAAGGACAAATTCATCTTTACCTGGAACTTTAATAAAAGCGCTGTATCCACCCCTGCCTATCCCCCTGATCGCCATAAAAAATCCAATTTCAAGGGGGGAGGTCTTTCCTGCCATCCTATCGCCACTAAAATAAGCTAACCCACTTAGTTGAATAGACCGCTTGTCTTTGATGGTAAGAAAAGGAAGATACGGATCTTGGCCTTTACTAGAAAGGATCGACCAAAACAAACCAATAAAACTAGGTGGAAATCTGCCTAATGCCGATAAATTATCCACCATATCCGCTAAATATAATGATGGTACCCGTTGCAATTCTGGGACAAGCTTCATATAATCTGCTGCCGGCTCTTTTGATACCGCGAGTGAAGCTGTTCTGCGGATTTGCGGATTACGCCTCAAAAAATCATTAAATCGTTGCGTGCCTTTTTTCGCCACTTTTTCATTAAGGACAATAATACGTAAATGTCCGAGGAAGGTTTCGTAAGCAACCTGCTGTTGAAGATTGAGCATGGCATCCTGAATGGTGTGACCTACAACTTGGACAATTAACACCGAGTTTTGCGAACTCTGCCCCTGAGTTGGTCCTAATGGGATACGCCCCGGAACCGCAATTTGAGCGGTTACTTTAATCAATTCCTCTTTTGGTTCGGAGGCATTCTTGTCTAAATGGGTAATACCGCCTTCGGATTGTCGATCTTCCTCTTTATTCGATGCCTGGTCAATACCTATCGCTAATACAGTGGCACGCTGTTCAATTTCTTGTGCATCCCAACACCCTGAAAGGAGAGGAAAAAGGAGAAAAAAAATGATAATTAACCGTAAGCTAGGATTCTTGTGCCACACTTTTTTCCCTCCTTCTTCTACTCCTAAAGAGATCAATGGCTAATAACATGGCAGGGTAAAAAATGGTTATTAATAATCCTGCTCTTCCAGCAATTTGAATCACATCGTACAATTGCAAAATATTTTGCGGCAGCATAGCTAAAAAAAATACAAACGGTAGGATAAAAAACGAAATCATTCGGTGGTCTTTTAACTTTGCCATTTGTTTTATCGAATAAATGGTAAAATAATAGCTTGAAAATAAGGTTGTAAATACAGCGGTCACCCAAACAGCTAAAAAGATTACATCTAATCGCTGTAGTATATTTCCCGGCAGTGCAGTGGTTCGCGCTAATTCGAGGGTTGGCCAGAAGATCTGTTTAATCTCTTCCGTTCCAAATACGGCTATAGTAGCGATAACTATTAACAGGTAAACCCCACCTGTTATAAAAATGCCCCAAAAGCTTGCCTTTATTGCTTTTTTTGGATTTCTCATAAATGGAATAATCATTGTGACGATAAATGAGCCTTGAAACAATCCAGAAATGGTTAACATACCTTTAGCCATCGAAATAAAATCTTTTTCAATAAGAGGACGCAGGTAGATGGGATTAGCATTTTTCAATGAAAATGCAACAATAATTAAGACCGGCCCCAAAATTGCAGGTACATAAAAATTGTGAATGTAAGCAAAGGTGTTTATATTGTACCTTACACTTAGACATGCAATAAACAGCATGACTATCACCGTTACTTCCAATGGAGTTTCTCTTAAAACAGCCGATACAACTACCTCACCAAATTCGCGTGAAGCCAATGCAGATAATAGGAGAAAAAAGAGAATCACAATCATACTGCACATTCTCCCAATCCATTTTCCGACAATATCCTGGCTATAGGTAATAATGTTTTTTTGCGGATGGCGAATTCCTAATATTGTCAGAATAAATAAGCCTGCTCCTGCTAGAATGATTCCCGCAAGTGTGACAAGCGGAGCCCCCGTTCCCCCTCCCCGAACAGCAAACAATGGCAATGGGAGTACTCCTACACCAATGATGGTACTTATTAAGATCATCGAGGCTTGTACGGTTGTGATCTCCCTAGGGTATTCCATTATTCGTAACCTCCCATTGATTTGTTCCTATTCTTCATTATTATGTTGTTCCTGTCTTTTACGATTAACTGGTTGAAGAAAACTAGGCCTTTTAGCCATCGACCAGAGCGGGCTCCGTGTGACAACATCTTTCATACCTTGTGAATCTCCCGGAGAAACAGGGGCCATATATGGTACCCCGAAGGATTTAAGATTGAGTAAATGATTGAAAGTTAGAATGATCCCTATCATGACACCATACAGACCAAATATTCCGGCTAAAATCATGATCGGGAACCTTAACATCCTTAAGGCAAAAGCCGCTGTATAGGCCGGTGTTGCAAATGAACCGATTGTCGTTAAAGCAATAACAACGACTGTGATGGGGCTCGCCAGCCCAGCTTCCACTGCAGCCTGCCCGACAACTAACACCCCTACAATGGAAAGGGCGCCCCCAACTTGCCTTGGCAGCCGTACAGTTGCTTCCCTTAAAATTTCCATAGCTATTTCGATAATTAGTACCTCAACCACAGCAGGATACGGCACACCTGCCCTGCCCCCTGCAACGGCTACAGCAAATTCTGTCGGCAGCAGTTCAGGATTAAACGCAATTAATGAAACATAAAGCGAGGGGAAAACCAGGGAAAAGACAAGTGCCAACATCCGAGCAAACCTTGCAAAGGTACCCATCAAAAATCTTGAAGAATAATCCTCAGCTGTTTGATAGAATTGGTTAAAGACCACTGGGACTAATAAAGCAAAAGGAGACCCATCTACAAGAATGGCTACTCGGCCTTCCACCAAATTTGCGACTGTTTTGTCAGGCCTCTCAGTTGCTTGGACTTGGGGAAAAGGTGTAAAGTGATTATCTTCGATAAATTGTTCTAAATATCCAGCATCTAATATCGCATCAATATCAATTGCTGAAAGTCTTTGTTCCACCTCGGATATGACAGTCTCGTTGGCAACTCCTTTTATATAACAAAAACATACCGTTGATTTGGTCAAGCGACCAATTTTCATTGTTCTCACTTGAAAATCTGAAGTCGGAAGACGGTATCTCAGCATGGCTATATTGGTATCAATATTTTCAATAAACCCTTCGCGTGGACCCAAAATAACCTGTTCTGTTTCTGGCTGAGTAACAGAACGATGTTCCACTTCTCTTGTTGAAATATGGATGGCTTCCGTAATACCATCAATTAATATTACCGTTTCTCCTCTTAGAAGAACCGCTATTAATTTGTCTAAACTTTCCTCTACCTTTGCCTGACCATGGTAAAGGGTTTCATTCATGATAATGTCAATTAATTTATTAAGCGGCCTCTCTTTAGATATTAAATGTTCAGGTACGTACATAAGCGGTCTTAAAATATCCTTATTAAGATTGTCCTGGTTCACTAAATTAGAAAAATAGAAAATGGCCGCATGATATTGTCCAAAGATTTTAAAGTGTTTAACCTGAAAATCATCATTTTCCCCTAAAACTGCTTTTATTAAAGCATCAGTTTCTTTAAGTGATACAGATATTTTACTTTGTCCTTCTAAAATTTTATCGGGTATTGTAAAAGGTCTTTTTTTCAGACCGCTTTTGGCATTCTTCATTTTTCGAAATAAAGACACGTACACCACCACCTAATTAATAACTTTTGCCAATTTTTTTTAAATATTCCTTTTGTTTCTGTTTATTTTTAGAGAGGTAAATTGCTAGGGAGAGCTAAAAAAAAAGACCATGTTTTTTATGGTCTTTGATAATGTGTTTACCTATTATATTTTTATTAAATTTACGAATTTAACCTTTCAAGTTCATTAAAAACTGCTTCATAGTGCTCTCTTTTATCTGCTTTAAATGAGGTGTTTAAATAGGTTATGACTCCAGCTTTATTTACAACAAATACGGAACGGATCGCAGTCTCCCCTTTTCCGTTAAAAACTTGGTACTCTTTTACCGTTTGTTTATGCCAATCTGAAAGCAGCGGATATGGCAGTGTTCCCATGCTTGCGGCAAAGACTCGGTGCGAATGAATATGATCGACACTGATTGGCAAAACTTCAGCATCGTTTTCTTCAAATCGTTTATAATCCTCTTTCCAAGAGGCTATTTCTTTAATTCAGCCTGGGGTAAAATCCATTCCATAAAAGGCAACAACAATATTTTTTTGACCGCGGTAGTCAGATAAGGAAATACTCTCCTTCGTTGTAGCGGGCAATGAAAAGTCCGGGGCCATTTCTCCAACTTTCAAAGATCCTTCCATGTAAATTCTCCTTTCCAAGGTTAATGAGGTAGGAATTACTCCTTATGTATACTTTCCATAATAGCTCGATTTAGACTATGGATCCCTAAAATACAATACTAACTTTTTACAGTATTTACATAACTACTTATAAAACGCTTCCATTTGTCCCAAAATAAATAATTTCAAAATATCTTTCCATTCGTGGAATAAAACTTATTTTCCGAAAATTGAATCTATGTTATAGTCAAATAAACCGAAAAGATGGAGTGAGAAAAAGTGAAACTACAAGTACACCGTACCTATAACTTTAATGCAGGCCCATCCGCTTTACCTCTTACAGTTCTAGAAAAAGCTCAAGCAGAATTAATCGATTTCCGTGGCACAGGAATGTCAGTAATGGAACTCAGCCACCGGAGCCGCCCGTATGAAGAGGTACATAATCAGGCGATTAGCAGCCTGCGCGACCTATTGGCGATTCCTGATACCCATGAAGTTCTATTCCTTCAAGGCGGAGCCAGCCTTCAATTTTCGATGATTCCGATGAACTTCTTACAGCCAGAGAAAAAAGCAAGTTATGTCATGACAGGTTCTTGGTCAGAAAAGGCCTTTTCCGAAGCGAAATTATTTGGCGATGTTTACCAAGGAGCTTCAACGAAAGAGGGAAAATACCGCAGCATCCCAAAACTTAATGAATTACAGTACGATCAGGAAGATGCTTATGTCCATATTACCTCGAATAATACGATTTATGGTACACAGTGGAAGGACTTTCCTGATACAGGGGATGTGCCTCTAATAGCCGACATGTCAAGTGATATCCTTTCGAAACCAATCGATGTCAGCAAATTTGCCTTGATTTATGCAGGTGCGCAAAAAAATCTTGGTCCATCCGGTGTAACAGTTGTTATTATCCGAAAAGATTTGCTAGAGCGTGCCAATACAAACATCCCAACGATGTTAAAGTACAGTACCCATGCAAAAAATAATTCCTTATACAATACACCGCCAACCTTTGGCATTTACATGCTGGGAGAAGTACTTAACTGGGCACGTGACTTGGGCGGTTTGGAGACAATCGCTCAGCGAAATGAGGAAAAAGCAAACTTTATTTATTCAGTTATTGATGAAAGTAACGGTTTTTACATTGGCCACGCGGAACAAGACAGCCGTTCACTAATGAACCTTACCTTTAATCTAAAAACAGCTGAACTAGAGAAGAAATTTTTAGAAGAAGCGAAATCAGAAGGCTTTGTCGGAGTTAATGGTCATCGTTCAATCGGTGGATGCCGCGTTTCCGCCTACAATGCGGTGCCAGTTGAAGCTTGCCAGGCCTTCAGTGAATTTATGATTAAATTCCAAAAAGAAAATAACTAATAAAAAATCACCCTCTGTATTTTCCAGAGGGTGATCTTTTTTTGAAAATCTACTTTCCATCGACGATCTCTTTAAAAATCTCATAAGAACGTTTTTGTTTTTCTTCATCAAAGATATATGATACAGCCATAATCTCATCAACGTTGTATTTATCTTGGAAATTCATTAATTGCTGACGGATAGTTTCCTTGCTTCCCAACAACGTGACACTCGACATAGAAGAAGCCATTTCTTTTTCCATCGGACTCCATAGCTCATCAATTTTTTCGACAGGAGGGCGCAACGGATTTTGTGTCCCGCGGACAACATTAAGGAAGAATTGCTCCTTGGTTGTTGACAGCCATTTCGCCTCGTCATCTGTTTCAGCCGCAATCACATTTAAGCAAACCATCATATATGGTTGGTCCAAATACTCGGACGGTTGGAATCGTTCCCGATAAATCGTTATTGCCTCTTCCATAAATCTCGGAGCAAAATGGGAGGCAAATACATATGGCAAACCCAAACTTGCTGCCAAATAAGCAGAATCGGTTGAGGACCCCAGAATATAAATCGGAATATTGGTCCCGACCCCAGGATATGCTTTGACGTAACTTTGCTGCTCAATTGGTCCGAAATAAGTAAGCAATGCTTGTACATCCTCAGGAAAGGTATAAACAGAATCATTTTTTGAACGCCTTAAAGCACTTGCTGTCATCATGTCAGTTCCAGGAGCTCGTCCAAGACCCAGATCAACTCGGTTTGGAAACATCGTCGCCATAGTGCCGAATTGTTCCGCCACTACAAGCGGCGCATGGTTTGGAAGCATGATTCCTCCAGACCCCACTCGAATTTGGTTGGTTTGTTCTAATGTATGTTGTATTAAAATAGATGTAGCTGAACTGACTAGTGTTGACGTATTATGATGCTCCGCAATCCAATAGCGTTGATAGCCCATATCTTCGACGGCTTGGGCAAGGTCGATCATTGACTCAATTGCTTGTTTAGAGTCCTGTCCCTCGCGGATTGGAGCAAGATTCAGCACTGAAACAGGTATATGAATAGTTCCCATATTAAAGTCCTTTCAATTTCAAGATTTACTACTATAGTAACAATTGAGATAACGGAAACAAACTAATTTGCTTAGATTGTTCGAAAAGTGTCTTATCTAAAATAAAAGACTGCCACTTGGCAGCCTTCATTTATTCACCTTGCTTTTTGGGATCCTGGATCGGCACATTTTTTGGACGTTCCGGATAGGTTGCTTTCCCGTCATTTGGTCCAGTAAGGTCATTTCTTTGGTCCAATACTCTTCCTGTATACTCAACCGGATTATTTTTTGGCATTTTTTCACCTGCTTTTTTTTTAGCTTTTCTTACCCAATCCTAGAATCTTTAATTTATACTCTGCTTCACTCATGTTTGGATTTTTTTTAGGTGGACTGTTTCGTAGAGCTTTCTTTAATTCAACATTTGCGTCATCATTTGTATTATACTTTCCATCCATAGCTCATGCCTCCTTTACGTTACTTATTATGGACGGAATCCACTTGTTCATTCTGTTATATTGGATTAGCAACAAAAAACCTCTAGGGTATTCTAGAGGTTTAACGGTATCAGCTATAAGATTCAATAGCCTGATCTAGAGCATTGTAAGCCTCACCAAAGGCGGCTGCAGACGATACATCTCCCGCGTTTTCCAAAGCTCCCACGGCGTTCCTAGCCTGGGTTAATGAACGGATACAATCCTCTATCATGGTGCCTTTATCGCCATTTTGTTCCAATGCTTGCTGCAGCTGGGCAATACAACGATCTAAGTCAGAAGATTGTGGATGGTCATAAGCTTTTTCTAATTCATCTTTTACCTGCTGTAAAACTTCCTTCATTCGCTCGTCTCCATTTCATCATATAGTCAACAAAAGGTAGTTTCACCGCGGAAAAACTATCTTATTCCTTTTTATAAAAATCAATACGACAAGCCACAAGAACACTTGGTTTTCCCGAATAGTAAGGAATAGGAGGAAGGGAACTCCTGGTTTACTCTTTGCACCTCTTTTGCGAATTCTACTTCGCTTATTGGGACAGTTGATAAACTTTCAGCTTTTGCTTGTGTATCTATATGAGCACCAGGCGGGACAAAACTGTGTGGCTTTAGGATGACACCACCTGTAACAACGGCATCTGTCGAAATAAAGCAACCTTCTCCTATTTGTGCGTTATAAACAATTGCCTTAAAGCCCACAAAAACTTCTTGCTGGATCTCACAGGGACCATGAATCAGTGAACCATGGGCACAAGAAACTCTTGGTCCTATATAGATTGAATATTTTTTACCATTAACGTCTACATGTTTATTTTTTAGCCCATGCAGGATGACACCGTCCTGAATGTTACAATATCTGTCTATATGAAATGGACTACCTTCATCAGCACGGATGCTTACGAAAGGGGCAACGTAAGTATTATCGCGGATCGTTACATCTCCTACAATAAAAGTGAACGGACTAAGAAAAGCCGTCCTTTTAATTTTTGGAAAGATAGGATTTGGATTGAAGGAGGTTGAAGGATTGGTACCAATAAAGTAGCTATATATATTATAGGGTCCAGATTGGTTCGTCATCATCATTTCCCCTTTCTTAAAAGGTCATTCCGGTTTCATATTACGTATATGGGGCATCAGGTAAATTCATAACCTTTCTAATATAAAAAGCGAGTCAGCCTTTTCGCTGACTCGCCTGCTTAGTTATTCATTTCATTAGCAATCCCCATTTCCGAATCAGCAAAATGTTGTTGTAGAAGAGGCAATTGATTGGATTGACCGCAAATTTATTACAGCTAATAACATCGTAAAGTTACCATGGCAGCAACGTAACTACCTTAAGACATATAGTTTTGCGATTATGACAAAAGCTTATTTATACAGAAATACTCAAACCCCCGCCATAATGAAAATGAAATGCAAAACAATCAGGTCTTTCCAAGCAAATTCCGATTCACTTTAGTATTTTCGCAAGTGATCATAAAGAAAAATTGTCCCTCCTTTCTACCGGCACAAGAATTTTGCATTTTTAAGTGAACCCAATCCCCCCTAGCAGATGTATTCTTCAATCGGAATTCGTTCGGTTTATTGCATTTCATTACACTAATATTATTTCCTCGCCTCTCCAAGTATTTCACTATAGATGTTACATTCCTGTGAACCTTTTAGCATACGATTCAGGTTTGAGGCATCCATTATGCTTAAGATTTTCAGCCTATTATTAAAAAATTTGGGACTAGGTATGAATTGGCAAAATTGATGAAATAGACTTTATGTTATTTTTCTAAAGTTTTTGGTATAATAAAGTGTCTTTAACATTTATGAGGGGGAAACATATTTTTATGTCAGTTGAAGTAGGCAGTAAAGTACAAGGTAAAGTAACCGGTATCACTAATTTCGGAGCATTTGTTGAATTGCCAGGCGGTACAACAGGCCTAGTGCATATTAGTGAGGTTGCGGATAGCTATGTAAAGGATGTTAACGATCATCTCAAAATTGGCGATGTTGTTGAAGTAAAGGTAATTAGCGAGAAAGACGGAAAAACTGCCCTATCCATTAAAAAAGCAATTGATCGACCTGAAGGACAAACTTCTTCTTCTTATTCACAGCGCCCACAGCGTCAGGGTAGAGGGGATAGCCGTTCAAAAGATTTCCGTTCTAAAGGGAACTTTAAACCTAAGGAAAGCTTTGAAGATAAAATGGCGAAGTTCTTAAAGTCGAGTGAAGAGAATTTATCAAGCCTTAAACGCAACACCGAAACCAAACGCGGTGGTCGAGGCGGCAGACGCGGCTAAAATTCCGAACTGCTAATAAATCTCTATATAGATTAAAAGGCAAGCCTATCCAAAGGCTTGCCTTTCTATTTATCTAAGCTGGTTTCGGCTATCGGTCATTTTTCACTTCGTTAGATTAGAAATGGTGCCTGTCACCATTAGGTAGTGGCGACTCGGATTAGTTCTTCATTCAGCAATTTGAAAGCAGCCTTTAGTTTGTCTTTTGGGATTTGCTCGTACGTATCGCCAATTCCTAATTCAAAGTAACTTACTCCGCTGTTTAACTCTTTTAGGTAACTGCTAAAACCGATACCTGTATCTTGGGTAAGTTTGATAAGGATAGGTTCCAGTGTCTCTTTTGGTACGTCGATATGAACGTGGAACATATTAGAAACAGGTTCCATAGGCAGTGTAATAACAGACTGACATTGATTAAATAAGATGGCTAGTTCTTGCGCTTCTTTATAATACTTTTCCATTTTTCCGACACGCTGCTCAAAATAATAATCCGCACTTATGACATATGGATAAAGGCTGATTAAATCTCCGCCATGACGACGTTTCCACACTTTAGATCGTTCTGTAAAATCCTTGTCTCCTGCAAGGATTGCACCAGCAATACCACCTAACCCTTTATAAACCGAAACATAAACGCTATCAAACAAGGCGGAAATTTCGGATGCCGATTTTTGATAATAAGGCAGGATCTCAAACAGGCGTGCACCATCTAAATGCAGTTTAATCCCCTTTTCGCGGCAATACACTGAAATGGCTTCAAGAGTTTGATAATCTGGCAGCTGTCCGCCAATCTCCCGTTGTGGTAATTCCAGCAACAAACAAGCGATATTTTCCTTCAGCCCGACAACATCCTCAAACTGAATAACACGGTCTTTCTCCGCAAGTAAAATGGGTTCAATCGAGTGCAATTCTTTTAACCCATCTTCTTCATGAATTTCTAAATGGGATAATGGATGATAGGCTACTTTTTTGATTTCTTTTTGATCACACCAAATTCGTAAAGCGATTTGCTGAGCCATTGTTCCGCTTGGAAAAAATACGGCTGACTCTTTTCCAAGAAAATGGGCCATTTTTTCTTCGAATTTTTCAATGACCTGCCCCTTCCCGTACATATCACTCTCAATATGGTCATCTAGGCCCCTCACCGCTTTTTTTAGCATTTGCAGCTCCCTCGGGCCATGCCCGCCTAGTCGAAAGTCTGTTTGTTTAAAAGCTTCTAATAAACTAATTTTCTCGGTCAATGTTCGCTCTCCTTCAATAATTCTCTCACTTATCATACTATTAATAGAATTTTCTTAAAAGCCTATTAGCTTTCCGAAATTTATATTATTCCTGTTTGGCAGCCTTATTCTATATCTGATATAGTAGCTATATGTATATTGGAAAGGAATTAAAGGACACCCATGAAATGTATTTCAATTGATTTAGACGGTACGTTATTAAACTCTAAGCATGAAATTACCGAAGAGAATGTAAAAGTCTTATACGAACTGCAGGCACAAGGTCACTGCTTGATTTTAAACACAGGACGGGCTTATGCGGACGTCATCAAATTAGAGGCTGTCAAAAAGATGAACATGCCTATTTTTTGCGTGAACGGTTCAGTATTATTCTCTGCTGAGAGAAAGGTTCTCTTTGAAGCAGCCTTATCTATTGATGTCTATAAGGACATTTTTTCCATTTTAAATGAGATGGGTGTAGGAATCCTCGTTTACACAAATCACGGCGGCCTTCCTTCAACTCTCCCCCCATTACATGATAAAAGTAAACAAGAGCTTGACCAGATTTTTAATGAATTTGATTATAGTCAGATTCTTGAACTTAAGGATTTAAAAATTTACAAACTCATTGCACTTGTCCACCCTGATCAGCTAGAAAAAATTGACGAAGTTAAACAAGCATTAGCTGGGAAATTTCCAATCTCGATGGCTTCTTCTCATCCCAATAACGTGGAAATTACATCAAATGAAGCACATAAGGGGAAGGCATTATTACGCTACCAAGACATGATGAACCTTACTTTTGAAGAAATTATTGCTTTTGGCGACGGCGGCAATGATATAGCTCAATTTGAGGTAGCAACAACCGCTGTAGCGATGGGAAATGCCCCACTGGAGGTTCAACAGGCGGCAGATATAATCACGAAGACCAATGACGAAGATGGATTTGCTTATGCAGTCCGCCATCAGCTAGAGTTATTAGGCTAAATACTACTATAGGGGGAACGGATTTTCACTTTCCCCCAGATTTCATGACTTACTGTCGGGCAAATTTCAACTATAAAAGTGCATCTCTGCCTTCAGGGTTAAAATCGCGTTAGTTGTTTCATAATCTCTCTTTTTCTCTCTTTATCCGATATCCTTGTCAAATCAAGGGCTACCTCATGACCTTTATGCTTAGAACGTAATACCTCTCTCATGGCATTTTTGACACTTTCCTCATTATCCCTGACAACAATCACATTTCGGAGCATTTTTAATTTACCTCCCCCAGCCCAATTTCCTATTAACGCATATGTCCAGATTTCCTTTACCGTCTAATTAAATTCGGGAAACACCCTCTTCATATTATGTGTTCACCTTTTCGTTTAGCCCTGCGAAAACACCATTTTTCCATTTAATTGTAATGACAGCCCACTTTTATACACTCAAAAATTATGGCCGCCCTTTATCAAAAATGGCGGCCAAATGCGTTTTATAATATATGATGGATATTCATTAAAGAAGGTATTAATAAAGCTCCCCAAACTAGGGTAATCAGGGCTGCAAAAATCATTGCTAACGAGGAAAAAGTAGCTTCTTGCTTTCCGTATTCCATCGCTTTATTGGTTCCAACACCATGTGCCCCCATGCCTAATGCAAGCCCTCTAGCAATTGGTGTCTTAATCGACAAACCTTTAATAACCGACGGTCCAACAATACCGCCAACAATCCCAGTAATGATGACAAACACCGTTGTTAACGTTGGCAAACCACCAATTTCCTTTGAAACCTCAATCGCTATTGGGGTTGTAATCGACCTTGGTAAAATGGAAATAATAAAATCAGATTGTAAGTGGAACAATTTTGAAAGCGCAAAGGTAGAAAAAATCGCCACCAGCGATCCACACGTAATACTAATAAGAATGGTCCCAATATACTTTTTTATCACAGCTAAGTTTTTATAAATTGGCACTGCGAAGGCAACGGTCGCAGGACCAAGCAAATGAGTCAGCCATTTTGAGGCATGAAGGTATTGATCGGCAGATACATTTGTGACGGATATTAGTACTATTAACATAATTGGTGATAGCAGCAGTGGATGGAAAAATGGCATGCTCCATTTTCCATACGCCATTTTTGACAAACGATATAAAAGATACGTCGCAAGTGTAAATACAATCATCATCAAGGCTGCTCACTCCTTTTTCGTCCACTTATTTTTTCCGCCGTTAAGGCTGTCATCCCCATCACAATAATTGTACTAATCCCAATTAAACCGACAATCTCAGCACCCTGTAAGCTGATAATTTCATCATAATTTACAATCCCTACTGCTGACGGAATAAAAAATAGCAATAGTTCCGCCAATAACCAATTGGCCCCTTTTTCTACCCACTCGAGTTTAATGATTTTAAAGCAAAGTGCGAGAAACAAAAGGAATAAGCCAAACATCGAAGCTGGAATTGGAAGTGGAATCACTTCCTTAAGGGCAGCACCTAAAAATAAAAACACATGCAAACCTAGTACTTGTATTACGATTACTCCTAGTCTCATCTTCATGACCCTTTCTATATACAAAAGAGAAGTAATACTCTCTTTTTTTCACGAAATTTACTATAGAGTAATCCTACGCTCATTATTACCATTCGTAAAATACATATTACGAATCATTTACATAACTAAAAGTTATAATGGATCTTTTAAGATAAAGTCAATAAAGGTCCTGCCTGCATTCGAGATATAGCGGTCTTTTTTTGTAAGCACTGCCAAGCGCCACAGAATTTTTTGTTTCAGGTCAATAACTTCAATATCACTATTAAAGACACGGTTACAGATAGAATGTGGAAGGATCGTGATACCAAGATTAGCTGCCACCATCTCGGTCATGAGGTCCCATTGAGAGCTCTTAAACAAAATTTTCGGCTCAAACCCAGCAGCAATACACTGGTTTCTCATAATTTGATTGAGCGCAAACTCCTCATGATAAAAGATAAATTCTTCTTCCCTTAATTCTTCCATACCTACCACCCTCCGCTTTGCCAAACGGTGGTCTTTGTAAACCAACAACTTCATTTCCTCTTCTACGATAGGATAAATATCAAACAGCTGCTCATCAATTGGCAGGACGGCGACACCAAGCTCGAACTCCCCTTCTTCTACACTCTTTACGACCCTGGCACCGCCATACTCTGTGATATTTAGTTCAATATTAGGATATGTATGATGAAACTTTGCCATCACTCTCGGGAAAAACAAGCTGCCAATAAATGGAGGAAGGCCGATATCAATTTGCCCTCTTGTTAAATTAGTCATATCGTTCAGGGTAGTTTTCATTTCATCGACAAGTCCATTCATCTTTTGTGCATAGTCGAGTACTACTCTGCCTGCATCGGTTAAATCACTCGTTTTATTGGTCCGAATGATTAACGTCAAGCCGAGCTCTTCTTCTAACGCCATAATCGACTTACTTAACGCCGGCTGCGATAAATGCATAACCTCAGCAGCTTTTGTGATACTTTTATGCTTGGCCACTTCAGAAAATAATTTCAATTGTCTTAATTCCAACAGCTAACACCCCATCTATATAAAAATATAACTAATATTATAATCAATAAATGACTCAATTCACAAAAAACACCATCGCCGAAATGGCGATGGTATCTACTTTAGTTCAGCTAAGATAGGGTAAAGTTCTTCCAAATGCTTTATTTCATACGTTGGAATCACTTCATTTCGCTCTTTGTCATGTCGGTTAATCCAAACCGTTTTGATACCGGCACGATTTGCTCCAAGTACATCGGTCATCAAATTATCCCCTACCATAATAACTTCATCTTTTTGTAATTCCATGAGGGATAGTGCATACTCAAATATCGAAGGATCAGGCTTCCCTCTCCCAAAATTACCTGAAATGACAATTTGGTCAAAATAAGGAACAAGCTCTGGTGTAATCTCTAATTTCGTATTTTGCAGCTCCGGTGAGCCGTTAGTTAACAGTAGAAGCTGGTACTTCCCTTTTAAAGTATCGAGAATTTCAAATGTTTCTTCGTATACAAACGGGCTCTTTCTCCGCTCTTCAGGGAAGCGCTCTGCTAACACATAGCCAAAATCAGGGTTATCAATCCCCATTTTCTTCAAACCAGCTGTCCAAGCTTCTTTTCTGTAGCCTGGAACGGTTACCTTCATCTTTTTGAAATCCTCGAGATTATCATCTGAAAAATTGCCCCATAATCCTTCAAACGGATTGATCCCGATCATCTGTGTAAATGGATAAAATTCATAGGATGAATACAATTCTCTTGCAGCTTCACGAACGGATTCTTCCAGTTGGCCGGCATTGATTCCATAATGTTCTTCTGCCACTCTACACGTGGCTGCAAAAGCTTCTTTCACACTCTTTTGATCCCAAAGAAGTGTGTCATCTAAATCAAAAAATATTGCTTTTATCATTTTGAAGCTCCTCTAGTTAGATTTTTTTATAGTTTACCATTTTACGAGTTAAAAACAAAATATTTCTTCAATTTTGATAAAATATAAAGGGATGTGAAGCTTGGATTCACATCCCTTTATCTCGTTTAAGACACAACTGAAATCACCTTGTTTTTACTAGGAAAATCATACAGGGCTGGGTTAATGATTTCATTATGACCCACTACCATTAAATGGGCATCCGCATCCTTAGAAACAATAATAACCCCATCCATAATTTCTGTTTGGCTCCCCACCACAGCATTTTCAATCCAAACATTTTCTCCAATAATCGTTTGCGGAAGGATAACTGCATTTTTAATCCGCGCCCCTTTTCCTACTTTAACACCGCTAAATAAAACTGAATTTTCAATTGTTCCATATATTTCACAGCCGTCGCTTACGATGCTTTGATGCAACTTCGCACATACATCAAAGTATAAAGGCGGTTCATCATAATGGGCAGTCTGAATTTTCCATTCAGGGTTTTGCAGAAAGATATTTTTTTCACCTGATAATAAATCCAAGTTTGCTTCCCAATAACTATGAACTGTTCCTACATCCTTCCAATAATCATGATAATAATACGCATAAAGCTGCAAGTGATCACTTAGCATCGAAGGAATAATATCCTTGCCAAAATCCCGATTGCTAAATTCTTTTAGTTCCTCTTGCAGCAAATATTCTTTTAATAACGACCA
Source organism: Bacillus sp. URHA0034 (assembly GCF_056280405.1). Taxonomy (NCBI): domain Bacteria; kingdom Bacillati; phylum Bacillota; class Bacilli; order Caryophanales; family Bacillaceae; genus Bacillus; species Bacillus sp. URHA0034. Next base: position 5,158,571 of record NZ_JBWCDK010000002.1, on the reverse strand, counting down.
TTTAAAAATATAGATACCCATAGATGCTAGGTTAGATGTCGGGTTTTTAGGCTTTTCTTCAAAACTGGTTATTTTATATGTCAACGGATCCATTTTCATCAGCCCAAAACGATTAGCTTCTGCCCACGGAACTTCAACTACTGCTATCGTACAATCTGCGTTTGACTCCAAATGCTGCCCCAGCATAAGTGAATAATCCATTTTGTAGATTTGATCGCCCGACACAACGAGAACATGTTCTGGATTAAATTGTTCAATAAATTCAATGTTTTGAAAAACAGCATGTGCGGTTCCTTCATACCATTCTACACCGGTATCACTTCGCTGATAGGGCGGAAGAATGGTCAAACCTCCATAAAGGTTGTAATGATTCCCATAACTACAACGGCCAAGATGAGCATGCAGCTCGAATGGTCTATATTGTGTCAAAATCCCAACTGTTTCTATCCCGGAATTCCTGCAATTACTTAAAGCAAAATCAATTATACGGTACTTACCACCAAAAGGCACGGCAGGTTTCACTAGTGTTTTGGTAAGCAGATTTAGTCTTGTTCCTTTTCCACCAGCCAACAGTAAAGCAATCCACTTTTGTTTTTTCATCGTCTACCTCCTGCTCTTGAATTTTTTCAAATTTTAGTTCGGATAAGCTAATTTTCATTCTTCTTATACTTCTATTATCTCCGATTTTTTCCATTTTTCCGTTGAAGCTGTTACAGCTTTGTGAAGAGGTCAGGCTTTTTTATCGACAGAAAAAGAGCGGTACCACAAGAAACTGACTAGTATTGTCAGATTTTAAAGATTACAAAATATGCCTCTCTGTTAAATCGAGGTAAAAGGGTGTTTATCCCTATAATAAAATCCGTTTAACTTCATCATTACTTAACATAAAGGACATCCCCCTGTCCTTAATAAAATCATTTATTTGACAAACCCTTTTTTCAATGATATATTTATCTCAAATTAAAGATAATTAGTTTTGAGATAAATACTCATGATAATCCAAAACCGAATAGAGTGGATTATCCCTAGAAGTGAATAATAATATAAATTGAAAAGGAGCGTTTATAAGATGAACCATTTAAAAGGTATTCACCATGTAACAGCGATTACGAGCAGTGCCGAAAAAAATTATCAATTTTTCACTTATATTTTAGGAATGCGCCTTGTAAAGAAAACGGTCAACCAAGACGATATTCAAACCTACCACCTATTTTTTGCCGATGATCAGGGAAGTCCAGGAACTGATATGACCTTTTTCGATTTTCCGGGTATTCCAAAAGGTAAACATGGTACGAATGAGATTTACAAAACATCCTTCCGGGTACCAAGTGATGCTGCACTAGAATATTGGGTTAAACGATTTGATCGTTTAGAAGTCAATCATACTGGCATTAAAGAACAATTTGGGAAAAAGACATTGTCATTCGTTGATTTCGATGATCAACACTATCAATTAATTTCTGATGAGATGAATGAAGGAGTTGCTCCTGGTACTCCCTGGCAAAAAGGACCTATTCCATTGGAATATGCGATTACAGGACTTGGACCTATTTTTGTACGGGTAGGTAACTTTGATTATTTTAAAGAAATGATGGAAAAAGTCCTTATGTTCAAGGAAATAGCCCATGAAGGTTCATTTCATCTATTTGAAGTTGGTGAAGGCGGCAATGGAGCGCAGGTCGTGGTTGAATATAACGCGATTCTTCCACCAGCACAGCAAGGTTTCGGGACTGTTCATCATGCAGCTTTCCGAGTAGAGGACCGGTCTGTATTAGATGAATGGATTAATCGAATGGAAGGTTTTGGTTTCCAAACTTCCGGTTTTGTCGACCGTTTCTTCTTTGCTTCCTTATATGTTCGTGTTGCTCCGCAAATTCTATTCGAATTTGCCACTGACGGTCCAGGATTTATGGGGGATGAACCTTATGAAACGCTTGGAGAAAAGCTTTCTTTACCTCCATTCCTTGAACCAAAGCGTGAACAAATTGAAAGTTATGTCCGCCCTATTGATACAGTAAGAAGCACGATAGATTTCATTAAGGAATAAATCAAAAAAGAAGGTGTCCCAAAAGTATAACTTTTAGGGACATCTCCTTTTTTACTCCATTAAATTAGTCTTTTGATTTCCGCTTCAATCACCAGAATATAAAAAATTTTTTCATCAGCCACCTATTGGATCAGCCTCTTTAAAGTAAATCCTCTTAATTTACCTTCTTAGGGCCCTTCCAGTATATTTCACGGAGACGATATTTTTGTAATTTACCTGTCGCTGTTTTTGGTAACGCTTCCACGAATTCCACTGCTTTAGGTGCTTTAAAGTGGGCCATGCTGGCTCGGCAGAACTGAATAATTTCCTCTTCAGTTATCGCAGCTGCAGGTTTTAGAACAATAATGGCCTTTGGCACTTCTCCCCATTTTCCATCTGGGATGGCAATTACCGCCGCTTCTAAAACTGCTGGATGCTTATACAACACACCTTCTACTTCTGTTGAAGAAATATTCTCCCCGCCAGAAATAATCAAATCCTTAGCACGGTCTTGGATTTCAATGTAACCATCTGGATGTGTCACTGCCAAATCCCCGGTATGGAACCAGCCATCTCTTATTGCTGCAGCTGTATTTTGCAGGTCTTTGTAATAGCCTGACATGACGACATTACCGCGGGTGACAATTTCACCTAGCTCTCTTCCATTCCAGGCCACTTCTTCTCCGTCCTGACGAACGACCTTTGTTTCCCCATTAAAGGCAAGTTCAATCCCTTGTCTTGCTTTAATCGCTGCCTGGTCATCAGCAGATTTTGTATCAAACTCTTGTTTCCACTCACAGTAAAGAATAAATGGGGACGTTTCTGTCAAGCCGTAAACATGTATCATCTTCAGTCCCAGTATCTCCTGCGCTTTTTGAATCAGGGCCGCTGCTGGTGGTGCACCGGCTGTCGCCATGCGTGGATGGGTTTTCACTTTTATATCCTTCGACTTTGGATCGTTTACCAACATATTGACAACGGTTGGTGCACCGCAAAGTAAGGAAATCTTCTTGGTTTCAAACAGATTAAGGATTAATGGGGGATCTACCTTACGCAAGCAGACATGGGTTCCACCTGCAGCGGTAATGGCCCAAACCCCTCCCCAGCCATTCGCGTGAAACATTGGCAATGTATGAAGATAAATATCATCATTATTTACACCCAAATGATACATGAAATTAGCCGCATTCAAATAATTACTACGATGAGTAAGCATCACTCCCTTCGGATTAGAAGTGGTCCCACTAGTATAATTTAATGTAAGCAACTGATTCTCATCAATTTCAACCGCAGGATAATCGGCTTTTCCTACGGCATGCTGAAGAAAATCCTCATAGTCTATTCCATTTAAAGTCGTATCTTGTCCAGGAACACGCACGATAATTATTTGATCCAAAGCTAGTTTTTCAACTATTTCCTCAATTGGGTTAGTAAACTCCTCATCGACGATTAACATCTTCGCATCACTGTGCTTGATAATATACTCTATATCTTTGGCTGATAAGCGGTAATTCAAAGGGACCATTACCGCACCAAGCTGGCCAATCCCGTAAAAACATTCCAACATGTAATGGGTGTTTGGCAGCATAACAGCTACATGCTCCCCTTCCCGTATACCAGCATGATGCAGAGCCGTTGAAAGCTGGTCGACACGTTGTCCAAATTCTGCGTATGTAAATTCATTCTCGCCATCAATAACTGCTGTCTTTTTCGGATAATACTTGATTGCTCTGCGTTTCCAATCAAGTGGCGTAAGTGGTGAAAACATGTTATCCACTCCTTCTAATTTTTTGAAAATTCATATAATAATTTCACCAATATTCCAAAAATATCCTTTAATTATTTAAAAATATTATCGAACATATAAAAAATTGAACTAGTCAACTCATATTGTGGTAATTAATGAAAACGTAAAAAAATACACTTTCAAATGAAAGTGCAGCAATCAATGAGACTTATAGCAACGCAAGATTATTTGGAAGAGATACATTGGTTAAAATGCAAGTTTCTTTTGCTCTCATGACATTATAAGATGAACCGTTCAATACTTCGTTATCCAAGTAGGCAGGGTGGCACATGATTTCCACGGTTTGTCCATCCTTCACCCTAGCTCCCAAATGAGTGAAATAATCTTCATGAACAGTTTCTCCGTAAAAATCTGCGAAGAATAAATCTGTAAATGGTTTTATACCATCAAGTTCCTGATCCGTTTTTCTGACAGGTAAATTATATTTTTCAGAAAGTCCTCTAACTACAGAATAAAATTCCGGCATCCCATGTACATGGTGGTGGCTGTCAAAATGGGTAGGGACCAATCCAGATGCAAGGAACTTTTCGATTTGTGCGGTCCATTCGCGTTCTAAATCTTTTAATATAATATCTTTATTTTCGATTATTCGATTTTGCTTTTTAAAGTTGCCGTTTTCATCAACAAGACTTGGGACATCCGGTAATAGTGGTTTCCCACATGTTAATACTAAATGGATCCCCACCATTAATGAAGGATTATCCGTTGCCAAATCAATGGCATGATCCGTCCCTGGCATGTTCATCATCATGGTCGCAGAATTGACAATACCTCTTTTATGTGCGTCAATTATACCGAAATTTACTCCTCTGGAAAAACCAAAGTCGTCAGCATTTACGATAAGCTTTATCATATTAACCTCCTAAAAGAACAGGCAGCTTTTTTGCTACCTGTTAGTTAGTTCATCAAAATGTATTTTTCTTATTTTAGCTTTCTTTTCTTAATGTCTTTTCGACATATTTTTAAGTTTATTATGATTCAACCGTTGCTTCTTTTCTAAAAAATTGTGGTAAATATTCCTTGTGCGCATCCAGCATTTCATCAAGGATTAGTTTAGCTACTCGATCGTTTGCCACAAGAGGGTTGATGGTCATCGCCATTAATGCCGTACCATAATCACCTGAGACAGCCGCATCAATTGAAACCCGTTCAAACGATTTAATTTGCTGGACTAATCCACGCACAGGGATTGGAAGATCACCCATAGTGATGGGTTTTGGACCATCCTTGGTAATGACACAGCTGACTTCGACTGCTGAGTCATTTGGAATGCTTGCAATTGCTCCATTATTCATCGTATTAACAGGCTGAATATCTCGTTTGTCTGTATACATGGAATGGATCAAGCGAACAGCAGCATCGCTATAGTACGCTCCTCCCCTTTTCTCAAGCTGTGGTGGTTTAATGGCTAGGTTTGGATCTTTGTAGAGTTCAAATAAATCATTTTCAAGCTGCTTAACAACTTCAGCACGGGTTCCGTCCTTCTTAGCGTTCTCTACCTCTTTTGCTACCATATCACTAGCCTTATAGTAATAGTTGTGATAAGGACATGGGAAAACATTTAATGCTTTTAAGAATTCCGGCTCCCATCCCATCGCATGAATATTTTGCATCGTAACCGTCTTTTCAGGATCCGTGATCAAGTCAATGACTCGATCTTTAACACTTACCCCATCTACAAAAACATCTAGTCCGTAAACCATGTGGTTAAGCCCGGCGAAGTCGATACGAACACGGCTATGTTCGACATCCAATAACTTGGCAACACCCATTTCCATACCAATGGGAACGTTACATAAACCAACCACTTTTTTAATATTGCTGTAACGGAGCACTGCTTCTGTTACCATACCTGCAGGATTCGTAAAATTAATCAACCAGGCATCAGAACATAGCTCTTCCATTTCACGGCAAATATCTAATATTACTGGAATGGTACGAAGGGCTTTAAATAATCCCCCAGGACCATTTGTTTCCTGTCCAAGCACACCATATTTCAGAGGAATCCTTTCGTCCTTAGCTCGTGCATCCAATAAGCCGACACGAAACTGTGTCGTAACAAAGTCTGCATCTTTTAAGGCTTCTCTGCGATCAAGGGTCAAGTGGATATCAATTGGAACTCCAGCCTTTTCAACCATTCTTTTGGCAAGGCTGCCGACAATCTCAAGCTTTTCCTTTCCTGCCTCAACATCCACCAGCCAAATTTCACGGACAGGTAATTCTGGAAAATATTTTATAAAGCCTTCAATTAGTTCAGGAGTATAACTAGACCCTCCGCCAATCGTTGCAATTTTCAATCCTTTTTCCAATTCAATACACCTCTATTTACTGATAATTTCTCTCCTCAACTCGATGATTTCAATGGCCATGTCCTTTACGGTCATCGCTGTCATCAAATGATCTTGGGCATGGACAAGTAAGATAGGAATATCATACTTGTCGCCACCCGCTTCACTTTGAATTAATTGTGTTTGGAACCTATGAGCTTGTAATAACTCATTTTCTGATTCCTGAATTTTTTGTTCGGCCTGCTTATAATCTTTGTTTCTAGCATCCTGTAAAGCTTCCATTGCAAAGCTTCTCGCATTGCCGCTGTGTAAGATTAGTTGAAAGGAAATGGAGTAAAGCTCCTCTTTATTCATAATATTAGCTCCTTCTCCTTACATGTTTAATGTCTGGGATGAAATATTTTCTTGGCTTTTTAACTTTTTATTCTCAATACGTTCTACCGCAAATACAAAAGGAAGGTAAATGCAGATTGAGATTCCAAGATTTATAATGGATAGTACGGCGCCTGAAATGTGTCCGCCCGTTGCTAAGAAGCCGTTTATTCCTACTGGTGTAACCCATGGGATATTAGCAACAACAGGATGGACAAGTCCTGAACTGATGGCAAGATAAGAAATAGTGGTCAAGATTACAGGTGTTGCAATAAAAGGAATTAACCAGATTGGGTTTAAGACAATTGGTACACCAAAAATTACTGGTTCGTTAATCTGGAAGATAGCCGGCGGCATACCTAGTGCAACCATTTGCTTTTGCCGTCTCCGCGCAACCAAAAGCATGGAAATCAATAATCCAATAGTTGCCCCGGAACCACCAAGATTTACAAATGCGTCATAAAAATTACCTGCTAAAACATGGTACTGATGATAATCCGTTACACCCTTTGCATATAAGTTGATATTGTCAGTTCCTAGTTTTTGAAGCAATGGTGCTTTAATTCCGTCAAGAATATTGTCACCATGGATACCAATTGACCAGAATAAATGAATTAATAAAGTAATAAGGATAGCAAATGGTAATGAATCTGCAGCAGCACTTAAAGGTGCAACAAGTACTTTTCCTAACCAATCGTTAAAGTAAACATCATGTGTTAAATGGCGGAAGATTACGCCGAATAGGCCAATAATGAAAATGGTAAGCATACCAGGAATCAATTTTGCAAATGATCGTGCAACCGCTGGTGGAACACCATCAGGGAGTTTAATCTCCATCTTTTTAATTCTCGATAATCTTACAAATAGTTCCGTTGCAGCTAGTGATACAATAATTCCTGTAAATAAGGCTGTAGCTCCGAAATAATTTGTATTAATTAAGCCCCAAACTGGTTCTTTGACCCCTTCAACCGAGGCAGTCTGTGGGATTAGGATGAAGAATGCAGCGCCAGCAACAAACATTGCTTCAAAACCGTCATCTTCGTAAGATTTAGCTAAGCGGTAGGCAATTCCGAATACAGCAAATACGGAAAGGAAAGCCATGGTCCCCCACCAAATATCACCGCCCAGTACAGTCCAGTTTTTCCCGAAAATTGCCTCCATCATAGTTCCCCAAGGTTTAAAAATGCCACCGATGTTATTAAATAAGACAGCAAATGATCCTACCATCGTAATCGCAAGCATTCCAACCAATGTATCACGTATCGCTAATAAGTGCCGATTGTTTCCGAATTTCATTGCAGATGGCAATATATATTTTTCAATAAAATTCATCATTATGCGTTATGCCCCCTTAATTAGACCGATTGCTTGCTTTAAAACCTCTTCCCCATTGCATAAGCCGTAATGCATTGGATTAATAGCGTCGACTGGCAATCCTTTTTCTTCTCCAAGCTTTTTCATTTTTGCAAGTAGGTAACGGACTTGCGGACCTAACAATAATACATCCGCTTTATCTAAATGGTTATTAACTTCGTTTGCTCCAACAGCCCAAATGGTGCTCTCAATACCTGCTGATTTTGCATAAGCCTCCATTTTCGTCACTAGTAAACTTGTAGACATTCCTGCAGCACAACATAATAGAATATTCATAATATTACCTCCAACAATTTTTTTAAGTCTTTATTTATTTCTTTATTCAATGTCCTGCTTTTTCTAGATTTTTTTGAACCAATTCTTCAGCAAAGCGTAAGATTGCCTCCCCATTACATCTTCCATAATCTGTTTGTTCCATGACGGCAACAGGAATCCCATAAACATCTGCAATTTTTTGAAATTTAGTGAGTATATACCTAAGCTGCGGGCCAATCAGGACAACATCAAAATCTTTTATATTATGTTCAGCACTATCCTGATCCATTGCCTTTACATAATCATTTTTCCCTTCTTTTAAAGCCACTGTCTGTACACTTCGGGCAATAAGACTAGTGGACATGCCTCCTGCACAGCATAGTAGAATATTTATCCTTCCTCACCCCTTAGAAAAATTGTTTAATTATTGAATCCATTAATAGTTAATTTGTTTAATGGAATACCTTAATCTTAATGTGAAACCGCTTACAACTAAACACAAAAAATTTCCGCGATAAGGCGGAAATTTTTGTGACAAGTTTTTAATTATTCCTTCAATTTTTCCAAAAACACTTCCGTTGTTCCTGCTTGAACCAGTTTATTGACTTTATCCCGATCATTCAGTACTCCATAAAGAAAATCATATAGGTGCTGCAAGTCTTCTTTGTTGTTTTGTCTGACACTGAACAAGCATACTAACTGAACGGACTCTGTTCCCCATATAATGGGTTTTTTTAGTGTACAAAAGGACACAAACGTTTGTGTACTTACATTTTTAAGCGGATGTGGAATGGCAACTAAGTTACCATAGGCGGTTGGCGAAAAGTCCTCTCTCTTTCTAACTTCCTGTTCAAATTGGTTATCAGCTAGTCCCAATTCAACAATTTTGCTGCTTAAGAATGCAATAACTTCCTCTCTTGTTGATAGGGTGCTTTGCAGAAATAATAGTTCCCTTTTTAAGATGGAACCCAGTTCAGGAAGGTTGTTGTTATGAAAAAAAGTCTTCTGAATTCTTTCGAAATCAGGAGCCCCTAAAATATGGTTTACCACTATTACCGGGATGGATGACCCCAGATCTGCTGAAATAGTTGATATGATAAAATCTATATTTTTTGGGAGCCGATACTTTTTCCATTCATAGTATCCAATCGTATCAACCACTTCTATTAAACTGCCAAAAAAGTCTCTTATCTTAAATTTTAATAAAAGTGCGCTTCCTTTGCCGGTCCCGCATACGATTATGCATCGCTTAGGATCCCTAGTTCCATTTTTTCTTTCGATAGCCGTCTGTAAATGAATGGCAATGTAACCCGTCTCATCCTTATTTATGTTTAAATTAAATTCTTTTTCCAAGACAGACACCGCTGTGACTGCTGCTTCAAATGCTAGAGGAAAATGTGTAAGGATATCCTGTATTAACGGATTTTTCACTCTCAACCCTAACAGTAAACGTGTTACCGCCTGAAAAAGATGTACCTTCAAATTGTTTTGTAATTCTTGATCACCTCTAACATCTACCCCCATCTCCTGATAGACATGGTCTAGCATTTCGGTGATTAATCCCTTTGCTTTTTCCTCATCAAGAAATACCCAGCCATCCGAAGATGACCTGTTACCGATTAGATGGATGGTTAAGTAAAGTTTTTCACCTTCTGAGAAATCAATATTAAATAATGTGGAAATACAAGCAATCAGCTGATTGATAATCTGGAACTCATCAGAGGTACGGATTTTATCACTAGGCAAATGGAGCTCTTGAATCTCCATTCCCATTTGAATCCTTTTTACACTAACTAACAAATGAATGATAACGTTTTCAAACCCTTGGTCGGTAACAGCTATTCCTGCTGTTGACAGCACTTTTGAAACTATATCCTCTATGATTTCAATTTCATTTGCGGAAAAATGGGCATGTAAAAAAGATGCACAATCCAAAAGAGGTTTTTCACCACTTCTATGAAAAAAGTAATCTGATATGCAGGCTCGCCGCTGTAATTCTTCTCCCATTACGATTAATCCGTAGTTCGGTCGTATCGTTAAGGAGAGATCATATGCACGAAGGCGTTCTTTTACCTCTCGTAAAATATTCGTTAAACTGGACTTGCTAATAAAAAGTTCATCAGCTAGGTCCTCTGCTTTTACATATTCATTTGTCATTAGCAGCTTTTGTATCAGATAATTAACACGTTCTTCATTCTCCTGAGGAACAGTTAATCCAGTTGATCCATAATCCCCAAGCTGATTTCTGAATTCTGAAAAGGATTCTTCATCAAAAATATTTAATTGGTAGCCATTCCGTGTTGATAAAACAGATGCACCAACAGATTCTAGATATTCATTAAGCGCTTTCAAATCACTTCTTAATGTTCTAGTTGAAACTCCAATCATTTGAGCAAGTTCTTCACCCTTTATGCTTTCTGATTCCATTAAAAGTTTTTTCAAAATATCTGTCTGCCTTAGGTGTAAATACATTTTCTGAAACCTCCCCTATTATCTCAGGGTAATGTGGAAATAGGACTATTTTTTTATTATTATATTAATAGTATCTCGATACTATTAGTTTGTCCATACCGCGGTTAGATCGCTTAAGGTTTATACTCAAATCGCCCGTGTATTCTTGGATCATACTTAGATAATTTATTAAATGCCCCCTTGTCCGTACTCTAAATAAAAAAACATATGCAGTAAGCATATGTATCAAATGAAGGCTCTATAAAGTTGGGCTTTTTAATTGATAAAATACTTCTTTTAAGGCCTGCCCTGATTTTTCAAGAGCGGTCTTTCCAAGTCCTATAACAGAGGCCATGCTCATAAAACCATGAATAGTTCCATCGTAACGGACCAATTCTACCTTCACACAAGCCTCTTCCAGCTTCTTCGCATAAAGTTCTCCTTCGTCTCGAAGCGGATCGTATTCGGCTGTAATGACGAGAGCTGGTGGAAGACCGTTGAAATTTTCATAAAAAATCGGTGCTAAGAGCGGATTACCTTTGTCCTCTTCTTCCCCGTTCGAATAACAGTCAAGGAACCATTCCATCGTCCCTCTAGTTAAAAAATAAGCTTCTGCATTTTCAAGCATCGATGGAGTTGGATCACCCCAAATGTTTGTTGCAGGATAAAGAAGTAATTGGAAACAAATTGCCGGCTTCTGCTTATCCTTAGCCAAATTTGAGATAACGGCAGCAAGATTACCTCCTGCACTATCCCCGCCGACAGCAATTCTCCTTGGGTCCACTTGAAACTCAGCCGCATGGTCAGACACATATTCTACTGCTGCGTAGCAATCATAAACGGCAGCTGGGAATTTATGCTCAGGTGCTAACCGATAATCAACAGAAATCGTTACACAATTTGCCTGATTTGTTAATGCTCTGCAGATATTATCATGTGAGTCAATATTGCCGACCACCCATCCCCCGCCGTGGTAATAAATAAGTGCTGGGTAAGTTGTTTGAACCTCTTTTGGATAATAGATTCGAACAGAAATTTCACCGTCTGGACCTGGGATTTTCCGGTTTTCCACTTTTCCTACAGGCTCGATCTCCCCCTGGGGAAGCTGAAATGCCTTCCTGGCTAGCTCAGGTGTTAACGTTTCTAATGGCGGCGTACCTAAAGAAGCTAAGTAATCAAGTAACATTTTCGTTTGAGGATCAAGAGACATCTGTTTTCCCTCTTTCACGTGGAATAATCTTACATTTATTACTTCGCTATTAAGTTTAAATCTCCTTCTACCTTTAGCAACCGCTTTCACTTTTTTTCACTACTAATAAGAGCTAATCTCTATTCAAAGATTAGCCCTGCCATCGTCATATTTTATGTCATTCTCTTGATAGACCTTTAGTCATTACAACAAGTGCCTTCTTCGTTTAAATGACCAGACTTATTGATTTTGGTCTTCAAATACTTCTCGTTGTATTCTGAAATATCTCCCCATAGCGGTTCCCTCCCCGAAACCTCTAGACCAGCATTCTTTAATGCTTTAAGCTTTTTAGGATTGTTGGTGATTAATGAAACTGGTTTAGAACGTAATGCTTTGAGGACCAGAATAGCATCTCCATAATTTCTGGAGTCATCAACGAAGCCAAGTGCCTCATTGGCCTCAACTGTGTCATAGCCGTTCTCTTGCAGAATATAAGCCATGGCCTTGCTAAAAAGGCCAATTCCTCTTCCTTCATGGTTGGCTAAGTAAAATAATGCCCCCGTTCCATGGTCGGATATCATTTTCATGGATTGCTTTAATTGGAAACCACAATCACAGCGCTTACTCCCAAAAATATCTCCTGTATGGCAAATCGAATGAAAGCGGATAATCGCATCGTCTCCATATTCGAAATCCCCATAGGCTAAAACACTCGATTGCTGGAATTCCGCTAAATTAACCGATGATAATTTATCAATAATTCTTTGAAAATCCTCTGTTACTTCATCACAATTTAGCCAGCAATACCATTTAAAAATAACAGTTTCTCCATACAAATTTACAGGCAGACGGATAGGGCCTACTAAATAAATAGCCCCTTTATCTGTTTTAATTAATTGAATTTTGTCTTCCAAAACAGAAATCACTTTAGCATCGAGAGTTTGCTTCAAAATTTAAGCACTCCTTTTAAGCATAGTGTTTAACCACAGCTCCACAGTCATTCTTGAAAGGTTTATCCAAAAAGTGGCAATAGTGAAAATGGTGTCAGGCACCGATTCCACTATTGTCACCTATTTTTCCGCTCTTTAGGCTTCTGTCCTAAGCATGGACAGTCTTTGAAACGTAATGTGGTAAAAGAAGAGTGGGTCAGGCGGGCAAGTTTTCTTATTTTAAATTATCGTACTCTCTTTTCTAGCTTGTAAGGAGGTGCAATAAAATGAGTGAATTTTCATCAGAAGAAAGCGAAAATACATCAGGAGAAGTTAGACGATGGGGCTTTGGTGACTTTATGTTTGGGTCCCATCTTCATCACCATGAATCCTCATCCAGTGATAGTAGCTCAGGGGATCAAAGTTCTTCCGAATCCCCATCCGGTACCAAAACGAATTCATCTAGAGTACATCCAGGAAACTGCGTAAAATCAAAATGGCAGGACTCTAAACACGGCGATACACAAACGAAAATCTGCTGGGCTAATGGAAACATGTGGGAATATCGAAAGAGAAGAAGACCTAGATGAGGTGTAACCAATAAAAAAGGGAAAGGATATAATGAACCTTTCCCGTTTTTATATTGATAAGTCCCATTTATTCTTTTTCAGGAATAATACAGTTCCCATCTGCACAACTGACATCCTGCTCAGTGGAAAGATCCTGAAAAATCGATTTAGGTGCTTCTTCCTCCCAAACCTTTTGCAGGGCACCCTTAAACGTCTCAAGCGGCTGTGCACCCGATATTGCGTACTTTGAATTAATGATAAAATACGGTACTCCGCCAATCTGATATTGCTGCGCTATTGACTCATCAGCACGAACTTCATTAGCAAACATCGTTTTATCCTGAAGGACATTTAACACTTCTTGTCGGTTCAGCCCTGAGGCTTCCGCAAGGTCTGCTAATGTATCAAAATCCCCAATATTCTTTCCATCTGTGAAGTAAGCTTGTAACAATTTTTCAGATACTGCGTCTGCTTTTCCTTTAGTTTTAGCAAATTTTGCTAGGCGATGCGCATCAAAGGTATTGGTAGGCTTCATTTCATCAAATTGATACGATAAACCTACCGTCGCCGCCTGTTGTCCAACATTCTGATTAGCTTGTTTTGCCTGTTCAACGCTCATGCGATACTTTTTGGCAAGTACGTCGTGAATGCTTTCCCCATTGTATGATGGTGAATTTGGGTCAAGTTCAAATGCTTTAAATTCTACTTCTACCTGATCTTTATGTGGAAATTGATCTAACGCCAGTTCTAAACGGCGTTTCCCAATATAACAAAACGGACATACATAATCAGACCAAACTTCAATTTTCATGTCTACACCTCGATTTTCTTTGGTTACGTACATCGTATCATAAACAGGGTAAAAGCCAATACAAAGTGCTCAACCTTGTGGATCATGAATTATGGCCTAATTTCCAATAGACCTTTTTTTGGACTAGTCGGCAATCAGAACGTACAATCCTCAGTAAAAGGGAAAAATTAAACATAAATAGCGAATAGTTGGCAATAATAACCTCGATAACCTTGAGAGGATGGGATGTTTGATGTCGTTAGAATGGTTTGACAGAGTATGTGCTGAATTGCAAGATCACCTAGAGTCTATTTGTGAAGAATATGATCAAGTTGGTCAAATGACAATTGAAAGAGCTGCCAAACATCCAAGGATTGAGTTCTTTGTGGATACAGCAGACGTGGACACAGAAGAACTTGACCGTGAATATTTCTGCTCCCTTTTTTTTGATCCGCAGAATGAAGAGTTTTACGTCGATAGCTTCGATGTGGACAGTGGACACACGGCGAAAATCATCCTTTCAGATATTGAGGAGATTATCGATGAAGTGCATGCTAGTCTCCATGACTACATCAATGGTGAAGACCATTATACCGATGATGGGGTCTATCTTCAGTCAGAGGAAGAATTTGATGAAGAAGACTGCGAGGCCGCTGAAGACGACATCGACGAAGAATATTATGAAGCAGAACAAGTTAATGAAGATGATATTTTTGAAGAAATTGATGTTGACTGGTCCACACCGGAAGTGACTGCTTTCAAGCACGAAGACGAAGTGGAAGTAACCTACCAGTTTGGAGTTGTCCAGGAAACAGGTGATGGTGTGTTAAAACGGATTAACCGGATATGGACGACTGAAGATGAATTGATCAAAGACGAATCCCATTTTATTTTTAGCAAAGAAGAAGCCTCCACCATTATCGCAATGATTGCCAGTCATATGGATCAATTAAGCGAGTTTGACTTTTAATTAACGATATCTATAACGCATGGAGTCCCCATGCGTTTTTTATCGTCCAAACTAATAAAGCTTATCTCGTAACTCTAGTCAATCGTATAATCGATTTGAATTAAATCCCACGCTGTGATGATCCCCAACGGAACTTCATCCATTTTTCCGTTTTCAGTAATAATCACACCCTCGATTTTCCGTTTTCTTTTGGGCTTTTTCAAAAATATTTTCTATTTCAAAGATATTTATATCTTTCGCGACAATCTCAATTGAATTCTCCTTTTCGAATTCCATGATGTCTGAAACGATAATATGGGAAAGGTTCACCATGCCATTTTCCATATTTTGTGCCATCCATTTCATGATGGTTCCAGCAGTCAACAGGCCGATACATTGTTTATTATGGTAGATTGAAAATTTTGAATAACCGTACTCCTTAATCGTCTCTGTCACCTTTAAGATGCTGTCCTGATGCTCAAAGTAAACCACCTTTTTTGTGGCAATGCTCATGGCGTAATTTGGCTGGCTTAAAACATTGGCTATTTTTTCAATATGGTGTACAACCTTGGCATTGGGCTCAGCAATATAAAAGCCCACCTCCAACTTCTCATGGACAATGGCATTTCTCAGCCTTGCATATTGCTCTAAGTCTTTTTTAAACGTATAGATAATTTGATATTTTTTTGCCCCGACCTTCACTAACACTACGAATCTCTCATCATTTATTTGAACTATATCCCTTAAGGCTTCATGAACCTGATTGCAAGGCTACCTCAAAACGCTCCGACAAAAGTTGTCCCTGCTTTTTAATTATATTCCCATTCTCCCATACTCTAGTGCTTCTTTAATTTATATACCCGTTCATTTTATAGTAAATTCAACACTCAAAATTTTCAAGAAACTTCTAATCCCATTTTTGCGTAAGCATTTCGATCTCTTCTTTGTGGCTAACTCCCTCATCGTCAGGTGTCTCTAAGATCAGCGGGATTCCTGACAATATAGGTGACTTAACAAATTCTCTCAACTGATCCGCGATAATATAGCCATTACGGCTGTTAAAAATATTGGCATGACGATCCTTTTTGGAACCAGTTGGATACTTGGAATTATTCAAGTGAATTACCTTTAATTGTTCCCAATATCCTAGGACCTTGCCTTTTTCAATTAACGCCTCCGTATTTTCCCCATTCCAAAGGCCACTTGCAAACGCATGACAAGTGTCCAGGCAAAAACCGACCTTTTCAGGATAATCACATAAATTTCGAATTTGCACGAGTTCTTCAAGGGTTGTTCCAAGTGCCCCCTTAGTCCCTGCATTATTTTCTAAGAGAATCAGAGAGCTTCCGTTCTACTGGCTTAGTACACTGTTGAGTATTTTTAACATCAAATGATAACTGGCGAGCGGATCTGCTTTACTAATTTGACTGCCATAATGAACAACTACCCCGATTGAGCCACAGGCATCTGTAATTTCTAAATCATTAAGAAGAGAGGCAATCGTTAACTCTTGTTTGTCTATTGCTGGAGTTAAGCTGGTAGAATAGGGAGTGTGGGCCACGGAATAAAGCTGATGTTCAAGACAAAAATCGTTGCAGCTTTTCGCATCTTCTCGATCGAACTCCTTGATTGATAGGCTTCTTGGGTTTTTCGGAAAATATTGAAAAGCAGATGCCTGATTTGCAACTGTTCTTTTTGCTGCACCTGTATATCCATTTCTAATGCTGACATGACTACCGATTATCATGGGATCATCCCTTCTCATCGCACCAATTTGATAGTGGTTATTTTTTGTAGCCGCAGCTATTTCTATACTACAGTAAGGTTCTTACTTTCCGAAGAAAGTAAGAACCTTAAATCACCTTTTCTCCTATCTATATGATAAAAAGTTTTCCTGTGGTAGAATTAGGTAAAAAGATCTAAACGTTTTCAGGGGGTTGTGTGGTTAGTGAAAATTCTCGTTGTAGAAGACGAAATTAGGATTAGTAATTTATTACGGTTATACTTGGAACGTGAAGCGTATCAGGTTGACATGGCCGATAATGGAAAAGATGGATTGGAATTTGCTTTAAAAGAAGATTATAGTTTAATAGTTTTAGATGTCCTAATGCCTGTAAAAAATGGGTACGAGATTCTCCAAGAGGTTCGTAGGATTAAAAAAACACCTGTAATCATGCTCTCGGCAAAATGTAGTGAGGAAGATATAAAACGAGCGAAGGATTTGGGGGCAAATGATTTTATAGCCAAACCCTTTAGCCCTAGTATGGTTGTTTCAAAAATAAAAGAAATATTGTTGCAAGAAATGTAGAAAAACACCATATTAACAAGAAAATACTAAGATAGGCTGTTAAATTTAAACAGACCTATCTTTAAATTATTGATTTGCTAAAATGGTTACGAGGGTATCTTCAATTTTTTTTCCCTTTGTTTCATCAAGCATATTATTTAATAAGATAGAGAAAATTAGGATTTGCCCACTTTTCGCATTCACATATCCAGATAAAGAACTCACAGTTGAAATCGTTCCTGTCTTTGCTTTAACCCTTCCTGCCGTGCTAGGGCCAGTTAATCGTTTCCTTAACGTACCACCGACCATTTTTTCTGAATTTCCTGCGACAGGCAGCGCATTTAAATAGATAGGAAACCACTTCTCTTTCTGGACTGAATATAAAGCTAAAGAAAGTTGATTGGCCGGAATAGAATCAACCTGTGAAATGCCCGATCCGTCTCGTATCACCATTGTATTAGGATTCACTCTCAGCCTTTCCAATTCCGATTTTACTACAGATATCCCCGTATCCCAGCTGCCTTCCCCTTTTTTCACTTTACCCATTTCCTTTATTAGCATTTCGGCATGGATATTATTACTAAGTTTCATGAAAGGAATAAGCAATTTCGATAATGGCAGTGATTGATGTTTGGTTAACAGTATAGCCTTGTCAGGGACAGTACCAGTTTTAATTTTCCCAGCAACTGTAATACCATGATTCACCAATACTTGTCTAAAAAGTGATGCCGCATAACGGGTTGGTTCCCAGACTCCAATCCACTCCTTTGCTTCTTTGGCATTAATTGGCAGTGTACCACTAACGATTATTGTATTTTTTGAGTGTTCCCGTACTATTTTTAGGTTTTTTTTGCCTTCCTCAGCAACCGTAACAGCATGATTGATGATTTTCACATAATTGGTTTTCGGGGTAACTGTGACGACAACCTTTTGTCCGCTTTTGGTCCCAGGTTGCACCTTTACCTTAATGGAACCGGAATCATAATCTTTGGTAGGTGAGACGGTTAGGGCTGAAATTTGAGCACCATAATAGGCTGTTTCATCACTCCAGGGCTGATCAATTGAATAACGAACATGATCATATCGGGAATCATCCGCGACTAAATTTCCCATAATCCTTTTAATGCCAAGTTTTTCAATGGCCATTGCCATTTGCTCCAAATCGGTTTTTAGTAAGGTAGGGTCTCCATTTCCTTTTAAATATAGATTACCGTGAATCGTTTTCTTGAGCTCTGTTGCATTTGTATGTACTTCCGTTGTATAGGTGTAATCTTCTCCCAAGACATGGAGTGCTGCCGCTGCAGTCAATAGTTTCATGTTTGATGCAGGGCGTAACCGGACATTACCTTGATAATCATAAAGGATTGCTCCGTTTGCAGCAGACCTAACACTTATTCCGGCTATCGCCCCTTGTAAGGCTGGTTCCTTCATAATAACTTCATTAAGCTGCTGAGTCATATTCACATTACTAGCCATGGCTCTCTCCTGTGAATAGGATAATGCAGCAGAAGCTACTGTTATCAATATAATGAGAGTATAAATTGTTTTTTTAAGCAAACATATCCAGCCTTCCCTTTTCTTATGAGTGTGTCCCATTCTTTATAGTTTATGACAAGAACAAAAGCACATGCGCCTTGTAATTTCTTAGACCATAAAAAAACCCGGGACCAAGGATCCCGGGTTCATTAACCTACTATTTTGATTCGTTAAAGTTATAATAAAACTTTGCTGTAATTGACCCATCATTGTTTTCTTTAATGTCAGTTACATGAATGCCTGAATCAGCAGGAGTTGCACTATAGCCTTTCCAGAAGTAATAAGATCCAGTATGGACGTTTCCGGAGACAGGCGTAATTTTGCTGCCCGTTTTAAAGAAGTCTGCGGCATCTCCGCGGTTAACATTCTTTTCTAAATCATACTTTCCATCTGCCTGAAGAACTGATAGACCGTAGTGTGTAACAACAGTTCCATTGCTGGCTGTTTGTGATTGATTGAATTGGAAACGTTTATTCATCCAATTCTCTACATTATTTGGACGGAAGCCGGCAGTTTGATAAAGTGATAGTACATTTTCATCTACATGCCATGCAACCAGTCCATGAGCATCTGCACCTTCACGAATTAACCCTTTATTAAAGCCTTTTTGTTGAACATTTTCAAATAAGAAATACTCCGTGCCATTTGAGCCCGGTACCTCCATTTTAACAATTCCATTAGTTGATTCGGCTGCATTCACTGGCGGTAAAGTGATTGTTTGGACACCATCTGTTGGCTTAACTTCTATAGGACTAGCCCAGCCAAGGAAAATTTTTGAATATGGGTCGAAATGGGTTGGCGAGTTACCAGAAAAAGCCGCTGCATCAGGATATCTCATCCAAGAACCGCCCGCCATCATGGAGTAGTTTCCGACGCCTTCTGAAGTATAAACCGTATCATAGAAATCTGGAAGACCTAAAGCATGTCCAAATTCGTGGGCGAACACACCAGCTTGTCCAGGGAATGGACCTGTTTTCGAAGCTTCATCATAGCCGCCTGTTGACTCATTATAACCTGCTACGTTTCCGCCGATTTCTGGCTGGATATTATAATTGTTTACTAGAACCCCGTCTAATGTATGGTCTTTAATAAATTGAGCCTGCCAAGTACTCATTTCCGCTGAAGAAACTTTACCGTCTTTGTTTACATCTGGAGTAAAGTAACCTGTCTCATAGTACTTTCCATAATATTGGGCACTTAACGCGTTCCATTTGTGTGACCAAATTTGGGCTGGGTCGCCACTAAATTCGGCACCTGTACCTTCATGAACAATAAATACGTTTGGTACTTGTCCATTTACAGCATATTTGGAGTAATCTACTACACTATCAGCTGCTTTAAATAGATCGGTCACTAGTTCGCCATTATGGGCATCACCATTAACGTTACCGTTAACATACTTACCGCCTTCCGCATATGTCCCATCTTGGTCTAAGTAGTAGGATGCACCTTTAGGAAGTTCAACCCAAACCAGATCAGTATTATCCTTTTTAACTAGTTTCACTTTTCCATAACTTGATTCCTTATAAATATTCTGCATGGTTCTATCGGTTGGAGCTTTTTCCCCATTGAATTGCGCATACTTCTTAAATTCATCCAATTCATATGGATTATAATGATCACCAAAAATTAAATCTTCAAAATACTTTGCAGGGACTTGCCCAGGTACATCGCCCTTTGGCTCATCTCCATCTTTAAATTTTGCTAAGATAACTAATACTGGTACGTCTCCAATCGCAGGCTGATTGGTTACATGGTTATCGCCAGCCTGTTCAAACTTTACCCCTTGCTGGTTAGCTATTTTTTCAGCAGGGTCAACTTTTGATAAATCTTTGCCTAATTCCTTTGCCTTATCTTGAAGCTCAGGAGATGCGCTTACATAGTGAGCGAGGCTTAATTCGTATGTACTTTTTGGTGCAGCTGCCTTTGCTGAAGAACCACTAGTTGGAACACCGCTAAAAGCAACACTTCCTGCCAAGAATAAAGCGAACGCAGATTTGGAAAGAACCTTTAACATATTCAACACCCCTTTTTGTTGTAGAATTCAAACTTATCAGAATAGTACATAAATAAGAAGTTACTATATTACTATTATTTAGAAACTCGAAATATAGGACTTAATCCTCAAAACTTAATCCTGAATAGTGCCCTTAAAAAAAGTAATGAAAAAAGACCTAATTTAGGCCTTTTTACACTATCCATATATTAATATTTCTCACCATATCGATATCGTTTATACTTGGCGGCATGACAAGCATCACAGTTCGGAAAGCTGTGATCCCATGGCAGTTTTTTTCCACAGGTTTTGCACTTTTTAACAAATTTTCTTATATCCGTTTTCAAGCGGTCTTGAACCAGATCACTTACCTCTTCACGGAGCCGCTCCCAATAAATGGCTTCCGTCCGCTGACCTAACCTGTATAAAAATAAAAGATGCAGCCCAATGGCTTTATAACTTAATTCTAAATCCTCCAGGCTTCGATCCTTGATAGACGGCTCCGGCAGCTCCCTTCCTTGGATGAGTGCGTACATTGTATCTTCCCATTGTCTCGTTAACACCTGTTCATTTTTTGAAAAAGGCAGGTGTAAAAAGCCATATAGGTCCATTAGAGAGAGACGCGCTTCCACCTCAGTCCCCGCCACAATTTGATACAGTGACTTTTCTTCTGATAAAGAAGCCTTTTTCGTTCCCTTAGGACTTTCAAATTTATCCCATAGTTCAAAAAATGTCCCTAAGTCGTGATAATAACGCTGAAAGCGTTCAAAGACCGAGTTGGTTGGGGCAATGGCAAAGGTATGAACTGGTTCATCCTCCTGCTCCAGTAAATTCCGCATCTTTTTAATATCACTTGTGAAAGCAACTTTTCCAACATCATAAATCCCTTTTCGACCAGCACGACCGGCAATTTGCTTCACTTCTTGTGAAGTTAACAGCCGTCTTCTTGTACCATCAAACTTGTCATTTTCCAGAAAAACAATTCGGCGGATTGGCAAGTTTAGACCCATTCCTATAGCATCTGTGGCGACAATCACTTTGGTCTTGCCGGTATTGAATTGCTCAATCTGTTTTTTCCTCGTTTCCGGCGGCATGCTCCCGTAAATCATACTTACAGAATGACCGTCATTTTGCAGCCTTGATGCCGTTTCAAGGACACGTCTTCTGGAAAAACAGATTAAGGCATCTCCTTTTTTAACGTGTTTGATATTAAACTCTTTCTTTTCCACTTCCAGAGGGGTATCGCGGCTATATTCGTGTATTTCAATATTAGCATCACCTAATAACTGGAGTACCATCGTCCTGGCATTGCGGCTGCCGATTATATGAACCTCCGCTGCATTTGCCTTGGTGATCGCTTTATACCAAGCAAAACCGCGGTCCTTGTCAGTTAGCATTTGTGCCTCGTCAATAACCACAACCTCATAATACTCTTTTTCATGAAACATTTCGACGGTACAAGAAATATGCTCTGCACCGGCAACGATTTTTTCTTCTTCTCCTGTTTTTAATGAGCAGGGTATTCCTTCGCCATTTAATTTGTCGTAAACCTCTAGTGCTAATAAGCGAAGTGGTGCTAAATATAAACCGCTTACGGCCTCTTTCATTTTTTCTAGGGCGTGATGGGTTTTACCGGTATTGGTCTCGCCAATATGCAGAACATAGCGGACATTTCGTCGTAGCGAAGGGTCGTACTCTTCCCCAAAAATATCCCGCATCATCCGTTCTTCCGCTTCTTTTTTACGCTGAAGTTCTTCTTCCTCCGCCTTTTTCTTTATTTCTCGCTCTTGGTAATCCTTTTCAAAGATCTCCCTATGGACATCCTCATCAAAAGGGATTTCCGCTAACCTCAATAAATCTGTAAGATATTCTTGCTGAATATCCTCGATAAAATAGCTCTCTACATCATATAGAGGCTGTGTGATGCTCCCTTTAACAAAGGATGCTGTTAGTTCTTCATGACAGCTTTTATAAAAATCCTCCTTAAGTTCATTCGGGAGCTGTGCGAGTATTTTTTGAGGTATTAGCTCTGATAAATAATCAGAAATTAAGCTTTCATAGAGAAAAAAATACGTTTGATATTCATAAAAGCTTCTTCCCCAATGCAAAGTTTTATGAATATCGCCAGTCAGTTCCTCAAAGAAGCTGGCAACTGTTGTATAGGCAGACGGATTAAATCCTCCTTGGTCAACTAATTTTTCTTCTAGGGCAAAGGTATCAACCGATTGAAATTTAACATTGTTTTTTATGTCAGCCACGAGCTGTTTCGCCACAAAATACCGAACATATAAATAAAAGAGCTCGTAGTAATCTTCTAATACTCCAACCGCATAGTCCTCTATTTCCGTTTGAACGGATTGCTTCTGTGCTTCAAGTTTTTTCTGTTTTTCCTTCTCTAAGAAATTCTCTTTGGCGGCATGATAGCGGTGAGCCCATTTCTCCTTCTGACCTTCGAATTTTTCTCTAAGCCATTCCATCGCATTAAAAGGTAAATAGGTTCTCATTTCATCGCGAAAGAGTTTATTAATCAGCTTTCGGTCAATGCCCTGAACTTCATACTCTCGTTCGCTTAAATATTGTTTTTTTTCATTTTTTGAAACATCGTTCGTGACTTTATTTAACCAGACATTTATCCAAATTTGCTCACTATAATGGCCACGTTCAGCTAAATACTCTTCAAAAGATGGCAGAGTTTCTTTTGTTTCAAAATAACGATCAATATCTTCATATATTTTTTTCTTTGTCTGTTCAATCGCTTGAGGGTATATAACAGTTAATTTATTCAAATCTCATCCCTCCAGGGAAAATTTGATTTTCCTTTTTTCTCGAAGTTATGTATAATGTGAGTATAGATTATCGTATAGTAAAAAAGACCGAGCATCACGACAAACCGGCTCGGTCATGCAATAGCTGCTTCCCTTTTCCGGGGATCGGCGTTACGGACCATAATCCACCGCTTCTGCTTGCCGGCTCAAGGGTGGATTATTTTTTTTTGTGGAAGGACAGAACCGTGACAATGAGACTAGCAAACGATAAGCTAAACATCAATGCCTGAAAAACTGTCAAAAAGCATCACCCCCTTTCAGTTAGGAGATGTGCCGTCCACCCTTGAGAAAAACTATGCTATTGCATGTTCATTATAGCATTAATC
Organism: Bacillus sp. URHA0034; assembly: GCF_056280405.1. Lineage (NCBI taxonomy): Bacteria > Bacillati > Bacillota > Bacilli > Caryophanales > Bacillaceae > Bacillus > Bacillus sp. URHA0034. The sequence continues at coordinate 5,134,602 of NZ_JBWCDK010000002.1, read as the reverse complement.
AAAATATCGAACAAGTGTTCTTTAAATATTATGTTTATTACAGTAATCATCAACTAATTCCTCAATTTTGTCCAGTTCAGGATACTTACCTGTAAACTTAAATTGAATTTCTTCAATAAAACTCTCGCGATTATACACATGGATTGCCCCGTTTTGCTGGATGACACTATATTCAGGTACAAATCGATATCCGCTTCGTTCAATTGCCCCCATACTAATCCCCTTTTACATTTTTTTATAGTATCTGCAGAAAGCATTCATATCATCCTTAGGCAAAAGAAAGAGGATGGTGCACGATACACACATCCCCTTCCTTATTCTATTACGCTGTAGTATATACCTCTTGTTTATTTAAATCATGACGAATGGTTGCCTGTGCAGCGGCTAAACGGGCAAGCGGTACACGGTATGGCGAGCAGCTGACATAATCTAGACCGATTCTGTAACAGAAATCAATCGAACTTTTCTCTCCGCCATGTTCTCCACAAATCCCTGTTTTTAAAGCTGGTTTTGTCGCACGACCGAGCTTCACACCTGTTTCGACCAATTTACCAACTCCATCCTGATCAAGTACAGCAAATGGATTATCCGGCAGTACTTTATTTTCAATATAGGCCTGCAGGAATTTTCCTTCCGCATCATCCCGGCTATAGCCAAATGTAGTCTGAGTTAGATCGTTTGTTCCAAAAGAGAAGAAGTCAGCTTCCTCGGCGATCTGATCTGCTGTTAAGGCCGCTCGAGGAATTTCTATCATCGTACCAATTGTATAGTGGAAATTTTTCCCGGTTTCTTGCTGAACAAGCTCTGCAGCTTCCATCACTAATTGGCGCATCTGTTTCAACTCGTTCACATGACCAACTAATGGAATCATGATTTCAGGCTGAACTTCCAAGCCTTTTTCAGCAAGTTGTGCAGCGGCATAAAAGATGGCTCTTGCCTGCATGTCATAAATTTCTGGATAAATCATCCCTAATCGGCAGCCGCGGTGTCCTAGCATTGGGTTAAACTCATCTAATTGACGAACCTTTTTAAGCAATTGTTCTTTCCTCTTTAATTCAGCTGATTGTGGATCAATAATTTGAAGCTTAGTGACTTCAACTAATAGTTCCTCTTTATCCGGTAAAAACTCATGGAGTGGCGGATCTAGTAAACGAATGGTAACAGGGAAGCCCTGCATGGCTTCAAAAATCCCTTCAAAATCGCCTTGCTGCATTGGTAACAGTTCGCTTAAGGCTTCCATTCTTTCAGAGTAATTATCGGCCAAAATCATTTTTTGGACGATTGGAATCCGCTTCAAGTCCATAAACATATGCTCCGTACGGCATAATCCTATGCCGCCTGCGCCAAATTCAAAAGATTTCTTAGCATCTTCCGGATTGTCGGCGTTAGCACGAACGCCAATTTTCCGCTCTTGGTCAGCCCAAGCTAAAAGAAGTTGAAATTCATCGGAAAGTTCCGGGTCAATCATCGGAATTTCCCCAAGCATAATTTCTCCTGTGGACCCATCGATCGTAATAATCTCACCATAATTCACCACTGTTTCACCAACAGTAAATTGTTTTGCTCTTAAATCGATTTTTAATGCCTCGCACCCACAAATACAAGCTTTTCCCATCCCGCGTGCGACAACAGCAGCGTGGCTGGTCATTCCGCCACGGCTTGTTAAAATGGCTTGCGCGGCGACGATGCCGTGAATATCGTCGGGAGTTGTTTCCGGTCTAACGAGAATCACTTTTTTCCCATCATTCCCTAAACTTTCCGCTTCATCAGCATCGAAAACCACCTGACCTGTAGCCGCACCAGGTGAGGCAGGTAACCCTTTCGTTAAAATGTTTTTATTAAATTTATCATCAATCCGGCGGTGGAGCAGCTGATTTAATTGGTCAGGGTCGACCCGTAATAAGGCCGTTTTTTTATCGATAATTCCTTCTTGAACCATCTCCACTGCAATTCGAATCGCTGCTTGTGCCGTTCTTTTCCCATTCCGTGTTTGCAGGATGAAGAGTGCGCCTCTTTCTACAGTAAATTCAATATCTTGCATTTCTAGATAATGCTGTTCAAGTATATTACATGTATCTGTAAATTGCTTATATACCTCTGGCATTTCGTCTTTTAAGGTTACGATTGGCTGCGGTGTGCGAATACCAGCAACAACATCTTCACCTTGGGCATTTATTAAGTATTCTCCGTATAAAGCATGCTCGCCTGTTGAAGGATTTCGCGTAAAGGCAACACCAGTACCTGAATCATCACCCATATTTCCAAACACCATACTTTGAATATTTACAGCCGTACCAAGATATTCTGGGATTTTATTCAAGCGGCGGTAAACGATGGCGCGCTGATTGTTCCAAGAATTAAAAACAGCGTTAATAGCAAGGAAGAGCTGTTGTTTTGGGTCCTGAGGAAAGTTTTTTCTAGTATGCTTTTTGACAATCCCTTTATAGCCGAGGATCACTTCTTGCCAATCCTCTGCTGTCATTTCTGGATCTGAACTGTAGCCTTTCTGTTCGCGTGTTTCTTCTAGGTGTTGCTCAAAGTAAAAAGTATCAATTTCTAAGACTACATTACTAAACATCTGAATGAAGCGCCGGTAGGAATCATAAGCAAAACGAGGATTTTTTGTTAATGTGGCTAAACCTGCTACCGTTTCATCGTTCATTCCGAGGTTTAAAATTGTATCCATCATCCCTGGCATTGAAAAAACGGAGCCTGACCGTACTGACACTAATAATGGGTTTTTGGGGTCGCCCAATTTTTTTCCCATTTTTTCTTCTAAGCCGCATAGAGCTTCCAGCGTTTGTTTTTCTACTTCTGCTGGAATGGTTTTACTAGCTTCATAGTAAGCATTACAGGCCTGGGTCGTTATCGTAAAACCAAATGGCACGGGAAGGCCAATTCTAGTCATTTCTGCGAGATTTGCCCCTTTACCCCCGAGTAAGTCTCTCATATTACCGTGTCCCTCATCAAATAAGTAAACAAATTTCTCCATCACTAAAAGCTCCTCTCTTTTTTTAAAACGTCTAGTATTAAACCTGCAGTTTCTTCCACTGCTTTATTTGATACATCAATGATGGGGCAGCCCACCCGCTTCATAATTTTTTCTGCATGGTCTAGTTCTTTTAATATCCTCTCATAACTGGCGTAGTTTGCCCGTGAAGCTAAACCTAACGCTCTTAGTCGTTCTTTGCGGATTTCATTTAACTTGTCAGGTGAGATAATAAGCCCGATACAATTCTTTCTTGGGATCTGAAATAACTCTTCCGGGGGCTGCACTTCCGGCACAAGCGGAACATTGGCCACTTTAAATCGTTTATGCGCTAAATACATCGACAGCGGTGTTTTGGAAGTTCGCGATACACCGATTAAGACGATATCCGCTTTTGTTAGACCTCTTGGGTCACGTCCATCATCATACTTAACGGCAAATTCGATAGCTTCTATTTTTCGAAAGTATTCCTCATCGAGTTTCCTCATTAATCCTGGTCGGTGATGCGGTGCCTTATTAAATTTGGTTTCAAATGCATTCATTAATGGACTCAGTAAATCGACTGCCATAATACCTTCTTCAGCAGCACGACGGTCTAAATACTCCTTTAAGGATGGGATGACAATCGTATAAGCGATAATCGAATTAGACCTCAGCGCTAATAGTATGACATCCTCAATATCCTCAAGATCTTCGACATAGGAATTACGACGTATGTCAACCTGGCCCCCATTAAATTGGGTTGCAACCGCCTTCACAACAAATCCTGCTGTTTCCCCAACTGAATCGGAAACCACATAAACCACTTCTTTTTGTGCCAAAATGCCAGCCACTCCCTTAGTCTGATTTTTCATCCATCATTTCTAAATATGCCCTTGTGATTGTTGTTTTCGTAATTCGCCCTACTAACAAATATGTATTCTCTTGTCCGTCACTTTCCCGGACCACAGGAAGGGAATCAATGTGATTTTGAATCATTTTTTTAGCTGCCTCATGTAAAGTTTCTTCCGGATAGATGGTGATAATATTCGGCATTCTCGTCATAATGACGCTGACTGGTAACTCTGAAAGATTTTGATTACCTAATGATGCTCGAAGTAAATCCTTTCTTGAAATCACCCCAGCTAGATGACCATCTAAATCAACCGCGTAAAGTGTACCAACATCCTCTAAAAATAAATGGACAATGGCATCGTAAACAGATGTTGATTTTCCAACTACAATAGGGTGTGCTTTATAATTATTGACACTTTGATGCAGGATTCTCTCCGCTTGGCGCTTTACCTTAAATTTGTCATTATAAAAATATCCAACACGCGGCCTGGCATCAATATTGCCAGACATGGTCAAGATGGCTAAGTCAGGTCTTAACGCCGCCCTTGATAAAGACAACTTTTCAGCAATCTCTTTCCCGGTAATTGGTCCATTAAGTTTAACAATTTCCAGAATTTCGTCCTGACGCTTTGAAAGTTTTATCGTTACCACCCCCCTTTACCCTATTAATAACCTATAATAATTAAACTCACTTTAAATGTGTTATACTTATTTATATTTAGTATATAACATTAATGTATAAAGTGAAACCACTTTTTGTTAAAAAATAAACATGATATCGATTGATTAATGAATCACAAAAAAGGCTCAAACGATCGTGTTAAATCGTTTGAGCCTTTTTTATATAACTTCATTATTTCTGGCAATTAGGACAATAAAATGTTTTTCTGGAGGAAATCATTTCAATAATGATGGTTGTTCCACACCGATTACACGGTTGGCCTTCCCGGTCATAAACCTGGCATCGTTGATTAAAACCACCTGTTAATGTGTCACCCTTATAGAGCGGATTATCCATATAACCGCCGTGCTTAATTCCATCCTGAAGAACATTTTTCATTGAATCGTATAGTTGGCTTCGGTCACCATCGTTTATGTCATCAATATCCTTAGTTGGTTTTATTCCAGCATGAAAGCAGATCTCTGCAGAGTAGTAATTTCCGATGCCGGCAATAAATGATTGATCGAGCAATGTCGTTTTTAAACGGCCATGTTTACTACCTATAATTTTTAAAAAATCATTTTCGTTAAATTTTGGATCTAATGGCTCTGGCCCTAATTCCGACAGCTTTTCCTCTGTTTGGATCTGATTATATAGGTGTAAATAGCCTAAACGAAGACCAATAAAATAAAGATGATTTTGTCCAAATGATAAACGCACCTGTATTGTTCTGTTAGGTTTGTCCGACTCAGTTCCAAAAAACATCCATCCACCTAACATTAAGTGTAATAATAGCGTTTGATCATTTTGCAGCTGGAATAGAAGGTGCTTTCCTCGACGTTTGATATCGATTATTTGCTGGTGCTGCACAGTTTTTTTGAAAAGATCAGGATTGATGTTAATCGATTTCTCACGATTTATTTGAACGTCAGTTATTACTTGGTTAGCAATTTTTTGTTTTAATTGGTTCTTATAATTTTCCATCTCTGGGAGCTCAGGCATGTATTGACTCCTCCCCCATTCCATTTTCTTAGTATCGTTCCCAATTACATTATAGAAAATGAATAAATACTTTAATAATACAAAAAAACCGAACAGTGACTGTTCGGTTTGATCATTTAATTTATGAGTGGGCCTAAATGGACTCGAACCATCGACCTCACGCTTATCAGGCGTGCGCTCTAACCAGCTGAGCTATAGGCCCTTTAATTTGGAGCGGGTGATGGGAATCGAACCCACTACATCAGCTTGGAAGGCTGAGGTTTTACCAGTAAACTACACCCGCAATAGTATTAATCCTAGATGGTACCGATGGTCGGGGTCGAACCGACACTCCTCACGGAACACGATTTTGAGTCGTGCGCGTCTGCCAATTCCGCCACATCGGCAAGTAGTAGAACAAAATTAAATTTGGCAGGGGCAGTAGGAATCGAACCCACACTGAAGGTTTTGGAGACCTTAGTTCTACCTTTAAACTATGCCCCTATAAGTGGTGGAGGGGGACGGATTCGAACCGCCGAACCCTGAGGGAGCGGATTTACAGTCCGCCGCGTTTAGCCACTTCGCTACCCCTCCAAAGAATATAAAAATGGCGGAGGAAGAGGGATTCGAACCCCCGCGCGGTTTAACCCGCCTGTCGGTTTTCAAGACCGATCCCTTCAGCCGGACTTGGGTATTCCTCCATTTAAAAACCACATTTATAATTATGGTAGCGGCGGAGGGGATCGAACCCCCGACCTTACGGGTATGAACCGTACGCTCTAGCCAGCTGAGCTACACCGCCATAATATCATTTTTTTTTAAGCATTGGTGGAGTCTAGGGGGATCGAACCCCTGACCTCCTGCGTGCAAAGCAGGCGCTCTCCCAGCTGAGCTAAGACCCCATTTTGTTTAAGAAGTTTCATGGTCGGGAAGACAGGATTCGAACCTGCGACCCCTTGGTCCCAAACCAAGTGCTCTACCAAGCTGAGCTACTTCCCGAAATTATAAGACTATTTGCTAGTGCAAAAAGTATGGTGCCGAGGACCGGAATCGAACCGGTACGGTAGTCACCTACCGCAGGATTTTAAGTCCTGTGCGTCTGCCAGTTCCGCCACCCCGGCAATTTGAGAGCGGAAGACGGGATTCGAACCCGCGACCCCCACCTTGGCAAGGTGGTGTTCTACCACTGAACTACTTCCGCATTATGAATAAATAATTTTTTGCATTCGAAAAAACTTTGGTGCGGGTGAAGGGAGTCGAACCCCCACGCCTTGCGGCGCCAGATCCTAAGTCTGGTGCGTCTGCCAATTCCGCCACACCCGCATATTCAAATAAGTAAAAAGCAGCTGTAAGAAAAAAGGTGCCGGCGAGAGGACTTGAACCCCCAACCTACTGATTACAAGTCAGTTGCTCTACCAATTGAGCTACCCCGGCGTAAAGTAAGGAATATATAATAATTTCAAACACGCTGTCGTTGTTACCGTCATCCTGACCTCAGAAAGATTATTCAAGTAGCAGCTCGGTCAGTATGCTGAAGTTTATTCAAGAAGCTCATTCGGTCTTGCTCTACCAATTGAGCTACCCCGGCGTCGTAAATTAAGGAAAAATTATGGTGGAGGATGACGGGATCGAACCGCCGACCCTCTGCTTGTAAGGCAGATGCTCTCCCAGCTGAGCTAATCCTCCAGATAAAGCCTGGCAACGTCCTACTCTCACAGGGACAAAGTCCCAACTACCATCGGCGCTGAGAAGCTTAACTTCCGTGTTCGGTATGGGAACGGGTGTGACCTTCTCGCCTTAATTACCAGACTATTTAATTAGAGAGTTCGTTCTCTCAAAACTAGATAATGTGTAGAAGAAGTAAAAACGAGTTCGCCTTATAGACTATGGTTAAGTCCTCGATCGATTAGTATCAGTCAGCTCCACATGTCGCCACGCTTCCACCTCTGACCTATCAACCTGATCATCTTTCAGGGATCTTACTAGCTTGACGCTATGGGAAATCTCATCTTGAGGGGGGCTTCATGCTTAGATGCTTTCAGCACTTATCCCGTCCGCACATAGCTACCCAGCGATGCCTTTGGCAAGACAACTGGTACACCAGCGGTGCGTCCATCCCGGTCCTCTCGTACTAAGGACAGCTCCTCTCAAATTTCCTGCGCCCACGACGGATAGGGACCGAACTGTCTCACGACGTTCTGAACCCAGCTCGCGTACCGCTTTAATGGGCGAACAGCCCAACCCTTGGGACCGACTACAGCCCCAGGATGCGATGAGCCGACATCGAGGTGCCAAACCTCCCCGTCGATGTGGACTCTTGGGGGAGATAAGCCTGTTATCCCCGGGGTAGCTTTTATCCGTTGAGCGATGGCCCTTCCATGCGGAACCACCGGATCACTAAGCCCGACTTTCGTCCCTGCTCGACTTGTAGGTCTCGCAGTCAAGCTCCCTTGTGCCTTTACACTCTACGAATGATTTCCAACCATTCTGAGGGAACCTTTGGGCGCCTCCGTTACTCTTTAGGAGGCGACCGCCCCAGTCAAACTGCCCACCTGACACTGTCTCCCACCCCGATTTAGGGGTGCGGGTTAGAATTTCAATACAGCCAGGGTAGTATCCCACCGACGCCTCCACCGAAGCTGGCGCTCCGGTTTCTCAGGCTCCTACCTATCCTGTACAAGCTGTACCAAAATTCAATATCAGGCTACAGTAAAGCTCCACGGGGTCTTTCCGTCCTGTCGCGGGTAACCTGCATCTTCACAGGTACTATAATTTCACCGAGTCTCTCGTTGAGACAGTGCCCAGATCGTTACGCCTTTCGTGCGGGTCGGAACTTACCCGACAAGGAATTTCGCTACCTTAGGACCGTTATAGTTACGGCCGCCGTTTACTGGGGCTTCGATTCAGAGCTTCGCGTGAGCTAACCCCTCCTCTTAACCTTCCAGCACCGGGCAGGCGTCAGCCCCTATACTTCGCCTTGCGGCTTCGCAGAGACCTGTGTTTTTGCTAAACAGTCGCCTGGGCCTATTCACTGCGGCTCTTCGAGGCTATGAACCCCAAAGAGCACCCCTTCTCCCGAAGTTACGGGGTCATTTTGCCGAGTTCCTTAACGAGAGTTCTCTCGCTCACCTTATTCTTAGGATTCTCTCCTCGCCTACCTGTGTCGGTTTGCGGTACGGGCACCTTTTATCTCGCTAGAGGCTTTTCTTGGCAGTGTGGAATCAGGAACTTCGGTACTATATTTCCCTCGCTGTCACAGCTCAGCCTTTACGAGAAGCGGATTTTCCTGCTTCTCAGCCTAACTGCTTAGACGCACATATCCAACAGTGCGCTTACCCTATCCTCCTGCGTCCCCCCATCACTCAAACGATAAAGAGGTGGTACAGGAATATCAACCTGTTGTCCATCGCCTACGCCTTTCGGCCTCGGCTTAGGTCCCGACTAACCCTGAGCGGACGAGCCTTCCTCAGGAAACCTTAGGCATTCGGTGGATGAGATTCTCACTCATCTTTCGCTACTCATACCGGCATTCTCACTTCTAAGCGCTCCACCAGTCCTTACGGTCTAGCTTCAACGCCCTTAGAACGCTCTCCTACCACTGACACCAACGGTGTCAATCCACAGCTTCGGTGATACGTTTAGCCCCGGTACATTTTCGGCGCAGAGTCACTCGACCAGTGAGCTATTACGCACTCTTTAAATGGTGGCTGCTTCTAAGCCAACATCCTGGTTGTCTAAGCAACTCCACATCCTTTTCCACTTAACGTATACTTTGGGACCTTAGCTGGTGGTCTGGGCTGTTTCCCTTTTGACTACGGATCTTATCACTCGCAGTCTGACTCCCACGGATAAGTCTTTGGCATTCGGAGTTTGTCTGAATTCGGTAACCCGATGAGGGCCCCTAGTCCAAACAGTGCTCTACCTCCAAGACTCTAACTACGTGAGGCTAGCCCTAAAGCTATTTCGGAGAGAACCAGCTATCTCCAAGTTCGATTGGAATTTCTCCGCTACCCACACCTCATCCCCGCACTTTTCAACGTGCGTGGGTTCGGGCCTCCATCCAGTGTTACCTGGACTTCACCCTGGACATGGGTAGATCACCTGGTTTCGGGTCTACGACCACATACTCATACGCCCTATTCAGACTCGCTTTCGCTGCGGCTCCGTCTCTTCAACTTAACCTTGCATGTAATCGTAACTCGCCGGTTCATTCTACAAAAGGCACGCTATCACCCATTAACGGGCTCTAACTACTTGTAGGCACACGGTTTCAGGAACTATTTCACTCCCCTTCCGGGGTGCTTTTCACCTTTCCCTCACGGTACTGGTTCACTATCGGTCACTAGGGAGTATTTAGCCTTGGGAGATGGTCCTCCCTGCTTCCGACCGGATTTCACGTGTCCGGCCGTACTCAGGATCCACTCAGGAGGGAACGAAGTTTCAACTACAGGGCTTTTACCTTCTATGACGGGCCTTTCCAGACCGCTTCATCTACCCCGTTCCTTTGTAACTCCATGTTGAGTGTCCTACAACCCCAAGAGGCAAGCCTCTTGGTTTGGGCTAATCCCGTTTCGCTCGCCGCTACTTAGGGAATCGCGTTTGCTTTCTCTTCCTCCGGGTACTTAGATGTTTCAGTTCCCCGGGTCTGCCATCAATACCCTATGTATTCAGGTAAAGATACTACTCCATTACGAGCAGTGGGTTTCCCCATTCGGAAATCTCCGGATCAAAGCTTACTTACAGCTCCCCGAAGCATATCGGTGTTAGTCCCGTCCTTCATCGGCTCCTAGTGCCAAGGCATTCACCGTGCGCCCTTTCTAACTTAACCTAAAAGGTTTACTCTATTTAAAATAGAGAGAAAAACTAAAATGGCGATTTTACTCGGTTTTTACTTGGTTTCTTCTATACGATTATCTAGTTTTCAAAGAACGATTTAAAAAAGCTTTGAGAGAATTGCTCCCTCAAAACTAAACAAACAAAAAGCGGTCAACTTCTTATCAGTCCATAAGGACTGCATTATCCTTAGAAAGGAGGTGATCCAGCCGCACCTTCCGATACGGCTACCTTGTTACGACTTCACCCCAATCATCTGTCCCACCTTAGGCGGCTGGCTCGCGAATTGCGTTACCCCACCGACTTCGGGTGTTACAAACTCTCGTGGTGTGACGGGCGGTGTGTACAAGGCCCGGGAACGTATTCACCGCGGCATGCTGATCCGCGATTACTAGCGATTCCGGCTTCATGTAGGCGAGTTGCAGCCTACAATCCGAACTGAGAATGGTTTTATGGGATTGGCTAGGCCTCGCGGCTTTGCTGCCCTTTGTACCATCCATTGTAGCACGTGTGTAGCCCAGGTCATAAGGGGCATGATGATTTGACGTCATCCCCACCTTCCTCCGGTTTGTCACCGGCAGTCACCTTAGAGTGCCCAACTGAATGCTGGCAACTAAGATCAAGGGTTGCGCTCGTTGCGGGACTTAACCCAACATCTCACGACACGAGCTGACGACAACCATGCACCACCTGTCACTCTGTCCCCCGAAGGGGAAAGTCCTATCTCTAGGAGTGTCAGAGGATGTCAAGACCTGGTAAGGTTCTTCGCGTTGCTTCGAATTAAACCACATGCTCCACCGCTTGTGCGGGCCCCCGTCAATTCCTTTGAGTTTCAGCCTTGCGGCCGTACTCCCCAGGCGGAGTGCTTAATGCGTTAGCTGCAGCACTAAAGGGCGGAAACCCTCTAACACTTAGCACTCATCGTTTACGGCGTGGACTACCAGGGTATCTAATCCTGTTTGCTCCCCACGCTTTCGCGCCTCAGCGTCAGTTACAGACCAGAAAGCCGCCTTCGCCACTGGTGTTCCTCCACATCTCTACGCATTTCACCGCTACACGTGGAATTCCGCTTTCCTCTTCTGCACTCAAGTCCCCCAGTTTCCAATGACCCTCCACGGTTGAGCCGTGGGCTTTCACATCAGACTTAAAGGACCGCCTGCGCGCGCTTTACGCCCAATAATTCCGGACAACGCTTGCCACCTACGTATTACCGCGGCTGCTGGCACGTAGTTAGCCGTGGCTTTCTGGTTAGGTACCGTCAAGGTACCGGCAGTTACTCCGGTACTTGTTCTTCCCTAACAACAGAGCTTTACGACCCGAAGGCCTTCATCACTCACGCGGCGTTGCTCCATCAGACTTTCGTCCATTGTGGAAGATTCCCTACTGCTGCCTCCCGTAGGAGTCTGGGCCGTGTCTCAGTCCCAGTGTGGCCGATCACCCTCTCAGGTCGGCTACGCATCGTCGCCTTGGTGAGCCGTTACCTCACCAACTAGCTAATGCGCCGCGGGCCCATCTGTAAGTGTCAGCCGAAACCGACTTTCAACTTTCCCACATGAGAGGGAAAGAATTATCCGGTATTAGCACCGGTTTCCCGGTGTTATCCCAGTCTTACAGGCAGGTTGCCCACGTGTTACTCACCCGTCCGCCGCTAACCAACAGGAGCAAGCTCCTATCGATTCGCTCGACTTGCATGTATTAGGCACGCCGCCAGCGTTCGTCCTGAGCCAGGATCAAACTCTCCGAGAAAGTTGATTAGCTCATTTTGTTACGTTGGCTTCATTTCATAAGAAATGAATATTATTGTTTGTTGACGTTTTTGTTTGTTTAGTTTTCAAAGAACAATTGTCATCTACTAATCTATCGATTAGCGACATTTGTTATTTTAACATAGCATTTAAAACCTGTCAACCTCTTTGCGAAATGTTGTAAATCACTTAACTCTGAAATCATTTCGTCGAAGCGACATTGATAATAATACTATCTTCCTCCAAAATAGTCAACTATCTTTTTAGATATATTTTATAAAAGTTATATCCTTATCTAATTCAAATTTAGAATAGTACAACTAAGATAATGAGTTAGTTTTAAATTACTATTCACTGGTTAAAATATTGTGGTAATATTTCTGAAGGGAATGTTGTAATGGTGAATATTAATGCGTATAAAAGAGATGAAGACAATGAACTCGTTGAGCAAGAGCAACTAGAAGATTTAAACCAAACTGATAGAGTGCCCGAGTTCGACGAAATCGGAACGGCCCTAAACGGTATATGATTTTTTAGAAAAGGCCCCTCGCACCAAGAGAATATCTCTTTTTGCAAAGGGTCTTTTCTTATTTTTTAATTGCCTTAAGAACAATGGCTTCTCCCTGAAAAGAGATTACTTGCCTATCTTCAATTAAAATCCGGAATTTCTCTTTGATACTTTTGGAAGTAGTTATGAAATACTGGGACAATTCTTTCCTTTCTTCCATTGGTAAGTTCATTCGATTACACCAGGAATCAAACTTAAAGGTTTTTTCAAAACGATGCCATTCAATAATCTCAAATCCAGCTAACTCAAGCATCCGTATCCACTCACTCTTCTTCCAAGCCCTAAAATGACTGTAATCCCGCAATTTTTCTATTTTATTATAAAATTGATCATATTTATCATCTTCTGGTACAACATTGTCATCCAGCAAAAATTGTCCGCCTTGCTTAAGGACACGGAATACTTCTGTTATAAACTGATTAATGTTAGGAAAGTGATGTGGGGCGATCCTGCACGTCACAATATCAAACGAGCCGTTCAAAAAAGGTAAATTTTCCGCATCTCCTTTTTCGAACTGTATATTCTGGTTCCCCTTTCCTTTTACGAACTTTTCCGCAGCTAATAACATCTCCTGTGTTAAATCAATTGCGGTTACTTGTTTTACTAAAGGAGCAAAGGCATTAGCTGTATGACCTCCACCCGTCGCTACATCCAGAAGTTCTTCTTTTCCTGTAATTTCAGCCATCTCGATTAGTTTTTGCAAGTCTTTCCCATCTTTGTGTATCGGACTGCTTACATAAGATTCCGCACTTTTGCCAAATTGCTGCTGCACATCCTTTTTGAGATCCATGTTTATCCCTCCAAGAATTCCTTATACCCTACCTTAACTTTAAGCTTGATTCTTCATAAAGAAAATAACAGCTTTTTTATCAATAGTGATAAGAAATTCTTATCGGACCGAAATTTAGTTAATTTCAAGGACGACTGGACAGTGATCACTACCCATTATATCGCAATGGATTTCAGCATTTACAAGACGTTCCTGCATGGAATTTGACACGATAAAGTAGTCTATACGCCAGCCAATATTTCTTTCGCGGACCTTGTTCATATATGACCACCATGTATAGGCTCCTTCCTGTTGTGGATAGAAATAACGGAAAGTGTCTATAAAACCAGAGCCCAGCAAGGTTGTCATTTTTCCTCGTTCCTCATGAGTAAAGCCTGAGTTTCCTATATTGGATTTTGGATTGCGAAGATCAATCTCCTGATGGGCGACATTTAAATCTCCACAGTATACAACTGGTTTTATTTTATCTAAATCCTTCAAATGCTGAAGGATCTGATCTTCCCATGTCAAGCGGTACCCAATTCTAGCCAGATCTCTCTGTGAATTTGGAACATAGACATTGACCAAGAAAAAATCGTCAAATTCCAAAGTGAGAATTCGTCCCTCCGCTTCCTCTTCTTCTTCTCCAACACCATATTTAACCGACAGCGGATTAACCTTTGTAAAAACGGCTGTACCGGAATAACCCTTTTTAGTAGCGTAGTTCCAATATTGATAATATCCGTCTAGTTCCAGATTGATTTGACCTTCTTGTAGTTTCGTTTCCTGTACGCAGAATATATCCGCATTTACTTCCTGAAAATAATCTATAAACCCTTTTTTTACGCATGCCCTAAGACCATTCACATTCCAAGATACTAACTTCATTTTGTCCATTCCCTCTCCCTAATTGATTCTATATGTCAACCAATGATTTGTTTATTTAATAAGTCAGGTGCCATTTTACCAGTTTAGCACGGATAGGAAAAGAATTCTGAATGACCATTGTTTTCCATCTATCAAAAAAAAGGCAGCGTCTCGCTGCCTTTGTCATGGTACAAATTGTTTTTTTGTCAGTTCACCCGCAAATAGTTCTGAAACAGGAACAATTTTTATATTCCGTTTTTTAAATTCATCCATAGCTTGAAAAATACCTACGGAACAGACTTTCCCTGTTACCCCAACATGCCCAATGGCAATCCCATTCCCTTTTATTTCTGTGACCTTTGCCAGTCTCACCATTTGTTTTTGAACATAGGAAGATGAAGAAATATCATCAAGAAACACGTCTCGTTTTAATAGTGGTACTCCAAGTTCTTTAGCAATTACAGGGAACTTTGTTCCCGGACTTGTTCCGCTGTCAATAATAAATAAGTTCTTTTCCTTTGCTACTTCTACGATTATTCGGACGATTTCTTCGTTTTCAACTGCACGGGAACCCATATGGTTATTCAAGCCAACGGCATATGGGACACTTTTTATGGCTTCTTCTACCCGCTTTCTCACTTCTTCCTTCGATAGGTCCACTGTAATAGGCTTTGGACCTAACCATGATCTTTTTCCTTTCTTTGGTTCCATCGGTAAATGAACCATAACCTCAAAACCGTTTTTATGTGCCCATTCTGCATGGGCCTTAGAATTTTCCGTAAACGGCATCACGGCGGCGGTAATAGGAATGTCCCCTTCTAAGAAGTCACGGACACCACCAGTCCCCCCGCCAAAATCGTCGATGATAATGGCTGCCTTAAGTTCTTTTTCTTCCTTTTTATTCTCTGCCGCATTTGTATGAAAAGGGAATAACAAGATTGATATAAGCACCAACACTAACTTTTTCATATAGTCCCTCCAATTGATAGCTTCAACGTTAATGTGCCCGTTTGTTTTTCCCTTTACTACCTGCTAATGACTTTTTCTGTTCCATAAAAAAAAGAGAGCGAATCCGCTCCCTTTGTCTTATCTATTCTTCATCATAAACCTTTACTTCAACCATTTTATCGCCATTTCTCATATTTCTAACCGCTGCTAAGTCAGAAGTAACTTGTCCAAATACCGTATGAACACCATTTAAATGCGGCTGTGATTCATGAACGATAAAGAATTGGCTTCCGCCTGTATTTTTTCCAGCATGCGCCATGGATAATGATCCTGGAATGTGTTTATGTGGATTTCCTTCAGTTTCACAGTTGATTGTGTAGCCGGGGCCGCCCATTCCTGTTCCCGTCGGGTCGCCTCCTTGAGATACGAAACCTGGGATTACACGGTGAAAAATAACACCATTATAAAAGCCTTCATTTGCTAACTTTTCAAAGTTTTCAACTGTTCCTGGCGCTTCGTTAGGGAATAGATCAAACTCAATTTTGTCGCCATTTTCCATCAATATGTATCCTTTTTTAGCCATGAAAAACACTCCTTTATGTAAAAATCATTATTATCATACACTTTTCTATCGAGAAAAGAAAGTATAGCCACTAATATTTTCACTGTAGTTGTGGTATTATAAGAGTACCCCCTCCGAACATTCGCTTGTTGCGGGACACTTAACCACTGTACGGACGGAGAGGGTTGGTGCCGCATTGACGGCATCAAGAAAGCCGAGACTGCGGTCTCGGCTTTTTGTATACCTATCGAATTCGTTTTCCCAGCCACTCATGAAATAACAAAACAATCGTTAGAAACAGCAAATAACCAAAAAATGTGTAAAGATGCTTCCAATCATCTGAGTGAGTAAACAAACCGAATAATTCTGCTAATTTTTCAAGAATAGGCATTAGCAGGCTCACAAACAGGATAACCCCTGCTTTTCCCCAATTCGTTAGCTGAGCAGTACTTCGTAAAATAATAAATGTCATTAGAGGCAGTACCAATAACGTAAACGCAATATTAATGGAAAAGATTTCTGCGAATGGTCTTAAAGGAAATTGATAAAAATGCCTTCCAACAAAATATAAATCTAAATATGTCCCTAGCAAAGAGGCAAGCACCATACTGCCCAGTTCGTATTTAGAAGGTAATCGTTTTTTTGGCAAAAGCTGCAAGTTCGATTCGTTCGAGTGTTTTGCAATATTCATCCTCAATCTCCCCGTCAATAAAATCATCATCTTCCATTAAGTAATCGACAATACGCCAATCTGAAAACCAATCCCCTTGTTCTGCTTCTTTATGGGTTTCATTTTTCCAGGCATTCTCCAGCGTTGGGCTATAGATTCTTTTTGCCCCTGGCCTTAACTGGCAGGATTCTAAATGAAGTTTATATGGAAATCCCGGCGTACCTTCATTGACACTATTAAAAATATCCGGCCAATAATCCTTTCTCGAGCCTGTATGGAGGTGGCTTTTTGCCCATTCAACTGAACTTTGGTGGATCAATTTGTTTTTAAATAGAAGCTGATACAATCGCTTTCCGAGTAAAATTCTCTCATGTAATGACTCAAATTGGTGCAGGGTTAATCCCACCAACTTCTTGTTCCCCTGCGGAAACAGAATATGATTGAACGATAACCAATCTTGAAGTAAAAATTCAAATTTGTTCAAGACATCTTTTTGGTATTGCGAATTTTGTACAACTCTCTTTTCTAGATAATTTTGCTCATTAATGACAAGGGCAATTGTTAGAATATTGGTATCATTTGATTGCCAATACTGATTCCAAATTGTCCCCATAAAAGTGGAGATATTTAAATGACCAAATAAATGAAACAGAGGCTTAGCTTTTTTAAGGCTTTCTTCATAGAGCAAAAACTGTGGATAAACATCTTGAAAAATCAGCCAATTACCCCGCTCTAAAAATTGAAAGAATAATTGACGATCCTTTCTTGCCATCAATCGGGTTAGAAATTCCCCTTTTAAATCAGTCATATTCCAGCCGCCATTCCGCGAAACCATATGACCAAGAAAAGCCCAGTGAATATCCGGATAACGAAGATAAAAATCAAGGTAAGCTTTCGTCCTGGTAACATTATTTAAATTCATTTCATTCGTTTTCTGTTTTATTTTATCTAAAAGGATTTCTTCATTCTTGGTGATCGAAGAAAACGACAACGGCGCTTTACTTTTTTTCTTTAATTCTTCCGTTATGATTTCCAGCGGAGGTCTCTCACGATTTCTGATAAAAAAAATGGTCCATTACCTCCCTTACGAATTCTCCAGCTAAGTTGAGAATATGTATTGATAGATGAGAAATTTTGGGAGGGGAATGTGAGGTACAATG
Organism: Bacillus sp. URHA0034; assembly: GCF_056280405.1. Lineage (NCBI taxonomy): Bacteria > Bacillati > Bacillota > Bacilli > Caryophanales > Bacillaceae > Bacillus > Bacillus sp. URHA0034. The sequence continues at coordinate 5,117,015 of NZ_JBWCDK010000002.1, read as the reverse complement.
ACTGATACAAAAAAAGGCATGGATTGGATTATTGAGATGCTTCGTAAAGACCAATCTCCCAACGGCTCTTGGGACTATCCATTTGAAACAGGCATATCCACAGATGCTTATATGATCATTTTATTACGGACACTGGAAATACATGATGAAGAATTAATTCAAGGGCTTACAAAAAGACTGATCAGCAAACAGGAGGAAAATGGTGCCTGGAAGCTCTTTTATGATGAGGGGGACGGCAATCTAACAGCAACCGTGGAAGCCTATTATGGTTTGTTGTATTCAGGATACTATACCAAAAATGACAAACAACTAGTCGCAGCGAAACGTTTCATTCTTGCCAACGGAGGTTTAGAACAAGTAGGTATGTTTACAAAAGTTATGCTTGCGATAACCGGACAATACACCTGGCCTTCTTATTCTCTGCTGCCAATCGAACTCATTCTCCTTCCGCTTCATTTTCCAATTAACTTTTATTCGTTTTCCGTTTTCGGCAGGGCCAATTTAACCCCGATTATGATTTTGGCAGATAACCAGTTCACGATTAAAACAGACAAGAGTCCGGACCTTTCTGATCTGCAATTAAACAGAGAGGCAGAAAATCATTGGGACCACACAGATGACTATCGCTCTTTGTATTCTTTTATTAAGGATGGGGTAGAAAGTTTACTAGGGTTACCAAAACAGCTTCATCAACTTGCGATTGAACGGGCTAAAAAGTATATGCTCGATCATCTTGAACCAGACGGTACTTTTTACAGCTATTACAGCTCGACTTTTCTAATGATTTTTGCACTATTATCACTGGGTTATAAAAAAACAGATCCCGTAATAACAAAAGCGATCGAGGGTATAACATCGATGAAGTGTGAAATAGACGGGTTGCCGCATATGCAATATACCACTGCAAATTTGTGGAATACTTCATTAATAGGATTTTGTCTGCAAGAAGCAGGTGTTTCACCCGAGGATCCTATGGTAAAACAGGCCAATCAATATTTACTAGAGCGGCAGCATCGTCAATTTGGCGATTGGGTGATTCATAACCCCAAGACATTGCCAGGCGGCTGGGGCTTTTCTGATATCAACACGATTAACCCGGATGTAGATGATACAACAGCCTCACTTCGCTCCATCTCCCGAGTCATTCTCCCCGAATCTCATGCTTGGGATCGAGGCATTACCTGGTTATTGTCCATGCAAAATGACGATGGCGGTTGGGCGGCGTTTGAGAAAAATGTGCATTCTAGGCTGCTGCAATTTCTGCCAATCGAAAAAGCGGAATTTCTTATTGCCGATCCGTCAAGTGCTGATCTAACCGGGAGAACACTTGAATTTTTGGGTCATTACACAAATTTATCAAGGGATCATACAACAATAAAAAAAGGAATTCATTGGCTATTGAGGAATCAGGAAAGGGATGGTTCCTGGTACGGAAGATGGGGAATTTGCTATCTCTATGGTACTTGGGCTGCGATTACAGGCCTTATGGCAGTTGGATTTTCTGCTCGTAACGCATCAGTAGAAAAAGCGGTTAAATGGATCGTTGATAAACAGAATCATGATGGAGGCTGGGGAGAGTCCTGTCATAGTGACAGTAAAAAAACGTATGTCTCGTTACCGGCAAGCACGTTAACGCATACATCTTGGGCTCTTGATGCTCTGATTTCCACGTCAGATAAACCGACAGCCGAAATCAAAAAAGGCATCACTTATTTACTTAATTCACTAGAAAAAGTGGATTGGACGACACAGTACCCCAAAGGGCAAGGAATGGCAGGTGCGTTTTATATTCATTATCACAGCTACCGCTATATCTTTCCACTTGCCGTTTTAACTCACTATCATAAAAAATTCGAATAACCACGTTGTGATCGCATCGACGGTATCAACTCCCGTCGATGTTTTATTTTATCTCAAGAAGCAGCCGGTAAATATCTACAATTTCACTCATTTTCATTCTGACCAAGCCACTCGACGACGGAGCTACAAAATCAATAACTCCTTGGACAACCGGCTCTGTTTGTTTTCCCCACGAGGCTGACTTTCGTCCGCTATATTCCTGATAGACACCTTTACCAACAAAACAAACCACCTTCGGCCGATATCGAACAATTTTTTGTTTTAAAATCTCTTTACCCTTTTTATATTCTTCCCTGGTAATTTCATCGGCCGCCTTCGTAGGCCGCTCTACAATATTGGTAAAACCATAACCAGAATCTAATAACTGTGCATCCTCCTCTGGCTCATATTTTCTAGGCGTTAATCCTGCCTCATATAAAATCTTCCAAAATCTGTTGTTTGGGTTTGCGTAATGATGGCCACGTTCACTCGAGCGAATACTTGGATTAAAACCTACAAATAGAATCTTTAAATCCTCTGCTAAATGATCATCTACTAGTTTCACCGTTCTCCCCCTCGACGCATTTCTTTTTATTTTATCATACCCATTATTAGAATGTTTTCAGTTTACATGCTTAATCGAACGGTAGGAAGTAATAATTGTTGCCAGTAATCCAATTATGGAGATGATTAATAATGAGTATAAAAGCCTCACATCCTGTAAGAGAAAAAGTCCTGTTAAAATAATCACTGCATCCAGGGTAACCATAATAACCCCGACATTCACCCTTGTCCATTTTGCGAGTAAAAGAGCGAGTAAATCCATGCCGCCTGGACTGATATGATTTCGCAGCATAACCCCTACTCCTACTCCAATCATGATTGAGCCGATGATTACACTGCTGATAATTGGCAGAGTAATCATACCATTTAACGGTAGTAATAGTTCAATCAAACAACCAGAAAAAATCGCCCCTAGCAGCCCATTATAGAAATATATAGGGTCTTTTTTTAAAGCAAATAGATAAATAGGAATATTCAGCAGGATAAACATAACCCCTACTTTTAATCCCCAGACATAATTTAAAAGCAGGCTGATGCCAAACATGCCGCCATTTATTAGATGAAATGGCAGAATAAACATATTGATTCCTACACTGATCATCGTGCTCCCGAATCCAATAACAGCTAATTTTCTCAGCATCTCATCATTCCTTGTCCAAATACTTTATTACCACTTATATGATAAAAAAACGGACTTCATTCAACTAGATATTTAGTGATTCGAAAAAGAAAAAACAGAGCCAAGATAGACTCTGTTTTTAAGCCGTTGCAGTATGGGGCTTTTTTGATTTGTGCAATTCCTTGCCAAGTGATACCAGTATAGTAATAATCGGTAAAACCCATAAAAATAATGCATATGGCAAATACTCAAACAATGGAATACCCACGATTGTGCTGCACATGATCGTCAGCACGCTCCATGGAACAACACCAGGGAATAGCATGGTCGAATCTCCCATCACTCTTGCTAACTCATCCTTACCATAATAATGTGACCAATGTGGGAGAAACGATCTCCCTGTTAAAATAATGGGCAGGGTCTGATTAGCTGCAATTAGAGTAATAATTAGTGTTGCCAACACCGTTTTTAAGGTATCAATAAGCAAATTGCGCGACGATTCCAGCCATTTATCCAAATAAGGCTGAATAACATTCATTTCTTCTAGAAGACCATTATAGGCACCAGCAAGGGCTAAAAATAGCAGCAATTGATACATATGAATAAAACCTCCGCCCAGACCATCAATACCGTGCCAAAGAGCACCAGCTAATTTTGTCGATGAAGCCCCGTGGACAAAAGAAATGACAACTGCTGATAGAATACTAGCTAAAAATGCATAGATGATACTTAACCTAAAAAGAACAAACACGATTAGAATAATCGGAGGAATAAACTTCGACAATGACAGCTCACTCCAGACCAAATGACCGTTTGGTAATGATGCCTTGCTGGCTAAGCTTACATCCACTACGCCGTAAAAGCATAGGCAAAAAAGAATTGCAGTAATGGTGGTTAAACACATGGCTTTCCACTGCCTTTTTACGGGTACCTCGATCGTATGGGACAGTAATTGGTGCGCACTAGAGAACGGTGATGTCCGATCTCCGACAAATGCACCGGAAACTAACGCTCCGGCTACAATTGGAATAGGAAGATGCAGTACTGCCGCAGTCCCTAATATCGGAACCCCAATCGCACTTAGTGTCCCGATCGTTGTACCAAGCAGCATGGAGAAAATCATGCTAATAAAAAAGGATAGAATAAAAAAGTGGTGTGGATTGATAAAATCCAGCGCCATCTGAACCATTTGCTCAATCGTTCCTGATAAGTACCACGAAGGGAGCAGAAAGCTGACTAACAATAAAATAATGATTACAATTCTTGTTTTATGAACACCTAGCAAACTAATCTTTATTGATTTTCTAATTGAAAATTTACTTTTTAATGAAAGAAAAAATAAAACTAGATATCCTGGAAGAAACCCGATAACCAGCGGCTGATGATCGATAACCGACCAGATTACCCCGACAATGGTAATGAGAAGAAGAAACAGGACCTGCTTAAAAGAAAACTTTATCATCATAAAAAACCCCTTCAGAAGTAGGAACACTCCTTATTATAAGGAAAATTTCGTACTTCGAAAAGCCTCTTATAAAAAGCGCTGGGGCTGGACAATTTCAAGGCCAATTTAATGCTTTCTTAATCTACAAAAAATAGAGCCGTACAACAGCCGGCTCCAGCTTATTAAAAGGTGCTATATACATTTGAACATTCTTCACCAGTTGGTTCATAAAAGCAATGGAGTTTATATCTTGAAACGAGAGGTTGATTGTACCATGTTTGCGGGCAATCCCCTTGTGGTCTAAAATACCATAAACTGAATTTGGCCGGCCAAAACCGTTCGCCATTAATCGTCCTTCGGGCCAAGCGTCTTTCTCTTTCGCGCGGCGATTGATAAAAATATCCTTTCGTTGTAGCCTCAAATGCATGTGGTTGGAAAACCATCTGCGGAATCGTCCGAAGTCCTTTAAAATCAGAACAGTTTGCACGGATCCGATTAATACCGACATTACCTACTAACAGCATACCCAATTGCCCTTCCCCTTCGGCTTCCGCTCTAAGTAATCTCGCCATTAAATCAATATCCGACTTTCTTGCTTTTACAACTGCCACTTTCGTCACCTCCATGATCTTGCCTTATATCCTATTCTAAAACGGATTGGTGTTTACAGTGATTTACCATTCAAAATAACCTCCCCAGAAACTTCCTGAGGAGGTTATTTTTTAAACTACATCATCCAATAGCGCATAAAGCTGGTCGCGCTCACTTTCCCTTACTTCAATCTCCATAAATATTTTCTGCAACAATTCAAGCTCATTTTCCATTTCGAGCCTTTGTTTTAGGGCAGAAATATCACTTTCAATCTGTTCAATTTTTCTCTCGATTTCTTCTGTTTGTTTCTTCTCTACCTTTGTTACTTTTGGCGGGATGGTTTTATCAACGACTACTTTAGAAACGGCTGGTTTGCTTCCACTCTGCTCCAACTTCCCTTTTGCCCAATCATAGCTACCGTCGAAATGGTGGAGACGACCATTTTGGAGCCAATAGATTTTTGTAAATATTTTATTTAAAAAATATCTGTCATGGGATACAGCTAAGATCGTGCCATTAAACTGTTCCAACGCTTCCTCAAGGACTTCACATGAATCAATATCAAGATGGTTTGTTGGTTCATCCAAGATTAGCAAATTGATGTCTTGGTACATCAATTGTGCCAGCCGTAAACGCATACGCTCACCGCCACTCAACTGATTCACCTTACGAAACACAGCCGGACCGTAAAATAAAAACTTGGCTAAAATATGACGGGCTTCTCCTTCAGTTACTACAACCCCTGAGCGAAAAACATCAATAACTTGTTCATCGGCAAAATCCTGAAAGACATGCTGAGATAAATAACCCATTTTCACGTTACTTCCAACCTTAACAATCCCGTTATCTGCTTCGACTTCCTTGAGGATCATCTTTAAAAGGGTGGATTTCCCTGTACCGTTTTCACCGACGATGGCGGTTCGTTCCTTAAATTGGACTAGCATATTCACGTCATTAAACAATTTCCGAGTACCGAAGCTCTTTGAAACGCCCTCAAGAGCGATAACATCCTTCCCGCTTCGATCTCCCGCTTCAAAATCAATGGCCATTTTTTTGACGTCAATCTTGGGGCGTTCTAGTTTTTCAATATGATCAAGAGCGCGCTGCATATTGGTGGCCCGCTTATGAAGGGCCGCACTTGGCGGATTGGAACGATTCGCCCAATCACGGAGACGCTTGATGGCTTCTTTCATCTTTTTAATTTTCCGCTGCTGCTCTTGATATTCTTGAAATTCCCGCAACAACTTTTCTTCTTTTTCTTTCACGTAGCCACTAAAATTCGTATGATATAAATCGACTTCACCATCTTCCATTTCCAATACTTTTGACACTACCTCATCTAAAAAATAACGGTCATGAGAGATCAGAATGATCGTCCCTTTATAGTCATTAAGATAGGAGCCCAGCCATTCAATTGCTTTTAGATCTAGATGATTAGTCGGTTCATCCAGGAGCAATAACTCAGGATTCGTTAGCAAGCTAAGCCCGAGGCCTACCTTTGTCTTTTCCCCGCCGCTTAAGGCCGCGAAGGTCTGTTCAAGCAAATGGGTAATATTTAATCCACCAGCAATCCTGTCTAATTGAGCTTCGATTTCATACCCGCCATTTAAAATAAACTCATCCTGGAGGATACCATACTGGTCCATGAGTCTTTGCAAGCCAATGGGAGTAAGCTCTTTATCCATTTCATTCTCCATCTCTTGAAGCCTTAATTCAGTTTGGGTTAATTGTTCAAAGGCGGTTTTAAGAACTTCCCTTACCGTTAACTTTTTATAATCAGGGATTTGAGATAAATAGCCAATGTTTAATCCCTTTTTCCAGTGAATAACGCCCTCATCTACTGGTTCCTGATTAGCAATCAACTTGATTAATGTCGTTTTCCCGCCGCCATTCCGGCCGACTAATCCAATCCGGCTCCCTTCGTGTACTTCAAACGAAAGGTCCTTGAATATTGTATTTCCTCCATACGATTTTGAAATATGATTTATACTACAAATAATCATGTTCATTTTCTCCTTTATAAATAAAATGAACATCTCTATTACGCAAAATAAGCCACGGGCATCTTTTTCCCGCAGCTTTTCAACAGCATGAAAAAAGAGAGCACACGAAGTTCCCTCTTTTACATACCTATTTTAATGGGCAAAGAGATGTGTTATCGTTCTAAATTCCATATGCAGTTTCGAAAAAAGGGCAGACTACCCCCTTGGAAAACTACCTCATGAAAAATTGCACGATAAATAGTTAGCGCTTGAAGCCACTGTAAACGTGCAAAAATAGAACGTTTCATCTCTTCCCCACCTCCGTTTCCATTCAAGTTATTCCCATTGTAAAATGTTCAAGGATCATTTGCAAGCCCATTTTATCAGACTTGTCATAAAGTTTTGAATTCGCCTCAGTGAAGATATTTTTTTCTTGAGCTAAACCTTCTGCGGTATACAAATTTCCGCAGGTCGTCATCCTTCAAATGATCATCATATATTAAAAATAATAAGGATTGTAACTCTGGATAACGCTCCATGACGAAAAGGGCGAACTCCTTTCGTTCGCCCTTTATTTTTAATTTAAACTCTTTCTGTTTGACAATTTCTTTCAACTGATTCTCATAATAAGCTTTTGAATCTTCCCACTTTTCCTTACGATTTTCCAACGTATCACGGGCATACTCAGGTAATTTGTCGATAACTTGGTCAATATATCCTTCTGACCACATGATCATTTTATCCTTTTCAGGCAATTCAAAGACCATATTCATTAGTTCAAGGTCATCTCCTGTACTGCTGGCTGCATGTTTCCCTACCCGATTCACTTTTGTCCACCTCTTGGTTGTTGGGTTATGCTTCTTTGCTTAATGTATTTTCAATATCATAGCTCTTTTTCTTACTGTCCAGCCATGTTCGATATTGAGAATCGACTTTCTAGTCAAATAATGTTTCTTTTATTTGAGCCTTGCTGTCCTCATAGTTTGCTGCTTGTGCTGCCTTTTTAGCCTCCACTTTAATAATGTGGTACCCGTATTCTGTCTTTACAGGATCACTAATGGTGTTTACCGGTAAGGAAAAAGCGACGTTATCAAATTCTGTTACCATCGTTCCTTTTGCGAAGTAACCAAGCTCGCCGCCTTTGGCTTTTGTTCCTTCATCCGTCGAGTATTTTTTGGCTAATGCAGCAAAGTCTTCTCCATTATCCAATTTTTGTTTGATTTCCTTTGCCGTTTTCTCATCTGCAACAAGAATATGGCTGGCTTTTACTTGCTCTGCTGTCGCAAATGAATCTTTGTTTTCATTAAAATAGGTTTTCATTTCTTCATCAGTAATTTTAATATCTGGTTCCATAAGTTTCTTTAAGATAAGATAATTTTTTAAATCGTTTTTAACAGTAGTAAGAGTGGTATTATTGCTCTCAAGCGCCTGATTAAAGGCGTCATCTCCACCATATTGCGCTTTTAATTTATCAATTTCCTTATTGACTACACTAGCTGAAACCGTAATTTTTTGTTTTTTTGCCTCTGCAGCAACAATTTTATCACTAATAATTTGATCAACGGTCGCCGAGCCATACTGTTCAACCATTTTATCGTACAGTTCGTCCTTGCTTATGGACTCACCATTAAACTTTGCCACGGCCTCATCCTTGGTTAGGGTAAAGGTTAGAAAGACACCTGCAGCAACGATGAACGCCAAAATAAGCGCGGTCATTCGTTTATTTTTCTTGATCCATGTCATTATTTTACCTTATCCTTCCGAATGTGCTGTTAGTTTTGCAGTTAATGTGATAAGTTTTCCGTCACGATACACTTCAAACTTAATCGTGTCGCCTGTCTTCACTTTTGAATATAGATATTTTCTTAGTTCAGTTGAATTTGCTATCTGAGTTCCATTCATGGATACTATGATATCCTTAGGCTGGAATCCTGCTTTCGCTGCGGCTGAATTGTTGTCAATATTCATAACCAAAACACCTTTTGTCACATTCTGAGGCAGATTTTGATAGTACATCTGCGGCACTTGGTCTAAGTCAGCTAGGCCGACACCTAAATAAGGACGAGCGATTTTACCGTTTTTAATTAGTTGGTTCACAATCGGAATAAAATCATTACTTGGGATTGCGAAACCTAGCCCTTCCACCCCGGTTTCGGAAATTTTCAAACTGTTAATACCTATCACTTGACCTTGGGTATTAATGAGAGCACCACCGCTGTTCCCTGGATTAATCGCTGCATCTGTTTGAATAACATTTGTATCCCAATTGCCTGCAGAGGTTGACATGGAAATCGAACGGTTAGTGGCACTTACGATCCCTTGCGTTACTGTTCTGGATAAATCGATTCCAAGTGGATTTCCAATTGCATAAACCGTGTCACCAGGTCTTAATTTGCTTGAATCCCCAAAGTTTGCTGTAGTAGTCACATATTTAGCATCAATTTTTAAGACGGCTAAATCAGTTAATGCATCGGTTCCCACCACTTCAGCAGTTGTCTTTTGGCCATTATATAATGAAATTTCAAGCTTAGAAGCCCCTTCGACCACATGATTATTGGTTACAATATAGGCGATATTATTATTCTTTTGAAAAATTACTCCTGAGCCGGAGCCGGTTTCAACACTTTGTGATGAGTTTGGATCCGGGAAAGAATTTGAACTTGAATCTGAATTGTCCCAAAAATCAGTCGATTGCTGTTGCTGCTGCTGTTGATAATTTACAATACCAACAATCGCCTTCGACAGTTTTTCTACCGTGTCTGCAACGGAATTTGTCGATACTGCTGTTGGCTGCGCTGTTACTGGTTTAACAGTATTATTACTCGTAGTACTGCTAACCTCTTGATCTTGGCCATTTTGATTAAAGTTTTGCAAATAATCAGTATGTGGTAAAACAGCTAGTGTTAGAACTGAACCTATAACACCCGCTGCAATCGTGGAAACAAATCCTTTTGCCTTCCGTTTTTTTGTTTCCGGCTGATGATTGGTACGAGTTTGTTCTGCCATAGGAGGTACAACCCTTTCTTCTGCTAATCTTTTTTCCCTATGATCTTCATAGTCTCTGCCATTGTTGGACTCTACTGAGAAAATCTCATCTACAGCATTCACACTATTCTCTGCATGGCTGTCGTCCTTCATTTTTTCAAGTGATGGTTCTTGTGGATTTGTATTATTGTTCATCTCAGATGAGTTTGGTTGATAGTTATTGAATTCATTTTCATTTTTATTATTGAAGTCCATCATCATCGATCTCCTTTAATCTATTTCTTACCTTGTCTATACTTTAACTCACAAATCTTAACAAATTATTAACAAACTTTAACGAGTTTAAGAAAAATTGTTTAAAAACATGAAAAAGCTGCGGAACAGTCCGCAGCTTTTTCGGTTATTCATTTTTTAAGCGAATCGTAAATTTGGTTCCTTTTCCTTTTTCACTCGTAACATCTATTTCACCGTTATGAAGAAGAACTAATTGTTTTACAATCGACAAACCTAATCCAAATTCACCATATGGCGTACTGGTTCTTGAAATATCTGCTTTATAAAAACGACGCCAGATGTTTTCAACTTCTTTTGAATCTATCCCAATTCCCGTATCCTCTACTTCAATAATGGTGAGATTAGCTTCTTTTTTTCCGCGCAGCCAAATCGTCCCGTTAGCGGTAAATTGAATACTATTTTTTGTAATATTAATCAATATTTGAATAAGCCTGTCATAATCAGCCAGTACCATTAACTCAGGTTCAGCCTCTACGATAATGTGGTTGTTTTTCTCTTCCGCTAACATACTCAACTGATCTTGAATAATTTCCAGCGCTTCTAATAATTGAATTTCTTCTTTAAATAATTTGATTTGATTAGACCGTATTTTTTCAAAATCCAGGTTTTCATTGACAAGTCGAATCAGCCTTTTCGCCTCTTGACTCACTAAATTAATTCCCCGTTCCTTATCTTCTTCGGGAATCATATCATTTTTCAGCCCTTCAATGACACCGCTGATCGTCGTTAAAGGTGTGCGCATTTCATGGGAAACATCCGCCATGAACTGTCGCCTTCTATTTTCAAGACTTTCAATTTCTAGCATTGATTCATTAATTTTATTCACCATATGGTTAAAATCATTAGCTAATTCACCTATTTCATCGAAATTGGACGAATTAACTTTGACATGATAATTCCCCACAGATACTTGTGATGTTGCCTCTCGGAGCCGCTTAATCCGATGAACATGAATTCTTGATAACAACATACTTTGTAAAAAGGAGACACCAAAAGCAATGAAAATAGTATATAGTAAATACTTATTTAGCTGCTGAATCATCTTACTTGAACCGCTGATAGGCGACGTTAACAGGACACCGCCAAAGAATCTTTGGTTTTCTATATATGGTAATACAACAAAGGTGACCCCTTCTTGCCCAAATCGTTTAAAGTCACTTTGAACAATTAATGTCTTCCCCTTCGTTACTTGATCCCATTCCTTCTGAGATAAATTTTTAATGGCAGGTCCATGTTTATTAACTAAGTAAAGGTGACCATCCTGATCAAACATACTAAAACTCATCTTCCTCGCTGCCAATACATTGCTGTATTGATTAAGCACATCATCTGAGTCTATAGGTGCAGCCTCTTTTAAATCAGAAAGAATCGCCTTGCCGTATGAAATTAGTTCTTCCGATTTATTTTCATAGATCAGGTTTTCGACATAATGAGCAAATAATGTACTTAACAATAAAAATGCAACGATAATAATACTAATATGACTAAAAAACTGCTGATAAAAATATTTAAACTTCATCTGCTTTGAGTGCATCATCGAATTTATATCCTACTCCCCAAACGGTATGGAAGAAAGGCTGTAACGTAGTTTCCACCTTTTTCCGCAAACGTTTAATGTGAACGTCCACTGTACGTTCATCTCCGTAGAACTGATATCCCCATACACGTTCTAGTAATTGTTCACGAGAAAACACTTGACGAGGGTGTTCCACCATATAGGAGAGTAAGTCAAACTCTTTCGGTGTTAAATTTGTCACCTGTGTATCGTCTACAAACACTTCTCTCGTTATTTTATTAATCTTAAAATGATCCGTTTTTATGAAATTGTCTTGCTCTTTATGCTCTTGATTATGAACTCTGCGTGTTACGGCTTTAATTCTGGCCATCAAGGTTAACGGACTGAAAGGCTTCGTGACATAATCATCCGCACCCATTTCCAGACCTAGTACCTGGTCAGATTCACTATCCTTCGCAGTTAACATAATAATTGGAATGGTAAACTTCTCTTCGCGAATTTTCCGGCAAATGGTAACCCCATCCATCCCTGGAAGCATCCAATCAATAATCAGGGCGTCCCATGTTTCAGTCTTAAAGCGGTTGTACCCTTCTAATCCATCGTTAACAAACTCGCCATCAATACCCTCCTTAGCAAAAAACATCTCAATCATGGAGCAGACACTTTTATTATCTTCAATCACTAATATTTTCACAGTTAACATCCCCTAGCAAAAAAACTCTTTTTTCTTAGTTTATACGAAAATTTTTGCATATCCAACCTTCTGCCCAATAATTACATTTTAATTAAGAGTTTGTTCATAGTTTATTAATATTTAAGTTTTTTCAGGAACAAATTTCCTAGAACACGAAAAAGAGACTTGAAATGTTCAAGCCTCCTTTACTCCTTTACTATACTTTTAAAACCGCACCGGCAAATAGCGATTCCACATTTTCCCCCAGCATTTTAGCGATTTGTTTTTCGGTTATGCCCTTCTCTCGTAAGTCTGGCAGGATATTGTCAAAAATATGGCCAGGATGCCAGTTCTCCATAATTTTCATTACTTGCTCATTCATTACAGGCGGCCGGCCAAGCCAAATATTCACACTGTCATGGGCTAATAAGATTTGGTCCTCGTACCCCTCTTCCAAAAGGGAAATTAACGTGGCAACCCGTTCTTGATCAAGTGGTGCCCCTACTAGGACTTGAATTCCAAAACGGTCGAAACCGATTCTAACCCCTTGGTCCATAACTTCCTTATGGTAGGCAGGGTTGGTATTTCCACACATATGTCCAATTATGATTTTGTTCGGATCTGCTCCAAGGTCAATCAGCATTCTTGCCTGTTCAGGCCCCATCGTGCCTTCTTGCGTATGCGTTAAAATGACAATTCCTGTTTCCTGTTGAACCCGTGCAGCAGCCCGGAAGAACATTTTTTCATATTCGGTGATTCCATCTTTACTCGAGGCTAATTTAATAATCCCCGGCTTGATTCCCGTCCCGGCGATGCCTTCTGTAATTTCAATTTTAAACATTTGATAAATTTCCTCATCTGCGGTCCCTAATCCCTGTCTGAATTTGAAGTATGGAGTTGCCCCCTCGCCTTCATAATAGTAACCAGTCGCACAAATAATTTGCAGGCCAGTGGCTTCCGAAATTTTTCGTAAAAACAGAGGATTCCGGCCGCACTCATTTGGGGTAGGATCGACAACGGATTGGACACCATAGCTTTGCATCTGTCTCGCAATCCCAATGGCAGCTTCTAAGGCTTCTTCTTCATTAAATGCACCAAGTGTAACATCCCCTTGAAATCCTGGGTAGCCAAAAATAAAATGTTCGTGAATAAGCGTTTTTCCAAGTTTGTCAACTGGGATTGGACCTGTAACGGTTTCAACTGTATTCATTGACTGGGATCTCCCTTTCCGTTTCAATTAATTAGTGGATCAAAAGTTACACTAGTTGCATTGTTTATGGTTCTAGAATCAATTTGCCTTGGGTCTTTCGTGATTGTAATAAACTATGAACCTTAGCCGCCTCCACTAATGGAAACACACCACCAATAGTCAGCTTTAATTTTCCTTGGCCAAGATAAGAGAATAATTCTACTAAACTCGGCTGAAGCAGTTCTGGTTTTCTCATGATTTGCGGGAGGAAAAATCCAATCACGGATTGATTTCTCGCCATGAGGGATGAAGGATAGAACCGGCTTTGTTCGCCGCTTGCTGCTCCAAAAATAACTAAGCGGCCAAATGTGGCTAAACATTTAACGGTTTTATTAAAGACCTCACCGCCGACCATTTCGAGTGCAACATTCACACCCTTGCCGCCGGTTGCCTCAAGTACCTGCTTTTCCCAATCGGGCTCTGTATAGTTTATTAGAACATCCGCTCCCATTTCACGAGCCAAGGCTAACTTTTCTTCTGAACTTGCGGTGGCAATGATTTTTCCAGCCCCAAACAATTTCGCAAGCTGCACTGCAATGGTTCCGACACCCCCTGCAGCGGCATGAACGAGGACACTTTCCCCTTTTTCCAAACGGCCCATTGTTTTTAAAATGTGATAGGCGCTTAGACCTTGGAGTGGCAGTGCGGCAGCAGTGTGGAAATCTAATTGTTCGGGAATAGGAATGACTGAACGTTCGTCTGCAATGGCAAAATCGGCATAGCCTCCTGATTCGATTAAGGTCACAATTCTCGTACCAGGCTTTATTTTAGTTACTTGTTCACCAACTGCTGTAACGACTCCGGCAATTTCTGCTCCTGGAATAAATGGAAGTGGTGTTTTCACCACATACTGTCCTTCCCTGCGGGCCGTATCTGCATAGTTAACACCGATTGCTTTAATTTCAATTAAAACTTCATGTCCTTGAGGAACCGGTTTTTCAATATCGACGAGGTTTAAAACTTCTGGTCCACCATATTGTTTTAGCTGTATTGCTTTCATATACTCACTCCTACTTTCCTTTAAAGGTTGGTTTTCTTTTTTCCTTAAATGCTGCTATTCCTTCTTGATGGTCTTCCGTTTCCACCATTATTGTTTGAATTAAACGCTCCTGTTCGAGGATTTCTTCAAGCGTGGAGGTAAACGCCTGATCAATGAGTTTTTTCTGTTTTCCATAAGCCTTACCAGGACCATGTGCCAATTTTAAAGCCAACTTGGTTGTTTCTTCTTGGAGTTTTTCGAGTGGGACTAGGTAGTTAATCGCCCCTAACTGGTATAGGCGCTCGGCCGGGATTGGCTCGGCAGTAAAAAAGAATTGTTTCGCCAAGTGGGGCCCGATCAGTCTTGGAAGTAAATAGGACCCTCCGCCATCGGAAATGAGACCCACTTGAGAAAAACTTAAGGCAAACTTACTTCCTTCTGCTGCTAAAATTAGATCACACGCCAAGGCTAAATTAACACCTGCACCGGCCGCGAAGCCATGAACGGCTGCAATAATAGGCTTTTCTGTTTCTTTCATTAATAAAATCAGCTCATTCAGTTTGCCAATATGTTCGTAAACCTGAACTCCTTTTGCCTGCCCCATCGTTTTGACGTCACCGCCGGCACTAAATGCACGCCCCGCTCCGGACAAAACAATCACTTGGATATCTTCCTCATGTTGCGCTTGGTGGAGGGCTTCCTTTATTCCCAAAATCATCTCAGGGCTAAAAGCATTTAGGCTTTCTGGACGATTTAAGGTTAATGATAAGACTGGACCAAGTTTTTCAACTATTAAATGTTCTTGTGTCATTTTTCATCTTCCTCTCAATTAGATTGATAATATGTGAAAGTCCTACTTTATTAATTGGAAACCAACATACCCAGCGTTTAATCAATTTTGCGGGACAAACTTGGTTCGACCGTTACCTTCCCCTCGGTTAAAATGGGAACAATCGAGGTAATTCCTTTTGCAGCAGCAACCTTCAAGTCAGAGTGCTGGTTATGTTTGTCTAGTAGTCTGCCAACGTATGAATCTAGCAATACTTCATAGGAATCATCCTGACTGCGGTAAAAATATAGGGCTGCTTTAGCCGCATCCGTTAAATCATATTTCCCTTGTTTTTGCAGACAATCTATTAGATGACCAGCGCCATAAAAATCCTCTAAACTCGTTTCCCCTGAATTACCGGAACAAATAATGAGGATGGTTTGATCATCCAAACAGTGCTGCAGTGAACTGGCAACCGCAGGATTGTTGGGAAGCGAACCAATATAGACCTTTTCTGCCTGAGCTGAATTTCTTAAAGCGACGGTTCCATTAGTAGTAGACAAAATTAATGTCTTCCCTTTAATGTCCTCACTAATTAAGGTTGGACTTGGATAAACAAAACCATCTATTGGTCTTGCATCAAGCTCGCCGGCCAAAACATATTCCCCCTGGGCGAACTTTTTTGCAACTCCCAATGCTTCAAAGCTATGCAAAACAGGAATGACTTCCTTTGCCCCATCCTTTAATGCAGATACAATGGTTGTGGTCGCCAGCAGAACGTCTAAGACCACAGCTATTTTATTTCCCTCTGCCATTTTTTCTTCTTTAATGTCTTCTTTTTTCATCAGAAGGTGAATCTTTGTCATTCCAATTCCGCTCCCTCATTATTAAAGCTTTTCTTTCGACACAAGTGCGGCATGCAACATTAAATTTTTTACAAAGTGGTTAAACTTTGCAAAACGAGTGTCACTGGTTTGCCCCTTTTTGTAACGATAATAGATTTGCTGCCCAATCACAGCGAGCTTAAAGTAGGCAAAGGTTAAATAAAAATTGAAATTGGTAATATCCCTGCCGCTTTTTTGGGCGTATTGTTCAATAAATTCCTTTCTTGTAAAAAAACCATCGTGGACAGCCGTAACAGGAGCTTTCCCTAGCCCATTAATCAAAAGTTCAGAGTCGTTTCCCTGATTCCAATAACTCATTGCCACACCAAGGTCTGCCAATGGGTCGCCAACCGTGGTCATTTCCCAATCAAACAGTCCGACCATTTCAGTTAGGTCCTCATTAAACATGGCATTATTAAATTTATAGTCATAATGGATAACCGCAGCATCTGACTGTTTAGGAATATGATTCATCAGCCATGTTTTTAGTCCATCAACCACAGGGATCTCATCCGTTTTAGCACGCTCATACCTTCCGATCCAACCATAGACTTGCCTTTCCATAAAGCCTTCCGGTTTACTGATCTCGGCAAGAGCTGTCTGTTTGTAGTCAATTTCATGTAATTCCACCAATTTTTCGACCATTATCTGTGACAGGCGACGGCAGAGCTCACTCGTCACTTGAACCCCTTCGGGAAATGAAGTATCAATAGCCATGCCATTTTTTCTTTCCATGATAAAAAATGGACTCCCAACGATTGCTGGGTCCTCTGAATAAAGAATCGGCCCTGGAGCAACGGAAAAAATCGGATTCAATGAAGAGAGAATTTTGTATTCTCTCCCCATATCATGAGCTTTTGGTGCCACAGGTCCGAGCGGTGGGCGTCTTAGCACGGCTTCCCAATTTCCAATTTTAATCTGATAAGTCAAATTGGAATGACCTGCCGAGAACTGTAAAATATCCAGCTGTCCGCCCGGTAATGTATCAATATTTTGTCGCAAAAACTTCTCCAAAACAGTCAAATCCAATTCTTCACCTTGGCGAACTGGAATCGTATCTTTATTCATTTGACGTGGCATGAAAGTCCTCCTATCATATTTGAAGATTCCGACTTTTTCAGGCAAAATTCATGATTAGATAGTTATCCAGCTGTTTTTGAAGTACATCCCCCATACTAACCGGTTAGTATATAGTTCTCAAAAAAAGAGGGAATTCGTAAAAAATAACCCTCTCCTTTTTGATTTAGCCATTCACTTGGATACCCTTTAAAATCATTTCGACAAAAATTTCGGCAACTTGACGATCTGAGCAGCTACCATTTGGGTTAAACCATTGATAACTCCAGTTTGTTATTCCTAGGATTCCAAATGTAATAATGGAAGCATTAATTTCCGGACGAAATTCTCCGTTTTCAATACCCGCTTTTATTAACGCCTCAATATTTAAGCGGAACTGGTCACGCTTCGAAATAATTACAGTGGAATGCTCATCATTCAAATTGGTTAATTCCCGGTAAAAGACTTTCGCAGCAGACCCTCGGGATTTAATATCCGAAAGGAGCATAAACACTACTTCAAATAGTTTTTCTTTATAGTTCATGTTTGGATCGTTAAAAATCCGCTCTAATTGGACCAATAATTCATCAATATAGCCGCGATGTATATCCATTAATAATTCTTCTTTACTTGAAAAGTAATAATAAAATGTCCCCTTTGTTACTCCAAGGGAATCGACAATATCCTGAATTGAAGTTTCACTGAATCCTTTTTTTTCAAATAAGCGGATGCTTTGTTCCGTTATTTTTTCCTTCACCGTTATGTCCTCTCATTCTGTTAGAAGTTACTCAAATTATACCATAAGTTTGATCTCTCCTTTACGACAATATGTGTTCTTAAAGGAATTTGGAGCTAGTTCTTCATGGTTTCTTCCCTTAAAGCTCGTCGAAGAATTTTCCCTACACCTGTTTTCGGTAACTGATCGCGAAATTCAACGATGCGGGGCACCTTATAAGCAGCCATGTTTTGCTTACAATATTGAATGATTTCAAGCTCTGTTACTGTTTTTCCAGCTTTCAGGACGACTACTGCCTTCACGTCTTCGCCTCTGTATGGGTCTGGGACCCCAATACAAACCGCTTCCTGTACGGCTGGATGTTCATATAATACTTCTTCAATGTCACGTGGATAGATATTATAGCCACTGGCGATAATTAAATCTTTCTTTCTATCCACAATATATAAATAGCCATCTTCATCCACTCTGCCAATATCACCGGTATAGAGCCAGCCACCACGGAGTGTATGAGCAGTTTCTTCCGGCAGGTTCCAATACCCTTTCATTATTTGCGGTCCCTTAATAATGACTTCGCCTAACTCACCAACCTGAACCTCATCCGTCCCTGTTGCTAAATCGACAATCTTGTATTCTGTTGAAGGCATGCCAATCCCAACACTTCCAGGTTTTCGTTCCGCAAATGGCGGGTTACAATGCGTCGTGGGTGATGCTTCAGAAAGACCATAACCCTCAAGGATTTTCGAGCCAGTCTTCCTTTCAAAATTACGCAGCAATTCAACGGGCATCGGGGCACTGCCGCTGTTACAGGTTCTAATGCTATGAATGTCATATCCCTCTGCGCGAGGATGACTTGTGATCGCCACATACATCGTGGGAACCCCGGGGAACATAGTCGGTTGTTCATTTTTTATGGTATTTAGAACCTCTTCTAATTCAAAACGGGGCAACATGATCGATTCGGCAGCGGTATAGATTGAGAGATTCATACAAGAACTCATCCCAAATACATGAAAAAGTGGAATGACGGTTAAGCACTTTTCTTTTCCAATTTCAAATTCGTGTTTAAAAAACTCATAGCTTTGGAGGACATTGGCCAAAACGTTGCGGTGAGTCAGCATCGCTCCTTTTGAACGGCCTGTTGTTCCACCTGTATACTGGAGTACTGCCACATCATGTTCAGGCTCAAACGTAATTGGAGTAATGGTTCCATCGCCCTCACCTAGGAAGCTTTCAAAGCTTCGATCTGGAGGAAAATCTTGGCCGGACGGCTGTATATCTACCACAATGACATTTTTCAAGTTTGTCTGCAGCTGTACACTTTTAACTCTTGGATATAAGGTATCGAGGACGATAATGGTCTCAGCACCTGAATCATTCAAAATGTATTCCAATTCCCTCTCGACCGACATTGGATTCACTTGTGTAACAATCGCTCCAGCTTTTAGGATTCCATAATATGAAATGACATATTGCGGGCAGTTAGGGAGCATGATTGCTACTCTGTCACCTTTTTTTACCTGATTTTTTTGTAAGGAAGACGTGAAGCTTTGTGTCATTTTGTTTAGCTGATCGTAGGTAATTTTTCTTCCATAAAAAGAAAGGGCGTAATTAGTGGGAAATTTTGCGGCTGTCTCTTGTAGAATCTGACCCATCGCAATATCAGGTAGAGTAATCGTCTTTTCTATGCTCTCAGGATAGTGCGCCAACCAAACTTTGTTTTGACTCATAAGTCCCCTCCACATTCTTTTTCTTCACTCAAATTTAAAACGTCAATCCTCCTCCATCAACTGATAGCGTTGTTCCTGTTATAAAGGATGCTTCATCGGATGCCAAAAATAACACCGCATTGGCTACCTCTTCCGGTGTACCAATTCTTCCAAGGGCATTGGCTCGTGAAATAATCGGCCATTTCCGTTCGTTCTGCTTCCAATTATCAATAATTTTTGTATCAATCACTCCAGGTGCAATGGCATTTACACGGATATTATATTTTCCATATTCAAGTGCAGCGTTTTGTGTCAGGACCACTACCCCAGCCTTCGAGGCATTGTAAGCGGAAACAAATTTTTGCCCTTTTAAGCCCAATAGACTTGATGTGTTAATTATGGAACCTCCGCCTGACTTGATTAATGCAGGTACTGCATATTTAATGCCAAGAAAAACACCTTTTAAGTTAATATCAACGACTCGATCCCATTCCTCGACAGGCAGATCCACACTTCTTACTTCCGAATTCCCGATCCCTGCATTATTGAACATGATGTGTAAACCACCAAATGTTCCAGTAGCCGCTTCGACTAATTGTTTGATTTGCACTGGATCAGCTACGTCAGTTTTTACAAAAATGGATGACCCTTCTTGCTTAAGTATGTAATTAACAGTTTCTTCCCCAGCTATTAAATCGATATCTGCTACAACGACCTTGGCACCTTCCTTTGCAAAACGAAGAGCCGCCGCCCGGCCGATTCCACTGCCACCGCCAGTAACAATAGCTGTTTTTCCGTTTAATTTCATCAAAACCAGCCCTCTCCCCATCATTCCTTCCACACCTGAGCAATACTAACCAGTTAGTATGTTATATGTACAATTATACCTGCAAAACTTAATTATTCAATTTCTTTTCTAAATATTCTAAAAAAATTTGCAAAAAAAAAGGATGGAAAAATCCTACCTTTTTTCTTAGTACCGTTTGAAAGATCTTTTCTGTTTATTCATGACCTCATATGATTTTTCAATAATGTCTGTTAAAACGTCACCTTTGTAAATCCTGCCTAGCTTTAGACCCTGTTGATAATATTCGACGATTTCATCTAGTTTAGCAGAGGTTTCTTTCGTGATTCTTACATTTAATTGAATTCTTTCGCTATCATTCATGACTTTATTCTCCTGTTTTTAATGCTAGCTTTAGCTAGCATTTTTCTATTAGTTTGTTATCACCTGCTACTATACTATAAATTTCAACTTTTTTCATTAAAAAAAGACCGTCACTGTGACGGCCGAATTAATGATTAGGCAAAGATGGTTTTATCATTCGGAGTATTGACAAAGTGATCTTGCAGCCAATGATTAAGCAGCTCAACAAGCTCAGGATGAATAGGTAAATTTCCCTCTGCGATCACATCTTTCTTCACTGTCAACATCGTGGAGGTGCGTGTAATTAGTTTGCAGGAATGCCCCATATTTTCCACCACATGATATTCAGACTCACCTTTAACGTAAGCTGGCAAATCTTTTAAGACCGCTGGATTAGCTTGAACATCACGAGCCCCAGTAACAGCTAAGACTGGACAGGTTACCTTTGCTAAATCCTCTCTGACATTATAAGCAAAATGTTCACGCATCCACTTGGCGTTTATCTTAACAAAACCAGCCTTTATGACATCTTTAGTTGAGTTTTGTACCTTTTTGATATACTTTTGAGCTTGTTTCTCTACATTTTTATGCGCTCCAAATAAACGAAGCAGGAATCCTTGGAACCCCTTTTCATTTAAAATATCATCTGCAGCAAGATCTCTCTGCCGCTTAATAGCTTCGCTAATTCTCTCCACTGCCCCTGATAATAGGATTAAGCCACCAAGCTCTTCTCTTACGGCCAGTGCTGTACCAATCGTGGCTCCTTCACTATGTCCTAACACAATCACCTTGCAAGGATCTACTTCAGGAAGGTTCTTTAAAAATCGAACAGCAGCTTGGGCATCAGCTACTAAATCCCATAAACCCGTTGCTAAATAATCCCCTTCACTAGCAGCTACACCGCGTTTGTCATATCTTAGATTTATGAATCCCATCGCTGTTAAAAATTCCGCTAATTGTCGATATAATTGTAAGTCCATTTTTTTATTTATTTTCCCATTACGATCTAATTTTCCCGATCCATTGATAATTAAGACAGCAGGGCTCTTTTCAGTTCTAATCACCGGTATACAAAGTGTCCCCTTTAAAGCGACTTCACTTTGTACTGTTACTTCTCGCTCGATGGTTGTCATTGGTTTTCCCCCTATTGTTTTTCGTCTTTCTGTTCAGGAATAATAATGGTCGCTAGTGTTCTCCTTCTTCTCCCCTTTTCCGGCTTGTTTTGTGACACCCTTGCATAAACCTGAGATAAATCCTGAATAAATTGTGCAAACTCCTTATCATCTAAAAATACAGAAGTCTGCCTGAATGATACCCCATCTCGTACTAAATCTATTTTATCTTGGTTTAAATAGCGTTCATATTCCCCCATGATGTTAGCCAAGAATTTAAAAAATAAATCCAAATGCTCATCTTTTGTAAAGCTGTTAAGTTTATCTGCAGATATGGTTGCCTTAGCAGGGTCTTGAAGCGAATACACCCTTTCAATTGTCCCTCGATTTGGTATCTCATCAATGATATGGATAACCCCTGCCTCTACTAGTCTTTTTAAATGGCGATACAAGGATGCTTGGGGTATATCAGGAAGTAATTCCTTCAATTGTTGTGCCGTCGTTTGTTGGTTTATTAAGGACTGAATGATTCTCATTCGAATTGGATGCAATATTACATCAACGGTTGATTCTTTTACCATTATATTTGGCCCTTTCTTTTATTATCATTATTAATAATGATAATAAAACATTTTCTAAAATTTGTAAAGTAATAAAATAACTAAATTATTTGTGTTTAACTTCTCTTCGCTTTTCTACATGAAAAGTGAATTTTCTACTTATATTATAATGAGGAGGCGTGCAATTAATGATATTATCAAGCATTTTAGGCATTATCTTAACATCACAACCTATAATCGCTCCCGATCATTTAGTCATAACAAAAAACGGGATCCATGTGACAACCATTAAACAGGAGGATTTCTCCTATCCCTATACAGATTTGCCGTTCATTGATGGCGAGAAGTATAATCAATTCTTAGATAACCTGGACAAGCACTTCTCAATAAAGCCTGAAAATGCATCTATTGATTTAAATGGTGAGATTGTTGCAGAAAAGATTGGTTCGCAAATTCACCGTCAAGCTTTTACGGAACAACTGTATGCTTATTTTTTTTCCCGCCGGTCAGGAAGATTAGAAATTCCGATGTTATCTGTTTATCCAAAAGTGGACAGTGAATTACTCGCTGATATCCGTAGTATGCGAATTGGCCGATATGTTACGTCCTTTAACCCAGGAAACAAAACACGGACCAATAATATCGATTTAGCAACAAAGGCGATTAATAATTATGTCATCTTTCCAGGGGAAACCTTTTCTTTTAACAAAGTGGTTGGAAAGAGAACAGCCTCAAAAGGTTATTTGAAGGCCCCTGTTATCGTAAGAGGAGAGTTTTCTGAGGATATTGGCGGAGGCATTTGTCAAGTATCATCCACTCTTTTTAACGCTGTAGATAGTGCAGGCCTTAAAATTGTCCAAAGGTTTTCACATACAAGAAAGGTGCCGTATATACCGCCTGGACGCGACGCGACGGTTAGTTGGTATGGACCTGATTTTGTCTTTAAAAATCCGTATAAAGAGCCCATCTTGATCCGAGCAAAAACACTTGGGCATTTATTAATTATTAATCTCTACTCTTCAGATTTTATTGAATACCAGCCAAAGAAAATTCCATATAGGCCATATTAAAAAAGTCCGCTGAATCAACAGCGGGCTTTTTGGTGATTTTTACTGTTTATTATTTAATGCACTTTCCGTTAGCTCCTCAGAAAACTCGGTGAGAGCTGCATTGTCCATTACATTTAAGTTAGGCAGGTTTGTTTTTTCTGAAAAGTTTTTCATTACATTTTGAAAAGGAAGTGCAAATTCTCTACGCTTCCCTTTTGTTAACCCAAATACTGCAGCACTTAACCCTAGTCCGATAAGTGATGCCCATAATGGCATTCTGCTTTTCTGTTTAGGAGTAAACAATTTGAAAAACGTTTGTTTTGTAATTTTTCTCATCTTAAGCACCCCTTTGCATAGTATAGAAGTTAAAAACTCTCCCTCTATTTGCTTAATTTGTACGATACTAAAAAAATTATGTGAAGCAAAACATGCGTGGGTTACTGGTTTTTAACAATTGGGTTTTTTTATATTTGAATTGAAATGAACCACCGAACCATTTTTTACATACAATGGCTTAAAAGAAAATGGGTGGTGTCTATGGGAAGCTTAACTTATTTTGATTTTTTAGCAAAATTCGGTGTTGGGGGTGCCCATCCAGGTGGAATCCTTCTTACACAAGACATTCTTTCAAATGAAAAGATTAATGGTCAATCCGTTATATTAGATGCTGGCTGCGGCACTGGCCAAACAGCCGCTTACTTATATCAACACTATAGAGCAAACGTAATTGGTTTAGAAATCAATCCAATTATGGTAGAAAAAGCTAAAAGCCGCTTTGACAAGCTGCAGCTTCCCATTTCTTTAGTACAGGGCTCCATTGAGGAAATTCCGTTTGCTGATCAAACCTTTGACTTTATTTTATCAGAGTCCGTGTTAGCTTTCGTAAATAAACCAAAAGCTCTTAATGAATTTTACCGAGTATTAAAAAAAGGCGGACGTTTAATTGCAAACGAAATGACGATTAACCGCCCTGTGAATAAGCAGGAAGCCACCGAGATCATGAATTTCTACGCGGTCGACACCTTATTGCTTGAGGAAGACTGGATACGCCTCTTAAACGCTGCGGGTTTCCATCAAATTGAAATTAACGCTCAAAATCCACCCCTGAGTCATGGAAATCAAACACCAGAATTCAACTTCTCCAAGGACTTTGAACCTGAACTTTTTCACATTTTGAATGAACATGGGAATATCGTTATTAAATACCAAGATACTCTCAGCTACCGGGTTATAACCGTAACTAAATAAATTGACAGCCTACTTTTTTAGAAAAAAAGTAGGTCTTTTTTATAGCGGCTATCCTTTTCATGAGGATTATGAATATTATTGTCCTTTCAAAGAAAAATAATAAGGTGAAAGGATGGGATGACTACATGGATAACACTTTGGGGTATTTAAAAGAGATATTATCCAATTACACGGACGATCACTCTGAGGGACGATTTATATACAGGAAACTGATTGAAGGCGCTTACAAATCTGAAGGCTCTTTTGTCAATGATTTAACCCAAAAAGAAATACATTTTTTAAACAACATATTACCCAAAGAAATAAATCACGCAAACGAAGTACAGGATGAAAAACGAGCCTACCAGTTAAATGAGGTCTATGAGTTATTATAATAAATAAGAAAAAGATGGCAGACCACTCTGTCATCTTTTTCTTATTTATTTCATTTTTTGCTAAAACTATTTCCTAGGTAAGCGCAAAGTACGACAAAATATCCTTTAAGTCAACCTCCGCTTCCCCTATTTACGACAATAAAACCATAAAAGCTACACACATCTACATCAATGCCGCTTTTTTTAATATTTCTGCTAATGAATGTCCTTTTTCTTAAACCTTCCTCCCCTTACTTCCGCAATATCTGCTACAGCTAAAAAGGCACTATCATCATTCTCTGTTACAATTTCCTTTAATTTTGCTTCTTCGAGTCGGTTTATTACACAAAAAATCACTTTCTTATGGTCACCGGAATAGGCTCCTTCCCCATTCAAGTAAGTAACTCCACGGCCTAATCGGTTCATGATGGCATCTCCTATTTGACTGGCATTGTCACTGATAATCCAAACTGACTTTGATTCATCAAGTCCTGTAATGGTAATATCAATCGTTTTGTAGGCAACGAAATAGGCAATTAACGAGTACATAGCCCGATCCCACGAAAAAACAAATCCGGCGCTGCCTAAGATGAACAAGTTAAAAAACATGATAATTTCCCCAACAGAAAAAGGAAGTTTATTGTTAAAAAGGATGGCAAGGATTTCGGTACCATCTAATGAACCTCCATAGCGAATGACCAAACCTACGCCAACACCGAGCAAGATTCCTCCAAAAACGGTAGCAAGTAGTATATCCTGTGTAAAAGCTGGAACTGGATGAAGTATGGTGGTTGTAATAGAAAGAATAACGATTCCATAAAGAGTGGATAAAGCGAAGGTCTTTCCAATTTGTTTGTAGCCTAAAAAGATAAAGGGAATATTAAATAGAAAGAGGAAAATCCCTAGTTTCCAGCCTGTCATATAGGACAACATGATGGAAATTCCCGTAATCCCTCCATCAATTACCTTATTAGGGACAAGAAAGATTTCCAACCCTACACCCATTAGAATAGCCCCAAGTGTAATTAATAGAATTCGTTGGAGGATTTTTTTCTTGGTTAAACCTTTGTGTTCAATCTTAGCCATAATGGCTTCTTGCTGATCAATTAAAGTAAGTTCTTGTGTACCTGACATTATCTTTCCCCTTTCAATTTAGTCTCTTACTAATAGTATAATGAAAATTAACTGCTAATTATATTTAAATGCTTACTTTTTTTAAACAAAAAGAAACTGCCTTCTTTCAAGGCAGTAATTAAATCAACTTGGGTTGACTTCATCGTAGGAGAGGGTGGTCACACTGGTGTATTCCCCATCTTCTACTTCCTTTTCCGTTGCACTTGCATTTAGTTCTTCTTGGTCATCCATACCTGGGGCTATGTTTGGATCTTTTTTCTTATTCATATTATTCAACTCCCTTACAAGGATTATTTTCCCTGATTTTTTACGAACTATACTTGAATTTTCACGGGACTTTCTGACCATAAAAAAAGCTACTTCGTTATGAAGCAACTCACTTTTAAAATTAACAGCTTAGGAGACCCAACCATGACACCAGCCAATGATTTTTAAATGATTATTTCCATTTAGTTATTTAAGTTAAAGGGAAAATTTAAAAACTCAGCAGATGTGTGTTTGTTCCGTTGAAGGAATTAATTCACATGGGTTTAATGGAATTCAAATTCCTAAAAGAAACAAAAATTATTTTCGGTTTTGATACCACCTTAGACTCTTTCCCCATTTGGATTCAGCATCTTGGCAATACAACTAATGGTTTGGCTTCAGTTATGAATACCTTGTTAAAAAAATCGTTTAACTAGGTACTAACCTATAAATCCTTAACTTCATCCTTTGATAGGAATCCTATAAAATCTAAGAAATCAACTATGAAAGGTGTTTATTTTGGATTTATTCCTACCTTAACTAGCCTTGTATCGCTCCATCCTGCCAAACGATTTTATCGGAATAACCTAACTACCTGTCGTTCACATAACGGAACGAACACGTATGGTTGAGCCTCCTAAGTTGTTACTTTTATTATCTTTTACACTCATAGTATATCACGGAATTATACGAATAAACAGAAAACTTGTGACGAATATGTGAATTTTTGGAAGTTTTACGCCAGGTTAGTATCAAAATCATAAGGGAACCTTATCAAATAGAGCAAAATAATTAAAAGGAAAGGATAGAGCAGATGATAGGATCCCTAAAAAAATACGCAAAACCTTTTCATTCTATCGACGACCTTGATCCGTTACTCGATGCGATTGGTGATGCTAAATATGTCCTGCTTGGAGAATCATCCCATGGAACATCGGAGTTTTATACGATTCGGGCTGAACTAACCAAGCGATTAATCCAAGAAAAAGGTTTTTCCTTTATTGCAGTGGAAGGTGATTGGCCAGCCTGTCAATCAATTAATCGCTATATTAAAGGCTTTTCCTCGTCTCAACAGGAGGCCCGGGAAGTACTAGAGGACTTTAATCGGTGGCCTACTTGGATGTGGGCCAATCAAGAAATAATAGGGTTAATTGAGTGGTTAAAGGACTTTAATCAAAAAACGAATCGGGCAGAAAAAGTCGGTTTTTACGGTTTGGATGTATACAGCCTATGGGAGAGCCTGGATGAGATTGTAAATTTTTTAGAAAAAATTAATTCTCCTGAACTTGAGATAGCCAAGAAGGCCTTTGCTTGTTTTGAGCCTCATAATCGAAATAACGAATCCTATGCAGTTTCTGCCGGATACTTATCTGAAGACTGTTTAAAAGAGGCCCTCGACCTCCTTTCTACAATTCGAAAAAATAAATGGAAGTTTGAAGACAATCAAGAAAGCAGTCTCAATATGGAAGTAAATGCTCTTGTTACAGCACATGCAGAAGAATACTACCGAACAATGGTTAAGAGTGATAATGAATCCTGGAATATTCGTGATCGGCACATGGTGGATGCTTTACGTGCGATTGTTAAATTTTACGGCAATGAGGCAAAGGTCATTATCTGGGAACATAACACCCATGTTGGGGATGCACGGGCCACTGATATGAAGGATGAAGGAATGGTAAACGTCGGACAGCTTGTTCGCGAACAATATGGAGAAGACGAGGTATTTATCGTCGGATTTGGCACCTATACAGGTTCCGTAATTGCTTCAACCGAATGGGGAGTAAATTTGGAGGTAATGAAAGTTCCGCCTGCTCAAACCGGTAGTTGGGAATATTTCATGCATCAGGCAGGACCAATGAATAAGTTTCTTATTTTTAACGAGCAAAACCGCAAAGAATTTTCAGAAACGATTGGTCATAGGGCTATTGGAGTAGTGTATCATCCAGAATACGAACATTTTGGAAATTATGTACCATCAAACATGGGGCAACGATATGATGGATTTATTTTTGTAGATCGAACAAATGCATTACATCCATTAGTATTGGAGCGCGTATTTGTGTAGCACCCGTTTTCTATAAAGTTCAACTTTCAATCGATGAAATTAAAACGGTTATAACATAAAAAACCAATCTCTAAAAAAGATTGGTTTTCCTTCCTGATTACTTAGATCCGGGTGCTGGCTGATCCACACCTTTTACATGATGACTATGGCCATTGTCTTCGGTAGTATAAAAATCATAATAATGTACATGCATTCCATTCCCTACAGGTATAGCAGGACCGGAGTAGGCACGATAGTGATGTGTGTGTCCATCTTCAAAGACAACATATCCTTCCGTATAATGAATGTGCCCTCCGTCTTGAGTTGGAATTGCCGGTGATGTGACATCCAAACACTGATGGACATGCCCTGAGCTTACCCCTGTGTAGTCAACCGAACCATGATTATGATGTGGAACAAATCCTTGGACAAAGTCATCCTTACCTATATTTCTAATCGTAATCACCCCATAATGTAACATTAATGTTATAACTATATGCAACTACGAATAAAAAAAGTCAAACTAAGCGCTCAAAATTTTGGGGTCCCCTCTTAAAAGTATATTCCGAAACTAAAGCGAAAATTGGAAAATCCTTATCAACCATCGATTGATAAGGATCTTCTTTTAAACACTTACATTATGAATTTTTCTTTTTACCATTTTATTTGCAAAATGGCTGTGCAGTACCATACCAATCATGACTAATACCATGCCGCTCCAAGATAAAGCAGAAGGGATCGCCGAGTTTAAGAGCAGCAATTCTCCCATTACGGCAAACAAAACCTCCATCGATTGGGTCGCCTCAACAGCCGCGAGCTTCTGCATGTCTCCTCTTACTAAATCAGTGGCTTGAAAGAAGAGGACCGTAGCAATAACTCCGGATGAAATAGCAACCAGTCCAGATTGAGTAGTCTGCCCAAGACTCGGGGGACCCGCTTGAATGAATCCATAAATAGATAATACGATCCAAAAAGGCAGGCTGGCTAGTGTCATACCTAATACTCGTTGGAAAACATCCAGACGGCCTCCGCATACATCCATCATTTTGCGGTTACCCAATGGATAGGCAAAAGAGGCAACCATAACGGGTAAAACTCCTAAAGAAACCCCCACTATTGATAAGTGATTCGATTGTTCCAACTGCATTAGAATAATTCCTAGTAAAATAATCAGAGACATCCCTAAACCCTTAAAGGGAATTCTTCCTCTTAATTGTACTGGCCCTCTCTCTGTCATGACCGTTTCGTAAAAAAGTGGTGCAAGCATTGAGCCAGAGATAATGGTGATCTGCCAAGTTGCAGCAATTAACCATCCAGGAGCATAAGCCGCTGAAAAGCAAATTGGTGCATAAAAGAAGCCAAAACCAACAGTACTCCATAATAACCAACTACCAGGCTGCTTTTTCATTTCAAGAAGCAGTGGTTTAAAGTTCTTTCTGCCGATTACGATTAGAACGAGAAACGGAACCATAAAAAAATACCTTAATGATGCACTCCAGATCCAACTTCCACCGGCAAGTTCCATCGATCTATTAAGGATAAAAGTAATCGCAAAAAAGAAAGCGGCAAATATGCCTAATATGATGGGTCGCATTCTTCACTTTCCTTTCATAATCAAGGGAAATCAACACTCATTTGATTTGTATTAGTATATCAGATTTCTGAATTTTATGTTAACATATCATATGAAAATTCATGCATAAGCTTTCCTGTCCTGCATAAAATGTTCTGTTCTGTCGTTTAAAAATAGAGCTAACGCATGAAACTTTATTTATCCCTAGTTCGTACATAGCTTAGATAGAAATTATAAAGTGAGGTTGATAAGATGTTTGGAAAAGTTGCTTCTGATATTTTAGGATTGAGCGATGTAGGATCCGTCATTACCCCGGATAATTATGATAAAGTGGATGCAGACGATTATGTCATGCATGAAGACAATGAGAAAATTTATTTTTTAATCAAATCTAAATCAGATGAATATTGTTTTACAAATAACGCCCTAATCCATCTTGATGGCACCAGTGCAACGAGCAAAAAACGGATGCTGCACCGCTATAGTTATGCCACCAACCGAATTTCGGATGTCATGCTTGAAACAGCCGGTACTGTTGATCTCGATGTTGAGATTAAATTCAAAATTGGCTCTGCCCCATTCTCAATTGATGTACACAAAAAACATCTTGAGGAAGTAAAAGACTTATATAAAGCATTAATCAAAATTTCTGAGATTTCCCATGAAAATGAAGTCAGCCTTCAATTTGCGAAACAAAGCCTTGACGTTGCTTCCACGACACTAGGCCGTGTCACAAGTCCAGACAGCAATTTAGTAGTACAGTTCAAGATGCTAAACCAAGCAGCCTTTCAATGGCTTGAGGACAGCAAAAAACAGTATTGCGTAAAAGATTTTGGATTCGTGTTTGAAAAATATATTAATAACTAAGGAAATCCCCTCAAGCATTCCAGACTTGAGGGAATATTTTTTTACTTCTATTCGATTATGACGTCTTCAAGTGGTAAACGTGTTGAGTTCACAGGTAAGGACCTAGAAGAAGTAATAAATACACTGGTAAGGTTGGCAAAGAATCGGAGAGATCTATAGAAGGCAATAAAAAGGCTTGCACTTCTGTATAGTGCAAGCCTTTTTATTATCCTTCTCAGCTTAAGCGTCGAAGAGGTAAGCCCCTCATTATGATGGGTGTTGTCTGTGAAACAGCCCCATTACTTCAATGGTTTCGGTGATATTGACGAAAGCACATGGGTCCACTTCAACAATTAGATTCTTCACTTCATTCAATTCATAACGAGTAATAACGGTTATTATTATGTTTCGTTTATCATTGGAGTATGCACCAATCCCATCCATAATGGTAAGACCTCTATATAGGTTGGTTAGTAAATGTTCCCGCAACTCTTGACCCTTATCTGTAATGATCATCAACGTTAATTTGGCATGGTCCGTATAAATAGCATCCACTACTTTTCCGGTTAAATAAATAGATACTAATGTATTAAGTGCTGCGTCCCAATTAAATAGAAACCCACTTATCACAATAACAACAGCGTTCATACCCGAAAGTAATACCCCTATTGGAAAATCCTTTTTTCGCGACACGATCATTCCAATAATGTCAAAACCGCCAGTGGAGCCTGATGAACGAAAGACAATCCCTACTCCAAGCCCTGTTAAGATCCCTCCAAAAATGGATGAAAGAATGGAATCCTTCGCAATTGGAAAAACAGGAACTAGGTAAAGGCCTACAGAAATGATAACCACGGAAACGATCGTATTCATGATGAATTTTTTCCCAATCATCTTATAACCAATAATGATGAGTGGTAAATTCAATAAAAAGTTTGCCAAACCCGTATTTAATGGGGTAATCATCCCTAAGATCATCGATATTCCGCTTAATCCGCTGCTTAATACAGCGTGAGGAATTAATAAAAGGTTAAATGCCACCACTACGATGAGGGAACCGGCAATTACTCCAATAATCTGCATGGCAAATCCTCCTGCATCCCAATTTTTTCTTTTTTTTAAATGATACTGATTCTCTAAATCAAAGTAAACTTAATAGTTTTTTTCCAATAGAAAAAATAATCTGTCTATTCTGGATTTAATTGATTTTTAATAACGCATTGACATATTAAAGAGATTAATGATACTTTAGTAGTATATTAATTGAATAGTAAAATCCTCATCAAAACCGGTGAGGTAGAGGTCGCGGTTTTTATTAGTAAAACAGATGAGATGTAGAGACATCCTTGACTCCGTTTGAAAGGAAAAACTGCCGAAGTGTGCTTTGTTCTCTGTAAAAGCATGCTGGGTCTGTTTTCGAATAGGAACAGAACTGTCACGTTTGAACCTACCAAGCAAACGTGTTGAGCTATCTTTCGGAAGGTATGATGCGGGGTATTCACAATGCCATCGATTCTGCTTCGATGGCATTTTTTTATTCCAAAACTCCTTCTCGAACTAGTGAGCGCAGGCTGACCATTCAGGTACTTGTGCAAAGTTAGCAGCACTATATAACAAAGCAAAGGAGTCTTATTATGCAACGGCAAACAGCAAGACCATTAGAAGATATTAACACAGGCAGACATACATCCAAAAAGGATTCAAATGAATTAAAACGAAGCCTAAAATCTCGTCATTTGACGATGATTTCTCTCGGTGGAACAATTGGAACTGGGTTATTCCTTGCGAGCGGTGGTGCGATTCACTCAGCCGGACCTGGTGGAGCCATTGTTTCCTATCTTGTCATTGGAGTTATGGTTTATTTCCTAATGCAAAGCTTAGCGGAAATGGGCGCATACATGCCCGTCGCCGGAAGCTTTAGCACATATGCAACAAAATTTGTTGACCCATCGCTTGGGTTTGCCCTCGGTTGGAATTACTGGTATAACTGGGCGATTACCATTGCAGCAGAATTAGCTGCTGTCACCATGATTATGAAATTTTGGTTCCCTCATACTCCTTCATTTGTCTGGAGCGCTATTTTCTTAATCATTATGTTCCTATTAAACTATCTTTCTGTAAAAGGATTTGGCGAAGCTGAGTATTGGTTCTCTCTAGTTAAAGTAGTTACAGTTATTATTTTTATTATTACAGGTACTTTGATGATTTTCGGTATCATGGGCGATCATGCAATTGGCTTTAAAAACTTTTCAGTCGGTGATGCTCCTTTCCACGGCGGTTTTATGGCAATGCTTGGTATCTTTATGGCGGCAGGTTTCTCTTTCCAAGGGACTGAACTATTAGGAGTTGCCGCGGGCGAAACCGATGATCCTAGTAAATCAATACCACGTGCAGTTAAATCCGTATTTTGGCGTATCCTTTTATTTTATGTTCTGGCAATTTTAGTCATTGGTCTTCTTATTCCGTATACAAATGGGAATTTGGCTAGTGGTGACGTTTCTGTCAGCCCATTTACACTTGTTTTCCAAAAAGCAGGTATTGCATTCGCTGCTTCTGTTATGAACGCGGTAATCTTAACAGCTGTATTGTCAGCAGGTAACTCTGGAATGTATGCATCCACACGAATGCTTTGGGATCTAGCACGACAAGGTAAAGCTCCTAAATTCTTAGGTAAGCTTAATAAAAATGGCGTTCCGTTTAATGCTTTAATCGTGACAACGTTAGTCGGAACACTTGCCTTTCTGGCCTCTTTCTTTGGAGATGGTACCGTTTATGTATGGCTATTAAACGCATCTGGTATGTCAGGGTTTATTGCTTGGCTTGGAATCGCTATCTGTCATTATCGTTTTCGCAGAGCATTTGTTGCTCAAGGAAAAGATCTAAATCTGTTGCCTTATAAATCAAGATTCTTCCCGTTCGGACCGATTTTTGCCTTTGCGGTTTGTGCTTTTGTTGTCTTAGGGCAAAACTACTCAGCTTTTATGGGCGACCATATTGATTGGAAAAGTGTATTAGTGTCCTATATCGGCTTGCCATTATTCTTCATTTTATGGCTTGGTTACAAATTCACGAAAAAGACTAAGGTCATTC
Source organism: Bacillus sp. URHA0034 (assembly GCF_056280405.1). Taxonomy (NCBI): domain Bacteria; kingdom Bacillati; phylum Bacillota; class Bacilli; order Caryophanales; family Bacillaceae; genus Bacillus; species Bacillus sp. URHA0034. The sequence continues at coordinate 5,082,721 of NZ_JBWCDK010000002.1, read as the reverse complement.
CTCTAGAAAAATGTGATTTAGAAGTATAACTTTTTTCAACAAAAAAAACAGACTCTTCATGGAGTCTGTTTTTTGGTTGCTGCTTTTATAAATCATGACCTTTTATTACTTTTCTGATTCCCAGACATACAAATCTTCAATTTGACAATTTAATTCTTTTGAAATGGTCATTGCCGAATTTAGAGTCATTACCTTTTTAGATATGTAGTTATCTAACTGGCTCCTTGGAATGTTTGTATTACTTTCTAAATTATCTAGAGTCATACCGTTTTTGGATAATAACTCCTTGAGGTTACTTCTTTTTGCTTTATAATTGGTCAAAAATGACACCTCGCTTTTGTAAAGCATACCATAGTTAGCTTATAATGGAAAGGAGAACGGCTCCGGTTATTCTTATTGTTATTTCCATATCCTATATGTAACCAGGCAGAAGTGGCATTTTTGTGATATACTTAAGGTAGAGGGGTGTTGAAATGAAAAGTTCGAATAACCGTTTCAATGATGGTCAAACCGTAAATATCATAGAAACAGGTGAGGTTGTCACCATTTCTAAATGGCAATATGTGAAAAACATGAAAAGATACTCGTATATCGTTAAAGAACATCCCAGTACATTTTATTTTGAAGAAGAACTGCAAGAAGATTCATAAACTAAAGCTGAATAACAAAAAGAAGATCCATTTCATGAAATGAATCTTCTTTTTTATATCATTAAAATTCAGCATTACCTGTTGTTCTTGGGAATGGAATAACGTCCCGTATATTAGCCATACCCGTTAAGTACATGATTAACCTTTCAAAACCTAGGCCATAACCTGAGTGTTTTGTTCCGCCATATTTCCTTAATTCAAGATACCACCAATAATCTTCCTCGCTCATCCCAAGCTCTTTGATTTTTCCGGCTAGGATATCCTCACGTTCTTCACGCTGACTGCCACCGATTAATTCGCCGATTCCTGGTACAAGTAAATCCGTTGCGGCAACCGTTTTGTTATCTTCATTTAAACGCATATAGAATGCTTTAATCTCTTTTGGATAATCCGTAACAAATACAGGCCGTTTAAAAACTTTCTCACACAGGTAGCGTTCATGTTCCGTTTGCAAGTCAAGCCCCCATTCAACCGGATAAGCAAATGTTTCACTTGAGTCCTTCAATAACTCAATTGCTTCTGTATACGTTACTCGTCCAAAGTTTGCTGTATGAGCCAGATTCAAACGATCCAACAATCCTTTTTCTACAAAGCTGTTAAAAAAGTTCATTTCTTCTGGAGCTTGTTCCAATACATAACCAATGACATATTTCACCATTTCTTCCGCTAAATCCATGATATCCGGGAGCTCAGCAAAAGCAAGCTCAGGTTCAATCATCCAAAACTCAGCCGCATGTCTTGCTGTATTTGAATTTTCCGCTCTAAAGGTTGGTCCAAAGGTATAAACATTTCTAAATGCCAACGCGAATGCCTCGGCAGAAAGCTGACCGCTAACAGTAAGATTTGTTTCTTTATTAAAAAAGTCCTTCGTAACATCTGTTTTGCCATCTTCCGTTTTTGGAAGATTGTCCATATCCAACGTGGTGACACGGAACATTTCGCCAGCACCCTCCGTATCACTGCCAGTGATAATTGGTGAATGTACATAAACAAATCCTTTATCTTGGAAAAATTTATGAATCGCATAAGATGCTAACGATCTTACCCGGAAAATAGCATTGAACGTATTCGTTCTTGGTCGTAAATGTGCGATTGTTCTTAAATATTCGAAGGAATGCCTTTTCTTCTGCAGCGGATAATCAACATTAGATGTGCCTTCAATGGAAATTTCCGTCGCTTTAATTTCGAAGGGCTGCTTTGCTTGAGGTGTATAAATAAAGTCTCCCTCTACTCTAATGGAAGAGCTAATTGGAAGCTTGGCAATCTCCTTAAAGTTTTCTAATTGCTCGTCAAAAACAATCTGAACCCCTTTAAAAAAGCTTCCATCATTTAATTCAATGAACCCAAAGGTTTTGGAGTCCCGGATCGTCCGGATCCATCCAGATAATTGAACCTTCTGTTCAATATAACTTTCCGTATTTCTGTACAAATCCTTAATTAAGACCTGTTTCATTCTTCTTCCTCCTAAATCCTATGTAAAAGGTTATGATAATAGCCAGAACTATTGTTTTTCCCGATATAATAATAAAAACCTTTCATCCTAAGGGATGAAAGGTAGAATTCTGACTATCATCATTTTTCTTTATCCCTTCAATATTATACAAAATACCATGTCCTATAAGCAATATTCAACAAATTATTCGATAATAAAGAATCATTTGTCGTATTTTTTAGGTATTCTCCCCCTATCGTTCAAGTCCCATATCTTTCGGCAAATATTATTTTGTTTTTCTGAAAACTAACTTAGAATTAGCAGGAATCCGTTACAATATAGTCGAATTAATAAAAAAATGAATTCTTGATTGGGGGAAAGTTTGTGGACAAGGTCACCTGTATTGCCTATCTGCTTTACAATTCATCTAAGAATCAAGACATCAGAGAAAAAGCTATTCAATTATTAAATGGCGATGTTTCGATCCATGACTTAAAAAGGAATCAATCTGTACAAACACTTATCGTTATGGCAGAATCCATGATTAGAAAAAACAAAGTCGATAAAACAGCAGTACAAAAATTTGTTGACAAATATTTGGTAGTCGAGGTGTAACTTTCTATTGGCAGGATTAATTTTATATTTGTTTTTGATAACATAATATTCCACTTCCGTTCTGAGCTTTAGATGTTATATAATAAACAAATCCTAAAGATTCCCAAAAGCGCTGTGCTTTTGTGTTTTCTTCCAATATGCCAATTCTAATGTTGTCCAATCCTCGATTTCGCATTTCATTTTCGTAATTTTCATATGCCTGTTTACCGAAACCAAATCCTTGATAATCTTTATGGATTATTAACAAACCCAGCCATGGAAAAGAATCTTTCAGACTTTCCAGCATATAATCAATTACCCCAATATACGTATCGTCAAGTTTAATGAATGCACTAGTTGTATTTGGGTTCAAAAATTCTTTTTCCATATCCGCTAGTGACCTAGTTTTTTCCCTATTTTCCATCTCATTATATTGCGGATTTGAATTTATAATTTCAAAAGCAATATATAAAGTTTCTTTGTTTATTTCTTCAAATTTTATTGACATCTCGCACACTCCCTTACACATTTTGACGTAATACATTATATCTGTCCCCATAGAAATGACCCTATTTTCGTTACTATCTTACACAAATATAACAATACTTATAAGAAAAAGGTGATTTAAATGGTACAAGTAGAAGTAAAAATAACTTTTGAAGGAAAAAGCTACTTAACGAATGTAATCGCACAGCGTGAAACATCTGATGATGAAATTTTACGTCTTGCTACTGAACAAATTCAAAAGCAATGGAAAAAATAATACCATAAAAAGCGGCAGGAGTAATCAATCGAACCCCTGCCGCTTTTATATATTTATTTAAATAACATCGTAAACATCCTTAGGTACCGAAGCCATGAGTGGACTATATTCACCGGTAGCGAACATATGCAGGACATGCATAGCACGTGTGCAGACGGTATAAAATAATTTCCGCTCACTCTCCTTTTGATATCGTGAACAATCATAAAGAATAACAACGTCAAATTCTATTCCTTTAGCTAAGTAAGAGGGAATCACATTAATTCCTCTTTCATAAGAAATGGTTCCTTTTTCAATTAAATGCAGTGGAATTTCTTCTTTAAGTTCCTCAAACAAGGCTTTACTTTCTGCCTCCGTCCGACAGATTACGGCAATTGTTTGATATCCTGCTGAATGATACTGTTTAATTGTTTCTAGGACTTTTCCAGTTAATTGTGCCTCGTCCACATGGCTCACTGTTGGTTTCTTACCTCTGCGGTTAAAGGGCTCTATTTTTTCCCCGTCTTGAATTAATGCACTAGAAAACTCCACGATTTCTCTTGTTGACCGATAGGTTTTATTGAGAACAAAAGTTTCAACTTCTTTTTCGCTACTATCTAGATCGGTTAGGACTGTTTGCGAACCTGTGGCCCCTGAGAAGATGGCCTGATTAAAGTCGCCAAGCAGCGTCATTTTGCTGTAAGGAAACAGGCGCTGGATAAAGGCAAACTGGAACGGTGTATAATCCTGCGCTTCATCAATAAAGATATGTCGAATAGCGGTGTTTGATTTCCGGCCCTCAAGTAAATCCTGCAAGTAAACAAGAGGAGTAGCATCTTCATAGGAAACCACCCTATGCTGGATGTGACCAATGGTTTGTTTACTAATCTCTGGCCAATGTTTTGGTAAGCCCTTAATAGATTGTTCCAATTCCTTAAACAATTTCAGATATATTTGTGTTAGATCAATAAATTTCAAGTTTTTCACTCTTGCAAACAATGGTTTAAATTTTTCTTTTACAACCATTTCAGCAAGCAAGCGTTGTTCCCGCTCAAAATCATCAAAGCTATTCTCCGTAAAGCGGTTCTTCTCTTGGAGCTTCTTAAATACTTCCATATAATCCTCTTTTTCAAGAAATTGAACCTCTTCCTCTACCCAGCTTCGAGAACGTTCCCGTTTCACAGCCCGCTTTAATTCTTTTAGCAGCCATTCCTTTACAAGCTGCATTCGATTTGGAATAGAATAACTGCTCTCTAACCCATAAAAATAATCACTAATTTCTTGTTTGGAGATAATCATATCGCCTCTAAAGGATAAGTCCTTAAAGATTAAGCCTTGGTCTGCGAGCTTAGATACGTACTGGTCAATTAATGTTTTAAATTCCAGACTTGCTTTAAAACGAATTGCTTCTAATCTTTCCTGGTAAGCCGTTCCCTGTTTTCCGCTAAGGAGAAATTCCATCTGTGAAAACGGATCTTCAACATCATAGGCTTTGCCCAATCTTTGTGTTAAGTACTCTTGAAAGGTAGATTGCTGCATATTTTCTTCGCCAAGTTCAGGCAGAACTTGCGAAACATAGCTGTTAAATAGAGGGTTAGGAGAAAAAAGCATAATGTTTTCGGCGTTCAAGGTTCCCCGATAACGATATAGTAAATAGGCAACACGCTGTAATGCCGCCGAGGTTTTACCGCTTCCTGCTGCACCCTGAACGATTAAGACTTTGCTGTGCTCATTTCGGATGATTTCGTTTTGCTCCCGCTGGATGGTGGCAACAATGCTCTTCATTTGTGAGCTCGCATTATTCCCGAGGACTTCCTGAAGCATTTCGTCCCCAATCGTTACCCCGGTATCGAACATTGCCTTGATATCTGATTCTCGGATGATAAATTGCCGCTTTAGGGACATTTCCCCTTCTATGGTACCTTCAGGTATTTTATATTGAGCATACCCTGGAGAGTAATCATAATATAAACTCGAAATCGGTGCCCGCCAATCATAAATTAAAAACTCCTCGTCGTTTTCGTCCATTAATGAAGCAATGCCTAAATAGACTTGATCAACGCGACTTTCGCCTTCCTCTAAGAAATCAATCCGGCCAAAATAAGGTGAGTATTTTAATCGGTTGAGTGTTTTTAGATTTTTATCTAAGTGACTATGTGTACGTTCTCGCTCTGAGAGAAGTTCAGCCTGTTGTTTGATACTTGCTGCAGTTTCTATAATGTCATCTGGTTCATCCATGTTAACCGTAACGTCTTCCCAAAAGTTCTTGCGAATCTCGATAACATCAGAGCGTACAGTTCCGGTATTCTTTTGCAGACTCTTTATTTTTTGATCGATGACCTTTACAACCGTACCTACTCTCTCCTGCTCCAGTCGTAAGTCGGTGCTTTCTTTTTCGCTCATCTAACCACTTCCCCTTAAAATAGATTTCATTTTCTTGACAATGCACACATTATATGATAATGTTATAATAGATATTTAAACTCTGTTAACAATATACATAATATACCAACAGTCATTGTATCATGCCCTCATTTTATTAGCAAGGAAAAAATTCATAAAACTCAAACGCCAAAAAGGCGTTTTTTTACTTTGGATAAGATTCATTCATTTCAATATCCCCAAAAATCCACTTTCTATATGTTCCATAAACAAATACGATAACCCATTTTATTAAAATATAATTTAGCAATTTAATCTTTGTTTTCAATATCTTTGTGTTAACAAAAATCTGAAATAAACAAGCATCAACCAACATGACCTTTAGTTTCGCCCAACCATTATTTTGCCTTCTTAATGTAAAATAGGTGAGAATTGAGAAGGTGATCGAATATATCGGGGTAATAATAAAATGCTCCGTCCAGGCATGATACCTCCCCCATCCGAAACGGATTTTACGAAGGATCGCTAAAATTAAAAATAAATTGGTTTCGGTTACCATGATCATCAAAAAGAAGGATATCTGACGGATGATTATATTCTTCTTTGTTATCCCATAATACCACCAATCGCTTAATATAAAATATATCGGAATTAGAATGAATGTATATACTGTTCTCCACCAATTATGTTCATAAACCCCTAGACGCAAAAATATTAATTCAACTAAGGAAAAATAAATACCTCCAAAAAGCTTTTTAACCCCCCCAGCTTCAGCAATGGTGAGGTAGACAGCAGTAAAAGGGACAAATATAGATTGCGACAAAAATGCCCCCAAAATATTATCTAATGATTTATTTTTTAACACTTTAGGCTTATATTTGTATGCCTTAAAAACATTTAATACAAAAAATTCCAGCAGATACGCAAACCCCATAATCGAACCAAGAAAAATAAAGGTATTTTTCTTATTTTTATTTTTATAAAAGGCTAAGCCAATAAGGAACGCATGGATTATAAACAGGATTAAAAATGGAATACGATTTTTGTTTTTTATCCGCATGTAATAAAACCGTCCTTGCTCATCTTATTTCAATAGTATTAGAAAAAAGGCAGGAAATAATTAATTAAATTTAATTGACAATTATTTCACCTGCCTTACGGAATTTATTTATATTTATAAAGAACGAAATAAACCGAATGCCTAAATCAACTGTTAACTAAAACTATATTAAAACTATAATAATCATCTATCGGATAACCAGCTTGAAAACGCTGTCAATAAACATATATTAAGGATTTTGTAATGAACCATGTAAAAAAATATCCCACATATTATTATTCTGGTAATTGTGATAAATTCTCTGTAAAAAAATAAAAATGTTGTCGAAAATTACATCCAAATTACTGGTTTTTAAGGAAATAAGAAGAAATTTGAGGAAATAATCCTATTGCTCAACATTTATTTTCAGAATATTATTAAATTTGCAACTATATTTTTTTTAGGAGGGTCTATCTTTGAAGAAATTATTTAAAACTGGTCTAACAACAGCAGTTATGGCTGGTACATTGTTCTCGGGGTTTCCTGGCAACTATGTAAGCAGCAGCAGTCTGACAAGCGGGGAATTGCTACATAAGAGTTCTAGTGCTGTCTCACAGTCGCATAGTTCACTAGATCTGTCGGTAGTAAATGAGGACAAGCTGATCGAGTTGTTGATCAGGGACGGTGTTATCTCTAAAAATGCAACTCAAGCTGAAAAACAAGCCGCTTTATACAATTACTTGGTACAAAAAGGTAAAGAGGATAAAGTTAAAACGGATGACCCAATAGCGGCAAAAGTAAAAGCCGGTGATGCAAAAAAGCAAAAAAAGTTTAAGGATTATAATAACGGAATGATGAAAGGAAACGGCAACAAAAATGGGCAAAACGTAAAGGAAGGAAAGTCACCAGGAGTCGTCAAACAAGGTAAACTATTAACACTTGTAGTAGAGTACTCCGATTTCGCTCACAACCAAATTCAGCAAAATCAAACAGATAACTATTACAAGGATTATACAATTGATCACTTTGAAGATATGATTTTTGGTACCAATGGAGTAACTGGTCCAAATGGTGAAAACTTCATTTCTCAAAAAGAATTTTATGAACAGCAATCTGGTGGTACCTACACGATTAACGGTAAGGCCTACGGATGGTTAAAAGTACCTGGAACTGCTAAGTTTTACGGTGCTGATGGTCGCACAGGGCACGATAATGTAACACCGGGTGGTGCTGCGCAATTAGTAAAAGACACTTATGCAGCTGCAATTGCAGCAGGTATACCTTTACAAGACTACGATTTGGAGGACCCGCATGATTTGGACGGAGACGGTAACTTCTGGGAGCCAGATGGTTTAGTTGATCACCTTCAAATCATCCACTCTGGTATGGGACAAGAAGCTGGTGGAGGATCACTTGGTAATGACGCAATTTGGTCACATCGTTCTGCTGTACTCTATGATCCAGATGCTCTTGGTGCAGGCTTGCCAGGATTCTATGACTATACGGTAATGCCTGAAGACGGTGCTACTGGGGTATTTGCACACGAATATGGTCATGATTTAGGCCTTCCTGACGAATATGATACAAACTATTCTGGTGCTGACGAGCCTAATCAATATTGGTCGATTATGTCAAGCGGTTCATGGGCAGGAAAAGTTCCTGGTGCAGAGCCAACAGGGTTCTCTCCATATGCAAAGCAGTATTTTCAAGCAACACTTGGCGGAAAATGGACTGACCCAACAGTTGTAAATTTAGAAGATATTACTGCAAAAGGAACACAGTTCTTATTAGACCAAGCAAATTCACCACTTGGAAGGAATAACCAAGCCATTCGAGTAAATCTACCACAAAAGAAAAAACATTTATTAGATCCGTTTGAAGGCAAATTCTCTTTCTGGGGCGGTACTGGCGATGAATCTGACAACAACATGATAACGTCAGTTGATTTAACTGGTAAGAGTTCTGCTACATTGGATTTTGATGCTTATTATAAGATTGAAGATGAATGGGACTACGCTTTTGTACAAGTTTCTGAAGATAACGGAGCTACTTGGAAGTCACTTTCAAATGCAAACACAACATCCCGTGTTGTCTCAGGTGTTTATCCTACAATTCCAGCGAATCTTCCTGGATTCACCGGAGACTCAGGTGGTTGGACAAAACAATCATTTGATTTATCACCATATGCTGGCAAGAAGATCCAATTGAAATTCCGCTACATTACAGATTGGGGTTATAACGACACTGGTTTCTTCGTTGATAATGTTAAGGTCACTGCTGATGGTTCTGGCATTTTAACTGAAGACGGTGAGGGAACAACTTCTGCTTTTACTCATAACGGCTTTAACAAGTTCGACGGCAATGTTTATGCTGATCATTATTACTTACTGGAATGGCGTAACCATCAAGGAGTGGACCAAGGACTTGCTCACATCAAACGTGGAAGCTCTTTAATGAGCTATGATGGCGGCTTAGTAGTTTGGTACGTTGATGATAGCTATACAGATAACTGGACAGGTACTCATCCAGGAAATGGCTTCCTAGGTGTAGTAGACTCCCATCTTAACAAAGACTTAAGATGGCTCCTTGCTAATGGAACTACTGCCAAAGCAAGTACTCGTTTCCAAATTGCAGATGCAGCTTTTGGTTTAGACCCTACTTCTGAATTAAATATTACTTATCCTGGTATTCAAACATTAAATGTACCAAGCCAACCAGCTGTATCATTATTCGATGATAGCAAATCGTACTTAAATACATTTGTACCTGATGCTGGTCGTGATATCCCACACTATGGATTAAAAGTTCGTGTAAATGGAGAATCAAAGGATAAATCAGTAGGTTCTATCGTAATCTATAAATAAACCATTTATCCCACCTTTTAGTTTTTTGAAGGTGGGATTTTTTCTACTTATGAAAAAGGCTGATCAATAAATCGCCTTTTTTATGGACGTATAATCACGCGTGTTCCATTGGGAACCATTTCGGCTAGCTGCAGTACATCCCGATTGTACATTCTTATACAACCATGAGAGACCGATTTCCCGATTGAACTCGGATCATTTGTCCCATGAATCCCATAGCCTTGTTTTGATAAAGAAAGCCATAAAACCCCGAATGGGCCCCCGGGATTATACTGGCGATTGACGATGATAAAATCTCCTACTGGGGTTTGTGTAAGCATCTTGCCGACGGCAATTGGAAAAATTTTCACTAACCGGCCATTATTGTATAAGGTAAGCCTCTTCTTGCCAACAGATACTTGAATAGAATAGGGTATGGTACTGGGCTCCGGCAGACCTGGAATTTGTATTTTTTGTCCCGCATGCAAATGCCCGATTCCTGGATTTGCGGCATAAAGGCGCCTTAGACTCACTCGATAGTTTGCTGAAATCGTTCCAAGTGTTTCGCCTGGCTGAACTGTATGAATCATGCTATCCCACCTTCCTCTGATAGCATATGCCTATAAAAGTATGTGGTTGACTATAATACTGTATCTCTAATAAAACAGAAGGCATACTCCCCGAAAAACCTTCCTGCCGATTTTAAAGGATTATTTAAATCTGAAGAATGGCGACATATCCTCACGGAGGTGATGGATATAGAAATAGTCATTACTAGCAGGATCATAGACATATTCATTTTTCCAGTTTTCTATATTTTCAGTAATTTCTTTGATTGCTTGAACAAAGATAAGTATTTCTTCATTTGTCATGATGGGATGAAGCGAGAACCGTACCCATCCTGGTTTGGTTGACATATCTCCATGATTAATTTGATCAGCAATTTGTTTGGAAGTGACTTGATCAATCTCTAAGAGATAATGGCCATACGTCCCTGCACATGAACATCCTCCTCTTACTTGAATGCCATACCTGTCATTTAGGAGACGAACCACCAAGTTATAATGAATATTTTCAATATAAAACGAGACAATACCGATCCTATCTTTGATATGTCCAGCTAATATTTTAACTTCCGGAATCTTTTCCAAATGGGAAAATAGCAAATTGAGCTGTTCTTTTTCTCTTTTCAATATTTGCTTGATTCCCATCTTCTTTTTCAAATTCAGACATAAAGCAGTCCGAATCGATTGCAAAATCCCCGGGGTTCCCCCATCTTCCCTCATTTCGATTTCATCGAAATACTTGTGCTCACCCCAAGGATTTGTCCATAAGACCGTTCCGCCTCCTGGGTGATCCGGAACCTTATTGGTGTAAATTCTTGAATCGAAGACTAATACTCCACTTGTTCCTGGGCCTCCTAAAAATTTATGCGGTGAAAAAAATATCGCGTCTAGCTTCTCAAGCGAATCTTCCGGATGCATATTGATCTCTACATATGGTGCAGAGGCTGCAAAATCAACAAAACAGAGTCCCCCATGTTGGTGCATGAGCCTCGCAAACTGATGATACGGCGTTTGGATCCCTGTGACATTAGAACATGCCGTAAAGGACCCAATTTTCACCCGGCGTTCCTTATAAACATGAAGGAGGTATTCTAAATGATCTATATCCACTCTTCCATTCCCATCAGGATTAATGATTACGACGTCTCCAAGCGTTTCAAGCCAAGTGGTCTGATTGGAATGGTGTTCCATATGTGTCAAGAAAATGATTGGTCTTTCCCTCTCAGGTAGTTGAAGTCGATTTCTCCAAATTTCTGGAACTCTCAGCCCTAAAATTCGCTGAAATTTATTAACGACTGAGGTCATTCCAAAACCATCCAGGACAACCACATCATGTTGATCAGCATTGACATGTTCTTTAATAATTGTTTTGGACTGCTTATATAGGCCTGTCATCATTAAACTGGTGATATTTGATTCTGTATGGGTATTGGCCATAAAAGGTCCAAATACCTCGGAAATTTTTTGTTCAATCGGTTGATATAGTCTTCCGCTGGCCGTCCAGTCGGCATAAATGATTTTCTTTTGACCAAAGGGGGAATCAAATTCTTGGTTCATCCCGATCACATCTGAGCGGAATGATTGAAAATATTCTTCAAGGTTGTCTGGGATTCGAAACGTTTTACTTCCAATATTGGCCGTGATCATTTGTTCCACACCTCACACTTTTTGTTCTGCTATTCAATATATGCAAGGCCCTTTTACACCGTTTCATTTGTTTTCAAACATAGAGAACGAGCATCCCTGCGGTTCCCGGCTCCCACATAACAAAAAAATACCCAATCGGATAACCGGTTGGGTATTTTCAAATTATGGGATCAATAAGTTGTAATCTTAGCGGATTCCTTTTTGGTTACCTCTTCAATTTTTTGAATAAACATTTGAAAAACTCTTCGTTTTTCCTCTAAATCTTTTATGTACTCTTTTAATTGGTTATAGCTTTCTTCAAAAGGTTTATGATACATCTCACGGATTTTTTCGATAATCTCTTCATTCACAGTTGATTGAATGACTTGTTTTGTTATTCCATACTTATACGAATACACCTTTAATTCTTGTGCCACTTCATCATATTCTTTGGCGATTTCAGTCAGGACTAAGGAAATATCATCCTTCCACTCGTCTAGTGATTTTTGTAGATATGATTTTGTCATTGTTTCTTCCATAAATCCCCCACCCTACTTGATTCAAGTATATTTACCCTATTATAGCGAGGTTTGATTACATCCAAGTTTCCCACAGTTTACAAAGTGGTATCATTATTGTTTTTCTTGGCTGAAATAAAAAAAAACTATGCAAAAGGCTCTAAACGGCTTGCATAGTTTTTTGGTTTTATTCAAATGATGGTTTTCGCAATGAACATTGGACACTTTCGTTCTGAAGCTCTGGAGCAAATTCCGCTAATTTTTTGATAAAATAACAGGTTTCAGGAAAATGGTGTTCAAGAAATCGAAGGGTCGTTTTATTTAACAACCTTTTACCTTTATATTTTTCAACCACGGATCGAATATATTGATTCATTTCGATAACTGTTCTGCCGACTTCTAAAGCCAGTTCTGTTTGACGCGGGAATCCCTGCTCGGTGAAGCGCAGGAAACCTTTTACATGATGATTCTGCAAAATGAACATCTGAAACCTTTGCGCATAAACATCTGATTGACGCTCAATAGACAGCTCAATCGGATCAATTAAATTCCGTAATAAAATAATGTGACCCAATTGATCCTCCAGCCATAAATCTAGCAGTTGATCCAATCTCTGCCGAACAGGCTGCTGTCCATTGACTAGGAAGGATAAGATCCGTAAATATTCTTGATTTTCATTTAAAGTGCCATTTAAATAAGTAGGTGACAGATTTAAGTTTATTTCATTTTTAATTCTTAAGTTTTGCATCTGTCCCTCAAACCGGTAATACTCGTAAGAAACAGCATAAGCTTGTTTAGCAAACGCAGCCATATCGCTCGATGTGTAGCTTAAGGTTGGATTTATTTGATTTAGATTATTAAGTAAGCCTTGAAAGGCCTGATTAAACCCTTCTGCAATAGAAATCTCATTTCTTTCTATCACCGATAAATGATCACGAACAAAGATCGCATGATCCTGTAGAATTTCAAGCCAGAATAAATGCTCCTCCCACAAACTGATCGTACCAGACATCCACATCCCCCCTCTATAAGAAGATATTCATGCCTGATTAAAATAGAAATTTTGCGCAAAATATTTCAAAAAAAACAAGCCGATTTACTTATTCCTCCTCCTCGACTATTTTGGCGAATTCCTTAAGGTTAGTAGAATATTTAACATAGGTCCGAGGAAGCAAGTATAGTTCCTTCTTTGTACTCGAAGGAGTATAAGGCCCAGGGGTTGTTGTCAGCCCATACGAATAATACTTTTCTGTTTCACTAACAACTCGCTCATTTGTGTTTCCGTACGGGTATGCGAGTGCAATTACCTTTTTTCCAGTAATTTTTTCAATTCTCTCATTTGAATCTTTTAGTTCGTACGTGAGCTTCTCTGATTTCGTTAGATCAGGGTGGGTAGCTGTATGTGACTGAACCGAGATTAGGCCAGAATCTGTTAAACGCTTTATTTCGTCGCTAGAAAGACGATTCGGCCTGCCAATAAAGTCAGCAATGACAAAGATGGTCCCTTTTGGCTTAAACTCCCTGGTTTGCAGCTTTTGAAAAATGGTAAACACATTTAGATTATTTTTATAGCCATCATCAAAGGTGATAAAAATCGGTTTTTTTACGTTCTTTGCTTTGTGCCATTGTTCAAATGTTAATAACGTAAAACCATGATCCCGCAGGTAGATCATTTGTGCTTCAAAGTTTTCTGGCGTGACATAAAGTTCCTTTGACCCAGTACCTGAATATTCAGCAATAGAATGATAAATAAGAATCGGTATTTTCTGAGCAGCAGTTACCTTGCTTGGTAAAGTCATAACAACAATGCTTAATAACAGGATAAATAGTATTTTCATTTATAGCTCCTCACTTCATTTCATTTAAGAGTTTCTAGATTACTATTTCCTATTACTTAATTTGTCATTCGGTAATTAAGAGATGAAATCTCCCTATGAATAGTGGTAAACTATCCATAACTTTTAAAAAAGGAGCACCATGATGACAAAGTATAAGGTCCTATTCCTAGATATTGATGGTACACTTGTAACACCAGATAACGGAATTGAAGAATCAACAAAAGAAGCCGTTGCCCAGGCTCAGGCTAAAGGGATAGAAGTATTTCTGGCCACTGGAAGACCGCTTCATGAAATCGATGATTTAGCCTCGCAATTAAACATCCGCTCTTTTATTGGCTATAACGGGGCTAGCGCTGTATATAAAGGTGAAGACATCTTTCAGGAACCGTTAGAACCCTCACTTATAAAGCGTTACCTTACCATTGCAGCGGAACACAGCCATGATGCCGTTCTTTATACAAATAAAGAAAATGTCTTTACCAATCTCCAAGAATCCTTTATCCAAAAATTTATTGAGGTGTTTCACTTCCATAAAAATGAACTGTATACCCCAGACCTCGAGCGGGATATTTTGGGTATAACCATGATTAATTTAAAACCGGAGGATGTTTCTCTTTATGAAAACGAGTCAGGGATTCATTTATCCCAAGTAAATGTTGAAGGTCTTACGCATTGCTATGATGTGATTAGAGATAAGATTAATAAAGGCTATGGAATTCAAACGTTATTAAAATACCTCGATATCCCCAAAGAAAGTTCAATTGCCTTTGGCGATGGGATGAACGATAAGGAAATGCTGCAAGCTGTTGGCGAAAGCTTTGCGATGGGAAACGGTCATCCAGATATTTTCCAATACGCCAAACATAGAACAACGGATGTTACAAACTCAGGGATTTATAATGGTTTAAAGACGCTTGGATTAGTTGAATAAAAAAAAGAAATGCAGGTATTTCAATTTGAAATGCCTGCATTTCTTTTTTTACCCACTGCGCTTTTTATGCAAAAAAATGTTGTTATTTCGTGGTTTCAGTCTTGTTTTGATAGCTTTTGTCAACCAGCAGGAAAAGTATATACCAGATGGTGAATAACTAGTAAATGGACAAAAAATTTCCTATATAAATAGAGAGAGGAATGGATTTAATGAAGACCTATACCTTAAAAGAAGTTTCCAAAAAAATAAATGTATCCCCTGGGACATTACGTAAATGGGAACAAGATTTTGAAGATTTGCTTGATATCCCCCGTACAAAACAAGGAGCCAGAAAATATACGGATTTAGAGATTGAATTGTTACTAGAAATAAAACAGATGGCTGATCAAAAAGTTAGTAAAGACACCATCCGTCAGGAAATGCAAAAAATCGAAGAACCTGAGAATGTCGAGGTCCCATCCATGGAACTAGATTCTTCAGATGAGGTTATCCTGGAACCAGAAGTCTCTTTAGAAATTAACCTTGAAAAGGTGATCAACTCTGAGACACAAGTGTCTTTAGAAATTGTCCCAGAAGAGGCCATTACTCCGGTGCCAATTGAGGAGAGTGCCATGAAAAATACGGAAGTGTTTTTTGATGCCATGGAGACTTATAAAAAAACATTCTTAAGTGAAGTAAAGGATGAAATTCGCACTGTCGTTCGCAAAGAAGTTCTTGATGAAGTAAGAAAAGAAATTTCAAAAGGTACTTTTATAACAGTAAAAACAATCTCTGATTCCATTTATAAATCCTCAGAAAATACCAAGGCTGAACTTCAAGAATTATCAGAGTCTGTAGAAAAAGCCTCAGAGGAAACGACAGACTCCTTGAAACAGCTTGCAAATAAAGTGGCCAATGTATCATTAGAAACCTCTGAAGAGATCTTTTCACTTTCAAAGCAGCTGTCGGAAACTTCTGAAGAACTTTCCCATTATGTAGATGTCACCAATAACGAAATCTCCAGTCTAGCTGAAACCATTACAAAAGACCGTGAATTCCTAATTGAGGAGCGGAATCAATACCGTCAAGAAGTTACCCAAAGAGAATTGGCCTTCCAACAAATGTTAACTAACTTCCGAGATGTCGCAGCAGCCAAAGAAAAGAAATGGTGGAAATTTTGGTCTTAAGTATCTTGCATCTTTTGTTTTGGCCCATTCCTTTATTCTTATAGGATTTACTTTGTCCCGTCACTCTTGTCTGCAGCTTATTCTATCATTAGGAGGATTCGGTATGAATACCAGTGAAGTAGCAAAGTTATTAGGGGTATCTTCGAGTACCATCCAGCGTTGGGTAAAGCAGCTCGAGCTGCCAATGGAAAAAAATGAACGAGGCCATTACCATTTTAGCAGCGAAGATATTGAACAATTAAAAGAAATTCACGAAAAGCTTCAAGCGGGTACACTTCTTCATGAGATCAGCCCATTGAGTGAGAAAAAAAGCATCCGGAAAGGGATTGTAAAGACGGTTGAAAATGATCAAGCAATGGAAAAACTGTTTGCGAAAGTAAAGGAATTAGAGCTAAGTTTACATGCAAAAGCAGATTCCGTTGCCTCCTATCAATTGCTTCAGCATCGAAGGGAAATTGAGGAGTTGCAAGAAAAAGTTAAAAATTTATCTCAACAAATGGAACAACTCCAAAGTCAGCTGAATGAATTAACCTCACCATTACCAACTGAAAAACCTCTGGTTTTTGACCAGACAAAAGCAAAACGAAAAAAGAAGAATTTTATGAGCAGCCTTTTAGGATTTTTGTAAAGAAAAAGTCGAACGTACCTTACGTTCGACTTTTTCCTTTCTCTTATCCAGTTTTTACCTTTAGCTCTACCAGTGGCCGTGTATATTTTTTTATAAAATAACTGCCGAGGATTTGACAGATGAAAAACGACAAGAAGAAAAGTAGTAGGTAATGTCCTGATAGAAACGCTAAACTTTCATCCGGTAAGATGGCTTGGATTGATTTAATTATAAAGCCATGGAATAAATAAACATATAACGTTCGTTCACCAATTTTTGTAAGTTTGTATTGTGTTGAAGGAATTAATGCTAAAAAACCGAATACAACTAATAATGTCAGTGCATATTGAAGCAATCGCACTAGACCATCCGACCATTGCACTCCGCCCATATTGGCATAAGAGGTATCCCCTAACAGCCAGGGCACTGCATCTTTTGGAAAGCCCATTCGGAAGAAAATCATCGTTGCAATAATGATCAAAATCCCAATTGAAAGTGAATACTTAGCCCGTACCACCCGTTTTAATTGATTAGCATTTAGTAAAAAGCCTAATAAGAAATAAGGGAAAAAGACAAAGGTTCTTGAAAGGCTTAAGAAACTTCCGGCATCCTCTACATAACCGATCGCAATCCCTAAAATAACTGCCAATCCCAATCCCAGCCACTTTAATTTGGCAAATCCATATAATAACAAATTCCAGAAGAAAAGGCTTAATAAAAACCATAATGACCAATGAGGATGGAGAAAATCAAAAGCCAATTTCTCTTCTTGGCCAATTAGATAATAATAAATGGAGTAGATCATTTGAAAGATTAAATAGGGAATTAAGATTTTCTTGACTGACTTTTTAAAATAGCCCTTCTTTTTATAGCCTTTTGCGAAGTATCCTGAGATTAAGATAAAGGCCGGCATATGGAATAAAAATATGGCTGTATACAAAGTAAAAAGTATTCCATTTTGCTCCTTTAGTGGACTGATGATATGTCCGAAAACTACAAGAAAGATCAAAATAAATTTGGCATTGTCGAAGAATTTACTCCTTTTTGAAGTTGCAGCCATCTAATCACCTCGGTCAAGTTATCGTTCAAAAAGGTATAGTAATATGTTATTGGGCGTTAATCATAATCACAATAGAAAACCCTTTTAGACAGTATGAAAATGAAGATAGATCTCCTTATACCAAGAATATCATAAAAATATTACAGGAGTGTGTATTTGATTTTACCAACTATTGCACAGAAATTACAATTTTAAAATAACTATACTATGTACCTACGATTAATTTACCAGATGGTCCTTAACTAAACCTTAAAACACAAAAAAAGAACTTAGGAATCCTAAGCTCTTATACATTCATAATATCGACAAAGTTATTACTAATAATTTCATGGAAGTCTTCCTTCAATTCATCTATAGATATTTGAAGAAATGCAGACAACTGTTTTAAATATTCCTGGTCAAAGCGCAGCCATGAAGCATGATTTCTTTTTAGAGAGCGCTCCGCTTCCGGGAAACTGGAATACATCGGTGCTTCCCTTTCCCCTTTATGAACAATATAAAAATTCCCATCGCCCGTTGGAACAATATAGGAAATTTCCCCATTGTGATTTTGATAACTTGTCCCTATAGCAGATTCCTTTACATTAAATTCATTCCGGTCGGTGTCTGGCTTAAGTGGGTTTAAACCGAATACCTCGACTACAAAAGTCTCGAAGGCCTCTTTAGACAAATCTGCTCCAGCTGCCTTTGGATGTCCCCCACCACCGTATTTCTGAGCAAACTCTGCAACATTTACTTCATCATGAATGGTCCGAAAGCCCATTTTCTTACCTGAAACATTTAAAAGGACAATCATATCTATATGTGGATATATATTATTCAACGCATTGCCAAGCTCAGATAAATACTGTTCAGCATGGACAATTCCAATACAATAATTATTCACAAAAGTCTGTATGGTCTGCCTGCTCTTGGAGTGGATATATCGGGTAATCTTTTGTTCCTCAAGATCAAGAATCATATTTTCCGTTTCTGTTAACGAAAAGGATTCTTTATTTTCAGTCAGCCGCTTTAGCATTTCTTCTTCGAATCGTTCCCTGTTCAATATGTAAAATAAATCATTTAACCGCTTGGCAGTGACATTGTTATTTTCATCCCACTCCCAAGTATCATATTGACGGACTAAATCAATAAATTGCTCTAATGCTTGATTTCTTTCCATTTTTTTATGCTCGATTAAATAATCATAAAATAATGAGGTTGCACAAGTCTTTTTACCATTTTCATATTCTGGAATCACTTTTCCCCATTTATATTCGTTAAAGTGCAGGGCAGTCACATGATGATCGATCATTTGAACAGGTTTCCCCTGCCGATATCGGTCTTCAAGCATTTTCTCGACTGACTCATTCACCGCTAAATCAGTAATATAAATTTCTTCCTGATGATTACCAGGATGTGTTATAACTGCTTCTACACGTTTATTTAAATTTCGATAAGAACAGTAATAAACATTCGCCTGATCACCGAAGGCGATTTTGGCAATGAGCCCGCAACCGAGGCCGTCTAAGTCAATATCCGTAAAAAGTCTTACCATACAAGACACCATCCAATCTATTTTCCATAACGCTTAGTTTGTTTTTGATGTATGAATCCTATTCAGCGTCCATACATCCTGATAAACGCTTTTCTTTCTATTTGCTTAATATATCGTAAATGTTAAATAAAATCGAATATTTTTTTGAATTTAATCATCCATGACCCTAATACTTACATTTATGATCAGATAACCATTATCACTTACATATTCCAATCTCCATGATAAGATTCTTGGAAAGTTTCTAATTTTAATCAAAAGGAGCAGTTTCTATACCAGTGATTGCTGCCGGCGGAATTATAACAGGAGCATATATTGCAAAGACTGTTGAGAATGGTCTCGTCTTTGCAGGGGCAAGAGTCGATGAAATTAAAGAGATTATTCCTGTTCAAACAATTATCGATAAGCTCACATCCGAGTACAAGGAAAACGTTAAATACGAGCTCACTGATCCATAATTAGTATAAAAAATTTAATCCAGCCATCAAGAAACGTGGCTGGATTTTACATTATGGTAACCTTTTTATCTTTTCAGCAATCGGTTTTCTTGGTTTTGGCTCTGGAATGATTTCCGGATAGCCTATTCCTAACACACCAATAACTTCATAATCAGCAGGAACACCGAGTATTTCCCTGTTTCGCTCTGTAGCCCCGATAGATGACCAAAAAGTCCCTACACCTTCCGTCCAGGCGGCTAAGTTAAAATTTTGAATAAAACATGCTGTCGCTAATGCATTTTCTATCATTTCTATTTGTGATGTACCATTCCTAGATAAAACAGCTATTACGGCAGGTGCATCGCCAAAGTTCGTTTTATGATTCAGTTTTGCTCTTGTTTCCTTCCCGATGAAAAGGATTTCCCACGGCTCTGTCATGCGATGATTCGGAGCCATAGCAGCGGCCTCAAGCCACGCTAAAAGAGATTCTTCTTCTACTACATCAGGTTTAAACTTTTTTATATTTCTCCGATTTTTTATTACATCTATCATTTTGACCTCATCACTCCACTTCTCACTTTTTTCATTTTAATAAAATATACTCTTAACTTCCAACTTAAATTCCTATCTTATAATAACCTCTTTTAAAACCATAAAAACAAAACCATATTGCTTGCAGGAAGAAAAACAGTCCCCAAAACGATGCTGGCAGAAAACCGGTTATTCGGGCAAGATTGGCGGCGTCACCTGCCGCTTGAGGCTGTATAACGCTAATAAACAAAATTTCATATGCACTTTGAACAGAGTCCACTAAAATGATGGCTGCTATAAATAGTAATACATGGTTTCTTATCCGTTGACTCCCTTTTATTAGTAATAAAAGAAAGGCAGCTGCGAAGGAGCAAAGCCAAAAGATCCCGTATGGATTACGAACCCAAAATATGAGATTTAAAAAAATAAAGGCTAATAAAATATCAATTAACATAGTTTCCTTTTTTCTTCTTAACAGCCAAAAAGATAGGAAAGCCACGAAGGATGCAAAGGTATAGCCTGCAAGACTTGTGAAGAAACTGCCGATCGATGTTGATTGATTGCTAATCGTTGCCCCTTCAGAGTTCATAAATAATGAAATGGTTTCTACCTTTCCCCCAAATAGAGCTATGATAGCATGACCGGTTTCATGTATCAGTGTATTAATTATTTTTACATAGTTTCCTATTATCGGTACATGAATCAAAATAACGGCAATCGCGAGGACAAGGAAAAACTTTGCACTGAATTTGTCCCGGATAAAACTCAAATTAATTCTCCTCTTTTATCTTAATTTTTTCATATTTTTATTTTACATTTTCCCTTTATAATATTGCAATTATTCACTCATAATACTTTGTTTCATTTTTATTTTATCTGGGTATATTCTCATTAGTTCATTCGGGGGGTCGACAACCAACAACTTATGTGTTAGCATTAAGTTGTTACTATATCAATCTAATAAATATTTAAGGGGGAATGAAATTGATAGAATTCAAGAACATTGTTAAGAAATATCGAACCAAGACCATTATTAACCCACTTTCATTAAAAATTGATGCCGGTCAATTAGTTGTCTTTATTGGACCCAGTGGCTGCGGAAAAACTACATTATTAAAAATGATTAATAAACTAATCCAGCCGTCATCCGGACAGATTTTTGTAAATGGAACTGATATTACCACGATGAATCCCATTGAACTCCGCCGTAACATTGGCTACGTTATACAAAACACCGGGCTATTTCCACATATGTCTATCAAAGAAAATCTAGAATTAATACCGAAGCTTAAGGGGGAAGATCCCGCTTCCATTGAAAAGAAGACCTATGAATTACTGGAATTGGTTGGCCTTGAGCCAAAAGAATATTTACACCGCTATCCAAAAGAATTAAGCGGCGGGCAGCAGCAAAGAATCGGGGTTGCGAGAGCATTCTCTACTAACTCGGATATCATTCTCATGGATGAACCATTCAGCGCACTGGACCCCGTTACGAGGAGCTCTCTTCAGGATGAATTGTTCCAAATGCAAAAGGAATTAAACAAAACGATTATCTTCGTTACCCATGATATGGATGAAGCAATCAAAATAGCTGACAAAATTTGTATTTTAAAAGATGGGGATATTCTTCAATATGATACTCCGGAAAACATTCTAAAAAATCCTTCAAATCACTTTGTCGAAGACTTTATTGGCAAACGCCGGGTGTGGAACAATCCAGAGTTATTATTGGCCGAAGATGTCATGATTCAAAATCCTGTTAAAATCACGGCTATGCGTACTGTACTACAGGCCATTGAGATTATGAAAGACCATAAGGTAGATAGTTTAATGGTGACAGACAAACAAAATGTCCTTAAAGGGCTGGTGACCTTAAAAAGTATCCAATTACTGAATCGAAATTTATCGATTGAAACAGTCATGGAGCAGAATGTCTTGTCTGTTGCACAGGATGCTAATTTAATATCCGTTTTAGCCACTATGAACCAACATAAAATCGGATATCTGCCTGTAGTAAACAGTTCCGGCCATTTAACAGGTCTTATAACAAGGAGTAGTATTTTATCTGCATTAAGCAGTCAATTAATTGATTTGGAGGTGGCATTTTAATGAGTGGATTTTGGAATTATCTTACAAGTAACTACAGTCAAATCCTTAGTTTACTAGGAGAGCATTTATATTTAAGTATCGTTTCCGTTTTAATTGCCATCATTATTGGGATCCCATTAGGTATATTGATTTCAAATGAACCAAAACTTTCAAAACCAATCATTGGGATTACAAACGTAATTCAGGCGGTACCAAGCTTAGCTTTACTCGGTTTTCTGATCCCGTTTATCGGTATTGGCAGTACACCAGCAATCGTAATGGTTGTACTTTATTCCTTACTCCCAATTGTTAAAAACACTTATACTGGTTTAACGAATATAGACGGAGACATTCTGGAAGCCGCCAAAGGTATTGGTCTGACCAAGAGTCAAACAATGAAAAAGGTGCAGTTACCACTGGCCTTCCCAATGATTATGGCGGGTATCAGAATTTCAGCAGTAACAGCAGTCGGCTTAATGACCATTGCTGCGTTTGTTGGAGCAGGCGGACTAGGTTATTTAGTATTCTCGGGTGTGCAAACTGTTGATAATTACATGATTTTAGCCGGAGCAATTCCAGCTTGTATTCTCGCTCTTCTGATTGATTTTGCAGTTGGTAAACTCGAATCATCTCTTTCATATACGAGTAAACAAAAATCAACATCGAAAAAAGGAAAAACGGCAAAAAGAGTTATGATTGCATTTACCGCCATTCTTTTGGTAGCTGCCATTGGCTTTAAAGCCTATTCATCAGTTAAGGCAGAGGATAAAATTGTCATTGGTTCAAAAAACTTTAGTGAGCAATTAATATTAGGTAATATGCTGGCTGATTTAGTTGAAGATCAGACTGATTTACAGGTAGAGAAAAAATTAAATCTAGGCGGTTCACAGGTTGCCTTTGGTGCATTAAAATCAGGAGATATTGATATGTATGTAGAATATACGGGGACAGGTTTGGTTAATATTTTAAATCAGCCTCCGGAAAGTAATCCAGATAAAGTCTATAAGTATGTTGAGAAAGAATTTAAGCAAAAATATGGAATCGATCTATTAAAACCACTTGGATTTAATAACACCTATGCATTAGCTGTACGACAAGATACGGCTAAAGAGTATAATCTAAATACAATCTCAGACTTAGCAAAGGTAAGTGGAAATTTAACCATGGGCCCTACCATCGAATTTCCAAATCGAGAGGATGGATTAATTGGCCTTACAAAGACCTATAATATGTCCTTTCAGGATGTAAAACCAGTGGATGGCGGCTTGCGCTACACCGCCCTTCAAAACCAAAAAAGCGATGTTATTGATGCCTTTTCAACCGATGGATTACTTGAAGCGTTTCATTTAAAGGTACTAAAGGATGATCAGCACTTCTTCCCTCCATATTATGCAGTACCAATTATTAAAGAGGAAACCTTAAAAGAGCATCCAGAATTGAAAAAAGTCATTAATAGCCTATCCGGGAAATTAACGGATGAAAAGATGCGGGAACTTAACTACAAGGTTGACAGTCTTAAACAGTCTCCAGCTAAAGTTGCCAAAGACTTTTTAGAAAAAGAGGGATTATTGGATTAATAAATGAAGCCGGTCGGATTGACCGGCTTTTTTATGATTCCAGATTGAGTGAAGATGCTCAATCTTTTCTTACTAATCCTCTAAGAAATGAACAACCCTGTCATATGTTTCATCATCACCAATTACAAGTAAAACATCCCCTTCAAGGATCAAGGCATACGGTCCAGGTGAGATGATCAAGTCACCGTTTCGCTTCATCCCAATCACCGTACCACCCGTATTCTGCCAGAATTTCACTTCTGAGATGGTCTTTCCAATATGACTGCACCCAGGAAAAATTTCTACCTCGATAGGCGCCAATGGATTGGTATGCCGAAGTTTCCCCGAATAATCCATTATTTTTCTTAACGTATCAAAAAGGTCCTCATCCAGTCTATTTCTTTCTGAAATGAGCGTATTCATTTGTTTTTCTAAATCTTTAATACTTGCTAAATTTGAAAAACGATGGATATATTTATAAGCATTCTCTCTCGATGAAATGACAATACCACTACCCTTAGTGGATTGGACAATCTCTACGTCTTCTAAGATTTTTATAGCTCTTCGGACCGTTTCAGGTGAGACCTTATATTCACTTGCAAGGGTTGATCTTCCATGGATCTTTTCTCCTACTTTAAACTTTCCATCGTATATTCTATTTGCTAAATCAATCGCAATCCGTTCGTATGTTGGAATTTGTGCCTTTTGCATTGGACCACCACCAAGTTTCATCTTATAAAAATTTTCATACATTATCACTATACCGTTTCTATAACCAGTTTGCGAGCTGGAACCTATACCTTTATATTTGATCACTTTAGGACATAATTGTAAGGAGGGATTTTTGCTTAGGCGGTGAGCTGGTGAAAAGAAAGGTAATTATTACATTAAGCATACTCTTTAGTTTAGGAATGGCTGGATTATTTATTTATTACTTGATAAAGCATGACCATACCCGGTGGCAGGTTGCGCTAGGGGGAATATTTATCAGCCTGTTACCGCTTGGCTTATTAAAGATGAAAAATAATCCCTTTAATACGCCTATTATTGTCAGTTATTATCTCTTCTTATTTTGCTCTTTATATTTAGGCTCGATCTCAAGCTTTTATTTGCACTTCAAATGGTGGGATTCTACCCTTCACTTTTGTAAGGGAATGTTTGTAGGGTTTGTGGGGATTAGTCTTTATAAACGGTGGATTCAACAGCAGGCCCGAGAAAACGTTTCTGCCTGGATACTTTTTCTGTTTGTCCTTTCACTAGCTGTTTCTTCAAGCGTGCTTTGGGAGATTTATGAGTTTGTAGGCGATCTTACTTTAACACATACTATGCAAAGAGGTGGAAATAAGGATACCATGCTAGATTTGCTTTGTGGTCTAGCAGGAGGTATTCTCACAGCGTTCTACTCTATTCTTAGGAAAAGAAGTATTTAAGTTGAGGTGTTTGTACATTGAACAGGAAACTCGTGATCACTTTGAGTTTATTGTATGTCATATTCATGGTCATCTTGGCTTTCTATTATCATAGTATCGGCCAATCCTTTAAATCAACTGTAGCCATGGGAGGTATCCTTTGCGGAGCAGTCCCACTTCTATTGGCACTGTTTACAAAGCTGCAATTTAACTTACCGATTGTTTTTTCCTATCTCATTTTTTTGGTTGGTTCACAGTATCTTGGTTCTATATTAGGCTGGTATGGACTAGGCTGGTGGGACACCTTTATGCATTTTGTCAGTGGCGCCATTTTGGCTTTTTCAGGAATTGCCTTATATGAAAGATTAATTCATCGAGCGGCAGGACATGAAATTTCGCCATGGTTTGTCTTCCTGTTCACCTTATCATTTGCCGCCTTGGGCGGTGTTTTATGGGAGGTCTATGAGTTTAGCTGCGATCAATTGTTTGGGATGACCCTGCAAGGCGGCGGAAATAAAGATACAATGACAGATTTAATAGCTGATACTTCAGGCGGGCTTGTCATAGCTATATGGACCTTCGTTCGAACAAAGTTAAAATTAAAAAAGGTACGTCATGATTGACGTACCTTTTTAAAACACAGAATCAAACTGTAACAGGGACAAAGAATTCCTCGTAAAGAGCCTGTACAGCCCGTTTTTCATCTACCTCTTTCACACCAAACATCATACTAACCTCAGATGAACCTTGATTAATCATTTCGATATTAACTCTTGCTTTTGCAAGCGCCTTTGAAGCTTTTGCCATTGTCCCAACATTTCGGCGCATTCCTTCTCCAACCACCATAATGAGAGCCAGACTGTGGGCAATCTTCACCTCATCAGCATGTAATTCATTTTTAATCCGGTTAATTACTTCATCCATAATTTTCTCATCAAGTTGATTCTCCCTTAAAATGACAGACACATCATCAATGCCTGAAGGCGTATGTTCATAAGAAAGACCATAATCCTCTAAAACTCCTAACAGCTTTCGGCCAAACCCGATTTCTCTATTCATTAAGTATTTGCTTACATATATGCTGCAAAACCCTTTATCGCTGGCGATACCAATGACAGGACCGTTTGTGTTGTCACGGTTGTTCACAATAAGGGTCCCGGGGGCAGACGGATTATTTGTATTCTTAATATTGACAGGTATCCCAGCTCTAAAAGCCGGAACAAGTGCTTCATCATGTAATACAGTAAATCCTGCATAGGATAATTCCCGCATTTCCCGGTAGGTTAATTCTTTAATCTCTTTTGGTTTTTTCACAATCGAAGGATTTACAGAGTAAACAGCATCCACATCTGTAAAGTTTTCGTATAAATCAGCCTTTAAGGCATTGGCCAGAATGGAGCCGGTAATATCCGAACCGCTCCTTGAAAAGGTAAACACCTCTCCATTAACACTATAACCGAAGAATCCTGGAAAAATTAAAATACCAGACCGCTCATTTAAGGAGTATAATCGTTCATAGGATTCCGGTAATGCTTGTGCGTTTCCCGGTTCATCGCTCACAACAAGTCCTGCCTCCCTTGGATCAACGTAATGAGCCTCTACTCCTTGTGATTGAAAATATGCCGCTACCAATTTGGCATTATTATCCTCACCACTAGCTTTTAATAAATCAAGAAACCGATCAGGTTTGGACTTATCACTCGCTATTCTTGTTAATAAGTCATCATGAATTTCCTTGATGACTCCATCAGATAGATTTAATTCCTCTGCAATGGCTGCATATCGGTCCAGAACAGCAGCTAACTTATCACTAGGAACCTGATTTTGTAAACAGGATTCCGCACATTCAATTAATAAATCGGTTACCTTTGTATCTTCTGCATACCTCTTACCCGGAGCTGATACAACAACAACTTTACGTTCCCGATCAGCATTTACAATTTGAAATACTTTCTCCAGCTGTCTTCCGGAAGCTAAAGAGGATCCGCCAAACTTTACGACCTTCATGGATACATCCCCTACTCTATAAAAATATAATTTTAATTTTATTACAATTTAGAAAATAATCAAGAGTTTTTTCCACGTATAATGAACAATCGTCCTTTTCCAAAAGACAATTAGGGAAATACAGAAAAACAGTGAGCTTTACCTACAGTAAAATCACTGTTTTTAACATATTTCCTTCTTAAAAAAATTTTTGAAATTATTGAATTAGCTCGATAAAATGGGCTAAGATTCTTGCCGTTAGTCCCCAAATTGTTTTACCGCCATAGCGATAAAAATATTCGTCCATCACTCTTGCCCGCCAATTGTATTTTTCTCCCCCGGGAATTAAATCAAACGGAAAATTCTCCGCAGGCTCCGCTTTCAGTGCGACTCGATAGATTTCCGGCTCATTATGGATAAAGAACGATAGTGGAACCGTAAATATTTCCCCAACCTCTGCCGGACTTGGCTTCATTTTTTCAGGATTTTTTATATAACCTACATAAGGATAGAGAATCATTCCAAAGGGGGAAATCATATAATCTAACGGAAAAACATCAGTAATATCTTGTTTATTAATTCCTAACTCCTCTACTGTCTCACGGATGGCTGCACCTTGTTCATCTAAATCTTGTGCATCAATTCTTCCACCCGGAAAACAAATTTCTCCAGGCTGACGCCTTAACTCGAGAGACCGTACTTCAAATAACACATGTAGTCCGTCCTCTTTTTTCAATAACGGAAGCAGGACCGCATATTTTGAAAATCTTTCACTACCTAAAATCTTAGGGGTATGTCCATTTAATTTCGTTAAAACGGAATCTAAATCCATAATTTCACCTCTCTCTATATGTATTACAAAGAATGATTACTACTACAATACCACTTTTATCTAATGAAAAAAAACAACCCAGCTGATTTTTACTGGATTGTCTTCTCATTATATATACCAAGAATACATATAGTTTGGATCTTCAATTGTTTGAGCTGACTTTGCTATTTTTAATGGATGAAAGGTGTCAATCATCACGGCCAGTTCTAATGTTTCTCTCTTCCCAATACTAGCTTCTACTTTTCCTGGATGCGGGCCATGCGGTATACCTCCAGGATGAAGTGTAATCGACCCCTCCTGTACTCCCTTGCGACTCATAAAATTTCCTTTCACATAATACAGGAGCTCATCGCTATTTACATTACTATGGTAATAAGGGGCTGGAATGGCTTCCGGATGATAATCAAAAAGTCTCGGTACAAACGAACACACAACAAAATTATTCCCTTCAAATGTTTGGTGAACCGGCGGAGGCTGATGGACCCTCCCGGTTATAGGCTCAAAATCATCAATATTAAATGCAAAAGGATATAAGTAACCATCCCAGCCCACCACATCAAATGGATGATGCCCAAGTATATGAGTGGAGAGCATCCCTCTTGTCTTAGTTAAAATTTCAAATTCACCCTTTAGTTCAAATGTCTCGAGGGTTTCAGGTCCGCGAATATCCCGTTCACAGAAGGGGCTGTGCTCTAAGAGCTGGCCAAAGTCATTCCGATATCGCCTGGGTGTTACGATTTGACTAAAGGATTCAATGAATAGCATCTGCGTTGTTTCCTGTTCGTTAGGGATAACACGAAATATCGTTCCAATCGGGATAATCAGGTAATCTCCTTTACGATAAGAGAGGGTTCCGAACATGGTCTCCACCTTTCCAGAACCATTATGAATGTAAAACAGTTCATCCCCATCACCATTCCGATAAAAACATTGCATCGGTTTTGTTACCTTGACTGTTCCAATCAGCAAATCCTGGTTTCCCAACAAATAATTTCTTGCTTTTAGGGCATCTCCTTCGTGATTCAATTTATTCGTTAAGAAGTGACGGTGTTTTAATGCTTGCTGCTCCTCATACTCCGGTAAATATCCGCCAACTAGTTCTGCCTTAACTACTTCTGTCGGCATATAGTGATGATATAAAATAGATTGGGTTCCGGAAAATCCGCGCGTCCCCATCACCTGTTCCCGAAACAGGCCGCCATCCGCTTTTTTAAAAACCGTATGCCGTTTATGAGGAATCTCGCCCATTTGACGGTAATACATCTTTTCACCTCTTTTTCAATTACTCACTGTATTCTGTAGAATGCCGAGGTGATCAATCTCAAGTTCTATCTGATCGCCTGGTTCAAGCCAGCGGTGTACGTTAGAGCCAAGCTCAAGGATACAGCCGGTTCCCACCGTTCCTGAACCAATCATTTCACCTGGATAAAGGGTGACACCTTGTGATGCCCTTGATATCATCTCTCCAAAGGAATAATAAATATCCTTCATATTTCCCTCTGAAAGTAAAATTCCGTTCACACGGGCCTTCATTGCGAGACTAAAACCTTTATTAAGTTTAAACGTCTCTAGTTCGTCCTTAGTCACTAGCCACGGACCTATTGTGGTGGAGAAATCCTTTCCTTTAGCCGGTCCTAAACCAACCTTCATTTCTTCTCTTTGCAGGTCTCGTGCACTCCAATCATTCAAAATACAATAACCAAAAATGTAACTATCCGCTGATTCAGCCGGGATATCCCTGCCTTTTTTACCAATGATACAGGCGATTTCCAGTTCATAATCCAGCCAATAACAGTTTTCAGGTCTTGAGATTTCATCACCTGGTCCACTTATGGCGAGGTGATTAGAAAAATAAAAAACAGGCATCTTATACCATTCAGGAACTACGGCAAGCCCCCGCCTTTCCCGTGCCATTCTCACATGCTGCTCAAACGCATAAAAATCACGAAAGCTTCTTGGGGTAGGAAGCGGTGCCTTTAATTGAAGTTCACGTAAAGGATAGACCCCCTTCTGCCCAGGTCCTAGCGAGAGGCCTCCCACTAGTTTCATGTATTCCTCACTTTGATCGAGAAATTCTAATAGATTATTAGGAAGCCTTCCGTCAGAAGCTTCACTCATATCTACTGCATGTTCCTTATCCAGCAGCCACCCCGCACTCATTGTCCCATCTTTCTTTTGAAAGGTAATAAACTTCACAGTACTCACCTATTCTGAGTTTTTTGTTCTAATAAGGGAGGAAAGGATCTCCCTTGTCAACCGTTAAGACCCCCTAAAAAAACAACCCTTATCTATCTATTTTTTATAAGTTTCCACGTCTTTCCTGCTCCCGTTCAATCGATTCAAAAAGTGCTTTAAAGTTTCCTTCCCCAAACCCTCTTGCACCTTTACGTTGAATAATTTCAATAAATAATGTCGGCCGGTCCACAATTGGTTTAGTAAAAATTTGCAGTAAATACCCTTCGTCATCACGGTCTACTAAAATATTCAACTCCCGAAGCTTTTCCAATTCTTCATCAATTTTGCCAACCCGTTCTGCTAATGACTCATAATAAGTGTCCGGAGTTTTAAGAAATTCCACTCCATGCCTTTTCAAAGTGGTGACAGTTGATACAATATCTTCTGTTAAAATCGCCAAATGCTGCACACCCGGTCCATTATAAAACTCTAGAAATTCTTGGATCTGTGACTTCCGTTTTCCCTCTGCTGGTTCATTAATAGGAAATTTTATTCGTCCTCCATTATGCATCACCTTAGACATAAGGGCAGAATATTCTGTGGTAATATCCTTATCAGAAAAATGTTTCATTTCGATAAAGCCCATGACTTTTGAATAATACTCCACCCATTCCTCCATACGTTCGACATTGCCAACAACATGATCGATGCCAATAAACCCTGCATCTTCAAATGGCAATTCCGCTGAAATAGGTTCATATCCAGGTAAAAACGCCCCTTGATATTTTTTCCGCTCAATTAATGTATGGATGGTGTCCCCATATGTACCGAGAACGGCCTTTTTTACTACGCCAAAGGCATCCTTTATTTCATATGGAGCAACATGAGCAATCGCACCTCTTTGAACTGCTTCGGCAAACGCTTTATCTACATCATCAACCAGAAGAGCCACATCCTTTACACCATCTCCATGCCTCTTTACAAATTGAGCTACTTCACTGTCTTCCGTGTAGGAACCCGTTAACAGAACACGAATATTCCTCTGTTTTATACAATAGGAAGCGGTTTCACGATTGCCAGTTTCAAGACCCGAGTAAGCAACTGGCTGAAAACCATATGCTGTACAAAAAAAATGACAGGCTTGCTTTGCATTGCCTGTATAGATTTCGATGTAATCTACATCTCGTACCGGAAAAAAGTCATTAGCGAGTTGGTCAGCTCTTAATCTCTTTTCTTTCATCCTATTTCCCCCATTCTTATTCATAAACCAAGATTCTCAATTAATTTTAAATGAGGGGAGTTTGTCCTCTCAAGAGAGGAAGGTAAAGCAATACCGCTTCTCGGTACTAAAGAATAACACTCTTTCAACCTTTTATTTCCCAGAATAAAGAAAAAAACATACCTTCTTCAGGTATGTTTACACATTATAAATAGTAGGAAATAATATCATTTAAGAATGTTTGTCAAAAAATGCAAAAAACTTTTTTCGGCATTAAGCAAGGATGGCTCGGTCGCTCGCCATTTGAGTCCCTCGAATTCGTTTAAATTCACTTAACAATCCTTCAATAGTCAGCCTTTGCTTTTCCTCTTCATTCACCTCTAAGATGATTTGACCTTTATCCATCATGATCAATCGATTTCCGAGGTCAATGGCTTGCTGCATGTTATGGGTAACCATTAAGGTCGTCAGATTATATTTAGCGACGATTTCCTTTGTTAAATTTGTAATAAGCTCAGCACGAGAAGGATCTAGTGCAGCTGTATGTTCATCGAGCAGAAGAATAGAAGGTTCAGTAAACGTCGCCATTAACAGCGAGAGTGCTTGCCGTTCCCCGCCAGAAAGTAACCCAACCTTCGCACTAAGACGATTTTCAAGACCAAGATGCAAAGATTCAAGAACCTCCCGGAAATAATCCCGTCTCTTTTTTGTTACACCCTTTCGAAGGGTTCTCACTTTATTTCGTGAATAGGCCATCGCAAGATTCTCTTCAATTGTCATACTTGGGGCAGTCCCCGCCATCGGATCCTGAAACACGCGTCCAATCATTTTTGAACGATTATATTCCGACATGTTCGTAACATTTTTTTCACCTATTTGGACTTCACCCACATCGGGTATTAAAACGCCTGAAATAATATTCATTAACGTTGATTTTCCTGCACCATTGCTCCCAATGACTGTTACAAAATCACCTGGGTTTAGAAAAAGGTTGACATGATCAATGGCCACCTTCTCATCCGGGGTTCCTTCATTAAAAATTTTATGAATCTGATTTAAGTGCAGCATGATTCTCCCCCTTTGCTTGTGCAGAAGCCCGAATTAGGTTCATTCTCTCCTCTTTCCTCCGAGCTTTGCGTTTTCTCTCTTTCGAAGCATCAATTATTTTTGGTGCAGTGAGGGCAATAATGACAATAATTGCCGTAATTAACTTCATATCTCCAGGGCTCATAAAATCAGCTCTTAGCGCTAAAGTTACGACAATGCGGTAAATAATTGATCCCCCAATAACAGCAAGGGTTGTTCTTGCAATTGTTTTGGTGCCAAAAAGTGCCTCACCAATAATAACAGAGGCCAAACCAATGACAATCATCCCAATTCCCATACCGACATCAGCAAATCCGCCCTGCTGGGCAATGAGTGCCCCTGAAAATGCAACTAAGCCATTGGAAAGGCCTAGTCCTAGAACAACAAGAATATTTGTATTTGCTGAAAGGCTGCGAATCATTCTTTTATTGTCTCCAGTAGCTCTAACAGCAAGGCCAAGTTCTGTTTGTAAGAACAAATCGGTAAGGAATTTGATGACAAAAGTCACGATAATCATAAAAATTAAAATTCCCCAAGTTTCCGGCAAGCTGTCACCTAAACCAACCAGTGTTAGAAGGTGATTAAGAAAAGAATCAATCCCCCACTTTTCAAATACGTCCCCAATTTTTGTAAAGGCGGTATCGGTGTTCAATAAAGGTATATTTGACCTTCCCATTATTCGCAGATTAATCGAATATAAAGCAATCATCATTAAAATACCGGAAAGTAAATTATTAATTTTTCCAAACGTATGAAGTAGGCCAGTCATACAGCCAGCGGCAAATCCAGCAAATAATGCCGCAATGGTCGCCACAAAAGGGTTCACTCCATTTGCTATCATGATTGCCGACACAGCAGCACCTGTTACAAAACTCCCATCCACCGTTAAATCTGGAAAATCCAGAATACGAAAGGAAAGGTAGACGCCCAGTGCCATAATCGCATAGATAATACCAGCTTCAAAAGATCCAAATATGGCTGTAAACATTGAGATCATCCTTTCTATCAGTCTTTAAGCCTATAATACATGTATTATTAGGCACTATTAATACATATGTATGAATCAAGGAGGTAACCTCGAGGCAGGTTTCCTCCTTGATTCTTTGTTTCTTATGAATTATTTTCCATCATAAAATTCGCCAAGTTTACTCCATTCATCTTTCACTGTTAAACCTTGAGCCTCAGCCGCTTTTTTATTAATCACTAGTTTTAAGCTCTTAGGAAGTTCCACAGGAATTTCGGATGGTTTTTTCTTGCCCGTTAAAATGTCTGCAGCCATTACCCCAGATTGATAACCTAAATCAAAATAACTGAAACCACTAGCAGCTACAGCACCTTTTTTCATTGAATCAAGTTCCCCAACGAAAAGAGGGATTTTCTTACTATTGGCTACTGCAATAACAGCATCCAGGGCAGTAACAACAGTGTTATCTGTAGGAATGTAAATGGCATCAACACGGCCAACCAAAGACTCCGCTGCCTGTTTAACTTCGGAAGTATTGGCTACCGAAGCCTCAACAAGCTTAGCTCCTTTTTCTTCTACCAATTTTTTCACTTCTTTTACTTGAACCTCTGAATTTTGTTCACCTGAATTAAAAATGACTCCAACCTTCTTAGCTTTTACTTCCTCTGTTATAAAGCTAATCGTTTTCTTTGTTGCATCCGGATGATTATCAGTTGTCCCCGTTATATTTTTACCTGGTTTATCAAACGATTCTACAAGGTCTGCTCCAACTGGGTCTGTTACAGATGTAAAAACAATAGGAATATCCTTTGTAGCGTTTAAGGCAGCGGTTGCACTCGGTGTTGCATTGGCAAAAATCAAATCCACTTTATCACCAACAAAATTGTTTGCAATCGTTTGTGTGTTATTCATATCAGCTTGAGCATTTTGCTCGTCATATTTAACCTTTAATCCTTTGTCCTTTAGTGCCTGCTTAAATCCCTTCGTTGCTGCATCTAATGATGGATGCGGTGCAAACTGAGTAATTCCAACATTAAATTCTTTTTCTGACCCTGTCTTTCCTGAACTTCCTGAAGATTCCTTACTGCCGCATCCAGCTAACAGCAACATTCCCGCTAACGCGATCGAGACTGCCTTTACCTTTCTTTTCATGAACATGTTCCCCCAATTTTCTTACAATTTTCAAATAATTTTTTATATATTAAAAATTATTATTATTCTAGTATCTTTTTTAGATAAAAGCAATAGAAATGCCAAAAATAATTTGAAGGATCGAACTACAGGATTAGAGTCATTATGGTAAAAACGGCTGTTACGAGGGTTTCTATTTTTTATTCTTAATAGAAAATGCCCTCTAACTAGTAGAGGGCATTCGCAGATGTATACTATTTTAAATATTATTGCCGTCTGGCTTACCAATTACGCGTATTTTCAAGCAGTTGATCAATCTCCACTTTTTTCACTTTATTATTGTTTTTCTCAGATGTTAGATCTGAAGTAGCTTCTAATAGTTGGTCGATATCGATTAATTTGATTCCCATCACTAACCTCCATAGAACTTTTGTCAGTTATTACTCTATTAAACTATTCGAGTTTAATAGCGAGAACATGGGGGTCGTTTTTTTTAATTTATAATTAAGCTGTTACTTTTATATCTTTTTGACTCTTACTTCTTTTAAAAAAGTATTTCATCATTGGCGGTGTAACGATTGTTGTAACAAGAACAACAATAACTAAAATAGCAAAAAGCTGTTGGCTTATTAAATCACTCTCAAGACCAATTGCTGCTATAATTAAGGCTACCTCCCCCCTTGATACCATAGCCGCGCCAATTCCAAACGAGCTGTCCCAAGAGAATTTCGCCAGTTTTGCACCCGCAGCAGCGCCAATCAACTTGGTAAGGATTGCTAGAATACTAAGCCCAATGATTGTAATAAGATGTTGGGAAATTCCGTCAAAGCTAACCTTCACTCCGATGGAAACAAAAAATACAGGTACGAAAAGTGAATAACTAATGGTTTCTGCTTTTTTAATTACATCATGTTTTAATTTGGTTAAACTTATGGCGAGACCAGCAATATAGGCGCCAATAATCGCTGCAACTCCAGTTACCTCTGCCATATAGGCAAACAAAAAGCAGATAATCAGGGCGCCAGAAATTACTGATTCTGTTACCTTTAAACGTGAAAATCTAGTTAAAATCCAAGGTACTAGCTTCCAGGCTGCCAATATCGCTCCACCGAAGAAGAGAACCTTTTTCAATAAAATCATACTTAAATTTACCTCACCACCTGCCATGCTCATTAAAAAGGCCAGCGCGACAATGACTACGACATCATCAATAACAGCTGCACCTAAGATAGCTGTCCCCTCTTTTGACTGCATTTTGTTTAATTCTTTAAGAGCCTGAACGGATATACTCACACTTGTGGCTGAGAGCAATAATCCTAAAAATGACGCTTCAAAAGTGGACATATTCATGATCACTCCAGCTAAAAAACCGATAAAGAACGGAACGATGATTCCACTTATCCCTACCAAGGTTGAGGCCTTCCAAGAGCGTTTAAATTCATCTGCGTCAGTCTCCAAGCCTGCTATAAACATTAACAAAATGACACCAATCTGGCTGAACTCTTCCAGGATTTTCGTTTCGGAAACAAGGCCTAATACAGCCGGACCTAAAAGGATTCCGACAAGAAGCTTCCCTAGCACTGAAGGCTGGCCTAATTTAACACTAATATCCCCAGCCACTTTTGAGGCAAATAATATAATAACTAACTCGAGAATGAAGTCCATCTTTTCACCTTTCCTTTCAAAAAAATAAAAAAGAATCTGTGATGAAAGCAACAGACTCTTTTTTGTAAAAGTAAACATAAAAAAAGCCTGTCAACCAAAGGACATAATTATCCCTTGGTGACAGGCTCCTCCAAAAACATACTATTCTATTAACAATATTATAACAAACTTTATATTTAAAATCAACTAAAAGGAAGAACTTGGTATTAATTCCACTTTCGTATTTTATCAATAATGTTAGCTTTCAGAACGGTTATGAAAGTGGCTTTTCCCTTTTGAATTTTTTGTTTATGCCACTCATTAAAGCTGGCTATCGTAATGAGGATTAGACCGGAAACCAGCAAATATGCCCACCAAGGCATGTTCCCCCAATATGGTCTTGTTTGCAGGAAAACATTTAACAGCAGCACGCCTGCCCCCACGAAAAAATACGATTTTATTTGAATAAACATACCAGCCACCAGCGATAACAAAGAAAGTGTTCCTAAAATAATCGCATCATAGATGGTGCTGCTGGCCATAGCATCTTGGATTAAAATCAGTGACACGATCACTAAAACTATCCATTGAATTGCCTTGACTACATCCGGATATTTCCCCTTAAAACAGCGACGGATAAAAATAACCAACAGAATAAAAGGAAGAACATATACCTCTCGCTGCCACAGCGATGGAACATGTATTCCGTTGATGATGGCATAATAGGGCTGTAACAAATATATTCCAGCTGTCATTATTATGAAATCAGCATATTCAGCAGGGACTCTTTTGCGCTGCAGCCAGACAGAGAAAGCAATCAACATTCCCGGCAATGCATGACTCCAAAGGTGCTGATTTTCGAAGAAATACATAAACACAAAAAACAAAAATGCCACGAGTGTATATCCATCCATTTTTATTTCTAAGATTTTTTTCCCTGGCTCAAATAACTTCTTGTATAGGAATTGTCCTAGGAAAATTAAGAGCATTCCAATGAAGGCGAAGACAAGCATTTTTTCAGGAGCTGGCCAATCACTTACATACATGTACTCTATTGTGGCCATGAAAGTAAAACCTAATGGCACTATTGTGATAAGATCCCATTTTACTTTATGCAAATAAAACAGTATCACCAAAACATATAGGCAGGTTACAAGATATGGGAGAATACCATATGGATAGACCATTATCATTGAACCAATTCCAATCACGGAAAATGGAATTAAATACAATGTTGTTCTACTTTTAAATTCCTGGTTAGCAAATAGGACCATCGCGAGCATTAATACACTAGTGATTGGGAAGGCAAATCTTTCATCGATAGGAAGATGCACTCTATCCATCCCTGTAAATATCACTAAAAATAATAAAGTAAAACTTCCGTATAAGAAAGTCTGTATTTTCCATTCCCTCACAGCCAATTTTGTACTAGCTGCGTAACCTGCCAGTGATAAGATTAAACTAAAGATGACATCCGTATGATGTAGAAACCATGTAAATATAAGTGAGAGTGGCAAGATTAGATGTCCTACCCATGCAAAAGCAGCCTCGAGGTCGGGATTCGATTTTCGATATAAACTGCCAATGACAAGAAGTAAGATTGCACCTATAGATGGTGCTAAT
Source organism: Bacillus sp. URHA0034 (assembly GCF_056280405.1). Taxonomy (NCBI): domain Bacteria; kingdom Bacillati; phylum Bacillota; class Bacilli; order Caryophanales; family Bacillaceae; genus Bacillus; species Bacillus sp. URHA0034. The sequence continues at coordinate 5,044,509 of NZ_JBWCDK010000002.1, read as the reverse complement.
GAATTTACCAGGTGATGAACAGCAAAATTCTCTGTAACCGCATGGATAACCGAAAAATAACTTAAGATCGTCGTTATACTGATAAAATAAGGAATCCACTTGGACCCAATCCTATTATAAAAATAAGAATACATTGCTATTCCTGCGGCCATCACTAAAGGCCGGACCCAAGTGTCATTGATTGGACTAATAATGGCTTGGTATATCGCTATTGTATAAAGGTATTGGGAAACATACAGTGAGTTTCTTGCTAAAACTTGCTTAGAAACCTTTGTCCAGGCAATGCTTGAAACTAACACAATGACTGCTCCGGCTGCGAAATTTATTGAATTCCCATATTCAGCATGATATGTAAGGGAGTTTACATTAAGCTCCTCACCAAAAGCTGCTAAGGAAAGTCCAAGTGCACTAGGCAGCACCCAGGATGCCGCTTCAATTAATAAGTTTCTTTCTTGAGATTGATGAAGTAAATAAGCTGCCACAGCTAATAGGATAAGCATCACTCCCAATTCCCACCAATATAGTAGGACAACCGCCATCATCATGGCAATAGCCATGATAGATAATCCAACCTCAACAGCTGCAATTCGTATCATCTGCACATACTTTAATAAATGTAGAATTCCAAAGACACTTAACAGAAGAAACCCTGTTAAGAACACTCTAAGGGCCAAATTGAATTCTTCAATTGGAATAGTTATTAATGATATACCTTCATAGATGCCTGCTGACAAAAAGAGTGAACTTAAGTAAGAGAAAAGGGATCGAGAACGATTATTGGTAAGGTAAATGAAATTCACTGCCATTATAAAGTAAGCAATCATCAGCACAATGGATGGCTGTCCAGAGCGGAGCAGGAACCCTTCAAGACTAATATAAATAAAAGCTAAACCTGAGATAACGGCACTTGTGTACTGGAAGGCTTTGTCTAATGAAAATCTCTTGTCTAAGGCTTTCGGCACAAAAACAATCCCAAATGCCACTAATGCGTAAACTATTCCGCCTGCATATTCAAGGACACTACGCTCAACTAGCTGATACACCCCATAAACCAACATGCTGGTAAAGATAAAATGATACTCCTTCTTCCCCGTTACGTAAATCATCGATAAATAGATGACGGCAGTTAATAGGAGGTTAAAGCTGTACAATACCTCATTATCAAAAAGAAATAGCATAAGGAGTGTAGATAGAATTAAATTTACTTGGATATATGGTATAAATTCTTTACTAAATAATTGAAGCAAGCTGATCGCTTTCACACGATGGTAAACAAGAATAAGTATTGCATTTAATAGCATCATCCCTAAATAGAATAGATCCACCCTTAAATGGAGGGCTGCTAATAAAAAGGCAGCTCCCATAGAAAAGGAAATAAATGAGAACCAGACAAACAATCGCGAATTCAAATTTTTAGCAAAAAGTATATACACACCAAGGGATACGAAGCTTCCAAGCATACCAAGTAAATATCGTCCTCCACCAGCAATCGATAAATAAGAACCTAAGAGCCCAAACCATCCTAAGGAAAGAATAAAAATCGGTAAGAATAAACTCCCTAACACTGTGAATGCAAAAGCCGTTTTATCAATATGCAGCACTCTTTTGGAAATAAAGGCAATTACGTAAAATAACAATGAAACAATAGCAATTGAGCCGCTTTTCATTAAACTTGTCATTGATTCCCAATTACTTGTGGCCACAAATAAACCGCCGATTAATAGAAAAATAACCCCTATATTTAACGACCATGTTATATTTCTTTCTCTGATCTCTTCTTGCGAAAGTTTCTTTTTAACTATGGCCGGTTTTGGAGAAGAAGCTGGTGAGGGATTAGATTGTAGTGACCGTGGCTGTTGTTTAAGGATTAGTTCATCTTCTTCTCTTAGTAAATCGAGTTGGTATTGATGGTGTGCCTTTGCCACTGTCTCAACTATTGCATTTGTAAGATACCCTTCTTCTCTCAACATATATAATTCATTCCTAAAGATTCTTCTTCGCTCTTCTCTTATATTGGGTTCCATTTAAACTCTCCCTCATTTCTTCTATTAAGGTGGTTTATGTAAATTTTGGGATAATTTATAACATTACCCCTTTAGTGTAATTTTACACGATTTTATATAAATTTCAATCCTTTTCCTTTTTCAAAAATATTCGAGTTTACGTTTGGGGAAAATATCTGTATGATAAGAGAATATTTGTTTTAAAAGAAGGAGTATTTTATGCTGACATTTAATGAAAAACTAACAATTATTGAATCATATCCAGAATTAGAACGAAAAGATGTTTCGCTGAAACGTGTTAATTTTCAACTTCCAGACAGTATTTCCGATAAAAAAAATATTGTTTATCATTTACATCCAAATGGAAATGGCTTTGTTTATGCCGGCCACCTCGATCACTATGATACAGATGATAAAGGAATGGTCAATATCCGTGATTTTTCAGCAGAGCAGCTTCGTAGCATCCTAACTGAATCCATTGCTGGATTATCACATCAAGAAATATCAACCAAGGAAGAAGCCATTATTGGCGAATTAGAGGAAGAGCGCTGGGTTAACGAAGAGGGCAATGTTTTAATATTGCTTAATGAAAATGAAGTATGGAATATCTATTTTGGTTTAAATCTCGATGAAACCTTTGATACATACGAAGAAGCAATAGATTTCATGCGGGAAGAAGGCTTTAAACGGGAATAGAAACACACTCTGTTGATTGGGGCGAAGCGACGAAGAGGCTCCCCGTTCGCCCGCGAACCGCTCGCGCCTGAGCGGAAATCAACATATAGTTTATTGTATAGAAAAGAAGGTGCCCCTAAAAGTTATACTTCTGGGACACCTTCTTTTTATTGTTTGTTATATTCTTCATCAATCCATTGATCTAAACGCTTTATGCTTTCTTTTGCACGTTCAAATTCAATCGTCCGATAATGATGCATGCCGCCTTCTTCTTCATCTTTCTCATCAGCCCATTTTACCACTTGTTGCAATGGTGTTCTTACAATGTCATTTGAAGGTAAAAATGAGTCGGTATGAAAAAGAATCGCGAGTGCAATTGTTTTGGCCTTAATTGGGTTTTCCCCAAGGCGGATCAATAGCTTATGTGCCCGTTCAGCCCCTTTTATTGGATGAATATCATTTTGTTTATATAGGTCATAATCCCATTTCCCATTCTTATACCAAGTATAGTGTCCCATATCATGGAGAAGCCCTGCTTTAGCAGCAATATCAACATCAAGCTGATGTTCTTTACTCAAATGAAAAGCATGGTACGCTACCGCTATCGCATGGGCAAGTCCTGAGCGGTTTAAATATTTTTGGGCAATGCGGTGTTCAAATATATCCAATAAAGTTACATCTCTCATGCGATCCACTCCTACCGTTCATAAATGTATTTCACTTATTATATGCTAACCTGTCCTAAATGGCTATTCCTTTGGTCAATTATATAAAAAAGAGAGGGACCAGTTAGTCCCTCTCTCATAAGTTAATTAGCTTCTGTTGTTTTTGTTGTTTTTGTTGTTTTTCCGTTTGGTCCTAGGTATTCATAGTCATTAGGATTTATTGGCGTATATCCTTCAGGCTTATAGAATCTTAATAGGTCTTTATAAACAATTTCATCAGACATTTGTAATTCTGTTTTTACCTTTTCATCAACGTTCTTACATGGTGTATTATCATCTAATAATAATGTTGTTTCATAAGAGTAACATTTATCGTTCAACTGGATACCATCTGCCGAAACAAAATCACCATTTCTGAACAACGCCCAATTACGATGATCTTTAGAAAGCAAGTCAGAACCAAATTCCATATAATCCTTCGTATCGATACCTAATAAATGAAGTATAGTTGGACGGACATCCACTTCACCGCCAATTTGATGCTGAACTCCACCTTTCACACCAGGAACGTGGATAAATAAAGGTACTTGCTGTAACTTCGCATTTATCGCTGGTGTGATTTCATCGACTCCCAATACCTTTGCCATTGCTTCATTATGGTTTTCAGATATACCATAATGGTCACCGTACATAACAATGATGGTCTTATCATACAAACCATCTGCTTTTAAATCATTAAAGAACTGCTCAAACGCTTGATCCATATAGTGGGCTGATTGGAAATACTGGTTAACAACTGAATCACCGTAATCACCAGCAGGAAAATCAGTATCCTCTGGGTCCATTTCAAATGGAAAATGGTTAGACAATGAAATAAACTTCGTATAGAAAGGCTGCTTTAAACTTTCAAGCATAGGAATGGATTCTTTAAAGAATGGTTTATCTTTCATACCATAGTTTTTAGTATTTTCATCCGTCATATTGTAGTATTCCGCATCAAAGAACTGATCATAACCAAAAGCTTTATAAATAACATTTCTGTTCCAGAATGTCTTATAGTTGCCGTGGAATACCGCGGAACTATATCCCTGTCCTTTCAGGATAGAAGGCATGGCTTGATAAGTATTTTGGGCTTTATTTACAAAAACAGCCCCTTGTGCCATCGGATATAAGGAATTCTCCATTAAAAACTCAGCATCTGATGTTTTCCCTTGGCCTGTTTGGTGGTAGAAGTTATCAAAATAGAAAGTATTTCCATCATGTGCTAATGAATTAAGGAAAGGTGTCACCTCTTGACCGTTAGGCAGCTTATAATCAATCATAAAGTTTTGAAAAGACTCCATTGAAATGTAAAGCACATTCATTCCTTTTGCCTTGCCAAAATAAACAGGATTTGGAGCCGCATAATTAGCTTTTCGATAGTTCTCTACGTCAGTAATATCACTGCTGTCAGCTAATGCCCGCTGACTGGAGGACTTAATATTTTGAATAACATCGTAAATTGTAAAGTTATAAGCACCTAGGTATTTGACCAAATAGTTGCGGTCAAATGAACGCGTTAGTAATTGAGGGCGATCCTTTTCCGCTAATCCCAGGTTAAAAAGAAACGTTGTGATTGCAAACAAAAGAACAATTTTATATGACTTTCGATTTGTTACCGTCACTTTTTTGAAAACAGTTAATGCCAAAACAATTAAAACGATCGTATCAACAAAATAAAAAATATCAAAAGGTGATATTAAAGATAACGCACTATCACCCAATTGTCCGCCATTTGTTTTTGTTTGCATTAATACCGGTACTGTAATAAAGTCATTAAAAAAACGATAATACACGATATTAGCGTACAGCAGGAATGATAATACGAAATTAATGATAATCATAACGAGCTTTGTATGTTTCTTGAAGAGAAGCGCTAAACCAAGAAAGAATAACGCTGAACTTAACGGATTAATCAATAACAAAAACTTTTGCAGATTATTATCAATTCCTAAGTTAAATTCAATTTGATAGGCCGCATATGTTTTGAACCAGAATAATAAAACGGCAATTACTAAGAATGAAATATGACTGTTTTTTAATGTTTTAGGTAATTTAATTTTATTCATAACATAATTCTCCTCTCACTTACCAATAAGCTTCGGTAAACGAACCTCAATTACTATAACACACTTTCAAAAAAAATTAAAACATAAATATGCCATTTTATGTATTGGTACAATACGATCGCAGATGTCATTTTTATAGCTTTTTCACCAAGAAACGACAATTACTATAGCTGTCCATTTGAATAAATTCTCCTTTATACTATGACAGTTTTATGGTGGACATGACTGTTCATTTCTCAAATATATATGACGATGACCGAAGTCATTTGGTTTCACGATTATAAATGTTTTTCCTTGTGATAATTATTAAAATATTTCTCATTGCCGATAACGATATGTCACCTATCATAAACCCGAACTAAACCGGTATGCAATAAGAAGATAGACTTATCTTTTACTGATAGGTTACCGAATAATTATATAATTATTGGTAAGCATAAGCACGATGGAGGTAAAGCATATCTCCACAATATAACTGACACTTTTGAAATGAAAAAAATGAATGAACAAGGAAGTGAGCTTATGCCCAGAATGAGGCCGGAGTTTACAAAAAGTCCGTATTTTGTGGATGAACCAGGAAATTGGCATTTAAAACCTGGCGCTCCAAAGGAGATGCAATTGGAACTTCAGAACTACCTTAGCAGTCTAGAGGAATTACACGAAGATGGGACAATAAATGGCAACCAAATTGATATCTATTCTACTCATTAATATATTATAGAAGAAAACGGATACACTATAGCTGTAGTCCTTTTACATTACCCTACATAGAACTAGGAGTGAAAAAAATGAATGTTAACCGAGTAAAGCAAATTCTGTCCTCTTCAGCAGATATTGAAGTTAAATATAATGGTACTTCCGTTTGGATTGATCAGTTAAATGAAGATGGAAGGACAGCTACCGTTCATTTACGCGGACCGCTCGAAGAACGGACCATTGTAGAAGTACATGAATTAGTCGAAGACTAAACCGAAAAGAAGGTGTCCCAAAAGTATAATTTTTAGGGGGGCACCTTCTTTCTCTTTAAACTAGTCTGATGATTTCCGCTCCATGCACTCCGCTTTCCGCGGGCGTTCCGGGGAGCCTCCTCGGCGCTTAAGCGCCTGCGGGGTCTCCCCTGCCCCGTACTCCCGCAGGAGTCTTCGCGCCTTCCGCTCCAATCAACAGAGTGTGCAAAAATTTTTCATCAACCACCTTTTGGGTCGGCCTCTGTTTATTCTCTCCAACAAAAAAGCAGGACATTTCCTGCTTTTTCTAAACCATATCTTCATTTTCTTTTTGAATCTCACTTGGCTGGGGCTGTTCTTGTTGAATAATGCTGCCAAGAACTTCCCGGTTGTACTTACCAGCGTCTTTACCAGCTCCAGGTGCTATATTAGCCATTGGGAGCTGTTCTAATTCTTTACCTCTAGGCACTCTACCTCACTCCTTTACCTTAAGATACCCCTTCAAAATAATATATAACCGCATCTAACATGGATTTTCGATGTTGTCCAACGCTGTAAAATTTTCAATTATTTTGATGATTAAAAATACTTTCCCTAGCTAAAAGCCCGATTGTCATATCATCCATTGGCGGATTATGCAGGCCTGCCCGTACATCACGATAATATCGTTGAAGGGGATTTTGCAAAGATAAACTTTTTGCTCCGACAATTCGCATCGCAAGATCTACAATCGAAATAGCATCATTCGTAACAGTTAATTTAACAGCCCCTAATGCTGGGAGAAGCTTTTCCCGATCATCGTCTGCAGCAGTATCCCATTGTTTCGCCACTGAATATAAAAATGATTGTGCCTGCATGATTTTAAGTTCCATTTCACCAATTTTTTGCCTGACGTTTGGTAAATCAATAATAGTTCCAATAATACTGTTGGGGGAATATTCCTTCGCGAATTGTATCGCATATCTTTGAGCGGCTTTGGCAATGCCAAGGTAACAGGCGGGAATATGAAGCAGCCAACCGTTGGCTTTTCTGCCATTGGTGTTTGCTATTTCAACAAGATATTCATCAGGAATACTTACCTCCTCTAGAATTAAATCATGACTTCCCGTCCCTCTTAATGAGATACTATCCCAGGTCTCTTCAATTCTTACTCCCATTGTTCCTCTTGGAATTAAGAAGTTAGCCACTTCATTACGATCTTTTATTGTCGCATTAACAATAAAATAATCCAATACGGGCGCCATTGTTGTAAAGGTTTTCCTACCTGTAATCATCCAGCCTTGGCTGGTTTCCACTGCATAGGTTTCCGGTCTGCCGCCGCGGGTTGGACTTCCTGTTTTTGGTTCAGTCTGTGCACTGTTAATTAAAGCACCATTGGTTACACTTTCACACAAAAACTTAAACATAGACTCTTTCCATAACCTTTTCTCTTGAAGATTCATAATAATCCCCATATGCCACCCAATGGACAGCGCAGTAGCCCCATCACCTTGGGCAATCATCTCTTGCAGGCGAACAAGTTCATATAAAGAAATCTCTTTTCCCCCATATTTAGCAGGAACAGTCAAAGTTGTATAACCTGTATTTTTCAAATCAGCGATATTGTCATAAGGAAAGGACCCTTCAATGTCCACTTGATGTGCTCTTGTTAAAAACTTTTTTGAAAAAGCCTTCATCAGCTCTAATCGGCCTTCCATGGAATCCATTTGTACAAAGTTCATTATTTTCACTCCAGTCTGTTTCTCTAATGTTTAAATTTTATCACAACCATAACAAAAAAGACTCCTGTTTGGCATAACAGGAATCTCTCTAAATTTTAGCCAATCATAATTTTTCCTTTAGGATAACGGAACGGGTCAGGGTTTCTCCTCATGGTTACGGCAAATGCAATTGTTAAAGGCCCCACCCTACCGGCAAACATGGTAAACATAATTAATATCTTGCCAAATTCCGATAAATCAGGTGTTAAACCCATTGAAAGACCCACAGTCGCAAATGCAGACGTCACTTCAAAGAGAATGGATAAAAAATCATGCCCTTTTTCAGAAATAGTTAATACAAGTGTCATAAGCATTACGAGAAAAAGTCCACTTAATGTTACAGTTAAAGCCTTATATATCGTTTCATATTCAATGCGCTGACGATAAAAAATAACATCCTCTTTCCCACGAATTTGTGACCAGACTGCGCCTATCAAAGTAGTAAAGGTGGTTGTTTTTATCCCTCCTCCCGTCGAACCGGGCGAAGCTCCTATAAACATCAGCAGAATCATTAATAAGAGGCTGGATTGAGTTAAATCCCCAATACTTAACGTATTAGCTCCTGCCGTTCTAGCGGTGACCGATTGAAATAATGAGCCCAGTATTTTTCCTGTCAGGGATAGAGGCTTTAATGTTAGATGATTGGAATACTCTAACAAAAATATGCCCACTGTTCCAACTATTACTAAAAAGGCACTGGTTATAAGGACAATCTTAGTATGTAAAGAAACGCGCTTAATAGCTCGATATTCATACAGTTCATTCATGACAATGAATCCAATTCCGCCCAGAATAATTAATAAACAAACAGTTAAAGTTACCGTTGGGTCATCCACATAGCTTGTTAAACTATGAAATTCCCCCATTAAATCAAATCCTGCATTATTGAAATTGGATATAGAATGAAAAATACCGAAATAAATCGCTTTTTTTACAGGCATATCGAAAGAAAAACGAATCGATAATATAAGCGCCCCTGTCAATTCAATTACAGCCGTAAAAATGATGATCCTTCTTGCTAACCTAACAATTCCTTCAATAGAAAGATTATTTAAAGATTCCTGAAGCAATATTCTTTCTTTTAACGATATTTTTTTTCCTAATAGAAAGGCAAAAAAAGTTGCAAATGTCATAAATCCAAGTCCTCCAACCTGAATCAGCGACAAAATGACAATCTGGCCAAATACCGTAAATGTCGTACCTGTGTCTACTACCACAAGACCAGTTACACAAGTTGCTGAAGTAGCAGTGAAGAAAGCATTTACTAAGGACAAACCATGTCCATTAGTAGTCGAAGCAGGGAGCGTTAATAAAATGGCCCCTATTATAATAATAGTAGCAAATCCAAAAACAAGGGTTTTAGGAGGATCAAGAAAAATTTTTTTTTGAGGCATTAGTATCCTTCCTAACTGATTATTATTTTTGTAGAAAAATTTTTGCTATATTTAAAATATGGTAAAAGTGAAAACATATTACAGAAAAATATACTACTGTATTTAAAATATGTAAATATATTTAGCCATCAGTGTCGAACCTCACTGTACTCTCACTCGTTGTAGTTTATAATACTTAAGAAAATCCAAAAATCTGGCTATGATTTGTCAAATGTATTCGAACAAAACTAGATACTGCAACGGCATATGAGGGGGATGAAAATGAAAAAAGGTACCGGGCAATTATTTATTCAAACAAGCAGTTTGGTCGCAGGGTTTATGGTTTGGGTAATTATTTCTTCGCTAATGCCATATATAAAGGAAGATATTCATTTAACATCAACAGAAATTGCGTGGGCCACTGCCGTCCCCGTTATTTTAGGATCCCTATTAAGGGTGCCAATTGGTTATTGGACAAACAAATATGGAGCACGAATCTTGTATAGCTTAAGCTTTATTATTCTCCTTATTCCCATTATCATCATTAGTTATTCTAGCAATTTATGGATGTTAATCATGGGCGGCTTATTACTCGGAATAGGAGGTGCTGTTTTTTCAGTTGGTGTTACATCGTTACCAAAATATTATGATAAAACAAAACATGGATTGATAAACGGCATTTATGGAGCTGGAAACATTGGAACAGCGGTAACCTCCTTTTTGGCCCCTGTTTTGGCCAATCTCTATGGCTGGAGAAATACTGTTAAATTTTTTCTTATCTTATTACTACTATTTGCTATAATGAATTTCTTATTAGGTGACAAAAAAGAACGAAAAGTTAGTAATTCCATACTTGAGCAATTTAAAGAGGTTTACAAAAATCCTAAACTCTGGGTATTGAGCTTATTTTATTTTGTTACATTTGGTTCATTTGTTGCTTTTACGATTTATTTGCCATCCTTTTTAGTTAACCAATTTGAACTAGATAAAGTAGATGCTGGAATAAGAACTGCTGGTTTTATTACGCTTGCTACAATGTTTAGGCCAGTGGGCGGCTGGCTTGGCGATAAAATTAATCCATTATTAATCCTCATTGCTGTTTTCTTTAGCTTAACTTTTGCAGGGTTTTTACTTGCCTTTTCACCATCATTACCTATTTACTCGTTTGGATGCTTGTTAGTAGCCTTTTTTGCAGGACTTGGTAACGGGGCAATCTTTAAATTAGTTCCCTTATACTTTTCTAAGCAAGCAGGCATTGTTAATGGATTTGTTTCAGCCATGGGGGGTCTTGGCGGCTTTTTCCCACCGCTGATTTTAACTGTTTTTTTTACTTGGACAGGACATTATGCGATTGGTTTTATGTCACTTTCTGAATTTTCATTAGCAAGTCTTGTCATCGTCATCTGGTTATACTATCACTATAAACTGGACCTTGCTCGAAAAATTGTGAACTATGCCTTTGATGGTATTTGTATAACGGATGTCAATGGAATCATTCAGAATGTTAATCCAGCCTTCTCTAGAATTACTGGCTATAATTTAAAAGAAGTGATTGGAAAAACACCAAGTGTTCTACAATCCGGAGAGCATGACAATAATTTTTATCAAAACATGTGGAAAAGTATACTTACGGATGGGTATTGGGAAGGTTTCATCTGGAATAAGCGCAAAAATAATGAAATATTTAAAGAATGGCTTACAATCACCGCCATAATAGATGATGCCGGAGAAATACAGAACTATGTAGGCATGTTTTATGAAGTGAGAGAACTCCCCCAAGATAACCAAATTTATACAAGAAATCCTCAATTATGAGGGTTTCTTTTTTTTTGCTTTCTACTTGTCTTTAATTTATTACAACTTTTTGTCTAAAAGCATGTGTTCACATTTCCTTCACCATTTTTGTGACGGACGTCACAAAATAGAGGTTAGCATGTAGTTTATAGTAATTACACAAGCAACACATGCACTAATAAAAAATCAATTATCATTTAGGGGGAAAATCACATGGCCCGAATTAATTACTGGAATCCAGAAGACGAGAAGTTCTGGAAAGCCGAAGGAAAAAAACACGCTAACCGAAATTTATGGATCTCCGTACCATCTCTTATGCTAGCCTTTATTGTTTGGCAAATTTGGTCGGTTGTGGCTGTCAGACTAAACGACGTTGGCTTCCATTTTACAGAGGAACAATTATTATCACTTGCTGCAATCCCTGGACTTGTGGGTGCAACACTTCGTTTTGTTTATACATTTGCAGCAGGACTTTTTGGCGGGAAAAACTGGACAGTTATCTCTACTGCCATTCTTGCAATCCCAGCAATTGGCATCGGATTTGCCGTCCAAAATCCAGATACACCGTATACTGTTATGTTACTATTAGCAGCACTATGTGGTCTAGGTGGAGGAAACTTCTCGTCTTCATCAGCAAATATTAGTTTCTTCTTTCCCAAAAAAGAAAAAGGTACTGCGCTTGGAATTAACGGCGGTTTAGGTAATATGGGAGTATCTGTGGTCCAATTTGTTACTCCATTAATCATAACCTCAGGAACTTTTGCTTTCATTGGCGGCAAGCAAGTTTTAGCTACTGGTCAAACAATGTGGTTACAGAACGCTGCCTTTATCTGGGTGATTCCGATCGCTATCATGACCATACTGGCTATTTTTAAAATGGATAACGTACCCGGTGCTAAACAATCATTTGCTGATCAATTTGGTATTGTAAAACGTAAGCACACTTGGATTATGACTGTTTTATATGTAGCTACATTCGGTTCATTCATTGGATACTCTGCGGCATTCCCGCTTCTTTTGAAATCACAATTTCCTGAGCATCTTTCACTTGCCTTCCTTGGTGCATTAGTTGCGGCAGCTGCCAGACCTGTAGGAGGCTGGATGGCCGATAAGCTTGGTGGTGCAAAAGTAACTGCTTTTGTGTTAGTCATAATGGGTATTGGTGCAGCAGGTGTTATTTATTTCTTAAATGGAAAACAATTTAATGGGTTCTTGTTCTCTTTCTTAATTCTTTTCCTTGCATCAGGTATTGGTTCTGGTTCAACATTCCAAATGATTCCAAACATTTTTATTGCTAAAGAAGCAGCACCTGTAATTGGGTTCTCAGCCGCGTTTGCAGCATATGGATCTTTCTTTATCCCTAAGCTTTTTGGCTGGTCTATTAATGCAACAGGAACTTACACCACTGCTTTCTACTTCTTTATTGGATTCTATGTAATCTCATTTGTACTAAACTGGTTCTACTATCAAAGAAAAGCTACTGTTGCAAATTCAGTAGTAAAACAAGCTAGTTAATATTATAAAAAACGGAGCCTCCCGCTTAGCGGGTGTAGGGCCTGCCATTCTTTACACAAAAAAACTGCCTAACACTAGGCAGTTTTTTTAATCTATTATTTTTACCGTAATGTGTTTATTACCCCATTTAAGCGCTTCATGCTCTGTGGATATAAATACATCGATTCTGTTTCCTTTTATAGCGCCGCCTGTATCTGCAGCAGTTGCCACCCCGTAGCCTTCTACGTAAACTTTACTTCCAAGTGGTATCACTTTTGGATCAACAGCAATTACCTTCGCATCAGGATTAGCTTTCAGATCAACACCTGTTGCAGTTGTTCCTGAACATCCTTCACATGAAGCAGTATAGGCTGTCGCCTTTACAGTAATTTCCTTTGTATCATTTCCTTTGCTGCCTTCTGCTTTAGCTGGTTGTGCAGACGGAGCTGGCTGAGACGGTTGTGCAGCTGGCACCCTATTAGCAGGTTTGGCAGACTCGGTAGGCGAAGCTGTTACCATCGAGGTCTTTTTAGGCTCAGTTGATGTTACAATTGATTTTGCAACCGGCTTTTCTAAATTACTTGTTACATTATTTTCTTCTTTGCTTCCTACTGCCGCCGCATTTTTAACACTATCCGCAACTTCATCATAAATAATAAGATTTAAGCCTGGATGAATAAGGTCTGTATTCAATTTATTCCAATCTTTAATTTGATTTACTTGTACATGATAGTTTAAAGCAATATCGCCTAATGTATCATCCTGCTGAACTGTATATTGTTTTTTAGTTGCAATGGTTAATACATCTCCCGGATGAATCAGGTTAGTAGAAAGATGATTCCTGTTTTGAATATCTTCTACAGATGTATTATGTACTTGTGATAGATCCCAAAGGGTATCTCCTTCTTTAACTGTTATTTCTTGTGCATGAACATTAGCGCCTACAGTCCCTGAGAGTGCAGCAACTGCTAGGAATGCCTTTATTTTTTTTATCATTTCTATATACCTCCCATGTTCTCTCGCTTGCTAACTGTTCTCATCATAACATGTTTTTTTCCGAGAAAAAGAACAAGGGGATGTTAATTGGTTTACAAGAATGGCAATTATATTACAATAGTATTTCTTAGTTACTGTATATTCTGACAATAATATATAAAAAAAACAGTGCATCTCACTGACTGCACTGTTTTTTCAATGATCCTAAGACAACTTCAATATCGCAACAGCACAAGCTTTGTATTCTGCCGTTCCAGAAATTGGATCATATTCATTTAAGGTTAATACATTTGTTGGTGTTTCACTCCAATGGAAGCTCATAAATACAAGACCTGGCACAACTTGTTCAGTAATTTTTGTCTTTACCAGAAGATCCCCTCGGCGGGAACGAACCTGTACCACCTCGCCATCCGCTATTCCCAGGGAGCAGGCATCATCTGGATGGATATCAACGGACTCTTCTGTTTGTTTTATTTTAACTCCTGCTGCATAGTAACGGGTCTGTGAATGGGTATTATATGACTCATAGCGCCTGCCTGTTGTTAACATAAACGGATATTCCGCATCCGGCAATTCTAATGGTTCTGTATAATCAACAGGAACAAATGGTGACTTCTTACCATCAGAAGCTTGTTTATGGAACCGTTCATGAAGAATGAGGGTACCTGGATGATTCTCATTTGGACATGGATAATGGATACTATATTTTTCATCTAACCTTTGATATGAAATTCCACCGTACTGCTCCCAGGCAAGTTTTCTAACCTCATCCCAAATTTCCTCGCTATTTTGATAGTACATAGGATAGCCCATTAAAGTTGCAAGGTCACAAAGAATTTCCCAGTCTTCCTTGGTATTAGGGTCTGGTTCTACGGCCTTACGAACCCGCTGGATTCTACGATCTGTATTGGTATAAGTTCCATCCACCTCTCCCCAAGATCGGGCAGGTAAAACAACGTCGGCCATTTTGGCGGTTTCTGTTAAGAAAATATCCTGGACTACTAATAAATCAAGTTTTTCAAATAAAGTTTTAGTATGATTCATATGAACGTCCGCTAAAAGCGGATTTTCACCAATTACATAAAGAGCCTTTAACTCCCCCATCTCTAATCGGTCAAAGGTACGTGTTTGTGTGTCTCCTGGGTGTGGGTGTGGGTTTAGCTCCACTCCCCACTCCTTTTCATACCTGGCACGAAACTCATCATTGACCAGACTCATCGCTCCTGCAAGCTGATTAGGCAGACAGCCCATATCACCTGCTCCTTGGACATTATTTTGTCCTCTTAATGGCATTATCCCTGTCCCTGGTTTACCAATGTTTCCTGTTAATAAAGCTAAATTCGCAATATCAAAAACGTTATTTACACCGCAATGATGCTCAGTAATACCTAATGTATAGGCAATCATTGAACCACTTGAGGATGCATACTCTCTAGCCGTTGTTACAATATCTTCAGCGGCAAGGCCGGTAATCATGGCCTCATATTCAGGTGTATAAGGTTCAACCTGATTTTCTAACCGATCAAAATCTATTGTAAAATTCTTAATAAACTCTGAATTGATAAACCTTCTTTTAAAATAACTCGAATAAAAGCATTGATAAGTGCTATATCTGTTCCTACATTAATCTGTAAATGCCGGTGAGCTACTTTAACCATATCAATTTTCCGGGGATCAATGACAATGATTTTCAGTCCCGACTTTACAGCCTTTTTCATGCGGTTAGCAATGATGGGATAGGCATCAGACGTATTCGAACCAAAAAGTAATAGTACTTCGGCCTTATCAAAATCATCTAAAGTATTCGTTGGGGAACCGCTTCCAAAAATAGTTGCCAGACCGGCAACACTTGGTGCGTGTCACGTTCGGTTACAGCCATCAATGTTATTGCTTTGAATAACCGTCCGCATAAATTTTTGCGTTACATAGTTTGATTCATTCGTACTTCGTGCACAAGCAAACATACTGATGGCATTAGGTCCCCATGTAGTTTTAATACCCGATAATTTGTTGGCAATATATTGATAACTTATTAACAGGTGCCTCTTTATCTCCCCGGATTTTTACTATTTTATTGTCGGCCACTTCTAAAACAAGACCGCAGCCTGTTCCACAGTAACCACAAATAGTCTTAACCAATTTCATATCCGCCACTTAATCCCCTCCCCGAAGAATCATATAACCTATATATTCATCATAGTCGATTTCAATCAATTGTAGATTCTAAATTATTAAACTTTTTCGAAGGAAATTTAAGGAAATTTATACAATCAACAAAAAAACGAGAGTTTCCTCTCGTTTAAGCAATTTTCGCAGGTAATAAGATATTAAAGGTTGTTCCCTTATTAGGTTCACTTTCCACAAACACTTTTCCATTATGACTTTCAATAATTTTAAAACTTACCATTAATCCTAGACCGTTTCCATTTTTTTTCGTCGTGAAAAATGGTTCACCTAATTTCTTTAATTTTTCTTTTGAGATTCCAACACCCGAATCCTGGATCGAGATTTGTACATTATTATCATGAATGACTGTTTTAACCTGTAAATCTCCTCCATTTGGCATGGCCTCGATTCCGTTTTTTATAAAGTTTAGAAATACCTGTTTTAACCGGTTTTCGTCACATTCAATTTGGATAATCTCTTGATTGCAGTCAAATGACAAGCGGACATTTTTCTTTCTAGCTTCAAATTCAAGCAATGAAACCACATTTCGAATAACAGGTACTACATTCTTTTCCTCTAATTCAACCGCTTTTGGTTTAGCTAAAACCATAAAATCTTCCACAATGGTATTAACCCTTTCAATCTCATCTAAAATAATATTTAAAAATTCCATCCGTTCTGGGTCTTTTTCATCTAACTGTAAAAATTCTGCATAACCTTTCATAGACGTCAGCGGATTACGGATTTCATGTGCAACACCCGCAGCAAGTTGGCCTACAGCCGCTAGCTTATCCTGACGATGAAGAACCTCTTCCGTCTTCTTTCGTTCCGTGATGTCGTTCCGGATGGCAAGATATTGATAAGGTTTTCCTTGATCATTTAAAAAAGGAACAATCGTCGTATCAACCCAATAATAAGAACCATCCTTCGCTTTATTTCTTAATTCGCCCTTCCATACTTGACCAGACCCAATTGTTTTCCATAAGTTCTTGAAAAACTCTTTAGTGTGATAGCCGGAATTAAGAATTCGATGGTCCTGCCCTAGTAGTTCTTCCCGGCTATACTTAGAGATTTCACAGAATTTATCATTTACATTGGTAATTTTTCCTTTTGCATCTGTAAACGCGACAATGGAAGATTGGTCTAAGGCAAATTTGATATCCTCATTCTCTTTAATCATTTCTTTAAGATGATCTTCCGCCATTTTACGCATAGAAATATCAGAACGGATAGCAATATATTGAACAGGTTTACCTTTTTTATTTAGAAAAGGAACGATGGTCGTATCAACCCAATAAAACGACCCATCTTTAGCTTTGTTCCGTATTTCACCCCGCCAAATCTTACCAGACTGAATAGTTTGCCATAAATCTCGAAAAAATTCTTTTGAATGATAGCCAGAATTAAGAATTCGATGATTTTTACCAATAATTTCATCCTTTTTATATTTAGAGATTTCTTCAAATTTATCATTTACAAATGTAATAACACCTTTTGGATCGGTAATAGCAACAATTGTCGAGGCGTCTAAGGCAGCTTTGATATCCTTTAAGTTCGTATCACTGGTAGCTAATTGCTTGCTTATCAACATACTTGAAATAATCAAACCACCGATAATTAGTACTGAAACAAACAAAACCAAATAAATAAAGAATGGACTGTCTGTTTGACTTTTTGAGACAATCCCACTTGTTGTAACGGCAGCTCTCTTTAATAAAAAATGCCCTTCAGCAATGGCTACTGTAATAATCAGCGCACTAATTGGTTTTAACCATACTTGATTTCCATGGGAATAGCTCGAAGTAAAAAAGATCCATAACGAAAATAAAAACGAACCAAAAATTAACAACCCTGAAAAAATCATTAGCCCAATATTGTAGTCTATATTTACATTCATGGCATATAAACCAATAACTTGAATGGCCATTACAGCTAGAGTTAAAAACAAACTTCCAATTAGCAAGTGATATATATTAACGGTCTTACCAAAAAACCAAAGAAATGCCATCCCAGTAAATGCTATTCCAATAAAAATAGAAAGAATGGTTAGAGGAATATGATAGCTGTCAAAACGATTTGTGTCAGCGGAAATCAAGGTCATAAAGTTCATTACCCATATTCCAATCCCCATGGATACTGTTCCGCCAAGAAATAATAATCGTTTATTGTTATTTGAAGACCTTATTAAGGTAAACATATCTAGTGCTGTATAAGATGCCATAATCGTTAAACCAATGGCGATAATAATAAAATAAGGATGAAAAATCCCAAACATTTCCCCCATTAACCTGGATCCCCCCAATGTCTACAAAGGTATTTTCTACTATGATTGTAATGTAAATAATATTGCAATGGAAGTAATACTTTGAAACATAGATT
This sequence comes from Bacillus sp. URHA0034, assembly GCF_056280405.1. NCBI lineage: Bacteria > Bacillati > Bacillota > Bacilli > Caryophanales > Bacillaceae > Bacillus > Bacillus sp. URHA0034. The sequence continues at coordinate 5,026,149 of NZ_JBWCDK010000002.1, read as the reverse complement.
TATCTCTCCTCATTATAATGAAACTAAAGCAAAGCAGAAATAGTTTTTTGGGACAAAAGTCTTATTTTTTTAAAGAAATAAACTTTTTGAAAAAAAGGCTACACAAAAAGAAGTTTTTTGTTTATACTGTACTATAACAAGAGGGAAATAAATAAACTGTATTAATAAAGGAGATGTTAGTAATGTTAATCAGTCCAGTTGAATTTTTTCGGAGCTTACCAAAAAAGGAATGTCCTGAGTGTGGTCAACACATAGAAGAACAAGCTGAAAGCTACTTAATGGAATGCGACCGTTGTTTAGCCAAAAGAGAAGAATAGTCCTATTAGTCACCACGGTATAGAAGTGAACAAAAGATAAATTTTTTTATTTATCCTGTGCTACAACAACAAAAACATAAGTAAACTGTATTATTAGGGGAGGGGTTTTAAAATGTTAATGAGTCCAGTTGAATTTTTCCGCAGCCTGCCAAAGAAGGAATGCCCAGAGTGTGGTCAACATATGGAGGAACAGGCTGAAAGCTACTTAATGGAATGTGATCACTGTTTATCAAAAAAAGAAGAGTAGTATGAGGCAACTCTCCAACTTTGTTGGAGAGTTTTTTAGTTATAGTTAATTTATTCCGTTAAGGAAAGAATTAGGAAGGCATAAACTGAATTTTTAAGTGAAACCTTTACTATAAGGAGATGATTCTTATGGCAAAGAAGAAGGATTACTTGACACCTGCGGATGAACGACCACAAATGACAATTGAAAACGGCTCGGTATTCCCAAATAAGAAAAGTACACCAGGGGATTCAGTTAACGAGCATAAGGCACTTGAAGAAGCTAATGTGATGATTACTGGAGATGAGATCCGCCAGCAAAACGAAAATCTGTAAAGGAAGGTAAATTCTTGTATGAGTATTATTGATTTAGACAATGCCCAGCCCGGAGACGAAGTTTATGTTATTTATCGTAATCCGCATGTCCCCTCTGTTGCAAATGTACAAGCAGCAGAAATCGTTCAACATCCTAAAGACCCAAATGCTTTAGCACTATTTTTAAATGAGACCTTTCATGTTATTGAAGATGACGATGCCTTGTTCACTTCTTCAGAATCTGCACAAAGAGCATATGAAGAACATTTCTTTGATTTCGGCGAAGAATAAAAGACTGTCCACTAACGTGACAGTCTTTTCATTAATAAAATAATTATTTAGATTTTTGGGAGCTCCCTAATTTCCTGTAACATTTGGGTACCACACATTGGACATAGCAAATCATCTGCAACAAAATCCTTTCTCATCCAGCCGATACAAGCATCATCCGAACAAGAGTAAACTTCAGTGTCAATAAGGATTGTTTCAATCTCTTCTTCCTTAGCCCTTTTACCGTAAAAAATGGGAACCGCCTCCTTTTTTTACTAGTATGCACAAAAAAATGGTTTTTCATTTCCTAAAAAAATACTTCTCGCTTAGGAGTGTCAATTGATATGCATTCTACCCAGAAACGTTATACGAATGTTGGGACGGATATTGATGAAGTAAAACGGTTAAACAGTCAATCCGGATTAAGTTATAATGAAGTAAAATTACTTCTCGCCCAACAATATTTAAATCAAAAAAAGTAGTTTTTTTTTGACCAATTAGCAAAAGCAGGATGCCCTAAAAGGCTATTTAGCCGATATGGAGGACATCCTGCTATCTTTTATTCAGAATAATCAATGGTTATATTTTCTTGATGGCTTTTAGACAAGAGCTTTCTTTTTTTTCGGCTCTCCTTTGATTGAAAGATAATATCATAATCATAATCCTCGGGATATAGCTCCGAAGCTGCAATATACAAAGATAACCGTTTATGGTTTATAGACATTTTTTCTCCTTTTACTTGAACTTGGTAATTCCCTTGCTGGTCAGGCCCCTTATAGACTATACCGAACTCACCTGAAGGCGAAATTTTCACGTTATCACCTTGTTGATAAAGTGGGATATTCGTTTTTGTTACAGTTTGTTGTTGCTTATATTTATTTATAATCACCTGTTTTTCTAATTCTTTTAACTTCCAGTGATCTAATTCTTGGTTTCTGTATTCCTTTACTTCCTTATAAGTAACATAATGTGCCCGCTCAACAATAGCCGGGTGCATCCCGAGTCCTAAGGCAATCGCAAATGCCTGACTCTCCCCTCCCCTGCCAATGATTAAACGGTAGGTTGGAGAAAACGTTGTTAAATCAAACTCCATCGATCCATTTAAAAAACCTGGATGTTCTTCTGCAAACTCCTTAATTTTACTATAATGAGTCGTTGCAAATAGAGTGGCTCCCTTTTGAAAAAGAGTTTCTAATATCGCAGCAGCCAGCCCCATCCCTTCTCCAGGGTCTGTTCCAGAGCCAAGTTCATCCAATAAGGCTAAAGTTCGATCATTCGTATCCTTTAAGATTTCAATAATATTGACAATTCTAGAACTAAAGGTACTTAAATTTTCGGTAATACTTTGCCCGTCACCAATATCTACTAATATTCGATCAAAAATTCTAATGTTACTTTCTTCAGCGGCAGGAATATGCAGACCACATTGTACCATTAAAGTTAACAAGCCCACTGTCTTAATGGTTACAGTTTTCCCGCCGGTATTTGGTCCAGTGATAACAAGTGCCTTTTCATCCCTGCTCATCGTAAAAGATAATGGAACAGCCTTGTCACCTAAAAGGGGGTGCGCGCCTGTATTAAGGAGAATTCCTCAAATTGGTTAATACCAACCTTAGAGCCTTTAATCATTCGGCAATATTTTGCTTTAGCAAAAAGAAAATCGTATTGAATCATTGTTTCAACGGCAAGACAGATTTGCCGCTCCTTTTGTTCCACTAAACCTGTTAAATAGGTTAACACCTTTTGAACCTCTACTTCTTCATCTGAAAGAAGCCACGTTAATTGATCTTGAAAGATAGCAATTTCTTCTGGTTCTATAAAAAGTGTGGACCCAGATGCAGAAGTATCGAGAACCGTCCCCTTTATTTTGTTGCGATATTCCTTTTTTATCGGAATCACATATCTCCCATTTCGTTGACTTACCACATTTTCTTGTAAATACAATTTATATTTATTAGAACGGATCAGTTGCATCGTTTTTTCCTTCAAACGTTCCTCTTGTATCGCAAGTTGTTTTCTTATTTTTAGTAATTCCTTGCTTGCGTAATCATCTACCCTGCCATTACGGACACAGCGAATAATTTCAGCGGCCAGCTCGGGTAATTCATCAATCACCTCGACATAGGCAGATACCCTTGGTGCATAAAAGACCTTATCCTTCATGTATCTCCTCATTTTCCCACAGCTATCCAAAAAATCATATAACTTTGTTAGTTGCTCTACTCTAAGTGCTGCTCCTTTATTCATGTTCTGAAGGATGGCAGTCAATCCATCCAGGCCATGCACAGGAACACTTGCACTAATTTTCAAAATCTCGACTGCTTCAGTAACTTCTTCAAGCCATGCTACTATTTGCTTAATGTTAGTTGATGGGACAAGATTCAGTATTTTCTCTTTACCTTCTTTGGTTAGTGCAAAGTTAGAAATTTCATCCTTAATTTGTTGGAATTCCAACATGTTAAATGTGTGTTGATTCACTTTATAAACCTCCTAAGAATAAAAAATAGCCGCAATGAACAATGTCATTGCGGCTCTAAGAAACGAATGGTAAACCATCCATTTTTCCATACTTAAATTAATCCAAAATAAAAACTGTCTACACGAGTGTACACAGCTACATTGGAATAAGATGTATGCTTATGCTTGCTCATTGTTCTTAACCTCATTCCACAACTAAATAAACCCTCATTTTTCGAAAAAAGATGAACGAGAATAATGGAATGAACATATCCAATTGATTGGATTAGTTAAGAACGACACCTAACATAAAACATACTCCCTTATTTGAGTAATTAAATTCTTCTAAAATATACAATAATTAACAACGACTGTCAACAAACATTAGCCCATTAAATGATGAAATTTATTATGTACGGAACAATAAACGAGGTGAATACGGCGGCAATTCCCATTGCTGCACCTGAAACAGCACCTTGTATTTCCCCTTCCTTAACCGCCTCAGCTGTACCAATACCATGTGCAATCGTACCAATAGCCAAACCTCGGGCAAAAGGATGGTCTATCTTAAACCAGTTCAATAGTTTGGAGCCAAACATAGCCCCTATCATCCCCGTTATGATGACATAAGCAGCAATAAGTGAAATGTTACCATGTATAATCCCCCCTATTTCAGTTGCAACCGGGACAGTAACAGACTTTACCGCGAAACCGAGGAGATAAATTTTTGAAAGGTGAAGCCCTTTCGCCATGAAAATTGCAGCACCAATTGTTGAAACACTTCCGATAAATACCCCCGCCACAGCAGCCCTTATGTACTTTCTGAATACCACACGATTTTTGTAGATTGGCACTGCCAAAGAAACGGTAGCCGGACCAAGCAGATAGGTCATAATCGTTTTTGCCTGCTTATATTCTTGATACGATATCTTGGAAGCAAACAATATAATGATGATGATGACGGTACTTAAGAAAACTGGGCTAGTAAATGGAGATGGATATTTTCGGGTTAAAAACCGTGCAGCCCAATAAACAGAAACTGTGACTAGTATACTATAAAGCGTGATCATGATACTTTACTTGTTCCTTTTCATTTTTCGAGATAACAATTTGTGTTGTCTTTCCTGCTGTAATGATCCCAATAAAAGCACTGATAAAAAGGATACCTAGCAGGCTCCAGCCTCTTGCTTTAACGATATCGCCTAAGGTCATTAAACCAACAGAAATAGGAATAAAAAAGAAACCAAGATGCTTAAGCAGCCACCCTGCTGCCAATTCAATTTGTTCTACCTTAATTACACCCAACGAAAATAATACCAATAACAGAACAATCCCAATCACATTTCCGGGAATTTGCAAATGAAAAAAACTTGCCGTCAGATTCCCAACTTGATAGATGATGATTAGAATGAGCAGTTGAATAGTAAACTTACTACCCTTTTTCATATAAACACCCATCTTCCCACATTGATAAAAAGTCTGATTTTTCGAACGTTTTAATTATCATTATAAAGGAATAACCTTTTTACTGCATCCAATTTTTTTTCACAAAATATCCATATCTTTTTTTGACAAACTTATTTATCTTTATGGTAGGAGGGGATCGTTTTGAAAAGGCTATATATAATTTGCAGTCTGGCTGTATTCTTGGGGATTGCAGGGGGAATTTCGTTTTTCCTTATCCGTGATGCCAATGCTGCTATTCCAGCTAGTGCTACTTTCATTAACCAGAGTGGTGATACATTTAATTTTGGCAAGGATAAAACTAAGTTAAAACTAATTGAATTCATTTATACTCACTGTCCTGATGTATGTCCTACAACGACACAAAAAATGGTGGATCTAAAGAAAGAGCTCTTGAAAAAAGGGATTTATGGGAAGGAAATAGAATTTGTCACCATAACCATTGACCCTTATCGAGATACAACTAAAATTTTAAAAGATTATAAACAGGGGTTCGGTATAGGGAATGACAACAACTGGCTGTTCTTAACCGGGGCAAAACAACAAATTAAAGATAATCAAAAACAACTTCGTAAAGTAACAAATGCCTTGCAATTCCAGTACAAAGATCCTGGAAACGGTCAATTTATTCATTCCACATTTACGTATCTTGTAGATCAAGACAATAAATTTATCGCCAAGTTCCCAATGGGACAAGAGTTTAAAAAACAAGATGTTTACGCCAAAATACTAGATAAAATAGAGTAATAAAAAAAGCGGTTAGTCCCTTAGGATTAATCGCTTTTTACTGATAAAATTTCATTCAAAGGATGAAGGATATTATTTAATTTGCTGCAATGTTAATAGATAAGTTGATTTCGGTTTAGTTAGACTCGCTTTTATACCAGCTTTTTTTAATTTGTTAACGAGTTCAGTAAGCTGTTTTTTTGCCATACTATTCACCCTCTTTAAAACTTCTTAATCCAATTCTACAACATAATTATGAATAAAGTGTGAAAATGGAAAAATTTTTTTAGAAAATTTTTCTTATAATCTACATCAGTCTAAAAGAATTCGCTCTTCAGACAGATTAATGGTATAATAAGTAGATATTTTTGTTCTGGAGGATTACTACTATGATTACTGTAAGTAACGTAAGTTTAAGATATGGTGACCGTAAGTTATTTGAAGATGTAAATATTAAATTTACACCAGGGAATTGCTACGGACTAATCGGGGCAAATGGTGCCGGAAAATCGACGTTTTTAAAAATATTATCCGGTGAAATTGAAGCACAAACAGGAACTGTTCAATTAGGGCCGAATGAGCGGATGGCTGTTTTAAAGCAGAATCATTTTGAATATGAAGATTTTGAAGTGCTAAAAACCGTAATTATGGGTCACGCTAGACTCTATGAGGTTATGCAAGAAAAAGATGCTATATATATGAAAGAGAATTTTACTGATGAGGATGGTATGAAGGCTGCCGAACTAGAGGGTGAATTTGCTGAACTTAACGGATGGGAAGCAGAGCCTGAAGCAGCGATTTTATTAAAAGGCCTTGGAATTGGAGAAGATCTCCATTATAAAAAGATGGCAGAATTAACTGGTTCGGAAAAAGTTAAAGTATTACTTGCTCAAGCTTTGTTTGGCAGACCAGATGTTTTACTTTTGGACGAGCCGACGAACCACTTGGATATCAAAGCAATTCAATGGCTAGAAGACTTTTTAATTAACTTTGAAAATACCGTCATTGTCGTATCCCATGACCGTCACTTTTTAAATAAGGTTTGCACACATATCGCCGATTTGGATTTCAGTAAAATTCAAATATATGTAGGTAACTATGATTTCTGGTATGAGTCAAGTCAATTAGCTTCAAGAATGGCTTCAGATGCGAACAAGAAGAAAGAGGAAAAAATTAAAGAACTTCAAAGCTTTATCGCCAGATTCAGCGCCAATGCCTCTAAGTCAAAACAGGCAACATCACGTAAGAAGTTATTAGATAAGATTACCCTTGATGATATCAGGCCATCTTCCCGCCGTTATCCTTTTGTAGGTTTTACACCAGAACGTGAAATCGGCAATGATTTGTTACGCGTCGAAGGCTTAACCAAGACGATTGATGGTGTAAAGGTTTTAGATAACGTAAGCTTCTTTATGAACAAAGGAGATAAAATCGCTCTGGTCGGCACAAATGAACTTGCAAAGACGACACTCTTTAATATTTTAATGGGTGAAATGGAAGCAGACAGCGGCACATTTAAGTGGGGAATTACCACTTCCCAGGCTTATTTTCCAAAGGATAACACCGAGTACTTTGAAAATAGCGATTTAAACCTTGTTGATTGGCTTCGTCAGTTCTCACCAAAGGATGATAGCGAAAGCTTTTTAAGAGGTTTTCTCGGAAGAATGTTATTCTCCGGTGAAGAAGTGTTAAAAAAAGCCAGTGTCTTGTCTGGTGGAGAAAAGGTTCGCTGCATGCTCTCAAAAATGATGCTCAACGGAGCCAATGTTCTCTTATTAGATGAACCAACAAACCATTTAGATTTAGAATCGATCACCGCATTGAATAATGGATTAATTAATTTCAAGGGTTCTATGCTTTTTTCCTCACATGACCATCAGTTTATTCAAACGATTGCCAATCGTATCTTTGAATTTACGCCAAAAGGCCTTGTTGATAAACAAATGACCTATGATGAATATTTAGAAAATGAAGAAATTCAAAAGCAAGTTGCAGAAATGTATCAATAAGCTGAACGAAGGTGTCCCTAAAGTATAACTTTTAGGGGGCACCTTCTTTTTTATACTTTAAATTAGTCTGCTGATTTCCGCTTCAGGCGCAGGCGGAACGGGAAGCCTCCTCGTCGCTTCGCTTCTGCAGGTTCTCCCCTGTCCCGTACTCCCGCAGGAGTCTTCGCGCCTTCCGCTCCAATCAACAGATTGAGCCTTTTTTTAATATCTCTTTTGTTTTTTCTGAGATGATGGTACTTCGATTGAACCAGTTTCCGTTGTCGTTGTTCCCTGACCTTCTACTTGTGGGGAATTAAGACCGATTGTGGATGGATCGGCTTTTCGTTTTCTGCCTCTGCTCATTTCATACACCTCCCCTATTATCCTTTGGACAATTATCTTAGCTTATACGGAATATTTCCCAAAGCTTAAGGCAAAATATTCTACAGGAGGAGGTGTTTTGTATGGCAAAAGTTGGAGTAGAACAATCTCTTACAAATATTCAACAAGCATTAAAGGACAAAGGATATGATGTAGTAGAATTAAAACAAGAGTCTGATGCACAAAACTGTGATTGCTGTGTAGTTACAGGACTTGATTCAAATGTGATGGGTATGTCTGATACCGTTACAAAAGGTTCTGTAATCGATGCAAACGGAATGTCTGCTGATGAAGTATGCCGACAAGTAGAAAGCAGACTACAATAAGTAAGCGGAAGCGCCTTGTACAGGGGCGACAGGCATAAGAAGAGCTGGCGAGAAGGCTGTGCTCTTTAGCCTTCTTGTTGGATTGGCTTATGACCCGAGCCCCTAGGCGCTGGAGCTGGACAATTTTCATAGCAATTTATACCTTCTTATCACTTTAAAAGACTAAAGTACTTTTCACTTTAGTCTTTTTTTGCTTTAATATTGACCTTAAGCTGTTTCTCAGGCTCTTTTTTTCCCTCTGTATTGTGGTTCAGGGGCTTTTTGGCCTCTTCATCAAAGTTCGGGGTAAATTCACTTCCATAGGTCGCTCCAATATTCAATTTTCCTTTTAACTCTTTAATCCCAAGCTGGCCAAAATTATTATTTAACTCATATTTATCTAAAATAATTTTTTCAATATTAATCTTTTCAATAATAATCGGCGGATCTTTTGTTTTCAGTTCACTTTCTGGTAAACCCTGCTGTTGGGAGGCTTGTAGTGATTTTTTTAGTTCCTCAATATTCATTTCTAATGAGTTCAATTTATTCTTTATTTCCTCTTCATAATCATTTTTCTTGAATATAAGGAATAAATCTCTTATTGACATAATCACAAACTCCCTTTTAATTACCCTTACAATTATTTATATGAAAAAAACACCTGAACATGTCCAAGAATATCTGGTGTACCATAAAAAAATCCTCCACATCCTTTTTTTATCTCTCTATTCAATTGGAATAACTTCCCCTTTTTCAATTGTACGCTGATAACTTACAATCAATAAACCGTTCCAAAATTTCGCATTCAATTGCTGAGGGCTCACCGTGTCAGGTAAAGTGATCTGTCTTTGAAATTCACCATAAAACCTTTCAGAATATGTCATAGTTAAATGTGGATGGAGGGGGTTCACTTTTCCTTTTATCGTTAGATAAGTACCATTTAAACCTAGTTCCAAGTTTTCCTTTGCTACCCCAGGAAGCTCAATTACCACAACAACCTCTTGCTCCCCTTCAAAGACATCAATGATCGGGAAAGTCCTTGATTTTTCTGCACGCCCCGATGTCCCCTCAGTAGTGGATGACTTTACATGTTGTTCATTCATAAATTGTTTGGCAAATTCCTGATCAAAAATATTGTTCCAAAAGTCACCGCCTTGCATATTTTTCGCAATATCCATCCACTGTTTTAATTTTTCCATATCCATCACTCGACACCCCCTTTTTCCCATGTTTGTATATTACTTATTCTTTTGTATTTATTCCTACTTTCATCATACGAATCTTATTCACCAATTAATCCAACTATTACGCTTGTTTCATAAACTCTTAAAAAATGCATATATTGATTATCAAGTGGAAGGAGGAAATGAGATGACAGTACCAGTTCCTTTTATTAATATAAATATATTCATGATTAAAATTAATTCCTTTGAAAATGCCTCGGCAGTAAATATTGGTCAAAACCTGCTAGCTGAATGGCATAATTCTGATAAGAAAAATCAAGGATTTGGTCAAAATTTTGGAGATGAAAGCGATTTTGTTGCGACAAGAAGTTTAGTAGATGATAAAGACCAAATCGACTCTCCCGCCTCTTTCAACTCTCATCCGTTAACAATTGAAAATATTTAAACAAAAATTCAACCATGGGAGGGTTTCTCCCATGGTTGAATTTTTATGTTAAAATCCTCTTAATCGTTTTTTTCGAACAGCTATTGAGATCCCAATCAAGATAACCATCAAGCCTAATCCGGTATTTACTATGATTAGTTTTTTCGCAGTCTGTTGATTATTACTCTTTTTTACTTTATTAGAAGCTGCTTTTAGTTTTGGAGGTTCTTTGTAGGTTAATTGTACTGTCTGGACTAATTGCCCCCTATTGTCCAGGACTGAAAGGAGGCCATTGTTTGCAATATTTTTTAAACATCCATCCATCCGTTCAGTTACCAGCGTGTCTTTATCCGGATAGAATTCTTTCCGCTCAGCAGATGTAAAAATTTCTCCCTGTTTAATAATAGTATGTTGGAAGTTTTTGAATCCATAATCAAATAGTAAAGCGGTATCATTATATTTATCATTCTTTAAATTTGATTTTAATACAACTGCCGTTAGTCTGATTTTTCCATTATCAGCGGTTGTTGCCAAGGTTTGTTTTGTTTCGCTGGTATAGCCTGTCTTTCCGCCGGTAATCCCAGGATAGGCAATCTCGCCTTTTAGCATTTTATGGTGTGTGACAAGGTTAGTTTGCCAAGACTGCCCTTTCCATGGAAGTATTTTGGTACCAAAGATTTCCGCAAACACAGGATTCTTTATTGCATGATTTGTAATCAATGCCATATCCATGGCCGTTGTATAATGGGTAGGATCAAATAAACCATTGGGATTCGTAAAATGTGTGTTGGAGACACCAATCTTTGTCTTTAAATAGGTATTTAAATTTTCTGCAAACCGTTGAACCGTACCATCTGTATACTCCGCAATTGCAACGGCAGCATCATTCCCTGAATTAATAAGCATACCTTGGATCAGCTTTTTTAAAGGAACTTGTTCCCCTTCGTTTAAATACACACGGGTACCATCTTGTCTTACTGCATTTCCGCTCACCGTTACAAGACTATCTAAGTTTCCTTTTTCGATCGCATATATAGCAGTAGCTATTTTCGTTATGCTTGCTGGATACATCTTCTGATTAGGATTTTTAACGTAAAGAACTGCACCCGTATCAGAATCGATTAGTGCGGCTGCTTCACTTTTAAGTGGCAGCTGAACTGGCTCTTCAGCAAAGACATGTATATGAACCGAAACAAGATAAAGAAAAATTAGTATTGCCAGCCAAAACTTTTTCAATAGGATACACCCTTACTTTTTTCTTATAATCCTCCTTGATTTTACCAGATTATTTATAGAAATAAAGTACTATTTTAAAATTAAATCCTTTTAATATAGTAAATTTTGACGATAAAAAACCGGTTGACTGGAGCCAACCGGTTTGTTTATGGCGTTTTTTTGGAAATTAGCAAGGCAATTTGGGCCATAATAAACGGTAATGATGATTTTCTTCTATACGCCAAATATTTAGGCTCCCAAATATCAGTATATTTTTCTTTAAACTTTCGGAGACCTTGAAAGTGATAAATAAAGTGTCCATGCAAGAAAATTTGAGCCGCTATTTTTTCACTCAAAAAAGAAAATTTCGACAGACCTACGTTTGATAATGGTGCCATCCCCATATTAAATCGCTGATAACCCTTTTGAATTGCCCAATCAATGACCGATAAGAAAAAAAAGTCTATAATACCTTTCGGGGCAGACTGTTGAACTCTCATTAGGTCAACCGATACTGTTTTATAATTATCATATACATACATGATGCTCATAAAACCTAGTATATGGTCTTTTTCATCTTTTACAATGGCAATCGGTGCTCTATTTAAATAATCTTCATTAAAGAATCCCAGTGAAAACCCTTTTTCCTTTCGCCCTAATAGCCATTCATCGGATATTTCCTTAAATCTGTCCAAAAGGGGCTTTGAATAAGGAGGATAAAGCATTTCAAAATAATACTGTTCTCCATTAAATTTATTCTTTAATGTCCGTAAACCCTTCATTTTATTTCCTTTAAGAGAAAAAGTCTTAAGGTCAACAAAAGCTTCTTCCCCTAATTTAAAAAAGGCAAAGCCGTGACCATGTAAAAACGGGAGCATATCATCGCTTACCTGGTAGAACACGGGTGTGTAGCCGTGCAAATCGGCTACCTCCTGAAATTCTTCAATAGCACTCGAAAGGTCATGTTTTTCACCAACTGGGTCCCCAAGAATGACTAATTTATCGGCATATTTTTGGAAAGAGATTAAAACATTCTTCTTTCTATTCCAAAAAATAAATTTATCATGCAAGAATATTAAATGGGATAACACCTTACCAGGATAAGCCTTTAAATGATTTATGATTTCTTCGTCATGATCAATAGATCTTTCAAGGTTCCACTTTTTCGGCAGGCTAATTAAATAGCCTATAAAGAGAATACTTAAGGCAATAATTAAGCCAATAATTGCACTCGAAAACAAATCGCGGTAATCAACGATCACATATGGGATAAACTTTTTAGGTATGGTAATTTTCGCATTTGGCAGGTTAAAGTACCCAATCAATATATACATAGACGTTACAATCAAAACAATTGTCACATCAAAAATTGTTTTACCCCAGGTAAGCACATAGCTTTCACGATAAAATTGCCCTTTTGACATTCTCAGCAGGAGGGCAACGATGATTAAAAAGGCTGCTTCTTCGTAATCGATTCCCTTAAAAATGGAGAATAATGCCGCCAGAATCAGGGCGAGCATTGTTAAATCATAAGTTCTTTTCACACTGTATTCAATTCCGCGCGATAATCCCAGCAACAAGAAACCTGCCGCAACAGATAACTGATGTGACACATTGATGATTGGAAATGACAAAAGTTCCTGAGCAATTCTAAGTCTCGACATTATTCCTGGTACACTTGCAGATAACAGCAGGATTATTCCAGATAAAAAGACAAGCATGGTTAAAATAACATGACTCAGACCTTGAACAATCGCCATTGGAAGATTATTCCACATACGATTCCAACGTTGCCAGTAAAGCCGTACAAAAAAGACTAAGCTTATAAAAAATGGGATGAAGTAATATCCAATTCGATAAAACAATAAAAGGATCAGTACTTTTTCATCTGGGATATGTAAATCCTGCATTCCCCAAAGAAACACCAGATCAAAAGAACCTAGTCCGCCAGGAATCAAACTAATGATTCCTGCACAGGCAGCAACAATATAAACTGGGAACAAATCAAAGAATGAGATCTGAATTCCTAGGATTTTTATTAAAATAAATAGAGCCGTGCATACCGCAAACCATTCTATTATTGAAACGATAACCAACTCAACGCTATTCTTAAGTGTTAGTCTATGCTGATTGTCTTTACGAGATTTAACAATATGTATAACAATGAAAATGGGCAGGTATAAGCCAACACCCAAGACGGCGAAATAAAGCCATTTTGTATCTGCAAACAATGGGAAATTACGATAGTTAATCGTTACAATCCATGAAAGGAAAGAGATCCCTGTTAAGTAAAAAAGAGAAACCGTGGCAATAACACCAAGAAGTTTACGCTTATCCCCTTCAAGCTTATGAAAAAAATAGGTTCTCAGCATGGCGCCAATCAATCCACCGAACCCAATTAAATTTGAGAAGGAATTAGCAATAAATGATTGCTCTACCAACTCTCTTTTCGATACTTCTGTCTTCAAAATTTTCACTAAAACCACATCGTATAAAACCATCGGCAATACTGCTGCAAAAGTGACAGCGAAGATTAATAATAAAAGCCAAATATTGAGATGTTGAATTTCACTTTTTAGTAAGTGTGCATTAATATTACCGGTAAATTTCTTCATTTCAATGATAGCGAAAATTAATAAGAACACGGGAAAAACAAATTTTACAACTTTTAGCACGTTTTCTTTTCTAATCCCCAACCAGATTACCACCTATTTTTTCATTCCTGTTTTTACTATAAACTCTCCACAACGAAAAACAAAGTAATATCTTTAAATACAAGACACTTAGTCATATTTTAGACAGATAATGGGCTGTTCAACCGCTCTTATTGAAGCAGTGATTTCCATACCCTTCATTTGTAAAAAATTTTTAAATTGAGACAAGTTTCCCGACCCTCATAGCATAGATATTAATAGAACAAATATGAGGAGGTTTGCTGGTGAAATTTTTAGTTTTTAAAAAAGAGACCCTGCTATTTTTTTTAGCAGTCGGCATCGTCTTAGCAAGTATTTCTGCCTGGTTTATGTTAAAAGCAGGAGATACCACTGTATTTAATCAACATCCTGACCATAAAACTCGTCAGATTCACATGGTAACAGGAGAATTTAAGACTACGTTGAAAGACGGTAAAGAAATAGAAGCATATCGCTGGGATCCTGGCACTATTGTCTTAAAAAAGGAAGAAAAAGTAAACTTAATTATCAGTGGAATTAATGGGGCTGAGCATCCATTTCACATTGAAGGGACCACAGTGAAAGGAACAGTAAAAAAGGGGCAAGATACCCTCGTTCCTCTTCAATTTAAAAAGGAAGGAACCTATCGATTAATTTGTGAAGTTCATTCTGACCGTGCTCACAACGGGCCAATGATTGCCTATATTGTCGTCAATTAGAAGCAGGAGATGACTCTCCTGCTTTTTCATTTGTCAAAAAGGGCTGTATCATATAGTTTTCACTATTAATACGTTGGTATTATTGATTTCTTCCTATATAACAGATTCGCATTCATTTAGTTATTTTATAGTACAGTTTTATTATCTTATAATCAACGTTCATATAATATTCATAAATACCCTTAAAAAACCCTTAAATTTAAAGGCTTCACAATTCCTTAACAATTAGCGCATTTTTTATCACATTTCACCTGTTATACTAGGGGCATGAAATAAATAACTTTCTGTTATATATTCTTCTACTAATTTAAGAGGTGAAAGATAATGGAACAATGGCAAGGATTTAATAAAGGAACTTGGTCAAAAGAAATCAATGTACGCGATTTTATTTTAAGCAACTACAAACCATACGAAGGCGACGACTCATTCTTAGCTCCCGCAACTGATGCCACAAACAAGCTTTGGGAACAAGTAATGCTATTAACAAAACAAGAACGTGAAAATGGCGGCGTCCTTGATATGGACACAGAAACAGTTTCGACTATTACCTCACATGGTCCAGGATATTTAGATGAAGATCTTGAAAAAGTTGTAGGCGTCCAAACAGATAAACCGTTTAATCGTTCATTACAGCCGTTCGGTGGTATTCGTATGGCAAAGCAAGCATGTGCTTCATACGGCTATGAATTGAATCCTGAAATTGAAAAAATCTTCACTGATTTCCGTAAAACACATAACCAAGGTGTCTTTGATGCCTATACAGATGAAATGACGCTAGCTCGTAAAGCTGCTATTATTACAGGGCTTCCAGATGCATACGGCCGTGGCCGTATAATAGGCGACTATCGCCGTGTTGCCTTATACGGTGTTGATTTCCTAATTAAACAAAAACAGTTAGACAAAAAGAATACCAGCAGTGTCATGACAGAAGATAATATGCGACTTCGTGAAGAGATAGCCGAACAAATCCGTGCCTTAAATGAATTAAAAGAACTTGGCACAAGTTATGGTTTTGACCTATCCCGTCCTGCACAAAATGCACAAGAGGCTTTCCAATGGTTATACCTTGGCTATTTAGCTGCTATTAAAGAACAAAACGGTGCTGCAATGAGCCTTGGCCGTACCTCAACATTCTTAGATACTTATATCGAAAGAGATTTAGAAAATGGGATATTATCTGAAACTGAAGCTCAAGAAATCGTTGATCACTTCATCATGAAACTTCGTTTAGTAAAATTTGCACGTACACCTGATTATAACGAGCTATTTAGTGGTGACCCAACATGGGTAACTGAATCTATTGGCGGTATGACATCTGACGGACGTTCACTTGTAACGAAGAACTCTTTCCGTTTCCTCCATACTTTGGATAACTTAGGAGCGGCTCCAGAACCAAACTTAACTGTTTTATGGTCTCCATTATTACCAGAAAACTTTAAGAAATACTGTGCCAACATGTCTATTAAAACTAGTTCTATCCAGTATGAAAATGACGAAATTATGCGTCCTGAGTATGGTGATGATTACGGAATTGCCTGCTGTGTGTCTGCAATGGAAATCGGTAAACAAATGCAATTCTTTGGCGCTCGTGCCAACCTTGCTAAAGCCCTTCTTTATGCTATTAACGGTGGTGTTGATGAAAAATTAAAAATCCAAGTTGGACCACAATATCGTCCCATTACTTCAGATGTACTAAATTATGATGAAGTTATGGGGAAATTTGACCAGATGATGGATTGGCTTGCAGGTCTTTACATTAATACATTGAATGTTATTCACTATATGCACGATAAATATAGCTATGAAAGAATTGAAATGGCCTTACATGACACGAAAATCCTTAGAACAATGGCAACAGGTATTGCAGGGTTAAGTGTTGCAGCTGACTCATTAAGTGCTATTAAATACGGCGAAGTCAAAGTGACCCGTGATGAAAACGGGCTAGCAGTTGACTTTGAAACAACTGGTGACTTCCCTAAATACGGCAACAACGATGATCGTGTTGACAGCATTGCTGTTGAACTTGTTGAAACCTTTATGAAAAAATTACGTAAACATGGAACATATCGTGATTCCCTTCATACTTTATCAGTTTTAACGATTACTTCTAACGTAGTATACGGTAAGAAAACAGGAAATACACCTGATGGCCGTCGTGCTGGTGAGCCATTCGCGCCAGGGGCTAACCCAATGCATGGCCGTGACACAAAAGGAACATTAGCTTCCCTTTCTTCAGTTGCTAAACTTCCATATGCCTATGCAATGGACGGAATTTCAAATACATTTTCTATCGTTCCAAAAGCCCTAGGTAAAGAAGAAGAAAACAGAGTTCGCAACCTTGTATCTATTTTAGATGGCTATTCCATTAAAAACGGACACCATTTAAACGTTAACGTCTTTAATAGAGAAACATTAATTGACGCGATGGAGCATCCTGAGTTATATCCACAACTAACCATTCGTGTATCTGGATATGCTGTAAACTTTATTAAATTAACTAAAGAACAACAACTCGATGTTATTAATCGTACTTTCCACGAATCATTGTAAATTAGAATAAAATGGAGTTCCCCTCTCTTTGGGGGCACCTGCTTAAAAATAAGGGGGACATCATCATGATGGGAAATATTCATTCTATTGAAACATTAGGAACAGTTGACGGACCAGGAATTCGTTATGTGATTTTTACTCAGGGGTGCTTATTGCGCTGCCAGTTTTGTCATAACGCAGATACTTGGGAAATCGGTTCCGGAAAACAGATGACAGTTTCTGAAATCATGGATGATCTCTCAAGTTATCTTCCTTTCATCGAAGCATCTGGAGGTGGGATTACTGTAAGCGGCGGGGAGCCTTTATTACAAATCCCGTTCTTAACTGAACTTTTCAAAGAGTGTAAAAAGAAAGGAATTCATACCACCATCGACTCATCTGGGGGCTGTTTTTCCCACTCCAAGCTCTTTATTGAACAATTAGAAGAACTATTACGATATACAGATCTAGTGTTACTTGATTTAAAACATATTAACCGAAAAAAACATATTCAACTAACTGGTATGGCGAATGATCATATCCTTGAATTCGCTAAGTTTTTATCAGATCGGAATATTCCAATTTGGGTGCGTCATGTTCTTGTTCCAACTGTCACAGATGAGCCAGATGACTTGCAAAAACTAGGAGAATTCATTGGGACCCTCGAGAATGTACTAAAAATTGAAATTCTTCCCTACCACAAACTTGGAGTATACAAATGGGAAGCACTTGGCCATGAATATCCTCTAAAAGAAGTCGAGCCGCCAACGGAAGAGAAAGTGGAATTGGCTTATAAAATGTTGACAGCATATTGGAAACCATTATTAAAACACTGATTAATTGGATCAGTGTTTTTTCTTCCAAAACTTTGTTTTTTGTTGATCTGAATTTCTATTGGTAGTTTTATAGTAATCATGATTGGCACCTCTCTTCACCTTATTACTGCCCGTTGGTTACTCGGGGTAGCTGGGTCAATCTCCATCCTGAGTTATAGTAGGATATTAGAAAAAGTCATTTATAACTATTAGCAATGTCTTCATATTATGGGATTTTGACAGTGATAAAATTGATTCTTTTCGATTTCTCCTATATACTCATATCATTGGTATTTAAGTGAGGTGATAATTTTTGTTCCAATTGCTGATTGATCTTTCCGATATAAATGCTCTAAATGCCCTGTATGTAAGTATTTTTCTTGGTATCACATTAAAGTTTTTGTGGGCTTGGGGTGTAGAATATACTTTTTTCGGTTCTCTTTCTGAATCTGCAAACGCAAAAATTAATTACCCGCTCGTCTTCTACCGGAATCAAAATAGTATGAACGGAAGTTTTATTCTGAAAAGAATTGTTAAATATATTCGTAGAAAAGAATGTTCTCAGGAAGATTCTGATGAACCAATTTCCTTCCTTATCATCTAACCACATATTATACTAAGACATTTTAGGAGGAAATATGAAAAAGAATCGATCTTCACTTATAATTACAGCTATTTTTATTTTGTCTACTTTATTATTGTCTGCTTGCTCATCACAAGCACAAACAACAACTACTACTAATAAAACAGGGTTTTTTCAAACCTATTTTGTCCATCCTTTCTCAACGATTATCCATTCGACTGCAGAATTTTTTGGTGGAAACTATGGTTTAGCCATTATCGTTGTTACCCTGCTTATTAGACTTATATTAATGCCATTAATGCTAAAGCAATATAAAAATCAGATGGTTATGAAAGAAAAAATGGATGTTTTAAAGCCTGAGATGGATGCGATTCAAAAGAAAATGAAAACTGAGAAGGATGCTAAAAAGAAACAAGAACTTCAAGCTGAAATGATGGGACTATATCAAAAACATGGTGTTAACCCACTCAATATGGGTTGTTTACCTATCATTATTCAAATGCCAATCCTAACAGCCTTTTATTATGCTATTCGCGGTTCACAGGAAATTGCAACACATCAATTTCTATGGTTCAATTTAGGGCATCCAGATATCATTATTACAATTATCGCGGGTCTTGTTTACTACTTCCAATTCAAGGTATCCCAATCAAATATGCCGACAGCCCAGCAGCAACAAATGAAAATAATGGGCTTGATGTCGCCGCTAATGATTGTAATGTTTTCTTTTAACGCCCCAGCAGCCTTGCCGCTTTATTGGGTTGTCGGCGGATTATTCCTAACACTTCAAACTTTGGTTAGTCGTAAGCTATATCAAGCCAAAAAAACGATTGAAACACCAGCTCACCAAAAGTAAATTAACGAAAAAAAAGCATTGGACTCCAATGCTTCTTTTTTATTGGGAAAAATTTTTTAAAACGGATCTCTATTACTTTTGCTTTTATCGTTAACAAATGTATAGGATAAATTCCTTTTTATTAGGAATCCTATCTCTAAGTGTAACTTAGGTCGAAGGAGTGCTAACATAAATGAAAAAAAGATTGTTTATTGCAGTAGCTCTAATCTTTTCTTTGTACATATCTGGCTGTTCGAAGAATAATGTAGATGATGATCGAGCAAATCAAAAGCTTGACCTTAATAAAACAGAACCAACGAGAGTCAATTATAATACACCAAATCATGGTGGTCCAGCTATTACAAGCGTCGATACAAGCGACCCGGAAATAGACCGGCAGCGAAATCATAACAACAGACACTCTGCGAACAACCAAATTCAATACGACACATCAAAGATAATCGTTGCAAATCGGGCAGCGGATAGGGTTACTGATTTAGCAGAGATTGACCGAGCAAACATCATTGTCACCGATAATAATGCTTACGTCGCTGTGAAGATGGAGGGTTCCACTTATAATCAGTTAACCGCAACAACCAGAAATAAAATTACCCGGACAGTAAAATCGGTTGATGGCAATATCGATAATGTCTATATTTCGAAAAGTCCGCAATTCTATAACCGAATGTCGAGCTATACTCGGCAGATTCGACAAGGACAAACCACTTCTGATTTCATCGATGAGTTTTCCGATACGATCCGCAGAGTATTCCCTGATGCCCGTTAATAATGATCGATGGTCAGCTGTCTGTAGATTTTTTGTTCAGACAGCTTGTTTCGTTTTCATAAGTAAAGCGCAAACGCCTTGTTCCCTAAAAAAAGACTGGAGGCTATACCTCACAGTCTTCTTCTATGCATCCTGAAAATATTCCTTGTAAAATCCGCCCACTTTTCCAGAATTATCGATAATGTAATAAAACTCTTCTGTTTCGTTCTTTACATCATAAATATTCCCTTTTGTTAAAGCATTATGAACGAGATACTTTTTTGCATCTGTATGAACACATTTTACTTTCTTAATTGTCTCACGATCTTTCCAAGATAAATGAATCATTGCTGCCACCGTCCTTTCGGTCTTTGTCCAAGTTCTAGTATAATCAATTAATCCGGTAGTGTGCAACAATATGATGGATGACTTCATTTAAATTATAAAAATTCGAGTTCTCAAATTTCCGTTAAACTATTACAATAGTAAAAACTGAATAAACAATCCATTTTTTAAAGGAGGGCATTCTTAAGTTGAAAATTATGAGTAACGAGCAGTTGATTATTTCATATCGGGATGCATTAAAATCTGGGGAAAAGGAATGGATTAAACTTTTAAAGGATGAAATAAAGCGCAGAGGTCTAAGATTGCTTAAAACCTAGACCGGGGAAAGAACAAAAAATAAAGAAGGTGTCCCAAAAGTATAACTTTTCGGGGGCACCTCCTTTTTTATACATTAACCTAGTCTGTTGATTCCGCTTCAGGCGCTTCGCTCCTGCGGGGTCTCCCCTGCCCCGTACTTCCGTAGGAGTCTTCACACCTTCCGCTCAAATCAACAGAGTGTTCAAAAATTATTCAACAACCACCTTTTGGGTTAGCCTCTTTTATATTACTATTCATTAAATTAGAATATTTATAGCAAATATGGCAGAACAATCGTTACTGTTGTGCCAACCCCTTCCTGACTTTTAATTGAGATAGCTCCATTATATTTTTTGATTAATCGCTCGGCAATTGACAGTCCTAATCCTGTACCCCCGTTTTCACGGCTTCGAGCCTGATCCACTCGATAAAAACGATTAAATACGTTGGCTAAATGTTCATTCGATATGCCAATTCCATTGTCAACTACGGAGAGAATCATTTTCCCGCCTTCTTGAATAGCAGTAATCCAAATAGTCTTATTATTGTTAGAGTATTGGATGGCATTATTTAATAAGATAATCATGATCTGCTCCATATGCTGTCTCGAAATTCGAATCTTAGGTAAGAGCGGACTCACTTCTAAAAAAATATTGTAATCTGGGTGGATGATCTCCAAATTCTTCACCAATTGATGAAGTGTTTCTGAAATATCCGTTTTTTCCTCATTTTTCAATCTAGGATGTTCAGCTCTTGTAATATGTAACAAGTCGTTGATTAATTTTTTTAATCTCGTTACTTCTTGGAGTGAAGCGTCAAGAGACTCATCTAGAATAACAGGATCCTTTTTCCCCCATCTGTTCAATAAGGAAAGATGTCCCTCTAATATCGACACAGGTGTCCTGAGTTCATGTGAGGCATCTTCTACAAATTGCTTTTGAAGTAGAAAAGACTTTTCAATTTCATCCATCATTTCATTAAAAACATTGGTCAAGGCTGTTAATTCATCTTTTTGTTTATACCCATTCATTCTTTCTTGAAAGCCCGTTTCCTTAATCTGTTTCATCGCTTTAGCTAAATCCCTTACAGGTTTTAAAAGCTGCTTTGCAAGTAAAAAACCACTGATAGCACTAAAGACAATTGCCGCAATCCCAAATATGGTCATAACCCAAAAGAGATTCCCCATCATTCTTCGGTAGGTATTTAATTGACGTACAATTTCTATTGTCCCTGTAAAGTCATTCCCCTTTATCGGGGCTCTGGCAACAAATGCTTCATTTCCTTCAATTGAAATCTCTTGGGTAACCTTTTTCTTAGTCGGCGCAGCCTCTAAAACGGGGAAAGTACCATTTTTATCCGAAACAAGAACATGACCATCTTGGTCATATACTCTAATTAGTTGATCTTTATCATTCATCTTCCTTAAAAAGGCTGCACTTTTCTTTATATCTCCGCGATTAGGTTTGTTTGATTTTGCGTTGTAAAAGGTTGTGATATCACTCATAGTTCGATTGATGGCAATTTCTTCACGGTTCATCATCCATTTTGAAACGGTATGATATTCTAAGAAACTAAATAGAAAAAAAGTCAAAAATATAGCTGTTGAGCAACTTAACACTAATTTAGTTTGCCAGCGAAGTCGATTAAATAGACCGCTAATCTTCTCTATCATCGCATCACATATCCTATACCACGAACAGTATGAATGTAACGACCATCATCATTTTGATCATCTATTTTGTTACGTAAATAACGAACATATACATCCACCACATTTGTTTCAACGCCTGTACTGTATCCCCAAACCTTATTAAGGAGTACTTCCCTTGTTAATACAATATTAATATTACTCATAAAGGTAATTAATAAATCGTATTCCCTCTTTGTAAGACTAATAACCAATTCACCTTTTTTAACAACACAGGATTCTAGCTCAACAACAAGATCCTTAAATATAAGGGTCGTAACCTCAGTAGATTGCAAAGCCTCAACCCTTCTAAATAACGATCTCAATCTTGCTAATAACTCTTCAATTGCAAATGGTTTTATGATATAGTCATCTGCTCCACTGTCTAGACCGGAAACCCGATCAAGTACACTATCACGGGCAGTAATCATAATAATAGGGATCGTTTTGTTAGTTTGTCTAATTCTTCGGCATACCTCCATGCCATTTAATTCTGGTAGCAGTAAATCAAGTAAAATGGCATCCCAACTCTCCGTGAGAGCTAATTGCAAGCCATTGCGCCCGTCTGATGCAACGGTCGTTTCGTAGCCCTCGTGCTGCATTTCTAACTCTATAAATCGAGCCAAACTCTTTTCATCTTCAATAATTAGTAATTTGGACATACTCCCACTCTCACATTACGTTTTTCTCTTATTTTAACTGATGTTTATCTCGAATAAAATCAAAGACTGCATGAATAATCTCAATTGATTGGTACGAAACGAGAGAAATTGCTGTGAACGAAAAGAAGCCAACAATAAATAATCGAAACCAAAACATGTTGTATTCCTCCTTTTTGATCTGTCTTTCTGTACCCTGGTATTTGATAATGATTGGAGATAATTTATTAGAAGGTAGTTCATAGCTTACCTGTTCTTCTGGAAACTGCCATGAGAAGAAGATTAGAATTTCCTTAGAAAAATAATTAAGCACACACCAATAATAGGCGTGTGCTTAATTATTTATGTTAATCATACCCGGCTATTTGTTTCTAACATGGGAGGAATCGATAACTCTTTAAGTTTGACGGCGATCTTATCTGCTGCATCGATCGGATTTTCAGCAAATATATCAATAAATTCTCCAATATAGTCTTGTCTTGCATGATCGTACCGTGGGTCATAATAGTGATCAAGTAAAATCAAAATCATGTCCCGATAATTTTTTTCGTGAAGGGTTTCGATTAATGTGTTTCTAATGTCGATATCTTTCACCCTCTTTAAGACCCTTTCAATTCCTAACGAGATTTTTTCGATATACCATGGTTCCTGTTCATATGGCCGTACATACTCCGAAACAAGATGTTTTACCCGTTGCTCAAGTGGCGAATGAATGTAAATATTCAAGCCTTCAAATTTTACATCCATTAACTTTTCAGGCTGAACAGCTTTGCCTATTCTTTTACTTTCCGCCTCCACAAGAAAATAGTCGCACCCTTGGATTTCAGTTAGACATTTAAATAATAAGGAATCGAATGTCTTTTGATTATGACCTTCTCCAAGACCAATTGTGCCGAAGATAGAGCCGCGGTGACCTGCCATTTCTTCTAAATCAAGAACAGGATACCCCTTTTTCTTTAAAATTTTCAAAACCTCTGTTTTTCCAACACCTGTCATCCCATGAATAACAACAGTTTTATCCGGAATCATCGATGGTATTTGTTCAAGGATATGATGTCTATAGGCTTTATATCCCCCAACTAAACGCCATGCATAAATGCCCGCAAACTCTAAGAAGGTTACAACCGCTTTACTGCGCATCCCCCCACGCCAGCAATGAATGACTAAGTCCCCATTCGTTTGATAAGACTTAATTGTCTTTAACAGAACAGGAAGCTTAGGAGAAACAAATTCCATCGCCTGCCACTTAGCAGCAGCTTGCCCTTCATGTTTATAAATTGTACCTATGATCTGACGTTCTTCATCCGTGAATAATGGAATGTTGATGGCCCCAGGAATCGCCCCATCTGCAAACTCAATCGCTGAACGTATATCAATGATGACTGGTTCCTTTAAGGTTAATAATTCTTCAACATTTATTTCCTTCATTTATATTACGCTCCTAGCAAAAATTATCTTTAAAGATAACAGATATAAAAAACGAACAAAAACTTCCACTACTGGAAGTTTCAAAATCATTTATTCATCATAAAAAGGATTTTTCTTATTATGATTATATACCTATTATAAAGAAGTTAACCTTAGCTATCAAGAAATTCAAAAATCAGGTCAGGATTTAACACTGTTTAGCACAATTCCCCTCATAAAAAAGGTCTACTCTGAAGCAAAGCAGACGTAGACCCTTTTGTTTATAATACGTTGGATTCCTGTTTAATAACAGACATTAAATCTTCCATTTCGCTTAGACGACCTTGTTCAAATAGCTCGACAATTTTACTGCCGACGATCACTCCATCGCAGTATTTTGATATTTCTTGAATTTGCTCTTTGCTTGATATTCCAAACCCTGCCATAACAGGTACATTACTCACTTCTTTAACAGATTTTATAAAGTTAGTAAGTTCAGCATCGTACTCATTTCTAACTCCAGTAATTCCTTTGACCGTTACCGTATATAAAAATCCTTTTCCTTTACCAGAAATCATTTTGATTCTTTCGAGCGGGGTTGTCATGGTCACTAAACGAATTAGTTCCACACCTGCTGTTTCAAGCTCAGGTGAAATAATCTCTTCTTCCTCAATCGGAAGGTCTGGAATGATGCAGCCATCCACACCAGCATTCCGAATGTCGCGAACAAAATCAGCTATCCCATAAGAATAAATGGGATTTAAATAAGTCATTAGGACAATAGGGATCGATATTTTTTTTCTTGCTTTTTCGATTTCCAGAACTATCCCTCTTAGAGTGGTCCCATTAGCCAGCGCCCTAAGGCCAGCCCGTTGGATTGTTGGCCCATCCGCTACAGGATCAGAAAAGGGAACCCCCACCTCGATCGCTGTGGCACCGTACTTTTCAAGTAAAGCCAGTCTGTCACCTAAATTTTCTAGCCCTCCATCACCTGCCATTATGTAGGGAACAAAGGCTTTTTTTTGATTTTCTTTTAATGCCGCGAATGTTTCTTCAATTCGATTCATATTAGTTCCTCCCCTCAAGTCTTGCTTTGACAGCATCTACATCCTTATCCCCACGACCAGATAAACAAACCACTATATTTTCATTGTCTTTCATTTCACTTGCCAGTTTGATAGCATAGGCAACTGCATGAGAACTCTCCAGCGCAGGAATAATTCCTTCAAGTTTTGATAAAAGTTGAAAGGCATCAAGTGCCTCTTGATCTGTGATGGAAACATAATTGGCCCGGCCGCTATCCTTTAAGTAGCTGTGCTCAGGTCCTACTCCTGGATAATCGAGCCCTGCCGAAATAGAATGCGCCTCTTGTATTTGGCCATCCTCATTCTGTAATAAATACATTAAAGAACCATGAAGGACTCCTGGTTTCCCTTTTGTCAAGGAGGCGGCATGAAAATCCGTTTCTACTCCCTGCCCCGCAGCTTCTACTCCGTATAAACGGACATTTTGATCCTCGATAAATGGATAAAACATTCCCATTGCATTACTGCCGCCGCCGATACAGGCTACCACAGCATCAGGAAGACTGCCTTTTCTGGTAAGAAATTGTTCCTTTGTCTCTTTACCGATCACACTCTGGAAATCTCTTACCATTACGGGGAACGGATGTGGTCCCATTACTGATCCTAATAAATAGTGTGTATCATCGACATTTGTTACCCAATATCTCAAAGCTTCATTAACTGCATCCTTTAAAGTGGCACTGCCAGAAGACACACCAACAACCTTCGCACCGAGCAATTCCATTCGAAAGACATTTAACGCTTGACGCTTTATATCTTCATCCCCCATAAAAATGATGCAATCGAGATTTAATAAGGCACAAACGGTCGCTGTTGCCACACCATGCTGACCCGCACCTGTTTCAGCAACGATTCTTTTTTTCCCCATGCGGACAGCCAGCAAGGCCTGACCAATTGCATTATTTATTTTATGGGCCCCCGTATGGTTTAAATCCTCTCTTTTTAGGTAGATATTTGCACCGCCCGCATGTTTGGTCAAGTTTTCTGCAAAATATAATGGTGTCTCCCTTCCAACATATTCTTTTGCTAATCTAGCAATCTCAGCATGAAAAGCGGGGTCCTTTTTTGCCTCTTCATAGGCATCATTTAATTCAATAACTGCCTTCATCAGTGTCTCCGGTACAAATCTCCCGCCAAAAATTCCGAAATGGCCTTTTTCATTCGGTAATGTATAGGTGCTCATTTTGTTTTCCTCCAATTGGTAAAGTTTTCACCTTTTCAATAAATGCTTTTATTTTCACAAGATCTTTTACTCCATTTGTTTCAACCCCAGAGCTCACATCGACCATATAAGGTTTTATAATTTTTGTGGCGTCTGCCACGTTCTCAATGTGTAGTCCTCCTGCAAGGATTATTTTTCTTCCATCCAAGAAGGTAGTGTTTACTTGTTTCCAATCAAACGCAGTACCATTTCCCCCTCGATACTTCCCTTTTGGGCCATCCAGTAATAAATAATCGGCTGGGTAGTCAGCAATGGCTTTTAACGCCTCATTATCCTCAAAGCTAATTGCTTTTATTACGGTCAGCGGAAGTGATTGAGAAAAGGATGCCCGCTCCTCACCATGCAGCTGGATATGGGTTAATCCAACGTCAGAGGCAATCCTTTCAATCTCTTCCTTCGTTTCATTGACAAAAACACCAATCTTCATGACATGAACTGGTAAACTAGAAACAATTTGTTTCGCCGCATCACGCGAAACTTGTCGTTTACTCTCTGCAAAAACAAGTCCGATAGCATCGGCACCGTATTCAGCGGCTTTAAGCGCTGTATAGCTGTCCGTTAGTCCGCAGATTTTCACTTTGACGGTCATCTATTAACGCCCTCCTGCAAGGGGAGGCGAAGATTTGCGAATGATTTCTCTATATCCTGACTGACCATTAAGGCCTCGCCTACTAAAATACCATTCGCACCTGCGTTTCGAACTCGGACAGCATCCTGCTCCGTATGAATACCACTCTCACTGATCAGATAAGCTCCGGACTTTTTTACAATGGTTGCTAATTGTTCGGTTACTTCGAGTGAAACGGTAAATGTCTTTAAATCACGATTATTGACACCAATTAGCTTAGCTCCTGTTTTAAGTGCCTTTTCTAATTCAAATTGATTATGAACTTCAATCAATACCTCTAAGCCCTTTGCTGTTGCGTAGTGAAATAGTTCATGTAAACTACTCTCATCTAATGCCGCAACAATTAACAAAATGATATTTGCCCCATGGGCAGCTGCTACATCAATTTGCAAAGGACTAATAATAAAATCTTTACAAAGAATCGGAAGGTTAACTGTTTCACGGACCTCCTTCAAATCGTCGAATGACCCTTTAAAAAAAGTAGAATCTGTTAAAACAGAAATGGCGGAAGCTCCTGCTTTTTCATAAATTGCAGCTTGTACTCCAGGCTCTACCCCATTATTAATTATCCCCTTTGACGGTGAAGCACGTTTATATTCGGAAATGATTGACAGTTCCTTTGCTGAATTCAGCTTTTCTAGAAATGATCTTTTTGGATAAGTCTTTTCTTGAATAATTTCTGTACTATTTTGAAGGAGCAGTACCTCCTTTTTCTTCTGTTCAATAATACGGTCAAGTATCGTTTCCATTTAAATCGCCTCTCTCTGCCCTATTCGAGATTTTTCAATCAGTGCCGATAATTTTGCATATGCCGCACCTGAATCGATGATTTCCGCAGCAACCTTAACTCCCTCAATAATGGAATTCGCCTTTCCGGCCGTGTAAATCCCTATTCCTGCGTTTAATAATACCGTATCACGAGGAGCACCTTTTTCTCCTTTTAGTACTTTTAATAAAATCTCCCCATTTTCTTTCGAATCCCCGCCTTTTATCTGACTGTTATCGTATTGCGGGAGGTTCACATCTTCAGGATTAAACACATGACTGGTTATTTCTCCATCTTCCAAAAGTGTATAATGGTTCTCCCCTTGCAGTGAGGCTTCATCCATAAATCCAGCACCGTTAATGACTACTGCCCTTTTACGTCCTAGCTTTTGGAGCACTTCTGCAAACACGTTTAATAAATCCCTGCGATTAACGCCCAATAATTGATAATCCAACTCGATCGGGTTTGTTAATGGGCCTATATAATTAAAAATTGTTGGAATTTTCAATTCCTTACGTACGGTCATAACTTTCTTTAGTTTTGGATGAACGTGTGGTGCGAATAAAAAGGCGATTCCAATTTCCTGAAGTATCTCTTCCGTTCTTTCAGATGGTAAATTTAGATTTACGCCAAGGTACTCGAGGACATCCGCACTTCCTGTTTTGCTTGAGATACTTCTATTTCCATGTTTAGCGACAGGAATTCCTGCGCCGGCAATGACAAAGGCTGAGGTCGTACTGACATTAAAGCTTGATGAACCGTCCCCGCCAGTCCCACAGTTATCCAGAACATTCGGAAATTTCCGGTCAAATCTTAGGGTGTTCCCTTTCATAGCTCTTACAATTCCGGCGATTTCATCAACGGTTTCACCCTTAGATTTTAACCCCATTAAAAAAGCCGCTATTTCAGATTCGGAAACTTCTTCTCCCAAGATGAAATCCACTGCCTCCTCCATCTGCTCTTCAGAAAAGGATCGCTGCTCAGCTAATTGGAGTAGATAATTTTTCATTTTTCCTCATCCCTTCTATTTCAATTAAAAAGTTTTTTAACATTTGTTTTCCATCCGGAGTTCCAATCGATTCAGGATGAAATTGCAGCCCGTAAACAGGATATCTCTTATGCTTTATTGCCATCACTTCATGATCATCATTGGAATTAGCAATACACTCCAACTCTAAGGATAGATTACTTTCTTCTAGCGTTAACGAATGATAACGCATCACCTCTAATGGAGAATCAAGGTTTGCAAATAATTCTATTCCTTGGTGGGTGATGAATGAAGTTTTTCCATGCTTAATGTAATGTGCCCTTCTCACTTCACTGCCAAAGGCGGCACCAATTGCCTGATGACCAAGACATATCCCTAATATAGGAATGGTCTTATGGAAAGTTCGAATTAATTCAATACAAATACCAGCTTCCTCAGGCCTGCCAGGCCCTGGTGATAAAATAATCGCTTTTGGATTCAAATGTTGGATTTGGTCCATACTCAGCTGATTATTGCGATAAACGACAACCTCCTCACCCAATTCCCCAAGGTATTGATAGAGATTAAAAGTAAATGAATCAAAATTATCAATCAATAAAATCATTTTTCACCCTCCAAAAAGGATCTCAACTTGTTTAGTGTTTCCTCATATTCAGACTCTGGATTTGAATCGTAAACAATTCCTGCACCTGCTTGTATAATCGCTTCTCCATCTTTAATGATCATGGTACGAATCGCCAGGGCAAAATCCATATTTCCGTTTACTGAAACATAACCGACTGCTCCAGAATAAAGACCACGCTTTGATTTTTCTAACCCATTAATTATTTCCATCGCCCGTACTTTCGGGGCTCCTGAAACCGTTCCTGCCGGAAGACAGGCCGCTAAGGCATCTAAAGCCGTTTTTTCTCGATGCAGCTTGCCGCTGACCTCCGAAACTAAGTGAATCACATGACGAAATTTTTCAACCGACATATATTTCTCAATTTGAACCGTTCCAAATTCACAAACCTTGCCAAGATCGTTTCTTCCAAGGTCTACAAGCATGCGATGTTCGGCGAGCTCTTTCTCATCGTTTATTAATTCCTGCCCAATCCGCTCATCTTCTTCAGCTGTTGCTCCTCTTCGCTTTGTTCCGGCAATCGGGTTGGAGATGACTGTGTTTCCACGCGTTTTGATTAAGCTTTCGGGTGAAGATCCAATTACGGTATATTCATCAAAATCAATATAAAACATGTACGGTGTTGGGTTAGAGCTGCGGTGCTTCCGATAAAGTGATAATGGTGTCCCTTGAAATGTTGATTTCATTCTTCTTGAAAGCACTACTTGAAAAATATCTCCTGCAAGTATATGTTCCTTAGCAGTTTCCACATTTTTTATAAACGCTTCTTTTGTTGTGTCTGATTCAAAACCGTTAAATGAAAACGGTTCTTCGTCATGATAATAATGGGGTTTTTTTAATTCCTCGACCCTTTGGATTACTCGCTTTTCAATTAGTGCTGCATTACTTTTGTCTGACAATGGAAGTCCGCAAATTTTTACTTTTTCCTGCAGATGATCAAAAATAATTACTTCTTCAAAAAACATAAGGTGCACATCAGGCATATCCAAGCCATTGGGAAATTCCTCTCCAATTACTTCAAACTCTCTGATAATGTCGTAACCAACATACCCCACTGCTCCTCCAATAAAAGGGAAATCATATTCGTCAAATATTCCTTCAGGTAAGAGCTTCTTCATAACCTCTAATGGATTCCCTTTCAATACCTGCTTTGCTCCGTCACGATAGATAATTTCGTTCCTTTCTCCTCTAGAAATGAGTTCAAAGGCAGGGTCGGTACCAATAAAAGAATACCTCCCACTGTCATTGTATTTATGAGAGCTTTCCAACAAAAATTTCTTTGTCCCGCTTAACTTTTGTAAAATCGAGATGGGCGTTAATGTATCTCCTTTGATCTCATGTATTAAACAGTGATTTATTGTCTTCATATTACAACCCCTTTTCGAAAATAAAAAAATCGTCCTCTATACGCGCAAATAGATTACGCATATAGAGGACGATTCTAAGACCGTGGTGCCACCTCTCTTTGAAGCGGATGAATTCCGCTTCCTCATTCGGATACAGAACAAATATTCATTCGATATCCTATCCTTTTAACGGGGGCAGCCGGGAATCTCTACTATGGTTCAAGACACCTCTCGCAAGTCCATTCCACAAATCATTCATATCGGGCTTCCACCAATCCCCGACTCTCTGGAAAAAATTAAAATGTGTACTACTCTTGCTCAACGATTTATATTCATTTTATTTTAAAAAATACAAAAGGGCCTTCCATCCAAAAAGGACGGAAGACCCGTGGTGCCACCTTCATTAGCTAATAAACTAGCTCACTCAACCGATATCAAAGCAGGAATGCTTGAATATCTGTCTCTTGTAACGATGAGATTTTCGCCAAAGCCTACTGCCTATACGGGTTCGGTTTGGAGGCTCGGAAGTCCATTCACTTGAACGTCTACACTGATTCACACCAACCATCAGCTCTCTTCTAGAATCCGTAAAAGTTACTACTCTTCGTCTACACCTATATGATTTGTTTTATTGATTATTATCCTATCCAACTTCATGAAATATGTCAAGAGATTATTTTTTTAAAATTCGAAATTAACTTTCCTCTTACTTTATTTTTATTTCGAGGTTAACTGTTTTTATTTACTTCCATTTAAAGGATGATTTAAACCTTGTTAATTTCAATTGAATTAGCCAATATTAACTTTAGTAAGCAAACATGCCTCTTCAGCGTGGAATGTTGAAAGCATAAAATGAAGGCGGGATAGAAGATTCATGGAACATATTGAACGATTAAGCCAAAAACAACAAAAGGCAGCAAAGAAAAAGCAATCGGCGGCAGGCCAAAAGAAACAAAGCGAAATAGCTAAACAAAAGTGGGCAATCGTCTCGCTGTCTTCCATTCCTTTAGTGATGACTTTAGGTAATTCAATGTTGATTCCTGTACTACCTTCTATGGAAAAAGAATTATCCATTACCTCCTTTCAAACCAGTATGATTATTACTGTTTATTCTATTGTTGCCATTTTTCTAATTCCAGTTGCCGGATATATTTCAGATCATATCGGCAGGAAAAAAGTGATTATCCCAAGTCTGCTAATTGCGGCGATTGGAGGCCTAATTTCCTGGTGGGCTGCATGGAAATTAACGGATGCATATTGGCTCATTTTAGTCGGCCGGGCCCTTCAGGGAGTAGGGGCCGCAGGGGCCATGCCCATTGTACTTCCCTTAGTAGGAGACATGTTTAAAAGTGAAGACGATGTTAGCAGCTGTTTAGGACTAATTGAAACGTCTAATACGTTGGGAAAAGTTTTAAGCCCGATACTCGGAGCCTTTCTTGCCGGATTTATCTGGTATTTACCATTTTTTTCAATTCCGGTATTTTGTGTCATTTCGGTTATCTTAATGATCTTTCTCGTTAAATGTCCTAAAAGTAATGAAGAACCCATTCCTTTCAAGCAATTTTTTACAAATGTAAAGAAAACCTTTACTGAAAAAGGACGTTGGCTGTATGCCATCTTTTTTATTGGTGGTATTCTTATGCTTGTCCTGTTTGGAATTTTGTTTTACCTGTCCGAAACGTTCGAAAAAGAATATGGGATTAAGGATCTCAAAAAAGGTTTCTTTTTAGCATTACCACTTGGTGCACTTTGTTTAGCCTCTTTTATTAGCGGAAAGATTATTAAAAAGAATAAAGTCCTAATGAAACGGATCACCTTGATCAGTATTATTGTCGCAGCTATCTCAATTGGTGCACTCTGGTTTTCGATTAAGCTTTGGTATATGATAACGATGTTTTTGATTACCGGAATTGGGATTGGGTTAAGCCTTCCATGTTTAGATGCGTTAATTACCGAAGGCATCGAGAAAAAAGAACGCGGAACAATTTCCTCGATTTACAGTTCAATGCGCTTTATTGGGGTTGCAGTAGGTCCTCCACTAATTGCAGTGTTAATGAAATACGCTAACCATTGGATTTTTATTGTTCTAAGCGGCCTCAGTATTATCGCCGCAGTGGTAACAGTGTTTGCGATAAAACCAAAAGCCGAAGCCTAGAAAAGTGCTGGGAATAACCTCAGCACTTTTTGTTTTTTAAGCAAAATGCTGTACAAAAAAGGTAGCAGCTATGATATAATTTAAGTGTTCTTATTTGAAAATGCGGGTGTGGTTTAATGGTAGAATTTCAGCTTCCCAAGCTGACGGCGGGGGTTCGATTCCCCTCACCCGCTCCATACGGAGAAGTACCCAAGTGGTTATAAGGGGGCGCACTCGAAATGCGTTAGGACGGGTAACCGTTGCGTGAGTTCGAATCTCATCTTCTCCTCCATCCTTACAGTCTTAACACTTTTAGCAAGTGTTTTTATTTTGTTCATACATAGGAAAAAAAAGAGGCTGACCCAACAGGTGGAAGCGACGAGGAGGCTCCCCGTACCGCCCCCGAACCGCTCGCGCCTGGAGCGGAAATCAACAGACAAGATTAATGTATAAAAAGAAAAGGAGGTGCCCCTAAAAGTTATACTTTTGGGACACCTCCTTCTTTTTCTAAATAGTACTAAGGAATTAACCATTCTGAATTCCGATTTTGACAAATTGGGCAGGTGTCTGCTTTTAGTTGGAATGTAGAGAATCGTTTCCCGCAAGTTTTGCATTCACGCATCATAAACGGGTAGTAATTATGTTGTTTTCTTGTCATTTTCTGTTTAATTTCTAAAGCGCCTTTCGGGCAGATATCCGTACAATCACAACAGTTTACACACTTTTCATTGTCAATCCGTAATGAAAAATCCTCTAAAGTAAATACCTTTTGAGAACAGAAGGAAAAGCATACTTGACAAAATGTACATTTGCCAAAGTCTAATTCCACCTGATAGAATTGATAGTCAGAATAATAACGGGTTATCTTCCATTCGTTTGTTTCCAACTTCCAAGCCGCAGGTGCCATAGATTTTGCTAACTGTTTACCCTCTGTTTGTAAAGAAGTTAAAAAGGCTCTTCTCGACACCCCCTCATCTTTTCGAATTTCCTTTATTTTAATAGGGCTTTCTTCAAGCTGCTGCAGGATTTTGTTGGCATCATTAAGAACATTCATCCAATCTTGATTAAGAGGGATTGTACTGGACTTAATGGTGTTTACCCCTCTCTTTTTGTAAATAAGCAATTCCTTTACCTTTGGAATATAGGACTCATGATAGACCATACTATCCTTTTCATATTCCCTGGAAGCTAAGATACCTTCTATAGCAGAAAGTGGACAGGCAACCATACACTCTCCGCATGAATTACATTTCTCTCTATCTATTCCTATGGATGTCGAAGTAATGGCAAGCGCATCTAAGTGACAGGCATCAATACATATCCTGCAAGTGGAGCGAAGGTGTTTCTCCCTGGAACAACTTTTGGTTATCTTGGCATCCACATGCATGCTTTCAAGCCAATTAACAAGTAGCGACAAATTATCACCTGCTGAATTTTATGTTAACTGCTGGACATCCTTGCATCCTTATGCGGTCCAATAACAAGGTTTGGATGTGTAATGGTATCACTGGGCATCCCTTTAATTTGACTTACGCTGCCATATTTTTTTCGAAGCTCTTCAATTGAGCCAAATTCAATTGCCCTCATTGGACAGGCATCCACACATACAGGATCATCGCCTTTTTCCTGTAGATCCATACAGAAATCACATTTATTCGATTTAAATACCTTTTTGTTGTATTGAGGAGACCCGTATGGACAAGCCTTAATGCATAATTGCGCCCCTTGACATACATCCTGGTCAATTGTAACAACACCGTTTTGTTTATTCTTTACGATTGCACCGGTCGGACAGCTTGGAATGCAGGCAGCATTCTTACAATGATTACATGAAATAGAAAAATAAAACGCTTTTATATTTGGAAGCATCCCCTTATTGAGCTGTTCCATATAGGTGCCTTCTTCATATGTGTAAACCCTGCGGAAATTGATGCCAACGTCAAGGTTATTTTTATCTTTACAGGCGACTGTACATGCCTTACAACCTGTACAGTGACTTTGATTAATATAAAATCCCAGCTGATTCAAATGCCTCACTCCCTATGCTTTTTTAACTTCAATAAGGTTTGATAACTGCGGATTAGCCTTTGCCAGTGCCGTCGGCCTCTGTGAAGTCAGAACATTTACAGAGCCTCGTTGATCAATTCCGTTTTTATCAGGAGTATACCAGGCGCCTTGAGGAATTCCAGCAACTCCAGGCGTAATTCTTGAGGTGACCTTTACATCAATGACAAGTGATCCGCGATCATTAAATACTTGTACACGATCCCCATTTTTTTTCCCCCGTTTTTCTGCGTCCTTTGGATTTAACCACATCTCTTGCTTGGCTGCTTCCTCAAGCCATTCTTGATTATCGTAGGTAGAGTGGCAGCGGCGCTTATAATGCCAGCTAATCAGCTGAAGTGGATACTTCTTAATAAGCGGGTCTTCTGGTCCTTCCCACGCAGAAATGTACTTAGCGATAGCAGGTATTTCATCATGCTGATTCATATCCCATAAGGCTTTTGAAAACAACTCAATTTTCCCGGAAGGAGTTTCGAATGGATTATTTTCAAGGTCATCAATTTGCTTTTTAAAACCTACAAGCGGCTCATTGTATTTAAAGTGATGAACTCCTTTATTCCGGAACTCTTCAAAGGTCGGGAAATTGGGATCAAGTTCTTGTTTGGTCCTCTTGACGCTTTCCTTTACTAAATCTAGAATGGACTTTCCTGCTGTAAACTGATCCTTTAGTCCCAGTTTTTCAGCAATATCTGCAAACACCTCATATTCATTTCGGCATTCATAGAGTGGATCAATGGTCTTATCACCGAAGACTACATAATCTCCAAAACACCATGGTACACCAATATCATAGCGTTCAAAGAAGGTCGTTCCCGGTAATAAAATGTCCGCATATTTTGCACTTGGAGTCATAAAGAGATCGCTGACAACAATAAACTCGACTTTACTTTCGTCCTCAATCAGTTTTCGTGTTTTATTGATATCGGCATGCTGGTTGATCAGCATGTTACCCGCCATATTAAAGATCATTTTAATATTTGTTTTTAATTTATCCGTTCCTTGTAAGCCATCGGCAGCAGTCATTTCTGTCCCCTTTTCTACCGCAGTAGTCCAGAGGAAACATGGAATGGAAGCTTTAACTGGGTTTTCATCAAAGAATGGATAAACAATGTTACTGCGGCTCCAATATCCAGTCCCAGCTGCCCAGCCACCCAGTGTACCAACATTTCCTGTTAAACAGGCCAATTGTGCGCCGCAGCGCATGAATTGTTCTCCAAATGCTTGACGCTGTGCAGCCCAACCTTGAATCAATGCAGCAGGTTTTGTTTGAGCATAATCACGGGCTATTTCGCGAATTTTATTAGCGGGTACGCCACAAATCTTTTCGGCCCATTCAGGAGTTTTAGGTACGCCATCGTTTTTCCCAAGTAAATAACTTTTTAGTGATTCATCTTTCGATACACAGTCAGGCATATGATTCTCATCAAACCCGAGACAGTATTTATCAAGGAACGCCTGGTCGTGAAGTTGTTCAGTAATAATTACATACCCCATCGCATCCATCATCGCAGTATCTGTTGTTGGAAGAATGGGTAACCACTCATCAGCAAAAGCAATGGCAGTATCGGTATATCTAGGATCAATTACGACTATTTTCGCCCCGTTCTTCTTTGCTTGCATTAAATATTAACGATACGGTGTGGAGAAAATCATTTCAGAAGGGTTTTGCCCCCATAAAATTATATATTTGGAATGGAGCAAAGAATCAAAGCTGCTTCCCGAGTTATTTGTTCCATAAGTATAAGGGGTGGCAACATTACCTGCACCAGAACTGTAGTCATTACGGGAATTCAAATACCCTCCAGTTAAGGCTAAAAGTTTTTTGGCAGCACTCACTCCGCCATGTAACCCCCAACATTGACCTGATGCATAGTTAACATATCTAGATTCAGGGCCATATGTTTCGCCAATATTTTTTACTTGTGCAGCAATAGATTCAATCGCCTCCTCCCAAGAGATCCTCTCAAATTTCCCTTCTCCCCGTTTACCTACTCGTTTCATCGGGTATTTTAGACGATCAGGATGATAAAGCATGTTCCGGTAGTTTCTTCCTCTGATACATGCCCTTAGGGGAGGATTTTTGAGGTCTCCACCCTCTTTGGTATCTGTACTAACTCTGACCACGACCCCATCTTTTACATGGGCTTTAATGATACAACGTCCTCCACAGTTATTAACACTGCAGGTTGAAATAATCGTCTCTGTGCTTTCTTCTTTAGCACTTACTGGTTTAGTTTCTTCGCTACGGTCGACAAGCATCTTTGTCCCTATTCCACCAGCAATAACTGGTATACCAATTGCGCTTGACCATTTTAAAAAGGTTCGTCTCTGCATTTTATTTGTTAACAAGTTCTTTAAGTGGTTTTCAGACATTTTCTAATGCCTCCTCTATTTCCAATAAAGATGTCAAATCAAAGTTTAAAAAGTCTACAAGAAGCATGGCAGCTCCTAGGTATAGACGGCTAGTGGTATGATCGATTACCCTTTTACAAAATTCGGGAATCCAAATGGTTAGGTGCTCTTTGAGAAAATGAATTTGACTTGAAATCAGTTCCTGAATCTTTTCAGTTTCTGAAGCTTGCAGACTAAGCTCGATCAGAAAAATCATAAACTCAAATTCAAGTAGTAAATGATCATCAGGCTCTTTATTCTCTCGGATAGATTGGAGCCCGAATTGGTGATATATCTCTCTTATCTGGAGTGTCCATTCTTCAAATAAAAGACGGTCCTTGCTTCGATAATACGACTCCCATGGAGGAGCCACTAATGCTCCTGGACCAATAAATAACCGGCAGTACTCTTCTCTTTCAGTATCCACCTTCTCTTTTGTATGGACATCTTCAAAAAAGTCAGCGAGAATTCTCCCGCCTTCAAGGAGTTCTTTTAATTCAGAAAACTTTCTCTCATGCAACAATAAATCGTGCTTGGCTGGTTCTAAGAATAAAGTATGGAGAATTTGGTAAAAATTTTTTCTGGCTAATAAAAATGGGTATAATTGAATATGTATGGTATCTTTTGTTGTTGTCATGGCCTCTCTCCTCATTTGTGAAATGTTGACACCTGCTTCCTTGATTTGTAAGCCCTTATATATTAATCTTACCGTAATCTTCTGTAGTTCAGTTGACTTTGTGCAATTATTCACATTATATTCAAAATCCTTGCTGTTGCAGTAACCAATATCACTTTTTGGGTTATCCCTGAAAATGTGTATAATAAAAGAGTCATTAAACAAGAAAAGGATGATAGGGTTGAACATTACAGGCCACGAAGTGGAAAAATTAGAAGATCCATTTGGGTTACTATCTGGAGAGCGCTATGAGTTTTTTCTAGAGCTCGAAGTCGATGAGGAGGATGAATTGTATTCTGGAAAAGGTGTCGGTTTAAAGTGTATTTTTGTACACGATGAAAGCGGAGATAAAATAACCAGCTATCACTTTTTTGAACGCGGGACTGAAAAGGTACTTGATTTTGAATTAGAGGAAGATGAAGAAGAGTTAGTCCTATCTTACTGTAAGAAATATACAAGAGAAAACGAATAAAAGCAGGGAGTTATAAGCTCCCTGCTTTCTTGCTCTTTACATGAAATTTTTACTATGGTTATGAATCACTTGCAGTTCTTTCGTTGATTGCCTCATTTCACTTTTGCAAATTGGGCAAAGTGGAACTTCACTGCTTTTAAAATTATCCCGAACCCAGCACTTACAAGTTTCAGAGGTACATTCCCAAATCTTTGTTTCTTCTAATTTAATTTCTTCTTCATTTTTTCTGCCAAACGCCAAAACGATCACTCCTTATAGGTAGTTATGACTGTTTTTAAACCATCGCTTAAAACGGCATCCCCAACTATTATTCTAGTAATTCTAAATACATAAAAAAGTGAAGCTTTGCCATTTTTGCATCACCGTTTTACTTTTTGTTGACCATTTTACAAAATAAAAAAGACGTATCCTACACGTTAGGTAAAAGAGCTTCCCCCACTTTCGTGCAGCTACGACCACTTAAATCAGATAATACCGAAACATTAAAACATAAATAAATTTTAACATAATTTTTAATCCAAGTCAATTTTTGGATCAATTTCAAATAGTAAAAAAAGACCAAGTTAAAAAACCCTGGTCCTTCACTTTATTATTCAAGACTGCATCAGTAGCTAGGCTTCTTTTTTTACTTTCGATGGGGCCTTTTTTCTAGGCACTGCAGCTGCTTTTTTTGGTTTCGTTTTCTCAGTTGTTGAAGCCTTCAGTGCAGGGGTTGTTGTTTTATTTGGTTTCGTCCGATCGATGGACGCTTGTAAGGCGGCCATTAGGTCTGTAACATTTGATGCCACTTCTCTAGTAGCTGCGGTTACTGTTTCCTGCCCCGTCCGTTTTGACTCAATTAGTTCTAATAATGCGGTACGATATTCATCAGTATATTTTTCAGGCTCAAACTTGGTAGTTAACTGATCAATCAGTAATATCGCTGTTTCTAATTCTCTTTCCGTTACTTTATTCTCTGACGGAACATTGGGAACATCTCCAGATTTACGGACCTCATCGGGATAATGAATCGTTTCCATCACCAATGTATTTTCATATACGCGAATAACCGCAAGCTGTTCCTTAGAGCGAATAATAATTTTAGCAAGCCCAACCTTTTGGGACTCTTGCAATGCCTTTCGCAGTAAGGAGTATGCCTTACTGCCGCCCTCATTCGGAGACATATAGTACGTTCGATCAAAATAAATCGGGTCAATCTCTTCAATTTTAACGAAATCAATGATTTCTACAGCCTTTTCTTCATTTTCTTTGCGCAGCTTTTCTAATTCTTCATTATCAAGAACGACAAACTTACCTTTTGTATACTCGTAAGCTTTTACAATATCCTCAGGTTTTACCTCTTCTTCACAGACAGTACAAATTTTTTCATATTTAATGGGAGCATGGCATTTATTGTGCAAGGTACGAAGCTTTATATCCTTGTCTTCCGTTGCGGTATGGAGCTTGATGGGGATGTTTACAAGTCCAAAACTAATACTGCCTTTCCACATCGTATGCATAGGTATTCTCCATTCTTTTTGTTTTTATTTTGCGGTAAATTACCTTCTTCATTCCTTAAAAGATTTGGAAAAGGATGAAGTGAAATTAATTGAAGCAAAATAAGAGAAAAAGAAAGGAAACGTACCCATGAAGCCGATGCTGCCCAGTTTAACCTTTGATCTTCCCGTACGGCCTGATTGGCAATACGAGGTGAAATATGATGGTTTTCGTGCCATGTTAACCTGGAATCAAAAGGGGATTGAACTAATAAGCAGGAATGGAAAGAATTTATTACCTCAATTTCCGGAAATCAAACAGTTCCTATTGCAATATGAAACCCAATTTAAACCCTATTTACCGTTGCAATTAGATGGTGAACTTGTTTATTTGGAAAACACACATAAAGCAAATTTTTCTGCCATTCAGGTAAGAGGGCGACTAAAATCCGAAAAAAAAATTGAAGAGCAAGCAGCTCGTTTCCCCTGCCGTCTTATGGTTTTTGATCTATTGTTGATTAAAGGAAAAGAGCTGTTTACTGAACCCTTTTATAAAAGAAAAGATGAGCTGGGAGAATTATTCCGAACGGCTGGTTTAAAGCTGACATCTGATCCGAATAACGATCAACTGCTGCAATTCGTAAAACCCCATGATGATTTTAATAAATTATGGGAAAAAGTGGTTTTATATGATGGAGAAGGCATTATTGCTAAATCTAAAAATAGTCTTTGGGAGGAAGGAAAACGTACGCAGCAATGGCTAAAGTATAAAAACTGGAAATATGTCAGCTGCTTTATTACCTCCTATGAAAAAACGAATGGCTATTTTTATATCGGTGTTTATCAAGATAAAGAAATATTTTCCATTGGCCAAGTTCTTTTTGGCTTTAAACCCGAAGAAAAGAATGCCTTGAAGGAAACGATAAAACAGAACATGATTAAAGAGGACGATCAATTTATTTATGTTGAACCAGCTATCTGCCTTGAAGTGAAATACTTAGAACTTTATGACAATCAACTGCGTGAACCTCATTTTGACCGCTTTCGCTTTGATTTACAACCTGCTGATTGTACATATGATCGCTTTATGTTTGCTCAAAAAAATCTGCCTCAAGAGTTGGAAATAACCCATCCAGATAAACCCTTATGGGAAAAGTTCAATATTCAGAAGGCTGATTATATCCTATACTTACGAGAAGTTTCACCATTTATGCTGCCCTTTTTAAAGGAACGGCTCTTAACAGTTATTCGTTATCCACATGGAATGTTTGGAGAGGCTTTTTATCAAAAAAATTGTCCGGATTATGCACCTGAATTTGTACAGACAAAAGAGGCAGAAGGAATTAATTACATTGTGTGCAATAATCTCAAAACCCTTGTGTGGCTTGGAAATCAACTTGCAATTGAGTTCCATATCCCTTTTCAAACCATCAATAGCCTGGGACCTAGTGAAATCGTTTTTGATCTGGATCCGCCATCTAAAGACGCATTTCACTTAGCCGTCAAAGCAGCTCTATTGATTAAAGAAGTATTGGACCAATTAAATCTAATTGGTTTTATAAAAACCTCAGGCAATAAAGGTTTACAAATTTACCTTCCTTTGCCGGAAAATGTCTATACCTACGACGATACACGCTTATTCACCAGCTTTATTGCGGAATATTTGATCTCGAAGGATCCCGATTCCTTCACGATTGAACGGATGAAAAAAAATCGCAATAACAGGTTGTATGTTGATTATGTACAGCATTCTGAAGGGAAAACGATTGTTGCTCCCTACTCGATGAGGGGAAACGACCATGCAGGTGTCGCTACCCCTCTTTATTGGGAGGAAGTGAATAACAAACTAGAATTATTTCCCTTTAATATGGAGAATGCACTTAAACGAATCCGCAGTCAAGGTGACCCTTTTATGGACTATTTTCAAACAAAGCAACTGCAGCCCTTTACTCCGGTCCTTGAGTTTTTAAAAAACACCAGTAAAAAAAGGATAAGGTGATCTACCTTATCCTTAAAGTGATTGTTCTATTTTTCCCTGCGCGACTACTTGGAGCTTTTCATAGGTCTCTTGTTCTGTAAAATTGGTTCTTGATGAAACAGAAAAGGTTTTTTCATTTAAAGTTAACTGGATTTTAGCATGATAAAGATAGGTGGCATTTCCAATTAGATCAATTGTATAGGTATCCTCGATTTTATGAACCACACATTGGACTTTACCGCCATTATTATAAACGTTGATGACCTTTTCATAGTCATTTAAATCGGTTAAGCAAGTGACCAATGAAGATGCAGACATTGCTGTACCACAGGCATTTGTAAAACCTACTCCGCGCTCAAAGGTGCGGACGTAAATAGAGCCTCTTTCGAGCGGCTTTACAAAGCTAACATTTACCCCATCCGGGAATAAATCATTGGGACCATTCACTTTTTCACTAAGTTGTTTTTGGAGATTATTTTTAAGCTGCTCAGATTCTACCATCGCAATCAAATGCGGGTTGGGTACCGCAACAGCGGTAAACCTTAAATCATCTGAAAGCTCCTTAATTCTTTCGTTAAAAAGAGTCGGTTTATTTAGGTTTAAAGGGAGCGCCTTAAGCTCAAACAGGACCGGCGAGATCTCAACCTGGTAGGTGTGAACTTGAGGATATATGTCCTCTTGTCTTCTTACCTTTAGATTTGCTTTCATTGTTTCAATAACCGCCTGATTAATTCCTTGCAGTTCACAGATATATCTGGCTACAAGGCGGAGGCCATTTCCACACATTGATGCTTCAGAACCGTCGGCATTAAAGACACGCATTCTTCCATCCGCTTGCTCACTTTTCATAATAAACAGAATTCCATCGGCTCCGAGCCCGGAGTCACGGTTACACAATACCTTAGCAAGATTTGCTCTATCTTCTTCCGAAAACATATAGTCATTTGAAATTTCATCGATGAGGAGAAAATCATTTCCTGATCCATGACCTTTAATTAACTCAATTTGCACAACTTTTACCCCCAAAAATCAAACTTAAATCCATCATATCAAACATTATTATGGAAGGAAACTGTCTTGTATTATCTCTCAATAAAGTATTCGTTAATTAATATCGACATTCTAAGCAGTCTGTCCTCTTCAGAAAGGTCTTCTGTAAGTGATAGTACCGGTGTATTCGGCTCTGGAAATAAAGGGCTCCATTCAATCGGCATCCACCCTCTCCTCAGCCGCCCTACCTCTTTAAGACCACAATCATAAACGAGTTCATCCATAAAGAAAGAAGATCCTTCTACCTCTCCTATAAACCTTCCTTTACGGTCAAACAGCACCTTTTTAGCTTTCCGCAAACCGATATTCTTTTTTTCAAATCTGCCTAAATAGGCCCGATTTCTATCAAAAACATTAATCCTTACCATTTTTCTTCCTTTTAGTTTAAAATATCCCAATACTTGGTCTTCTCTATTGTATATAGCATAAGTTCTCGACGGCTTTAACC
The DNA here is from genome assembly GCF_056280405.1 of Bacillus sp. URHA0034. Classification (NCBI taxonomy): domain Bacteria; kingdom Bacillati; phylum Bacillota; class Bacilli; order Caryophanales; family Bacillaceae; genus Bacillus; species Bacillus sp. URHA0034. The sequence continues at coordinate 4,982,219 of NZ_JBWCDK010000002.1, read as the reverse complement.
TCTCGACCCCAGTTCCCCGAAACTTTTTTATTTGCCCAGCCATATGACCATTGGGAAAATAGATGAACAATCTTGAAGAGTGAGAGTTCCTGTAAAGTATTAATAGATGACGGGCTTTAAAAATGGACATCGAAATATCCCTAGAAGCATGCATATTGCGTTTAATCGTGATAGATTGGTTCATTCTAAATAGATAGACTTGAAAACTAATCAGGCTATAAATCATAAATGGAAGCACAAATAGCATGATTTCCCTTTGCTTAAAAACAGAAAGATTTCCTACTATGATAATAGTGGTCGGAACCAGAGCGGCAATACTACCATTTAAGTTCATATTAGCTGAATCCCGGTAATATTCATTTATTTTCATCCAGATAACCCCTTATCAATTCCTCTACTAATAGTTTATTTAATAGGATTAAAAAAAATGATAGAAGTTTTTAAAAAGTAAAAGGAGAGTCTGCTAGACTCTCCTCATACCTTCTAAATAAGAATTAATTTTATCCATCGATGCCTTTGCATCCCGGTAGCCTTGGCTATATAACTCTGCAAGCCTTTGTGAATTTCTTTCCATTCGCCCCACTTTTAATGGCTCCGATGGACGAATAATCAGCACATTACCTGCAGCTTCCTCTTTTTCTAAATAATCCAGGGTATCGTTATAAACTTGATACCTTGTCCTTAATGATTGCTGTAACCCTTTGTAATCCGGGTACTTTCTGTCTACAAGGAAGTGAAATTTTGATGGTTTTTTTAAATAACCTTTATTTCTAGTTAAAATGACAATATTTTTTTTAAAACCATCACTTTGCGCTTTTTTGATAGGGATAGGATCACTTATCCCTCCATCTAGTAAAATTTTATCTTGGTACCGGATTTCCGGAGCGATAAACGGCAGCGAGCTTGATGCCCTTAGTACGGTTAGCAAGTCTTTCCCATAATCCTGCTTTTTAAAGTACACAGGCATACCGGTTAAACAATCAGTTGTCCCGACCACAAATTCGACAGGGCTGCTATAAAAAACATCATAATGGTAAGGCACATGTTGATTAGGGATTTCATCAAAAATAAAATCCATTCCAAAAAACTGTCTGTTCTTGAAGTAATTTCTCCATGATATATATCTTGGGTCACTAGCATATTCAACTGTTACCGTTTTATTTCTGCCTTTTTGCTTTGATAAATATGACGCAGCATTACAGGCTCCCGCAGAAACACCGATAACATAAGGAAAAAACAAGTCCTGTTCTAAAAAATATTCCAGGATCCCGGCAGTATAAACCCCACGCATCCCGCCACCTTCTAAAACTAATCCTGTTTGGTTTAACAAACTGCCTCACCCCTTTTAAAAATAAAAAATACACCTCTCCTATTATAGAATATGCGCTAACGTTAGCAAACAAAAAGCACTTTTGTAATTTTGACAAAACGTATGGGATAATAGCCAAAAACCCGACAAATCTTTTTGCCGGGTTCTCATTCTGCTTAATGTTATTTTATTACTCTAAATATCCATGGGAATCGGTATTCTTTTCCTTCATAGGCTTTAACTGCTGCTATAATGCTAAAAATAAGTGCTGCAATCCCTAATGCCCATAATAGAAAAATACCAATAATTACGATTGTCAAGATACCTGCCACAACGGAATAGACAAAATAAGAAATAAAAAAGTTAAAGTACTCTTTTCCATGAACATCAATAAATGTAGACTCTTCCTTTTTTAGTAACCAAATAATCAGTGGTGCTATAATAGGAAAAAACAAGCTTAGGACATACATACCTGCCGCTAATAGCCTTTCTTCACTCTTTACCATTTCATCTTCCCCCATTGAATAAATTTTTCTTTACGCTAATATTTACGCTCCGTCACTTTAAAGGTTTCGTGATTTTGAAATAAATCCGCATAAGAAAATTTTTTTAACTGACTTTTCCTGTGACACATATGTTGCTAAAATAGATAAAATATTATTAACAACATAAAGAAAGGTATTACTATGGATAAAATACTTTTGAAAAATGCGACTATTTATCCGGTTACCTCCAAACCGGCAAAATACACCGATATCCTTATCGAAAATGGCAAGATTAAAAAAATCGGCAGGAATTTAAAGTCAGATTTGACGGTAAAAATTATCGACTGTTCGGACGCTTATTTATTTCCTGGTTTTATTGATGTTCATACCCACCTAGGTTTATATGACGAAGGGACTGGCTGGGCCGGTAATGACGCCAATGAAACAGTTGAAGCCCTTACCCCCCATATCCGAGCGATAGATGGAGTATATCCATTAGATCAGGCTTTCAGTGATGCAATTAAAAGCGGAATTACAACGGTTCATGTGATGCCAGGGAGTGCAAACGTAATTGGTGGTACCACTTCCGTTATTAAAACAACTGGGAAAAATATCAAGAAAATGATAGTCAAGGAGATAGCAGGGTTAAAAATAGCCTTAGGGGAAAATCCAAAGAGGATCCACAGCCATGGTAATAGTGATTCGATTACTAGAATGGGGATCATGGGAATGCTTAGGGAAGCTTTCTACAAAGCGATCCATACGGATACTCCTGAAGATCTTCGAATTGCACCACTTGTAAGGGCGTTAAAAAGGGAAATACCGGTTCGAATCCATGCGCACCGTGCGGATGATATTATTACGGCCCTGCGTTTTGCGGAAGAATTCCAGCTTGATTTGCGTATTGAACACTGTACGGAAGGACATTTGATTGCCAATGAATTAGCTGGACATAATCTAAAGGTTTCTGTAGGCCCAACACTAACAAGAAGGTCAAAAGTAGAATTAAAGAATAAAACGTGGAAAACGTATGAAATACTTACTAATCACGGCTTGGAGGTTTCAATTACAACTGACCATCCGTATACACCAATCCAATACTTAAATATTTGCGCGAGCCTTGCCGTCCGAGAAGGGTTACCTGAACAAAAAGCCATTGAAGGAATTACCATTCTTCCCGCAAGAAACCTAAAAATTGACGATCGAGTTGGCAGTATTGAGGAAGGGAAGGATGCCGATTTAGTCCTCTGGACCCATCATCCTTTTCATTATTTAGCGAAGCCTAAATGGACAATGATTGGCGGTGAAATTGTTTATTCGGAAGGCTAATAAAGTGTAGAAAATTGGTAAAAAATATTAGCGAAGAACCGCAAAAAGCCTATTTCTTTTTTTCAATTTTTCTTGTATTATACTCTAAGTAAATGATTTTGGAACTGATTGATTCGGGGGTTTATGAGCAGAATCATGTAACAAAAAAAATGATATAGGGAAGGCAAATGGTGCGCCACCAGTTTACTGGTTCTAGTGGGTTCGATTCCCACCCCGAAATTTTTTACGCAATTCTATAAAAAATTTCGAGGGTGGACCGCTTCTTTACACATGGGATCGGAATGCCCTAATGGAGGGATTTTCATGTTAAAAAAACGTGATCTTCATGAGAGCCACACACTGTACGAGTTAATGACGCATCCAGATGTCTTCCCTTTTGTACGTCAAAAAGCTGACTCATATGAAGAATTTTTATTTATGACGAAACAAACAATTGAGGCGGAAGAACGGGGTGAATTAATTTCACGTACGATTCTCGATGAATGGGGCAACCCAATCGGTACCATCAATTTGTTTGACATCCAAGATAACGCTGGCTTCTTAGGGACTTGGCTTGGCAAACCCTACCATGGGAAAGGGTATAACAGCCCTGCTAAGGAAGCATTTTTCAACGAACTCTTTTATGAAGCCGGGATTGAGACTATTTTTATGCGGATTAGAAAGGTTAATATTCGTTCAATCAAAGCCGCTGAAAAACTTTCCTATGTTGTGAAGGCAAACGAAACAAGAGCCTCTCTTTACGCGCAATTAAATGCCAACGAACCTGTTTATGACTTATATGAAATACCAAAAGACCTATATACCTTCCATCTGTTACGTATCGGAACAGAGGAAACAGATTCTAAGTTATTAGAAGCCTAAAAAAAGCAATCGGTCAGCCGATTGCTTTTCATTTTTTATAAAAATCATTATTCAAATGCATCTTGGTTATTGTTCACTTCACTATTTCCCATATGGAGCAAAAATTCGTCTAATTCCTCATTTGTTAACGTTTCAAAGCGACCATCATGAAAAAAAACCTGGGTTTGATTTGGATTAATTCGGTTCATGTTAAAACTCATAATATTCTTTGCTCCTTTCATAGATGAATAAATTCTAGTATCTACAAAAGCTGCCATATCCATTCATAAAATCAAACTGTTCAAAAACTTTAGAACTTAATTACTTTTTACGGTCTTAATGCCTTCCCGAGGACATCAACCCCGCCAGTTACCGGTATGATACTTCCTGTAATAAAATCAGATCTCTCATCAATTAAAAACTGGATAACACGTGCGATATCTTCACCCGTTCCCTGTCTTCCCACCGAGTTCTTTTCACTGTTTAATGAGATGGCTTCTTTAATGGTTTTTTCCTTCCACTCATTTGTAATATCTCCAGGACAAATCATATTTGCGGTAATTCCATGCTCCTTTTCTTCCATCGCAATCGTTCTAGTTAAGGATGCTAAACCAGTCTTAGCAGCAGCAAAGGCAGACCGAAAAATCCAGCCCGGTGCGGTTTCAACCCGATCAAATCCTAACGTAATAATTCTCCCCCAGTTTTGTTTCCTCATTACAGGGAGTATCAATTTGGACAAATAAAACACCGCTGTTAAATTACCTTGAATTAAATAATCCCATTCCTCAAAAGAGTAATCTGTCAGTTTTTTTCGTTCATGTATGTATGGACCAGCATTATGAACTAAGACATCTATGCCCGAATAGGCTAAAAGAGTCTCATTCACAATGCGGACACAATCCTCTCTGTCGGCAACATCACCTTGGATGGCGATATTTTTCGTCCCGTAATGATCATTTAATTGCTTAGCTAAGAAAACTGCCTCTGACTCACTTTTTCGATAGTTGATCACAAGTTGATACCCATTTTCCGCAAGCAGTTCTGCCGTTTTTTTGCCGATACCAGAAGCTCCGCCAGTAATCAAAGCCGTTTTCTTGTTCACAATCATTACCTCTCTATTAAAAGAATTCTCTCTTTATATATATGTTAAAAAGAAATGTTTATATATGCAAATTTTATCTCCTCCCCCTTTTTATGGGGATAGGAAGTTTTAATAACGAATGGGCGAGTAGTTGCATATGATACGGATAACAACAATAAAGGATGTGACAGGATGCAGACTGTAATTAATATCTTCAGCCTGAAAATCAACAGTGTTTCTAACAACGGGTCTGTCAACATCGGTGAAGCCCTTCATAATGCACATACAGCTAATTCGAAATCCCAAGGTCAAAATTCATCCTATGGAGATTTTGCACCGCCGACTGCGGCCATGGAGAATGTTTTTATTGATCCAGATATAAATGACATGGGTGATATCGCAAATCCATCGAATGTCTTTAGTAATTCGAGATAAAGGACTGAAAAAAATGCCTTTTCAGATAAACATTTTTAATATCAAGACGAATTCTATAGCTAACAATGCAAATATTTCTTTAGGGCCATCCGTTCAGAATAGCCATACCGCCAACCAAAAATGGGTAGGATCAAATTTTGCCTTAGGGGATTTATCTCCTTCGAGCTCTTTTTCTTTAAATGGCTTCGGTGACACAGATATTAGCGACCAAGACCAAATTGCGAATCCATCCTCACCAATTGCAAATCAATTTTAGTGTTTAGAGAGGTTGAAAGAAAATGTTTCCTTGGAATATGTTTCCTTTTACAAAAGATATGAAAGATTCATTACAAAAAATGAAACCAGATGAGATAAATAATTACGTTCAGGATCTTATTGGTAAAATTATGCCCAACAACATGGGTGGTATGACGAATCCTCAAGATTTATTCAGCAACTTTCAAAGATCTGATACAAAACAAAGGTCAGCCAATGCTTTGAATTCCACCGCCTTTGAGACACATGATTATGTCTTTGTAAGAATACCAATTCGTAACGAAGAATGGCTGAACCAGCTTCGGCTCTACCATACTTCAAATCAGCTTATTGTTGAACATATTCCCGATCGAGAGGATTCTAATACGATCACTCTTCCTGCTATTGTTAAAAAGAAAGGCGGCACGGCAAATTATAAAGATGGAATTCTGGAAATAAAAATTCCTAAAAATATTGATATGCAATATTCACAAATCGACGTGACAGAAATTCTGTAGACGTTGATTTTTTTTGCATGTTTCCGATAATTACAAATAAGATTAACTAAAGGAAGCTATCCCGGTTCGGTTTGTGAATAATCCAATTCTGAATAGAGGGTTTTTATGCAATTCTTCTTTCGCTTGTTTACTTCAAATAAAACTTTTACAAAGAAAATATCGGAATTGGAAAACAAGATTTCATCACTTGAATCAAAAATAAATGACGTCAACACAGAGGTAAAATCCATTAATGTCCCTACAGCAAAAAAAGAAAAGGACAGTCCTCCAACTGTTCAAATTAACCATCTCCAGGTTGATCAAATCGTGATTGAACATTTAGATTATGCAAATAATTTTGGCCAAGTAGGTATAAAGGAGTTATCAGGAAGGCTGAACATTGGTTCAACATATGAAGGAGATATATCCGAAAAAGTAAATGAAATTGTCAAACAGAAACTAGGCAAGGAAGCAACCGTAAATATCAAGGCAAAAAAAGAAGAGTAAACACAAACTTAATCTCTTTTTAACTAGTAAAGACAGCCAAATGGCTGTCTTATTCTGTGTTAGTATCCGGATGACTAATTATTTCTTTAGATCATCCATTTTCATGCCGTCCATTGAGTGATCAGATGAGTTCTCTTCTTTCTCACTTGGTGCCCCAACTGTAAACTCCTTCTTCGGCATGTTATGCATATCCCTTGCAGTTACATGTGAGATAATGTAATAAGTACCCTCTTGTTGGAATGTTTTTTCTAACCGATAAATACCATCTTCTGAGTGTTTAACAGCAACTTTCTCATGATTTGTATCTTTTGACCGCCAGACCTCAAAGGTCACTTCCGCATCATTGATTTTTTCCTTTCCTTGTGTAACTTTTGCCTCAAATGTAATTGGTTTATTTGGTTCGCCCGGATTAGGATTCACGGATAAATTTACATCCACCATTTTCGGCATATCACCTGTATTCTCCTCTTGCTTGCTGCAAGAAACAACTAACCCTAAAAACAGCATGACAATTAACATAAGGACTAGCTTTTTCAAAGTATTTCTCCCCTAACATAGTTCGTTCTTTTATAGATTTTCGACCTTCACTAGCCATTGTTACATATTTACCAATATTTTTGCAAAAAATAATGGTTAACAATAATATGAAAGGAGAAACCTATGTCAACTCCATACAAATGTCCTAATTGTAAAACAAACCGGAGTCGATTTAATATTATTCAACAAGTCTCTCAATCAGTTAAGCTCGACCCTCAATCAGGCGATGTCATTCACGAATATGGTGAGAATGAGCTTGAACCATTTCATCTCCGTTATAATGGACCTGAATACCGAGTTCAATGCGGTGCCTGTGGCTTAATTGAGGATGAGCTGACCTTCATCAAGTTTGGCGAACAGCGTTAAATTTTATTTAAAAACACCTTTAGCGATTCTAAAGGTGTTTTTGTTTATTAGAAATTATTTTCTTTTAAAAATGGCTTGGAATCCACTTTCCAAGCATCTGCTGGAGAAAAACGAATTAAATGAATTTCCCCCCGAAACGTTTGCCTTCCTACATCCTTAATGTACCAATCGATTACAGCAGGCACATCTAAACTTAATTCTTCGGTTAGATCTTCAGGTGGCAGCTGCTCTAGTCTTGATATCCGAACGTTTTCAACTTTGTCGAGAATGGGAAACCATTTAACTGTTTGCAGTGAAGTTTTCGAGACTATGGTTGAATCTTGCTGTTTAAAGCCCACAATATAAGCCTTGATTACCTGATAGGGATCTGCCTTTGCCAGGTAATGATTTAATTGGCCTGATGCCTTATAGATCATCAGCATATGCGATAAGTCCATAGAATTGGTTCGATGGGTGGTGCTGCCGTAGAAATGAATGCAAAAATGCCCTGGAAAATTATTCTTCAATGCCCCCCCTCCATGAGGCATTCCATGCATGGATGCAGCGATTTTCTGCCTTTTATGAATTACATAAATAGCCCGCCGCTTCCAGCTCCATTTTCCTCCATAGATATTTTTCATTATTTTTGTATCCTTCGCGGTTAAAGGCTGTACATCAGCATGTTGACTTCCGGCTCGTCTTTGTACCTTAAACCTTTTTCCTGTTTCCATATCTTGAACAACAAACTTCGAGTATTTAGGTAATAACTGATTGACTCTTTTCCAGTCTGGCATTTCTATATTATTTTTTTTCTCACTTGCTGCATCTACCCCATATCCATTTAGGAGGATTTGGATAACTACTAAGAAAAAACAAACTGCCTTCTTCACTTATGCTCCTCCTTTAATGGTTTTTAACTACATTAAAAGAGTTACCTGAAGTAGAATTTATCATTCATTTACCACCCATTTTTATTCTAGTTAGACTCCTCTATCTCATTTTCAAGTAAAGTAAGCTGTTCGTTAATGAACTCCCAATTAACGTTTTCCCCTATAAACACAAGGTTTAACCGCATATTCATGTATTCCTTCATATATATCGGCATTCCATAAGCATATTGAAAAAGATATGGTTGATCGGAAAAGTGAAACTTTATATATCCTTTTATCCTATAAATGGTATCTGGTAATTTCCTTAAAAACTCTTCAAAACCGGTTTCGCTAATAGGTTTATGAAACTGGTATACGAACGTGGATAAGTTTAAGTGTATGTGGCTCGATTCCTTTTCAAGATTTACAGATAATTTTCTAAGCTGATCAATTGGGATTTTCGAGTATTGAGTTAGTATACATTGCGCATTTGAATTTAATCCTTGCATTTCAAATATCAACTGTGCCTGCTCATTTTCTTTTAGTTCATCTATTTTGTTTATTAGGATAAAGTCCGCATTCCTCACCTGTTCAAGGATCAATTGCTGCAGCTGAGGGCTTAACGCTTTTCTATTTTTCCACCTTGTGCCATCGACGGTTGTAATAATCCCTTTAATCAATAATTGATCTGCAAACAAAGGGGAAAGGATGGAATCCAATACTTCAACTGGATGGGCTGCACCCGTTGTCTCAATATAGATTACCTCCAGCTGCTCCTTCATTAATAGACCTTGGAGTTGTGCTTCAAGCTCGTCCTGTATGGAACAGCAAATACAGCCGCCTAATAACTCTTTTAATAAAACATCTTCTTCTACCGCATCAGAGTCAATTGAAACTTGACCAAGTTCATTCATTAAGACAGCTACTTTTCTCCCGCGGCTGCGTTCGTCCTCTAATAATCGTTTTAATAAAGTTGTCTTCCCGCTTCCTAAAAATCCTGACAATATGTATACTTCTACCTTGTTCATGCTTGTTTCCCTTCTATAATAAAGTTTAACCCGACTCCTGATGGAATCGGGTTATAATTTTTACTTCATCCGGCCTTTTAAAACCTCTACAGCTTTTTGTAATTGCGTATCACTGTTTTTTAATTTTTCACGTAATGCATCCATAAGCCTCAAGGTAGAATCACCCTTTAACACACCATTAGCCGGAAGCTTCTGAGCCGTTTGGAATTTCATAACAGCTTGTTTTGTCTTTTCATCAAAGAATCCGTCTACCCTGCCTGGATCATATCCAACCGCCTTTAACATCTTCTGGGCAGTTTGAACCTCTGTCGAAGAAGAGGACAATGCCAGTTCTTTATTGGGATCAATAATCGGCAATGTCGCATATTCAGGAAGCGCCACTTTTACATCGGGAACAATCCCCTTTTTATGAATCCAATTGCCATTTGGTGTTAACCACTTTGCAATCGTGTACTTCAAATTGGAACCGTCTTTAAAATCAGCTGCAGTTTGAACAGTACCTTTTCCAAAGGACTTTTCACCAACCAATGGAACACCTGCAGATTCTTTTACAGCTGCAGCAAATATTTCTGAAGCACTAGCACTTCCTTGATCAATTAAAACAACGAGCGGGAGATCTGGATTGCCTTCATTTTGGGAAGCAATTTCCTTAATTTTACCGTTACGGTCTTGTTCTTTAACAATAATTTTCCCTTTAGGAACAAACATACTCGTTATGCTTACGGCTTGATCCAATAATCCTCCAGGATTTTGGCGTAGGTCAAGAACAAGCCCTTTCATCCCTTTTTTCTGAAGATCGTTTAAAGTAGTTACTAATTCTTTAGAAGTGTTGCTTGAAAAACTAGTAATTTGAACCTTGGCGATCGATGAATCAACCATTTCCCCATACACGGTTTCGATCGGAATCGTGTCACGAACAATTGGCACATTCATTGGTGCATTCAACCCTGGCCTTTGAATCGATAGTGTTACCTTTGTTCCTTTTTTACCTCTAATGAGTGTTACAGCTTCTGTCGAATTCATGCCCTGAAGGCTCTTTCCATTTACCGAAATGACCATATCATTGGGTTTTAAACCTGCTTTTTCTGCAGGGGATCCTTTAATAGGAGAAACAATGATAATATGACCATCCTTTTCCTGGATTTCAGCACCAATCCCTTCGAATGAAGAGGAAATGCTGCTATGAAAGCTTTTTGCTTCTTCATTACTCATATAGTCAGAATAAGGATCATCAAGTGATTTAACCATGCCGTCAATTGCACCATTAATTAACTTCTTCTGATTAACATCCTTGTAATAACCATTAGATATGGTATCAAAAGCCTCGTAAAGTTTATTAAATTCAGTTCTTTCCGGCGCAACTGTTACCACTTTATCTTTTCCAAACGCAAGAGCGAAGGTTGTAATCCCAGCCGATAGGAAAACAAGGAAAAATAGCAGCATAATAAAATGAAACTTTTTCAAGCGTATGTAACCTGATTTATTTTCGGTCACTTGCTCTTGTTCTACTTTTTCTTCCTCAGCCTTCAGTTGATCTCCATTTTTTTCTTCCAAAGCCTTCACCACTTTCATTTACCATAAAAATTAAATTGTAAATCAGCATTAAAACGGGGTAATTTTACATTTTTAGAAGCCTATTTTAAAATAGTAAACCCTTAGTGATTAGAATAACATCTTTTATATAAAATTAACAAAGAAAAGTTAATGAATACAATAAGAATTACGTTTTCTTTCATTTTTCAAAAAAAACGGCACTACCCGGTGGTAATGCCGTTCACTTTAGGAATAACCACAGCCTTGGTCTTGGACTGTTTCATTCACATTATATTCTAACACGCTTCAAGCGAAGTGAGTTAGTTACAACAGATACCGAGCTAAAGGCCATGGCCGCCCCTGCTACCCATGGAGCAAGCAATCCGATTGCAGCAATCGGAATACCACCGGAATTGTAAATAAGGGCCCAAAACAGATTTTGGCGGATATTTTGCATCGTTTTCTTACTTAACGAAATGGCTTTTGGAACCAAAGTAAGCTCTCCACCAAGAATGGTAATATCAGCTGCTTCAATGGCGACATCTGTACCGGTACCAATAGCAATGCCAATATCGGCCACGGCAAGAGCAGGGGCGTCATTTATTCCATCACCTATCATCGCTACCTTTAACCCTTTAGACTGTAATTCCTTCACATGAATTGCTTTTTCTTCCGGCAGAACCTCGGCAATAACGTTTTCTATTCCAACCTGATTGGCAATCGCCTTAGCCGTCCGATCATTATCACCCGTAAGCATGTACACTTTTATTCCCAACTCGGTTAATTGCTGAACGGCTTGCACGGCTGTTTCTTTTACTGTATCCGCAACCGCCACCATTCCCATGATCGTGTCATTGATGGCAATATACATAGCCGTTTTTCCTTCTGTTTCAAAACGCAAAAGGTCTTTCTCCAGCTCACGGTAAGAAATGCTTTTTAAATTCATAAGTTTACGGGTTCCCACATAAACCTCATCATCGCCAATTTTAGCCTCAATTCCATATCCAGGTATGGCATTAAAACGTTTTACCGGCAAGGTGCTTGACCGTGTTTCTCTTCCATATTTTACAATCGCTTCGGCAAGAGGATGTTCAGATGACTTTTCAGCTGATACAAGATATTGAAGGACTTTTTTCTCCTCCTGGTAGGCAATAAAATCCGTAACCACCGGTTGCCCCTTTGTAACAGTACCAGTTTTATCAAAGACGACTGCATTAATTTTGTGCGCGGTCTCAAGGTGTTCCCCACCCTTAAAAAGAATCCCCATTTCTGCAGCTTTTCCCGTCCCTACCATGATAGAGGTAGGAGTTGCAAGACCAAGAGAACACGGACAAGCAATTACGAGTACCGCAATCGCAGTTTCTAACGCAGAAGGGAAATCGTATGGGCTAATAAATAAATACCAAATAATAAACGTTAAGATTGATATGGCAACTACTACAGGGACAAAATAACCTGATATCTTATCTGCAAGCCGTTGAATCGGCGCTTTACTCCCCTGTGCTTCCTCGACAATTCTAATAATTCCAGCAAGGGCAGTATCTTTTCCTACCTTTGTTGCTATCATAGTCAGAGTTCCATTTTTATTAATGGTCGAACCAATTAGTATGTCACCGACCGTTTTCTCTATAGGGATAGATTCACCAGTAATCATCGACTCATCAATCGAAGATTGCCCCTGGGTCACTTGCCCATCAACGGGAATCTTCTCCCCAGGCCTCACTATCAATCGATCGCCTTCCTTTACCTCTTCTATTGGAATCTGAGTTTCATTCCCATTTTTTATCACGGTTGCTTCTTTTGCCTGAAGGTTTAGCAGTTTTGATATAGCAACAGTTGTTCTCCCTTTTGCAATTGTTTCAAATAACTTACCAAGAAGGATTAACGTAATAAGAACTGCGCTTGTTTCAAAATAGAGGTGTGGCATATAAAAAGGGTTTCGAATCGTCTTTATACCTTCTGCAAGACTATAGAAATAGGCCGCAGAGGTCCCCAATGCAACAAGTACATCCATATTTGCACTTTTATTTTTAATCGCCTTAAAGGCAGCAATATAAAAGGGACCTCCAATATAGAACTGAACCGGTGTGGCTAAAAGGAATTGAAACCAAGGGTTCATTAATAAACTTGGCATTGCCAAGCCTAGATTAATGGGGATATGGCTTAGCATTGTATACAAAAGTGGAATGGATAATATCACAGATAGCAGGAATTTATGTTTTTTCTGTTTTATTTCCTCTTCCTTGTGCTGTTGTTTTGATTCCCTTTTTCCCTTCTCCTTCGCTTCATAACCAAGTTTATGAATTCTATCCTTTATAACCTCGATTGTTACTTCCCCCGGGTTAAATTCAACACTTGCTGTTTCAGCAGCCAAATTTACGGTTGCCTGTTTAATGCCGTCCATTTTGTTTAACACTTTCTCAATTCTTGTGGAGCAAGCAGCACAGGTCATCCCATAGATATCAAACACCGATTTTTCAAAACGAACGCCATAGCCGAGATTCTCGATTTTGACGATAATCTCATGACTTGTTACTTTGTTTTTCTCATATGAAATAACTGCCCTTTCCAAGGGCAAATTAACATTGGCTTCAACACCGTCCATTTTATTCAGCACTTTTTCAATTCTTGTGGAACATGCTGCACAGGTCATACCCGTAATATCTAATTTGAGCTGCTCTTTCACTTCGTTCACCTCATCTATACTATACCCCTGCACCCTATATATCACAATATGTTTATGAATTTTTCACTTATTTGCCTATTTTTTACCTTTTACAACTCAATTTCGATGACAATGGCACAAGCGATGCCCTTGTTTATTAAATTCTCCATTTTATGACGGAGTTCCTTTTTTGACAACAAACTATTTGTGAACAACTTTTAAAATGAAAAAACCTCTTCCAGCTAGGAAGAGGCATGAACTATTATTATTCCTTTGTTGCAGCTTCTAGCGCCACTTCAATCATATCATTAAAGGTTAATTGTCTTTCTTCTGCTGTTGTCTCTTCTCCTGTTAAGATATGGTCACTAACAGTAAGTACAGATAGAGCCCTGCGATTAAACTTTGCAGCTAATGTGTAAAGAGCGGTTGTCTCCATCTCAATCGCAAGAATTTGATATTTAGCCCATTTTTCAAGGTCAGCATTATCGTTATAAAATGAATCAGCTGTGAAAATATTTCCAACTTTTAAATTAAGACCTTTCGCAATCCCAGCATCATAAGCGTTTCTTAGCAAGTCGAAATTTGCTGCTGGCGCAAAATCGACATGTCCAAAGGTGAGACGATTGATATTGGAGTCGGTTGAACTTGTCATTGCTAAAATTACATCACGAACTTTTACATCCTTTTGGATTGCACCACAAGTACCCACTCGAATTAAATTCTGAACATTGTAGCTTTGCATTAATTCGTTTACATAAATTGAAATGGAAGGCACACCCATTCCTGTTCCTTGCACAGAAATCCTTTTTCCTTTATAGGTACCCGTAAAACCAAACATATTCCGAACTTCATTGTAACATTTTGCATCTTCTAAAAATGTTTCCGCTATATATTTTGCCCGAAGAGGATCTCCAGGTAGTAAAACAGTTTCTGCAATTTCATTTTCTTTTGCCCCAATATGTACACTCATAAATAGACCTCCCAAAAAAATTATGTACTGCAATAAGTTTGTACCATAGACACTATAACATAAACGTATTTTATTGAAAACGTGGACATGATTTTTTAAAAATGAGGGAAGCTATTTTTAAGGTCAAAGGAGGGGTAATGATGGGAAAAAAACACCGAGCACGAATCCGTGGGAAAAAGAAGAATAATCACATCCCACCTGAAGCCATTGTGGCAGAGCATGAAGCACATGAAAAAGAATTCAGTGCTGCAGAGCGTAAAAACTGATTTATCCAAAACCCATGTAAATTGAAAAAACCTAAGGTCACTCCTTAGGTTTTGTATATTTACCTAATATTAATTCGGTTTACTAGTATCCAGCCTCCGGCTTTTAATTGATAATAAAATTGGCCGCCGCGGCCTTCATCGATTAATATAATATCACCAGTGGACATAAATCTTCCTTTATAATGAACCGGTATTCTGTCAGTTACATTAAAACGACTAAAAGTTTCCTCCAAGCATTGCTTGCGGCTGTTTGCGGGTATCGTCGTCCGATAGACCTCTTTATACCCTTTATGTTCACGGATTTTCGGAGTTTGAAAGATCGTCACATCATATAGAATACTTGCCTTCTTGGTTAACATTTTGATCATCTTATCCCTCCAATTATTTGAAAGAATTATCTATTCATATAATTGGCGATAACAATAGGTAAATCCTCCATTGAAACTCCACTATTTTTGTCGATTTTGATTTTATTAGTGATAATGAGACAAAAAAGCAATAGAGTCTCAAGACTCTATTGACCTATATATGCTATGAATACTTTTGAATGACGTTTTGAATGATTTGCCTTAAGGATGGGATATCTTCATTTGTTACTGTTAATCTCACTTTGGTCTCATCGGTTCCCAGAGCCTCGGAGAACAATCCCGTTAATCCTCGAGCACGTCTATCCACTTGGAACATGATGTCAAGAGATCCATTACCAGCTGGGAAGAAAACTAATTCTAATTCATCTAATCTTCCATGGAATGGTCCCGATGTTGGAACAAACTCGAATTCTTGAACAAACGGTAATCGTCCGCGTAATCGGCGCGGTGCTTCTTCACAATCAGCTTCACGGATTCTAAATCCCAAATTGTCTATAGTGTTAAATACAGCAGACATTAATGAATTAGGGACAATCTTTAAGTAGTCCTGATCACTTGGGTCTACTGCACCTTTTATATCAAGCCCAGTTGTAACCCATATTTTGGAACGTCCAATTGATAGCGGCGTGTCATATGGAAGCTGGAAGGAAAAAGGGATATCCTTTTGCTCATTGGCACGAATCGTAAAATGATTTGTTAATCGAAACTGGTCAATAGCTGCTGTTACACTATATTTCCGGTCATTTGACTCTCTTAAATAGGTTGTGTTTAAGGCAAGATAAATCTCGTCAATCTGTTGATCAATCTTGCCGCCTTTAATTACCACAACACCCTGAACCGTTTCTCCCGGCATGTACGTATCCTTTTCAAGTTTTGTGTCGACCTCAGCAGATCCAATTCCCACACTGGCAAATACTTTGTTAAAAAATGACATCATTTCTCCTCCTAAAAACACATCTTTCCTATATCTTCTCTGATCTGTGAGCAGTGCTCATATGCAGGTTCAAGTTGCAAAAGTCTTCTAATAATGTGCTTCGCTCTAGATGAGATATCTAATTCCTCTTCCCAGCTTTTTTCTTTTTGGTGCGCTTCAAAGGAATAGTTAGAATAGAGTAAAAACAACAGGAAATGGCCAAGTCCATAAAAGTCAGCTTGGAAATTAATCTCTTTTCGCAAATCAATCTGTTTTGTTATTCTTTTATCTACTTTATCCTGCCCTAAATACCTCCCTAACCCTAAGTCAATTAGCCTAACCTTCGACCCATTGAAGATCACATTTGGAATCCGAATATCCCGATGGATAATGTCTTTACTATGCAAATATTCAATTAAGGTTAGTAATTCTTCAGCAATTTTAAAGGCCCCGAGTTCTGATATTGTCCAGCCCTCAGAAAAAATAAGCTGTTCGAAATTTTTACCCTCAATATACTCCATTGTATAAAAAGGCATTTCCTTGTCTGTTCCCTCTTCGAAATAATGAGGGAATCCCGGATGGTTAATAGACTTTAATAATTCCTTTTCCAGTTCAAAGCCTTTCCTGCCTGACTTTGTCATTCTCTTATGAATCCTTAATGCCTTTAAAACCTTCAATTGCTGGGTGGAGAGATCCATTACTAAGTAACTGTGCCCATAGCTGCCCATGCCTAGATGTTTGATCACCTTAAATTTCTCTGCAATCACTTCTTCATAGGGTAAAGGTCTTTCCAACAAATTCGCCAAGAACAAAACGGACTGTTTTAACATCCAAATACCTTTTAGCTGCTAAAAAAACTAGACATAAAACTGCCGCTTTTATATTTATTTTTTTTGTAATGATGGTGTCCATGGTGACTGTGCTTATGGTGATTCATTTTTTTCCATGCATCACTTGAGGATGAATATTTGTGATGGTGGTTAAGTTTACTGTTAAAAAGAGATTTAAGGATTTTCTTTAACATAAAAACCCCTCCTTAGGTTCGTAATCATATATACGAGGCAGACAGATAAAGGTTTCAGTAAAACAAAAAAAATAATCCAATCCTCATAGGCGTTACGGTCCATATGTAATACAAACAAAAAGCGAGCAACATGCTCGTCTTTTGCCATTCTATCATTAATGAGGAAGACTCTTTTAAAAGATTGTTAGTCATCCTCAACTTCTTCATCAATAATACTCTTTTCAATAAGATATTCGAAGGTTATATCTGCGAGTTCTTCTAATTCTTCTTCGCTAGGAACATAACCCCGCTTCACCAGCTCATGAAAGAAAAATTCGGCAATTTCTTCTGTATCAATAAATACTTCGATTTCTCTCATAGCGCCCCCCCCTTTTTAGAGAATGTATGATGTACATAGCTTTTTCATGCTAGTTACTTTTGTAAGGTTTAATCAGATAAAAGTTTCAATAAAATTTTTTGTCTTATTTTTGATGGACAAGCATAGGATGTAAAAAAGACTTGATGAGGTGATAGAATGTCAAATTTCCAAATGAAGTTAGAGGCATTTATTGAAGATGTTAATAAGGAGGATGGATGCACCCTCCGACTATTTGACAAGTTGACTAATTGTATGTTTTCTTTCATTAAATGGGCTGGGATTCCCTTTGTCCTATATTTATTGTTCGAGATTTCAAGATGGTAGTTACACATGGCTTTTGCCATCGTTATTTACCAGACTTTCTAATTTCCTAAGAATTACCCGCATTACTTGATAGTATTCTTGGTCTTGAAACATTTCGTATAAAATCCGGTAATCATTAAATATGTCCAATAAGTTATCAATTAATTCCTTTTTTTCTTTTTTTCGTTCGATTTCCTCGAATTCTGCTTTTCGGACCATGCTCTGAACTTTAGGATTTTTATCCGTTTTTTCTTGTTTATTGACTAAGTATAAGAGACCCAGCTTTTGGATGAAGGTATCTGCATTCTCGGCATCTGCGACAAGGGTTATTTCCTCCTCGCCTGCTTCGAGCCATTCTCCATCACTCACCCGAGATAGTTCGTAAATGACATCTTCCCAGGCATCTTCTTTGTAACGCCATATTTCTGTTCGGAAACCGACAACCTTAAATAAATCAGCACCGTATCCACTCACTTGAACTAAATCGCCAAAAAAGAATTTATACTCGATATCAATCTGTTCTTGTTCTACAACAGTTCCGTCATATTCAGAGAGTAACTGCAGGGCTTCTTCTATATAAAGGCCCTCACTCTTGTTTACTTCATAAACATAATTGCCATCTAATAATTTGATATCGGTAACCTTTCCAACCGTACCATAAATGGTGATCACGACAGTATCACCGATTTTATACTTTGGTTTTTTTCTCTTTGCCATATCCTCCCATCCCCTCAAATGGATTAGTCATGTATGATGATTACAATATTATATGCAGGGTTAAAAATATCGCGCATGACAATTTATGAATTGAAAAAATCGCCTTCTTGAGGCGATTAAATTGGAGGATATTTAACTTTCAGAATTAATATAATCTTCCCAGGCTTCATCAAAAACCGTCATTGATTTCAAATACTGACCGTTCATTTCGAGATAGGAACTAATTTCATGATATTCAGCAGAAGTTTTTGGAAACCCATGATCCAAAAACGCATTATTTGCAAAAACACTGATATCATCCTTTGGAGCAGGATGTCTATATTTCATTAAAAAATGATAAAATGATTTTCTCATACTTTCTAACGCCTTTCTTGTCCAATTCGGAAACAAGTCATTTTCCTTATGAATTACTATAACGGATACGAATAGTATCGTCCAGTTGGACTTACTAAAAAGCGGTGTAACAAGTAACAAAAAAACAGCCTTTTAAAGGCTGTTCTTTTGCTAATTCGTAAAGTCAAAATAATTCTTTTTTAATAATCTTGGCCTGTTCATTAACTCTTCGTAAGAAATTACTTTTCCAAGTTTCTTACAATCAATTAAAAACAATTGATTCTCTATTTCTTTTACAGTCCTCTCGCTCTGATAAATCATGTTACAATCAAAGCAATGTTCGGTCGGTGTTTCTGTTATTTCAATCGCTCGTGAGCCATCCGGTAATTCCCAGAAAACAGAGTCCTGGGCTGCTTTCACATTCGAACTATTACACCATTCACACTCCACTTTCATTACATACCTCTCCTATTCCTTGATTGGCCCGATTGCCTGGTCCGAATTTTGCCCAGTGTTATTGTCCTTTTCTTTCTCAGTCAGGGCTTTAAATTTCTTCTCCTTTAATTCATCCCGTTTACCCCGTTTATCTTTCAGCGACGAATGTGCAGGGTCTTGATGATATTGTTTTCGGCGATCGAGTCGGTTTAAACCTTCAGGTACTAAATTGAAATGCTGATCATTCATAATTCCTGCAATCCCAGCGTGGGATTTTTTCTCTGCCATATCAGGATACACTTTCTCAAAATATTCCTCAGCCTTGCCAGGAACGTAGTTTTCAGGTTCCGGATAGGAGGTAATTACACCTTCAAAATTTCGAAGAACGACCTTTTCCGGACTTTGCGAAATTAAATAGTTCGGCTGCAGAGCAATTTTCCCGCCTCCGCCGGGAGCGTCGACGACAAAGGTTGGAACAGCATATCCGCTTGTGTGTCCTCGCAATCCCTCGATAATTTCCAGTCCCTTAGATACAGGAGCACGAAAATGCCCAATTCCCTCCGAAAGATCACATTGATAGATATAATAAGGACGAACACGGATTTTCACAAGATCATGCATGAGCCTTTTCATGATTGGTACGCTATCATTAATTCCAGCTAGAATAACAGATTGATTTCCCACTGGTACACCGGCATTTGCCAGCATTTCACACGCTTTTTTAGAGTCTTCCGTAATTTCAATCGAGGTATTAAAATGGGTATTCAACCAGATCGGGTGATATTTTTTTAAAATATTGCAGAGGTTTTCGGTAATACGCTGCGGGAAGACAACTGGTGCCCTTGTTCCGATTCGGATAATTTCCACATGATCAATTTCTCGAAGATTTTTCAAAATATATTCTAAAATATTATCATTTATTAGCAGGCCATCCCCGCCGGAAATTAAAACATCACGAACCTCTGGCGTTTGTCTAATGTAAGTAATGGCCGCATCGAGCTGTTTCTTTGGTACACCCATGCCGATTTGACCCGAAAAACGCCTTCTCGTACAATAACGGCAGTACATGGAACATTGATTGGTCACGAGAAAAAGTACTCGGTCAGGATAACGGTGTGTTAATCCCGGGACAGGGGAGTCTTCATCCTCATGTAAAGGATCTTCGAGGTCGTACTTTGTTTTGTAGATTTCTTTTGAGATGGGTACCGATTGCATCCGAATCGGGCAGCGTGGATCATCTGGATTCATTAATGATGCGTAATATGGTGTGATATTTAAGGGAATGGTCTTAGTGGATATTCTTACCCCCTCTTCTTCATCAGGAGTTAAGTGGATTACCTTTTTTAAATCGTCTAATGTGCGAATCGTGTTGGTTAATTGCCAAAGCCAGTCATTCCACTGTTCATCGGTAACATCCTTCCAAAGCTCTATATCTTTCCAATATCTGTTTGGTTTATATAAATATGGTTTCATATCAGTTCCCCCTAACTTGCTTTATTAAATAATATGCAAGAATTGTG
The DNA here is from genome assembly GCF_056280405.1 of Bacillus sp. URHA0034. NCBI lineage: Bacteria > Bacillati > Bacillota > Bacilli > Caryophanales > Bacillaceae > Bacillus > Bacillus sp. URHA0034. Next base: position 4,961,318 of record NZ_JBWCDK010000002.1, on the reverse strand, counting down.
CCAACTCTACTGTCGGGTAAAAAAGCTGATTCTTTGCTTAATTTCTATTTGGGCACAAAAAAACCGCCGAAAATTCAGCAGTTTAGCGAGGAATTTTTTTTAATTTATATTGAAGAGTCTGCCTTGGAATCTCTAGCAGCTTGGCAGCTTGATTGATATTTCCCTTAGATCGGTCGAGAGCACATATGATAAGCTTTTTCTCCATATCGTCCAAGTTCTTCCTTAATGATAGATTGTCGGGAAAATGGTTATTGCCTTGTTCACCAGCAGAATACTGCTTAAGGATAACCGGCAAATCATCAAACCTAAGGAGCTTTCCCTCACATATATTCATCATGTATTCTAGCGTATGTTTGAGTTCCCGGACATTCCCAGGCCATTGATAACCTATTAAGAATATTTCAAGATTTTTTTCAATACCTTGTATGGTCTTACATAATTGCCGATTAAACTCTTTTATAAAAAAATCGGTTAAGTACAAGATATCTTCTCTCCTTTCCCTTAATGGCAGGAGAGAAAAGGTGAACACGTTTAAGCGGTAATAAAGATCATGGCGAATGGTTTTTTCTTGGAGGGCTGCTTGCGGGTGGACATTCATGGCTGCAATAATACGGACATTGACCGAAATATTTTGTGAACTGCCTACTCTGCGAATCATTCCGTCCTCTAACACCCGTAACAGTTTAGCCTGAAGCTCTACCGGCATTGTATGAAGCTCATCGAGAAAAAGGGTGCCTCCGTCTGCCAATTCAAATAGGCCTTTACGGTCAACTGCCCCTGTGTAACTACCTTTTGCTGTTCCAAAAAGAATGCTTTCAAGCAGCGTTTCTGGGATAGCTGCGCAATTTTGAGCTACAAATGGACCAGCAGAACGATGGGATTCATGGTGAATGCCCTGGACAACCAATTCTTTTCCAGTTCCAGATTCACCGTAGACGAGAATCGGTGCATCTGATTTTGCCAGTTTCTTTGCCTCTGCCTTGGTATTGATGAAATCCGGGTTAATCGTTCTAATATCATTTAGTGTATACTTTACCTGCTTGGCAAGCTTTTTAGAGTTACTTTTAATTAGACCTTTTTGTAAGTCTAACAACCTTTCAGCAAGCAGCTTCATTCTAGAAAAATCTTTGGCAATTTCCACCGCACCAACAATGTCCCCTTTAACAAAAATAGGCAGTGTGGTATTAATGGTGTCAATCCTCACCCCGTGTATATTTACGTAAACTTGAGTTTGATTAAAGATGGCCTTTCCCGTTTTTATTACCTGTAAAAGGGTGCTCGACTCTTCTGTCAAGGAAGGAAATACATCAATTAGATGCTTTCCCAACACTTCTTCTACCTCCATCCCGTCATGCTTGGCAGCTACTTCATTATAAAATATCGTCCTTCCTCCAGTATCGACTACATGGATTCCTTCATCAATGCTTTTGAGAATGGCAGTCAGAACCTCTTGTGTTAACGCCTTTAATTGTCCTATTTTATTCACCTGCTTTTTATAGCATCAGTGTGCTCAAAAATTGGCGCCTAAGCCGAAATTTTAGCAGTTTGCCAGATTTTTTACCCACATATTCATATTCTCTAGTTTGTCAAAGATGTAGCAATTATTCATGAATCTGCCTCTGTAGGAATACCCCAGTTGAAATAATGCAGCATTCATCCCAAACGATAAAGCCCTGGCAATGGAATAAGCACAAAAAATACCATTATTCATTAAATCCTTTTCCAGTTCTTGAAGAATCATCTTCATAAGTCCATATTTTCGATGCTCGGTTAACGTTGCACAATCCGTTAGTTCAGCATTTTTGTAATAAGCGTTTATCTCAGCAGAGGCTGCACTAATTATTTTCCCTTGATGCGTAAAAACATAATAGATTGTCCCATCTTTCATGGTTTTTTTTATATAGTCAGGGTTATGCAATGGTGTTGGGTAGATCTGAAATACTTGTTTGTATAAGGACGAAAGCTCGTCAGCGCAGTTCTCATCTGCCTTCTTTAATTCATATTCCTTTGGTGGGATTATTTTATCTATTGAAGGGTTTGATTGATAAATACTTTGAATAATTCCATCTTCGGTAATCCAATGGTCATTCCTTTTGCGTTCAGGAGAATAAAATTTAGAAAAGAAGTGAGCATCTGAGCCAAGAAAATAACGGTCCACCATTGCTTCCGGCTGAAGTCCCGCTTCAATAAACGTTATAAAGTCTTCACTACGGCCTTTAATGATGAGTTTTTCAATTTGATACTTCGTAACAAGCTCAGTTACTCTCTCCAATAAAAGTTTTGTATTTCCACGGTAATCATCGACCCTGATTCGTTTATTAAAAGGATCTAAATATAATTCACAAAAATAGTTAGTTTCGTTAATATAAATTGTGGATGCGGTTTGGTTCATAAAGTCACTCCTCTGGCAGCTTTCTATAAAATGGGAGCTTCATCTTCACATATAACGGAATTTAAGTCTGGCTGGAAAGCCAGACTTAAAACTTTTACTCTCCAAATTCTAGTCTGCTTTGGTCATTATCATAATATGATTTTAGCAATCTTCAACTTAAAGTGACAATTAGTTCGTATCCGCTATTTGACACCATCTTAATATGGTTAAGGCGATGATTTTACTTGCTGCAAACAAATCCTCTAGGATGATATGTTCATTGGCATCATGTGCTAGTTCCGTTATACCCGGACCAAAGACGACAACAGGAGTATGGCCAACAGTCGAGAGGATTCCTCCGTCTGTCCCCCAAGGACTTGCCTCAATAACAGGTGGCTCTCCTTTTGTTTCTATAAAGCTTTTCGTTAATTCATTGATTAACGGGTGGTTGGTCTCAAGAGTTCCTGGCTGCCACCTTCCACCAAACCATTCAAGCTTGAGTGGGTGTTTCTTCAGCCATTCATCCTGATCACATAGATTTTGCAAGCATTTTTCCATTTCCTGCTGTGCGGATTGGATGCTTTCATCAGGAGATACCCCCATCCTTCCTTCAATAACGGCTGTATCTGGGACTGACGAGGGCCATTCTCCGCTGATAAATTTGCCAATATTGATGGGAATAGGGATAGGGATTTTTTTATAGAGAGGATCAGTAACTCTAGCATTTCTATCTGTCTCTAATTGTTGCAGACTCTGAATTACCTGAAGAGATTTCTCAATAGCACTAACACCTTCATATCTGGTTCCTCCATGTGCTGCTTTACCTGTTACCGTAATCCGGAACCACATTGAACCCTGTTGTTTTGGGAACATCTTCATATTGGTTGGCTCAGGAATGATTGCTCCGTCTGCTTGATAACCTCTTAAAACCGCCGCAAGTGTACCCGCTCCACCACTTTCTTCTTCAATGACACTCTGAAAAATAACATCCCCTTTAAGCTTTATACCAGAGGCAATAATCGCTTCCATTGCCATTAAGAGTGCAACATTCCCCCCCTTCATATCAGTTGCCCCTCTTCCATAGAGCTTACCGCACTCAATTACTCCACTAAAAGGATCATTCCCCCAGTTTGACTCGTCTCCAACCGGAACCACATCAATATGACCGTTTAAAATAATCGATTTTCCACCGCCAGTTCCTTTTAATACTGCGACCAAGTTCGGGTTTCCTTCAAAACTTTGGCGGTCGCAGCAGTAGGCTGGGTGGCCTTTTAATTCATCACCGCCAATTTCCCATATATCTAGTGTTAATCCCAGCTGACGACATTTCTCTATCACAATAGCTTGTGTACTGCTCTCATTTCCACGTGTACTATTTTCTCGGACAAGCAGTTGTAAAAGCCGCGCCGCTCGAGCCTGATTTTCCTTCAGCCATTGCTTTACAAGATGTTCATATTTTTCCATTGGGTTTCCCCCTTTAAGCCAGATTTCCCGATTAGTATGGTATGGTGCGAATACTTTCACAAACGTTAAATTCACAGCCTGTTTTACTGGCCACACGATCAAGATCATATGGTGCAAATAATTCTGTCAAAAGTAAGCCTTGTTTGGATACCTGAAAGACTGCTAGTTCTGTAATAATTAAATCGACGCAGCGCGAGGATGTTAAGGGTAGTGTACAGGTTTTAACAATTTTGGGCAGTCCGTGTTTATCACAATGATTCATCACTACAATCACCTTTTTGGCTTTGTGAGCGAGCTCCATTGCTCCCCCCATGCCTGGCACTTTTTTTCCTGGAACAATCCAATTTGCCAAGTCACCATATTGACTTACCTGAAGTGAGCCTAAAATGGTTAAATCCACCCGGCCCCTGCGAATCATTCCAAAGGCAACAGCACTATCGCAATAGGAACCACCCTTTATTAAGGTGACCGGAAAGCCGCCGGCATTGCACAAATTCTCATCTTCTTCTCCTTTGATGGGACTGGGTCCCATTCCAGTAATCCCATTCTCTGCATGAAACATTACACGTATTTCTTTAGACAGGTGGTTCGGAACAAGAGAGGGGATTCCAATCCCGAGATTAACCATCATTCCATTCAGAATTTCCTCTGCAGCCCGTTTCGCCATTTGGTTTCTGATATCTATTCCCATGCCCATTGCCAATTCACCCCCTGAGTAGAAATTATATAGTCTACAAATACCCCAGGAGTTATGATTTCATCCGGGTCAAGACTACCCAATGGTACAATTTCCTCTACCTCCGCAATGGTAATTTCCCCAGCCATTGCCACAAGCGGATTCGTATTGCGGGCACTTTTGTCATAAATTAAATTGCCATAGGCGTCTGCCTTTTTAGCATAGACGATCGAAACCTCTGCTGTTAAAGCTGTTTCCACTAGAAATTCGTTCCCATGCAGCTGAAAACGTGGTTTGTCTTTTGAGACGATTTCATTGTCCATGCCGATATCAGATAAAATAGCCGGCAGACCCATCCCTCCCGCACGGATTCTTTCTGCTAATATTCCTTGAGGCGAGAACTCGACCTCCAGCTTTCCATCATGCATCAGCTGACCCGCGACGGGATTTGAACCAATATGTGAGGCAATAACTTTTCTAGCGCGTCCACGGCTGACTATTTTACCTATTCCAATATGGGGAAATCCTGTATCATTGCCAATTAAGGTAATGTCTTGAATTCCTTTCTCCAATATCGCATCAATTATGGTTGGGGGGGAACCAACCCCGCCAAAACCGCCGAACATTAAGGTCATTCCATTATAAAAACAATTCATAACATTCTCTACTGTAGTTATTTTTCCGAATGGATTTTCCATTTAATGTCCCCCCCCCATTCCAGTATCTATTTCGTTCGAAAAAGCTGTAAAAGTGGCTTTTAATAGTAAAACCAATTCTTCCATCTCCCGTTTAGTTATGGTTAAGGGAGGGGAAATAATAATGGCATCTCCATTTACTCCATCTATTCCTGCACCTGCGGGGTAGACTAGTAGTCCTTTCTCTTTAGCATGTTCTATTATTTTTGCTGTAACAGTGGACATCCTCGGGAATGGAGTTTTCGTGTTTCGGTCTGCGACCAGTTCAATACCCAGGAGCAAGCCTTTTCCTCGGACGTCTCCAATAAAAGAGAATTGTGACTTTAACTTTTCAAGTTGATTTTTCAAATAGATCCCCTTCGTATCTACTTCTTTCAGAATCTCGTTTTTTTCTAAGTACTCCAGTACTGCCAAAGACACTGCACAAGACTGTGGGTTGGCACTCAAGGTATGACCGCTCATAACTGATTTTGAACCAGCTAGAATCGGCTCCATGACTTTATCACTTGCTACTGCCGCAGCAATGGGAGCAAAGCCTGCCCCCATACCTTTTCCGAATGCAACGATATCAGGTACAATTCCCCATTGCTCACAGGCTAGCATCGTTCCTGTCCGCCCAAACCCAGTCATTACCTCATCTGCGATAAACAGGATGTCATTATCTTCACAGATTTTTTTTATATGTTTGAAATAATCCTTTGGCGGAGCAATGGCACCCCCCGCTGCCCCAATGACTGGTTCAGCTATGAAGGCTGCAATTTGTTCAGAACCTATTCGCTTAATTGCGGTTTCTAATTCATGGGCACATAAGTAATTACAGGAGGGGGCTTCCAGATTGTAAGGACAACGATAGCAGTATGGTGGATTAATGGCAGGAAAATCTTCTAAGAGGGGAACAAACCGCGCCCTCCTTCCTGGGTGACCAGACATCGAGAGCGCTCCCATTGTAATACCATGATAACTAACCCATCTAGAAAGAATCTTTGTCTTTGTTTGAATCCCTTGTTCTTGCCAGTATTGAATTGCCATTTTCATAGCGGTCTCGGTTGCTTCGGAACCACTGTTCACAAAAAAACTCCAATTAAGCTCCCCCGGTATCATTCCTGCGATTTTTTTGGCGAGTTTTTCAGCAGCTTCACTTGTAAATTGTGACCGATAAACGAAAGAGACTTTTTGGGCCTGTTCAATCATCGCATCCATGATTTCCATTACCCCGTGACCTATGTTCGCGGTCACAGCACCTGAAGCAGCATCCAGATATTTTTTCCCTTCCATATCAAATAAATAAACCCCTTTGCCATAATCAATGACCGGGTATATTTCATCTAACATCGGTTTGATTAGAAATGATTTTTCCACCATGGACACCACTTTCTTTATCAAATTAAGTAGTAGTTATATTCCATTGTATGAAGTGTTTTTTCATTCTATCATCTCATTTGATCAGGTCTGCTAAAGAAATATTCCATTTTTACGAAAGGCTGTGTTAATCTTGTATGTTGATTTCCGCTCCAGGCGGCTTCGCTTTCCGCGGGAGTCTTCGCCGCCTTCCGCTCCAATCAACATGCTAAAAATCAACATTATTCTTTAACACAGCCTTACGAAAAAGGATGAAGCATAAAAAAAAGAAAGCTGACCCTCTATCTAGGGTCAGCCAGTTCATTTTTATCAATAAGTCCAGCTTGCGCCAATGATGATTAACAAAATAAATAACACAACAATTAACGCAAATCCGCCAAATCCGAAGCCTCCGCATCCTCCTACTGGGTATGCAGGATAACCACAGCCGCCGTCAAAACCATAACCGTAACCATGATACATAAACATTCACTCCTCAATATATATTTCTCTTTTCATAAGTACTTTATGAACTAGATGCTTGACCTGTATGTGCATTCGCCTATATTATGAGAGACAATGATATTTATGTAGGTGATAGGATGAAAACAATATTTAGGAATTTTATTAATGGTATTTTAACTATCGTTCCAATTATCCTGGTAATTTATGTTATTTATAAAACTTTTCTATTTTTAGACAGTATTCTTGGGAACTCTTTAAGACCCTTCTTCAAAGATGATTACATTCCTGGTTTTGGTCTTTTAACCACTGTCATCCTCATTACTGTTTTAGGCTGGATGTCCACCAAATATATAACAGGAAAAATCATTAAATTAATTGATTACCTGCTTGAGAAAATCCCTGTTGTTAAGACCATTTATTCGGTTATAAAAGATACCGTTCAATCCTTCCTTGGTGATAAGAAATCTTTCTCGAAAGTGGCTTTAGTGGTCATCCCAGGAACAGAAATGAGAAGTATTGGGTTTATTACATCAGAGGAGTTGGAGGATTTTTATACGCCTCTAAAGGATCACGTAGCCGTCTATATTCCGCAAACATTTCAGGTTGCCGGATTTACTTTTTTAATCCCTAAAGAACAAGTAGAGATTATTGATGTGAAGGCAGAGGATGCGATGAAGTTTGTCCTCTCTGGAGGAATGACATCTGCCTCTAAACAGAAGGCAAAAGAAATGTAATATCTATTCAAGAAAAGGGCGTCCAAAGTGGACGCCCTTATTATTTTTGATTAAATAGGTGGATAAACTGCCCGTAGCCGGCTTCCTCAAGCTTCTCTTTTGGGATGAACCTTAGTGCCGCTGAGTTAATACAATAGCGTAAACCCGTTGGCTGTGGTCCATCATTAAAGACATGCCCTAAATGAGAATCAGCTGATTTACTTCGGACCTCTGTCCGAATCATAAAATGACTATTATCTTCTTTTTCAATTACTTCTTCTTCTTCAATGGGTTTCGTAAAGCTAGGCCACCCGCAGCCGGCATCAAATTTATCAAGCGAACTAAATAATGGCTTACCAGAAACGATGTCTACATAGATCCCTTCCCTTGTTTCATTCCAATATTCATTTCGAAAAGGCGGTTCTGTCCCATTTTTTTGCGTAACTTCATATTGCATGGGAGTTAATTCTTTTTTTAAATCTTTATTTTCCATGTTTGTCCCCCCAATGTCTTTCAATATACCCAGCACGGCCGGAGCCGACATGATACGACTCATAATGAGCACGATTTTTCTTATAATAGTGCTGATGATATTCTTCAGCAGGATAAAAAGTTTTAGCAGGTATAATTGGCGTCACAATTGGCTTTGAGAAACGCCCGCTTTCTTCAAGTGCTTGTTTAGATTTTTCAGCAAGCTCTTTTTGGATTTCATTATGATAAAAAATAGCTGTCTTGTAGGATTGGCCGCGATCGTGGAATTGACCGCCAGGATCGGTTGGATCAATTTGCTGCCAATATAATTCCAGTAATTTTTCATATGGAAAAATTTCCGGATCAAAAGTAATTTGAACGGCTTCGTAATGTCCAGTCGTATCGGAACAAACCTGTTGATAGGTTGGATTTTCTACTGTACCCCCTGTATATCCAGACAAAACACTTATAATACCCGGTTGTTCATCAAACGGTTTGACCATACACCAAAAACAGCCACCGGCGAAAGTTGCTAACTGATGAGTATTTTCCACGTTCCCACCCCTTCATTATTTATATAACAGTATACAGAATGTTTTTTTAAAAATAAACTTATTGAAACACCCCTTGTTGTCTAATCCTTTCTACTACCATGAGGAACGGATTAGACACCTACCTATATCAGCTTGAATAAATTATAGTGTAATCCATAAGTTAGGAGTTAATACTATGTCCGAGAACAGGAATCAAACTGATTTTCTTCAAAAAGCAGCGATGTATGATTTGTTAGCCCAAGTCTATAAATATACCAACCCCAACTTGCACATGCATTTTTATTTAAAACATTATAAATATATGAATAAAGCGATGAACTTGATGCGATCCCCTGCACAAGTTTCTCCAGGAAATGCACAAGTCCGTTTCTTGCATACATCCACTGATTCCCCCAACGTTGATGTCTATGTGAATGGGAGCCGTGTCATTAAAGATTTGGCCTTTAAACAAGTCAGTCAGAACCTGACGTTAAAAGCCGGCAAATACCATATTGATATTTATCCTGCCGGAAATATGGTCGAAACTGTGCTAAATAAAAATATAACGGTTGAAGATGGTAACTCGTATACTTTAACGATCATTGACTCCGTTAAAAAGATGCGCCTGCTGGTGTTCTTTAACCAACCGGAGGTGCCTGTAAATGAATCTAAGGTTCGTTTCATTCATTTATCTCCCGACTCATCCGCACTAGATATTGCTGTTAAAGATCGTGATATTATTTTCCCTGCGGTTTCATACAAACAAGCTACAGAATATTTAGGATTAACCCCAATGACGGTCGATTTAGAAGCAAGGGAAGCGGGCAGTAAAAATATCCTGCTTCCATTACCCAAAGTAAGTTTTAAACCTAATGAGAGCTATACGTTTGTCTTCTTAGGGCTGTCAACGGATTCCCCCGAATTCCAATATATTAGTATTAAGGATTAAAAAATAGGTGCCTGCAACCAGGCACCTATTTTACTGGGACTAATATCGTGAAAGCAATATCGTCCTTCTTTAGATTAAATTTGTTTACTTTAATTTTTAGATCGCTTTTTTGTTTTAATTGCTGCATATGAATATAAACCAGATGGTTATTCGGTCTAATTTCAACACCTTTTGGCAGCTTATAGTTCTCACTTATAAAGTTTAAAACATTCGAAATAGGAAGATGCAATTTTCCGACTGACATCGACTTTTGCTTTAAAATTAAATCGCCATTATTTTGTGCCGATGGTTCAAAAGTCAACTTCAATTTTAACTTTTCACTAAATAAAGGAAGTGTACCATATAATTCCACCTCATCACCCAACAGGACCTTATATTCTATAGGAGAATCAGCAGCTTCTTCCTTCAAATAATGGTTAATTAATCTATTTAAGTCATACTTGTTTGAACTAACATGGAAAGATACATAGTCTTCACTTGAAGTGTTTGTTTTTACGGGTTCCTTCTCTTTAATTGGGGCCGTAACTAACGAAAAAAGAATAATTGCAATTAATAGATTGATTCCTAACAAAATAAGGAATCCCAGTTTCCATTTATTTTTCATCTAATTCTCCTCAGTGCTGACCGTGTAAGCTTTTTTCTCCAAATCAGGTAAAACCTGATTTGCTAATGCTTCATTAAGTCTCTCTGCCATTAGTTTATATCCTTTGTCATTGGGATGGAAATTATCTGTATACAGAACATCTTCATCTGCATTTAAGAAAAGGTCTTCGATTGACACAAAATAGGAATGAGTATATTGGTTGACTACACTTTCACCGATTTGATTCCATTCAGCTACAATTTGATCCATTTCTTTTAAATCCGAAAACCACTTTGAAAATGGGTTATACACGCCAACTAATACGATGGATGCATTTGGGTTTTCTTTGAAAACCTCGTCGAAAATCTGCGTTAAATGGCTGCGATAAGATTCTTTCTCCTTTAGAAAATCTGATACCTGCAGGTCTGAGATATTGTCTTTGACAATCTTCATGATATCATTACCGCCAATGGTGAGGATTACCAAATTGGACTGACGCAAGATGGGCTTCATTTCTAGAGATTTGAGCCTTTTTAGCAGCTGTGTTGTCCGGTTTCCTTTGACTCCATAATTGTAAAAATCAACTTCCTGAATTCCTTTATCTTTTTCGAGCATCGATTTAAGATATGGCAAGTAACCGCCTTGTTCTGTACTATCCCCGATACCTTGAGTGAGAGAATCACCAGCAGATAAAACTGTCACCTTTTGCGGAATAAAATCAGCAGGAATCGGTTCAAAAACTTGTGAAGCGACTTTCTTTTCCTGATGAAGGACCGATGAAGCAGATTGGCTGCAAGAGCATAAGAACATCATTGCAAGAATTAGAAGGGGGAAAACCTTTTTCACCTTAATTCACCTGCCTCCTAAGTAACTTATTCCCGAATCATTCTGTTAACAAACATATTAAAGTAACTAGAAAGAATTAAGTGGTCATATAGCCCGCCTTGTCACCAGAGGTTATAGCGGGCAGGACACTCTATTGTTCCTTTATTATAACACTACTATAAATATTCCAAACAAATATGTACTATATCCCTTCAGATAAAAGAAGAGACCTTTTAAAGGTCTATTGTAATGTTTTAATATCGTTAATGATTTCCTCATAAGGAACATTTTTATATCCATCGTATGTTTTCTTTATATTACCTTCTTTATCAACCAAGTAGAGAAACGTTTGGTGTATCACTTGATTTCCATCTGCTGGTTTCTTGACGATAGTCTTGAAGCTGTCAGATGCAAATTTTTCAATAAAGTTTTGTGAATACCCAGTTAGGAATGTCCAATTATTAAAGTCAACGCCAAATTGTTTCGCATAGCGCGTTAAAACTTCTGGAGTATCCACTGTAGGATCAACACTAAAGGAAACTAATTCAACATCCTTCAGATTTTCTTCATTTAATTTCTTTTGAAGCTTTACCATATTAGCAGTCATTGGAGGGCATACATCCGCACAACTAGTAAAAATAAATGCTGAAACCCATACCTTCCCTTTTAGATCCTTTAGACCTACTTGTTTGTTTTGCTGAGTTGTAGCCGTGAAGTCCTTAATTGGCCAATTAACGGCATTTTCAATTTCCTTTCCGCATGCCGATAATATTAACGTAAAAACCAGGACAAATAAGAACAAAAATCGTGTCTTCATTCAATCACCTGCAACCTTTTTCTTTTCTATTTTAAGAATAGTTTAACAGAGTTATAGAGTTGTTGAAAGTAAACAGCAATTTCTATTTCTCTGTTTGCGCTTCTTCGAATCAATAATATAGGGGGAAGAAAATAGGAGAAACTTCGCACTTTTAGTCATCAAAAAATTATGTTATTATGAATGAGTATTCATTCATATAGCAATCAATTGAAATTATCGTTTATTGAATGTGGGGGAAGAAAATGAATCAGTTTGGGCCAATCCTAATCCTAGAAGGCGCTAATTTCAGTAAAGTTCCTTATTCCAGAAGTCTATATTTAAACTGTTCTGAAAAAGTCCTGATTGATACGGGGGCAGAGACCAGGATTCTCCAAAGTCTGAACCGCGAGCATGGCGTTCAATTAATTATTAATACCCATTATCATCCAGATCATACACTTCATAATCATCTATTCCGAAACATAACAAAATTAATAAACCCAATTGAGTTCGAAACATCGCTTACGATTGAAGGGGTTGCTAGTGTTAATGGCGTTTTTCAGGAGTGGGGCCAAGAGGGTGTTGAAAAATGGAAGGCCACTCTTCCACGTGAATGGGTGAAAAATCTTGGGGAAATTTCTGGCACATACGATTATGAAGTTGAATATCAGTTCGGTAAAATAAAAGTGCAATTTTTACACACACCCGGTCATACTAGTGGACTTTCATGTCCATACTTTCCGGAATTAGGTATTGTTTTTACAGGTGATTATGATATGACCTCGTTTGGCCCTTGGTACAACGGGACTGATGGAGATATTGATGATTTTATTGCGTCTGGCAAACGACTTTTGACACTTGATGCTGATACCTACATAACTGGACATCAGAAAGGGATATTCTCCAAACAGAAATTTTGTCAGGCAATGGAACAATTTTTGGGGAAGATTGAGCAGCGGGATGAACTAGTTACCCGTTATGTTCAGAAGGGAATGAACTTTGATGAACTCAGCAATGTCGGCATATTTTACCCAAGGAAAAGTTTGGAAAATACGATACTCAAAACTTGGGAAAGAAGTGGGATTCGGAAGCATTTAAACAGGTTAGGCTATGAAGTTATCGGAATGGATTGTCAATTAGTCAAGATAAAATGAAAGATCGATCCGTCCCGCACAACTTCCCATTCATATGTATAGACAACACTTCGTAGCCTTCTTTCACCTAGATATTGTTGTTTATATTCTTAATACATTGGGAACAGCAAAAAGACCGGGCAAACAGCCCGGTCTTTTTGTAGTTAGCAGATATGGGCAAATTAGCCCTCGATATCTTTTTCCAACCATTATACTTTTACAACTTCTTCTTTTTCTTCCTCATGGTCTTCAATTTGCTGTTGTTTTAATTTTTTTCGATAAACGAATTTTGATAAATTAATGCTCACTTCATAAAGAAGTAACAATGGTATAGTCACAACAAAATCAGACATAAAATCTGGAGGTGTAATAACAACGGCAATGATAATTAAAACAAAATAAGCATACTTACGGATTTTCGCTAACACAAACGGATTAATAATACCTAGAGAGGTTAAAAACATAACTACAACTGGTAATTCAAACAAAACTCCAAATGGAAGAGTCATATTCAAAATAAAGCTAAAATACCTCTCAGCAGTGAAGTTTGTAACAAACATATCTTGTCCAATGTTCACCAAAAAGTTGAGCACCATTGGAAAAATAACAAAATACCCAAATGAAAGCCCTAAGACAAATAATATAAACAGTGCCGGAACATAGGTAACGGTTATTTTTCGTTCATTTGGTCTAAGTGCAGGCCTAACAAATAACCAAATTTGCAAGGCTAAAACTGGAATCGTACCGGCAACCGCGACAACACCTGCAAGCATGAAATAAATCCACATAATATCACTCGGTCCAAGAACGAGAAGTTTCGCACTTCCCACAAACCATCTATAAATATCGTCAACATAGATAAAGCCAACAATAAAAAAGACGATAAAAGCCAGAGCTGTAATGATAATCCGTTTGCGTAGTTCTTCTAAATGATCAACTAAGTTTAATTCTTTATCTTCCATGTACTTCCCCTGCCAATTTCAAAGGTTAAAAAGTGCAAGTATTTAAATCTTCCGAGTAAACAGTGACTTTACTCAAAAGATTAACACGTTTTCGCGCATCCATATAGGATTAAACTTCGAGAAGAAAAAGGTGCAAGATAGAAATCTTACACCTTATTTAGTCAAATTTTTCTTTTCTTCACTTATATCTTCCATTACATCCTCAGTTAGTTCACGAGTAGATTTTTTAAATTCCTTTAATGTTTGTCCAAACGCTTTACCGATTTCAGGAAGTTTCTTTGGTCCAAAAATAATTAATGCTAGTGTTAAAATTAAAATTAATCCGGGTACTCCGATATTAGAAAACATGGATTTACATCCCCTTCAAATGATGTTGTATATTTCTACTATGATTATAGTATTGAAATACCCTTTTGAGGTAATTATCCTCAATAATTCATAGTAATTTCACAAAATCTGATAAAAATTCGATTAAAGTGACATTTACCATTTTCACAATTAATTGTTAATCACTATAGACAATTTAACAATTACAAACGGTTAAGTCAATCTTCAAACAGTTGATTATAAATTAAGAATATTATGACTATTTATTATTATACCGAAGATTAGAGACCGCTTACTATCAATATTTATTTACACAAAAAAGCATCACCATGATGCTTTTTATTATTGCCGAATTTTTCTGTCGTATATTCTAAATTCATAATCGTAAGGATTCTTTTCATTTTTAATCCCTTTTTCAACAGATGTTAGGACCCAATCCTGTTGATTGAAGGGAGGAAAAAAGGTGTCTCCTGCAAAAGTTTCGTTAATATAGGTAATGTATAGTCTATTTGCAAATATTAACGTCTCCCGAAAAATTTCGGCTCCGCCAATGACAAAAATTTCATTGTTTTGCTTTTGACTATAGGTAACAAACTCATCGATGGAGGAAAAAACGGTACAGCCTTCACATTGATAATTGTGCTGCCTGGTAATGACGATATTTTCTCGGCCTGGCAGGACGCGGCCAATCGATTCATGTGTCTTTCTCCCCATAGCAATCGGATGTCCCATTGTTGTTCTCTTAAAAAACTTTAAATCTTCCGGTAAATGCCATGGCAGTTGATTATCTTTACCAATAGCCCTATTTTGATCCAGCGCGACAATAAAGGAGATCATACACTGACAGCTCCTTTAATGTGGGGATGCGGGTCGTACCCTTCTAAACTAAAGTCTTCAAATTCAAAAGAATAGATGTCCTTTACGGTTGGATTAATCTTAAGAATAGGCAATGAACGCGGCTCTCTTTCCATTTGCTGTTTCACCTGTTCCAGATGGTTTTGATAGATATGGACATCTCCAAATGTATGGATAAATTCTCCTGGCTTTAAGTCACACACCTGTGCAATCATTAGTGTTAATAGCGCATAAGAAGCAATATTAAACGGCACCCCAAGAAATACATCAGCTGAACGCTGGTATAACTGACATGAAAGCTTTCCATCTGCCACGTAAAATTGGAACATACAATGACAAGGCGGCAGAGCCATATTATTAATTTCAGCTACATTCCAGGCATTGACAAGCAATCTTCGTGAATTCGGATTGGTTTTAATCTGCTCGATTAATTCACTGATTTGATCAACGGTTTTCCCATCAGCACCTGTCCAAGAGCGCCATTGATGCCCATAGACTGGTCCTAACTCTCCATTTTCATCAGCCCACTCATTCCAAATCCGCACCCCGTTCTCCTGCAGGTAGCGCACGTTCGTATCTCCTTTTAAAAACCATAGCAATTCATAAATAATCGATTTAAGATGAAGTTTTTTTGTTGTTAAGAGCGGGAAACCTTCCTCTAAGTTAAATCTCATTTGATAGCCAAAAGTACTGATTGTCCCTGTTCCGGTACGGTCGCCTTTTAAATGGCCATTTTTAAGGACATGCTCGCATAATTGCAGATATTGTTTCAACTAAAGACACTCCCTGTCATTCATATTTCTTCATTGTAACATGATAAAAAAAAGCTGCCAATCATGATGGCAGCTTTCAGATGAACATAACTAAACTTCCAAACCAAAATTTCGGCAAAGGGCTGCTAAGCCGCCTGCGAACCCACTACCAACTGCATTGAATTTCCAATCACCATTATGACGATACAGTTCGCAAAAAACAACGGCTGTTTCAACTGAAAAGTCCTCGCCAAGGTCAAATCTCAGAACCTCACTGCCAGTGTCCTCATCCAGCAGGCGGACAAAGGCATTAGCAACTTGACCAAAGTTCTGATTTCTTGCTTCAGCCTCATGGATTGTGACCGTTATCGCAATACGCTGGATATAAGAAGGAACTTTACTGAAATCAATTTTGATTAGCTCATCATCGCCTTCCCCTTCACCAGTCCGGTTATCACCTGTATGTTCCACCGCTCCTGAAGGGTGAATCAATTGATTGTAAAAAATAAAATCACTTTCCTCAAGGACTCTGCTGTTCGCATCGGTTAGAAATGCAGAGGCATCCAAATCAAAGTCGTTACCGCCATGATATCGGTTTGTATCCCAGCCAAGGCCGACAATAACTTTTGTTAAGCCAGGATTTGTTTTTGTCAGGTCTATTCTTTGTCCTTTTGATAGGTTAATACCCAAATAAATCACCTCAAGCCAAGCTTTTCAAATTAAAAGGAATGAATTTTTATGAACATTGTTTATTACATTCAAGTGATTCTACTAAAGATGTTAACTGTAAGAACGAACAACCTCACTTAGGCTCGCTGCATTTGTTCCACTGCCGATCGCAGCAAATTTCCACTCATTGCCGTGGCGATAAATTTCACCTGTGACAAGGCAGGTAAGCCCGCTATAGTTATCAGTTAAATTGTAGTGAAGCAGCTCTTGGTTTGTTGTAGGATTCACAACTCGGATAAACGCATTTTGAATCATTCCAAAGTGCTGTTTTCTTTTTATACAATCATAAATATTAACAACAAAGACAAGTTTTTGAATGTTTGATGGGACACGGCTTAGGTCAATCACAATTTGTTCGTCATCTCCGTCTCCATCTCCTGTTAAGTTATCCCCCGAGTGCTGGACACTGCCATCATTACTTCTTAAGTTTCCGAAATAAATCACATCTTTATTGTTTTGTAATTTGTCATTTGCCCCAAGCATAATGACAGACGCATCGCAGTCTACATTAGCAGCAGCACCGCCGCCTCCGAATAAGCCACCGAACAACTTGCCGCCGCCACCGCTTTGAACAGGATCCCAGCCTAAACCTACAAGAATTTTAGTTAAGCCCGGATTTCCTTTTGTTAAATCAACTCGTTGACCTTTTTGTAAATTAATTGCCATTTCAATCACTCCATTAACATATTTGTATAGAATTTAGGATTGTTTTATTTTTTTGAAGTTCTCTTGCAGCTGCTCTAAACGTTTTGTCCCTTCTAAACGGAGGCGTTTATTTTCCTCTTCAATCGCTCTTGTTTCCTGCATCCCTTTGATGATAATGTTCCAGGATTCTTCAATCGTCTCGATTTTTATGCTCGGACCACCAGCAAGTCTGGCGATATCGGTACTTTGCTGAGAGATATTCTGTGCGTTTCTTAACAGCATCTCATTGGTCCTCCTGTCAAGCTCGCTCATTGAATCGGCTACAAGCTTTTGCCTTTTTGCGGCCACAGCTTGTATTAAACCATTTTTAAAAATTGGAATCGTCGTCACAAAGGCGGAGTTAATTTTTCCAATAAGCTTGGTATTCCCTCTTTGCAATAACCGAATCTGTGGTGCTGTTTGAAGCGAAACCATCTTGGCCATTTCAAGATCATAAATCCGCTGTTCCAGCAGTTCGATCGCATTTTTCAACGAATCTAACTGCATAGAAGCAAGCTGATCACCTTGAGCGACACGGGCCTCAAGCTGTGGAAGGCTGTTGTTCTTCAGCTCCTCAACCTTTAATTCACCGGCAACAATATATTTTTCCAGGGTTAAATAGTATTGATAATTTTGTTCATACATTTGTTCTAGCATATTGGTTGAATCGACCATTTCATGCTGATACTTAGAGATTTCCACATATACTTTGTCTATTTCTGAACCCATTGTCTGATACTTGCCGAACAGTTTTTCAACCATTTTTTCGCCTTTTTTAAACAGCTTGCCGAACAGGCCCCCAGAAGTCTTTTGAAAATCCTTAGCATCAAATTTATCCATTATCCGGCCCAGGTGTTTCAATAGTTCCCCTGAATCCTCTACTTTTGTTGTCCGCATATTGCTTAATATTTGATCCGAAAAACGCGATATTTGCACCGCAGGCTCTTTTCCAAATTCTAATATTTGAATTTGGTCACGTTCATCAATAGTACGAGCCAAGTTTTGAATTTCTGGTTCTTTGCGTAAAGCCAGTTTTATATCTGATACTTTTGTTTCTGTAAGAACATCATCAGCCGCTGCAGGTGTTAAACCGTTTGATGGATTTGGTGATAAATTCACTGTTTAATCTCCCCTTAAATTTTTTAAGATCCCCTGAAAAAGCCCCTTTTTAAAAAGCGATGGTTCCTTAAACTCCAAGTCAAACACCACTTCATCTAACCAGTGGTTATCAAACAATCGCTCATCGACATAGTTTTCGATATCATTATGGCCTGGCGGATTGTACAAAATGAGATCAATCCCAAATTGATTTAGAAGCAACAGAAGCGCCGCATCCGACCTTGATAGCATTCCTGTCGTTTCGTTATTGTATATAATTAATTTAGGGACAGCTTGAGAATAATCAAATCTCTCCATTAACTGAATGATATTCTTGGGCATAAACATCGCCTGTGTAAACAGATATACTTTTACTTCTTCGCTAGATTCCGATGTCAGCCGTTTTAAACCGGGTGTTTCACAAATTCTTCTAATCGCATAGGCGATCCCTTTTTGCAGCCCTGAAGCTAAGAACGAATAAGGCCAATAATGTGATTGCATCACCTTGTCAGCACTCAGCAAACCATCTTTACCAAGAGCGTTTCGATAGTGGTAACGGAAATCACTAGCACTTGGAACCGTAAAAGGCAGCTTTTTAATCAGCATGCTATGTTCTAATTGACTAATGGCTTGAAGTCGATCCCAATATTCTTTGCGGTTTTTATTTACCCCTTGGACTTTAGCAAATATTGAGGGGATCTTCACTTCCCCGTTCCTCACATCAAAGTCCGGTCGAATCATTGCTATTTCTTTCGCAAGGATAAACAACTCGTCATAGGTCGTTTTTAACGTGATGGAAGAAGGTCTATAATCCCGTAATTGCCATGGCTTATAAAGACCTGATCCCTCTTGATTGAGGATTGACTCAATCTCTTTAGACGCACGGTAAGCCACGGTTGTTTTCCTGCTGCGCATTTCTTTTGGAAATGGCTCTGCTGGCTGCTGATTGGGATAATGATAGGTGTAAATTTCTTCCGTGACGAGACCTGATAATATATCGCGGCCTTGCGGATGGAAGATAACGAGGTCACAGCCAAGTTTAATTAAATAATATAAAAAATATTGATGACTCTTTTTATAATCCCCATACCACAAGAATTTGGGCATTGCCCTTTGCGGGTCAGCCCGCTCTAACAAAGGTTGTAAATGATTCAACGACCATTTCACAAGGTCGACGAGAACCCTCCTGAGTTCATGATTCTTTAACCCATTTGTTTCATGGTTTGCAAATAATTCGAGGGTGACAATCATTGCTTCTCTTAGTTTTCGGTGAATAACCGGCACGTTTGATTTTAACAAAAGCTGCTCACCATCAAGAAACGCAGTGAAACGATTAATAGATAGCTTTTGTTCATTATTAAGATTAATGACCCTTTGAATAGCTTGAAAGTAAGTATTATCTATGGTTTTATCCAATGAGTCCTCACTTAACAGTTCAAGGTTCCATGTTTGATCATGGACATAATCATATAGCTGGTTATAATATTCATCCGTGTCTATTGGTAAGCCCAAAAACTTTCCAATTACTTGTCCAATCTGTATCGTTCCATTTTCCATTGAATAATGCGGCCGTTCTGGCAGTGTTTTTTTCAGCATGCCCTGCCAATTTTCAAATGAAAGGGATACAGCTTGGACGTTTAACTGATTTAATGTTGGATACATTCATAATCCCTTCCCTCTAAAAGCGAAGCTGGTGTTATCGTTTAGAAAATTATGTAAGGTTTCCATTTCATCATATCACAGTTATTTCATTGGTTCATTTGTTTATACGAAAGAGAACTAAATTTGTTTCATTCTCAGCTCTAATCCTCATCTTTCACGTTTTCACGTGTCCTTACATATTAATGGAGTACTCATACTAAGTAGGTGACCCAAATGAGATTTTTCTATAAACGACCCAGATTGGACCAGGTATCTGATGAATTAGAGACTTTAATGGAGGTAATGGTTTCAGACCTATTTATCTATTTAGATTTATTTGTCTTCAGCTTTATCTTTACAATGTTCTTATCTCCTGTTATCCCTTCATTAACCCTGGCCATTTTGTTTTTTCTTGCAAGCTACAGTTTTTTTGGCTGCCTTTACTATTTTGTTATTAGTAAAATTTCGATTAAAAAATAGGATTTTTGTGTATTAATTGACGGAAATGTTGAATAATCTCTTCTCCAGCTCTAACGCCGCAATTTGTTGTAAGAATCGAGGTACTCCCATATGTAACATGCGCAAGTTTTCTGGCAAGTTCTCCATGTTTTGGGATCAATCGGTACTGACAGTTCTTTAAAAAATCCCAATCAAGGAGGGAATCGCCTGCTCCCGCAACCGAATTTTCCCCTTCAAGTTTACAAATGTAATCCAGCGCGTTTCCTTTACTAATGGCTTGAGGGATAAAGTAAAGTTTTTTTCCTTGCAGCGAGATCCTCCAACCAAATTTGGCGGCCAAATCCTCAATCGATTTTCTTTCTATATTTGACGGAAGGCTGTTTAATAAAAAATAGAAAAACCATCCCTCTGCCTGTTTCCTTCTCCCATCTAAACAGACACCTTCCCTGTGCAAAGTCGAAAGCAGCTCAGTTTGTGAAACAGTCTCTAGTTTGACACGGTCAAGAATTTGGTTTGACCACTCCTCCATCAGCGACCCGTGAAAAAGAATATTGGCACCATTTGAAGTTATCGCATATTTAATGCTAATATCTTGTTCAAAAATTACAAATCGTTTAAATTGCTCCGTTGTCCTTGTTGTGACGGGTACAAATAAACTTTGATTTGCCAGCTCCTTTAATTGGATATAGGAGGTTTCTGTCATAAAAGCAACCAAACCGCCATCCTTTTGTTCAACTGGTGTTAGCGCCAAGCCTTCAGGTACCCCAAAGTCATCAAGTGCCCGTTTTGAATAGATTAATGTTCGGTCAAGGTCAGAGGCAAAAATCATCTTTGCATCCCTTCGACCTTTTTGATTAGACCACAGCACAAATACTTCATATTTGGATAGGCCTGAACTTCCACACCTTTTTCTTTTGCAAGCATTAGAATATGCTTAACAAACGGACTAGAAGGATCACGCATTAATATCTTCCATGGTAATCTGCGAAGTAGAACCCTTGTTGTTTCTCCAACTCCGGGCTTAATATAGTGGAGATTTTCGATTGAGAATTCCACCTGTATTTTTTTCACATCTTCCATTCCCAAAAAACCTGTTTCTATTTCCCTAGATAAAAGCTCTACAGCTGAATCAGTCGCTTCCTGGACAATGGCAGGAAATTCCTCGGATATCAGTTCGATAAACTGGTTAGAAACATCTTCTCCAAGCAGATTTTGATAAAATTTAGCCCCGTGAAAATCATCCTTACCAATGAATGCATCATTTAATACCGTCCTGCTGACTAGCCCGGATACGGTAGAATTTAAGCAAGCACTTGGAATTAGGAAGTCCTCTCTTGTACCAAAAAGTGTAGTGCAGCAGCCAGGATCGGCAATAACAGCAAGTGTATCATCCAGCTTCAAGCCAGATTTTTCTTCAATTTCCTGGCAAGCCTTGGTTAATTCTAACGAGATAGCCCCTTTCCCCGTCCAGCCGTCTACGAATTGAATTTTTCCATTTGGGTGCTCTTGGTGAATGTAATGAAGGGCATTTTCATCAATTCCCTTATCACGGATGATTGAAATGCTATAGTGCGGTAAGCTGATCCCGTATTTTAACTTTATATAACGTTTAATTAAGATCCCAACCGGGGTACCAGCGCGGGCAAGTGAAACTAGAATAGTATTTGACCCTTTTAAATGATAGATTTGCTCTGAGACAATCCCAACGCACAAGGCAACTTTTTGTTTATATTGTTGTAAGGTGTCCCAGAAGACCTTTATATACTCTTCAGGAGGCTGGTATTCTATTGGCAGTGATTCGCTATAATGACCTCCTGATTGGATCTTTGTTTCCCGATTTAACGCCGTATCCTCTAAAGCTATGTCACTTAAATCTTTTAATAAAAAAAGAACATCATCCACTTGATAGGTCCCGATTTTTGCAGGTTTGCTGTGTATTTTTTGCATCCTATTCACCTCTGTCTTCCTGAAAAAAAGACAATTTTAATTGTTTGAAAAGCTAATTTCCCTAACTCTTTAAGCATCAGTTCAAGCTTTTCTTCAGAAACTTCCCTTTCAAAAAATAGAAATAATTCATCGTAGTGATTCGGAGGGATATTATAAACAAAATGTGAAATGATCTCGTTCTCCGGATTAGGAAAGTTAACCCCGAATTTTGCTCCGTATCCCTCTTCATTCTCGATATAAATCGGACTTCTGGTCGTGGATTGATAATAAACACCTCTGCCCATTTCTGCAGCTAGTTTCATTGGCAAATACATGAATTCTCCAGTTCCTAGGCATAGTGTTCGATTCCCTTTTCTTTTTTGCCTTAAGAAATCGGCAGCTTTAGAAATTTTTTCATGAACCAGAAAATTTTCTGAAGCTTTTAAACCAAAACGTCCGGTTTCGTTAAGATAAGGATGTCCATCCAGTTGATCTCTAGAAGAAAAACTGGAAGCGGTAAAATAAGAACCAAGGTGCACTACTTCAATAGAACCCCCTCTTCTGGCTGCACCAGCCTTATTAGTACGATTCTCTAACTCTTTTAATTGACGAATCTCGACATGACCAGACAGTAAGCTGACTACATTTATTTTAATTCCTAATTCTTGTTCCAACCTTAAAAACTTTTGCTGATATTCCTCAGAACGCCAATCTAAAATACTTATTACGGTATAACTAGGTCTCGGAAATTTTTCATGAATCGATTTGATAATATTTAATGCTGTGTTACCGGTAGTTATTTCATCATCAACAAGAATGATCTCGCGCTGATGATCTATCATTTCTAATGATACATAGCAGCGGTGGGATGTTGCGTGGGAGTGTTCCTCCTCAAACATAATGACAGGCTTTTCACCGCTAATCTCCTCTCTTGTTGTATGAAAAAACTCAGCTGCTTCGAAACAATCAAAAAATGCATGTCCAAGGGCTGTAGCCGTTTCCGCAAAACCAATGATGACAGGATTGTGCCTTTCTGCAATAAAGGGACTGCTATGAAAAGGACCATCCGAAAAGAATAAAGATAGCAGTCTGTCTTTTTCCAAGCAATTTATTCCTTTAACCGTTTCTAAATATCTCGCACCAAGCAGAGCTGCTATTAACAGGCCCTTATTAGGTTCGATAGGTAAATGTTTGCCAAGCACCTTACTTATAAATAAAAACGAGCGCTTCTTATTGATTCTTGCTGCCATGGTAAAGAGTTCGTCTATCGGAATATGATATGGATTTTCAAGACTGTTTATTTCCACTTTTATTGCATCAAGGATGTTAAACGTATACTTCTTTTCTGATAAGGTCAATGCTTGTGAATTCTTCATGTAACACCCCATAAACCTGTGATTTTAGTAATATTTTCTGCGCCCAAAAATAATGAGGTTTTACTTCGTTCATTTTATTCGCAAATTCACTTTTGATAACCCCATTTTTTTCATCGAAAGCTTTTACTATATTGCTAGCATCAATATATTCTTCATAGGAAACGACATTAAGGGCCTGAACAACTTTTATATGTGATGGATGAATGATAGTTTTACCTGTTAACCCATTACTAATATCCATCAAGATTTCACGGATAAGTCCATCCATATTTTCATCGATTAATTTAGCCCGCCATTTCAGACCTTCTTCTCCATATCGTTCACGAAACGGCGTTTGCCTTAATTGGGGCTTTAGCATTCTTTTTTTCGCAGAAAAGTATTCCCAGACAGGCCCTGATACCACATATGGACTATCAAATCGTTGAAAGACATTAATAATATCAGAAATGCAATCTCTTAAAACAGCAATATCATAAACCGTTGTATCCATGTTTCTGCGAATGCCGTATAATCCACAGAAATCAGTTGCCCCTATCCGAACATTCAGAATATAATCCCTGTATTGATCCAGCAGGTGTTTGATTTTCAATAATTCATCCATTCTTGTCTCCTTTTGGATCACACTAGCTGATTCAAGAATGGGCATTACATAAAAAGGATGTGCCTCGGTATGAATGGTACGAACCATTTCCAATATGTCCCTGCCATTTTCCGCACTGAATTTAGGAATTACCACGCCCGTTAGAAGGTTCAATGCATCACCTAACCGATCCTTGAGTTGTTCCAACTGATTAAGCTCGCGAATCCGAATAAACATAAGCGGTAAATCCTGATAGTTTAAAAACCCTCTATTACATTCAGCTTGCAGCTTTAATAATTCCTTAGCTAGTAAATTTTCTGCTAGTTCAACTTCATTATCGCCAATTGCGTCTTCCAAATCAATGACAAGCGAGGTTAATCCTTCATGTTTATTTGAAAGAATTTCCTGATGGATATTCGGCCGGGTAGCTGGCATATAGAGTGTTGCTCCTAAACCATAGGACAACAGATCACGGTTTGTATATTTTGTAATTGACCCGGGTCTTCGAAAAAAAAACCGTTCAATTTCCTCTTTGTAAAAGTATGTAAAAAATTCCATAACCAGTTTCTCCTCCGTGAATGGTAAAAAAGAGAGGGAAACAGACTTTCGTCAGCTCCCCACCCTTTGACAATCATTATGAATTATTTTCTTTACTGCCTTCTTTTTTCTTATTGTTATAGTGAACGATAAAAGTAGCCCCAAAGGTTAGTAATAAGATAATAAAGAATGTAATATGTCCCATTTCAATATGAACTACTGCAAGAAGCATTTTGATTGCAATAATTAGGATTAAGATATAAGCCGTGGTTTCAAGTTCTGGTACACGGTCAATTAGCGTCAAGAAAACACCTGCTACTCCCCGCATCATTAATACGCCGAGCATACCGCCTATTAATAAAACCCAAACCTCTTCACTAACACCAAAAGCAGCTAATACGCTGTCAACGGAAAAGGCTATATCCATCAATTCAACTGCAGCGACTGTTCCCCAGAATGTTCCGAACAAACGAATTAACAGGCCTTTTTGATTCATACCTTCCTCATCGTTCTCTTCTTCACTGGAACCCTTTCGTTTATCCAAAAAGTACTTAATGGATAACCAGGCCAAGTAACCTGCACCTAGTATTTTAACCCACCATAGTTTGATTAAAAATACCCCGATGCCGATTGCTACAAATCGGAAGGCATAGGCACCTAATAAACCGTAAAACAGTGCTTTCTTCCGTTTTTCAGGTGGAAGGTGTTTTACCATAACCGCTAAAACTAAGGCATTATCGGCAGAAAGTAAACCTTCTAATATAACCAGTGTTCCAATTAATCCCCAGCTGACGGGATTCGTTAACACCTCTCCCCACATTTCCCAGTTAAAAAACTGTGAGTATGTATCTAATATATGTTGTAAAACTGACATTAAAAGAATTCCTCCTAGTTAGTAAACATGATTTTTTAAAAAGACCCAGCTAACTGGGTCTTCGCTCAAATGATTAGCCAATTGACAAGCCAAAGTCTGTTGCTAGCGCAGCTAATCCGCCCTGATATCCGCTGCCAATCGCACTAAATTTCCATTCACCGTTGTGACGGTATATTTCTCCTACCACAATTGCTGTTTCAATCGAAAAATCCTCACCTAAATCATATCTAATTAATTCTTCGCCTGTGGACTCATTAAAAATACGGGCATACGAATTGGTGACCTGACCAAAGTTTTGGTTTCTACTGTCCGCATCATGAATAGTAATTGTAAAAGCAATCCTTTGAATATTCGCCGGAACAGCATTAAGATTAATTTTCACTTGTTCATCATCGCCATCGCCATCGCCTGTGCGGTTATCTCCGGTATGTACAACTGCACCGCCTGCGCCTTCACGATTATTGTAAAAAATAAAATCTGTTTCATTGGTTACTTTACCGTTCTCTCCTAAAAGGAATACGGAAGAATCCAGGTCGAAATCATTACCGCCATCATATTTATTAGTGTCCCATCCTAATCCAACCACAACGCTGGTTAAACCGGGATTTGTTTTTGTTAAATCAACCTTTTGACCCTTTGATAAACTAACTGCCATTTTTACATTCCTCCAATTTTGGTAATAATCTATTTACGAGTTTCTCTTAAAAAGGTTTCATTTATTATAAAAAAATTTACTAATGATTAACTCATCCATTTTGGCGGAGTATTTTTATCCCAATAAATAGAGCCTAGTTCATGATGTGAATGAAAAAGATCATGATAGGTATGATAGTGAAAATTAAACCAGTATCCTGATTGCGGAGGATTATCTCGTCTTACATGGAAACGAATAATATCTTTCCCAGAAACACTATCTTTTATATTAAAAATTTTTTCAGAGAGGCCTGCGCCAGGCTGCTCGGTAATCGTAAGATTCTTGACATCATCCTCGGGAAACTGCGAAGCTGTTTGTTCGATTGCCTTTTCAATATTCGGTAAAATAACTTCTCGGAACTCATTTTCGATGACAGGCTTTATTCTAGTCCCAAACTTTTGATAGGATTGTATTTCTGCCTGTTTAATTAGTTCCTGCATAAACTTTTCTCTATTAAACTCTGTTTCTATTAAATAACTATTTGCTTGGACAATACTTCTATCTGGAGCTTGGGTTTCGAAAACATCCCTGTCGTTAACTTTTTCTGCATTCGCTTGATTGATTAGTTGTGATGGGGTTACCAGACCAAATGTTAAAATGGATATGGTAACAAAAAGTGATTTACGAAGCCACTTGTTCATTTTCGGTTCACACCTTTATATAAAAGATTTCTGAATTTGAGTTTGTTACCAATTATTATACTTCTTTTTTGGGTAAAATGGAAAAAAACTGAAAGAAAGAGCTTTCAGTTTTTTTCCATCACTCCAAAATGAACCTTGGCGGTTTTTCTCTGAATGACCTCAAATCCATATTTTTCAAATCGAAAACTTTTGTAATGGTCTTTTAAGACTACTCTTAATTTCGCTACCCTGATAGCTTCGTTAATCAACCCATCAGTCAAATCATCATGAATAGCAAAATGGCCCAATGCTTTAATCCCATCCGATTCAAGAATTGTTTCTTCGAACATTGGATCAAAATAGACACAATCAATAGATGAATCAGCCTGTCTTTTTAAATAATCGCAGGCTTCCATATGGAGAACACGTACGCGATTCATGGCCTTATTCATGGCGGGAAGACCTGAGTCCCATGTCTCGAGTCCCTTTTCAACCATGAAAGCCAAATATTTCTGGCCCTCTAAACCGGTTACCATCCCTTCCCTGCCTACAAGAAAACTTGCAACAATGGCATCTGAAGCGAGACCTAGAGTACAGTCGAGAACCGTCATGCCTATTGCAAGTTTTGCCGCATGGGCAAATGGGTCGACTTCTCCTTTTATCAACCGCTTAATCCGAAACATCGATGAATTAGGATGGAAGAAAAATGGCTGAACACTGTTTTTTTCAAAAAGCTCTAATCGTTCTTTCCCCACCACAATACAGCCGCTATCAGCCTGTTGTTGGATATGGTTTATTGATTTCTTATTTCGCGGAAGATAAGGAACCTGCAAATATTCGGCAATTTCTTGCGCGTGCTTCATCATCCCGT
This sequence comes from Bacillus sp. URHA0034, assembly GCF_056280405.1. Classification (NCBI taxonomy): domain Bacteria; kingdom Bacillati; phylum Bacillota; class Bacilli; order Caryophanales; family Bacillaceae; genus Bacillus; species Bacillus sp. URHA0034. The sequence continues at coordinate 4,933,321 of NZ_JBWCDK010000002.1, read as the reverse complement.
GGGTTGTTCTCCCTGCCGTTGTTATAAACATATGATCCTCTCTTTTTCTAAAAAAAAAATAGAAGGTGTCCCAAAAGTATAAATTTTAGGGGCACCTTCTTTTTTTATACATTAAACTAGTCTGTTGATTTCCACTCCAGGCGCGAGCGGTTCGCGGGCGGCGGGGAGCCTCCTCGTCGCTTCGCTCCTGCGGGGTCTCCCCTGCCCCGTACTCCCGCAGGAGTCTTCGCGCCTTCCGCTCCAATCAACAGAGTGTGAAAAAATTATTCATCAACTATCTTTTGGGTCAGCCTCTTTTTAGCAATGAGCTTCAAATGCGCCCAACAGGTTTTGCATGACAGCTTCCATCGGCATGCCTTCAATATCATGTCTAGGAATAAAATGAACCACCTGTTTATCTTTTAGTAATGCCATAGACGGTGATGAAGGTTCAATTCCTTCAAAGTACTCCCGCATTTTAGCAGTCGCTTCTTTATCTTGACCGGCAAAAACGGTTACTAAGTGGTCCGGTTTTTTCTCGCTATTTAACACAGCTTGCGTTGCTGCAGGACGTGCTAAGCCAGCGGCACAGCCGCATACGGAATTAACGACAACCAGTGTTGTACCGGTTGTTTTTTCTAGAAAATCTTCGACTTCTTCCGCTGTTTTTAATTCATCAAAACCTGCTCTCGTTAACTCTTCCCGCATAGGTAAAACCATTTGTTTCATATATTCTTCATAAGCATTTGACATCTACATTCACTCCATTTCTTCTCCATATAGAATACTATAATGATCACTAATTTACAAAATTACTGGTCTGATTTTCGTGCTTCCGTCATTTGTTTCCAGACAGAGCCTTTTGCTTCTTCTCCGCCTTCAATTCTTTCAATCGCCATTTTGATTTGCATACTGACTTCAAATTCCGGGTCATTTTCGGCTTTTCTTAATGCAGGTAGGGAATTTTCATCCCCAGCCTCAAAAAGAAACATGGCTGCTCTCCAACGCACAAGCTTGCTTTGGTCCGTCAATGCTTGTGCCATTTCTTCTGCAGCTTCTGGAAAGCCTAAATCAGATAAACAATCACCTGCTGTTCTTCGAACGGTTACAGTTTTATCCTTTAGCGCCTTATACAAGTAGGGCAATACTTGTTGATCCTTAATCATCCCCAGATAGACAGTCGCAAGTCTGCGAATGGAGGGTTTTTCATCTCCTAATGCTTTACCTAGCATTGGTAAATCCCCTAGTTCAGGGTCATCCATTTGCTCAAGCAGCTGATAGCGAACCCGCCAATCAGGATTGTCTAAATCCTCAATCGTTACTTTTCTACGAGTTTGCTTTGTTTTCAGGACAATTGGTGTATCGGCATTTTGTGCTTTGGAAACAAGTGCTTCTAATCGATCCTTGGGATAGGCGGCAATCAGTTCTTCAACTACCTCTTGACCTATCTGTTCAAAATCACCATAGCGAACGCCTTGATTTTTCCATTTACGTAAAAGGATGTAATTATCTTCAGGCAGCTGCGCCCGTTCCCTTGCATTTAAAAAATAATCTGGCATGCCAAACCGTCGTTCCGTAGAACTATCGGTTAATTTAACCTGAAGAGGAATATCCTTAAACATTTGGATCTCTACTTTAATCTCTCCAAAATGCTCATCTATCTTGTTTATATTTGCTGTCTCTCCTGCTTTTTCACCAAACGCCTGGCGGACTTGAGGTAATAAATCCTTCCAATCATATTTGGCATTACGCTCTACTGCTAGAAAATCAGCAACATGATAAACCCCTTTAATACCGTCGATTTGTAGGATTGCCTGAATAATAGGGGGTGCCTCTGCAATTGTTTCTTTTTTATAATTATGGCTTTTGCCCATTGGAAGTTCTTGATCTAATATGATTTTCATTGTATTTGGACTTGGCGTTGGTTCAATCGCCTTGATTTTCAATACAATCACCTAATTCCTGTGGTTTTCTTTTTACAAGTTTAACATAATGTTAATATTCTATTCATTTGATTTGCTTAATCAAAGGCTCAGTTAGATTTGGCTGTCATTTCCGCTCCAACCAACGGAGTATAAAAAAACAACGATATAGTTTAACAGAAACCTAATAAAAAAAGGAGTACGTTACCAAGACGTACCCTTCTACTCTTGTTCGGCTATTTCAGCTAGATAGGACCAGCGCTCAATTAAATACTCAAGCTTTTCATTTAATTCCTTTTCTTGTTTCATTAATTCCTGTGCTTTTGTGAAATCACTGCCTGTCTCAGCCATTTCAGCACCCACTTCTTCGAGTTTTGCCTCAGTATCGGCAATCACCTCGTCAATTTCCTCCCATTCCTTTTTCTCCTTAAACGTTAACCGCTTCTTTTTTTCCTTTTCTGGAGCTTTAGCTGAGGAAACTGACTTTGCTGCTATTTTCTGTCCTTGATGTACCATTTCTTTTTCAAGATATTCGCTGTAATTTCCATAAAACGAGTCGATTTTTCCTTCCCCACGAAGAACGAGCAATTGTTCTGCCACTTTGTCAAGAAAATAACGATCATGGGAGACAGTAATCACAACACCTGGAAAATCTTCGAGATAGTCCTCTAGGACCGTTAGTGTTTGTGTATCTAAATCATTAGTCGGCTCGTCCAGTAAAAGGACATTAGGTGCCATCATTAATAGCTTTAAAAGGTAAAGACGCCGTTTTTCACCACCTGATAATTTTCGAATCGGAGTACCATGAGTAAAGGGAGGAAAAAGAAAACGTTCAAGCATTTGTGCAGCGGAAATGGTCTTACCATCTGAAGTTTCCACAACCTCAGCTGTCTCTTTAATATACTCAATCATCCGCTTATTTTCATCCATATCCTCGCTTTCTTGGGTATAATAGCTGAGCTTCACCGTTTGACCAATGATAAAATCACCCTCATCGAGCGGCAGCTTCTGCGCTAATATATTTAATAAGGTCGATTTACCGGCACCGTTTTTACCGATGATTCCAATCCGGTCTCCCGGCTTTACCAATAAATCAAAATGATCCAAAATGACTTTTTGCTCATAGCGTTTCGATGCATCTTTTAACTCAAAAACCTGCTTACCCAGGCGGCTGCCATTTAATGATATATCCAATTTTTCACCAGACGGCTTTCCGCTTGAAAGCTTATCATCTAGTTCTTCAAAACGTTGAATTCTTGCTTTTTGTTTTGTTGACCTCGCTTGAGCACCACGTCTAATCCATTCCAACTCTCTGCGAAATAGGTTTTTATTTTTTTCGTAGGTTGCTGCTTCGTTTTCCTCACGAATCGCCTTAGCTTCCAAAAAGGCCGCATAGTTTCCCTTGTAACTGTAGAGATTGCCGCCATCTAATTCAAACATTCGGTTGGCAACCCGGTCTAAAAAGTAACGGTCATGCGTAACAAGCAAGATCGAACCATTATACCTGCTTAAGTAATCTTCCAGCCACTTAACAGAATCAAAATCCAAATGGTTAGTCGGTTCATCTAGAATTAATAAATCCGGCTCAGCAATTAATACTTGCGCAAGAGCGACACGCTTTTTTTGTCCACCGGAGAGCTCACCAATTTTCTTGGTAAAATCTTCAATACCTAATTTCATTAAAATCGACTTAGCATTTGTGCTGGCATCCCAGGCATCTAATGCATCCATTTGCCTTTGTAATTGAAAAAGCTCTTCTTGTACCTTAGGGTCATTTGGGGAGCTATTCAATTTTAATAGAGTCTGCTCGTAACCGCGCATCAGTTTTAGAATCGGCGCGTCGCCTCGGAATACTTGTTCCAGCACCGTTTTATCCAAATCTAATTCGGGCTGCTGGTCTAAAAATGAGATGGAGTAATCTTTTGGAGAGAGAATCTTTCCATCGTCAGGTACATCTAACCCTGCAATGATCTTTAATAAGGATGACTTTCCAGTACCATTTATACCAATTAATCCGACTCGCTCCTTTTCACTAATTGTAAAAGAAATACGGTCAAAAAGCTGTTTCTCACCATAAGTTTTTGAAACATTTTCTACTGTGAACATCTTCATAAATCTTGTCCATCCCATTCTTGATAAAATTGTTCTAAAAAGCTAAGCATCATTTGCTGACGCTTTTCTGCCATTTTTCTTGCTGTATCTGTATTTAATAAATCCTTTAATTTTAATAATTTTTCATAAAAATGGTGAACACTAGTTGATTTTCCTTTTCGATACTCTTCTAATGTCATTTTTTCTCTAATTTGAACGGCCGGGTCATAAATGGACTGCCCTTTTTTACCTCCATATGCGAATGCCCTTGCAATTCCAATCGCCCCAATGGCATCTAAACGGTCAGCATCTTGAACTATTTTTGCTTCCATTGTTTTAAGCTCTGTTTTCTGGCCTCCTTTATATGAAATAGAGTCGATGATTTCTTCGATGTGACCTTTGGCTTCATCATTAATCATCATTTTATTTAAAAAGGAATCCAGTCGGCGCCTGCCCTGTTCGATTGTTTTGTTTAATTTTTCGTCGGGTATATCATGGAGGAGCGCTGCCATTTCAATAATAAACGGGTCTCCTTTTTTTTCTTGTTTGCAAATATGTAAGGCATTACGCCGGACACGGTCAACATGATACCAATCATGTCCAGTGGCATCTTCACCCAATTCATTACGGACAAATATTTCCGCTTGTTCAATTAATAAGACCTTCAATATCAAGCACCTGCCTTCACCTTTGTTATTTTAACATGAATGGCAAACAAAAAATAACCCCGATGTTTCGAGGTTATTTTTTGTTTGCCTGGCGGCCGCTTTTTTTCTGACTTTGTGATTTATTGTTGCCAATTTGAAACTCACTGCCTAATTCAACATCATTGCTAATATCCTGCTTTTCAATTTGTTCTCTGGTCTGGTTTGCATTTTGTCTTCCTTGCTTACTCAAGTGAACACCCCCTCCTTCATGATGACTGACTATCATAGTATGTACAATCTGGGGTGTAGTTATTTTAATCCATTAAACCAACTAATCCCAAGGGTATCTTCGCCAGCATGAACGCCAATGACAGCACCTAATGGACATCTGAAAATCTTAACTTCTGGATAATCTACCTGAAGTTCAACCTGCCAAGCTTTGGCTTGTTCGTCATGTAAGCCGTACAACAGGTATACCTCTTTAAATTGGTTTTGTTCATAGGCTAATCGAAAATAATCAAAGATTTTTTCTTTCGCCTTTTTCTCACCTCTAACTTTTTCTTTCACGCCGAGTGCCCCGGCTTCAATTAAAATAATCGGTTTAACACGGAGCATGCTTCCCAGAAAAAATTGCAGTCCTGTCATTCTCCCGCCTCGATGCAGCTGCTCTAAGCTTCCTACTAGTACATATGTCTCAGACGTGTCACGTAGTTGTTCAAGTTCTTCTATCATCGAGTCAACACTATGACCATTATCTATTAGTTCTATCCCCTTTTTGATCAATACAGACATTGGATAAGTAAGGATGTGCGAATCAAAAATAGTTACCGGAATATCGACAAGAGAGGCGGCCTGTTTACTCGAGGAGACCGTTCCGCTTAGCTTTCCAGAAACGAGAACGGTTACAATTTCATCATAATCATTTGATAATTGTTTATATAAGGACTGAAAAGAACCTACCGATGGCTGTGAAGTTAACGGTGGGCTTTTTAATTCCTTTAATCGGCCAAATAACTCCTTTGGGGTTAAGTCAATTCCATCAGAATATTCTACCCCATCCAGTAAGATGGTTAACGGGATTGTATATAAATCGGGATGGTTTCGTAACTCATCATCTAAATAGGCTGTACTATCGGTTACCCATGCGGTCTTAACCAAAGTCATCTCTCCTTATATTAGTATGAGGTCGTAATATCACGCAATTTTACTGTACCTTTTAATTTGAATATTGTAAATATTATAACAACAAAAATAACCAGCTGTGTATTGCTGGTTATTTTTATAATAAGTTCTCTAGTTGTCAAACCGCTTAAGGGTGGTAATCATGAAATCAATCATATTAACTAAATCCTCCATCTGGTCCTCGGTAATCAACCGTCCGAATTCCACTACGAGAATGGTTAATGTTTTTTTGTCTCCGTCAAGAGGATGAAAATGAGTGACAAGTGAAATGTCTCGTGATTCTCCCCAAATATCGGAAAGGATTTTTTTTAATTCAACATAATCAGGTTCTTTTTCCTGTTCAAGTAAAAATTCAAGTCGTATAGAGCTTCCAGCTTGTGGTTCCATTTGAACCGAGGGTAAAAGTTCTGCAGCTAGGTTTATCAATGTCGAATGCAATTCCACCTTAGCAATACTTATTCCATCCTGTAATTGAAAGGACAAATCAAAAAGGCGGGACATTTTGGCTAAATTGATTACATCATTTCGGTCAGCAATGATAATGTCACCTTTTATGTCCCGATCATATAGGGCTCCTTCTATCACTACCTTCATATTATCAAAGGCGGTTGGGTCAAACATAGCGTTTTCAACTCCTTTAGAAAAGCCCTTGGACATTCCCTTGATCATCCACATCCATATTTAAAGCAGCAGGCTTTTTAGGGAGTCCTGGCATGGTCATGACATCACCAGTTAGTGCCACGATAAAGCCTGCTCCGATAGAAGGCTTTAGTTCTCTTATTGTTACAATAAAATCGGTTGGCCTTCCAAGCTTAGAGGGATCATCTGATAGTGAATATTGTGATTTGGCCATGCAAACAGGTAAATGAGACCAGCCGAATCTTTCAAAATCAACCAATTGTTTCTTCGCCTTTGGTAAAAATTCTACATCCTTCCCGCCGTAAACAGTTTTGACAATGGTTCTAATCTTTTGTTCCATCGAATCAGACAGTTCATATAACGGACGAAAATGATTTTCCTCTTTTTCCATTACCTTTAAGAGTGTTTGGGCTAAGTCAACACCGCCTTCCCCGCCTTTTTCCCATACTTCTGTTAAGGCAGCAGGCACATTTTTGCTATCACACCAGTCAAGCAATGCCTGAACCTCTAAACTTGTATCCGTAATAAATTTATTGATGGCAACCACTAACGGAAGACCAAAACTTTTAATCGTTTCGATGTGTTTCTGTAAATTTTCAAAGCCGCGCGTAAGGGCTGAGATATTCTCACTTGCCAAATCTTTTTTTTCTACACCACCGTGCATTTTCAAAGCACGGATAGTCGCCACTACCACAACCGCTTCGGGTTTAATTTTGGCACTTCGTGATTTAATATGTAAAAACTTCTCTGCTCCTAAATCGGCCCCAAATCCGCCTTCGGTAATAACATAATCTGCTAACTTTTGCGCTGCCTTTGTGGCGATTACACTGTTGCAGCCATGTGCGATATTGGCAAACGGTCCACCGTGAATAAGCGCTGGTGTATGTTCGATGGTTTGGACAAGATTTGGTTTGACAGCGTCTTTTAACAATAAAGTTAAGGCCCCTTCAACAGCCAGATCGCCCACTGTAATAGGTTCTTTATTAACATTATAGGCAACAACCATTCGAGATAATCGTAATTTTAAATCCTTTAAGTCAGTTGCTAAACAAAGGACGGCCATAATTTCAGAGGCTACAGTTATATCGAAACCATCTTCGCGGGGAACTCCTTGAAGCGGTCCGCCAAGTCCAATAATCACTTTTCTTAAGGCACGATCATTTAGGTCCAATGCCCGTTTCCAAACGATTCTGCGCTGATCGATATTCAACTGATTGCCTTGCTGCAGATGGTTATCAATTAACGCTGCCAATGCATTGTTTGCTGTCGTAATGGCGTGAATGTCTCCAGTAAAATGGAGATTAATGTCCTCCATCGGAAGTACTTGAGAAAATCCTCCTCCAGCAGCCCCGCCTTTTATTCCCATTGTAGGACCAAGCGAGGGCTCACGCATAGCAATTATTACCTTTTTACCAAGTCTATTAAATGCATCACCAAGGCCGACTGTAACAGTAGATTTCCCTTCCCCAGCCGGAGTTGGATTAATGGATGTCACAAGTATAATTTTACCATCTTTATTTGTTATAATTTTTTTTAGGGCCTCATTGGAAATTTTTGCTTTAAACTTCCCATAAAGCTCTAAATCATTTTCTAATAGACCAATCTTCTCTCCAATCTCCACAATCGGTTTCATTTTGGATGCTTGTGCAATTTCAATGTCTGACTTCACTGATGATTTCATCGTCACGTATTTCCCCCGCATTAAGCATTAATTTTCATACCACTACCATTGTACCAAATAGGTTTTTTTATTCCGATAATTATTATATCGAAATTAGTACCTTTCCTGAATTTATAATAATGTTTATAATGTAATTATCGAATTTTTTTAATATTCAAAGACTCTATCCGTGCAGGTCATATAAATACCTTGTATATTTTGGATTTTAGAAAGGGGACGGTCACTTGCCTATTAACATACCGAAGCAATTACCTGCAAGAGAGATACTTGAGCAGGAAAATATTTTTATTATGGATGATGAGAGGGCAATCAGCCAGGATATCAGGCCTTTAAATATCTTAATTTTAAATTTAATGCCTGAAAAGGAAAAAGCTGAAACGCAGTTATTGAGGTTATTAGGAAACTCACCACTACAGGTGAATGTGAATTTTCTAAAAACAAATTCCTATGAATCAACTCATACCAGTAAACAGCATTTGGAGCAGTTTTACACAACTTTTCCGGAAATTAACAATTTAAAGTTTGACGGTATGATTATTACTGGAGCACCAGTGGAGTTATTAGAATTCGAACAAGTAAAATATTGGTCTGAATTAAAAGAAATCATGGATTGGGCCGATCAACATGTCACCTCAACCTTACACATTTGTTGGGGGGCACAGGCAGCACTTTACTATTATTATGGAATTGGTAAATTTGAGTTGGACCGTAAATGCTCCGGTATTTATCCTCATCAAATTTTTGAACAAAATGATATATTATTGAGAGGATTTGACGATCAATTTTATGCACCGCATTCACGTTACACCGATGTTGCGATTGATTCGATTATGAAAAATCCCGAATTGAAATTATTGGCTGCATCAGAAGATGCGGGGGCACTATTAATTACTTCGAGGAATCGAAAGCATGTCATGGTCACCGGTCATTTGGAATATGACTCCGATTCATTAGCACAGGAATATGAGAGAGACTTAAAAAAAGGGCTCGAGATTCATATGCCTGAGAATTACTTTCCTAACAATGACCCAACACAACCTCCCATCAATCGTTGGCGTTCTCATGGTCACTTGTTCTTCTCTAATTGGCTGAATTATTATGTATATCAAGAAACTCCTTTTTCTTGGAGTTAAAAGCATCGGCTTCCCGATGCTTTTTTATTATTGTTATTTAGGTTTATAATTCAAGCAAATGACTAATAATACATGGGAAAGGAGTGTTCCTATGGAAACTATTACTGCCGTCCATCGAAATCATTCTGGAGAGATTATTAATTTTGTCACTTCCGAAGGCCGGGTCATATCGTATCGCAAAGCATTACTGGATGTTGAACAAGGTCTTATCCAAGGCATTCAGACATTTCAGGATACAAAGGGAACATTGTCTCTGATGCCGGAATTTGAACAATCCTTTGACCAATACCCGAATTTATTTTAAAAGCACCTAGCTTGATATAGCTAGGTGCTTTGCTTTACTGATTTACCCTGAAAAAATCCATTCTATTCATGTTCATTTAGTTTTTGAATTTCCTTTAATGCCTCAATTCTATTCTCATCTTCCTCAAAGAACTGAACAAGATCTCCAATACGATCAATAGAGTCCCAGCTTAAATGATGCTCGATCCCTTCAACATCATGATAGATGTTCTCATCTTTTACCCCAATAATCTTGAGGAATTGTTCAAGCAGTTCATGTCTAAAAACTAGGCGCTTACCAATCTTATTACCCTTGGGTGTTAAGCTGAGTCCTCTGTATTTTTCATAAACTAAATATTCATCTTTATCAAGCTTTTGCACCATTTTAGTTACTGAGGAGGGATGGACGGACAGCGCTTCGGCAATATCCGATACCCGAGCGTATCCTTTTTCTTCAATCAAAATATATATTTGTTCAATATAATCTTCCATACTAGGTGTTGGCATCCCTTAACCTCCAAAAAATTCTCTTCTAAAAGTTTACTATATTAAAAAATGAGTGACAAGGTTCTTTATAGCAGAAGGAATTATTTTATGGCTGTCTCCTCGAATAAAAATTTTATCCTTTTTTCCTGCTCATCAAGGAAAAGCTTGGCATTAAAGGTTTTTTCTTTATTCGTAAATCCTTCGATTAAATCCGTTTTTTCACCTGAGAGTAAAAGTTTGACATTTTTCTGAGTAATATTTTTTCCAAGGATTTTTTTTGAAATCGTAAAATTACACTGATTTTTTTTATAGTTACTGCAGCCATAAAAGGTGCCTTTATCGACGATATCTCCATCACATTTCTTACAAGGCCCTAGTTTTGTTGGTGCTCTTCTTTTTCCTTTTTGTTTTCCCGGAGTGAAGTTTTGAGTGAGATCATCAGAAAAAACCCAGTTAACCGATTCATTCCTACTAGAGGATATTAAATGGAGGACCATTTTCTTAGTTTGTTCCATAAAATGCTTTGGTACGGCAGATCCTTCCGATATTTCCTTTAGTTTTTGCTCCCACTTTGCTGTCATTTCAGGTGAAGCGAGAATTTCTTGTCCAATCGCCTCAATCAATATTTTAGCTTTAGCAGTTGCATAGACTACATTCTTTTTGACTTCAATGTATAAACGGTCCTTTAGCATGGTGATGATGCCGGCTCTTGTTGCTTCCGTCCCTAACCCTTCCGTTTTCGTAAGGATTTTCTCAAGTTCTTTATCATCTATATGTTTTCCAGCAGTTTTCATTAAGGTAATTAGCTGACCTTCTGTATAGCGTTTTGGCGGCTGTGTTTGACTTTCTTTTACAACCACCTTAACAGTTTTCCCTTGCTCCCCTTCAGTTAGTGCAGGCAATTCAGGCTCTTCATCTCGTTCCTTCTGTTTTAAGACTTTTCGCCAACCCTCTTCAAGCTGTACCTTTCCTTTAGAAATAAAAGACGCCCTGCCATCGACTAGTGTGGTAACCGTAGTATATTCCGAAACAGATTTATTATAATGGGCGGCAATTAGACTCGTAACAATTAAATCATAAATTTTTCGTTCCTCTGAACTAAGTCTATCTAAATATGGGATTTGTTCTGTCGGTATGATCGCATAGTGATCGGTTACCTTTTTTTCATTAACATATCGTTTGTTATCTGCAATCGATGCAACCGGCAATGGGAAATAACTTTCGTAATCTTTTATATGACTTAATCGATTTAAAATATCAGGGAAAGTATGCGCCTCTTCTTTCGTAACATATCTAGAATCGGAGCGGGGATATGAGACATACCCTTTTTGATAAAGTTTTTGCAGAATATCTAACGTGTTTTTAGGAGAGAATTTATACCGTTTATTGGCTTCAGCCTGTAAAGCTGAGAGATTATATAAGAGCGGTGGTAAAAATTCCTTTCGTTCGGAAAGTACCTCCGCTACTTCAGCTTGCTTGTCGCGGCAAAAGGCAGCTACTTTTTCTGCCATCTCCTTGGTCTTCACACGAGTTTCCCCATCGTTCTGCCATTTTCCATTGTACTTTTTGCCATTTATAGAAAAATGGGCAATGACCTCCCAAAATGGTTCTGACTTAAAACTTTCAATCTCTATTTCTCGTTTCACAATCAGAGCTAAGGTTGGAGTTTGAACCCTTCCTACCGAAAATACATCTGAGAATCCTTTTTGCTGAAGCAGCAAGCTATAAAGCCTTGAGCCATTCATCCCAACAATCCAATCCGCACATGCACGAGTATAGGCTTCAAAGTATAAGCTTTTTGTCTCCTGTTCATCCAATAATTTATTAAACCCTTCTCGGATAGCATTTGCTGTTAACGAGGAAATCCAAAGTCGTTTCATTGGTTTTTTGCAGTTTGTCATACGCAGGATATTTCGAATAATTAATTCACCTTCACGCCCGGCATCACCTGCATGAATAATTTCCGTTACATTCGGATCAGAGACTAGTTTTTTTATAACAGCAAATTGCTTTGCCTTATCTTTTGTTACCTCATATTGAAATTGATCAGGTATGATTGGTAAAGTGTCCAAAGACCATTTTTTCCAACCAGGTTCGTACTTTTCGGGGGCGATAAGTTGACATAGATGTCCAATTGCCCACGTAACAAATGCACCATTTGGAAATGTTTCATTCGGAAATATTTCAATAAAGCCGCTTTGTTTTTTATGTTTAAATATTGAAGCTAAGGTTGAACCTTGATCGGGTTTTTCAGCAATAATTAATTTCATCTTAATTTGCTCCTTCTTAAAGCATCCCTGATTCATTTTCCCACTTCAAATCTATTTTTGTAAAGGTAAAAAATAAAGGCAGATATTAGTCAGTCCTAAAAAAGCACATTCTTTTAGTGATTATTACTAAGTCTGGAATAAAAAAAGGACCCGCCAAGATTTTGGCAGGTTTCATAAGCACGCATCTTAGGTTCTATTTAATTGATTTAAAGGAGTTATTTTCTTGAACATACCAATTTTCTTCGGGAACAATATTAGAGACTGTTAAAATGAATGAGGGAATCCGCTCCACATCAAACACAATAGCTCCAATTTTCTTAGTAAACATGATAAAGGCAGTCCCATGGGGAAATCCAGCTAAGTTCTTATCAATATGCAGCAATGACATGAGTATAGCTTGCTTTTCATCTGCTTCAATTAAAACTTGTGGTGAGAATCTTAAAATCCATTCTTCTCCATCAATAGAAAATCGATACATGGGCTCTCCCTACCTCATAATACAAAGTTATTATTAAAACATATGAGGAAGAGCCTATATTATATTCATCAAAGAATTATATTCACATTTATTAATAAATTATTCAAAACAACTCGTTTTTCAGGAAAAAACCACCTGTCATTCCTTGACTGTCCATTTTCATTATTGTATATTTAAAGCATCATGTAAGCGAATATATTTTCCTGTACATGATAATATTTAACTTGGTACCGGATAGGTGCCACGATAGGCTTAGGAGGAAGAAGTACATGCAAAACGGTAAAGTAAAATGGTTTAACAACGAAAAAGGTTTTGGTTTTATCGAAGTTGAAGGCGGAGACGATGTATTCGTACATTTCAGTGCAATCCAAGGCGACGGCTTCAAATCATTAGAAGAAGGTCAAGAAGTTTCTTTCGAAATCGTTGAAGGAAACCGTGGACCACAAGCTGCTAACGTAGTAAAACTATAATCCTTTCTAATAACAACCATTCAAAGGCTGACGATATTCGTTAGCCTTTTTAATATGCTTAATTTAATTTCTTTCCGTAGTCCCGAAGCTGCTCGCCAACTGTACATTGAGAAATACAAAAACGATGTGCGGCTCTCCGCCCATCTGCTTTTTTTATAAATTTATGCAAAAAGCAGCCATTACAATATTGATTCATCAAGCCTTCTACCTGGCTTAATAATTCCTTTCTCACTGAAGGCTTCATGATTGTTCGCCACACTCCTCTATAATATTAATGTTTTGGCAAATATCTCTTTCCCCTCTAACGCTTGGGTTGCCAATTTATCGGCTTCCTTGTTTTCTTTTCGAGGAATTACCGTGAATTTCGGATGCATTCCTAATGACTTCATTTTTTCTTCAATTCGGTCAAGCCAGCGGTTTAAAGTTTCTTCATAACATGGCCATTCTCCTTCAAGCTGCTTTAATATCCCTTGGGAATCACCCTTAAATTCGCAGGATAAATGATGTACGCCTAGGTCTTCTAAGATATTTAACGCAAAATAAAACGCAGCATATTCTGCCTCGTTATTAGATTCCATTTCGTCAAAACGTTGATTGGCACGGATGCGATACTTCTTTTTTCCTTGCTTAAAAAAGATAACAGCTCCAAGTCCTCCCTGGTTACTTTCTTTTTGGAAACCACCGTCAAAAAAGACCGTTATTTCATGAGGATCCTCCTCAATTTCCGTTAGCAGCTTTTTCATTTCCTTTAAAATCCAAGAAGTTCCTGCTTCATCATAAAAGTATAACTCCGTTACTTTCCCGCTAGCTTCAAGTTCTTCGGCAAATTGAACAGCCAATTCACCCGTTACCCAATCAGAAGAACATGGAACCTTTTCATTACTTTTTACTTTATATATCCACTCGAGCTTATATTTCATTTTATTCAGCCTTTCATGATTGTTTTGGTGCGTCTTATCATCTAGCCTAAACAGTAAAAATATCGATACTTTTATTCTGCCCCACTTCTACCAAGAAAAATATTACCTGCATGACGATATTAAAATATGTTAAACTTTTTAATATTGAGATGTAACTTTTATCATCCGAGGAGGAAGCAGTATTGATTGAAGTCTATATTGATGGAGCAAGTGCTGGTAATCCTGGACCAAGCGGAGCCGGGATTTTTATTAAGGGAAACGGTACATCTGAAAAATATGCGATACCGCTTGGAAACATGTCAAATCATGAAGCAGAATTTCATGCTTTTATTGAAGCACTTAACATTTGTATTAAAAATGGATTTGGCCCTTCTATTGTTTCTTTTCGAACAGATTCTGAACTGGTAAATATGTCTGTAGAAAGAGAGTTCACTAAAAATAAATCGTATGCACCCCTACTTGACAGGGCATTACAACTAACCAAAGAATTTGAATTATTCTTTATGAAGTGGATCCCCAGTGCCGAAAACAAAGTGGCAGATCAACTGGCTAGATTGGCGATTCAAAAAAATTACAGTGAGGAGAAAAACTAGACATCATGAAACCATCCTTATTTGCCGATTTAAGCCTGCTATTTGTTACCTTAATTTGGGGAACAACTTTTGTACTAGTCCAAAATGCAATTGATTTTCTCCCTCCCTTTGCTTTTAATGGGATTCGTTTTTCTTTGGCAGCACTTCTTTTATTTTTCTGGCTGCTCTTCTTTGATTTTAAACAGTTAAAACAGTTGAACTTAAAATTATTAGGCTCAGGGATATTTATCGGTTTATGGCTTTTTCTTGGTTATGTAACGCAGACTCTTGGTCTCTTGTATACAACGACATCAAAGGCAGGATTTATCACTGGACTCAGCGTTGTATTAGTCCCATTATTTTCTATGATTTTACTCAAACAATATCCGAGTAAAAATGCAGTCTTTGGTGTTATAACCGCGACAATTGGTCTATTTTTATTAACTCTGACTGATGTTTCAGGCTTAAATATTGGTGATGGTTTTGTTTTTATCTGTGCGATAAGTTTTGGTATGCATATTATTATAACCGGTAAGGTCAGTAATAAATACCCTACTCTGCTGTTAACCGTTATTCAAATTTCAACCGTCGCTTTATTATCCACTTTTTCAGCTTTCTTTTTTGAGGATTGGAGGAAGTCAGTAAGAATCGAGGTTTTAGTGTCAAAGGATGTTTTAGCTGCATTAGTCGTTACAAGCGTTTTTGCGACAGCGATTGCTTTTTTTATTCAAACTAATTTTCAGAAGTATACGTCCGCTACCAGGGTTGCGTTAATTTTTGCCATGGAGCCGGTTTTTGCCGCTCTGACAGGTTTTTTTGGGGCCCATGAACGATTATCGATAAGTGCTCTTTTGGGTTGTATTCTAATCTTTCTGGGAATGATTTTTGCTGAGCTTCCAACAGGAAAGATGGCTTTGTTAAGAAAAAGTAAAAGCCTGGAAAGTTAAACAAGCTCCCCTCTTTGTAAGGGAGCTTTTCTAATTCAATTAAATAGCCAATAATTCATTTTCCTTCACATATCTTAATGCAGCTTTTCTCGTATTGATATTATTTGCAATTAACATCTCGAGCAAGGCTACATAGAAACTCCCGTCAAAACGTTTTTGCGCTTTTAACGTTAATTCGATCGCGGTATTAATCATCTCATCAGAAGCATTTGTATAATGTTTGCCGAAGAAAATAAAACCAACCGCATCATCTTGAAATTGAAAGCCCTTCCCTTTCAAGTAGTGCAAATAATCTTCAACTGTTAACAAGGTTTTGACCAATCCTCTCCCACACATATGAACAGTTAAAATCTTAACTTAATTTTAGACAATTTTCTATCTTTTTTTGTTAAAAGGTGACCAATCACACCAACTAATACTCCTAACACAGCTCCTCCCACTACTTCCTCTGGTTGATGACCTAACATTTCTTTCAACTTTTTTGGGGCCTCTTGTTTATATTCAAGACTTTCTTCTTTATTAATTTTTTCAATTAAATCATTCATTGAATTTACTCTTAGAGTAAGTTCTCCGGTCTGCCTTCTAACTCCTTGTGCATCATACATGACAATTAAACCGTAGACCAGGGAAAGTGCAAAGTCAAAGGTTGGTAATCCTCGTTGCAGCGCAATATAGGTAGTCAGTGTAGATACACCGGCAGAATGGGAACTTGGCATGCCACCTGTACCAAAAAATAAGTCTGGCCGCCATTCTTTCTTCTTGAAAAAATGAATTGGAATCTTAACGCCTTGGGCCAGACCAATGCTAAAAAGTGCTAAGTAAACACCTTTGTTCATCATATCACCTCTACTCATTATTGTTTAGAAAGTTGAGTTTTATTATTCCATGTGGAAATACTAAAAAAGTGGGAGGTGAGTGTTTTGACTAAAAAGGGTAATGCTAGTCGGGGAGTGAAAGCTCCTAGCGTAAATCCACAGGGATATGGACAGGATGCAGAAATGACAGAGGATCCAAAAAGCACGTTAGAAAATAACGCAAAGAAAAGTAATACCAAAAGATAGCGCCCTAAATTCCGGGTATGAGAAAAGGGTGTCCCAATGGTTGGAACACCCTTTATTTAGGAAATAAACGCCTCATCAAACGGTAGCAGACGCTGTAAACCTCGAAGTTCGATTTCTTTCAATTTATTTAATGCTTTTTCCATGGGAATTTGCAGCCCAGCCTGATCCAGTTGACACATTACAGGAACATCACATTTTATTTCCGCTAAAATCCTAGACAAATGGAGCATGTCTAAACCTTGCTCTATTTTTGATTTATGTGATTTTGATAAGCGGTCGAGGTTCGAAATAATTCCTTCTACATGTTCAAACTCTTTTAAAAGTTTCAGGGCTGTTTTTTCACCAATCCCTTTAACCCCAGGGTAATTATCGCTTGGATCACCCATAAGTGCCTTTAGATCAATCATCTGTCTTGGCATGATTCCCTTTTCTTCATAAAAGGTTTGGGGTGTATGAACAAGATAATTGCCATATCCCTTTTTGAGTAAAATAACCGAAATATCCTCATCTAGCAGCTGAAGAATATCCTGGTCACCCGTTAAAATCGACACATGGGCAGAATCCTTCATTTGCTGGGCAATCGTTCCTATACAATCATCAGCCTCGTATCCAGCCAAGCCGATATTAGGAATATCAAAGGACTCCACCACCTCTTTAACCAAATCAAATTGTGGGATAAGCTCAATCGGGGCCTCCCCCCGATTACCTTTATAATCAGCAAATATTTCAGTTCGAAAGGTTTTGCTGCCCATATCCCAGCATACGGCTAAATGTGTCGGCTTAAATGAAGATACAGCCGTAAATAGATGTTTAACAAAACCATGAATTCCATTAGTCGGAATTCCTTTTGAATTTATCATAAATTGGCCTGTTACTGCCGTGGCGTAGAAAGCCCTAAATAGCAGTGCCATACCATCAACAAGCATGAGTGAAGGCTTTTGATTTTCCAATTTCTTAGTCCCCTTCCTGGTATACTAAAAAAACAGCACGTCTCTCATTATACCATAAGAAGGCTAGGATGAAGATTCAATTTTATTTTCTTCATAAGAAATCCAGTCACTAAAACTCCCAACGTACAGCTTCACTTTTTGAAAGCCCGCTTCTGTTAATGCGAGGAAATTAGGGACAGCCGTTACCCCAGAGCCACAATAAACGATAATCGATTGATTGGAATCAAGATCGGAAAATCGCTGTAATTGTTCAGGGACCGGCAAATAATGACCACTCTTTACTCCCTCCATCCACGGCTTATTAATTGCTCCTGGAATATGGCCCGCTTTCTTATCTATTGGTTCTTCTAAACCAAGATATCGTTTCTCTTCACGCGAATCAACTAATACTTGGTTTTGTGTTTCAACAGCTTCCTTAACTTCTTCAAATGTTGCCAGTAATTCGCACCTTAATATTAACCGAAACTCAGCCTTTTTAAAGACGGGGATTTCTACAGTTACGGGTGAATTTGCTTCAAGCCAGTTTTTGAACCCGCCATCAAGTACATACACTTTGTTATGGCCCATGTATTGCAAAAGCCACCAAAAACGAGCGGCGAATGCCCCTTCTCCTTGATCATAAGCAATCACGGTTTTATCATTATCGATCCCTGCATTTTCGACCTTCCTAATTAAGTCATCGATATTTGGCAGCGGATGACGACCACCATGTTCTCCGATTGTTCCTGATAAATCTTGTTCTAAATCAAAATAGACAGCTCCGGGAATATGGCCTTGTAAATAATCTTTTTTCCCCTTCAAAGGGTCAGCCAGTGAAAACCGGCAATCAATCACTCTTACATTCTCATGATGTAAATTTTCCAATAACCATTCCCTGTCTTTTACAAACATCATCCGGAAGTCCCCTCCATTATTCAGATAGCTTTTGTTCTATTTCTCTTAATAATTCGACTGAAACTCCTCCATCCAATGCAGAAAGCATACTTATATAAAAATCATCAGTCTGCCTCTTCATTTGCAGTAACAAAAAGGTAAAATTGGCATTTAATTCCAACACATAATGGTCATTTAGTTTGGCCGCTTGTTCTTTTAGATAATTATCAGCGATTGGATTCAGAACTTGGGACAGTTCATCACTCATGAATTTCTTTTCATTTTTCTCAAAAAAGGACTTAGGATTTTTAAAATATGATATTGCCTTACTGAAATGCAGTTGGCTTACATCCTTAAAGGCAATTGGAAAATCAATGTGATTAGTTTCCTTTTTATCAAATACTGAAAATGAGAGGTCACGGTTTACTTCAAGAAAACTCCTCGTAAGGCGTTCTTGGTAATCATTCAACAGCTTTTCAATAAACCGATCTAATCTAACGGTTGTTGCTCTAAGCTCTTGAGCGAAATCATAACCAAAGCTTTCCAAAAACTCATCAAGGCCCGTTTGCAATGCTCTTTTCAAATTACGCCCATCGTCCCTTAATGAAGACGGATTAAACGCTTCTCTAAAAAAATCACTAAACCGGAGGAAGACTCTTTGTTTAATGTAAAAAACTAATTCTTCTGCTTCTTGTATGATTCGATTTTGTAGTGTATCAACTTTTTGATTTTCGAATAAATCCTTTATCTGGGCTTTTTGGTTTTCTAATTCAGTTCGTTTTTGCATTTTAATGTTCAGGTCTTGTTGAGAATTGTGGATAAGTGTACTAACTAATTCACGAACCCGCAATAATTCCTTTTCCGCTGAGGCAATGGCCATTTCCGCTAGGTCATCGGAAATAAATTGATAAAAGGCCTGCTCAAATCCCTTCATACCGGAGGATGTATCCGAATTCCCAGTCATTTTCTCTTTTAATCCAAGAAGACTAGATAAGGAATAAAGATGAGGATTTCTGATCCCAAACTTTAATAAGTTTTCTTCTACATATTGGGAAACAAATTCCTTTTCTTCTTCATTTTCAGCAAGATCAATGGCATTGATGACGAAAAACATCTTATCCATTTGAAAGGATTCCTTTACACGTCCTAACTGCATTAGAAATTCTCGATCTGCCTTTGAGAAAGCATGATTATAATACGTGACAAAGAGGATAGCATCTGAATTTTTAATATAATCAAAGGCTACGCCAGTGTGTCGAGCATTAATGGAATCCGCTCCAGGGGTATCAACCAAAGTAATTCCTTTCCGTGTTATCCCACAATCATAGTAAAGCTCAATCCACTCCACATAACAGGATTTCTCTTCCTGAGCAACAAACTCCTGAAAGTCGGATAAGCCCGTTTCTTTTATCGTACCAAGTAATGGAACAAACAGGTTATATCCTTTTTTAAATGCGTGTAAAAAGGCAAAATGTGTTTTTTCCACGACAGTCTGCCCTTGCTCAAGTATAATCCGATCAATTAAGGTTACTGCCTCCGGAAATCCGTCTGCATGCAGATCAAAAACCTTTAAGGAACGATTTATATCTTCAAGCATGGTAGTTGATTCTTTAAACTTTATTAGAACGGTCCCATGTGGATTTTGGTCCGTTACTGGTTTGATTTTATTGATTGCCGCCGTGGTTGGATTAGGGGAAACAGGTAATACCTTTTGTCCTATTAAAGCGTTAGCAAACGAAGATTTCCCTGCACTAAAGGCACCAAATAATGCAACCGTAAAACCCTTAGTATCCAAACGCTCTGCTTTTTCCGTTAATTCCTTGGAAATCTTGTGAAAACCAGGCAAGTCTTTGACTAACTCCGAAGCATATTTTAGCTTGGCAGTTATACCCTTTAAGTGATTGCCTTTTGATTCCTTTTCGCTTTTGGTGACCAGATGGTTCACCTTTTTTTCCATTAAACTCTCAGGCTTTGTTTTCACCTTCTTCAAATCACCTAGGGAATGAACGACCTCGTATTCTTCTGCTTCATTCGTAAAGAGATGATAAAGGTCTTCATCTATCGTTTTTGTTTGTGAAATTAACAGTTCATTTATCGCTTTTTCCCGGCTTAAATGGACCTGCTCACGCCTTTCCAGCTCTTCTAATGCGTTTACATACTTATCAATTTTCCTGTATTCCTGTTCGTATCTGTGCTGTAAGTAAGCACTCTGTTCTGTTAATGCGGCAAATAATACCGTTTTAAAGTCTGTTAACTGTTTTCTTGCATTTCTTTTTATTTCATTGGCTACGTCCTCTGTGTAATGAAGTACATAATCACCGGTTACACGCGCCCCAGGTTTAACCGTATTTCTTAATAAATCAACCGGAACCGGTATGGAATAGGATTGGGCTAAGCTATGAAGTTCAGGAAGATCAAGCTCAGCAGCTTTCAACGTACGGAGTAAAAATTCCCGGAGATGCCATTCCAGTTGTGTTTTTGTTTTCTCCACAAGATCCTCATAAAAAGATGTTAATCTCTTATTTTTCTCCTCTTCCGTTTTTTGTTTGGAAAACAAAATACCAACTTTAAATTCAGGCTGACAACTTTCTAAATATTTCGCCGCTAGCTCTCTCGTTTGGAACGGCATGAGATAGGCAGTCTTCATGATTTGGGCAGTTTCCAGCTCAAATTCCTTTTCTTTTTTACCCGTTCCCTCTTTGACACTGTTCAGCTCGGAAACTAGCTTTTGATAATTTCCTGATAACTCTTGCTTTTCCTGCTCTGATAATTCAGTGAGAACTTCTACTAAAGGAGAAAGCTCTTCTTCTTCCTTCTTTTTTAACTGATTTAAGTGGTCTAGAGCAATTTTCTTTAATGAGTGATAAATAGATGGAACTAACAGCTGATCTTTTCCTGTCAGTTTATCTGCAATAAATTCCTGAAGCTGATGAAACTGATTATAAGGGTGCTGTTTGTCTTTTAAAGAGGTATAAAAAATTCTTGCAGGTTTCACTCCCCATGATGCAAAAGAATCGACAACACTCGTTTGAAAGTCTTGAAAGGTCAGTTCCTCATCTTTATGTTTGTCAATTTGATTGATAACAAGATATACCTCTTTACCTGCCTCCGTTAACTCTTTTGTAAATAAAAAATTTAATTCTGCTTGGACATGGTTGTAGTCCATTACATAAAAAATCAAATCAGCTAAATGGATAGCGGATTCTGTGGCGATCCGATGGGCATCATCAGCAGAATCAATTCCAGGGGTATCCATGATGATGGTATTTGCCGGTAACATTGATTCACTATGACTAATCTCTACTTCCTCTATGGTGTCCCCGTCTTTACAATAATTTTTAACTAAATCATAGTCATATGGGGCCATATATAGCCTTGGTTTTTCATTTTTAAAGAATACTTTTGCATAATCCTCGCCCGTTTTTACCTTAACTAGATTTGCACTTGTTGGAATGGGGCTTGCTGGCAGCAGATTTTCCCCCACTACCTGATTGATCATAGTCGATTTACCTGCTGAAAAATGGCCGCAAAAAGCAATCGAGTACTCCCGATTCTCTAATTTTCTAGCTAGTTGTTTAACTTTTTCTGCTTGAACTTGATCATTCTGATTTCTTAAATATTCATAAATTGAAACAATTTTTCCTTTAAGTGTTAGGAAATTTTCTACCCGTTTCGCTGTTTGTACCATTAACTTATTCCCCTTAGCATCGTAGTAATATTTTTTATTTTATACGATAATTCAAACATTTCCTATCATGTAACTCCCTTTTGGAGTGAAAATTTCCAAGTGAAACTACAAAAGCCAAGGATTTCTCCCTGGCTTTCTTTAGTTATTACGATTGAGTTACATTTTTTAAGACGTGCTTCATGACAAATGCGTATATTATCACCGTTCCACCAACAAAAGCAAAAGTCATTAGTAACACCTTCCTCTTCTTCATCACTTGAGAATGATTTTCATTATTGTAACCATTTTAACATGGGTGATAATCATTTTCAATAAGCATTACAGAAGTGTCACATTTATTTAACGATCTTTGGTATGAAACGGCGACAGTTTTGAAAGGTCTCATCATACTCAGTTAGTGTATTAAGTGCTTTTTCTTCCAAAGGAATCCGAATTTTAAGCATTAAGATATTTAAAACAGTGAAAAGTAGAGCAGTAAAAAAAGAGTTAAATAGTAATGGAACCGAAATCAATTCAAGAGCAACAACCAAATAATTGGGGTGTTTTAAATAACGGTATGGTCCTTTTCTTATTACGTTTGTATCCGGCAAAACGAGTATTTTTGTATTCCAAAATTTCCCTAAAGATATAATAACCCAAATTCTTACGGCCTGTGCCAAACAAAATAAACTTAAAAACACAGGCCAGGCAGGAGATATTCCTCGATTAATTATTAAGGTTTCAGCGGATAAAAAAATAATAAAAAGCACATGTAAAAGAACCATATACTTATAGTGCCTTTGTCCAAATTCAACAGCCCCCTGCTGAATCATCCATTTCTCATTCCCTTTAGCAATATAAAGTTCGATGATCCGCTGTAGGACGATAAAAGATAATAATAGAATGAATAAAAGTGAATTATGCATTATTGCCACCTCAACAGAAGTAATTCTGAGCTAAACCCAGGACCTAGTGCTGTTGCAAGCCCCCAGTCATTTTTGGGGATATCCTGTTCCATAAAACGCTTTAACACAAATAAAATGGTAGCTGAAGACATGTTTCCATAATTCTTAAGAACATTATGAGAAATTTCATTCATCGAAGGTGGAATCTCCAGTGATTTTATATAGGCGTCCAATACTTTTTTACCGCCAGGATGGGCAATAAAGTGGTTGATTTGGCCGAGCTCTATTTGCTGTTCAGATAAAAAACCGATCACATTCGGTTTTAACCATGCTTCTATAATATGTGGAATGTCTCGAGAGAAAATGACAAATAACCCAGTGTTTCTGATGTTCCAGCCCATTACATCTAATGAATTGGGCATTAGTGTGGATTGGGTGGCGGCAATATATGGGACAGCAGTCTTCTTACTATATGCCTCTTTTTTAACTTCATCCCCTATGATCAATGCACAGGCAATACCATCGGCAAATAGCGATGTTCCAATCAAATTACTTTTTGATAGATCATCTTTTTGAAATGTTAAACTGCAGAGCTCAACTGAAAGGACAAGTACTTTTGCCTTGGGAAAGGCGATACAGTACTCAAAGGCCCTTGATAATCCCGCAGCTCCCCCGGCACAGCCCAATCCCCAAATCGGCACCCGTTTTATATGGGAATGAAAAGGTAAATGGTTAATTATTCTTGCATCAATACTTGGGGTCGAAATTCCGGTTGTGGAGATAAAGAAAATAGCATCAATTTCTTCGTATGAAACAGGCTCATTTAGAAAGCTGTTACTATGTAAGCATTTCACAATCGCCTCTTTACCGAAATTAACAGCGCATTCAATATAGGCATTGTTCTTCTCCTCAAAGGAATGATCTTCTTTGAACCAATCCAAACTTTTTGCAAAGTATCTGTTTTCAATTTGGCCGTTCTGGAAGGCTTTTAGGAGTCTCTCAATATCCTTGAATGAATCGGAAAAAAGTTCTCGAGCAAACACCGATGCCTGCTCTTGATTAACTTGAAAAGGTGGGATGACTTCTGAAACGGATAAAATGGAAGGCATGAATCAGTCTCCTTCTTTATGATTAAGGATATTTTTTCCGTTAAAGGTGAATTTATTCTAACGAAGTCAGCATAAAAAAAAAGCTTCCCACTGCTGGGAAGCAAACGTTTTGAAGGTTGTTGCTGTGCAATTAAATTATATCGCGGTTTTGATATTCCTTCATTAGATAAACTTTTCCAATTATATATTTTTTTCGCCTGTTATTTACCTGTTCTTATTTTTCAGATTGCTTTTGTACTTCAATCTTGATTTTGTTACTGGCCAATACCCCACACACCTTACAATATTCTTTTTCATCATATAAAAGTCGACAGTTCTCGCAGTAATATTTCTCCAACAAAAGTCACTCACTTTCTAATAAAAATTGAAATATATGATTAGCTTATTTTTTTATTTCAAGAGTGTTACCTAGTTCAACATACACGAAAGTGTTTGTGAAATAATATTCATTTACATTGATCACTTGTGAAATAGTGGTGTTCACAGTTTATTCATATTTATCAAACGGGTTAGTGATATAAATCACTGTTATATCAAGTTTTTATTATTAACATAGGTATTAAATAAGGAAAGAACAATTTGTGAACTTCGCAAATTCATATTTTACTTTCGCAATTGTTTTGTATTATGAAAGAGAGAAATGAATAATTAATTGTTAATTTTCTGAAGGGAGTGCAAGGGGGATGGCGAAAGCGGAACTGAAAACAAAACAAAAAACAGAAGTGGAAGATAGCTCTTCTCTTAAAGGGACATTAGCGTCCGTTTTCTTTTTGGGGGCGTTTATTATTGTTGCTTGGGTAAGTGTCTATTACCTATTCGTCGAACGATTTTAATTGATTGTAAGGGGGTAAGTTGTTATGCACATGCATAAATTTGAAAAAATTTGGCTGACGTTCGGAATTGGCTGCCTTGTCGTGTTTCTATCAGTGGTAGGTGTCAGCGCTTTCTACCTAGGCAACAAGCCGGCTAGTTGTTTAACTACTATTAATTCTGCAAAAGTTGATCAGACAAAGCCTTTTGATCAACCCGGTTTGCATCAGGTGGAAGGAAAAGAATGGGACTATGAGTTAGTCTTTGTAGCATCGACATTCTCCTATAATCCTGCAAAAGTAAAAGTACCCCTCGGTGCGAAGGTGAAGGTTATAGCTACAACAAAAGATGTTATACATGGTTTTGAAATGGCGGGTACCAATATTAATATGATGCTTGAGCCAGGGTATGTCAGCGAATATACGACTACGTTTGACAAGGCTGGCGAATATTTGGTGGTTTGTAATGAATACTGTGGTTCAGGACACCACTTAATGAGTGCAAAGATTGAGGTGGTTAAATAATGGCTAATGAAACTGCAAAAGTAAAAGTAGACCCGCGTGATGCAAATCTTTCAATGGCACACTTTTTCGTTGCCTTTTCGGCACTAGCTCTTGGTGGTTTGATGGGACTCCTGCAAACCCTTGTGCGTTCCGGTAAATGGGAACTTCCTTGGGGAATTGATTATTATCAAATTTTAACTGTCCATGGTGTTTTAATGGGTCTTGTATTAACAACCTTCTTTATTATGGGATTCCAATACGCCGCAGTAAGCAGAACAGCGGGTGGTCATTCGAACGCTGCCAGACGTTTGGGCTGGATTGGTTTTTGGGTGATGTTAATTGGTACCCTAATGGCGGCAACAATGGTATTACTTAAGCAAGCATCCGTCCTTTATACCTTTTATGCACCACTTAAGGCTCATTGGATTTTTTACTTAGGTTTAACGTTTGTTGTGGTTGGAAGTTGGGTTGACGGTGCTGCGCAAATTATAACTTATGCAAAATGGCGGAGAAATAATCCTGGCAAACCAAGTCCATTATTAAGCTTTATGGCTGTCATTAATACGGTACTTTGGATTGTCGCAACTCTTGGTGTAGCTGCTACAGTTTTATTCCAACTGCTTCCATGGTCACTTGGATTAGTTGACACTGTTGATGTTCTAGTCAGCCGTACCCTATTCTGGTATTTCGGTCACCCATTAGTTTACTTCTGGCTCCTGCCAGCGTATATGTGTTGGTATGCTATTATCCCAAAAGTAATCGGAGGAAAAATCTTTTCAGATTCACTGGCAAGACTATCGTTTATTTTATTCCTGCTGTTCTCCATTCCGGTTGGATTCCATCACCAATTAACGGAGCCTGGGATTGACCCGGCATGGAAATTCTTACAAGTTATTTTAACATTTATGGTTATTATTCCTTCTTTAATGACTGCTTTTTCATTATTTGCGACTTTTGAAAGGTTTGGACGCTCGAAAGGAGCAACGGGTCTTTTTGGCTGGTTTAAAGTATTGCCCTGGAATGATGCCCGCTTTACGGTTCCATTTATTGGAATGGCCTCATTCATTCCTGCCGGTGCTGGCGGTATTATTAATGCCTCAAACCAAATGGACGAAGTAGTTCATAATACTATATGGGTAACAGGCCATTTCCATTTAACAGCCGCAACATCTGTTGTATTAACGTTCTTTGGTATTTCCTATTGGCTGGTACCACATTTAACTGGACGTACATTAACGAAGGCCATGAATAAATTGGGCATAATCCAGGCATGGATCTGGTTTATCGGTATGGTATTCATGTCAGGAGCGATGCACATTGAAGGTCTGCTTGGAGGACCAAGACGATCTGCTTTTTCAACCTATGGTGGAGCAAAGCAGGCTGCCGAGTGGATTCCTTATCAAATTGCTCAGGCAGTAGGAGGATCGATTTTATTCTTAGGGATTATCTTAGTGATTATTATCTTTGTCAATCTAGCCTTCTTTGCCCCTAAGGGCGAACAGGAATTTCCTGTGGCTGAAGCTGAGAGTACTGAACAACAGGCCCCAATGGTATTTGAAAATTGGAAACTATGGCTTGGGATCACTGCAGCACTCATTTTATTTGCTTACACGATTCCGTTTATTGATATTATCCAGAACGCACCTCCGGGTTCAAAGGGTTTCCAAACTTGGGGTAAATGGTAAATGTTTGTCGATAGTAAAAAGGCCTCAATCATCGAGATTGAAGCCTTTTTTATCGTCAATTTAATTTATAAACATCAGTATATTTTTTATATAGATAATCAATTAAGTAGTTGGGATTCAACCCCTCGCCAGTGACATCCTGTAAGATCTCAAGTGGTTTTTTTAATTTCCCGTATTGATGAATCTTTTCAGTCAGCCATGATTTTATTGGTAAAAAATCTCCGGTTTCTAACGAGAGATTAAACTCGGGAATCTCTTCTAGCATTTTTTGTTTAAATTGTGCGGCATACATATAGCCTAGTGCATAGGATGGAAAGTAACCAAAGCTGCCTCCTGCCCAGTGGACATCCTGCAGAACTCCTTCTGCATCATTTTTCGGGCGGATACCAAGATACTCTTCATATTTATCATTCCAGATTTCTGGTAAATCTTTCACTTCAAATTCACCATTAAATAATCCTTTTTCAATTTCATAGCGGATAATGATATGGAGCGGGTAGGTTAATTCATCTGCCTCGATTCGAATGAAGGACGGCTTTGACTCATTGATCGCTCGATAGAAATCCTCCAGTTTTACCCTATCAAATTGGTCATCTGCGGCATAATGTTTCAAAAGTTCAAAGTTGTTTTTCCAAAAAGAATAGCTTCGTCCTAAAATATTTTCATAGAAAAGGGATTGGGACTCATGAATTCCCATGGAAGTTCCAGTACAAAGCGGTGTACCAATCAATTCCTTCGAGATGTTTTGTTCGTATAAAGCGTGCCCTCCCTCATGAATGGTACCAAAAATAGCAGTTCGAAAATCACTTTCATTGTAATTTGTGGTGACTCGGACATCACCGGGATTGAGTCCGGTAGCAAAAGGATGGACTGTTTCATCCAGTCTCCCTGCATGAAAGTTATATCCCATTTTTTCTAAAATCTTCAAACTAAAATCTCGTTGTTGCTCCTTAGGAAACTTTTTAAATAGAAATTCCGTGTTTGGCTTATAAGGAGATTCCGAAACAGCTTTAACTAAAGGGACTATCTTATCTCTAAGTTCTAGAAATACTTGATCAAGAACACTTACGGTCATCCCAGGTTCATACATATCTAATAGCACATCATACTTATTTTCATGGTATCCCCAGTAGCTGATAAACCTATTTGTCATGGCTACTAGCTTTTCAAGGTAAGGACAAAACAGAGCAAAATTAGCTGTTTCTTTTGCTTCCTCCCAAACACTTTCAGCCTTGGATTGGAGGATGACATATTCTTTATACTCTTCTTCAGGTATTTTTTTATTTCGTTCATACTCCCGTTTGCATTCTTGCAGAATCTTGCTTGTCTTTTCTGATAGTGATTGTTTTGTCAAATTAGCTATATATGCGGCCATTTCCTCGGAAGTGGACATTTTAAATACTTCAGAGGAAAGCATTCCAATTACTTCGGACCGCTGTTCAACTCCTTGTTTTGGAGCCCCGGTCCGTAAATCCCAATAAATTAGTCCAATTGCCTCATTATAAGCGGAGATTTTTTTTACAAAGTCTAAGAATTCTTTTTCTAATTGCTTAATGTTCATACCAAGACCTCCCTGTATAATTAGTTAAATTTTAACATACTATTCGTGAATCGCTGACTTAAAGAGTACAAAAAAAACAACAGGAGATCTGTTGTCAAAAAAAGAGAAGTTCTTAGGAAAATAAATTTGAAAAGGGTTGAGCGAGTGATAAACCACTAATCAATTGTTGATTGATTAGAACCATCTACAGGTTTATAACTTTTGCACCTCCTATAGTTTGTTTACTTCCTTTTTATTATAGATGAATAAACATAAATCCCATTGTGCTACTTATCACACCTATGGCATAATTTTATTAATAATTTGTGAAAAAAGGCGGAATAAACATGATCGAACTGGTAGGCTGTTGCTGTAAATGCCGGAAAGAAGTTTATTGCTTAGATGGTTTTTTAAATGGTGTCCATCGAGACAAAAAAGAGATCTTTTGTTTCGATTGTTTTGAGAGATTCGTAAACGAAACTGAAAAACCGCAAAGCTAGCTTTGCGGTTTTTCATCTTTTACACCATATTATTAATTCTCATTAGGCGCGGTTGGAAGAACCGCTTTTATTTCTTGAAACACCTTATTATCTATATCTTCATTCAAGAGGATATGGACCGTTCCCTGATCCTTTTCAGTCCTAATTAACCTGCCAATTCCTTGGCGGAGGCGGAGAAGCATATATGGTAAGTCTACTTCTAAGAAAGGATTGATAAGTCCATTCTTTTTAGCAGTAAAAACCGGATCATTAGGCGGAAACGGAAGGGAAAAAATAATGACATTTTCTAACGACCTGCCTGGGATATCTAGCCCTTCCCACAAATGGATCGAACAGAGAACAGCATGTTCTTCATTTTGAAATTTGGAAACTAACGTGCTTATCTCCTCGTCTCCTTCAAAATAAACAGGGTAAGGAAAGGTACCTGAAAACTGCTTTTTTAGAAATAATAATTCTTCATTGGTATTAAGAAGGATTAATGCTCGACCTTCAGACTCAGTAATTTGTTCAATTAAATATTGAACCTTTTCGTCTATATCACCTTTTGGAAAACGAGGCAGATATACTTTCATTTTTTCATCATAATCAAACGGCGATGCGACTGAAAAAGAAACGTACTCGCTAACGCCAAGACTGTTGGCGATATAATCAAAAGACTTATGATTGGAAAGTGTGGCTGAGGAAAAAATAAACGGCTTCTTCTGTGAAAATACTTCCTCACGCATTACTTCTTCGACCATTTTAGGCATGATTACAAGGGTTCTTTCTCCACCCTTTTCTTCAAACCAGGTAATCCCGTTAAGTTCTTGAAGAAATAGCGATAGTGAATAAGTAATTTGTTCTAAATATTCCTCAACAATTTTCAAATCATACTCGTTAATCACATATAACTCACTCTCAAAAACCAGCTCCTCTTCAAGTGCCTGCAAGGTTGAGAGCAGCTTTCGACAGGTTTTCATCACTAATGGATGCTTGGTGATAACTTGTTTTTCAGATCCTTGCGATTGAGAAGAAAATTGAGAGATAGCATCAAAAAATGCCTCATTTGCTAAAAGTGCTTCTTCAATTGTATATAACGTCTTTTCACGGACTTCGTTTTCCATTAACCTAGTTAGTAAAGTATCTAATGTATAATCGGTAAAACGGTAGCTTAATGCTTTCTGTGCAGCATATTCGAGCAGGTGGCCCTCATCAAATACGACAGAGGAATGCTCTGGCAATAGAGGAAGCTGTCCTTCCCGTTTTCGTGATTCCTTAGTCCAAATATGCTCCATGTAAAAATCATGAGAACAAATGATTAAATCGGTTGAATGTCGATAATATTCCCGGTGCAGGGTTAAGCCGCAGCGATGACGTTTATCACAAGAGAAGCAATCCTGCAGTGCATCCCAGTTCAAGTTATTCCATACTTCATCCGAAAGAGATGGGTAATCCCGCCTATCGCCATATCTTTCAAAAGACTGCATCGATCCAACGGAATGCACAAAATCAGGAAGTTCCTGATAAACCTCTGAAATCTCATCCGAAAAATCATTGTTTTTGACCTGGTCAAGCTTTTTCAAACAAAGATATTGATCCCTTGATTTTGCCAGACGCACATCTATCTGTAAGTCTAAAATCTTCTCAAGCTTTGCAATATCCCCTTCTTTTTTAACCAGTTGTTCAATTAATGTCTCGTCAGCGCAAGCAATTACTGCAGGCCTATTCGTATAACGCGCATACATGATAGCATACAGTAGATATACAATCGTTTTCCCCGTACCTACTCCTGCCTCGGCAAACATTACTTTTTTCTCTTTAAAGGCTTTTTCTAATTGAAAAGCCATATAAATTTGTTCGTCTCTAAGTTCAAAACCTGCTTCCGGTAATACATCATAAAATAGATCGCCAATCCATTCCCCTAACTTGTCATAAAAAGACTCCGTTTTTGAAATTTCAAACGGCATTCTGTTGTTGTGCATGAAAACCCCTCCCCCATAAATTTTCTTTCCTATTCGTTCCGCGGGGGTCTCTTGCCCCAATATTGATAAAGGTCCGTCCGAATGAATCCATTAAACAACTTCCGCTTCTTTGTTGCCGGTTTTCCGTAAAATTGCTCAAATTCTTCATTCGAAGTCATGATATAAATCGACCAGGTATCGAGTTTACTAAAAGCCTGTCCCATTTCCCTATACATTTGCTCCACTGCCTTTTTATCTCCAAGCCGCTCTCCATATGGAGGGTTTCCTACAATAACACCATACTCTGTACTTGTCGTTATATCCCGAACCTGCATTTGTTTAAATTTAATTAAATCACCAAAACCAGCTTCTACGGCATTACCTTCCGCTATTCTAACCATGCGATGGTCTATGTCAGTGCCGGTAATGTCTAATGGCTGGTCGTACTTTGCCAAATCCTCGGCTTCCATTCGGGCATCCTCCCAGACCTTTTCGGGCATCCAATTCCAAGCTTCAGACACAAATTCCCGGTTAAATCCAGGTGCAATATGCTGCCCAATCATCGCTGCTTCAATTGGAATGGTACCTGATCCGCAAAAAGGATCAATAAAAGGCCGATCTGCCTGCCAATTTGTTAACATTACAAGTGCAGCTGCCAATGTTTCCTTTAGTGGAGCCTCACCTTGATCAATCCGATATCCGCGTTTATGGAGTCCGCTGCCACTGGCATCAATGGTTATGGTCGCAACGTCTTTTAACAAAGCAACCTCAATCCGATACAGAGCACCACTTTCCTCGAACCAAGTATTTCGCCTATAATGTTTTTTCAGACGTTCAACCACTGCTTTTTTAACAATAGCCTGACAGTCTGAGACACTGAATAACTTTGATTTAACCGACTTCCCTATAACAGGGAACTCTGCATCTTCAGGCAAAAAATGTTCCCACGGAAGCGCCTTTGTCTTTTCAAACAGTTCATCAAACGTAAAGGCCTTAAATTCGCCAACTTTAATTTTAATGCGGTCTGCCGTTCGCAGCCATAAATTGCTTCGTGCAATAGCTGACTCATCCCCAGTATAGGTAACCCTGCCATTTTCCACTTCACAATTATAACCAAGTGATCGTACTTCTTTAGCAACTAAGGCTTCTAACCCCATCGCTGCGGTTGCAATTATTTGATATTTTCCCATATTTTCACCCTTAAATAAATTCAAATGTATGTATTAGCAGGTTTATCGTTCAACTTGTCGCTTACATTATTGACAAAATGCTGCAATCGAATGCAGTTGTTTACAATAAAAAAGCTCCCCATATTAGGAGAGCCCTTAATATCCAGCATTTTTTACATTAATAACGTTCTGTAAGCCATGTTCTGTACCATTGTACTGCAAACGACCTTTTGAGTCTCGTACACAGGTGGTAATCATCTATCTACAGATTCAAGTTGAATCTGTCTTTCTCCTCGTTCAATTCCTCAGAGAAAACGCCCCTACCATAATTTGGGTTTCTCGCTCGTGGGGTTTACCCGTTCCACTCTTTCTGTTTCCAGAAAGACTACGTCACTGTGGCACTTTTATAGGTATTCATACCATATCCGCATGGGACTTAGGTATTTTCCCGGCCGTCAACTGAATGCTAGACTCAGCTGCCCTAGCTTATGATTTCACTAGGCACGAACACTACGAGCATCGCAGCTCGTGCGAGCATGGACTTTCCTCAACGATTCGCTTTCATAAGCTCCTCGCAGCGATTACCCGAACGTCATTAATGATACTTTTTTATTATATGTATTTCTTGTTGATTATACAATGGTTTTTATTAGGAAACTACGGTACAAAATGTTAATCGTAAAGTTTATTACCAAAAACATGCTTTTCTAGATTAGATAATCTTTTTAAAATATCAAAATTGGTCGTTCCGGCAGGCTGTGCCACCGGCTGTCTTTTTGACGTATCTTCAAGCTGCTTACGAAGCCTAAGGTTCTCTTGCTGGAGATCCTCAATTTCTTGATGAAACGTTTCATAGTCTTTAATAATTAAATCTAAAAATTTATCCACATCTTCTTGTTTATAACCACGAACACCGGTTTTGAACTCTTTTTCTAAAATATCCTTAGCTGTTAATTTGACCTTATCAGCCAACATACAAATCACCTCAAGTTTAGCCAATCATTACCTATTATTTTTCCAAAAATAAATCCTTTTGTCAATTTTCTTTTACATTCTGGATTTGTGCCATCATTTCATTCATATGTCACACCCGATAATTATATTCCTTAAAAGTCAGATTTCTTGAACTGTTCTTCCTCCACTATCATTTGCAAATCGTAAAAAGTAATTAATTCAATTCGATAATCGTGCTGTTTTTGATAGTCTAATGCTAATTCATACAAATACTTAGGACTTCCCTCTTTCTCATGGTCATACAGCAGGAGCAGGCCTTCACTTTTTTCCACAAAGAATTGATTTTTCAAACGAAATTGCCAAGGTTTTTCATACCCTTTT
The DNA here is from genome assembly GCF_056280405.1 of Bacillus sp. URHA0034. Taxonomy (NCBI): domain Bacteria; kingdom Bacillati; phylum Bacillota; class Bacilli; order Caryophanales; family Bacillaceae; genus Bacillus; species Bacillus sp. URHA0034. Next base: position 4,899,575 of record NZ_JBWCDK010000002.1, on the reverse strand, counting down.
TTCGTAATAGAATCTACGAAATCAGCTTGCCTTAAGATAGTTGAATACCACTCTTTATTGGTTTCATTCCAGTTCGATTCCTGGTCTAAAAACGGAGTTATCACCGCAAGCTTTATCTGGGGATACTCAATCTGTAATTCAAAGACCACTTCGGCAGTCCAAAGTTCTACACCTAACTGGCCACTGATTAAGATCCATTCTAATTCTTCTTCAATCATCGGCAGTAGAGCCTTTTTTATCGCTGCCTTTATATATTGTACGGATGGATGGTCCTTATTAAATACCCCTAACTCAAATGGTTTATAACCTGAAATGGCTAAAACTTTTACCAAACTCGTTCTCCTCTTTTAAAATTTTTTAAAATTGGGACAAACAATTTATTACTAAGAACATAACATATAATAAAAAGAAAATAAAAAACAAGGGCTAAACAGCCCTTGCAAGACAATCCACTTACTATGGTCTACGGCCCCTAAAAGGTCCTGGTCCTGGTCCAAAGCCCGGTCCTGCTCCTGGTCCAAACCCCGGTCCTGCTCCTGGTCCAAACCCTGGTCCTGCTCCTGGTCCAAACCCTGGTCCTGCCCCTGGTCCAAACCCTGGACCACCCATTCCACCAAAGCCAGGTGCATTTGGAAATGCATTCGGTAATGCATTTGGCATTGGTGCGATTGGAGCAGGTGCACATGTGTTACAGCAGTTAATGTGCTGATTGCAGCACTCTTCTGCACATGATGCAGTTTGCGGACAGTAATGTTTATGTTGGAACATGTGGTGGTTCACTGTGGTGGTATGAACCGGATGAATATGCGGCACCACCGTTGTTGAAAACGTATGGTTCACAATTTGCTGCGTCGGATGAATGACTGGAGGTAAAAAATTAGTTCCTAGATACATATGAAAATCTCCCTTCAAATATTCTGTTTACATTAACAGCCTATGTAAAAGGATCGACTCTTGTACTAATGAAAATACCTATTTTTCGTTTTTAGCGATGCTATTTTTATAACATAGTATAAAAGCTGTCTTTTAGACTTGTTAGCACAACGGCAGTCAAACAGACGACAATAAAAAATAAGAAAAGAATTGCTTTATACATACTACCAGCTCCATAAGTTTTATGGTCGTTTTTTCTCAACCCAATTTTCAATTTTACCTTTTTCAACTCTGATAAACAATATGGAAATGCTGGTTTTCTTAATAAAAATGTTAAAAATTTGTGTCAAAAAATCAAATACTGTTAATCATGAAATAGCTGGACAAAAATTGGTGTACGTTCGCCTAATTTAGGGTAATTTATCGTATTTTTTTTCCAAGCGTGTAAGCCTGGCTTTAAGCTGGTCAAACAATGGCTTGTTCCCATTGAATGGTTCAGCAGAGACTGAATTGATGGCTTCCTGACAAAATTTAATAGCCTTTGGAAGGTCTTTAAGCCTATGCTCAAATATCTTGGCCAGCTCAATACACGCCTCTGTTCTTATTTGCAAATCGTTGGAATCGACAACCTCCAAAAACAAATTTCGCGCGCTGCTCCAATTACGTTCTTTTTTTTGCTGATAGGCGAGGAGTAACTTTGCCTGTTTGGATGTTATATCCTGTTCTTTTGTTAGGGTCGTTAATACTTTTTTCGCTTGTTCCGTTTCTCCTAAGCTGGCAAACCAACGTCCTACTTCAAACGTTTCAGGGCGAGTTTGATTCCGGTCCATCCCCGAGAGCTGAAATGTCAGATGAGTATACAATGTAACAAGGGATAAGATGTCGATTTCATTATGTTTTAAAATACCAAGCATTCCATCAGGTTGTTTGCTTTCAATAAAATCAAAATAAATGATAGGAGCTAGATAGCCTGGTATATCATCCACTCGTTCTACACCCAATACTTCCTTTTCAACGATGGACAACTTCATTCGATCTAATTTATGTTTCCAAAGTCTTCTAGCTGCGTGAAAAAGATCAAAGTGTCCAAAGGCAGGCAGTTTTGGGACATGGTCTCTAACTAGAGTATGTCGTGTTTTTACTTGTGGCCAATCAAATGATTTGCCATTGTAAGTGACAAGAGTTCGATAGTTTACCTTCTCCAAAAAGCTTTGATATAGCGGAACCTCAGCACCTGGATTCGGCAAAATATGCTGTCTTAAAATAAGCTCATCCCCGCAAACACTGGCATAACCAAGTATAAAAATCGTATTTCCAACCCCGCCGCCAAGCCCGGTCGTTTCTGTGTCAAAAAAGAATAATTCTTCCACGCTATGCCCTTTAGACGATATTGGATGATTAATTTTATTTATATTCCAGCAATTAACTGCCGTTCGTAAATCTTGAAACTGATAGTGCCCATGCTGATAGGACAAAGGGTATCTTACTTCTCGAATTAAACAATAATTTTCATCTAAAAAATACGGAGAGACATTTTCTTGTTCCCATTTATCAAGAAAGGGGATTTTAAAAGCAGAACCCTCTGGAAGAAGTTTTGTTTCCTTTTCAGAATGAGCACCGACAGACAGATGCGGTTTTAAACGATTCAATTTGTTTTTTAAAGACATGTTGCAGCTTCCTCACCTAAACGTGGAGTTCGCAGGAACGTCTCGAGAATATTAACCGTATCATTTTTTGCTGTTTCACTAACAGTATCAGTGCCAATACAAGAAGGACATCCTGACTGACATTGACAATGGTGGATCATTTTTAAGGTTTCATTAAAAACTTCAGACATTCCTGTATATATTTTTTCACTCAGACCAATACCGCCCGGATAACGATCATAAAAGAAAATAGTCGGCTTTTCATTATGATCTGCTTTCACTTGGGGTATAACGTGGATATCCTGAGGATCAGCCATAACAAATAAGGGAGCTATATGATTAAGGGCATGCGCAGCACCAATCAGCCCCTGCTCGAGACGCTCTTGTCCCATTTCTACTAACGGTTTGCTTAATGAAATCCATGCAGCATTTGTATGAAGCTCCTCCTCTGGGAGATGAATCGGACCGGACCCAATGTTTTCATGTGTCTCAAATTTAATTTTTTTAAAAATTGTAGCCATCGCCCTGACACTGACATCACCATACCCTATTTCTGCTTCAGACAGCGTTTGAAGTTTGTCAACTTCTAAAACCTTTAATTGAACTGCCAGGTTGGCATCCGTAAAATAGTCTACATCCACCTCACGAACAAATGCCTTTTTCTCATCCCAATCAAGCTTCTCTACCTGATATTGTGTCCCTTGATGCAAGTAAATGGCCTCATCATGGAGCAGTGTCATGGCGGAAAAACGATCCATTTCACCGATGACCTTAACATGCGCTATATCTGATTGATCGACGATTATAACGTTTTCCTGTGAGGCTGAGCGTAAACTAATGTTATGAGCCGGGAACGAATCATTCATCCAGAAGAATTTTTCCCCATTTCGATAGAGCACACGCTCCTCCGCTAAGTATTCGAGTAACTCGTCCGTTTCCACATTTCCAAACAAATCACCCGTCTTAAACGGCAGTTCATAGGCAGCACATTTCATATGATCAATTAAAATAATGAGATTATCTGGATTAATTCTGGCTGTTTCAGGACTTTTATTAAAAAAATAATCAGGGTTTTGGATAATGTATTGATCAAGCGGGCTGGAACTAGCCACCATTATAACCAAAGCCTCGCCATGTCTTCTGCCTGCTCTTCCTGCTTGCTGCCAAGCACTTGAAATCGTCCCAGGATAGCCTGTCATAATACAAACCTGCAGCTGTCCAATATCCACTCCCAGTTCAAGAGCATTCGTGCTGACAACCCCATAGATGTCGCCTGAGCGCAAGCCCTTTTCAATTTTCCTTCGTTCTGTTGGTAAGTATCCGCCACGATACCCCATAATTGATTTTGAACCCAACTCATTTTTAACTAATTCCTGTAAGTAAGTCAGAATTATTTCCACTCTTACTCTGCTTCTAGCAAATACAATGGTTTGAATCTTATTTTTTAATAGTGCCCCTGCTATTTTACGAACCTCGAGTGTTGCACTTCTGCGAATATTTAATGGCTTATTCACTATTGGAGGGTTATAAAAGAGGAAATGCTTGGTTCCACTTGGTGCACCATTATTATTAATCAAAGTCATTTTCTCTTCGGTTAACTTCTCCGCAAGTTCTAAAGGATTAGCGATAGTGGCAGAGGTACATATAAACACCGGACTGCTTCCATAATAGTTGCAAATCCGCTTTAATCTTCTTATCACATTGGCAACATGACTGCCAAACACACCACGGTATGTATGGAGCTCATCAATGACCACAAATTTAAGATTCTCGAATAAGGATACCCATTTTGTATGATGCGGAAGGATCGCCGAATGAAGCATATCCGGGTTGGTAATAACTACATGTCCAGCTTTCCTTACCCTCTGCCTTATGTTTGCGGGTGTATCCCCGTCGTACGTATAACTATTTATGTCAGCGCCGGACGCTTCAATTATTTCATTAATTTCGCTTTTTTGATCTTGTGCGAGTGCTTTAGTTGGAAAAATGTACAGGGCTCGTGCATTAGGATTAGTCAAAATAGTTTGTAACACCGGCAGATTATAGCAAAGAGTCTTTCCAGAGGCAGTTGGTGTAACTGCTACAATACTGTTCCCGTTCATAATTTCATCATATGCTGATTTTTGATGAGTATAGAGCTGGTCAATCCCTCTGATCTGAAGAGATTTCTTTAAAACAGGATGAAGGTCTTCTGGCAAGTCAACAGATTGGGCTGGCTTGTTTGCAATCGTATGCCATGTGACAATATTTTCTTTAAACTCGTGATTTATTTTTAAATCTGCAAGAATTTCCTGCAGGTTTTTTTTTAGCTTCATGTCCTCACCTCATAATTCTTATTTTACCGAATAGACGTTCGTTATTAAAGATATAAAACAAAATTTAATTCATTTACAGGATTGTAACCTTTTACCATCATGATAGAGTAAACGTCCAGACCATATTTTGTTACAATATAAAAAGAATGAACTCGATTTGAAAGGTGATTATATGAAAATTGAAGATATTAAACGGGTACTAGGTGATTTTACCCTTTTCCGAGAATTAAACCATTTCGAATTGGAAAAAATAGCAAATATTTCAATTGCCAGGGAGTGGAAAAAACATAGTCATGTCTTTCTCCAAGGCGATCGACTCGAAAACGTCTATTTTATTTTCGATGGAAAAATAAAAATCTATAAAAGTGATCTAAGTGGTAAAGAGCAAATTGTAGCCATTGCAAAAAAAGGAGAAATGTTCCCCCATGTTGGGTTCTTTAGACAAGGCGATTATCCTGCCTATGCAGAAGTGCTAGATCCCTCTACCCTGATTGCAGTTCCTATTTCCAAATTTGAAAAGGTATTAATCGAAAATCCTGAGCTCTGTATTAAAGTGTTTAAGGTACTTGGAGAGAAAATTGTTGATTTACAAAATCGCCTAGAGGAACAGATTTTAAACAATACATATGAACAAATTGTTAAGCTTCTTATTCGTCTAGCTCAGAAACATGGAATTGAACAGGCAGATGGTACGATTCATCTAAAATCAGAGTTTACGAATAGAGATCTTGCCAATATGATTGGAACCACGAGAGAAACTATTAGCCGGACATTGACTAAGATGAAAAAAGAGGAATTAATACAACTAGACGCTGAAGGAAACATGATCCTGAATATAACTATACTGATGCAGGAATTAAATCTACTATTATAAAAAACACGTATCTTTTAGGGAGGCACTGATTAAGTCCCTTAAATTTTAGTTGTGTATGTAATTTGTCTGTTGATTTCCGCTCCAGGCGCGAGCGGTTCGCGGGCGTGCCGGGGAGCCTCCTCGGCGCCGAAAGCGCCGGCGGGGGGCTCCCGTCCCGTACTCCCCCGCAGGAGTCTTCGCCGCCTTCCGCTCCAATCAACAGAGTCCTTTTACTTAGTCTAAATTTAAAAAGGTATAATTTCTCATCATTAAGAGAGAATTATACCTTTTTTGGTATTACTTTAAGATTCTTAATAACCGAAGGTTTTGCAGTGCCCTACTTTTAAGTCCGCGTTTTCTTATGTTAATTACAGCTGAAGCATCTCTTCCATATCTTCTTTCGCTGTACCGATTAATTTAAGATTAAAAGTATCCTGAAGGACCTGAAGAACTCCTTCTGAGATAAATTCAGGAGGTTTAGGCCCAATTCTAATGTCCTTAATCCCCAAACTGAAAAGACCTAGCAGAATGGCTACTGCTTTTTGCTCAAACCAAGATAAGACGATACTTACTGGTAATTCATTGACTTCACAGCCGAACGCGTCCGCTAATGCTAAGGCAATCTTCACGGTTGAACCAGAATTATTACATTGACCTAAATCGATATATCTAGGGATATTTGTTCCAGGTACTACCCCATAATCGACATCATTAAAGCGGAATTTACCGCAGGAAGTCGTTAAAATAACTGTTTCCGGAGGAAGTGATGTAGCCAGCTCTCTGTAGTACTCCCCACCTTTACCAGGTGCATCACACCCTGCAATGACAAAGAAACGTTTGATTTTACCTGCTTTCACCGCGTCAATTACCTCTGGCGCCAAACCTAGAACTGTTTCATGGTGAAAACCTGTAAGTAATGTTTCGTCAGATTCTATCGCTGCTTCAGGTAGTTCTAAAGCCCGGTTAATTAATGATGTAAAATCATCATTGATAATTTTCTCCACATTCTCGAGTCCCGTAACTTCATAGGAGAACATCCGATCAGCATACGTGCCTTTAATCGGCATTACGCAGTTGGTTGTAGCTAGAATCGCTCCAGGGAACTTTTCAAATAAACGACGTTGATCGTACCAAGCTTTACCAATATTCCCTTTTAGATGAGAATATTTTTTCAGGGCAGGATAGCCATGTGCAGGCAGCATTTCAGAGTGTGTATAAATATTAATACCTTTTCCTTCGGTTTGCTTTAATAATTCCTCTAAGGCAAATAGGTTATGCCCGGTAACAACAATACACTTGCCTTCAATCTTATTTTGACTAACGCGGATTGGTTCAGGAATTCCCAATCGTTTCGTATGGGCCTCATCGAGCATTTCCATAACGCGGACAGCAGATTGGCCCACCTTCATAGCCATGTCAATATGTTCCTGTACGTTAAAGTTTGAATTAGTTAATGTCATGTAAAGTGCTTCGTGTGTTGTCGCATCGACAAACGGGTCCGTATACCCAAGTTGATTGGCATGTGTTCTGTAAGCTGCAATTCCTTTTAACCCAAAAATAATCGTATCTTGTAAGCTGGCGATTGTTTCATCTTTACCGCAAACACCGATCACCTTACATCCGCCGGTAGGTGTTTGTTCACATTGATAACAGAACATGTAGCTTCCCCTCTTCCATTATATTTCCTTACTAGCGTACAAATTTTTACACTCCACTAGTGTGATTCAAATCACAACAATTGAGTTTGTAACAAAAAGTTCAATAAATTGTGACGAACATATGTCGGCACCTACCTATTTTTCTAAGCATATGATGTAGAGTAAAATAATGGAAAGAGAGGGAATAAACATGTCATCCATGCCTCCGAGTGATAAAAATAACCATAAATCCCCACTATCAGAACCTTTCAGGGATTTAATCAAATCAATGAATGACTTATTCACTGATAAACCGATGCGGGGATTTTTACAATCAATTGATGATTTTTTTAAAACTCCTTTTCCTACAGCGGCAGGTTTTCATGTTGATACAGTAGAAACAGGCAAGGAATATATTATTTCTGCTGAGCTGCCAGGTGTCAAGAAGGAGCAAATCCAATTAAATATTACAGGAAACTATTTAACCATCTCAGTTGAAAATAGCGAATTAGAAACAGAGGAAAACGAACTTACCCATGTTTATCGTCGGAAATACTCCCGTCAGCAAGCTGCTAGGACGATCTCCCTGCCACATACGATCAACGAGAAATTGGTTAGAGCTTCGTATCGTGATGGCTTATTGCAAATCCGTATTCCTCAGGAAAAAGGAAAAGTAATAGATATAGAAGAATAAATTGCCATGTTTAAGTTTCCTTAATATAAAAAAAGACGGCTGCCAATAGTAAGTAGTTCAGTTATCGAGTAGAAAATTAAAATGCAAAACTGAGCTATCAACCTAATTAAACACTGCTTTTTTACGAAAATTAGCAAAAAAACGCTTGGGAAACCGAGCGTTTTTTATAACGTGTCGGAAAACTTATTTGTAAGAAGATTTCCTGACTTCGGACAGAACTGAAGTCATTTAGCCATCTGCGCGTCAGAAGATGCCTCGACTTCGGACAGGACTGAAGAATTTAGCCATCTGCTGTCAGAAGATGCCTCGACTTTGAACAGGGCTGAAGTAATTTAACCATCTGCTGTCAGAAGATGCCTCGACTTCGGACAGAACTGAAGTAATTTAGCCATCTGCTGTCAGAAGATGCCTAGACTTTGGACAGGGCTGAAGTAATTTAACCATCTGCTGTCAGAAGATGCCTAGACTTTGGACAGGGCTGAAGTAATTTAACCATCTGCTGTCAGAAGATGCCTCGACTTCGGACAGGACTGAAGTAATTTAGCCATCTGCTGTCAGAAGATGCCTCGACTTCGGACAGAATTGAAGTAATTTAGCCATCTGCTGTCAGAAGATGCCTCGACTTCGGACAGAACTGATATAATTTTTCCTCAAACTGTTCAAGGCTGCCCTATTTTCCGACACTTCTGCCCGTCTGATGTTTTGTGCAGCAAGCGTAAATTAAAGTTACTTATCATTTACCTTATTTGAATCAAAACTAGGAAATTAGCATCACGTTTGTCGCATCAAATAACATCTGACCAATAACTATTGTCCATATACTAATTTATATGCCATTTTTATTGCTAGTTTAGATATAATTCCATTCAAGCCTTGATATCTCAACAAAAATGAATAGTCCAACTCTATTGTGAATTGGACTGAAAAATACAGTTATAATTTAGTTTTTCTACCTTAAAACTGAACTACTTACTGCCAATAGCCGTCTTTTTTATTCACTGAAATGATTTAAATTTTAAAGATACCCCCAAATCCTTTAACAAGCGAGGATACTTGGTTTACTGCATTCATCATTTGCCCTGCTGTATTCACCATTTTATTAATATCCACAGATCCATCTTGTGATTTAAAGGAATTGATTAACGATTGCATTCCACCTGGTTGTTTTGGCATAAAACTGTTTTTAGGATAGGGATTCATTACTGGATAACCATTCATCGGCATGTATGACTGTTGAACCAATTCATCCTTGGGCTGCAAGGGGTTATGAAAGAGAAACTGGTTATCCTTTTGCTTATATTGAGTTTGATGAGGCATATTTTGTTGTACAAAGCCCGGTTGATAGGTTTGACCAAATGTCTGCATTTGCTGTGGGTAATAAGGGTTGGGCGGGTAATAGGGCAACATATTAAAGTTCTGTGGTTGAGTCTGATATGGATTCGTCGGCTGATTCCTATTCAAATAGACTTGAGGGTTCATTTGTTGTTGTGTCATTGGTACTTGGTGCATCATTTGCCCCGAGTATCCATGATGAACGAAATGTTTTGGTCTTGTTTTACCAAACATGGGCAAACATCTCCTCTTTATTATTCTCTATTACACATTATGAAAATTAGAGATGAATGGTGATTCTAAGTGTGGGTTTGTCAATGTCAGATTCACGGGAATTTTGTCTAAAGTTTAAATATTTTAAAAACTAGGAATCCTATCTTTTCATGATACGATTAACAAAAGGGTGAAGGAGGAGCTATTTATGGACATTCACGAATTAAAAAGCAAATTTATTCAAAGTCGGGATTACAACACAGATGACGTTAATGCCTTATTGGATTTTGCAAAGAAAGTGTATATTCATAATGAAATTAGTATAAAAGAATATCGCGTTCTTGTCCGCGAGCTTGAGAACCAAGGTGCGGTTATACCTGAAACTAATCATGAAGACTCCCTCATCGAACATTCATAAACTAATTGGCAGCTGAATACTCTAGCGCCACTCGTCTGCTGTTATTTATTTGAAGGCAGAAAGAAAATTTAATCTATCCTAAAGAGATGCGATTTACCTGCATCTCTTTCTATTTTTTCACTTCTTTTATTACTTCCGCAAGAACAAATTCTACCGACCGTTGTGTATTTAAAAATCTTGATTTACTTGTCTCAGGAAAAAAAGACTGAACAGAGATTTGATCAATATGGGCAGAGGTTGTATCAATTTGTGTGACATGGAGGTGTAAAGTATTCGCAGTGGGAAGCCATTTCTTCATGGCCTTATTCCATTTTTCATTTAACTCCTTTACTTCATCTGCAAATGGTTTAATATCCTTATAAAAATCATATGTTCGTCCTGTCTCTCTGCCTTCTCGATAGTTCTTTAAAAATAGATTATTATAATGTAAAAGTTTTTCCGTTAAGTGAAGAATTTCATCTGTCATGATCTCTTTAACCCCTTTAATGTCCAAAATAAAAAAGTAGCAAAGGTAGAATGCTACTTTTAACCATATTATTATTTTAGCGCTATTTAAAAACCTAATTCAAGCTTTAATGATGGAGGAATCGTTCCAAGGTTAGTATCAAGGATTTCTTGATGAGGCATCGGGTTCATTTTTGCTGATCTCCCCTCAATATCTGAAAGGCACTGAAGTGTTACTGTTAATTTTTCTTGTTCCTCACTTTTTATTTGAAGGCGTTCGTCGGAGAAAGAGGCTTCTAGAACAGACTCCAATTCTTCTAATTGATCATATATTTCAGTTAGCATCGTAAGCATTTTTTCTTTTTCGGACATTGGTATAGTCATTACAAATCCCTCCTCACGAATATCTATTACGTATTATTCTCCTTCCCTTTTCAGCCTCCTTCAAGCTTGACAAAACTAGAAGCAATTCGGCAAAGAAAGTGTTAAAACATCATGATTGATAATCTTTTTCGACATAATCATAAGTTCGCATGAAAAATCACTGAACCGCACATGCTAATATTGGAGGTGTTTTTAATGGCGAAAAAAAATAATCCAACAAGCAAGCAAACAAAAGCAGTCACAGAGCAAAAAACAGGCTATGGGGATAAAAAGCTTGAAGGACCAAACCGTCCTGCTGAGTAAAGCCAAAAGCGGAAACGCCTTGATCAGGGGCGACAGGCATAAGACGAGGCGGCGAGAAGGCTGCTCTTTAGCCTTCTTATTGACGGATTGGCTTATGCCCCCGAGCCCCTAGGCGCTGGACGTGTCTCACTCCAATAAAGTTGAATTAAGTGTTTCTTCTATAATTCACTAAAAAAGCAAGGAACCGTCCTTGCTTTTTTTATTTCCACTTTTTTAGCTTAAGTGTTTTTTGAAGGGAAAGTACTAAATGAAGCTGATTTGATTTATTAATGTACCAGTCCGTAAGATGGATAGGATGATGATGGCGGGCAGGTAAATGCAGCCAGGCCGGGGAAATGAGTCGCTGTCTACTCCAATCCTGATATTTATGTTGGTGATGCTCAATAACTGGAAAAGTTGTTCTAAGTAGTGGCGTTTTCCTGCCTGTCTTTATTTTAAAGTATTGCTCATAATCATTTCTTGAACCAGTATGCGGGTTCTTTTCAGCAAACTCAAAAAAATAAGGAAACAGCCGTGGATGAAAAAGGATACTAGCCAGCCTCTTCCCTAAATTGATTCGCTTAGATAGGGATTTAAAACCATTAACACTGGCCCCATACACCTCCCCTCCACAAGTAGGAAAAAGAACGCAGCTGAAGTGAAGCCAATCTTGAAAAGAAAAAAGGATGGAACGGAAGACCTTTGTTTTATATACAGGATGTTCTATCACAGGTGTTTGAATTACATTTTGTTCATTAATAATTAACGCCCTTGTTAATCTTTCCTTATCGTTTTCTTTCCAATAACGCTCCCACTCTTTTTGAATAAATGCTGACACATGAAAATAGGGAAGTAAGTGAAACATAGGCCGATTTAATTTCGTCGAATATTGATAAAGCAGAAGCTGGGGAAAAACGTCATGAAATATAAGCCAATTGGCCCGCTCATATGTCAGAAATAACTGTTTCCTCATTTTTGGTTCTAAAATTTCCGGGAAAATGTCACCTTCGAGATCACACATATTCCAGCCGCCGTTTCGTGAAACCATACTTGCTAGAAAAGACCAAATAATATCCTGATGATGTTTAAAATAGGAAAAATAGGCATCTGTTCGCGTAATATTATCAATATTTCTTTTTTTTGTTTCACTTACAATTTGACGAATGATTGATTGTTCCTGTATCGTAAGATGATTCATATTCATCTTCCTTATTTTTGATAGAGTTTTAATTTTGCGTTAAAATCTTTACTAAAATCGAATCATGTCTAAGTTTGGCATTCAAGGTACAATTATAATTAGCGTGTGTAAGCCATTTTATTTTTATACACCCCCATATGAACAAAGATTTGGTATGATAAGGATTAGCTTGAGAGGTGTAAAACGATGAATCTTAACTATCCGAATGGAAAAAAGTACAAGCCAAAAGAACTTCCGAAAGACACTAATGTGAAAAATATTAAAAATGGATCTTATAGTAATCGGGGTATGACACTAGAGGAAGATTTAAATGAAACGAATCAGTATTACCGAGAAAGAAAAATTGCAGTCATACATAAAAAGCCCACCCCTGTTCAAATCGTTCAGGTGGATTATCCCAATAGAAGTGCTGCCGTTATAAAAGAGGCATACTTTAAACTAGCCTCGACAACGGATTATAATGGGGTATATAAAGGTAAATATGTTGATTTTGAAGCAAAGGAAACTCAAAATCCCACCTCATTTCCATTAAAGAATTTCCATCAACACCAAATACAACATATGGAAGAGGTTATGGGTCAAGGAGGAATTTGTTTTGTTATTCTCAGGTTTACAAAATTTGAACAGGTATATCTGCTCGAAGCCCGACACTTGCTGCATTTTTGGGAGCGAATGATAAATGGAGGAAGAAAATCCATTACGAAAGAAGAGATTGAACAAAAGGGCTACCACATACCGCTTGGATTTCAACCAAGAATTGACTATATTAAAATCATAGATCTACTAGAAAAACTTTAATTTTTTCATAGAGCGTAGAAAGGAAGGAAATTATTATGCCTGAACAATACAAATCAAGAGAGGAGCGCAGGAAGCAACTCCAATCCAAAGGTAAGAAAAATAAGCAGCAAAAACCCCGCGGACTATTTAAGAAGATTTTTCTAAGTCTAGTTGTCCTCGGAATAATAGGAATACTTGCCGGAGTGGGGACTTTCGCTTATTTTGTTAAGGATGCTCCCAAACTTGATCCAAAATTACTAAAAGATCCTATCCCTTCAAAGATTTTAGATAAAAATGATAAGTTGATTACTGAAGTAGGTGCTGTAAATCGAGAATATGTAAACTATAAAGACATTCCTAAAATACTTGAAGATGCTGTGTTAGCAACAGAAGACTATCGATTCTATAAGCACCATGGCATTGATCCAATACGTCTCGGCGGCGCCATTTTAGCCAACTTCCAGCACGGATTTGGTGCGGAAGGCGGAAGTACGATCACGCAGCAAGTAGTTAAAAATGCTTTTTTAACTCAACAAAAGACGTTAAAACGGAAGGTTCAAGAAGCGTGGCTTGCCTATCAACTTGAGCAGCAATATACAAAACACCAGATCTTTGAAATGTATGTAAATAAAGTGTACGTATCAGAAAACAGCCATGGTCTTGCTACAGCAGCCAAAATCTACTACGGTAAGGAATTAAAGGACCTTTCCCTGGCAGAAGCGGCGCAAATTGCCGGAATGCCCCAAAGTCCTAATAACTATAATCCATTTGAGCATGCTGATTTAGCAGAAAAAAGACGTAATATCGTTTTATCATTAATGTATCAGCATGGATATATATCAAAGCAGCAAATGCAAGAAGCTGAAAAGGTTTCTGTAGCAAAAGATGTGCTGCCAATTGAAAAACGGCAAGTTGATGATAATAAAACCTATAACTCATTTGTGGATGCGGTTATTAATGAAGTCAACGATACAACTGATTTTGATATTTATACGGATGGACTAACGATCTATACAACACTAGACAGAGATGCTCAATTACATGTTAATGAAATCCTAGATACTAAGGATTCTAACATTATCCCTTACCCTGATGATAAGTTTCAAGCTGGTATTGTCCTCCTTGATACAAAGACCTCAGAAATTCGGGCAATTGGTGGAGGAAGAAATCAACAGGTACAACGTGGATTTAATTATGCTACCGGTACGAGACGACAGCCTGGCTCTACGATCAAGCCGGTGCTCGATTATGGTCCAGCGATTGAATATTTAAATTGGGGCACTTATGAAATGATTAACGATAAGCCAATTACTTATTCATCCGGTAAGAAATTTGGAAACTGGGATCAGAAGTATAAGGGGCCAATGACCATTAGAACCGCACTGCAATTATCACGTAACAGTCCCGCTGTTCAGGCACTCCAGCAGGTTGGCCTTGATAAAGCAAAAGACTTTGCGGTTAATCTTGGCATTCCCTTAAAAGAAATTTACGAATCCTATGCCATCGGCGGCTTTGAAACTGGGGTTTCTCCACTTCAAATGGCCGGAGCCTATGCTGCTTTTGGAAATAACGGATTTTACACTAAACCACATTCAGTTAGGAAAATTAAGCTCCGAGACGGCACCATGATTGACACAGCTCCTAAACCAAAAGTGGTGATGAAAGATTCGACTGCCTTTATGGTTACTGATATGTTGAAGAGTGTGCTTGTATCTCCTGGGACAGGAACAAGGGCCAAAGTGCCTGGGCTTCCAATAGCAGGAAAAACAGGAACAACAAACTATACAGATCAAGAAATGGCTGAATGGAATATAAATAGCAGTTCTGTTCCAGATGCTTGGTTTACTGGCTATACAACCAATTATACTGCATCCATCTGGACGGGATATGAAAGCAGAAAAACCCCAATTACTGCTGAGGGCAGCAATCAAAGAATTGCTCAGCTGCTATTTAAGAATTTAATGGCTTATGTATCTAAGGACATTAACACTCCAGATTTTACAATGCCGAATAGTGTCCAAAAGGTTAGAATTGAAAAAGGCACCATGCCTGCTGTATTGGCTAGTAAGTATACACCTAGTAGTCAGGTATCAATTGAATACGCAGTTAAAGGGCATGCACCTAAAAGAGTATCTGAAAAATATAACAAACTTTCAGCACCTGCAAATGTTACTGCTAAATATGATATTACTAGTGGAAATGTTGTCGTTTCCTGGAATTATAACAATGCTGCAAACAAAGGTATCCAATTTGATGTCACGATTGACGGTACCAATTCGAATCATTCTGTTCAGGATGGCAATAGCATAACCTTTAAAGGTAATCCAGGAGAAAAATATACTATTTCCATCTTTGCCTTCACCGGAACTAATAAGAGTGATGCTGTTCATACTTCGATTGATATTCCACAGAGTGAAGGACAGACAGACCAAGGAACAGGAACTAACCCAGGGAATGGAAATGGAAATGAAAACGGGAACGGTACTGGCAATGGCAATGGAACAGGTACTGGTACTGAGAACGGCAATGGAACAGGTACTGGTACTGAGAACGGCAATGGAACAGGTACTGGTACTGAAAACGGCAATGGGACCGGCAATGGCAATGGGACTGGTACTGAAAACGGCAATAATACCGGAAATGAAACCGGGAATACGAATGGCAATAGCAATGGGACTGGAAACGGAAGTAATAATGGGAATACCGGTAACAGTAACCCAGGAGGGACTACTCCCCCGGTTACAACCCCTGTAACCCCTCCTAGCAGTCAAAGTACTGGAAATCGCGGGGAAACAAATAGTCAATAAACTAAAAAATCGTCTAGGTTAAAGCCTAGACGATTTTTTTACTATATTGCTCTTTACAAATTGCTTTTCCTGCTCATGCATTAATTCAGAAAGCTGCCGATACGAATGGTATAAACCAGGTCTTGAAATAATAAAATCGATTCTTTCTTCAAGATTAACTGGCTTAAATAAAAACTGGTCATAGTTTATTTTATTACCATTACTAGATAAGAAGATTTCATTATTCGTAAGATATAAAAATTGCAGGAAAAGGTTAATTCCCTTTTTCATCCATTCTTTTGTGTTTTTTTGATCACGAGCGCGAAATAATGGTGCAAGTTGGCTTTGGATACTTTCCCATTCACCAAGTATTGCTGCTGCTGCTTCTCGCCGATTATTCATTCACTGCAGCCTTCCCTTTCATTCTCTTTTTACCTTCCCGACATAGCTCTAATAATGGACAGCTTGGACATTGTGGATTTTGGGCCTTGCAATGATATCTTCCAAAAAAGATTAATCGATGATGTGTTAGGGACCATTCATCCTTTGGAACCTTCTTCATTAACGTTTTCTCCACTTCGAGAACGGAATCCTTCCAACGGCAAATTCCAAGGCGTTTACTAACCCTTTCCACATGTGTATCTACTGCAATCGCTGGTATATTAAAGGCTACAGAAACGACGACATTGGCCGTTTTTCTGCCCACCCCTGGCAGTTTAGTCAACTCATCTCGATCGATTGGAAGAATACCGTTATATTCTTCTAATAACATTCGACATAAACTCTGAATATTTTTTGCTTTATTCCGATATAGGCCAATAGAGCGAATATCATTTTGAAGTTCTTCAAGTGATACGTTTAAGTAATCTTCCGGAGTTTTATATTTCTCAAATAAACCCTTAGTTACTTTATTTACAAGGGCATCGGTACATTGTGCCGATAATGAAACAGCGATAACAAGTTCAAAAGGATTAGTGTGGTTCAACTCACAATGTGCATCTGGGAACATGTTCCCCATTTCATCTAAGCAATAACGAATTTGAGTATTATTCAGCAATGATCTCACCTGCTACTTATAAAATGAAAGAAAACGAGAGTAGTTCCCCTCGTTCAATTGACAATTATTTCTGCTCTAGCCAGTTATAAAAAGGGACTGATGGCTGATGGTCTTCGTTCTTACTTTGGGTCTTTTCAGTTTGTTTTTGTCGAAACTTACGTCCATGATTTTTAGCTTGTTCAATGGTTTTAATCCCATTTTTCTTCCACTCAAAAAGGATTCGATCAATGTAACGGAAGTTTAATTTTCCTGACATAACAGCCTCACGAAGCGCAGCTTTAATGATAATTGGGTCATGATGGTCATCGTCCATCCACATCCCAAGCGATTCACATTCGAATGGAGAAAGTGGACGGCCAAATTCTTTTTCGAAACAAGTATATACGTCGGTTTCTTCCGTTTTTTGTTCAGCTTGTCTTGTTACTTGGTTATTTAACAAAAACTGCTCCACTAGTTTTTCCCACAATGGCTTAACAGAATATTTTTCATAGCGGATGCCTTCATTACTATATTGATCAATTATCTCAATAAAACCTCTTTGTATCAGCCTTCTCAGCATGTCATTACACTCAGCAATCGATACTGTCATTAAACCTGAAAGCTCTTCTGGAGTAGGAAATTCATTTCCTTTTTCGATAAAAGTAATAATATTTAATAAAAGAACAAGTTCCGTCTCATTTAAGTTCAGATTTCGATATTCTGAAAACAGCAATGTAGGAATCGTAATATTCCCTTCCTGCATCCAGGCTACTATATTTGATTTCATATGTTTCTACACCTCTTGATTAGTATAACATGAACCATCTAATCGAGTAAGAGGATTAGGAATCCATCTTTGGAAAGGAAAAACAAAAAGCCTGCAAATTGCAGACTTTTAATTAAAAAGTAATGGTTAGCTTTTAACCTTTGCTGTAACGAATTGATCAATTCGTTCCACGGCTTTTTCTAATTGTTCAAGTGATGTGGCATAGGATAGGCGAATATTATCTGGGGTCCCAAAACCTGAACCTGGAATCACTGCAACCTTAGCTTCGACGAGAAGGGCTTCAACGAAGTCATCAACGTTACTAAATCCTGTCATCTCCGCTGCACTCTTTACATTTGGATAAAGGTAAAAAGCCCCCTGTGGCTTCACACATGTAAATCCGGGAATTGCAACTAATTTATCATAGACAATCTCTAATCTTTTCTCAAATGCCTGTCTCATTTCTTCCACCGGTTCCTGTGACCCATTGTAAGCCGCTATCGCAGCATATTGGGCTGTTGTGGTCGGATTGGATGTACTATGGCTGGCAAGATTCGTCATGGCCTCAACGATTTGTTTATTACCTGCGGCATAGCCAATTCTCCAGCCAGTCATTGAATGAGATTTGGATACCCCATTGATGACAATGGTTTGCTCCTTCAATTCAGATGAAAGCTGAGCAATTGAAACATGTTTCGCGCCAGAGTAGACAAGCTTCTCATATATTTCATCTGAAACAATCAAAATATCTTCTGTCAAACAAATTTTTCCTAGTTCTAACAGTTCTTGTTCAGTGTATAAAACACCTGTCGGATTGCTTGGTGAATTAATAATCACGGCTTTTGTTTTATCTGTCACCGCTTCTTTTAATTGCTGCGGTGTAATTTTAAAATTATTTTGTTCCTGCCCCTCAACATAAACAGGTACACCACCTGCCAATTTTACTTGTTCAGGATAGCTGACCCAATAAGGTGTTGGAATAATTACCTCATCACCATCGTTAAGAATAACTTGGAATAATGTATATAAAACGTGTTTCGCTCCATTACCTACGATCACTTCATTAGGTTTGTAGATTAATCCTTGGTCTGCCTCAAACTTATTAATAATCGCTTTCTTTAAGGCAGGCAGGCCCGCCGAAGGAGTGTATTTTGTATGCCCCTCGTTCATTGATTTTACAGCGGCATCTAATATGTGCTGAGGAGTATTAAAGTCAGGTTCCCCTGCCCCTAATCCAATGACATCTTCCCCTTTTTCTTTCAATTCTTTTGCTTTTGCAGTAATAGCTAACGTAGTAGATGGCGTAAGTGCCATTACCCGATTTGCAAGTTTGATTGCCATATCTCTTTCCTCCGATCTCCACTAGCTATAGATTTTCAATTTTTTTTAGCCATTCACCGGTTTCAAAGTGAACATAGTAATAATTTATTAAATTATTTTCAGAACGGTAGTAAATTTCCCATAATGGAATATTTTTTTCCATACCAAGCCGTACTGAAATAATTTTCTTAGGTTGTTTTTCCTGTAATAACTTTTGGATTGCTTCTTCTTTAGTGATACCATCTTTTGCTTTTTTAATGATAACCTTTTTACTCTTTTCAGGAATCCAAACGATTACTTTACTGCCCTTTTTATTTTTCCCTTCAATCACATTAACTGTCTCAATGCCATTGTATATGTGAAAGTCATCCACTTCACTCAAATTCACCTTATCTTCAGCTAGTGAAACAGCCCTTTCTTCAGCCGCTTTAACTGGTTGTACTGAAGAAGTATAGACTTTTATTAACAATCCGATGATGACTATTACTACAATTACGGGAATGAGAATCCATTTTTTCATTTTACTTTCTCACTTCTTTATGTACTTTATTAGTTAAACCTCTTAATCAAGAATCTTTCTAAATTATTATAACAGGATAAATCAAGATGTGTTTATCAATCTTCATCAAAATTAGAAATTTTTTTCAGCTTTTCAGTAAACTTTATTCCTCAGCCTTTAGTGGAATGGTAATAATCTCGTAATTTGATTCTGTAAATTTGATGGTGACAGTCCCATGTTTTTTGGTAAAATACACTTCTGACCAAATGCCTTGAAGGTCACGCAGCAAATCTTGATCCAACTGATCTTCCCCTGCTCCTACCAGGATGGATATTTGTGGATTTAGAGTGTGGATTAGCTGATCAGATAAGGAGTCGTCTGTCAGTCTATACGGTATTTTAAAGATATTAACATCCTCTAAATTCTTAGCTAAAAATTTTTGTTCCGCCCGTTGACTAAAGGAAGTCATTAAAAATAAGTTATGCTTAAAAAAGCGCAGCATCAAATCCATACCTTCATGTTCTTCATTTCCAAGGAATTGAACATCAGCAAACATGTCAGGAAGGATTTCTTTCTTTGTTCCTTCATTCCAAACGGTAACAGGTATGTGATTGGACTTCTCTCTAGTTAAAAACGAAGAAACTTCAGGCGTGGTGACAATTTCTTTAATTTTATATTTGTTAATTAACTTATCGATTTTTTCCATCGACGGCTGTTCACCGTCATTGGTTAGGATTAATGTAGAGAGCTCCTTTACATTATAAAGAGAAAGCCATCCTTCTAACTCAGAAATTCCCCCTTTCCCACCGATATTTATTAAAATATTTTCGTCATTTGGACCTTGTACAAGCGTTGCTTCACCAGTAGCCAAGCCTAAAAAGGTGACCGCCGCTTGATGTTCGGTTAATTTCACGTCAATTTTTTCAACCTCTGCAGGCAGTGTTGTTTCTGCCTTAACTGTCATGCTGCTTGGAATCAATAAAGCCAAAATCATAAGCAATATTCTCATACACATTCCTCCCAGATAGTTATAGGATGTGTTATTTTCCAAATTTTATCATAACCATTTTTGAATAAACTCCGCTAGTTCCGTCATTTTTTCCCTTTCTGACTGGGACTGGAGGTATTGATTTCAAAAAGGCCTTTCCATATTGTGTGGTAACGATTCTTCTATCAAATACAATGATTACTCCGCGGTCTGTTTCGCTCCTAATGAGGCGGCCAAAGCCTTGTTTAAAACGGAGTATCGCTTCTGGCAGTGAATAATCAGAAAAAGCATTCCTTCCCTGCTGAACAATCAATTGACACTTAGCCTCGGTCAAAGGTTCATCTGGCGGACTAAATGGCAGCCTGACAATCACTAGGCAGGACAAGTCTTCACCTGGAATATCTACTCCTTCCCAAAAGCTGCTTGTTCCTAACAAGATTGCCTTTTCATAGCGTTGAAAATTTCTAGTCAATCTAGAACGGCTTCCGCTTGAAATGCCTTGAGCAATTAACACATATTCATTAAGAAAACCACTTTCTTTTATTAATTCATACGTTTTTTTGAGCATATCAAAAGCAGTAAAAAGAATTAGCAGTCTGCCTTTAGTAGCTTCAGCAATCGTGATGATATGTTCGGTAATTGAAATTACATATTCTTCTAGTGAAACAGAATTGATTTCCGGTAAATCCTCAGGGATAAGAAGTTGAACCTGATTATTATACACAAATGGTGAGGGAATACTCACTTGACCAGTAGCGTTTGCCTCAAGACCAATTTCTCTCATGATGTA
Source organism: Bacillus sp. URHA0034 (assembly GCF_056280405.1). Lineage (NCBI taxonomy): Bacteria > Bacillati > Bacillota > Bacilli > Caryophanales > Bacillaceae > Bacillus > Bacillus sp. URHA0034. The sequence goes on along the minus strand of NZ_JBWCDK010000002.1, from coordinate 4,878,324 downwards.
TTCAAAAGAATGATTAACCGATAGTGTTGCTGATGTAAGGATGACCGCCTTCTTGGTTTGAAAGAATTTCTCTTTCAGGTGGACAGCGACTGTAGCTGGCTGTGCCAAAAATGTTGTTACATTTTGTGGGGAACGGGTATCCATTTCAATCCATTTTACTTCCTTTGAATCTTTAATAAAGCAGCTAATCAATATGTTTCGAAATTCATCAAGCTCAACTATAAATCCAGACACATCCTCCACTTGATGAAGCTCGGGAATCGATAAAGTATTTTTCTCAGCATTTAGCCAATTAAGCCTGCTGTCTATGTCATTGATTAGATCCTTAAGTAAGAAAGATAACCTCTCGGCACTGTGGACAAGCGCCTTTCTTTCTCTGCCGCCATCATTAGACGTATATCGAACTTTTATCCGATTGATCCCTTTTTTATTTGCTGACTTAGTTTTTGCATAAAGTGCCATTAATTTAAAAAACTCATCGATCTCGTACTGTACATCCAAAACTAATTGATTTAATTCAAAGGTAGTAGATAGTTTGGTTCCTGAAGCAGGAAGTCGTGTTGTCAGTTTTTCCATGTCATAAAAGAGTTGTTTTTGCTCATAGGTTCCAAATTGACTAAGTAGCAAACGGGTAGATAAATAATCCAATGTATAGCCAAAGTACCTGCTTGCTACTTTCTCCAAATGATGAGCTTCATCAATCACCACATATTCAGAAGCAGGTAAAATGGAACCACCGCCTTTTATATCATTCAATAACAAGGAATGATTTGTGATAATGATATCTGCCGATTGGGCATTCCTTTTTGCTTTTTGATAAAAATCCCTGTCCTGCCAGCGCTTATCCTCATAAAGGGTAGTCGGTTCTTCCTTTATTTTGTTCCAATAAAATTGACCTCCACTCGATAGGTTCAATTCATCCCGATCACCGGTCGTGGTTTCCGTTAACCATACTAGAATTTGCATTTTTGTTAAGGTAGTATCATAATTATCGTTTTCATCCATCAACGTTTGGTGAAATTTTTCTAAATTTAAATACTGATTTCTGCCTTTTAATAGAACTGCATCTATTTCAAATGGAAGAATGTTTGTCAGTAAGGGAATTTCATTTCTTAAAAGTTGTTCTTGTAGTTGAATGGTATGGGTACTCACAATAATTGGCTGCTTATTTTGTTTAGCAAAATAAGCTAAAGGCAAAAGATAACCAAGTGACTTACCCACGCCTGTCCCGGCCTCTATTAGTGTATGCCTTGAAAGTTGAAGGGATTGGTAGACTGTATCCATCATCTTAAATTGACCAGCACGTTTCACAAAAGACTTTATGCTATTTTGGATGAGCTCAACCTTTTCTTCGTCACTATTTGGATACTTAATTCCATCCTCATTTAAGATTTCATTATTCTTTTCAATTGGATCTTTTTTTAATGCAATACCGTTGATGATTTCAATTGAATCGGATAGGGGAGAACCTTCGAATGGATCCCCCATTTCTTCAAGGAACAACTGGAGATCACTTTTTAATCCTCCAGATAACTGGGTTAGCTGTTTTACCGTAACCGCCGGTAATAAAGATAGACGTTTCAACAGGATTAAAAAAAGCTCGGCTGTCACCAAGGCATCACTATCTGCCTGATGTGGTCTGTCATGGGAAAGATTCTCTTTCTCTGCCAAATCTGAAAGCTTATAGCTGTCTGCGGCGGGATAGAGAATTCTGGCCATTTCAACTGTGTCTAAAACGGACCCATAAAACCCTCCTGATCCTGCTTGGAGTAATTCTTCTTGAAGAAAAGATAAATCAAACAATACGTTATGAGCAACAAAATAGGCCCCTTCTAACAAAGATTGAACCTTTTCGGTTATTTCAGTAAATAATGGTGCATCCTTGACCATTTCATCATTGATTCCAGTTAGTTCTTCAATAAAGACTGGAATTGATTTTTGAGGATTGATCAGCGACGAGAACTGTTCGGTGATTTTTCCGTTTTCAATCACCACAGCGGCAAATTGAATAATTTTATCACCCTTTTTTGGTGTATTACCCGTTGTCTCTAAATCAATCACAACAAATTTATTTAACATTTGTTACACCCCAAACCTCTGTTCATTAAACGGCAACAATACTTCTCTTAAAAGTAAAAACTGATAATGAATTAAATTCTACCACTTAATACGAGATTTTTAAAATAAATAAAAAATCCCCAGAAAATGGGGATTTACATAATGGTATGTGCTGGTTCTGCATAAAGGAGGTCTTTAATACGATTATTCTCATCCATTATCGCAACCTTTGGTGTATGGTCTTTAACCTTTTCATCCGGTACCAATGCATATGATATAATAATAATCGTATCACCAACCTGGACAAGCCGAGCGGCTGCACCGTTTAAACAAATAACTCCGCTTCCTCTTTTGCCAGGAATAATATAGGTTTCTAACCTAGCACCATTGTTATTATTAACAATTTGTACCTTTTCATTTGCTGCCATTCCAACAGCATCAATAATGTCTTCATCTATCGTAATACTGCCAACATAGTTTAAATTGGCTTCAGTTACGGTTGCACGATGGATTTTGCCATTCATCATTGTACGAAACAAGTTTATTCCTCCTCTAGTGAAACTTTTCTAATCTATTTGAATCATAATATTGTCGATTAACCTTACCTTCGAAAATTTTACAGCCACAGCAATAATAAAGGAACCTTCTATTTTTTCCAATGGTTTTAAATATGGATAAGAAAGAATTTCGACATAATCAATTTCCCCATTTGATTCACTTGTAATCAATTCCTTGATCATATTAGTGAGAACAGCAGGATTTATTTCACCATCTTCAATTGCCTTTTTTGCTGTTTGCAAACTTTTATATATGACTGGCGCCTGTTGTCTTTCTTTCGGTAATAAGTTAACATTTCGTGAACTTTTTGCTAACCCGTCCTCTTCACGAACAATGTCAACCGGTATTAACTGAACTGAAAAATTAAAATCGGAAATTAATCCATCAATCACTGCTACTTGCTGAGCGTCTTTCTTACCAAAATAGGCTCGTGTCGGCATCGTAATATGAAATAACTTGGTAATAACTGTGGCAACCCCGTCAAAATGGCCTGGGCGTGACTTACCGCATAATACATCGGTTCGTTCCTGAACTACCACTTTAGCCGATGGCACTTGAGGGTACATCTCTTCTACCGAAGGATAAAAGAGGTAATCTACCTTTTCACCTTCTGCTAAAGCACGGTCCCGGTCAAAATCGCGGGGATAGGTAGAAAAGTCCTCCTTCGGTCCAAATTGTAAAGGATTAACAAATATACTTAACACCACGACATCATTTTCTTTTCTTGCCTTAGAGATAAGAGTCAAATGACCCTCATGAAGAAAGCCCATAGTAGGGACAAAGCCGATAGACTTTCCCAACTCTTTCTGTTTCAGTATTTCATTTTGCATCTCATTAATGGTGGTTATGACCTTCATTTTTTTCCTCCATAAAGAACTTTCAGTTCCTCTTCCTTCATGGTAAAGGAGTGCTTATCTTCCGGGAATTGATTATTTTTTACTTCAGAGGTATAGGCTTGAATTGATTCAATCATAAATGGATTTACAGAATGGTATTGCTTCACAAATTTAGGCACTCTTTCCACACCATAGCCTAATAGATCGTGATAAACCAGAACCTGTCCATCTACATTTAGCCCAGCTCCAATTCCAATCACAGGGATGGCAATGGATTTAGCCACTTCTTCTGCCAGCTGTTTAGGCACACATTCAAGCACAAGCGCAAAGGCTCCGGCTTCTTCTACCTTTTTAGCGTCTTCTATTAATTTTTGGGCAGCATGTGCATCTTTTCCCTGCACCTTATAACCGCCCAATACCCCAACAGATTGAGGGGTTAAGCCAAGATGTCCGCATACTGGAATACCTGCTTGTGTCAAAGCATATATCTTTTCTATTACTCCATCTGCTCCTTCCAGTTTAACCGCATGGGCTCCCGCTTCCTGCATCAGCCTGCCAGCATTGATCAGAGTTTCTCTAACGGAAAGATGGTAAGCTAAAAATGGCAGATCTGTCACGATAAAGGTATCTTTCGCCCCACGTTTTACTGCTTTTGTATGATGAATCATATCTTCCATCGTAACGGGGATCGTTGAGTCATAACCTAGAACAACCATGCCAAGTGAATCACCGACAAGGATCATGTCAACTCCGCCCTGTTCCGCTTGTTTTCCAGATGGATAATCATAGGCGGTAAGCATGACAATTTTTTCATTTCTTACTTTCATTTTTAAAAAGTCAGTGGTTTGCTTCATCATTTTCCCTCCTTAAATATTGGGAGAGGTGATAAAACGCCCATTAAGAGCAAATAAAAAAGATCCTTCTTAAGGCAGAGGATCTCAATCGTTACTCATGTGCATCTTCATCCCTCTGTCCCGGTCCGTTACACGGATCTAGGCAGAAACCTTTTTAATTGTAAGTTAATATTTCCTAAAAGGTGCAGTTCTGAGGAGATACTGCCCAAGGAAATTATAGCATTTTATCAGAAATGCGCAAGAGCCCGTTTAGCGGCGTATGGCCTGGAGCGCTTCGACTGAGATAAAGGAAACACAAAGAGCGACAGCGATTTGATGTTGACTTATCGTAGGGAGAAGAGCGAAGGCCACTAGCCGCTGGGCTCTGGAGCTAGACAATCAGAAATGCGCAAGAGCCCGTTTAGCGGCGTATGGCCTGGAGCGCTTCGACTGAGATAAAGGAAACACAAAGAGCGACAGCGATTTGATGTTGACTTATCGTAGGGAGAAGAGCGAAGGCCACTAGCCGCTGGGCTCTGGAGCTAGACAATCAGAAATGCGCAGAGCCCGTTTAGCGGCGTATGGCCTGGAGCGCTTCGACTGAGATAAAGGAAACACAAAGAGCGACAGCGATTTGATGTTGACTTATCGTAGGGAGAAGAGCGAAGGCCACTAGCCGCTGGGCTCTGGAGCAAGACAATCAGAAATGCGCAAGAGCCCGTTTAGCGGCGTATGGCCTAGAGCGCTTCGACTGAGATAAAGGAAACACAAAGAGCGACAGCGATTTGATGTTGACTTATCGTAGGGAGAAGAGCGAAGGCCACTAGCCGCTGGGCTCTGGAGCTAGACAATCAGAAATGCGCAGAGCCCGTTTAGCGGCGTATGGCCTGGAGCGCTTCGACTGAGATAAAGGAAACACAAAGAGCGACAGCGATTTAATGTTGACTTATCGAGCTAGAATCAAAAAAGCGCAAGCGCCTTGTTTAGGGGCGCGTGCGCTTATAAATCCTTAAATCTCAATGTCTGCTGAATAAATATGGTGAATAAATCCGGTCTTATCTTCTAATTTTAAAACACCATCATCTGTTATTCCTAATGCCTTTCCTTCAATCACATTGGTTAGCGTTCTAGCCGTAAGGTTTTTACCTATGCTAATAGCATATCCTTCCCATAAAAGTTTAATAGGAAAAAATCCTTGCTCGAGATAAAGCAAATATAATTTTTCAAAATGCTTAAACACACTCTTGATCAATTCTGCCCGGGAAATTGGAGCGCCGTTTTCAATCAAAAGGGAGCTTGCCTTATTATGAAGCTCTGACGGAAAGTCCTTTTCTTTTTGGTTAACATTAATCCCCATACCAATAATGACAGAATGAATCTGGTCTGCTTCCGCCTGAAGCTCTGTTAAGATCCCCGTTATTTTTTTTCCATTCAGTAATATATCATTGGGCCACTTAATCAGAGGATCCAGATTGGTGACTTCTTCAATTGCCTGTACGATAGCCACCGCAGTTAATAAAGTTAGTTGAGGGGCTTTGGTTAAGGGAATATTCGGCCTTAGAATTAAACTCATCCAAATACCACTATACTTTGGTGAATGCCAGCTTCGGTTCATTCTTCCTTTACCGGACCGCTGTTCTTCGGCAATGACTACCGTCCCTTCTGGTACGCCTTCATTTGAAAGGTTGTGGGCAATTTTTTGAGTAGATTCTACACTCTCTTCATAATGAATATTTTTCCCGATAAATTCGGTTAAGAGGCCTAGTCGAATTTCATCAGCTGTTATTCGCTCTGGAGTTTTGACAATCCGATACCCCTTATTTCTAACAGCTTCTAATGTGAAGCCTTCCTTTCTTAATTCCTCCATATGCTTCCAAACAGCCGTTCTTGAACAGCCGATTAGTTCTGCTAAATGCTGACCTGAGAGAAAAGATTCGCCAGCATTAGTGAAGGCATCAAGCAGTTTCTTTCTTATTTCTGACTGCACCTGATTAGCCACTCCTTAATCTTTTCTTTGTCGTTTTGGATGTCACCCGCTAATATGGCACACTCTATTTTTAAAAGGGTATCCCTTAACCAAGGTCCCCCTTCGGTTTGGAACCATTCCATGATATCTCGGCCTGTCACATCTATGTTATTGCGCTCCTTGATTGGCAGCTCATCATATACCCGCAGCCAATTTAAAAGGGTATCCTTTTCAGTTAGACCTTTAATAACGCCATAAAGCTTTTCAGTCGAACTCAAGACAGCTCTCCCCGCTGAATAGAGGTCATAAATAGTCCATTCCTGCTCCATTCTTTTTTCTAAGTAATATAAGATTTGTTGAATCTCTTTGATTTCTTTAACTGGAAGCTTCCATTCTCTTAAAAAGACTTCAATAGACTTATCTTTTTGCTTTAAGGTAAAAAGCAGTAACGACCACATTTCAATTGTATTAAGCCCCTTAAATGGAAGGGAGATTAATCTTTCCAGTGGACTTCTCTGGTTTTTTAAGCCTGGCAGATATACATATAAATGCGTATCAAGCAAAATTCTAATGGCGGTGTTACCATTTTCCCCAACAAGCAGTTTTTCAAACTCCGCTCTAATTCGTTCTACCGCTATATTCTTTAACAAAGGAACAAGCTTTGCTATCGCCTGAAGTGTTTCTTCCTCAATTGTAAAAGAAAGCTGGCTGACGAATCGCACAGCCCTCATAATCCTTAAAGCATCTTCCTGGAAACGCTCATTAGCAGATCCAACAGTCTGGATAACCTTATTTCGAATCGCAGATTGCCCATTATATGGGTCAATAAGCATGCCATTTCGATCCATTGCGATCGCATTCATGGTAAAATCACGGCGTTTGAGATCATCATTAAGATTTCGTATAAAGGAAACTTCTTTTGGTCTGCGATAATCTTGATACTCTCCCTCTGTCCTAAAGGTGGTAATCTCGTAGGATTTATTTTCGAAAAGGACCAGCACAGTTCCGTGTTCAATCCCAATATCGACGGTCCTTGGAAAGATTTCTTTCACTTCATATGGTGTGGCCGATGTAGCAATATCTACATCACTAATGGATCTGTTTAAAAGATAATCTCTTACAGATCCGCCTACAAAATAGGCTTGAAAACCTGAAGTTTCAAGCTGTTTAATAATAGGAATGGCTGATAAAAAAGGTTCATTCATCTCGTTCACCTTAATTCAATAGCTTCGAGTATATCTGTTCATATTGTTCAACAATATGTTCTGCTTTAAATTTAGTTTTAACAGTTTTCAATGCCTCCAACGACATTTTTTGATGCATGTCTCTATCGTTAAGGAGTGATATCGCTTTTCGTGAGATATCCTCGATATCGCCAACCTCACTAATATACCCAGAAACTCCCTGCTGAATTACTTCCGGGATACCGCCTACATTCGTCCCGATACAAGGTACACCGCACGCCATCGCCTCTAAGGCAACGAGACCAAAGCTCTCCTTCTCAGATAACAGAAGCATTAAATCACTAATAGAGTATAGTTCCTCTAAATTCTCTTGTTTTCCTAGAAAGATTACTTTTTCTTCAAGTGAGAGCTGCTTTACCAGTTTACATACCATAGTCATTTCGGGCCCATCACCTACCAGCAGTAATTTTGCCGGCATGACCGCAGAAATTTTTGCAAAAGTTTTTATAACATCCTTGACCCTCTTTACAGCGCGAAAGTTTGAGACATGGATAACTACCTTATCCTCATCTCTAATTTGTAATTGTGACTTTAAGGAGGTGTCCGCTGTTTTATGATAAATTCTTTCATCAATAAAATTGTATACTGTTTCGATTTGCTTATCGGGATTAATAAGTTCATATGTTTGATTCACTAATGCTGTCGAAACTGCAGTGACACTATCTGATTTTTCTATTCCGAATTTAATCGCGTCGCTTAAGGATGGGTCATACCCTAAAACTGTAATATCCGTCCCATGTAAGGTTGTGACAATCTTAATTTCCCTTTTTGACATTTGCTTTGCTAATATCGCACAAACGGCATGAGGAATCGCGTAATGGACATGGAGAATATCCAATTTTTCACGATCAGCCACTTCGGCCATTTTACTTGCTAATGCAATATCATATGGGGGGTACTGGAAAACTGAATATTGATTAACCTCGACTTGGTGGTAATGGATATTATGGTACATCTTATTTAAACGGAAAGGAAGACTTGACGAGATAAAGTGGATTTCATGCCCCTTCTCAGCCAGCATTTTCCCTAATTCGGTTGCCACTACTCCAGATCCTCCAACAGTTGGGTAGCATGTGATTCCAATTTTTAGTTTCCGCATGGTTCTTCTCCTAGCAAATCATGTTTCAAAACAATCGGAACCTTTGTCTTAAAGCCCTCAGCATAAGACACTCCAACAAGTTTTCCAAACATTCTTTCCCTTGACTCGACCGTTTCGATATAATCATTCACAAGCGGAGTTTGAACACTTTCAGCAGTTAATTCAAACTGACTTCTATAGGCCCTTAAGGAGGCCAGCTTTTTATCCATTACTGGTGTAATATCAACGGTAAAGTCAGGCTTATGAAATCCATTAATCATGTAATAGTACAGCTTTTGCACACGATGTGGTTCGTTCCATTCTACAGTTTGGTATTTTTTTATCCCGGCAGAAAATACAGCTTCTTCCACGATTCGGGCACAGTTTCCATGGTCAGGATGCCGATCTTCCAAATATGGTGCAAACACAATTTGCGGCTTGTATCTGCGAATCATCTCAGCAACCTTTTGAATATACTCTTCTTTTAAGAATAGCCCTCTATCTGGAAAACCTAGTGAAGAACGGACAGATACACCTAAAATATCTGCCGCTCTGGCAGCTTCCTCTTTTCTTAGCACTACATTCCCATTGGAAGATAGGTCAGCATCGGTTAAATCACAAATACCTATCTGTTTATCTTCTTCCGCTAATTTCGCAATGGTACCAGCCATACCGATTTCAACATCATCAGCATGCGCACCAAATGCCAGGATATGTAATTGATTAAGCTTCATTAACATCACCATTCTCTTTAGCTACATTTCTCCATTCCAACAATCCCATTTCTAATCCTCTTATCAGTAATTCCGCAGTACCCATATTTGTAGCCAAGGGAATAGAATAGACATCGCAAAGTCTTACTAACGCCGTAACATCAGGTTCATGTGGCTGAGCGGTTAATGGATCTCGGAAAAAGAAAATGGCATCCATTTGATTTTTGGCAATCATGGCTCCGATTTCTTGGTCTCCGCCTAGAGGTCCGGATTTAAAGCGGGTTACATCTAATCCTGTAGCCTCATTAATCCTTGTTCCTGTCGTTCCAGTGGCAAATAAGCTATGTTTGGCAAAAATTCCTCGATAGGCTGTTACGAATTGTACTAAGTCATTTTTCTTTTGGTCATGTGCTATTAATGCTATATTCATATCCTTGCCCCTAATCTAATATATTTTCAAGTCCATAAACAAAAGTATTGTTCTTCATTACGGTTTCTACCGCAACTTTTACACCTGACATAAAAGACCCGCGGTTATAGGAGTCGTGACGAATCGTTAATGTCTGTCCGTCAGAACCAAATAAAACCTGTTGATGGGCAATTAGTCCTGGTAAACGAACAGAATGAATATGCATTCCATCGTATTCTCCGCCTCTTGCTCCTGTAATGGTTTCTTTTTCATTTGGATGTCCCTGTTTTTTAACTGCCCTTGCAGCTGAAATCATCTCTGCTGTTTTTACCGCGGTTCCTGATGGTGCATCAAGCTTCTGGTCATGATGCATCTCAATGATCTCCACATCTGCAAAGTATTTAGCTGCCATTTGTGAAAATTTCATCATTAATACGGCACCAATCGCAAAGTTTGGTGCAATGATACAGCCAAGTTCTTTTTCAACGCAAAGCCCCTCAAGCTCCTCTAAATCCTGTTTCGTGAATCCAGTGGTTCCAACAACAGGACGGACATTATGTTCAAGTGCCGTTTTTGCGTGGTACATGCCTACTTCCGGGGTCGTTAAGTCAATGAGTACATCTGCGTTACTATCTTGGAGACATTTTTCAATGTCTGAATAAACCGGTACATTAGGAATGGATTGAAATCCTTCCACATCACTCAACATCATTCCATCATTCCTATGGTCAACAGCGGCAACTAGTTCAAAGTTTCCTGTATTAGTAACTAACTTTACTGCTTCACTGCCCATCCGACCGCGCGGGCCTGCAATGATAATTTTAATCTTATTCATATCTTCACTCCACACCTTCTTGATCAAGTCTTGTCCAACGGTTTTTATCCCTGGTATTAAATTTATTCATCACATAATCATGAGCTTCTTCTAAATCAATGTTTAAAGAATTAGCTAAACAAATTATGACAAAAAGGAGATCCCCAAGCTCTTCTTCAATTGCTTTTTCCGTCTCCGTCGACTTTTTCGGTTTTTCTCCATAATAATGGTTAACTTCTCTTGCCAGTTCACCAAGCTCCTCTGTTAGTCTGGCCAGCATAGCGAGCGGACTAAAATATCCTTCTTTAAATTGACTTATGTATGTATCTACTTCCACTTGAAGCTCTTTCATCGTTTTCCCGTTAGTCATTTCACTCCACCTCATCTTCGTAAACGGGTTATTTGCTTGTTATTAATATTCCTTTTAATGTTAGCTAAATTACGCTTGATTTACAAATGTTTTCGCTTTAAATAAGCTGTTTTCCTCCTATACATTGCTCTTCATTACCTAATTGGTTATAATTAGAACCGCCATTATAGGGAAATAAGGAAGAGGCGAAATAAATTATGATTTTTGGTATGAAAATAAAAAATATACTTTTTATCCTCATTGGTTCCGCGATTATGTCATTTGGACTAGTGAATTTTAATATGCAAAATAAACTTGCTGAAGGTGGATTCACAGGAATTACACTACTCGTCTATTTCCTGTTTAAATGGGATCCCTCTTACACGAACTTAATCCTTAATATTCCTTTGTTTTTTATAGGATGGAAGCTATTGGGCCGGAACGCTTTTTTGTATACCATCGTTGGAACGGTTGGAGTTTCCATTTTTTTATGGATATTTCAGCGCAATACAATTGAAATGCCGCTAGAACACGATTTAACATTGGCTGCTTTATTTGCCGGAGCTTTTACCGGGATCGGGTTAGGTATTATTTTTCGATTTGGAGGTACAACCGGCGGGGTTGATATTATTGCAAGACTTGTCCAAAAATATGCAGGATGGAATATGGGAAAAACAATGTTTCTATTCGATGCCTGTGTAATCGGTATTTCATGGTTTACATACTTAAACTATAAACAAGCAATGTATACGTTAGTAGCTGTTTTTGTCGGTGCGAGAGTGATTGATATCATTCAAGAAGGAGCCTACTCGGCAAGAGGCGCAATGATTATATCGGATCTAAACCAACAAATAGCTGCGAAAATAATGGCCGAGATGGACCGCGGCGTAACCGCCCTTAGAGCATATGGCTCTTATACAAAAAATGAGCGTGAAGTACTCTATTGTGTTGTGGCCAAAAATGAAATAATCCGGCTGAAGAATTTAGTTACCTCAGTCGACCCACACGCCTTCGTCTCTATCTCTGTAGTCCATGATGTTCATGGAGAGGGTTTTACCCTTGACGAAAATAAAATGCCTATTGGAGAATAAAAAAAATGTCCCCACTTGTGAGGACATTTTTTTAATCGTCACTTCTATTCATTCCTGTAAAAATTAACACAAGTCTTAATAATTCTAATACAGCAACAGCAGCTGCAGCCACATACGTAAGTGCCGCGGCGTTTAGTACCTTCCTTGCTTCTCTCTGTTCGCGACTACCGATTAATCCAAGAGAAACAACCTGCTTCATGGCCCGGTTTGAGGCATTAAACTCAACCGGCAGAGTCACCAATTGAAAGAGAACAGCTGCAGCCATGAAAATAATACCAAGCAACAGTAAACCGCTTAAATGAGCAAAGATACCAATCATAATGAGAATCCATGAAGCATTTGAACCTAGGTTCGCAACGGGGACTAAGGCGTGACGGAAGCGAAGGAAAGCATACCTCTCTCCATCCTGAATGGCATGTCCACATTCATGGGCAGCAACTGCCGCTGCTGCAATCGAATTTCCATGGTAATTTTCAGGTGAAAGACGGACAGTTTTACTTCTGGGATCATAATGGTCGCTTAAAAACCCTCGACCTTCCTCCACTGCTACATTATATAGTCCATTTGCATTTAGGATTTCTCTGGCAACATCAGCCCCTCGTCGATAGGTTGATGTTGGTATCCGTGAAAACTTAGCAAAAGTATTTTTCACTCTCATTTGTGCCCATAAAGGAATTAAAATTATGATGGCAAAGTAAAGTAGATACATTGTGACCTCCAAATCAGCACGTGATGTTATTAGTATATGTCTAGCCGATTAGACCCGTCAATCCTTTAAGTCTCTGGAACGACCCTTCTTAAGTTCTTTATCTCCCTGGTACTTTCTCCAACCTACATAGGATAATGTCATGATAATAATACTTCCGGTAGAAATAATCACCCACCATAACGATGGATCTGCTTCATCCTCTTCCATATTGGCAAATAGATTTTTAAGGTCAGTGTCTAGCGCATCAAGTTCTTGCTGGCTTTTTACATCATTCACCACTTGTGATCGATATTCATTAATAAAGTCAATTCGTGCATCTAACCTTTGAATATTTTCCACAGGAACATCTATTTTCATACTTGGATAAATGACATTATATAGGGATAAGAAGGTGTTAAAATTGGAATGAAAATGGGCCGTATCACCCATTAGCGCTGCTTCTTTTGCCTGGTGAAAGGAAGTCATAATTTGATCTTCCATTTCTGTCCATAATGGCTGATGACTCGTTGCTAGTGCATCAATAACAAGGCGGAACTTTGTTAGCTTATTTAGTCTTTCTTCATATTTCATATTGGGACTAACTGCCGCTTCCATTGCCTCATCATGGGAGGTATTAACAATTCTAACCTCATCCATTGATAGCGGTTCTTTTGTCCCTTTAATGCTTGTAAACTGATCCGAAAAATAATCAAGCAATTTTTTTGCATCTTCATATCTTTGAAACTTCACCATTTGAAGAGCTTCATCTGAGATATCATCGAGCTTCTCCATTGGCGATTGCTGTTCGGCATAAACAGTTATGGGAGTAAGCATCATGATCATTACTAAAAAGGATAACCATCTGAATTTCAAACCTTGTCCCCCCTTTCGTTACTAATAAAATGTATGTAGGGTTGGACAAGGTTAGACCATCTTCAACTATTAATTTTTAGTTTAAATCGGCCGGGCCTCATTCCTAAATAATAGGCAATGCCTATGGAGATACATGAAAGCCAAAATGTAAAATAACCAATTTGCGGTATATATTTATCTAGCATTTGATAGCTTGGCATCATAAAGAAAACATAATCAATCACGTCATTGTGGAGTGTCCAAATCGCAGTCACAATTAAGTGCCATCCCTTGAAGCGATAGAATGGTGCATATAATATCCCTTGGACAGCCATCGCAAAATGAGAGAAAATTAGCATGTAGCCAACCCAGTCTAATTCCCCTTGGACCATGAAAACGAGTATATTCATCACTACAGCCCAGATACCGTATTTAAACAAGGTCACGATTGCGAGTGCTTCAATTAAAGGCCAATTTCTTTTCAGTAAAAACGCTAGCAGAACAAAGACAAAAAATAAGCTCGCTGTTGGACTATCAGGTACAAAGGCAAGAAACACAGGCGGCGTTTCTTTCAACTGCCAGCCATACCAGTAATATCCATAAATCGTTCCGGCAATGTTTACAAGCAGTAAAAGTTTCATTACCGACCGATTAGCCAGGAGAGGATAAATCCATCCCACAAATACTCCTCCTTTCAAGAAAAAAGCTGACGAATTTCCGTCAGCTTTTTAATAATTCGATTATTTTTTGCCAAGTCCTGAGATATACTCAGATAGCGTTTTAAGTTCAGCGTCGGTACCTTTAAAAACACCAGGAGGCATCTTTCCGCCTTTACCCTTTTTAGCAATCGTAGCGACTTCTTCTGCAGATAAGCCAGTTCCGATTAAAGTCGGAGCACCGGCACCACCTTGGAAGCTGTCACCATGACAAGTAATACAAGTATTTGCTTGAGCAATTTTATACCCCGCACTTGTCTTGTCAATTTCAACCTTGGCAACAATTTTGCCTTGTCGTTCTGCAGCGGCCCAGTCATGCGTTGCAACTGACTGCCATGTTAAAAACACAGTGGCTGCAAGTGCTAACAGCATAAATCCGGTTGCGAATGGACGCTTTCTTGGACGACGTTCTGGTCCTCGATCAAGGAACGGAGCGAGTAGTAACCCTCCAAAAGCCAAACCAGGCATAATCATTGCACCAATAACCGTATATGGACCAGATGCAAATGAGTATTTTAATAATTGATACAAGAATAAGAAATACCAGTCTGGTAATGGAATATATCCTGTATCGGTTGGATCTGCTATCCTTTCAAGTGGAGCCGGATGGGCTACTGTTAAACATAAATAGCCGACAAGGAATACTGCTCCAACCATCCATTCTTTTAGAAGAAAGTTAGGCCAGAACGCTTCTGTTTTACCAGGATATTCAGAGTAATCTTTCGGAAGTTTTGGCGTGCGCATTTCTGGTGCTAATACACGTGAATCACCGACAAACTTCATACCTTTACCGCGATGCATTGAGCAATCCCCTCCTTTTTTCTGTAATAACCTTTACATTGTCAGAAAAAAATGTTTTTTAAAGCGGTCCAGAGATACCTTGTCTACGAATCATGATAAAGTGTGCCGCCATTA
The DNA here is from genome assembly GCF_056280405.1 of Bacillus sp. URHA0034. NCBI lineage: Bacteria > Bacillati > Bacillota > Bacilli > Caryophanales > Bacillaceae > Bacillus > Bacillus sp. URHA0034. The sequence goes on along the minus strand of NZ_JBWCDK010000002.1, from coordinate 4,863,204 downwards.
ATCCAAACAGCACAGCAGGTAAGAAGAATACATGAATCGCAAAGAATCGGGTTAATGTTTGGGCACCAACAATGTGTTCATGTCCGGCTAATAAAACTTTCACGTAAGAACCGATGAACGGTGTTGCCTCAGCAATTTGCAGACCTACTTTTGTAGCGAACAGCGCTTTCATATCCCATGGTAATAAATAACCAGTAAAACCTAAACCGAGCATGACGAAGAAAATTAGTACTCCGACAATCCAGTTTAATTCACGAGGTTTTTTATAAGCACCTTGGAAAAAGACACGCAGCGTATGTAAAAACATCATTACAAGTACTAAACTGGCTCCCCAGTGATGCATTCCACGTACGATTTGTCCAAATGCAACTTCATTTTGCAGATAATAAACCGATTCCCATGCATTCTTAATGTCCGGTACATAGTACATTGTTAAAAACATACCGGAAAGTATTTGAATAACAGTAACAAAGAATGTCAGACCGCCAAAGCAATAAACAAACGCTGAAAAATGATGCGCAGGGTTTACATGCTCAGGAACCTCATGGTCTGCGATATCGCGCCACAGCGGCGTAATATCTAAACGTTCATCTACCCAATCGTAAATTTTGTTTAACAATGATTACGCCTCCTTCCGTGGTTCAGCTTTTCCTAAGTATAGATAGCCGCCTTTTTCCTTGTATGGGTATTCATCAAGCGGGGCTAACGGCGGTGTACCCGGAATATTGGTTCCATCCTTCTCGTAGCGTCCATAGTGGCATGGGCAGAAGAATTGATTTGGATGATCCTTGTTCGTATTCCAGCCCACTGTACAGCCTAGGTGTTTACAAACTGGTGAAAGGGCCACAATTTTGTCCCCATCCTTATAAACCCAAGCAGTGTTCGTAACTTCTGACTCATACCATGCATCCTTTTGTTTAAAGGTAAAGTCTACACGGACTGGTTCATCGGTTAATTCAGAAACCTTTTGTTTGGTCGCGATGAAATTTCCGGCTGCTTCTCCTTTTAAAACAGGATCAACAGCAAATCTTACCATTGGCATTAACATACCAGCCGCCATAAATCCGCCTACACCAGTTAATGTGTAGTTTAAAAATTGACGTCGTGAAACGCGTTCTTTACTCAAGCTTATCCCCCCCTTGTTCATAAGTTTTTAGTCCAACGGACACAATTTAAACACATATAAAACTAGGACATAACAATGATATATCAATCTTAATGCAAGGTCAATATCATACTATTTTAAAAACATATAATATCGGTTGTTTTACCCGTTATTACTCCATTTCTGTGTGAAAATCGTTAATAGCTGCTTGACCTGACTTTCAACAAGCTCTATTTTTTGAGATTCACTCATGTTTCCAAGCGGCAGGGCCGGAAGCCAAATTAATGAGCCGCCTATTTTGTTTTCATATAGACGCAAATCCAACTCAGAAGTTATGTAAAAAATGTGTTTAAATTCACTTTGCAAAACGGTTTCTTCCCATTTTAATAATTCACTTATTACATTTTCCATATTGTTGCTTTTTAAATAGGTAAATGGAGGGAACATTAAGATTCTTCCAGTAAACTGCCTCTCGAGATAACCTGTCAAAAGCGATATGAATTCAAATGCCGCAGCTGACTGTTTCATCTCCTCTCCAAACGATAAAGAGTAAACTGGAATAACCGCGGTATCAACGTACTCCTTGGCGTTTAAATACGTTTCCACCTCATGAGGTATCCATTTCATTCATTACACCAACCTTTTTAATTCACTAGTATTATCATAACATTATCTCCCAAAAATATAAAAGATAAAGTAGAATATTTTGAAAGATTCTTCACAAGCGAATTAGAAGTAATAAAATTGAAAAAAGGAAGCCGGCTTAGCGCAGACTTCCCTTTTCCTGTGTTTGAGATAATTTATTTAATTTCTCGGTTAGCATTTGGAATAATTGCTGATCCTGATGATCGAGAGCTTCATCAATTAGCTCCATTAGTTTTTCCCGTTGAAAACGGTCAATGCTGTATTGCAATAATTGTTCGGCGACGATGCCATCCTTCTCGTTTACCTGTAAATGCTTGGGAACAAACGGATTTTCCTCCAAAACTGCCGCATACTGATGTGCCTGATTAGAGGCATGAAAATTTAACTGAATAAAAATATCCTCGTCTCGATTAAGGCGAATATCATGAAAGGATTTTTCAGCATCGGTTGTCATGACATTTTCCTTATAAAAGCGAAACGGAACTTTATCAACACAGTGTGTAGACATAATCAAACCGCGTGGACAATATTGTGCCTGCTCAACAAAATGTACCTTCTCCATTAATTGGTCGTGGCTCATAAGATAGTTTAAAATCCAAACACATTCTCTTCTTTTTAATTGATAATGATTCAAAAACCAGCGAATAAAGTCCTTCTTCTCGTTGACAGAAACAGGGGTTGTCATGAAAGTTTCCCTCCTCTGCATAATCAGCTTTTTTAGATGTTCATATCGGTAAGACGTTCAAGCAAATCCAGATACTCTTCGTTTGTTGGATCCCCCATTAACAGCTGTTTAAAAATTTCGGCGGCGCGTTCGTTTTTTCCTTCTTCTACAAGAAAATATCCATAATCCTGTAAAAATGCTTCATTATTCTTAAAAAAAGTATATGCAGCTTCATATTTGTCTAATGCGAGAGAATATTCTTCAAGTTTATCGTAGGCTGATGCTAAATCCCAAAGCAGCTGCGGTTCCTCATCACCATGAATATCTACCTGGGTGATCAATTCAATTACATCCTCGTACCTTTCCTGGCGGAAAAAAACCTTATTTAAAGTTATGGCAGCTTCCATAAATCCTGGGTCTAGTGCAAGAGCCTCTCGAAAATATTGCTCTGCTTCCACTTCATTGCCAAGCTTTAAACTGATTTTGCCTCCAAAGAAAAATAACTCTTTATTAAATTCATCTTGTTTAATGCCATCCATAATCGCTTGTAAACTATTTTCTAGTTCTTCTTCCCGCTCATATGCCTTAGCTAGATGCAGATAAAGGGAATGGTATTCGGGATCGAATTCTTTTAATTCATTGAACCTTTCAATTGCTGTCCGATTATATCCTGCTTGAAGTGCAGTAAATGCATAACCAAATAGAATATTAATCTCTATCCTTTCTTTCAATGCCTGATCATAAAAGGAGAGAGCCTCTTCAAAAGCTCCTGAGGCACTTAATAAATCAGCTAATCTTCCATGGATATTAACACCAGCAATTTCATCTTCTTCCCTTAAAACTCGCTCATATGCATTCTGGGCCTTAATAACTTCACCTTGCTCACTGTAGAGCTCCCCTAAGGCAAAATCAATAATAACCTCATCAGGCAGCAGCTCTTTTGCTTTTAATAACTTTCTTTCGCACACTTCATAAAGCCCTTGAGCTTGGTAAAGATCGGCCAATAATAATAGGGACTGTGGAAAATGGGCATCTTGTTCTGAAATCTTCTCTAAAACAAGAATTGCTTCCTCTTCTTCACCTGCTTCAACCAAAATTTCTCCCAGGAGGACAAGGAGCTCGCCTTCTTCAGGATAGATCTTTAGCAAACCTTCTATCAAAGCCTTTGCCTCTTCTAAAAAACCATAATGGTACAGTTCCTCTCCGAGAAGAAATTTTTCTTCCGGATTGCCGCTTTGTAATACATCATTATATTCATTTAATGCCTCTTTATGTTGGCCGTTTTCTAACATTTGAATAATTTTATTTACACGTTCCATTGGCTTATACCTCTACTTCCCAGAATTACAATGAAAAATAAGATGGGGTTCGCACCTTAACATATTCTCCACTTCCCCGGCTAAATAAAACTTTATTACCCGAGCGGATCACCTTTCCTTTGTGAACTGTTACAACAAGTCTATTACTATGATAATGAAATAAACTTTCTTCATCAACCTTCCTGATTTCTTTTTCCGTAAGATATAAATTATAGCTTAATTCCGTCCCCGTCATAAGGCTGCCTTTCTGCGGGTAAAGACCAATCTTATTAAGAATAGAAATTGGCAAGGGGTGATTTTCTTTTATTGGCTCGTACAGGGGGGGATTTTTTCTATTACCATCCTATCTTTCCATTTCGACAGAACCACCCTAGCTTCCTTCTTTTGTGAGGAAGAAATTACTGGAATTAATGGACTGTTAAAGGGAAACATTGCCTCCCTAACCCACCCCCACGGAATCGACTCTAATTCATCGAGTACTTTTAGTTCAACAAAAATGGCCGGAATTTTATATTTTTTACATTTCTCATAAATGAAGCGGTAATCAGCTTAGCGGAAATCTTAACCCCAATTATAAAATCGATTGGACTGCTGTTTAAGGCCGTCTTCAATTCGTTTATTTTGTTTAACAGCTCATTTTCGTATAAAAGGTCAGCATAGGTGAAAATGGTGGTACATCCTTTTAATAAAAAATGTTCGGATATATAGGACTTTAAAGCTTGAAAGGATTCTTTATAAGGTATCGATGAACTTAACAGGACATAAGAAGGGGTCATAAGATAGGGTTCTACATTCATTCTCATATACTGATCATGGGATGTACATTTTTTAACCATTGTTATTCGTTCATTAGTAATGAAAAGCGAAGATGTAGTTATCTGCTTGTCTTTAAGGATATTGGCATTTTCAATAATATACATCGTCCACCACCTTTTTTACTTTTCTTAAGACAAGCTATGCTTAAAACGAAAAAACTATGACTTTAAAACAGTGTGAAAATAGCAAAAAGCTGCACAATGGCAGCTTTATCGGATTAGAGTATTTAAATGTGTAAAAAAGTTCGGATAGGAAACAGAAATAGCCTCGGATTGTTCAAGGTCAACAGCATCCTCACATAGGAGGGCAGCAATGGCGAGCATCATACCAATACGATGATCCCCGTGACTGGAGACCTTTCCACCAGTTAATTTGGATTTCCCATGAATAATCATACCATCTTCAGTAGCTTCAATAACAGCACCCAATTTACTTAGCTCTTGAACGACTGTATCGATGCGATTTGTTTCTTTTACCTTTAATTCTTCGGCATCCTTGATGATGGTTGTCCCTTCTGCTTGTGTGGCAAGGAGAGCAATAATCGGAATTTCATCGATTAGTCTTGGAATTAAGCTTCCCTCTACTACAGTCCCTTTAAGATTTGAAGTTTTTATTATGAGATCCCCAGCCGGTTCAAAATCATTCGTTGCAGCTTGAACAATCTCTAAATTTGCTCCCATTTTCTGCATAACCTCAATAATTCCGGTCCTTGTAGGATTTAATCCTACATTTTTTAAGACAATTTCACTTCCAGGGAGAATGGCACCTGCAACAAGGAAAAAAGCTGCAGACGAAATATCACCGGGAACATGAATGGTTGATGCTGTCAGTTTTTGTCCACCTTTAACCTGAATAGTATGGTTATCTTTGGTTATTTCACCGCCAAATTGTCGGATCATTCTTTCTGTATGATCACGAGTCTCAGCAGGCTCAATAATGGTACTTACCCCATCCGCCTGTAAACCGGCAAGGATTAGTGCAGATTTCACCTGTGCGCTTGCTACAGGCAGTTCATATTGGACAGGCTGTAATTGCCCTCCACGGATAGAAATCGGAGTAAAGTCACCGTTTTTTCGGCCATCCAGTTTAGCACCCATTTGGGCTAATGGAACCGTTACCCTTGTCATTGGCCGTTTACCAATCGACGCATCGCCCACTAAAGATGAGAAAAATGGTCTGCCTGATAAGATTCCCATTAATAAACGGATCGTTGTTCCTGAATTCCCAACATCCAAAACCTCAGAGGGCTCTGTTAATCCCTCAAAGCCATTTCCATAAATTCGAAGTTCATCATCAGATTCCTCGATCCTTACGCCTAGCTTTCGAAAGCATGATATTGTACTTAAACAATCATCACCTGGTAAAAAGTTAGTTACCCTTGTTTCACCATGAGCGATGGAACCAAACATAACAGAGCGATGGGATATAGATTTATCTCCTGGGATTGTTACTTCACCAACTAAACGATTAATGTTGGTTTTAAGTTTTAATGTTTCCATCAAAAATCACCTTTTTTATATCAAAATTTTTGCACACAGGAGCAGATTTACTTTAGAGGTCAGGTTCCAACCGAAGTTGCGTAGGTGGAATAACTTCCTATACATCGCTCAGCTCTTTGACGATCTTCTTCTGTTTGAAAACTGATAACTAAAACTCCATTAATATCTTCGCGCGTTTCTAAAATGCGGATATTAGTTATGCTAATGCGTTCCTTTGCTAGATAACCTGTAATTTCTGAGACCACCCCAGGATAATCCGGAACATCTACATACAAATCATAGAATGAAGGGATAGCCCCTTTTTCCTTTTGGGGCAGCCCATCGCGGAACTGCTTTGCTTGACTAAAATAATTATAAATAGCAACGCTGTTTTCCTGTTCTAACAGTGATTTGACCTCATTCATTTCTGAAAGCCATTGATTAAGCAATTGTATTAAGATTTCACGGTTGTGAAGAAGAATATCTTTCCACATTTCAGGACTACTCGAAGCAATCCGCGTAATATCCCGAAATCCCCCAGCAGCAAGGCGGGGAATTAAACTTTCTGTTTCAGACAGCTTTTCGGTTTGCCGGACAATCGATGCAGCGATGATATGTGGAAAATGGCTGACGATACCGGTCAGATAATCATGTGTTTCAGGTGAGATCGTTAAGAATTTAGCATGAGTCCCGCTTAGCCACTCTTTTAGAGCTAATACCTTAGAGCTTTCAATTTGGTCTTCAGGTGTTAACAGATAAAAGGCATTTTCAAATAAAATTTCTTTTGCAGCTGATACTCCGCTTTTGTGTGAGCCAGCCATTGGATGACCACCAATAAAAGTAAATCCACGTTTGGTTAAACTTATACTGCTTTCAACAATTTTCCCCTTTGTACTGCCTGTGTCAGTCACGATTACTTGTGGATTAAGTGGAAGCTCAGAAAGCAGGTGAATGATTTCCTTTGTTTCATTAACTGGTGCAGCAATGATAATTAAATCAGCACCAATTGCTCCATCCTGAATAGTATCCGCTATTTCATCGATGACACCAAGCATACTAGCTAGCCTTGCCTGTTCGTAGTTAATATCGAATCCAACAATTTCTGAATCAAAATGTTCCTTTTTAATACATAACGCCAAGGATCCACCTATTAATCCTAAGCCTATGACAAAAACCCGGCCCTTCAATGTCCATCCCCCTATTTAGAGAAAACTGCTTTCTAGTTTACCCCAAGAAATTCGCTTAGTACATTTAAAACACCATCGTTTTGTTCTGCGGAGCCCACCGTTATTCTTACTGAAGTCGGGAAGCCGAGTGCTTTTCCGGAACGGACTATAAATCCTCTCTCTTGTAAATAATGGAAAACTTTATCTCCGTCTACTTTAAAGTCTATTAAGATAAAGTTGGTCTGAGTAGGATAATATTCTAGATTATGCTGCTCGCAAAATTTATAAAATTGTGCAATTCCCTGACGGTTCTTTTCTTTGCAATCTTCGACAAATTGCTGATCCTTAATTGCCGCACTTGCAGCTATCTGGCCTAGAGAATTAACATTAAATGGCTCTCTAGCAGGTTCTAAGGCCTTGATAATTGCTGGGTTAGCTACCCCATAACCAATCCTTAAGGCTGCTAAACCATAAATCTTTGAAAATGTTCTTAATACAATTAGGTTATCGAACTTACGGGTCAAACTAATAGAATTATAATAATCCTCGGCCACTACGTACTCATAATAAGCCTCGTCAAGGACCACAAGGATATGAGGCGGAACTTTTTCTAAAAATGGGACTAATTTATTCTCCGGTATATATGTTCCGGTCGGGTTATTAGGGCTGCAAACCCAAATCACATTTGTCTGTTCATCAATAGCCTCTAACATGGCATCTAAATCGTGTTCGCCATTGACGAGAGGAATTTCTTTGATTATGGCTCCTTCTATAACAGCATTGTGTTTATACTGTGAAAAGGTCGGATGGGCCATTACTGTGCTGGCATTTGGATGTAATAGCGCTCTTGAGATTATTTGTATTAAATTATCTGAGCCATTTCCTAAAATGAGCTCGTTCTCCTCAACTTCCAAAAAGGATGCAAGTGATTGTCGTAAATTAGTCGCATATCCATCAGGGTATATAGCAAGGCCCGTTGGATTTGAATTTAGTGCTGAATGTACTAACTCTGAACACCCAAAAGGATTTTCATTGGAGGCTAGTTTTATAATCTTTTCAAGATTAAATTGTTTCTTAACAGCATCAATTGACTTTCCTGGTTGATATGGAGTCAACGTCAATAACTGTTCTTTCCATCTCATTTTCTACACCCCGTTGCTTTAAAAAATTTGAAATCTTATAATGGCACGCTGTTGTTTAAATCAGGTCTTAACACTTGCGCACCATTTAGATAAACATGGACAATATTTTCCTGTGTAACACTTGTATTGATGTGCATCATTACTCTAACACACATCTTCAAAGAGTTAGGAACAGGCATTTCCCGCATACACATTACTGGTACATAGGTCCAGCCTGGGATTTTCCGCAATGCCTTAGCCGGAAACGCTGCATCAACATCTTCTGTTGTTGAAATTAACACGGAGGCGACGGAATCAGGCTGAATTTGATTTACTTCAATTAATTTAGCAAAAAGTTCCTCAGTCGCTGCAATAATAGCTTCTTCAGAATTTGCAGTAACCGTCGTGGCTCCCCTCACACCTCTGATCATAAAACATTCTCCCTTATATTAAAATCTTGTCAACTCTTGCCATAATACCTCTTCTGACACTTCCTGAAGTAAAGGATGCCCCACTTGTTCAAGTAAAACAAAATGAATCGCATCACCTACAGATTTCTTATCCTGTCTCATTTTCGCTATCAAGCTTTCAAAGGATAATTGTTTAGGTACTGCTGTTTCATAGCCTAATTCTGTAACCCAGTCAGTGAATTCACTTATATTAAACGATAAACCTAATAAAGTTTTACTTAATTTTAAGGCAAATATCGTCCCAATCATTACTGCTTCACCATGGGTGAAATTTCCATAACCCATTTCTGCTTCGATAGCATGTCCAAGGGTATGACCTAAATTTAAAAAAGCACGGATTCCTGTTTCTTTTTCATCCTGCGATACGAACTTGTTTTTAATCTTTATTCCTTGGACAAGAGAAGAGGATAATTGTTCTTTTGATATCGTATTTAAATTATGAATATTTAACCTTAACCAATCATAAAAATGAGGATCCGCTATAAGGGCATGTTTAATAACCTCCGCAAACCCAGATCGAATTTCATGAATGGGAAGCGTATTTAATAATTCTAAATCATAAAATACTGCTTCCGGTTGATAAAAAGCTCCAATCATATTTTTCCCAAGCGGATGATTGATCGCAACTTTGCCGCCAACGGCACTATCATGTGCAAGAATGGTGGTAGGCACTTGAATAAAAGGAATACCACGCATGAAGGAAGCTGCAACAAATCCGGTTAAATCTCCAACCGCTCCTCCTCCAAAGGAGAGAACAACCGATTTGCGGTCTAAATGACTGGCTAGAGCGGTTGTCAGGGCATCATAATATACCTCAAAGGTTTTTGCTTTTTCACCTGCTGGTGCAGTAAAAATGATAGGTTCCCAAGGTTTCAGCACTTGAAGTAATGTTTCAAGATGAAGCTTTGCAACTGTTTCATCCGTAATAATTAGTATTCTTGTAAGACTAGGGAAATGGTTTTTCAGGAATACAGGAAGTTCATTTCTACACCCTTCTCCCACAAATACAGGATATTCCTTGGATTCTGTTTGAATTTGAATCGTCTCCATTAAAACTCCCTCGCATATTCACGATGTCTATTAATTTCGTCGACAAGGGTATCAAAACGGTCACTATTAAACTGTTCAATCAGTGCATTGGCAAGTTCCCATGCTACTACCTGCTCGGCAACAACAGCCGCAGCTGGTACAGCGCAACTATCAGACCGCTCAACACTGGCTGCAAATGGCTCCTTTGTTTCAATATCGACGCTCATCAATGGTTTATAAAGAGTTGGAATTGGTTTCATTACCCCTCTCACTACAAGTGGCATTCCGGTCGTCATACCGCCTTCCATCCCCCCAAGACGATTGGTCTTACGATAATAGCCTGTTTCTTCATGCCATGCTATTTCATCATGGACCTGACTTCCAGGCAATCTTGCCGCTTCGAAACCAATTCCTATTTCAACGCCTTTAAAGGCGTTAATACTCATAATTGCGGCTGCTAATTTCCCGTCCAATTTTCGATCATAATGAACATAACTACCAATACCTGCAGGCATCCCTGTTGCGATTACCTCGACGACCCCGCCGATGGAATCTCCATTTTGCTTTGCTTCGTCAATAGCTGACATCATCGCTTGCTCAACTGTAGGATCTGCCACGCGAACTGAAGATAATTCTGTTACTTCTTTTATTGTTTCTATCGAAAGATTAGGGTCTACGGATGCTTTCACTCCTCCGATTTCGACAACATGTCCTACAATCTCTACACCAAGTAGTGATAATAGTTTCTTCGCGACTGCACCAGCTGCAACTCTAACCGTTGTTTCCCGTGCTGAAGAACGCTCTAAAACATTTCTCATATCGCGGTGGCCGTATTTAATGGCCCCATTTAAATCCGCGTGACCAGGCCGTGCCCTTGTTACCTTCCGCTTCACTTCATCCTCTTGGCCTTCCTCTAGAGCCTCAATACCCATAATCTTAGTCCAATGCTTCCAATCATTGTTTTTTACCACAAGTGCAATCGGTGAACCAAGGGTTTGTCCGTGACGAACTCCTGAAACAATTTCTGCAGTATCCTTTTCGATTTGCATGCGTCTTCCACGGCCATAGCCTTTTTGCCGCCTAGCTAATTCATTATTTATATCTGAGGCATCAATCGGCATGCCCGCCGGTAAGCCCTCTAAAATTGTCGTTAACTGCGGTCCATGGGATTCTCCTGCTGTTAAATATCTCATCCCCATCGCTCTTTCCCCCTTCAACTCATTAAAGAATTATTTATCAATATAACATATTGAGCAAAATAAACATAGAATAATTATTCAGAAAATAAGGATAAATTTCTTGTAATCGGATACAAAAAAAGGCACTCGTATATTATTATACAAGTGCCTTTCTAGTTAGATTAGTAAATCCACTCGTTCACTAGCTTAGAATAATCAACTACATCAGTTTCTTTAAAGAATAACCCAATTTCACGCACCGCACTAGCCGGAGAATCAGAGCCGTGAATAACATTTTTCCCCACAGTAAGGCCAAAATCACCGCGGATCGTTCCTGGGGCCGCGTCCTTAGGATTAGTAGAACCCATCATTTGACGAGCTGTTGCAATCACATTTTCACCCTGCCAAACCATCGCAAAAACAGGTCCTGAAGTGATGAAATCAACTAATTCCCCGAAGAATGGACGCTCCTTATGTTCCCCATAATGTTCTTCAGCAAGCTCATTTGGAATACTCATTAATTTTGCCCCGACTAATTGGAAGCCTTTCTTCTCAAAGCGAGCTACAATTTCCCCGATAAGGTTACGCTGAACACCATCAGGCTTGACCATCAAAAATGTCTTTTCCATGAATCCCACTCCCAAAAAAATATTATGTATATTGATTGTTGGTTATGAACAATCCATGAAAATGTTATCATTTTTTTGAATATTTAGCAAGCTGATGTCGGCAGAGTAATTAAAACTTTCGTCTGCCTATATATTTAGCAATATCCCTTAGTGTCTTTTTGGCTTTATTTTCTGGTAATTCCTCTAAAACCGTTAATGCTTTATCCAAGTAGTGATCACTTAAAGCAAAGGATTTTTCAATCGCACCTGATTGTTTAATTAGGGAAATGATTCGTCCGATTTCATTAGGTTCCATATTTTCATAAACCTTTTCAATTTCACTAAGTATTGCAGGATTGTTCATGGCAAATAGGGCAGGGGCAGTAATGTTTCCTTGGAGCAGATCGCTGCCGGCCGGCTTTCCCAGTTCCTTTTCAGTTGAGGTAAAATCCAAAATATCATCAATAATCTGATAGGACATTCCAACATAATAACCAAATCGGAATAGTTTTTTATGGTGATATTCCTCTACACCTGCAGCAACTGCTCCTAATTGGCAGCTTACTGCAATTAACAAGGCGGTCTTCCTTTTAATTCTTCTAAGATAATCCTTCAGGTTTTGATTAAAACGGTATTTATCTTTTATTTGTTGAATTTCCCCGACCGTTACTTCGACAATGGTGTTGGCCAAAATTTTATGAGCTTCAGAGCTTTTAATATTTGTCATCAATTCAAGGGCAAGAGCAAATACAAAGTCTCCTGTGTACATGGCTATTTTGTTATCCCATTTGGATTTGACAGTAGGCTGCCCTCTGCGCAGATCGGCATCGTCGATTACATCATCATGAACGAGCGAGGCCATATGAATTAATTCTAATGCCACAGCTACATTCTTCAGGACATGGATATCGTAATGACCAAATTTACCTGCAAGCAAAACAAAAACAGGACGAATTCGTTTCCCTCCGGCTTGTAGTGTATGCATAGAAGCTTGTTTCAAAAGAAGAGACTCCGGTTGGATCGTCTCTTCAAGTTCTTTTTCTATTATGTTAATATCCGAATTCAAAAATGAATACATCATTTTTAATTTCATTTGTATTCACCCTGCTTTTCATCCTGTCTTCATTTTTGACGAATTAATGTTTTTTACCGATATGAACAGCGGCAGCACCGCCACTATACGGTTTATATTTCACTTCTTTAAACCCTGCTGTTTCAAATAATCTGGCAAGCTCTCTCATTCCAGGAAAATCACGGGCAGATTCATGGAGCCAGGCATACTCCCGATAGCTTTTGGCCAGCATTTTGCCAAACAGCGGCATAATAAAACGAAAGTAAAAATAATAAAGCTGTTTATAGCCAATTAAGATAGGCTGTGACGTCTCGAGGCATACTGCTATCCCGCCTGGTTTTAGCACCCGATGCATTTCCTTTAATACCTGCAGGTAATCAGGGACATTCCTTAAGCCAAAGCCGATTGTAACATAATCAAAGCTGTTATCAGGGAATGGAAGTTCCATTGCATTTCCATGTATTAATGACACCTGGTCAAGCCCTAGTTCCTTAACTTTTTCAATCCCTACATTCAACATGTTTTGGCTAAAATCGAGGCCTGTAACCTTTCCGGTTGGGCCAACTGCTTCCGCTAAGGCAATGGTCCAATCAGCCGTTCCACAGCAGACATCGAGAGCTCTTGAACCAGGTTGAACATCCATTCTTCTCATGGTATCCTTCCGCCACTTGATGTGTTGCTGAAAACTAATAACCGAATTCATTTTATCATAGTTATCGGATATCTTTTCAAACACATTGTGAACGCGCTGTTCTTTCGATTGCTGCATGTTTTACCCTTCTTCCACAAAAGTTTTTGCATATGGCTGGTACTGACCCAATAATACTGTGACTTTTTTTGCAAGGAAGTCATTTATGTATGGAAGTTGTTTTTCTACTGCATGCTTGGAACGTTCTAAATATTCGTCACAAGCCAGTATTAAACGCTGTTGTTGTTCTACTGTTAAATCATCAAATTTTGCTCCAGAGAAAAGGAGTTGCTTCAATGATTGAAATAAAAAAGAACATCCTGATTGAAAATATTGGTTTCTCTCATTTAATAACCTTTTAAATAAAAACAACTCACTAAGAAATTCATTCCAAATCTCTACTTTAAAATAATCAGCCACCTTAGTCAGCAAAGAACTTTCGATTTTTCTAAGACTACTCATCAGGCTCTCTATTCCATCCAAGTCATTTTTGTATACAAGAATCTTATTTTCGTTCACTTCTTTTACCCCTGCAGATAGAGATTTTATCATGTTAATATCCTCTGCATCTGCAAGAAGTTTATAGTATAATCCGCTAAAATAGTCTCCAGCAAGTACTGTAAGCTGCCGTTTTTTCTCATCTATGGCAGTACTTGATATATAATCATGGGTGTCAAGGGCAATTTGAATTAGCATGGTTGACAAAGTATAGTTTTGAATCTGATTAAAAGACAGTTCTAGTGGTTCCATAAAAGAGACGAGGACTAACAACTTTTCCTCATCAATTTTTGGGGTTTCTATATATTCAAGCAAGTAGGAATCAAAAACCCTCTTTTCGACCTGCTCTTTAATCGTTGTATATTTTTGTCGAATGTCATGCACTGTCATCACCCTTGCTTCCCCGATGTAATCACTTTATGTATTAATATTGTCTATTTGCACGAAAATTTCATGCCCACTTAAAAGAAAATTTACTTGTCTTCTTAATAAAATAAGGCAGACACAATTATAACATAAAAGGTCTGATGTGGGCAGAAATTCACAAAATAATCACTTACCATTCTATGTTCAGCGTTATTTCTTCATTTCACTCTCAACTTCACCGAACTGAGTGAGAATTTTAGCGTTACCACGAATTTTAATCGCAGAGGTATGCTCAGTAAATTGAGCAATAAGAACTTCCCCTTTATCAAGCTTTTCCGAATGATGGAATCTAGTGTCAGAACCCCTTGTTAACCCGATCACACTGACGCCATCATCTTCTGCTTTAATCACAACATATTCACTATTTTGTGGATTACGCTTTTCCAATTTGATCACTCCATATGTCAAGAAATAATTACTCAATATTTAATCAATGATAGGACCTCTGAACGTGCCACTGCATCCTCTGCAAGAACTCCTCTAACCGCTGTTGTAACCGTTTTGGAGCCAGGCTTTTTTACACCACGCATCGTCATACACATATGCTCAGCTTCCACAACAACCATTACACCATGAGGATCAAGCTTTTCCATCATACTATCTGCTATAGTGGATGTAATCCGTTCCTGCAGCTGTGGCCTTTTAGCAACAGCTTCCACGGCACGCGCTAATTTACTTAGTCCTGTAACACGGCCATTTTGTGGAATATAAGCAACATGAGCTTTACCAAAAAAAGGGACTAAATGATGTTCACACATTGAGTAGAATGGTATATCTTTCACTAAAACAAGTTCTTCGTGATCTTCACTAAAAATGGTTTCAAAGTGCTGCTTTGGATCTTCATTTAATCCGCTGAATACTTCTTCATACATTTTGGCTACTCTCTTTGGTGTATCAAGAAGTCCTTCACGATTTGGGTCTTCACCAATTGCCTCTAATATTAAACGTACCGCCTCTTCTAGTTGGGCACGATTGATTTCCGACATACTGATTTCCTCCTAAAGTATATCTTTTAAGTATAAACAACAACTACATATTAGCACAATCATTTCCCTGCAAGCAAAAAAATAGCTACTTACCCATATGTTTATCTTTAATATAGAAAAAAGGCCATGGAGTGACCCATGACCTTTTTGCCTAAGCTTCCGCTTTAAGCAATCATTTATGTAATTACTTAACTGCATCTTTAAGCGCTTTACCTGGTTTGAAAGCTGGTACCTTGCTAGCAGCGATTTCGATTTCATCACCTGTTTGTGGGTTACGGCCTTTACGGGCAGCACGCTCACGTACTTCAAAGTTACCAAAACCAATTAGTTGTACCTTATCACCATTCTTTAAAGCATCTAAAATCGCATCAAAAACAGCATCAACTGCTTTTGTAGCGTCCTTTTTTGAAAGCTCGCTAGCTTCAGCAACTGCATTAATAAGTTCTGTCTTGTTCATGCCATTCACCTCCTCCCAAAGAAATTATCAAGATTAGTAAATAAGATTACTTATCTACATTTCTAAACAATTTTTCTAATTTCTATACGTCATAGCAAGGTTTTATTACCAAAAGTAATCCATTTTGACTACTTTAGTGACCTAAATCTATTTTTTTAATAAAAACCCAATGAAATAAAGGGTTCAAGCACTATAACGTAATTCTGTTAAAAGATTATCATAATCATTTCCGCATATCAAGAAGATTTCATGAAATTATGGTAATCTTTTCTTTTGTTTATCAAGATTCTCCTATATTTGACCTATTTTTGGTCATAATTAGGTGAAATAAAAAAAGGACTCCAAAATGGAGCCCAAAAATTAGAGGATTATCGCGATTAATCCGCCGGAACCTTCGTTAATAATTCTTTCTAATGTTTCTTTTAATTTATATCTGGCATTCTCTGGCATTAAAGATAGTTTACCTTGAATCCCCTCTCGAACAATAGAACTCAAAGACCGGCCAAAAATATCTGAATTCCAAATCGATAATGGATCATCCTCGAAGTCCTGCATTAAATAACGGACTAACTCTTCACTTTGTTTTTCAGTACCAATAATCGGAGCAAATTCTGATTCTACATCGACTTTAATCATATGAATCGATGGAGCTACCGCTCTAAGTCTTACACCGAATCTAGCACCCTGACGGATGATTTCTGGTTCTTCAAGACTCATATCAGAAAGTGATGGTGAGGCAATCCCATAACCTGTTTGTTTAACCATTTTTATTGCATCGGCAATATGGTCATATTCTGCTTTCGCATGGGCAAAATCCTGCATTAATTCTAGAAGATGATCTTTACCTCTGATTTCCACTCCGACAATTTCTTTTAAAATATCATCATATAACTCATCAGGAGCGATTAAGTCGATTTCAGCAACACCAGAACCCATCTCAATACCGGCGAGTCCCGCTTTATCAATGAATTCAAAGTCACTAAACTGCTGCACAACTCGATCCACATCTCGTAATCTCTTGATATCTTTAACTGTTTCTTTCACAGCATCTTGATAGCTTTCACGCAGCCAATGGTTCTCTCTGAGTACCATAACCCAGCTTGGCAGGTTTACATTGACTTCAAGTACCGGGAACTCGTAAAGTGCCTCGCGAAGGACATTGTAGACATCACTGTCACGCATGCTTTCTACACTCATTGCAATAACAGGAATATCATATTTCTCAGCTAAGCTTGATCTTAATGTTTCTGTGCTAGGGTGGTATGGCTGAGCGCTATTGACCACCATAATAAATGGTTTGCCCACTTCCTTCAATTCGTTTATGACTCTTTCTTCTGCTTCGATATAGTTACTTCGAGGGATTTCACCAATTGTTCCATCCGTTGTAACTACAACCCCAATTGTTGAATGTTCCTGGATTACTTTTCTTGTGCCAATTTCTGCGGCTTCATGGAAGGGAATAGGTTCCTCATACCATGGCGTATTAATCATCCTAGGTCCATTTTCATCTTCATATCCCTTAGCACCTGGTACTGTGTATCCCACACAATCCACAAGCCTGATATTAACATTAAGTCCCTCATCAACATGTACAGTAGCCGCCTGATTGGGGACAAATTTCGGTTCAGTTGTCATGATCGTTTTACCGGCTGCACTTTGTGGTAGCTCATCCTGTGCGCGAGATCTTTCCGCTTCACTGTTTATATTGGGTAAGACAACAAGCTCCATGAACTTTTTAATAAATGTTGATTTACCTGTTCGTACTGCTCCGACTACTCCTAGATAAATATCGCCGCCTGTTCTTTCAGCAATATCTTTAAAAATATCAACCTTTTCCAAGTGATCCCCTCCCGATCATAGAGTAAAGTGGGATAATATCATCCATTTTAGGTATTTTTGGACAGTATATATTTATGACGTTGTCCTATCTTGTTATGACACTTTTCTAAAATTTTTTACCCCCTTGTTAAAATTTCACACGATGTGCTGATATCTGTTTTTCTCTGAACATTTGGTTGTATGGAGGGTTTCTAACTATGGTTAACGGATACGGCAAGAAAATTTGAATCCATATCGCCATTAAATGATTAAGCATAAAAAACCCTTCTCCTACAATATATTTCATAGGAAAAGGGTTATGACAAAAATTAAAGCAGAGATCCTTCACTAGACATAGAGAAGAGGACCTAATAAAATTCTTATTTTTCTAAAAACACAGGTTCTTTTGTCTTAGAATCAATGGTATAGGGCAGGGAAAAAGCGGGAACAAACATGGAATCATCGACTAAAATAGAGCGGATATCCTCGCCAGGTTTCGGCTCCTTCTCTGTCTTTTTTAGGACTTGATAGAGGTCGGGCCGATAATCAACATAAACCTCAGCATCACCTGTTATGACGAATGAAAGGTTTTGATTTGTAAATGGACTAACCGCATATGGAGCCTTCTTATAACCCAGTTTATTATAGTCAAGTGAATAAACATTTTTGGCTATTTGATCCTTATATGGTGGATAACCATTGGTTCTGATCCTTAATTTAATATCTCGAATCGTTTCCGCCATCCGCAAATCCAACAATTTAACAGTTGGATTTGTCTCCTCATCTACAAGTACATATTGAAATATGCCACCGCTCTCATAAGCATTTCCAGGTGGTTCTGCAATATACTTGGGGGCAATTTTTTTAAAATCTATAGGGTACTTTTGATAAATCGGTGTTTCGGCTTCCTTTGTTTTAATGGGCAGAATTCCGCCATTATCTTTTTGAAAATCCTCTACGGCCGATTGTACCGCTTTGATTTGATCTTTATAAGGTACCTGGTTTTGCGTTAATTCCTCTTTCGGGTACATACAGCCTGACAATATGACTGCCGTAATCATGAGTGTACTAAACAACATTTTTCTTTTCATAAAATCACCTTTAGATTTATGTATGGTCGAAAATTTAGGTTAAGAAAACAATCAGTAAGGTTAATCCTGCAACAATCATAAACAAATAAGCAATAATAGCAGTTAGAATTCGAAATACCCCTTGTAATTTATATCGGCTCAAATAAATCGTAACAATCGCAAGAAACATAAGAGCCATACCTGCAATGGAGATCCACATCTTTATCATGGCTGGCGACAATTTTATTCCCCCTTTTTCGAAGATTAATTATAACATAGCTATTATTATAAAAAAATTTTTTTGAACAAAAGCGCAAGCGCCCATTTAGCGGCGTATGGCCTGGAGCGCTTTGACTGAGATAAAGGAAACACGAAGAGCGTTAGCGATTCGATGTTGACTTATCGTAGGGAAAAGAGCGAAGGACCTAGCTGTTGGGAGCTGGACGTGTATATACCTGTAAAAAAAGTTATTTAAAATTACTAAATCTATAATATCCTAGAACATAAAAAAACTGAAGTAAAGAGGGGCGAGTTCCTTACTTCAGCGAAATTTGGACTAAATAACCCATTCTCCAGCGTCTACTACCAGGTTGCTTCGTTGCATTGTATGCAACCTAGAGAAAAAACGCATCATGAGATTGCCTAATTTCTTAATAAAAAAGCACATTTTTAATCTTCAAGGGATTTTTCCTCAAGGACATTCACTAAATCTTCCATTTCATGGGTTCTACCGCGCGTCATTAAAACATCAACTGCATCTTTAGCATTTTTGCCATTAAATAAGACATTATACAAGACAGAGGTAATCGGCATGTTAACATTATACTTTTGTGCGAGCTGATTCGCCGCTTTCGTTGTTCTTACACCCTCGACCACCATTCCCATATTATCGAGAACCTCAGTTAAAGTTTTTCCCTTTCCAAGCAGATTTCCTGCTTTCCAGTTTCTTGAATGAACACTCGTGCAGGTTACAATAAGGTCGCCTATTCCTGCTAAGCCGGAGAACGTTAATGGATTGGCGCCCATTTTTGTTCCGAGCCGGGCTATTTCAGCTAATCCTCGCGTCATTAATGCCGCCTTAGCATTATCACCGTAACCAAGTCCATCTGTAATACCCGCGGCCAAGGCGATAATGTTCTTTAATGCACCGCCAATCTCCACACCAATGACATCTGAATTGGTATATACACGGAAATTTTGATTGATAAATAAATCCTGTATATTTTCAGCTGCTTCCATATTTTCCGAAGAGACGGTAACAGTTGTAGGATGTCTAAGACTAACTTCTTCCGCATGACTTGGTCCCGATAAGACAACGACATCCTTTAGAAGTTCTTTTGGCATTTCTTCTTTTATGATTTCGGTTATTCGCAGCAGGGTATTTGGCTCTATCCCTTTACTCACATGCGTTATGGTCAAAGGTGCTTTCTGAACTGCCTTAATACTTCCCAGCACTTCCCGGATGGCTTTTGTCGGAACGGCCAAAATAATGTTCTCCACTCCCATTAATGCGTCATTTAACGAGGCATAACCGACAATTAATTCCGGCAGTTTGATATCAGGTAAATATTTTTTATTGGTATGGAATTGATTCAATTCCTTTACCTGATCCTCATTATGACTCCATAAACGTACTTCATGACCGTTGTCTGCAAGTACTATTGCGAGGGCTGTTCCCCAGCTCCCTGCGCCAATAACAGTTACTGCTGTATTGCTATCCTCCCGCATAACCCTTCACCCGCCTTTATTATTTTCTTTCTCGAGCATAAATCTTTATAGGCGTACCCTCAAATCCAAAAGCGTCCCTAATCCTATTTTCAAGAAAGCGTTCATAGGAAAAATGCATTAGTTCAGGTTCATTCACAAAAACAACAAAAGTTGGAGGTTTGACAGCCACTTGGGTAGCATAATAAATTTTTAATCTCTTCCCCTTGTCTGTTGGAGTTGGATTCATCGCAACCGCATCCATAATGACGTCGTTTAACACGCTTGTTTCAACCCGCATTGAATGGTTATCACTTGCCGTATTGATCACTGGCATTAGAGTATGAATACGTTTTTTCGTTTTAGCCGATAGGAAAACAATCGGAGCATAGCTAAGAAATAAGAAATGTTCTCTTATTTTTTGTTCCAATTCTTTCATTGTTTTCTCGTCTTTTTCAACTGCATCCCATTTATTCACAACAATCACGACAGCTCGTCCTGCTTCATGGGCATAACCGGCTATTTTCTTATCTTGCTCAATAATTCCTTCTTCGGCGTTAATGACCACTAAAACAACATCTGAACGCTCTATCGCCCTTAATGCACGCAACACACTATACTTTTCTGTAGTCTCATACACTTTTCCTTTTTTTCTAATTCCTGCTGTATCAATAATGACATATTCTTGGCCGTTATAAGTATATGGAGAATCTACTGCATCACGAGTGGTACCGGCAATATTGCTGACTATGACACGATCTTCTCCTAATATCGCGTTGACAAGGGAGGACTTTCCAACATTAGGCCGTCCAATTAAAGAAAACTTGACCACATCTTCATCATATTCTATTGGCTTCGTTTTTGGGAAATGTTTAGCTGCCTCATCTAATAAATCACCAAGGCCAAGTCCGTGAGACCCTGATATTGGGATTGGTTCTCCAAACCCCAGTGAATAAAAATCATAAATTAACTCTCTCATTTCCGGGTTATCG
Source organism: Bacillus sp. URHA0034 (assembly GCF_056280405.1). Lineage (NCBI taxonomy): Bacteria > Bacillati > Bacillota > Bacilli > Caryophanales > Bacillaceae > Bacillus > Bacillus sp. URHA0034. The sequence goes on along the minus strand of NZ_JBWCDK010000002.1, from coordinate 4,841,894 downwards.
ATCTTATTTACTCCTAATACGATTGGCTTTTTGGACTTATAGAGGATTTTTGCCACTTCTTCATCCGCTGCTGTTACGCCTTCACGGCCATTTGTTAAAAAGATAATGACATCAGCTTCATCAATTGCAACCTCCGCCTGCTGACGAATCTGCTCCAAAAATGGCTCATCCCCAATATCAATTCCACCCGTATCAATCACATTAAAATCATACGTTAGCCATTCACCTGAACTATAGATCCTATCCCTAGTTACTCCCGGTACGTCTTCGACGATGGAAACACGCTCACCCACAATCCTATTAAAAATGGTAGATTTTCCGACGTTTGGTCTTCCTACAATGGCAATAACAGGTTTAACCATCATAATCGCCATCCTTTCTGATATATTTCACAATAGTGTTATTAGTTAGCATTATTCAAATTGAAAGTTCTTACGTAAGTAAGGCTCTTTTCGAAATAGCCTTAAGTAAAGAAACCCTTCTGTTAACAAGAAGGGCCTAACTTCAATTATTTTAACAATGTTAATCCTTTCCCGCAATGGTAAGGATTCTCCAAGCTACCCATTTAGGATGATTTTTGTTTTCCTCTTTCAAAAAAATGATAGTGTGTTTGAAAATACGTTCCCGCATTTTCAATTGCACTCCAGGCAACCAGTATAGCAGAAATTAACGCACATACATCTAGATATTCAAACCCGCCTATTTCATACGGAAAAGGAAATTTACTTAAGGTATATGCATAAAGAAACTCCCCTTGCATCGTTCCGCAAATCGCAATCAGTAATCTGCCTTTTAAGTTTTTTTGCAATAAGATGGCAAGGTACCCAAAAACGATTCCCATCATCCATTCCTTTTTAAAAATAATCCAGACCGGGTCAAAAATTTCAAACAAATGGAACGCCACATATCCAATCGATACAATCAAGGAACAAATATAGAAATAAATGATCGCTGTCCGTTTTTCCTGACTCAAGAATATATAAGACATTAATAATAAAAATAATCCACTGGCATGGATGACATATTCCCCCAGCTTAAATTGATGATCGGATAATAGGATTACGATTAAAATAATAGCCGATAGTTTTCGCCGATACGGGTTTTTCTTATCTGTTAAAAAGGTAAGGTAAACCCAAAACAACCAATAAATCCAATAGAACATCGAACCTTCCATGCATACACCTCCTATTATTTTCATTATTGGTAAACTTTATGTACTTTCATACTTCCTTGAATAATATTTCCGTAGTGAATCATCTTATTAAGAGGAGGTGTGGAACATGGGAAAAGACCGCCAAGAAAAAAAGCTGGCTGCAAGCGGGCGTGCTGGGAAAGACCGTGATCAGGCTTTGCATTATCCTGGCTCAACAAAGTTATCAAGTCCTGAGGAAGCTAGAGATTTAAACGATGGAAAATATGATGAATAAATGGTAAAAGCTCCCGCCTATGCGGGAGCTTTATTTAATCTTTCGCTGACTGTATTGCTTCGTATCGATGCCTCTTTGTGTTAACCAGTGATAGGTTTCACCTGAAATTATTACTGGTGCATTTTGTAAGTCTGAAATAGACTTTGCACCTAATGCAGTCATAATCATTGTTAATTCCGAATGAAGAGTGTTTATTTCTTCGATTAATGCATCCAGACCATCCTCCACAAGTATTTGCAAAAAGAACCCAGCTAGACCAATGGCACTTGCGCCAATTGCTAAACCTTTTGCAATATCTAAGCTTGAAGAAAAACCTCCGGACCCAATAATCGGAATACGATTAGAAACACTTGCTGCCTCAAGTATTGAAATAGGTGTAGGGATTCCCCAATTATTGAAAAAAGGAAGGGATTGTTTCCTGCGCTTATTTTCTATTTCGGCAAAATTTGTCCCCCCGGAACCTCCTACATCAACAACAGCTGCACCTGCCGAAATCAGAGACTCAACTGTTTCCTTAGACATTCCGAAGCCGACTTCCTTAACAATAATCGGTACGTCTACCCCACTGGCTATTTCTGTGATTCTTTTTAGAGAACCAAAAAAATCTCGATCCCCCTCGGGCATCGTAAGTTCTTGAATCACATTTAAATGGATTTGTAAGGCATTGGCCCCAATCATGTCAACGGCCAATTTAGCATTTTCAATCGTCGCTTCACTGCCTAAATTGGCAATGACAATCCCATTTGGATTCTCTTTACGGACAATTTCATATGTATATCGTTCTTGTTGATCTTTGATAGCAGACATTTGTGACCCAACAGCCATCGCCACGCCAGTATGCTTTGCAGCGATTGCCAGCTGCTTATTTATTTGATAGGTTTTTTCTCCGCCGCCGCCCGTCATTGCATTGATAAAAATTGGCGAACTTAAAGAAAGTTCGCCAATTAAATAATTTAATCGAACATCGGACACATTGATATTCGGTAAGCATTGGTGAATAAATTTGATATCGTCGAAAACTGTAGAACGATTTTGCCTATTTTCCAAGGCAAAGCGAATATGATCCCATTTTCGTTCAGATCTTGACACTTAAATCACCATTATTTTCCTAGATTCTTTAATTTATCTCCAATCATTTCTCCAAGCTGGAACCCTTTAGACTCTTCAGGAAGCTCGTAATCAAAGTTTTCTTCAACTTCTTTTTCAAGCAATTCCTTTATGCTCAATGATAAACGCTGATCTTGCTCATTTACATCTAGAACCTTTACTTGTACTTCTTGACCCTCTTTTAAAACTTCATGAGGGGTTCCGATATGCTTATGAGCGATTTGAGAGATATGAACAAGTCCTTCTACCCCAGGGAATACTTCTACGAAAGCTCCATAAGAAACTAATCTTTTGACTGTTCCGCTTAAAGTACTTCCTTTAGGAGCTTTCTCAGAGATATTACTCCAAGGTCCTGGAAGCGTTTCTTTGATAGATAATGAAATTCTCTCATTGTTACGATCTACGCTTAATACTTTCACTTTTACCTGCTGTCCTTCATGGACAACATCAGAAGGTTTATTTACATGTTCATGAGAAAGCTGTGATATATGAACTAATCCATCGATACCACCGATATCTACAAATGCGCCAAAATCAGTAATTCTTTGGACAGTTCCCTCAATAACCTGACCCGCTTCTAGAGCACCGAGACGGTTTTGTTTCTGCTTTCCTTTTTCTTGTTCTACCACTGCACGATGGGAGAGAATTAAACGATTTTTTTCCTTATCAAGTTCAACGATTTTAAATGAAAGCGTACGACCTTTGTAATCACTGAAATCCTCGACAAAATGAGCTTCTACAAGAGAAGCAGGCACAAATCCACGAACGCCAAGATCGACCACTAAACCGCCTTTAACAACGTCCTTAACCTCTGTATCAAAGATTTCTCCAGCTTGGAATTTTTGCTCTAGGCTTTCCCAAGCTTTCTCTGCATCTACTTTCCGTTTCGATAATACTAATGCATCTTCTTCTACCTTTGTTACTTCTAATTCCAGTTCATCGCCTTCTGCAACAGCATCAGATGCCTTTTCAATATGAAGGCTTGAAAGTTCACTGATTGGGATAATACCATCTAGCTTACTGCCAGGAATATTCACAAGCACCTGTTTTTCCTCAACCTTAGTAACTTGTCCGGTTACTTTATCCCCAATTTCAAAGTTTTTCACTTCTACTTGATTTAGTTCTTCCGACATATGTATTCCTCCTTAATCCATTTACTCTTAAAAATCTATATATGATTTGGTGAAAAGCATACCTGCACACCACATATAAAATAAAACAAAGCCAATAGAATTTTCAAAAAAAAACCCTTTTTATTAACTTCTTACAAATAGCCTTTTTTGTCAAGCAGAACCTATTTGTGCTCTTTTATAAGTTTATCAATTTCTGACATAATTAATTCAGTAACCTGCTCAGCTGAAGCCTTTGATTGTCTCATTTCAGTCATATCGATTGGTTTACCATAAACCATTTTTAATCTATTTAAACTTTTATACGGACCGATGACCGCACAAGGAACAACATGAGCTTCTGTTCTTAATGCAAAAAAGCCCGCTCCTGAAAGCCCTTTTCCTAATTCCCCGGTTTTACTTCTGGTTCCTTCTGGAAAGAGTCCAAAAACATGTCCGTCCTTTAAAAGCTTTAATCCTGTCCTTAGAGCCTCTCGGTCATTGAATCCCCTTTTTACCGGGAATGCATTACATTTTCTAACGATTCCTCCCAAAACAGGGACCTGAAAAAGCTCATCTTTAGCCATATAATGCACAGGACGCGGACACATAATCCCGACAACGATTGGGTCGATTACAGAGATATGGTTGGAGCAAAGAAGCACTCCGCCCTCTTTCGGGATATTTTCTACCCCGATTGCTTGTATCCGATACCACGGTTTAAAAATGGTATAAACCACTGATTTGGCAAACCTATAAAACGTCATACTCAACCAATCCTTTCATTCACCAGCGCCATTATTTTTTCGACAACATCAGGAATGGTCAAAGAGGTTGTGTCGATTTCAATTGCATCGCTTGCCTTTTTTAAAGGAGCTACTGCTCTTTCTGAGTCAATTTTATCACGCTGGGCTATCTCTTCCTTTAATTTTTCCAAATCAGAAGGGAAGCCTTTCTCTAAGTTTTCAGTGTGCCGTCTTTCAGCTCTCTCTTCTACACTTGCAAGCAAAAATACTTTTACTTCCGCATTAGGTAAAACATGCGTTCCGATGTCTCTGCCATCCATCACCACTCCGCCTTCTGTGGCAAATGCCTGCTGTCTCTTCACCATCTCTTCTCGAACCTTTGGCTGCCTAGCCACATAGGAGACAGAATTAGTTACTTCGGAACTACGAATCAAATCTGTGACATCACGATTGTCAAGAACAACCAATTGTCCAGTATCGGAAGGTTTTAGTTCAATAACGGTCGATAAGAGCGTGTCCAATAATGATGCTTCATCTTCCAGATCGAGTTGATTGATGATTGCTTTATATGTCAATGCTCTGTACATCGCACCAGTATCAATATAAATATAAGAAAGTCTTTCTGCCACAATTTTTGCTACTGTACTTTTCCCGGCTGCGGCAGGGCCGTCAATTGCAATTGATATTTTATTATCCATAAATCCTCCTAAATGCTCTCATGATCGTCTCATCTACCTTATTTATTTTACCACAAGATAAAGATATGCCTCTTTTTTTTAACAATTAAATAAAAGAAAAATGCTGAAATAGACCAATTTAAATAGGAGAATTTCTAAAACTTTATAATAAAAATAGGAAAGTATAAACCTTCCAACTAAGAGGAAGCATTTATACTTTCCTATTTTATTTTGATCATGAAAATGTTTAAATTATTGATTATTCCCCTGAAAGGTTTGCAGAATTTCAGTTAATGTATTTTCATTAACCCCTTCGTATTTTGTTAAATGCTTAATTTGCGGAAAGATATCAATCTGATGCAGCAGTAATTGTGATAAAAATAAAAAGATAAATTGTACAATCACCAATTTAATTAAAAGTCTCTCTACCGTTTTCATGCAATCACTCCAAAAACCATATGTTTTTAGTATTGGAGGCGCCTGCCGATTTTATTCTTTACTATAGGCTCTTTTCGCATTTACGAAAAGAGCCTTACTTTAGAACACAGACTGATAAAAAAAGGGAAAACATGTTTTTTCTCTATAAAACATCTTCGTAAGTTGCCTCGGCATTTTTCAGTTTTTCCACATCTTCTTCTAATCCTGTTTTAGCATTAATAAAAATTCGATAGGTTTCGTCACCCAATGTCCCTAAGAACTCATAGCATAAAACATCTTGATTTATATCATTAGTGATCATAGCTTGGCGTTGTTCCATTACCTTTAATTTTGGATTTACCTTTGCACGAGCTTGTTCAAGTGTGAGTACGGGTTTTTCAATGGTTCGAGTTTGAAATGATTTTAAGTATTCTCCAGCGGAAATACCAATGATATCTCCATTATCCAGCGCTACTTTGACTTTCACTGATTCTGGATAAATTCTAATTCCATTAATATTTGTAACAAAATCAAATACGCCTACATTGTCATATTGTGCACTATCAAAAGTTTCTAAATTTTTAAATCCTGTTGCCTTCAAAAATGCTGCCGCCTTATTATTGGCATGATTTAAACTCAAAGATTGCTTCTTGACATCACGGTTATTAATAAACCAAATTGGATGACCTGCTTTTTTAGTAATATCCATACTTGCCTCTTGGCCTGTAGTCTTATTCTTAATGGAAACACTGTAAAAACCAAAATCGGAGCCTTTACCATTGTCCGTGACTTTTACGTTTGCATTTCCGTCAAATTTCATATATTTTTTGGCAATTTGAATTGCCTCATTACGGGTAATGGTTTTCCCTTTAATTTTCTTATAGTTTTCATCCTTTTTTTGAAAATTGCTAAATGTAGGCCCAAAATCTGATTCTTCAAAGCTGGTAACTGTTTTTTCAACAGTCTTAAATCCATCAATGATCGTATTGTCTGTGTTTTCTTTCCCAGAAGCAAGGGCGAGTTCCACATCCATCCAGCGAAGATTATTTTTCAAGACCATATGCTGTACATTTCTAAGCTCATTTTGAATGTCACCAGACTGCTTATATAGTACTTGTAGTGTTTGATATTCCTTATCAGTCAATGGTTCCTTCGATAAATCTCTAACTGCTGTGCGGTAGCTAAAGTTACCAATATTCGCTAAAAACTCCTCGGTTTTATTGAAAGGTAATAGGGTTAACGGCAGCTGACCGACATCACTATGTGCCTGTGAAGTGAGTCTCCATACTTCGATTAAGGAAGGCGATAAGGATTCTTTGGAATTCATCGCAAGAGTAGTCCCAATTTTATCGTTTAATATATCCATCCGATAAGAAAGATCGTGGAATGCCCGTTGATAGTTGTTTTCCGCATTGATAAGGATTGCATTTTTTTCCTGATGTTCTTGATAGCCCCAATAAGCTGTTCCCGCAATTGCAACTGCGAGAACACCTATCAATATGCCTCTAATCAATTGAGCTCACCCCTCTATTTACAAAAAATATGCTTGCCAATACGTTTTATTTGCGGTCTGCCCCAAATCCATCCGCTGGTGGCCGTAGCTGGATTAAAGTAATACAATGCCTCTCCCGTTGGATCCCATCCATTTATGGCATCTATTACCGCTTTTTTAGAGGATTCATTTGGAGTCAGCCAAATTTGGCCATCGGCAACTGCAGTAAATGCCCCCGGTTCAAAAATAACCCCGGAAACTGTGTTAGGAAACGATGGACTGTTGACACGGTTCAAAATAACAGCAGCAACTGCAACCTGGCCGATATACGGTTCTCCCCTTGACTCACCATTAACAGCATTGGCCATTAATCGGATATCATTTTGCGAGTAACCTTTTGGTGTGTTTAAGGCTGTCGACTTTTTTGCTGCTGCCTTGGGTGGCGCTGATTTCTGTGCTGTTTGTTTGTTATATTTCGTGGCTTTTGTTAATTTTGCTTTTGTTGTCGCACCTGCAATTCCATCAATAGGTAAACCGAATTCATATTGGAAATTTCGTAACGCCCAATACGTGCTCCATCCAAATACCCCATCAGTTTTCCCATGATAGAAGCCGATATATTTGAGCCTGGATTGCAGCTCGATTACATCCTCACCTACTGCTCCTCTTTGAATTACCTGATTCGAAAACGCATATACCTTTTGGCCTTCTAAAGAAGAAAATATCATGGTACATGAAAAGATTAAGATGAAGAATCTGAAGATGCTTTTCTTTAGCATGGAATAATAACCCCCATTATGAATCTTTTTAGCATTAAGTCTATTTTTTGTTTTATTGGTGTTTTTATTCCAGTTCATGCAGAAAAAAAACCCTTCAACCATGTGTGAAGGGTTTTTAAAGGTATAATCAGGTGGTTAAACAGGTGCTTGTGCCTTATGTTCCGGATATTTTTTAAAATGGTTTGCACTTAAAATTTTCGCCTTTTTTACTTTTCGCAATCCGAACCACCAAAGGAAAATCATAAATGGAAATATAATAAACAACCAGTTTTCAAGTGAAATTAAAATAAAGTCATAGGAACCATGCAATATAATGGGCAACAACAGGGATAATAAAATCCATCTTGCTTTATGATCCTTCGTAAACTTTGCTTTTCCTAGATAAAAGCCCATAATAACACCGAATAGAGCATGACTAGAAACAGGTAATAGGGCACGAGTCATCGCATGCTCTATTCCATTTGCCACTAAATAAAAGATATTTTCTACAGTAGCAAAACCAAGAGAAACGGCTACCCCATAAACAATTCCATCAAACGGTTCATCAAATTCGACGTGCTGATATATAAGATAAAAAAGGATAAACCATTTAAAAAACTCTTCTAAAATACCTGAACCAAAAAAGGCATTTAATAAATCGGATTGTAATAAATGCTCTGTTTCCAAAACATGTTGGATAAACATAATGGGAAACACTAGCAGGACTCCATACAAAAATGTCCGAAAAACAAAGGAAACAGGCTCTGGTTCATATTCATCTCTTAAATAAAAATAGCTTAATAAGGCCAAACCTGGAGCAATTCCGGCCGATAATATTCCAAGCATGCTGAACCTCTTTTCCATTCCTTTTTCTTAATGGTACCATGTATAGCACGTAAAGAAAATGAAAGATTCATTCCAATGGCCGACAAAACTCACCCCTAAAAGTTGATGTTTTCTATGCTGCTTGCCATCGCAACAGCCAATTTCATCCTTGCCTTTTTAGAATCATTATCACTTCCAAGGATAACTCCTTTTTTATAAAGGTCATATGCACTACCTTCATAATCGTAAGTTGTATAGACTGCACCCTCTTCAGCACTGGTAGTAATCACTATTTTGATCCCTGCTTTTATGGAATTTTCGATTTCTTCCATCATTTTCGGAGCTACCTGACCTCTTCCCACTCCCTCAAGAATGATTCCAGAAACACCTGCTTCTCGGGCAGCCTTAATAAATTTTCCATCTGCCCCAATATAGCACTTAATAATTTCTACATCCGGAATGGGGGATTTTAATTGATAGTATTCTCTTCTAATCGGTTTTTGGAAAACATGGACATTGTCATTATCAATAATTCCAAGATAGCCAAACCCAAAGACATTAAAACCCTGAATGTTAGAGGCATGTTCTTTTTTTACGTATCTGGCTGCAAAAATTCGTTCATTAAATACAACGACAGTGCCGACATCGTGTAGATCAGGCGAACAAGCCGAATAAATTGCATGGCGCAAATTAATGTACACATCACTGCCTAAATCCTCCGGTGAACGCTGCGAGCCTGTGACAACAACAGGCCGGCGGTCATTAATGGTTAAATCAAGAAAATAGGAAGTTTCCTCCATCGTATCAGTCCCATGGGTGACAACGACACCAGAAACGGACTCATCTTTAAAGTAATCCTCAATTTTATTTTTTAAAAAGACTAAATCGTCAAATGTAATATGTATACTCGCTTTTTGAAAGACAGAGTCCACAATCACTTCTATTTCATTAGGTAAATTACACATCGCAGCCAATTCTTCCCCTGTTATAGCTCCGGAAGCTAATTTACCAGAGGTTTTATTTGGTTTACTGGCAATCGTTCCCCCTGTTGTTAATAAAACTACCTTTTTCATCAGTTATCACCCTTTAGTTTCTTTTTCTAGTATAGATTGTGCGATTTGACCGCCATGAAAACGACCATTTTCGATAAAAATTTCATTTGCATTATTTCCTGCTGCAATGACCCCAGCAATATAGATTCCACTGATATTAGTTTCCATTGTCTCAGAATTATAAAAAGGTCTGCCGGATTCTTCATCCATTCTTATCCCCATCTTCACTAGGAATTCATGGTCAGGATGGTATCCGGTCATCGCAAAGACAAAATCATTTTGTATTGTCTTTTGTTCCCCATCCTTTATATACATAACTTGATTTTCGGTAAATCCTATTACATCTGCCCCAAACTCCATTGCAATCGTCCCATTTTTGACTAATGATTCAAATTCAGGAAGAATCCATGGTTTTATACTTGGTGAATATTCTTTTCCTCGGTATAAAACCGTTACACGGGCTCCTGCCTTTACAAGTTCAAGTGCTGCATCGACACTTGAATTTTTTCCTCCGATTACACAAACATCTTTATCGAAATAGGGATGTGCTTCCTTAAAGTAATGGAATACTTTTGGAAGGTTTTCTCCTGGTACATTCATATAGTTTGGATGATCATAATAACCCGTTGCAATAACAATATAACTACTTTGATAAGTATCTTTATCTGTTTTAACTTGAAATAGTTGTTCTTCTTTTGAGACATCTATCACCGTTTCAAATGCATTAATCCGCAGCTGTTTACGCTTAGCAACCTCGCGATAATACACTAAGGCCTGGTTACGTTTGGGCTTGTAACTATCTGTCACAAAGGGAAACCCGCCAATTTCTAATTTTTCGCTTGTACTAAAAAAGGTTTGATGGGTTGGATAATGATAGATGGAATTTACGACATTCCCCTTTTCGATAATTAATGGCTTCTTCCCAATTTCTTGTAAGGCAATCGCTGCTGCTAATCCGCAGGGACCCCCGCCAATAATAATGATATCTTCAATTTGCATTTAGGCCAGCTCCTTAAAATGAATATATATATAAAAGGGGTATTTCTCTACAAAAAAAATCTCCTACCGTAACATGATAGGAGATTTTTTATTTAGTTTCAACAAACAAAACTTTTCATGATCGTACAATCAGGTTAAATCCAGCCTCTGAAGCGGCTGGCCTCTGCCATTTTCCTTACTCCGACCATATAGGCAGCAAGCCGCATATCCACTCTGCGAGTTTGCGCAGTATCATAAATATTCTTAAATGATTTGACCATAACTTTTTCTAGTTTTTCTTCTACTTCTTCTTCCGTCCAATAATAACCCTGATTATTTTGAACCCACTCAAAATATGAAACCGTAACGCCGCCGGCTGATGCTAATACATCTGGGACAAGCAGAATACCACGCTCAGTCAAAATTTCTGTTGCCTCCAAGGTTGTTGGACCATTGGCAGCCTCAACCACAATTTTCGCACGAATATTATGAGCATTTTCAGCTGTAATTTGATTTTCAATAGCCGCCGGCACTAAAATGTCACAATCTAGCTCAAGTAATTCTTTATTCGTAATCGTATTATTGAATAATTTGGTTACGGTGCCGAAGCTGTCCCGTCTATCTAATAAATAGTCAATGTCTAGACCATTAGGATCATATAGCGCACCATAAGCATCTGAAATACCGATTACGATTGCACCAGCATCATGCATGAACTTTGATAAATAACTTCCTGCATTTCCAAAACCTTGAACGACTACCTTAGCTCCTTCAATATGAATGCCTTTCTTTTTAGCAGCTTCACGGATACAGATGGTTACACCTTTTGCAGTTGCAGATTCTCTTCCATGCGAACCTCCTAATACAAGTGGCTTTCCTGTGATAAATCCCGGGGAATTGAACTCATCAATTCGGCTATATTCATCCATCATCCAGGCCATAATTTGTGAATTAGTAAATACATCAGGAGCGGGAATATCCTTTGTTGGTCCAACAATTTGGCTGATTGCTCTCACGTAGCCACGGCTAAGTCTTTCAAGCTCTCTAAAAGACATGTCCCGTGGATCGCAGACAATTCCGCCTTTCCCTCCGCCATATGGGAGATCTACAATCCCGCATTTCAAGCTCATCCAAATTGAAAGGGCTTTCACTTCTGTTTCAGTTACATTAGGATGAAAACGAATACCGCCCTTCGTTGGTCCGACTGCATCATTATGCTGTGCACGGTATCCAGTAAATATTTTAATAGAACCGTCATCCATTCTGATTGGAATTTTGACTGTCAGCAAACGTAATGGCTCCTTTAAGAGCTCATATACTTCTTCAGGATAACCTAACTTTTCAAGGGCTTTATGTATAACTGTCTGTGTTGATTTCAACACATCGTGCTGCTCTCCCTCTTGATTAGTTTGACCATTTGCTTTTTCGGCAACCATTTGAAATCCTCCTAGAAAATGCTTTACGAATGTTGTCTTCTTTCAGTGACAAGTATACACGTTTAATCGATTTATGCAAAGAAAAAACAAGACCAAATCTTATTGTAAAAGCTGCTTTAAAATACAAAGCTTTCAAAATATGGAGGTTTAAAAGACTTTATAAAGGGGCGTCTGCCCCTTTAGTATGGATCCAAATAAGTTACTTAAAAAAATGGAGTATCGTTTCAACAGCACATTGTTTCATCACAGGTTTGCCGTATTCAGCAAGAACGTATGGACTTAGAATAGATGGGGTTCCGAACTCCGATAAAATACATGCAGCCTTTTCTTTTTGGTCAGCTTCAACATTATCCATTACAAGGTAATAGCGATTATGCATCGCATAAAGACTTCCACCATAAATGTCAACAATAGATAGTCTTTTAGCTAGACCAACTAGATCCTCAAATTCATTAAACTCATATAAGAGAGCTTCACAGCCTTCAACTCTAACCTGCATTTCAATATAACCATCGTACAATAATTCTTCATCGTCTTTTACTTCATCAACGGTAACGATTAAAATCATTCCCTGAGCCTGAAGGGAGAAAATTTCTACAGCTACAGAACCCTGGATATCAACATCAAATTCCTCACTTGCCTCTTCGAGCATATCATGAAAGAGCTGATTCCATTTACTTGAATCCTTCCAAATATCCTCTTTTGAAAGTCCTCTTTCAAATAAATCATCAGAGGTTAAAAATATTTTAATTTTATTGGCCGTTAAGCGTTCTAAGCGCATGCTTTTGCCCCCTGCCGTGACGTAACTCTTGTTTTCAGTGTATGCCGCAGGGGACCATTGGTGAATTGTCTATCTCAGCCCATCTTTTCTAATCCTCGTTTAAGTGTAATAAGATGAGTTTCTGCAGGAGCTCCTAACCGTAAGGGCACAGTCGTTGTTCCATAGCCATTACTTATTAACAGCATTGTATTTTTAAGCCTTTTTAACCTTCCTCTTGCATATGGGCTATACCCCAAAATATGTATTTGCCCGCCATGAGTATGTCCGCTCAGCACCAGCCGAATCTGATGCTCAGGCAGAATCTTATCTGTAATCGTTGGAATATGACTAGCTAATATTTTAAAACTACCCTCCTCTGCATCCATAAGGGCTAAATCAAGCCGATCCCGTTCCTGGCTGCAGTCATCGACTCCTAAGAGAGATAATTTATCCCCAACATTTGACTCAAAAGTAACGGCTGTATTATCCAAGATTTTTATCCCTAAATCGAGTAATATCGCATCCAATTTACGAAAATCCACTTCGTAATCATTGTTTCCCCAGACAAAATAAACAGGACCAATTCGTTTTAATTTCAATAAATTTTCCTTTACTTGTGGAAAAGATACCCCTTTTTCTGTTAGGTCTCCTCCGATTATAACAATGTCGGCTTCCCCTTTTACCTTCTCAATAATGAAATCTGAAATAACCCGTCTATGAATATCTGAAATAAAAAAAATGGTCACTTTACCAAACGAATCAGGAAAGTCTTGAAAGGTTATCTCTTGCTCTACCACTTTATTTAAAAAGGCCTCCCTCAACATAAATAAGAAGAGAAAGATACCTCCTAATAACAATAACACGATTGCCCCCCAAATAATCAACTTGTTCTCCCCCTCTTACAGTTCTACCGAAATCATACCATAAAGAAGACTTAAACTTAAAAAGACAAGGGTGTGCTCTTAGACCAATGGGATAAGAGTATAAAAACTAAGCAGATCGATATATTCCGTAAATAGCTAAAAAAAATCCCTCCCATACAGTGTATGAGAAGGATTTCCTTTCTTTCCATTGCTTTTTAGTCCTCATGGATATCCAGAATACGGAAGCCGTGTTCTTCGAGCTTCTTAGTAAACCTGTCAATATTGTCTTTCTTTTCAATCTTCATCACAATTCTGCGTACAAGCTTATCGGTTTCATCGAATGTAACAAGGGAGATGATGTGCTCATGGAACTGATGGGCAATTTCTGATAGCCTAGCAATCCGTCCTTCCGTCTCAACAGACGTAAAAGCAATTCTTACGCCCGGTCGATTAACACCAAATGCACTTTCAAACGAAGTTAAACAATCGGATCGTGTGACTACACCAAGGAAGGCTTTATCTTTATCAACCACGGCTAATAAAGGGAAATCCTTCAAGTCAAGAAGTGTCTTTTCAAATAATTCTCGACCTAGCAAAAACTTATCCTCATGGGATGCAATATCCCCCACCACTGTTGATGTTAGATAGTCTTCCTTTTGTTTGCCGGACTTAAAAAAACCTTCATATATATTAAATCTTGTTGCAACACCTGCATATTTATTACCGATTAAAACAGGGAGCCCATCAATTTGATGTTTCTCTAACATCTCCAGTGCATCCTTAAGGGTTACATCAGCTTGTGTGGTAAAACATTCATGCTTCGGGATCATAATATTTTTAACAAACACTGGCCATCACCTCATAAAAATAGTCCTATATTCTTATTATACTTCTACAATTCCATTAAAACCCCTCTTATTATTAAAGATTTATGTCATGTAACGGAAATACTCTCATAAGATTAATTGATACCGAATTAAGGGAGGGCGACTATGAATACACATTTTAAAACCTATCATCCCTACGCTAGTCCGTTTGATCCTTGTCCACCAATCCTTGAAAAAGCATATTCCACACCACCCAATTTATATATGGGCTTTCAGCCGCCAAATTTACCGCAATTTACACCACTTGAAGCACTTAGGGCAGGGACATTGTGGAAAGCCTTTTATGATCCTTGGTTCAGCCCGCTAGAACCAGGTAAAGGGGGACTCCCGCAATGAAGCAAGTTCCTGAGGAATATTATCAACTAATGGAACAGCTTCAGGCTGTCGACTTTGTATTAGTAGAGTTAACCTTGTACTTAGATACACATAATGATGACCAAGAAGCTATCAATCAATTTAATCATTATGCCAAGGAAAGAAAACGAATAAAAAAATTATTTGAGAGCCAGTTTGGACCTTTACAGCAATTTGGAAACAGCTACTCTGGATATCCTTGGAACTGGGATGATGCACCATGGCCATGGCAAGTTTAAAAATGGGAGGGATTTCATCCAATGTGGATTTACGAAAAAAAACTTCAATATCCTGTTCGGGTTAGTTCATGTAATCCAAGATTAGCTAAGTA
This sequence comes from Bacillus sp. URHA0034, assembly GCF_056280405.1. NCBI lineage: Bacteria > Bacillati > Bacillota > Bacilli > Caryophanales > Bacillaceae > Bacillus > Bacillus sp. URHA0034. The sequence continues at coordinate 4,826,675 of NZ_JBWCDK010000002.1, read as the reverse complement.
TTTGATTGAGCAATACGGCGGTGCCGATGGAGAATTAGCAGCAGCACTCAGGTATTTAAACCAAAGATACACAATTCCTGACAAGGTAATCGGCCTTCTTACTGATATTGGAACAGAAGAGTTTGCTCATCTTGAAATGATTGCTACTATGGTCTATAAATTAACGAAAGATGCTACACCTGAACAGATAAAAGCTGCAGGCATTGAGGATCATTATGTTGACCACGACAAAGCATTATTCTATCATAATGCCGCAGGTGTTCCATTTACTGCCACATATATTCAAGCTAAAGGGGATCCAATTGCAGACCTTTATGAGGATATTGCAGCTGAAGAAAAGGCGCGTGCTACTTATCAATGGATTATTAATATAAGTGATGATCCAGATTTAAACGATGGATTAAGATTTTTACGGGAAAGAGAAATTATTCACTCGCAACGTTTCCGTGAGGCCGTCGAAATCTTAAAAGAAGAGCAGGGCAAAAAGAAAATCTTTTAATTGGTAATAAGAAGCAGCTAAAGGTCTGCTTCTTATTTTTTTTCGTGGTATAGGTTAATATCATATTGCTTTTTCATTATTTCAAAAACAATATGGCGGTTCCTCCATTCTTCTTCCTTCTTCCATAAATCTTTGCTTCGATCAACAATCTCGCATCTTAACTCTTGATATTCCTTTTCCTTCTTTTCCTTTTGCTGTTTTAACAAATTCATTGCCCCAAACCCGACAATTGTTAATGCTAACAGGTAGACAGCAACCGTATCATTTAGTACCGCTGACAACATAGCTAAAAAGGAAAAGGAAAATGGTTTTACGAAAGTTATATAGAAATAAACAGTAAATATAAAGGCAAAAAAGAGTGTTGCATAAACCGATAAATAATGCCACATTTTTATATCATCAAATTTTTTCTTTCTCTTTCTAACATTCTCTAACATTTGCTTGGTTGCCTGATCGGTATAATCAAGTTGTTGAATTGCTGTATCCATCGTTGTCCCCTCCCTATTTCGATATATATATTTATGTTCTTGTCCTAAAAATTATGTTGTTAAAACAAAAAAAACCGATCAAAGATCGGCTAATTGTTAAAGGTATTTTGAGTAATTGACCATATTTTCATTTTGAACTATCCGCTGGCTGCTCAACCTGTGTAGAAGTTTCTACACTTTTTTCCTCTGGAGCCGTTAACTTTCCGGCATCTTGAGCGGATTTCGATGATTCATCCCTCGTATCTCCATTACCGGGATTAGACTTTTCAAGATTAATGGTTTCATATCCGACTGAACTCCCAGAAGTTTTTTGTGTTCCATTGACTTTCCCGCCACTATCCCGATAAGAAATTACACTAAAAATGATAATGGGAAGGAGAATAAAACACAAAACTAATAGCCGGATTACAGGATATTTAACCTTCCATTTTGTTTTCTTTTTCTTTTGTCTGTGGACCTGCTCCCTTGGCGGCAGTTTTTCATTGTCACCATCCACTTTTTCATTTATTTTTTGAATCCGTTGTTTTAAACGTTCCGCTTGGTCTCTGTATGGTTCTTCTTTATTCACAGAGCTGCTCCTCCCTGTTCTTTTCATCTGTTGTCTGTCTGAATTTTATATATACTCCCAGAAGAAAGTCTATGACAAAATGCATCATAATGGTCACTGCTAAATTGCCAGTCCATTTGTAAATAAATCCAATCAAAAAACTTAACAGGATAATATTTAAAAAGAGGTACCAGTTAAAGAGGTATCGATAATGAATAACGGCAAAAATAATACTTGCCATAATTAGACCAACCTTTGTTTGGATAATTCCCCTGAAAAGCAATTCTTCACTGAACGCTACAAAAAAAGCAATGACAAACGTATGAAATACATGTCTGTTTTTAAAAATCCTCTCATTTAATCCCCCGTCATCATAATAGGAAGCAGGCAGCAGTTTCATTAACAAAATATCAGCTATCACAATGATTACTCCTGCGGGAATACCAATCGTAAGAATTTGATAATCTCTCAAATCAATATTTTGTAGATAAGAAAAATGGTCAAATAAAATGGCTCCCAAAATGAACGAAATAACTAAAAGGATAACTTGCGTAAGGTATAAGTGATATAACAGCTCTTTATCTGTTAACTCTGTGATTATATGATTATACTTTCTTTTCATTCACTCAACTCACAATTTAATTAGAATTTTGGCAAGGTAATCCTTCCAGTTCTCTTCACGAGTCTGTATGGATGGTGTATTTACAGATGATTGGTAATCACTTAAATTTACGCCGCATATATCACAGCAGCAAGGAATCCTTTGGAACCTGTCTTCCGCAAAATATTGTAAAATAAATTCACGTCTGCATGTTTCGGCATCAACCAATTTTTTCATATAGAAGATATTATTAAGCTTGAGTTGAAATCTTTCCCGCACAAACTCTTTCAGTGAAGTTTTTAACATCTCAAGATTATTAATCTGGGGGTCTGGATGATTTACATATTCCTTTATGATTCGCCATTGGATTTCTGAAAACCCGCCGAGTGTACTTAACTCCTGATTTAATTCAATTACACCATCGTTTAGCATATGCTGATTGATTAAATTTGTAAATAACCAATCGATTTGCTGCTCAGATGGCAACTCCCCCTCGACAAGTTGAAATGGAAGCTTCTCATCACCTGGTGCATATAAAAGAATGGCAACACTGGGGAGCCCATCCCGCCCGGCCCTTCCAATCTCCTGCAGATACGACTCAATCTGCATCGGCATATGATAATGGATAATAAAACGAATATTTTCTTTATTAATTCCCATACCAAACGCACTTGTGGCACATACAACATCCAGCTGATTGTGAATAAACTGCTGTTGAATCAATACTCTCGTAGTTGCATCCAATCCCCCATGATAGGCCATTGCTTGGCAAATCCCTTTTTCCATTAAGAGAGACGCCATTTGATCAGCAGCCTTCTTACTTGAAAAATATATAATACCTGGTTTTTGCAGTTGTGATACAAGCTCAATGACTCGACTTTGCTTATCGTGATAATCATTTAATTTTTCAAAATGGAAGGCTATGTTAGGCCGATCAATGGTTGATTCTATTTTGATGATTTCATCATTTTCGAGCCCGAGGGAAGTTACAATATCCTCGCGCACCTTTTTGGTTGCAGTTGCTGTAAGTGCAAGGGTTAAAGGAGAGCCTATTTTCTTGCGGATATCACCTAACTTTGAATAGTCCGGCCGGAAATCAAATCCCCACTGTGAAATACAATGGGCTTCATCTACAACGAATAAAGAAATGTTAAGCTCCTGCAGAATACGAATAACAAAAGGAACACTTAACATTTCGGGGGAAATAAAGATGAACTTATAATCTCGTAAATGACGAAGTACCTTATTTCTCTCCGCCAAAGAAAGAAAAGAGTTCAACGCAACAACTCTTTTCTCTCCTAAGCGCTTCATTTGCTCTACCTGATCCTGCATTAAAGATAGTAATGGAGAAATGATCAAGGTCTGTCCACTAAAAATATAGCCAGGTAATTGGTAACACAATGATTTTCCTGTTCCTGTCGGAAGCATAGCCAATGTATGCAAACCAGAAAGTATCGAGGTTATAACCTCTTTTTGTCCTTTTTTAAAGGTTGAATAACCAAAGTGCTTTTTTAAAAGAATTTCTAATTCCATTTTTCATCACCATACTTCGCCAGTACTAACCTTATTTGAAGATAAGTCACAGCCTTCAATTCATCCTTTATCCGCTTTAGTTGCCTTGTTCCCATACTTCGGGAAAGTTCAATAATCTTTGATTGTAATTCCTTTTCTACATAGGGATCGATAGAGAAACTTTCGAGATGCAGGGCAAATTCAACGAGATGATCTTCTATTGTACTTAATTTTAAGTTTCTTAAATCAGCGATTTTTTCAGGTTGGATTCCCTGCATCAAAAAATTCCAGGTTTTTCTTGCAGAAATAGTTAATTCATCACCCTTCTCTAAATTTCCCATTAAAAAAGGTAACATATTGAAGCAATTGGATTCCTTAATCTTTTGAATTAAATAATGCAGTGTATTCACAAATTCAAGCTGATAATCGTGAATTTCCATTTTTAGTATTCTGGCTGCTTGGAGTGCTGTTAATCCTATTTGCTGGAAACCCGTTAATCTAAACACTAAAGCAGCAGGGTCTAAATCCTTAGCCGCGTTTAAGCAGTCGAGTATTTCCGAATATAAAATGCTGCCTAATTCATTTCTAGGCACCTTTATTTCTTTTAACATTAATTTAAGCCAATTATGCACATCTTTATTTTTTTGAATAGGGATGTATTTAGCCTCTTCATAAACGAGATTAGAAGTGACTTGAATAAGAAACGACAGTCTTTCCCAAAACAGCGTTGTAAATGGGTGAAAATCCCACCCGTTTAAATAATGCACCATTGACGTATTTTCTAAATGCTCTATTCCTGAAAGCGTCAAGCGGAACCTTTGTTCACCACTACCGGCAATTAAGTTCTTTTTGAATAACTTTTCTGTGATTTGTTCAAAATCTTCTCTTGTTAACGTCTCATATACACCAAAAAATTCCTTCAAGGAGAATAGATGGGCATCTTGAATGGTTTGTGATGACTTTTTTCCATTTAATAGATGAAAAATAGAATAAATGGTTCGCTCGTTATTAAGTTGTTTTAAACAATATAAAATAACGGTTTCTAACTGCAGCATCGTATCCCACCACTTTTCCCATTAAATCGACAAAAATCCTCATTTTTTCTTATTTTATTTTAACATGAATTTTGTACATCCGGTTGGTTAATAATGAAGAAGTTTTATCAAATTGATCTCATTCAATCCATTGACTAATATCATTTTTCTATTGAAAAGTTGCCGATACAGCTTTACAATAGGAATGAGTAATTCGTTTCCATAACTGTATAGGAAACAGGGAAGCATATTATCCGTTATTTACTGGGAGGTTTTTTTTCATGGCAAAGTATACAATTGTTGACAAGGAAACTTGCATCGCATGTGGTGCATGTGGCGCAGCGGCACCAGATATTTACGATTATGATGATGAGGGCATTGCATTTGTAACTCTAGACGAAAATGAGGGAATTGTTGAAATTCCAGATGTATTAATTGATGACATGATGGATGCTTTCGAAGGCTGTCCAACAGATTCAATTAAAGTTGCTGACGAGCCTTTTGAGGGCAACCCAACTAAGTTCGAATAAAATCTCTATAGGCTACTTTAACCACACCTCGTCTTGCTTTGACGGGGTTTTCTATTAGCGAAACAACAAGAGCTGCCAGATGGCAGCTCTTGTTGTTTTATGCACCTTTTATGACTGAAAATTTATTAATCCACGTTTGCATTTTAATAAACAAAAGCATGAAGATACCTGACATCATGACACCCTTTAAGATATTAAATGGCAGGATGGCAGGAACGACTAAATTTCTCATATCTGGAAATCCCATAAGTAGTGTGTAGGCTGGAAGGATTACGAGGTAATTTAAGATACTCATAACCACAGCCATGATGACCGTTCCAGCTACTAATGCAATCGTCATACCCTTCTTAGTTTTGAGTTTATTATAGACAAACAATGTTGGAAGTACAAAAACAATCCCTGCGATAAAATTTGATATATGACCTACAGGTATCCCGGTTTGACTTCCAGTGGCAAGATAATTAAGGACATTTTTGAAAAACTCTACTAAAATTCCCGCAAGCGGTCCAAAAACTAATGCAGCAATCAACGCTGGGATGTCGCTGAAATCGACAAATAGGAAATTAGGGAATATTGGCAGCGGGAAGTTTAATAGCATCAATAAATAGGCTATACTGCTCAGCATTCCAATTGAAACATAAGCTCTTACATTTAACTTTTTTCTTTTTTCCATTTTCCTCTCTCCTTTTTGATCCATCATGTTAGGAAGAGAGGTTCAGCATATAGACGACCCAGGTGACTAAAAAATCCCTCAAGAAGGATCACTTGAGGGATTTTACAAAGGCACGCTTAATAAACATTCAATATATCAATATTTTTTGAATGTCTGCAGAACCTCCATCTTCTCCCATCCAGACTATACTGTCGGCTTTGGAATCACACCAAATCCTGCCCCAAAAGGCTCGCGGGCTTAAGAGCACTGCTCTAACACCGCCGATCGGGAATTTCACCCTGCCCCGAAGATAGATCGATATTAAATTACGATTTCATTATACTAAAGAATATACATTTTGTTAAGAAAAAAGTTTCAACCTCTTTACTGCATCATTTAATCTAAAGGCTCTGTTAAATATGGCTGTTGATTTCCGCTCCAGGCGCTCGCTTTCCGCGGGTGTGCAGGAGAGCCTCCTCGGCGCTGAAAGCGCCTGTGGGGTTCCCCTGCCCCGTACTCCTACAGGAGCCGAGCGCTTTCCGCTCCAATCAACAGAGTGTAAAAAACAACAATATCGTTTAACAGAACCAAACTAAAAAGAATCCGCAGTCTAAAGCTGCGGATTCTTTTTAGTTAAGGGACCATTAGTATTTGCTGAGGTTTAATAAGATCTGATGTTAAATGATTCAGATTTTTAACTGCCGATACAGATGTATTCTGTTTTTGAGCTATAGAGGATAAGGTGTCCCCTTCTTTGACAATATACTTGTCCAACGTTTGAGAACTGTTTGTACTGTCATTCAGCTGTAAGCGCAGCAGTGAACTCGATGCTAAAACGGAATCGCCAATACTTGCGATTCCTGCCTGGACTGATTCTCCAACATCTGCTTTGCCTAACAGCTGTTCGGGGTCCAAGGCAAATTTTTTATCATATCTCCATTCCAGCTGATGCGCTTCAAAATGTAGATGTGTCCCAGTAGCTTGACCCGTTCTTCCCATCATTCCAATGACATCGCCCTGTTTGACCAATTGACCTTTGGCCACGTTCCGTCTATTTAAGTGTGCATACACAGTTACAAAATGACTTGGATGCTTAACAAAGACTACATTTCCATATGTATTTGAATAATAAGACTTTTCAACTACACCATCCTCAACCGCGAGGATGGGTGTATCTATTCTTCCAGCAATATCAATTCCTTTATGCCTTCCCTGCCTTGTTCCATATGTATCTGAAATGATGCCGTCTGCCGGCCAAATCCAGTGGTCATTGATGACACCTGTGTCTTGTGTCCCTGCTGCTTCCGAATGTTTTCCACCTAAAAATAATAAACTGACACAAAGCGCCATAATAATGGCAATTAAAAATCTCTTTATGTAGTCACGCATTCCTTTCTTTTCCTCCTTGTATATAGTCCTCTCCTCCACACCATATGTTATATGGGTCCTATTTAGAACGAACCAATAGCAAGTTTTATGGGGAGCCTGAGCATATTTGTTATAATTTGGAGACTTATCATATTTTATTCATAAAAAAAAATCAACCACACGGGTTGATCAGAATTTTTATGGTATATTCCGTAAATTAGGTGCAATTGGAACTTTAATTTCTTTCGTTAGATCAAATGGACCAAGGTTTGATAAGGGAGGATCTTTTATGATAACTTTTTCAATGCCAAACTCTTTTGCTGTTAAAAGTAAAGCCTCGAAAGATAACATCGATTCCTGATTATCCTGTAAACTGGCGTTAACATCAAATGAAAGATACATAATTTTATTTGAAATTGAAACATTATCTATTTGAGGTAAAGACAGTAACGAGCTTTTTAGCCCCATTGATTGATCTGTTTTCATTGCTTCAAAAGCAGAATTTATATCACTATACGTTTCAATAGAGGGTGTTAGGAAAGGTAAATTACTGCCCTCAGGAAAATAGAAGAAATAGGCATGATTTTTCTGAGCAGCCACATCGATTTCTTCCTTCCTGCCGAAATTTCCTAACTCTATACCCGGTTGACCATTAGTCGTTAACTTAATTTTTTTACAATCGCTATTGGTTGATATATCCTTCTGTAAAATATCGATAAAATTCGTTTCAGTAGTGGAGCCTTGACCATATTGATGATCGGAAGGAACATCCACTATCACTGTATCTCCATCTTTTTCGAGTTTCATAGTTGCATTTAGAGGATAGAAGTCTGATAGCCCCCACTCCTCCTCCTGTAAATTGGCCATTAACTCGGTATAGAGAGTCAGCCAGGATTGTCCAGAACTCTGATTGGCAATGATTGAAACGGGTATGAGTATCTGAGCTTGTGCATCTGGTACCCAATAGGTTAATACAGTTCCTTTACCAACTTCATCTTCATAAATGGCTGTCTTAACATGTTCCGTTTTAAGCAAATCAGCCTGATGAGTCTTACTAGTTTCCGCTTCTTCGGATGAAGCATTCTCTTTTTTGAAGGAACCGCTGTCCTTTTGTGCAGCTGTATTGCCACTAGACGAGGATTTTTCTTGTGCGCTTTCATGAGAGAAATGGATTCCCCCCATCAACCTAGGCAATAGAATAAATAAAAGAAGCAAGGCTGCTGTAGCAGCAAGGCCTGGTAACACCCATGGTCTAGTCTTTTTTCTTTTAAGAGAAATATTTTGGTAAATGTCACGAGGATCGCGATGATCATGTATTCGGGGCATTTGTCTTAATAGTTGTTCGAGCTCTCTATCGCTCCACTCTGACTTTTTCACTAGTTAATCCCTCCTTTTCACAAGACATTTCCATATGCTTCTTCAAAACTTTTAAGGATCGATGTTGAGTTGTTTTCACTTTACTTTCTGTCCAGCCTAGAACTTTAGCTGTTTCGGATATCGATAAATCCTGTAAATATCGTAGAACGATGACAGACCTCTGATCCACCGTGCAAAATTCTAGACATTTGTATATCCATTTTATCTGTTCATTTTGGATCGTAATCTCCTCTGGAATAGGGTACTCATCCCTAACCTGATTGGTTGACCAATCAAATTTTTCTAGCAAGCGATCCTTCCACCCCTTTTGTTTACGGAAGTAATCGATTGCAACATTTCGAGCAATAGAAAAAAGCCATGTCTTCTCACTACTTTTCCCTTGAAAACGGTGATATGCTTTGAATACCCGAATGTAAACTTCTTGGACTAGATCCTCGGCCTGCTCCTTATTTCTAACCATATAAAATAGAAATTGAAAAACGTCATGATGATATTTTTGATAAAGCTCATCGAAAACGGAGTCCATCAATTCCCCTCCCCGTTCATTAATATTAGTCGATACGTTTATATAGAAAGTTTCACTCATATAAATATAGACTTTTTTTAGATAAAAAGGAAGATATTCTCAGGTAATTTACTACCCTATAGGCTGAAGAAATATACATAAAAAAAGCTCATCTTTATGATGAGCAAGTAGTTAAACTTTGATATTTATGAGGTCTAAAAACCCTGGTCATGGTGCTTCCGCTTTTATTTGTTTCTTGTGAATCAAGAACAATCGGCAAATTTTTTGTAAATATTACTTTTTTCGTGGCAAGAAGAAGGAAAAAGTAGTTCCTTTTCCAATTTTACTTCGAACAGAAATCGTTCCACGATGGGCATCAATGATATTCTTAGCAATGGCAAGTCCTAAACCGGTACCAGCTCTGCCCCTCGTACGAGCCTTGTCTGCTTTATAAAAACGTTCAAATACAAACGGCAAATCCTCTTCTGGTATACCAGAGCCGGAATCCTTCACTTCCATTCTAACCCCTCTGTCTTCTAAAACAGCGGATACTTTTACCTGTCCACCTTTTGGTGTATGTCTCATCGCATTATCGATTAAATTCGTCAGTACTTGCTCGATTCGGTCAGGGTCAAAAAGAACTGGTGAAACATCATTTTCCACATCCGAATTCAATTGGATTTCATTATCTTTGGCTAGACCTTGGAACTTATAAATAATCCGATTGATAAATGCGGACAGGTTAACATCTTCCACAGAGAGATGAATATGTCCAGCCTCCATACGAGCTAAATCCAACAGTTCATTAACAAGCCGCCCCATACGCAAGGATTCATCGTAAATGACTCTTGCCATCTCTTTTTTTTCTTCCTGCGATTCAGCAATATCATCGACTATCGCTTCACTGTAGCCCTGCAGCATTGAAATAGGTGTTCTCAGTTCATGTGAAACATTGGCAATAAAATCTTTCCGCATTTTTTCGAGCTGTCTTTCTTCAGTCATATCCCTAAGTACGGCAACTGCCCCTCGAATAAACCGATTGCTGTAAAGCGGACTAACCAAAATCACCCAGTGGTGCCCTTGAAGTGATATTTCACCCATTTGCTCTTTCTCTGTTTCCAAAGACTTCTGAAAGAGGTCCATAACTTGAGATGGAATGGCTTCAGCATCATTTGTAAATCCGCCTTTTTCGTAATACCAATATTGCAAGAAACGATCTGCAGGAGGATTTGTATTTAATATCGTGCCATCGCGGTTAAAAGTAATTACCCCATCAGCCATACTACTAAGAATACTTGCCAGCTGCTCTTTTTCTTGGCTTAATGCATTCATGTTAAACTTTAATTGTCTTCCCATTTGATTAAATGCTGTTGCCAGTTCTCCAATTTCATCATGTGTTAAAATTGGTACTTTTGTATCGAACTTTCCTCTTGCCACTTCAAAAGCAGCTTCTCTCATCTTTCTAAGTGGAGCTGTGATTCTCGTTGAAAGGAAAAAGGCAAAAATAGTGGTTAAAATAATCGCAACACCAGCAACAAGAAAAATGTATTTCGTTGTTTCATTGGATGTTTCCTTCATCACTTCAAGTGATTGATAAATGAAGACTGCGCCATCTTTTTCACCAGGGAGATTCAAAGGAACACCAATGATGGAAAAACTCGAATCCTCATTGTTGGTTTTTGACGATAAATTAGAAACCTTATCCACAGATTTTTTGTGGTGAAACACAGCTAAAAAGTCTGGATCATGTTTGATATCATCAAAAGATAGCTTTCGATCCTTCTCCGTGTTCGGAGAATAATAGACTTCATCATCGTTTTTAACAATTACTACTTTGGTTACATCATCAATGATCTCCCAAGAAATTTCTAGCCCTAGTGGAAATTTCTCATTGGGATGTGCTTCCAATACCTCAGCAATCTTCTCAGCTGTATTGGTTAAATTATTCTTTGTTTCAAGAATGTTGTGGTTTTGAAAAAGCTCAAGGAGCATCACTGTTAGGATAAAAAGTACAAATGAAACTAAAAAAATGATGGTAAACCAAAGTTTACCTACGACACTTCGTAAAAAGGTCATTCATTAATTACCTCAAATTTGTAACCCACACCCCAAACAGTAACAATCATTCTTGCAGCCTGTTCTGAAACCTTATTTAACTTTTCACGAAGTCGTTTGACATGGGTATCTACAGTTCGTAAATCCCCAAAGAATTCATAATGCCAAACTTCTTTTAATAATTGCTCGCGATCAAACACTTTGTCCGGCGCTTTAGCTAAGAAATATAGCAACTCGTATTCTTTGGGAGTTAAACTTACCTCTTTCCCATCAGCCATTACCCTGTGTGCATCATTATCAATGGTTAAGTGAGTGAAAACAATTACATCTTTTGTAGTAGTTTCTGTTTGTAAATAACTTGTTTGAGATGAGCGTCTCAACAATGCTTTCACACGTAGAACCACTTCCCTAGGGCTGAATGGCTTGACAATATAATCATCTGTCCCAACTTCAAAGCCCTGTACACGGTTGATTTCCTCGCCTTTTGCAGTCAACATAATCACAGGAGTAGCCTTTTTTTCTCTAAGCTCACGGCAGACTTCAATTCCATCCTTACCAGGCATCATTAAGTCAAGCAAAATAACATCATAATCATTAGCAAATGCTTTTGACAAAGCATCATTACCATCTTCCGCTTCGTCAATTATATATTCTTCACGCTCTAAATACATTTTTAATAAACGTCGAATTCTTTCTTCATCATCTACTACTAATATTTTTATGTCTCTTTCCATTATTAATCCCCCCATGGAGTTTATTTTACAAAATGGAACTGAATTTTGCTACATTTTCAAGGTAATTACTCTTTAAAGTGTGTCAATAATTTGACAATTTGATTTTTTTATTAAAATTTCTTGATTTTATAAAAGCCTTCACTTATACAAGTGAAGGCTTATTTGGTTTGGGACACTTTCCTAACCGGCATAGGAATGAAGCCCTGCAATAACAAGATTAACTGCAACCAAATTAAACATAATGATGACAAAGCCAATTACGGCAAGCCATGCTGATTTTTCTCCGTGCCAGCCTTTGGATAAACGAAGATGTAAAAAGGCTGCATAAAAAAGCCAAGTGATTAAAGCCCACACTTCCTTTGGATCCCAGCCCCAAAATCTTGACCAGGCCATCTGCGCCCATATCATCGCAAAAATAAGTGCCCCCAAGGTGAATACAGGAAAACCGATTAATACGGAGCGGTAGCTAATTTCATCAACGAAGTCGAGTTTAATATTTTTCACAAATGGTTTAAGGGCAGCAGCAATCCGTTTGCGTAAAATAGAGCGAATTAATCCATATAAAATTAACCCTCCCATTAACGACCAAATAACTGTATTTAACTTTTTGGCGTTAATGAAAGCTGGTACTTCAACTAATGGTTTAAAAGCATTCTTTGTTAATAATTCTCCATCATGTGGACCGGTAATAGCAGGCATCGTATACGTCAAAGCCGCCTGATTATCATGCTTATCTACCCAATTAAATTTTTCGTGGAAGCCCATTGCCGAAAAGACTGATGAAACTGCCACAAAGCCAAGGACCGTGACAAGGGTGAACATCACAATCTCGAGCCAAAAGGTTTGTTTATTTGACCTTGTTTGATCAATTGCCTTTACAAGATAAATTAATCCAGCAGCAAAACTAATCGCAAGAATGGCCTCTCCCATTGCTGCAGTTGTCACATGAATATGAAGCCAATAACTTTGTAAAGCTGGTATTAAAGGGGTAATCTCTCTTGGAAACATACTTGCATAGGCGATAACCAAGATTGCAACAGGCATGGTAAAGAGTCCAAGTAATGTTGTCCTGTAGATAAAATAAATAACAATAAATGCACCAACAAGAGCCATTCCAAAAAAGGTGGTAAACTCAAACATATTACTTACTGGAGCATGACCTGCTGCAATCCATCTAGTGATAAAGTAACCGAGTTGAGAAATGAAACCCACTATTGTCAAGGAAACAGCAATTTTTCCCCATGTGTTTGTTTCTGTTTTTTCACTCGGCCCATTCTTCGATTTAATTGATCCCCCGTAAAATAATGTTGCAATTAAATAAAGAATAAAAGCAATAAATAATAAATTACTACTTAATGTCGCCAACTAGTCTACCTCCTTATCCAAATTATCCTTTTGCTGTTGATCTTCTGGGATGTCAAATTTGGTATCTTTTATAACTGCCTCAATTTCTCTCTTTAAGCCGTACCAATTTTTATTGGTATGAGCCGCAATCCATACTTGTCCGTTTTTATTTTGAACCCATATCCGGCGATGGTTCCAATAGGCCCCTTGCATAACACCAATCATAAAGATAATCCCGCCTAAAATAATCACCCATAACGATGAGTCTTTTCGAACGGTAAATCCTGAAACATTTTTGGTTTCAATTCCTTGAAACGCCATTTTATAAGTGTTTTCTCCCAATGGCTCAAGCGTTTGTTTAATAGCTACAAAACTTGTTTCAGGTTTAGATTTATCCGGAGTAACCATCTGAAACACGAAGGCAGGGTTATTAGGGAGCCTTGATTTTGTTGATGGCTCGTTATTTTTATCAAATTCGAAGTCTGGAAAATAATTAATGATCTTTACGGAATAACCGTTACCTAAATCATAATTAGCTTTTGGGTCCTCAAGATCAATATTCACTTCTCCAAACGCCTGGCCTGTCTTTTTATTAGCCAGCACAAACGACATTGTCTTTAACTCACTGCGATACGATGACTGAAAGACAGAATAGCCATTAAAATCTAATGGGTGATTGACTCTGACTTTATATTCCTTAAGCTTTTTAAGTTCCGGTTCCTCACCTGGAAGATTTTTGCTGACACGTTCGTATAAAACAACATTCGATTGGTAATTTTTAACGACTTGGCCCGCTTGCTCGATCGCCTTTTCAAATGTTTTATCTTTGTTTTTATCATAATGCTGCAGTATAAATTTATTATTTTTTAGATAGTATTTTTCACCTGTTTCAGGGACGACAGCTGTTTCTCCTTCCTTTACCCACAGATTTTCATTTACATAAAATCCTGGAATAAATCGGAGCATCGCACCTAATAAGAAGATAATTAAGCCAACATGATTAATATATGGGCCCCAGCGTGAAAAACGGCCTTTTTCTGCTAACAGGTCGCCATTTTCTTCCCGAACCTGATAGCGTTTTTCTTTTAAATGATTTCTGATAATAGTGAAATCCTTATCGTCTGCGTGCTCTGTCACACCAAAAATCCGCTGTCGTCTTAAAAAACCTTCATGTCTTGTTACCCTTTGTGCTTTTAAGGCTTTATAAAGTGGTACTACTCTGTCAAGACTGCAAATAACTAAAGAAATACCAATCATCGCAATTAATAATAAATACCACCAAGAACCATATAAATCATGCAAACCTAGTTGGTAATATAGTTTCCCGAACCAGCCATATTCCTGCTCATAATACACTTCCGGAGGAAGATTAATATACATTTTTTGTGGAAGGATGGTTCCAAGGGTGGATGCTAGTAACGTGATCACAATCAGCCAAATCCCGACCTTGACTGATGAAAAAAAGTTCCAAATTTTATCTATAATCGTCTTATTGTATGTTTGTGAACGGCGTGCACTTCCCTCATAGCGCATGTCAAGAAGTTCTTTATTATTTTGCTCTTGTTCATCCAGCACTTTTCCACAGGCTTCACACAACACGGTTCCATGCGGATTCACATGACCGCATTCACATTTAACATCGTTCATTGTAAAAACTCCCTCAGGTCCCTTAAGGTTTTATTTGCTCCATAAATTCCTTTACCTTGTTTTCAGTTAGTTCGCCCGTATAATATTTGACTACCTTTCCGTTCTTGTCCACTAAGAATGTTGCCGGTAAAAGGTCAATTCCGTAAACATTCATTACTTCCTTTTCAGTGTCAATCATGATTGGAAAGTTTAACCCAAGGCGTTCGGCAAATTGATTTACAGCAAGCTTTGGTTCCTGAATATCTACACTCAAAACCTGAACACCTTTATCCTTATATTGCATGTACTGATTATTGATATACGGCATTTCTTTCTTACATGGAGGACACCAAGTTCCCCAAAAGTTTAAAAATACCCCTTGCCCGCGATATTCGGAGAGACGATGTTTATGCCCCTGCATATCAATTAAAGCAAAATCTGGAGCTGTGTCCCCAACCGCAACTTTTTGTTTTGTATCTTCTGTAAGATTAGCATAAAGTGAATAGGCAACGGCAGCACCTAATACAACTAATATAAGCGTTCTTATTACTAATCGCCGTCTTTTCATACATTCCCCTCCAGTAAATCACCCAACACATTTGTCTAAAATTATAGCATTTTGCAACAAATTCATATTGTTAACACAATAAACCAAATGTGACCATTTTATGAATTGTTCTTCGACTGGTCCATCGCAAGGGCCCTCAGCTGTTTCACCTCATGTGGTGTCAATTCTCTTGCTTCCCCTGCTTTCAAGCCGCCCAGTGTTAAAAACCCATAACGTTCACGCTTTAATTTTATGACTTCATTACCAATTGCCTCAAACATCCTTCTAACCTGACGATTTCGGCCTTCATGAATGGCGATCTCAACTATCGCTGTCTGCTTCTTATTATCTGCTGAGAGAAGCTTCACTTTAGCAGGTGCGGTTTTACCATCCTCGAGACGAATTCCTCTCTGTAATTTCCTTAAATTTTCCCTTAATGGAATTCCTTTCGTCTTAGCCACATAAACTTTGTCAATTTCGTTCTTAGGGTGCATTAATAAATTGGCAAATTCGCCGTCATTGGTTAAGATTAATAATCCCGAAGTATCATAATCCAGCCGGCCGACAGGAAAAATTCTTTCTTTAAAATGAGAAAAATAATCGGTAACTACCTTCCTCCCTTTGTCATCGCTTACACTTGAAATCACACCTCTTGGTTTATAGAGAAGAAAATAAACAGGCTCTTCCTTCTCAATCTGCACTTCATTAACCTCAACTTTATCGGAAGGCGATACCTTCAAGCCTAATTCTGTTACCACTTTGCCATTTACTTTAACTTTGCCTTCTTTAATAAGTTCCTCGGACTTTCTCCTAGAGGCAATTCCAGCTCGAGCGATAACCTTTTGCAATCTTTCCATTATTTCACCTCAAAAATTCTATTTGTTGCAACCATTGTTAGTAGTAAAGAGATTTATTCCAAATTGACCACGAAAAAAAATCACTATTCTATCCTAATGAATTATGACACAATTTCTCCACTTTTCAAAGTAACGGGCATTAATTACACAAAAAAAGCATGTTCCAATCGGAACATACCAAGATCGCATTTATTAGGTTGTACCAAAAATGAGGGCTACTACTAAAATCGAGACAATAATCCCGACTACATCTGCTAGAAGGCCCACCTTTAGAGCATCTCCCATTTTCTTTATTCCGACTGCACCAAAGTAAACGGTTAATACATAGAAGGTAGTATCCGTACTTCCTTGAAGGACAGATGCAAGTCGTCCAATAAAGGAATCAGGACCATAAACTGCAATTAGATCACTTGTCATTCCTAATGCTGCCGTCCCTGAAATCGGTCTGATAATGAGCAATGGCACAATCTCGGCTGGTACCCCCATTGTTCTCATAAAAGGTCTTAACCAGTTCATTAACGCGTCCAATGCACCTGATGCGCGGAAAATGGAGATGGCTACAAGCATCCCCACCAAGAAAGGAATGATCGATACAGCAATCTTAATTCCTTCTTTTCCACCCTCAACAAAGCTTTCATAGGTCGGTACCCGCTTATACGTTCCATACAATAAAATAATTCCTATCAGTAAAGGAATAAAAGTTAGCGAAATATACGAAATGAACCCCATAACTTCATCATCCTTTTCGACTTCTGCGATAATAAAAATAGCGGTCAATCAGTATTGCACCTATTGCTGAGAGAATGGTAGCAATAATGGTTGGAACAACAATCTCTGTTGGCGATCCCGAATGATAGTTTATTCTTATCGCAATTACGGTTGTCGGGATTATGGTAATACTGGCAGTATTAAGGGCCAAAAAGGTCACCATACTTCTAGAGGCTTCAGGTTTCCCTCCATTTAATCTTTTCAGTTCTTCCATTGCTTTAATTCCAAGAGGGGTTGCCGCATTTCCTAAACCAAACATGTTAGAAATCATATTAGATAGGATATAGCCCATTGCAGGGTGATTGGCAGGTACATCGGGAAATATTCTTTTTACAATCGGTCTGAAAAGTTTCGTAAGCTTCTGAAGTAGTCCTGATTCCTCAGCAATACGCATCATACCAAGCCAAAAAACAAGGACGCTGATTAACCCAATACATAAAATAACTGCTTCTTTGGCTCCATCAAAAACAGCTTTATTGACTGCTTCCATGGTGCCGTTTATTAGTGCAAAGACGATACCAATTATAGTCATAGCAACCCATATATAGTTAACCATTGACGTTCACACCAATAACTGATAGAAACATTTCTTTTATAGATCTAAGCAATCCCTTCTTCTTCTTTTTTCTGAACCTTTTCGAAATAAATTGGAGCTTCTTCGACAACTCTGCCATTCAAATAAACTTCAGCCTTACCCACGATGGTCTCATTGTGGGAGGCAATCAGGTTTTTACTAGGCTTTTCCAATTTATATTTAATCGAAAATTGGTCCATCTCCTTACTCGTTACCGGGTACATAATCGACTTTTTGAGAAATAAATGGCCTTTATAAAGTTTGTTTTTGGATATATCCACCTTTCCCTTTGTTAACACTTCCGCCATATCGAAACCTTTAAATCCGTTTTCGTACATAGAAATATGGTCATTCCAATCATCCGAATCGTTTAAGGTTACAGCAATTAAGTCCATATCTCCTTTTGTTGCGGTTGTCACTAATGTCCGTTTTGCTCGTTTTGTGTATCCTGTTTTTCCGCCAGTAGCAAATTTATATTTGGTTAGGAGGCGATTTTTGTTTCTCCATACTCGATCCCAATCTTCAGTGGGGTTCGGAGCACGGTAGACCTTTGTGCCTGATATTTTCTGAAAGGTTTTATTTTGCATCGCATAACGCATTAAGATGGCCATATCATAGGCGGTTGAATAATGATTTTCATGATCATCTAGTCCATGTGGGTTGGCAAAATGGGTATCATACATCCCTATTTCCCTTGCCTTCTGGTTCATTAAATAAGCAAAGCCTTCTACACTTCCGCCAACATACTCAGCAATAGCCACTGCCGTGTCGTTTCCAGACCTCAGCATTAAGCCGTAGACAAGGTCTTTAAGTTTAATCTTTTCACCGGGTTTTAAATAAACTGAAGACCCTTCAGCTCTTGTTGCTTGTTCACTCACCTTTACATACTGGTTCATTTTTCCCGATTCAATCGCAAGGATAGCCGTCATGATTTTGGTGATACTTGCGATTCTTCTCTTTGTATGTGCATCCTTTTCAAACAAGACCCGCCCAGATTTTTGTTCAATCAATACGGCACTCGCAGCACTTACACCAGGGGAAGCAGCAGCCTTTTGAGGAATGTTTACGATCAAGAGTGAGATCATGAGGGTTATAATAACTAGCTTTGAAATCAGTCTCATCAGATTAACCTCGTCTCCTTTATATCTATCAACTTGTCTAACTTCAGCGCCAGGCAAGGCGCTTCCGCTTTTCTACTATCCAGCTCCAGCGCCTAGGGGCTCGGGGTCATAAGCCAATCCGTCAAGAAGGCTAAAGGACAGCCTTCTCGTCGGCTCGTCTTATGCCTGTCGCCCCTGGTCAAGGCGCTTCCGCTTTTATTGTTTGTACAAGTTTATGCTGGACGAGTTATGTTATGACACTAAATAAAGAAAACTCGCCGATTAGCGAGTTTCTAAATTAAAATGCCGGCCATTTTATGTCGGCTGCTTTTTCATATCTCATTTCTACATCATGCCAATTTACTAGATTCCACCACTTGTCAACATATTCACTTCGATTGTTTTTGTATTGCAGGTAATAAGCATGCTCCCATACATCCAAAACAAGTAATGGAATTGTATCCCATTGTGTTAGGAGATTATGACGCTCAGTTTGAAGGACCTCCAAGTGCCTTGCTCTTGGACTCCAAACCAGTATTGCCCAGCCAACACCCTCTACTTGCTTGGCAGCCTCTGAAAATTGACGCTTGAAGGCATTAAAGCTTCCGAAATAATTGTCTATTTCTTCTTTTAGTAAACCTTGTGGATTACCGCCGCCATTTGGACTCATGTTATTCCAAAAAATCGTATGCAAATAATGGCCTGATCCGTGAAACGAAAGCTCTCTTGACCAATGCTTAACCAACGAAAAGTCATTCGTTTCCCTAGCTTTCTTTAAATTAACTTCAGCACGATTTAATCCGTCCACATAGGAACGGTGATGCCTGTCATGATGCAGCTTCATGATTTCCCCATTAATGTACGGTTCTAAGGCGTTATAGTCGTAGGGAAGATCCGGTAATGAATGTCCACCGGGTGGGAGTGTTTTTTCCACCACCCAAATCTTACCTACTTCTTGTTTATTCCTGAAATAATATTCCATTTGCTGATGAATAGTTTCTGCCTTTGCTTGAAGACTGATCAGCTCCTCGTTAGATAGTTCTCGATTCGTACTTTCAATTAATTCCGTAAATTCATCTAATTTATCCCATAATTCCGCGTCTTGACCTACCTGTTCAGATTGAAGAAATTGTTTCATTTGCTCATTCCAAACAAATAATTCGTTCACATAATTGCTAAAACGTCCCATCTGATTCCCTCATTTCAGCTTTTAAGTAATCTTTTTAAGGTTATGAGAGACTAAAGGGAATAAGAACGAGAAAAGACTGTCCAACGGTGGACAGTCTTTTGTAAAATATATAAAAATTTTTCAACCCAGTTAAACCATTTATGATTATTTCGATTGAATCATTTTAGTTCGATAATCTGTTTCATAATATTCAAGTTCTTCCCTTATTCTTTGGAAATCACTTTCTAAGCTCTTGATAAGCGCTGATATTTTTTCAGATACATTTCGATAGAATTTGATCGAGTTCCTCCCTGTATAGGCCGAGCGGCTATTTTCAAACCATGCATCATTCTTTGGTGAGAAAAATTCTTCAATACATTGATGATAAATCTTATATAGAGTTTTCTCAGCCGCAGCTTTTTGAAAAGGCTCGCTTTGTAAAATGACTGAGCATGCCTCTAACCCCTCTTCACTATAAACAACCAACTTCCGCATGTTTGCCAGGATTAATTTAACGTAAATTCGGTCTTCTTCATTTTCTACATTTAATTGCGAGATGGTGGTTTCATTTAAAAAATCCTCTAGTGTAGAGATTGATTTTGTTAAGAATTCTTTTACATCATTAAGTTGTGTTTTTACTAAGGTATTTCCCATAATTACCCTCCTAAATTTGCTGTGCTTATTAATGTGATTGCAAAATGAACTCAAGTGGTGAACTGAGTTCAAACTCTTTGTTTTGCTGAATACCTAGAAATACTTCAGGTAATTTATTAAAATTTATATCTTGAAAATAGGAAGCAAATTCGTGCTTAGAATTAATATATAATCTTTTTCGACTGCGAAGTCCCGGATTTTTTAAGAGACAAACAAGTGCAACAATATCCTTAAAATAAACTGCATTGGCTCCTTGATTTATAATAGGATCTTGTTTGTACGGAGTAAACTCTTGAAAGAGCTCATCAAAATACCTTACGTATAAAACATGAAGCGTTTTTTCCTGTCCATCTTCGAAAAACGTAACTTCACTTCTGTTAAAAAAGTCCTCTGAAGTATTTGATTTTTCTTTCTCCAATTCATACCCTTTACACTCTTTGATTAGCAATGTACTCCCTCTCCTTATCAGCTGGCTGCACAATAAAACAAACATTTTTTGAATTTATATTTATTTTAGCATAAATTCCATCAGAAGATTGAGTTAAGAGTTAATTGTTTCCTGAAATTTCTCAAAAAACAAGTCCGCTTCCGCCTGGACATATTCTTCTTCGACTTTTTCTGGTAACTGCGGTAGTTCTTTTAAGTTCTTTAACCCAAAGTAGTCTAAAAATTCTTTTGTTGTTCCATACAAAATAGCACGTCCTGTTCCTTCTGCTCTTCCAACCTCTTTGATTAACACCTTTGCCATTAGGGTATGAAGTGGACGTTCTGTTTTCACTCCACGGATATCCTCAACTTCGGCACGGGTAATCGGTTGTTTATAAGCTATGATCGCCAATGTTTCTAGAGCAGCCTGTGATAAGGCAGAAGTATGAGGAGAATCTACTAATTTTTTTAAATAGGCGGCATTTTCCTTTTTAGTGGCAAGTTGAAATGTACCAGCCATTTGAACAATCATAATGCCCCTTTTATCATCACGGTCATACTCTTGACGCAAATCCTCAATCATTTCACTAGCATGCAGCTCACTTACTTCCAATACCTCAGCAAGTTGTTTTAGGGATAGACCCTCATCTCCGGCGGCAAATAATAGACTCTCTAGTATGCTATTCCAATTAATAATTTCCATCTAATTTGCCCCTTCCTTTACAGCTTCCACAAATATATCCCCAAAATTTTCTTTCTGGTCTACATCTATGACTTTTCTCTTGATTAGTTCCAATACGGCCAGAAAAGTGACTACAATGTGCTCTTTTCCTGGGTAAGGAAACAAGTCATTAAAATTTTTCCTTCCCTGCAATTGCTGTAATTCATTCATTATTTCAGTCATTCTTTTTTCAATCGAAATTTCTTGACGAGCAATCTTTGTTGCCATCGGCCGCTGCAATTTTTTTCTGCGCAAAAGTTTCTGGAAGGCAGCAAGCATATCATACAAAGATACGTTCAATTCTGTCGGTTCAGGCTTGATTTCTTTTGTAAAATCAGAAAGATCACTTGGGGGTTTGGTATACATAAGCCCACGTTCTTCCTCCAAAATTTTCAGGTCATGGGCGGCTTCTTTATATTTTCGGTATTCAATTAAGCGCTCCACCAGCTCATCTCTAGGATCGTCCTCATAAGCGATTTCTGGGTCGGCTTCATTTAACACCTCTTCATGCTTCGGTAAAAGCATTTTACTCTTAATGGCAAGCAATGTTGCAGCCATAACCAAGAACTCACTGGCAACATCTAGCTGCAGTTCATTCATTGTTTGAATATACAGTAAGTATTGCTCTGTAATTTCAGCTACCGGAATGTCATATATATCAATTTCGAGCCGGTTTATCAAATGGAGTAGTAAGTCTAACGGCCCTTCAAATGCATCGATTTTTACCTGATAAGGCATTTTCATTCACCAAAATTCTAAATATAAAATTAGCTTTGTTCACTAGTCTCACTGACTATTATTAGTATAGAGGATTCAAGTTTGTTATCCAATAGAAAATTCAACCTTTAGATGTTAAACACAAGTTAGGGTGTTTGCCCATAACAATGGACAAATACGCTACATATGATGACAAGGAAAAGAAGAAAAATTATCAAGGAGGTCTTTCATATGGATGGCGGATTTGGATCTGGTTTCGCTTTAATCGTCGTTTTATTCATTTTGTTAATTATTGTTGGTGCTTCCTGGGTTTACTAAGAAGTGTGAGAGCTCCGGCAGGATGCATAGTTAGGCAATAAGAATTTGGCAACAAAGGGTCCGTCAATTTGGCGGATCTTTTTTTTACTGTTAAATGGACAAGCCTCATATGTTAAACTAAGCATACACACACTTCATTCGATAAAGAGGTGATTTATTTGTACCCAAAAGAGTATCTCCAATTTTTAGCTCATTTCCATGGTGACAGAGATTATTTTGAGTGCCATGAAATACTTGAAGAATATTGGAAAAAAAACGATGTCAGAAATAAAAACTCCATCTGGGTGGGCCTTATCTTATTAGCAGTTTCGACCTATCATCACCGGAGAAATAACTTTAATGGTGCCAAAAGAACATTAGAAAAAGCGATAAAGATTTTTAAAACACAATCCGATTGTGTGTTAAAGCTTGGAATTGACTCTTTATTGCTTCAAGATTTATTAAAGGAGCGGCTTTCCATTATCACTAATCATCAAAGATATAGTAGTTTTAACTTGCCAATAGCGGATCTAGCTCTATTGGAAATGGCCAAGAGAAATTGCGAGCAGAATGGATTTGTTTGGGGGATGGACAGTGACGTCGCAAATAATCATCTCGTCCATCGACACGTCCTACGGGATCGAACAAGTGTTATGGCAGAAAGAGATCAAGCTGTAAAATTAAGAAAAGGCAACGACTAATCCGTTGCCTTTTTAGCAAACATCACATTTTTCGATAAATGGAGCCGTGTTCTCATTCGAAATAATTACTTTATCTGTATACATTCCTTTTAATGCTTTCACCATTTTTTTCCCTATCCCTTGGAACCGATGTGACGGGTTTACAGAAATATGCTGAATGATAACCTGATTGCCCGAATGATCAAAGAGCACACCGAGCAGCCCAATTATATCTTCTTCCTTCCAAAGAAAAAGCTGCCAATTCTCTTCTGTTTCATATTCCTTCATGGTTAACTGAAGCTTCTTTAAGTCCTTTTCATCCGGCATAAAGGACAATAAACCCATGGCAATCTTTTCGAAAGTCTTCTTGTATCGAATTAACATTTTGATCCCTCATTATATTAAATAAACCGTTTTTCTGTCGGGTTTAACAATAGTATATTTTTTCCCAATCATTAAATAATAAACCTTTATTCATTATATGTAATTTGAATTATAGTGTTTCACTATAGAACATCATACATAAATAATGGGCATTAACCAAATAAAAGTATCCATTATTTACTAGGAACAATAAAAATCCAGTAAATTAATCCCCAGATTACAGTGAGACCAACAAGGATACAAAATAACAACCAGTTACTTTTCATAATAGAAAGTTCCTCCAAAAGCATTCTATCCTGCCACCATTCTACACTATATAACAAAAATAATCTATTCTCTCTTTTAACTGTTCGAGAATGTCCACCAAAGTTTCAAAACTATGAAACTACTAGATAAAAAATTCGTGAATATTAGAAGTTTCGGTTATATTAGAAAAAGAGATTTGATATTTATTTTAAGATTGGTTAAACATCAAGGAGGCATAAAATGAAAAGATTGCTCATTCTTCTACTCATATCACTTATTAGCCTTTATCCTACCCATAGTTTAGCAGACATGGCTGAAGGGGATATGATTGTTACTCTAGGAGAAAATTTAACATCAGAACAAAAAAGTAATTTATTAGCTGAGATGGGAGCACCTGCTGATGTACAAATTGTTACTGTTACAAATCAAGAAGAACATCAATATTTAGGAAAATACATTGCGAAATCTCTTATTGGTACCAAGGCTATTTCCTCATCTGCCATAACCATTTCCTCTAAGGGTGCGGGGATTAAGGTTAAAACAAAGAATATCAACTGGGTTACAGATGAGATGTATGTCAATGCCCTGATTACAGCTGGGGTTAAAGATGCTAACATCTATATTACTGCCCCTATTTCTGTATCTGGAACAGCTGCTTTAACAGGAATTATTAAGGCATATGAAATTTCTGCGGATAAAACAATTCCTGAAGCAGTAAAACAGGCAGCAAATGAAGAAATGGTGGAAACAGCAAAACTAGGCGACTCTATTGGAGATAAGAATGCCGCTGCACTAATTGCAAAAATAAAAGAGGAAATTGCCAAGAATAAGCCAAAAAATGATACAGAATTACGGAACATCATTGAACAAGCTGCTAAAGATTTAAATGTGACCTTATCAGAAGTCGAAATAAACAGGTTAATGGATTTTTTTAATAAGCTGATCGATTTAAATATTGACTGGAACCAGGTTGGCGATCAGCTTAATAAAGCTAAAGATCAAATTTCTAAATTTTTACAATCTGATCAGGGGCAAGGTTTTTTAGAGAAGCTTAAACAATTTTTCATATGGTTGATTGATGCAATAAAATCTATTTTTTCATAAAAATTTAAAATAAAAGCTGCCGCAAAAAATGCGGCAGCTTTTCTAAATGCTAGTAATAATAGCACAAACCTCTAGCTTATTTTAATGGTAAATCCAGGCGGACTAAGTCCTCATAGGATTCTCTTTTCACCACAAGTGTGGCCGTGCCGTTTTCCGCGAATACTACCGCCGGGCGAGGAATCCGGTTATAGTTGTTTGCCATTGAATAACCGTATGCCCCTGTACAAAATACTGCGAGGATGTCTTCTTCCCCAGCTTCCGGCAACGGAAGATCCCATATTAACATATCACCTGATTCACAGCACTTTCCGGCAATAGAGACCGTTTGATTTGCTTTAGCTAATGGTTTGTTAGCGAGCACGGCTTCATATTTCGCTTGATAAAGGGCCGGACGGATGTTATCGCTCATCCCCCCATCAACAGCCAAATATTTCCTAACACCTGGGACATCCTTTGATGAACCAACCTGATATAAAGTAATACCAGCATCACCAACAAGCGAGCGCCCTGGCTCAATCCATATTTCCGGCATTTTTAGGGAATGCTGTTCCGTTAAATGTTTTACTTCGGTAATGATTTCTCGGACATATTGCGCCGGAAGAATTGGTTCATCTTCCTTTGTATAACGGATTCCAAAGCCGCCGCCCAAGTTTAGAACTTTAGCTTCAAAAGAAAGTTGATTTTTCCACTGTTCTAGCTTGTCAACAATTTTTTTTGCTGCCAATAAGAAACCAGTAGTTTCAAATATCTGCGACCCAATATGGCAATGCAGACCAAGAACATCGAAGAATTTATTTTCAATTGCCATTTTTAATGCATCTTCTGCCTGTCCGTTTTGAAGGTCAAAGCCAAATTTTGAATCTTCTTGTCCGGTTAAGATATAATCATGAGTATGTGCTTCTATACCAGGGGTTACCCTTAAAAGAATATTCACAGTTGCATTTTTTTCCCGGCACAGTTCTTTTAACAGATTGAGTTCAAAAAAGTTATCAACGACAATACAGCCAATCTTGTGGTCTAATGCCATCTCCAACTCTTCTCTGCTTTTATTATTTCCGTGAAAATGAATTCTTTCCACCGGAAAACCAGCAACGATAGCAGTATATAACTCCCCTCCAGATACTACATCCAGAGATAATCCCTCTTCCTCGGCCAACTGAATCATTGCTACGGTTGAAAAAGCTTTGCTAGCGTATGCTACCTGGGCAACAACATTTAAATCTTCAAATGTTTGCTTAAACCCCCGTGCTCTTTCTCTCATTAAAGCTACATCATATACATACAGAGGAGTTCCATATTGCCGTGCTAACTCAACGGCATCAACTCCGCCTATTTCTAAATTTCCGTTCTTATTTACACCTGTTGATCCGTAAAAATACATTCCCCTCTCCCTCTCTCCTACTGCGCTACTATAGTCTATGAGACAACCATCAAATAAATAGACAGAATCTGCAAAAGATACTGCCTATTTTTTAATAACTTTAGCCCTTTATTTAAATAAAATAACTTTAGCACAACTTAAATAAAACTGCAATTACAAATAAACATTATTTCTTATTC